>NZ_JBDLNV010000001.1:0-873788 GCF_046042785.1 Rhodococcus parequi | reverse complement strand
GACCATCCCAGACGGAAGAATGAGACGATCAGCAAATACCCACCACAAAAAATGTGATGGAGTACCAAAATTGGCACTGACATTCATCGACACACTGTTGAGTTCTCAAAGAACACGCGCACACCATCACTCGAAACCATCACAGCTTCTCGTTCCGGGGCAACCGTTCCAGCTTAGCCTACCAGGGAATCGAGTGCAAACCCGCTCCCCGTCCGGCCACCCGAACGCGGTACAACCACCCTACACAAGGCAGGAGAGCCAACCAACTTCCGGGAATATCAGGCGCTCCCCGTACAACCTCGTTTTCCCTCGCTGACCTGTGAAGATCGCGTCCGGGTCGGTGTCCGTGTCGCTCTGACCTGGAATAAGTTACGGGCCGATCGCCCGTATGCCAAATCCCCTGGTCAAAGCCGGTTCAGGGAGCTCGTTATTCCCAAAGCCGCAGGTAGACCGAACGGGACGGGGCGTACCCCGTCCCGTTCGGGCCGCAAACGATCATGGTGACGCCGGACACGTCAGCCGGCGACCACCTTGATGCCGGCGAAGTTCTTGCGTCCGCGTCGGACGACCAGCCACTGACCGTGCAGGAGGTCCCCGGCCTCGGGGGTCCAGTCGTCCGACTCGACGCGGCGGTTGTTGACGTACGCGCCGCCTTCCTTGACCGCACGCCGCGCCGCGCCCTTGCTGTCGCTCAGTCCACTCGCCACCAGCAGATCCACGATCGTGCGCGGCGCATCGCCGGTGACCTCGGCGATGGAGGCCTCCTTGAGCGCAGCCGCCAGGGTCGACTCGTCCAGATCCGCAAGCTCCGCACGTCCGAACAGTGCCTTGCTCGCGAGCTCGACGGCATCGGTGTTCGCCTGGCCGTGGACAAGGGTCGTCATCTCCGCGGCGAGGCGACGCTGCGCTTCGCGCGCTTGCGGGCGCTCGGCGGTTGCCACCTCGAGTTCGGCCAACTCCTCCTGCGTGAGGAACGTGAACCAGCGCAGGTACTTCACGACGTCGGCGTCGCCGGTATTCACGAAGTACTGGTACCACGCGTACGGGCTGGTCATCTCGGGGTCGAGCCACAAGCTGCCGCCACCCGTCGACTTGCCGAACTTCTTGCCGTCCGCCGAGGTCACGAGTGGCACCGTCATGGCATGGACGGACTCGCCGTCGAGCTTCCGGTTGAGATCGACGCCGGCGATGATGTTGCCCCACTGGTCCGAACCGCCGACCTGCACCGTGCAGCCGTAGTTCCGGCGCAGGTGCACGAAGTCGTTGGCCTGCAGCAGCATGTAGCTGAACTCGGTGTAGGAGATGCCGTCCGATTCGAGGCGACGCTTGACGGTGTCGCGGGCCAGCATGACGTTCACCGAGAAGTGCTTGCCGATATCGCGCAGGAAGTCGATCGCCGTGAGCTTCGACGTCCAGTTCGCGTTGTTCTCGATGACGGCGCCGGTCGGCGATTCGTCGAAGTCGACGAATCGCTCGAGCTGCGATCGGATGCGCTCGGCCCAGTCCGCCACGGTGTCGGCGGTGTTCATGACCCGCTCGCCGACGTCACGAGGGTCACCGATCATGCCGGTGGCGCCGCCTGCCAGCACGATGGGACGGTGGCCTGCGCGCTGAAAACGCTTGAGTGCGAGCAGCGGCACCAGGTGCCCGGCGTGCAGGCTCGGGCCGGTCGGATCGAAGCCGGCATACAACGTGACTGGACCGGCCTCGGTCTCACGACGCAGTGCGTCCAGATCGGTCGACTGGGCGATGAGCCCCCGCCAGGTCAGTTCGTCAAGGATGTTCTCAGTCACGCACCCGATCATCCCACCGTCAGGTGGCGGCGGGTGCGCGCGGGCTGCGGCGGTAGGCCGACACGGCGGGCGAACCGGGTATCCACAGCCGCCACGGCCAATCCTGTGCCACCGAGATCCCCACGCGCGGACCGCTGTTGCAGGCGTCCGCCGGGGACAGCGTGAGATCGACTCCCGGGTCCTCGCCGAACAGGTCGAGCCCGTCGTCGTCGAGTGTCAGGCCGAGCGCCGCACCCAGGTTGCCCGGTCCGCGTGCCGCGTCGACAGGGCGCCGGATGGCAGGACGTCGCGAGGCGACGATCTCGTGGCCCTCGAGGATCTCGGCGGAACGCAACAGCACGCCCCCCGCCACACCGTCGGGCCCGTACGAGACATTGGCGCAGAAGTGCATGCCGTAACTGCGGTAGACGTACAGATGGCCGGCAGGTCCGAACATCACCGCGTTCCGTGGGGTCGGCCCGCGGTACGAGTGCGCCGCGGGATCCGGCCAGGGACCGGCGGGATCTCCGCCGTAGGCCTCGACCTCGACGATGCGGGCCCGAACCGCGCCGATGGTCAACGTGCTTCCGAGGACCGCACGCGCGGCCTCGAGCGGATGCTCGGCGTCGCGGAGTCCTGCGCGGCTGGAGAAGGTCACGGTCACGATTGTGCACGGATTTGCGATCGATGCCGACGAACCGTTGACCGGCCCTCACCGCACGGAAAACAATTCATCGAGCGATGAGTTCATCACCCGATGAATCGAGGTCGACGCCATGACCGAAGCAACCGAGTCCGGCGCCGCACGTCCGGCGCCGCTCGCCGTCGAGATACGCGGCCTCGACGTGACTCGGGGCGGTGCTCCCGCACTTCAGGACGTGAGCCTGTCGATCGCCCGCGGGTCGATCACCGGGCTCCTGGGTCCGTCGGGATGCGGCAAGACCACGCTGATGCGGTGTGTCGTCGGGACCCAGATCGTCGAATCCGGCACGGTGACCGTCCTCGGCCGGCCTGCGGGCTCGACGCCGCTGCGCAGCCGGGTCGGGTACGTGACCCAGGAGCCGAGCGTCTACCTCGACATCTCCATCCGCGACAACGTCCGGTACTTCGCGTCGCTCTACGGACGCGGGAACGACGCGGTGGCCGAGACGATCGAGGCGGTCGGCCTGAGCACCCACGCTCACCACGCCGCCGGTGACCTGTCGGGCGGTCAGCTCAGCCGAGTGTCCCTGGCGTGCGCTCTGGTCGGTCGTCCCGAGGTGCTCGTCCTCGACGAACCGACCGTCGGCCTGGACCCGGTGCTGCGCGCCGAACTGTGGGAGCACTTCGCTTCGCTCGCCGCGTCCGGCACGACACTGCTGGTCTCGAGTCACGTGATGGACGAGGCCGACCACTGCGAAAGCCTGCTGCTGCTGCGCAAGGGCCGGCTGCTCGCTCACGTACCGCCGGACGAACTGCGGCGGCGCACGGGCAAGTCGAACCTCGAGGAGGCGTTCCTCGTCCTGATCAGGGACCAGCAGGTGGGAGTCCAGCCGTGATCGTGAATCCGCGCATCTACGCCGCGAGCACCACGCGCATCCTGCGCCAACTTCGGACGGATCGACGCACGGTCGCGATGATCCTGTTCGTCCCGTCGCTCATCATGGTCTTGCTGTACTTCCTGTACCAGAATGTGCCCACCCCGGCCGGTCAGGTCCCTCTGTTCGACCGGATCGCGATCACGATGCTCGGCATCATCCCGTTCATCGTCATGTTCCTGGTGACGTCGATCGCGATGCAGCGCGAACGCAGTTCCGGGACGCTCGAGCGACTGCTCACCACTCCCCTGTCGAAGCTCGATCTGCTCGCCGGCTACGGCACCGCATTCTCGATCGCCGCCACCGCGCAGGCCGCGCTGGCGTGCGGCGTCGCCTTCTGGTTCCTGAGCCTGACCACGCAGGGCAGCGCCTTGTGGGTGATCCTCATTGCCGTGGTGAATGCGGTTCTCGGCGTCGCCTTGGGGCTGTTGTGCAGCGCGTTCGCACGGACGGAATTCCAGGCGGTGCAGTTCATGCCCGTGATCGTGATCCCCCAACTCCTGCTGTGCGGGCTGCTGGTACCGCGAAATCAGTTGCCGCAGTGGCTCGAGTGGATCAGCAACGTCCTTCCGCTCAGCTACGCAGTCGAGGCGTTGCAACAGGTGGCCACACATCCGGGGACGACCGCACTGATGTGGCGCGATCTCGGCATAGTCGCGTTGTTCGTCGCCGTCGCCCTCGGTCTCGGTGCCGCGACCCTGCGCCGACGCACGCCGTGATGGCCGACTCCGCGGCGCCGCCGACCCGGTCCGGACGCCGGCCCGGCCCGTCCGTCACGCGAGACCGGATCCTGTCTGCCGCCCGAGAACAGTTCGCCGACAAGGGGTTCGACCACACCACCGTCCGCTCTATCGCCGCGGAGGCGGGTGTCGACTCGGCGTTGGTACACCACTACTTCGGCACGAAGCAGCAACTGCTCGTCGCCGCGATCGCACTCCCGATGGATCCCACGTCGATCCTCGGATCGTTCGAGGCCGTCCCCGTGGACGAACTCGGTGCGGCGCTCGCCCGCACCGTGATCGGCATCTGGGATTCGCCGCATCAGCCGGCGGTGGTCGCGGCCGTGCGGTCGGCACTCACCGGAGGAAGGGAACGACTGCTCCGGAGCTTTCTGCTCGAAGTCGCACTGCGTGACGTCGTTCCGCGAGTGGACTCGCCGCCGGGAACCGGTGAGCTTCGGGTCGCGCTCGTCGCGTCGCAGATGGCAGGGCTATTCCTCACCCGTCACCTGCTGGGTGTGAGGGCGCTCGGCGACCTCTCGACCGACGAGGCCGCGCGATTGGTCGCGCCGACGCTGCAGTCCTATCTCACCGGGCCGCTCGACTGAGCGATCAGGACTCCGATGCCGCGACGCCGCGCGCGACGAAATCGTCGTGCTCGGCGTCGGTCACCTCGCGGGCCTCGTCGATGAGCAGCACCGGGATGCCGTTCTCGATCGGGTAAGCGCGGCGCAGCCGGGGGTTGTAGAGCACTTCGTCGCCGACCAACAGCAACGGCCCCTTGTCCTGCGGGCACGCCAAAATGCTGAGCAGGGTGGGATCAATAGCCACTTCAGTCCTCTCGGGCCGTCCGTCGATGTCGGCCGGTCCAGGCTACAAGTCGGCGTCGTCCCGGCTACGCGGGCACCCCACCCGGGCCCGCCGGACCGTCCCCGTAGCGGGCCGCGACCGCCTTGGTGAACCGCTTGTAGCGGCCCGTGTCGGCGTCGAGGTACCAGGAACGAGCGCTCGGCTTGGGTAGTCCGGCGGCCTGCAGTTCCGTCGAAC
Source organism: Rhodococcus parequi (assembly GCF_046042785.1). NCBI lineage: Bacteria > Bacillati > Actinomycetota > Actinomycetes > Mycobacteriales > Nocardiaceae > Rhodococcus > Rhodococcus parequi. Next base: position 868,673 of record NZ_JBDLNV010000001.1, on the reverse strand, counting down.
GCGGCCGGTAGGACGCACCGAGCGGAATCCGATCGACCACATGGACGATGTCCGGGCACTGCGCGATCGGCAGCCGGCCGAGGGCCGCCGTGACCTCGGCAGCGTTCGGGACCCGTCCGTCGTGGACGGTGATCGCGGCGACTGCCGCCTGATGATCCCCCGTGGGCACGCCGTACGCGACTGCGAGGTCCACCTGTGGCATCGCGCCGAGGAGGTCCACGATCGGCTGCGTGAACACCGGTCCGCCGACCGCGTTCACCACGGTGCGCTTGTGGTCGACGAGCCAGAAGTCGCCGTCGGCGTCGCGTCGGAACAGATTCTCCGTCGGCACCCACGCGTCGCCGGCCGCGAACACTCCCCGCATCAGTCCGGGAACGGCCTCGGCACGGGCCCCGGGCCGGCCGAGGAGCAGACCCACCTCGTCGTCCTCGCACTCGCGGACGAAGCCGCGCGCGTCCTCGAGCAGTCGGCCCTCGATCGGGTCGTACGCCGCGACCCGGACCTCCGCGCTGCCCGGCAGCGGCCGGCCTTTGGATCCGACCTTCGCGCCGGACACGTTGACCAGTACGACATCACCCTCGGTGGAGGCGTAGAACTCGAGCACCCGCGCGGGCGCGAATCGCGACGAGATCCGGCGCCACAGTCCGGGTGGCATTCCCGACCCGATGAAGAGCCGGATGGGATGTCCGTCCTCGAGCGGCAGCGTTTCGGCGTCGAGGATCTCGCGCATCATCGTCCACGTGTAGCTCACGACCGTGACGCCGTAGCGATGCACTTCCTCCGCGAAGCGCTCCGGGTCGAGCCCGCGGGACAGCGCAATGCGCGCTCCGCCGGCGATCGCGCCACCGAGAGTGGCCATCAGCCCCGACGAATGATGCAGCGGCGCAAGACAGTAGACGGTGTCGCTGCGACTGAGCGAAGCCGCCGACGCGGTGCCGAACGCCGACAATGCCCACCGGTAGTTGGTGATGTACTTGGCTTCGAGGTTGCCGCAGGACCCACTGAAGATCACGAACGCCAACTCCCGGGCGAGTCCCGGGTCCGGGCGATACCACCCGGGTAGCGTCACCGCGTCCGGGTCGATCTGCTCGAGATCGACGACGTCGGGTCCGAGTTCGACCGCGAGGCCACGGAACTCGCCGCCGCCGAGGACGAGGACCTTCTTGCCCGTGGCGACCGCGTCCTCGACGTTGTCGGGGTCGACGACTATCCGGTCGACCCGGCCCAGCCGCACCGCCTCGTCGAGGTCACCGCCGGGGGGCAGCAGCACCGCCACCGCTCCCAGACGGGACAACGCGGCGATCGCGACCAGCGCGCTCGGTCGCGTCTCCATCAGCACACCGACATGCGTGGCGGGTCGGATTCCGGCGTGCACGAGCCCGCGCACGACATTGTCGATGCGGGTATTGACCGCCGCATTGGTGTGCACGCGGTCGTCGAACAGGAAACACGCGCCGCCGGGCGCCTGCCGGCCCTGCTCGGCGAGGAGCAGACCCAGCGAGATCCGCGAGTGCGGCTGCAACTGTCCGAGCCGGGCCAGCCGGGGCAGCGCCCGGGCGGCCTCGATCGAGATCTCACGGGTGCCGCGCACGGTGTCGGTCGCGAAGTCGGCGATACCCTTCCCGACGCCCACACCCACTTCCGCGATCGACGCGACGGTGTGCGTGATGCGGTTGGTGATGCTGACGCCGCTGTCGTGACCGGACGGCTCGTCGTGAATCATCACGTCCACCGCGTCCGGACGCGGGCCCACACCCTCCCGCCAGCGCACCCATTCGCCGGTGGTGGGCCAGGTCCGCGATGCGGCCGCAGAGCCGACCACGAGGCCGAAATGTCCTGCACGCAGGGTCGACTCGAACACCTCGGCACGGGGGGCCGCCCGCTTGATGCCCCGCACCGCGAGAGGCTGACCGATGTCGTCGACCTCGCCGACGAACGCCAGGATCGGGCACGAAAGCTCGGCGAGGCTCACGGCGGTGTCCCTGATGACGAAGCCGCCGGTCATCATCCGGTTGTGCACGATGAACTGCTTGAGCAATTCCGCGACGGCCGGCCCGGACCACGCGACCCAGCCGTCCTGCGCGAGGAAGCGGCGCTGCTGTTCCCGCGGGAGCAGGGCGTCGCGGTCGTGCAACTGTCGCAGGAAGTCGAAGCGGGACTTCGCGGTCTTGACCGGGTCGAGCAGCTGGAACCCGGTGCGCGCCATCCATCCTGCGATGGAGAGCCGGTTGAAGACGTGATCGGCGAGCAGGTCCGCGCCCCTCGTCGCGAGCCCCGCCGGAATGTTGAACGGCAGCGCCGCCAAGGTGTCGACGGGAGCACCGAACGTGATGAGGCTGGCGATGTTCCGGCAGCGTCGGTACGCCGCGGCCTGATAGCAGAACATGCCGCCCTGCGAGTACCCGGTGAGATGGACGTCGCGACCGGTGTGCTCGTGCACCCGGTCGACGATCTCGCTGATCGCGACGATGTGATCGGCGAGCGTGCGGCTCCAGCCGCCCTCCTCCGCGTCGGGTGACCCGAAGTCGACCACCCACGGATCGAGGCCCATCTCGTGGAGGATGCCGACCGCACCCTGATCCCGCGTGACGTCGTACACGTCCGCGGACATCATCATCGGCGGGACGAGCACGACCGGGGCGCCGACCTCCGAGGGGTCCGCGTCCGCGAAGTAGCGACGCAGCCGATACATCGGGGCGCGCTCGACGATCTGGAACGGGGACGGAGTCGCCCCCGTTTCCAGACCGCCGAGTCGAACCACCTCGAGGCCGTTCTGTGCCGTGGCCACGGCCCGTCGCAGCGAACCCACCACGTAGTCGGAGCTCAGACTCACCAGCGCACTCCCCCAGCAACTCATCGTGACCTTCATCACATCATGTTCGATGAGCCTTCCACATTACTGCGTTCGTGGACGCGGAGTTACACCGAGTCGATCTTCGATTCCGCTCAGGCGCGGGCCCACTCGCGGAGCGCGTTCGCCGAGGCCCGCACCCCGCCCAACTGCTCGGCGACACGGACGCCGGCCGTCCCACCGCGTGCACTGCGCGACGCGATCGAACCGTGCACCGTCAGTACCTCGCGCACCGCGGGAGTGAGCGCCGAGTCGACCCCGGCGAGCTCGTCGTCGGTGAGCTCGTCGAGACCGACTCCCCGCCCCTCCGCGACTCGGACGCACGCACCCGCCGCCTCGTGCGCCACCCGGAACGGAACGCCTTGACGCACCATCCATTCCGCGATGTCGGTGGCGAGGGTGAATCCGGCCGGAGCCAGCTCCGCCATCCGGTCGGCGTGGAACTCGAGAGTGGACACCAGACCGGTGATCGCGGGCAGCAGCAGCTCGAGCTGGGCAACCGAGTCGAAGACCGGCTCCTTGTCCTCCTGCAGATCGCGGTTGTATGCGAGCGGCTGAGCCTTGAGCGTGGCCAGCAGGCCGGTCACGTTGCCGATCAGACGTCCGGCCTTGCCGCGGGTGAGCTCGGAGACGTCCGGGTTCTTCTTCTGCGGCATGATCGACGACCCCGTGGACCACGCGTCGGCCAGCGTGATGTAACCGAATTCGGGTGTGCTCCAGATGATGACCTCTTCGGCCATCCGCGACAGGTCGACCGCGATCATCGCGAGGACGAACGCGGCCTCGGCCGCGAAGTCGCGCGACGACGTCGCGTCGATCGAGTTCTCCGCAGCCGAGTCGAAGTTCAGCTCGGCGGCGATGGCGTCGGGGTCGAGCCCCAGCGACGAACCTGCAAGGGCACCGGACCCGTACGGCGACACCGCGGCCCGCTTGTCGAAGTCCCGCAGACGCTGGACGTCGCGCAGCAGCGGATGCGTGTGCGCGAGCAGATGATGCGCCAGCAGCACCGGCTGCGCCGCCTGCAGATGCGTCTTGCCCGGCATCACGGCATCCGGGTGTGCCGCGGCCTGGGTGGCGAGCGCGTCGACCACGTCGAGCACGCCGTCCGCGATCCGCCGGACCGCGTCACGCAGCCACATGCGGAACAGCGTGGCCACCTGGTCGTTGCGAGAACGACCCGCGCGCAGCCGCCCACCGACTTCCGGACCCACGCGCTCGATCAGACCGCGCTCGAGGGCGCCGTGGACGTCCTCGTCGGACTCGGCGGGCCCGAACGCGCCGGAGGCGACGTCGTCACCGAGCCGGGCGAGGCCGTCGAGCATCGTCGCCAGGTCCGCCTCGCTGAGCAGGCCGGCCTTGTGCAGAACCTTGGCGTGCGCCTGCGAGGCCCGCACGTCGTACGGGGCCAGGACCCAGTCGAAGTGCGTCGACTTGCTCAGCGCCGCCATGGCGGCGGCCGGTCCGGATTCGAACCGGCCGCCCCAGAGGGCGCCCTCGTTTGTTCCGTGGGCGTCGGTCATGGCCTAGAGACCCAGGTCGCGCTTCGCGGCGACCTTGGAGGACAGGCCGTGGATGTTGACGAAGCCCTTCGCGTACGACTGGTCGAACGTGTCGCCCTCGTCGTAGGTGGCGAGGTTGAAGTCGTACAGCGACTCCGGGCTGCGGCGGCCGTTGACGGTGATCGCGCCGCCGTGCAGGAACAGCCGGATGTCGCCCGTGACCCGCTCCTGGGTCTTCGCGACGAACGAATCCAGCGCATCCTTGAGGGGCGAGAACCACAGGCCGTCGTAGACCAGCTCGCTCCAGCGCTGCTCCATCTGCCGCTTGTAGCGGCCCAGCTCGCGCTCGAGGGTGACGTGCTCGAGCTCCTGGTGCGCGTTGATGAGCACCATCGCGCCCGGGGCCTCGTAGATCTCCCGGCTCTTGATGCCCACGAGGCGGTCCTCGACGACGTCGAGGCGGCCGACGCCCTGCGCGCCCGCCCGCTTGTTGAGCTCCTGGATGGCCTCGAGCACGGTGACGGGCTTGCCGTCGATCGCGACCGGCTTGCCGGCCTCGAAGCTGATGATCAGCTCGTCGGGGCTGTTCCAGTTGAGCGTGGGGTCCTGCGTGTAGTCGTAGACGTCCTTGGTGGGGGCGTTCCACAGATCCTCGAGGAAGCCCGTCTCCACGGCGCGGCCCCACACGTTCTGGTCGATCGAGAACGGCGAGCGCTTGGTGACGTTGATCGGGATGTTGTTCTCCTCGGCGAAGGCGATCGCCTTCTCGCGGGTCCACGCGTAGTCGCGGACCGGCGCGATGACCTCGAGGTCGGGAGCCAGAGCACCGAAGCCCACCTCGAAGCGGACCTGGTCGTTGCCCTTGCCGGTGCAGCCGTGCGAGACGACGGTGCCGCCGTGCGCACGCGCGGCCTCGACGATGTGCTTGACGATCAGCGGGCGGCTGATGGCCGAGACCAGCGGGTAGCGGTCCATGTACAGCGCGTTGGCCTGGATCGTCGGCAGGCAGTACTCGTCGGCGAACTCGTCACGGGCATCCACCACGACCGACTCGACGGCGCCGCAGTCGAGGGCACGCTGACGCACGACCTCCATGTCCTCGCCGCCCTGGCCGAGGTCGATGGCCACGGCAACGACCTCTTTGCCGGTCTCCTTGCCGATCCAGCTGATGGCCACCGAGGTGTCCAGCCCGCCGGAGTAGGCGAGTACGACGCGTTCAGCCATGGTGTGTGTGCTCCTTAGAAATCGAAGTGTTCGAGAAAGAGTCTAGTGGTCAGGCCAGGCGCTCTATCGCCGCGGCAAGGTCCGCTCCGGTGAGCGGCTCCCGCGCCACGACGACGATGGTGTCGTCGCCCGCGATCGTGCCGACGACGTCGGGCAACGAGGCCCGATCGAGCGCGCTGGCCAGGTAGTGCGCAGCCCCGGGCGGGGTGCGGAGCACCGCGAGGTTCCCGCTGGCATCGGTGGACACCAGCAGCTCCCCGAGCAGCCGGGACAACCGGTCGGTGCCGCCGGACACGCCCCGCACGGGCGAGCCGTCCTCCGGCACCACGTACACCCCGGCCCCGCCGTCGGCGGCTCGCAGCTTCACCGCGCCGAGCTCCTCGAGGTCACGCGAGAGCGTCGCGTTCGAGACCTCGATGCCCTCGGCGGCGAGCAACGCCGCGAGTTCGGCCTGACTGCGGATGTGACGCTCGGCGACGAGCGCGGTGATCCTGGCCTGCCGGCCGGCACGCGTGTGCGCGACGGCGGCGGCAGACGGCGCAGTATCCGGGCCCGGGGCGGAGGTCATGGCCGGGACTCGGTTCGTTCGAGGAGCCACACGAGCAGAGCCTTCTGCGCGTGCAGACGGTTCTCGGCCTCGTCCCACGCCGCCGACTGCGGACCGTCGAGCACCTCGTCGGTGATCTCCTCGCCACGGTGCGCGGGCAGGCAGTGCAGCACCATAGCGTCCGGTGCCGCCTTCGCCAGCAGATCGGCGTCGATCCGGAACGGGCGGAACGGCCCGACGCGGTCGAGACCGTCCTCCTCCTGCCCCATCGACGTCCAGGTGTCCGTCACCAGCACGTCGGCGCCTGCCACCGCGGCCTGCGGGTCGTCGACGAGCGTGACCATCGCGCCGGTCTGCTCGGCCCGGACACGGGCCGCGTCGACGACCACCGGGTCGGGTGCGAACCCGAGCGGCGCGGCGATCGTCACGTGCATGCCGGCGGTGACGCCGCCCAGCAACAGCGAGTGCGCCATGTTGTTGGCACCGTCACCGAGGTACGTCAGTCTCAGACCGGCCAACTCGCCCTTGCGTTCGGCGATGGTCTGCAGGTCCGCGAGCACCTGGCACGGGTGGAACTGGTCCGACAGCGCGTTGACGATCGGCACCGTCGCACCCTCGGCCATCTGCTCGAGCCGCTCCTGGCCGAACGTGCGCCACACGACGGCATCGACGAAGCGGGACAGCACCCGTCCGGTGTCCTGCAGCGTCTCGTCGCGACCCAGCTGGGTCTTGCTGCCGTCGACGACCACCGCGTGGCCGCCGAGCTGTGCGATACCCATCTCGAAGGAGAACCGCGTGCGGGTCGAGTTCTTGTCGAAGATGACGCCGACGCCCCGCGGACCGTCGAGCGGCCGTCGCGAGAACGGGTTCGCCTTGAGCTCGCGGGCGAGCGCGAGCACCTCGGCCTGCTCCGCCGGGGTGAGGTCGTCGTCCCTCAAGAAGTGTCGAACGGTCATGTAACTACTTGCCTCCTGCCGGTTCCACCGCGGCCGTATCGAGAATTCCCGGCAGCGCCGCGACGAATCCTTCCGCCTGCTCCTCGGTCAAGATCAGCGGGGGTGCCAACCGGACCACGCCGGGCTGCGCCGCGTTGACGAGGTAGCCGGCCTCGCGGGCGGCGGTCTCGACCGCCGGCGCGACATCGTCGGTGAGCACGACACCCAGCAGTAGCCCCGAGCCGCGGACGTGGTCGACGAGCGGATGCCCGAGACCCTCGATGCCCGCGGAGAGCACCTTGCCCAGGTTGTCGGCGTGCGACAGAAGATCCTCCGCGGCGATCGTCTTCAGCACCGCCAGCGCCGCCGACGCGCACACCGGGTTGCCGCCGAACGTGGTGCCGTGCTTGCCCGGTCCGAACAGTTCCGCGGCCGCGCCGGTCGCGATGCACGCGCCGATCGGCATGCCGCCGCCGAGGCCCTTCGCGAGCGTCATGACGTCGGGCACGATGCCCGCGGCCTGATGCGCGTAGAACCAGCCGGTGCGGCCGATACCGGTCTGCACCTCGTCGAGGATCAGTAGCGCACCCCGCTCGGCGGTGATCTTCCGGGCGCCCGCCAGGTAGCCCTCGGGCGGCACGACGACGCCGCCCTCACCCATGATCGGCTCGAGGAACACCGCGGCGGTGTCCTCGTCGACGGCCCGGTCGAGCGCCGCGAGGTCGCCGTAGGGCACGTGCTCGACGCCCGGTGGCATCGGCTCGAACGGAGCGCGCTTGTCGGGCTGTCCGGTGAGCGCCAGGGCGCCCATCGTCCGGCCGTGGAACGCCTTCTCGGCCGCGATGATCTTGCGCCGCCCGGTGGCCCGGGCCAGCTTGAATGCGGCCTCGTTGGCCTCGGTGCCCGAGTTGCACAGGAACACCCGGCCCGTCACCGAGCCGGCGTTGTCGCCCACGCCCAGGTGCGCGAGCAGGTGCTCGGCCAGCTCGACGGCAGGCTCGCTCGCGTACAGGTTCGACACGTGCCCGAGCGTCGACAGCTGCGTCGTGACCGCCTCGACGATCGCCGGGTGCGCATGCCCCAGGATGTTCACGGCGATACCCGCGAGCAGATCCAGGTACTGCTTGCCGTCCGCGTCGGTGACGACCGCGCCCTCACCACGGACCAGCGCCACCCGCGGCACGCCGTAGGTGTTCATCAGTGCGCCGGACCAGCGCTGCTGGAGATCCGTCGTGGCAGTCATGCCAGTCCTTCCGTGAGTGCGATCTGGGGTTCGGAGGCGGGAACGACCATCGTGCCGATGCCCTCCCCGGTGAAGAGTTCGAGCAGAACCGCGTGCGCGACGCGGCCGTCGATGACGTGTGCGGTCGGCACGCCACCCTCGACGGCGCGCAGGCAGGCCTCCATCTTGGGGACCATGCCCGCGTCGAGGCTCGGCAGCAGCTGACGCAGTGCGGCCGTGTCGATCTCGGTCGCGAGCGACGAGCGGTCGGGCCAGTCGGTGTACAGCCCCTCGACGTCGGTGAGGACGACGAGCTTCTCGGCACCGATCGCCTCCGCCAGGGCCGCGGCGGCAGTGTCGGCGTTGATGTTGTGCACGACGCCGTCCTCGTCGGGCGCGATCGTCGACACGACCGGAATGCGTCCGGCCGCAATGAGATCGAGCACCGCCGCCGGGTTGACGGTGGTGACGTCACCGACCAGTCCGATGTCGGTGGCCGCGCCGTCGACCTGCACGGTCCGGCGCGTCGCCGTGAACAGCCGCGCGTCCTCACCGGAGATGCCGACGGCGAACGGGCCGTGCGCATTGATCAGGCCGACGAGTTCGCGGCCGACCTGACCGAACAGCACCATGCGGACGACGTCCATGACCTCGGGCGTCGTGACGCGGAAGCCCCCGCGGAATTCGCCCTCCATGCCGAGGCGTTTCAGCATCGCGTTGATCTGCGGGCCGCCGCCGTGCACGACGACCGGGTGGATGCCGATGGTGCGCAGGAAGGCCATGTCGGCCGCGAACGCGCTCTTGAGCTCGTCGTCGATCATCGCGTTGCCGCCGTACTTGATCACGACGATCTTGTCGTGGAAACGCTGCAGCCACGGCAGCGCCTCGGCGAGGACGTACGCCTTCTGGCTCGACGTCAGGTTCTGGATGCTCGCGCTCATGACGAGTACGCCGAGTTCTCTTCGACGTACGCGTGCGAGAGGTCGGTGGTCCGGATGGACGCGCTGTGCTCACCGACCCCGAGTGCGATCGTCAGGTCGATGTCCATTCCGGACAGGTCCACCTCCCGGGCGCCGGGCGCGCCGACGCCGTCGATGCAGACGGGATTGCCGTTGAACGACACAGCGATCCGGTCCGGATCCAGTTCGATCGGTGCGATGCCGACGGCGGCCAGCACCCGGCCCCAGTTGGGGTCGGAGCCGAACAGCGCCGTCTTGACCAGGCTGTCGCGGGCGACGGTGCGGGCCGCGACGAGCGCGTCCTGCTCGGACGCGGCACCGCTGACGGTGACGCGGACCCGCTTGGTGACACCCTCCGCGTCGGCCATCATCTGCTCGGCCAGGTCGTCGCACACCGCGAGGACGGCGGCGTTGAGCTCGTCCTGCGAGGGCGTGACGGAGCTGGCGCCGGACGACAGCAGCAGCACGGTGTCGTTGGTGGAGGTGGCGCCGTCGACGTCGAGCCGGTCGAACGTCATCCGCGTCGCGTGCCGCAGTGCCTCGTCGAGCTGCTGCGCGGAGGCGGCGGCGTCGGTGGTGACGACGCACAGCATCGTCGCGAGCGACGGCGCGAGCATGCCCGCGCCCTTGGCCATACCGCCGACGTTCCACTTGTCGGCGTGGTGCAGCGCCGCCTGCTTCGGCACGGTGTCGGTGGTCATGATGGCGTGAGCGGCGTCGGTACCACCGGAGATACCGCCGGCCAGTTCGTGCACGATCTCGGTGACGCCGGCGAGGATCTTGTCCATCGGCAGCCGGTCGCCGATCAGGCCGGTCGAGCACACCGCGACCTCGATCGCGCCGGTCTCGGTGCCCCAGTCGCTGAGCGATGCAGCCACGTGCTCGGCCGTCTTGTGGGTGTCCTGGAAGCCGGGGGCACCGGTGCAGGCGTTGGCACCGCCCGAGTTCAGGACGACGGCCCGCAGCCGCCCGGTGGTGAGTACCTGCTGCGACCACAGCACGGGTGCGGCCTTGACCTTGTTGGCGGTGAACACGCCCGCCGCCGCAAGCTCGGGCCCCTCGTTGAACACCAGCGCGAGGTCGGAGCGGCCGCTGGCCTTGATCCCGGCCTCGATGCCCGCGGCCCGGAAACCGGCGGGTGCGGTGACACCCTGGCTGCGGATCAGCCGGCCACCGGCGGTCTCGACCGCGTCGGGTGCAGCGAACTCGGATTCGGATGTCACGGAGCAACTCCCACAGTCGAGAGACCATCGGTCTCGGGTAGGCCCAGGGCCAGGTTCATGGATTGGACGGCACCGCCGGCGGTGCCCTTGGTGAGGTTGTCCATCGCGGCGACCACGACGAGGAGTCCGGCGTCGGCGTCCACTGCGACCGCGATCTGGACGGCGTTCGAGCCGACGACGGCACCGGTCTGCGGCAGCTGCCCCTCCGGGAGCACGTGCAGGAACGGCTCGTCCTTGTAGGCCTTCTCGTAGACGGCGCGGATCTCGTCCGCGCTCGCGGTGGTCGGTGCCGTGCACGTCGCGAGGATGCCGCGCGGCATGGGCGCGAGCACCGGCGTGAACGACACCGTCACCTCGGTGCCCGCGGCAGCGGAGAGGTTCTGCTTGATCTCGGGGGTGTGCCGGTGCGCACCACCGATGCCGTAGGCCCGGACCGAGCCCATGATCTCGGCGCCGAGAAGTTCCGCCTTGGGCGCCCGTCCGGCGCCGGACGCACCGCTGACGGCGACCACGTTGACCCGCGGCTCGACGACGCCCGCGGCGACGGCCGGAGCCATCGCCAGCGACGACACCGTCGGGTAGCAGCCGGGTACCGCGATCCGGGTGGCGCCGACGAGCTTGTCCCGGCCGCCCGGCAGTTCCGGCAGACCGTACGGCCAGCTACCCGCGTGCGGGCTGCCGTAGTACTTCTCCCACGCGGCGGCATCGGTGAGCCGGAAGTCCGCACCGCAGTCGATGATCACGGCGGACTCGGGGAGCTGCTCCGCGATCTCGGCAGACTTGCCGTGCGGCAGGCCCAGGAAGACCACGTCGTGCCCGGACAGGCTCTCGATGTCGGTGGGGCCGAGAACGCGGTCGGCCAGCGGCAGCAGGTGCGGATGGTGCGAGCCCAGCGTGGTCCCGGCGTTGCCGCCTGCGGTGAGCGCGCCGATCACGAGCGAGCCGTCACGGTAGGCGGGATGCCCGAGGAGCAGGCGCAGAACCTCGCCGCCCGCGTACCCGCTGGCGCCGGCGATCGCGACCTTGATCGTCGGTCGGCTACCGGCCGTCGAAGCTTCGGAGTCTCCAGAAGTACCCATACGGATGATTATGCACCATCATGCAAATCTATTCATCCACACATCGTCGCAGCGGCAACACGTGGACCGCGCCCGATCGGCCTGCCCGGTCATCCCACCCGGACGGGCGTGAGTTCCGGACGCTTCGCGACACGGTCGGCTCCCGACGACGTGCCGCGCACGCGGCGCCCGAGCCACGGCCCGAGGAACCGGACCGCCCACTCGGCGTCCGCACGCAGACGGCCCGGCACGGTGACCGGCGGGAGCGGACCCAGGCTGTCCTGCCACGCCAGATCGGTGCCGGGGAGCCCCAGCACCGTGGCAGCCGCGGCGGCCAGCCGGTCGTGGCCGTCCGCGTTGAGGTGCAGTCGATCCCAACTCCACAACCGCGGGTCGGTCGAGACCGGGTACATCTCGAGGTCGATCACCGCGACGCCGTGCCGGGTCGCCGCCGCACGGATCTCGGTGTTCAGCGCCGAGATCCGGGCCATGATCGCGCGCCCTCCCGGCATCCCTGCGCCGAGCGTGGGAAAGGCCATCGTCAACACCTGGGCGCCCGACGCGGTCAGCGCGTCGAACGCGATCTCCAACTCCCCCGCGATCGCGGTGGGCTCGAACTTCGGTCGCAACAGATCGTTGACGCCGGCGACGACGGACGCCAGGTCGGGCCGCAACGCCAGCGCGGGGGCCAGTTGTTCTTCACGCACCTGCCGCGCCAACCGGCCACGGATGGCCAGGTTGGCGTAGCGCACGTCGGGGTCGATCTCCGCGAGCCGCTCGGCGAGCCGGTCCGCCCAGCCGCGGTAGCCCGTCAGGTCGTCCCCGTCGTTGAGTCCTTCACTCTGACTGTCACCGATCGCCACGAACCGACTGAACACGGTCCTCCCCTTCATCGCTGCCGCACCTGTGGGACGAGCCTAGAACTCCGTCCTCGGGCCCGATCCCGGGGTCACCGATCCTTCATCGATCGGCGAATCTTCTCGAGCCTGTCGCGACCGGCCTTCTCGCGCGCCTGCCACTGGTCGTCGAGGTCCCGGCCCGCTCGGCTCTCGCGTTCGAGTTCCTCCGAGCCGAGTGCCGTGCCGAACCGCTCCTCGATCCGGTCACGCACCCGATCGAAGGTCGGGACACCGGCATCGGTGTAGTCGAGCCCGGCCGGCGGGGTGGACTCGATCGTCCCCGGCGGGGCCGAGCCGATCATCGTCGGCGGCGGAACGTCCGGGGGCGCAGTGGGACGCGACGGATCGGGCGGAACGTCGGGCGTGTGTCCACCGCCCGCCAAGAGCATCGATGCCGCGGCGTGAACGGGAGCGAGCGTGGGTCGACCCGCGGTGGCCGCGAGCACGACCGCCAGCAACTCCGCGTCGTCCAGCCCGTTCAGACGCGTCAGCGTTTCGTCCGGATCAACCATGAGGGGCTCCTCTCGACAGCCACTGTCCAGGCTACCGAGAGGAGCCCCGCCCCGGTCGAACTGCAGTGTCAGCCGCGCAGGACCGCACCCACGGCATCCGCGGCCGCGGCGACGGCCGCGTCGCGGGCGGCACTGGCCTCGTCCTCGGTGAGCGTGCGATCGGCACCGCGGAACCGCAGCGCGAACGCCAGCGACTTGCGCCCCTCGCCCACCTGCTCGCCCTCGAACACGTCGAACAGGCGGATGTCCTCGAGCAGTTCGCCGCCGCCACTGCGCAGCGCCGCCTCGACCGCGGCCGCGGACACCGACGCATCGACGACGACCGCGACATCCTGCAGGACCGCCGGGAACGGCGAGATCCGCGGGGCCGGAAGCACTTCGGTGACGGGCAGCGCGTCGAGATCGATCTCGACCGCACACGTGCGGGCGGGCAGCCCGGCGCGCTCGAGCACCGCGGGATGCAGTTCGCCGGCGTGGCCGACGACTGTGCCGTCGAAGACGACCTCGGCGCAGCGACCCGGATGCCACGGCAGGTACTGCGCGGCACGCAGCTCCACGGTGACGCCGGCGGCGTCGGCGATCGTCCGGACGACGGCGAACGCGTCGGACGCCTCGACGGCGCGACCCGGACCCCACGGACCCGACGGCTCGCGCATCCCCGACAGCACGACGGCGACGTGCAGGGGCTGCGCGGGCAGCGACTTCAACAATTCGGCGATCTGCTCGTCGGTGGGCCGGCGATCCACCGGCAACGCGTCGACAGGCTTGGTGTCGGGACCGGGCTGGACCACCTGCGCGACGCCGTACAGCGCGACGTCGCGCTGACCGCGGGACACGTTGCGTGCCAGCACCTCGAGCATGCCCGGCAGCAGCGTCGTGGCCAACTCCGGACGATCCGACTCGAGCGGGTTCAGCACCTTGGTGGTGTTGCGGCGCGGATCGTCGGCGTCGAGGCCCCAGGTGTCGAACACCGCGTGCGGCAGGAACACCGGCGGCAGGATCTCGACGCAGCCCGACGCCGCCAGCATGCGGCCGACGGCACGACGCCGACGCTGCTGCGGCGTGAGACCGCGACCAGCGGGGGCGTGCGGCAGCACCGACGGGATCTGCTCGAGGCCTTCGAGCCGCAGCACCTCCTCGACCAGGTCGGCGGGCTGCGTCAGGTCCGGACGCCACGACGGCGGCGTGACGACGAGTTGACCGTGACCGGTCTCGCTCACACCGATCTCGACGGTGCAGCCGATCTGCGTCAGCCGACGCGCGGCGGTGCCGTTCGGGTAGGCCACGCCGGCCACCCGGTCGGGCAGATCGATGTCCATGCGGATCTGGCCGGCCGGCGTCACGCCGCCCACGTCGGTGAGGACCGGTTCGACGGTGCCGCCCGCGATCTCGACGAGCAGCGCGGCGGCGCGGTCGAGGGCAGGCAGCGCCACCTCGGGGTCCACGACGCGCTCGTAGCGCTTGCTGGCCTCGCTGATCAGCTTGTGCCGCCGCGACGTCTTGAACACCGCCAGCGGATCCCACGTGGCGGACTCGAGCAGGATGTCGGTGGTGCCGTCGTGGACCTCGGTGGAGGCGCCGCCCATGACACCCGCGAGCGACACCGCGCCCGAGTCGTCGGCGATCACCACGTCCTCGGCGGACAGGGTGCGCTCGATGCCGTCGAGGGTGGTGAGCTTCTCCCCCTCCTGCGCGCGGCGCACGACGAGGCCGCCCTGGACCTTCGCGGCGTCGAACGCGTGCAGCGGCTGCCCGAGCTCGAGCAACACGTAGTTGGTGACGTCGACGGCCGGCGAGATCGGCCGCACACCCGACATCAGCAGGCGGCGTTGCAGCCACCACGGGCTGACGGCCTTCGGGTCGATACCCGTGATCCGGCGGGCCGTGAAACGTGTGGCCGCGGACTCCGGCTCGAGCGTGATCGGCCACGCCTCGCCGCCGTCGGACGGCAGCGGTGAGATCGCCGCGGGATCGGCGAACTCGAGGTCGAATCCACACGCCAGTTCGCGGGTCAGACCACGCACCGAGAAGCAGTAGCCGCGGTCGGGCGTGATGTTCAGCTCGATGACGGTGTCGTCGAGGCCCAGCAGCACGTTGGCATCGGTACCCGGCTCGGCCGTGCCCGGCTCGAGCACCAGGATGCCGGAGTGGTCCTTGCCGATGCCCAGCTCGGACGCCGAGCACATCATGCCGTTGGACACCTTGCCGTACGTCTTGCGGGACGCGATCGCGAACCCGCCGGGCAGCACCGCGCCCGGCAGTGCGGCGATCACCAGGTCGTCCTGCGCGAAGTTCCGGGCACCGCAGACGATCTCCTGCGGCTCGTCGGCGCCGACGTCCACCTTGCAGAACCGGATCGGCTTCTTGAACTCGGTGAGTTCCTCGATCTCGAGCACCCGGCCCACCACCAGGGGTCCGGTCACCGGCTCGAGGGTGTCGACCTCCTCCACCTCGAGACCGACGCGGACGAACCCGGCGTCAAGTTCTTCGGGGCTCACCTGCCACTCGGGGGTCGCCCGCTGCAGGATGTCGGTCAGCCACGATTGCGCTACTCGCACGTCTTCTCAGCTCTCTCGTTCTCGTCGCGATCAGGCCTGGACACCGAAGGGCAGCGTGAATCGCACGTCGCCCTCGACGATGTCGCGCATGTCGGGAATGCCGTTCCGGAACTGCAGGGTTCGCTCGAGACCCATACCGAACGCGAAGCCGGAGTACTCGTCGGGATCGATCCCGCTCGCGCGCAGCACGTTCGGGTTGACCATGCCGCAGCCGCCCCACTCGACCCAGCCCGCGCCGCCCTTCTTGTTCGGGAACCACACGTCCACCTCGGCGGACGGCTCGGTGAACGGGAAGTAGTTGGGACGCATGCGCGTACGCGTGTCGGGCCCGAACAGCGCCCGCGCGAACGCGTCGAGCGTGCCGCGCAGGTGCGCCATCGTCAGGCCCTTGTCCACCGCGAGCCCCTCGACCTGAGAGAAGACCGGGGTGTGTGTGGCGTCGAGTTCGTCGGTGCGGAACGTGCGGCCGGGGCACACCACGTAGATCGGGATCTCCCGCGAGAGCATCGTCCGGACCTGCACCGGCGACGTGTGGGTGCGCAGCACCTGCCGCGAGCCCTCCGGGGCGATGTGGAACGTGTCCTGCATCGTCCGCGCCGGATGGTCGGGCAGGAAGTTGAGCGCATCGAAGTTGAAGTGCTCGGTCTCGACCTCGGGCCCCTCGGCCACCTCCCAGCCCATGCCGACGAACACGTCGGCGATCTGCTCGGAGATGATCGTGATGGGGTGCCGGGCGCCGGCCGGACGGCGGTCCGACGGCAGCGTCACGTCGATCGCCTCGGCGACCAGGACGGCCGCGTCGCGTTCGGCGAGCAGCACCTCGCGGCGGGCCTCGAACGCCGTCGTCACCCTCGTGCGTGCGACGTTGACGCGCTTGCCCGCGTCGGCCCGCTCGTTGCCGGGCAACGCACCCAGTCCGCGCTTGGCCAGCGCGATGGGGGCCTTGTCGCCGAGATGCTCGGTCTTGGCCTTGGCGAGTGCGTCGAGATCGGCGGACGCCGCGAAGGCCTCCTCGGCCGCGAGCGCCGCGGCGTTCAGCGACTCCTCGGTGAGCGCATTCGCATCGACAGTCGGCGGGGCGCCGCCCTCATTCTTAGCCACGACCGGTGCAACTCCTTGTCTATCGATGGATATCAGCGCGCGCAGGCACAACACTCGAATCCTAGGCGATTGCCCCAGGACGACTCGAACGAGTTCGTGGTCCGGTCAGGACTGCCGGCCCTGCACCCGCGCGCTGGCGTACAGGCAGATCGACGCCGCCGTCGCCAAGTTCAGACTCTCGGCTCGGCCTCGGATCGGAATCCGCACCCGATGATCGGCACGCGCAGCCACCGCGGAATCGAGTCCGTGGGCCTCGTTGCCGAACAGCCACGCGGTGGGGCGGGCCAACAGATCGTCGGCCTCGTCGAGATCGACCTCGCCGTCGGCCGCGGTGGCCAGGACCTGGATGCCTGCCGACGTCAGAGCGTCGAGCACGGCGTCGACGTTGCGTTCCCGCACGATCGGGATGTGGAACAGGCTGCCCGCGGAGGATCGCACGCATTTGCCGTTGTGGGGATCCACGCTGTCACCGGCCAGGATCGCGGCGTCGGCACCGACCGCGTCGGCCACCCGGATGACCGTGCCGGCGTTGCCGGGTTCACTGATCGCGACGGGGACCGCCAGAAGGCGCGTCCGCGACGTCACCGCGGTGTCCAGCGAGACGTCGAGCAGATCGCACACCGCCACGACGCCGGGAGGCGTCACGGTGTCGCTGAGGGCGCGGATCGCCCGGTCGGTGACAAGCGAACTACGCACGCCCTCGGCGTCGGCCCGCTCGATCAGCTGGGGGTAGCGCTCGGCGGCCTGCTCGGTGAAGAACAGCTCGTGCACGGGGACGGACACCAGAGCCTCGGCGACGGCGTTCTCGCCCTCGACGAGGAAGCGCCCCGTCTTCCTGCGCTCTGCGCCGCGCAGGAGCTTGACAGCAGAAACGACCCGCGGAGTCCGTTCGGTGAACGGGTCCACGGGTCGATTCCGGAACTGCTGACTCAGGCCGCTTCTCCGGCCGGAGCGTTGACGTCGGCCGGGAGGGCAGCCTTCGCGACGGCCACCAGACCGGCGAACGCAGCGGCGTCGGAGACGGCCAGCTCGGCGAGGATCTTGCGGTCGACCTCGACACCCGCAGCCTTGAGGCCCTGGATGAAGCGGTTGTACGTGATGTCGTTGGCGCGAGCCGCAGCGTTGATACGCGCGATCCACAGCTTCCGGAAGTCACCCTTGCGCGCGCGACGGTCACGGTAGGCGTAGGTCATCGAGTGGAGCTGCTGCTCCTTGGCCTTGCGGTACAGACGCGAACGCTGTCCGCGGTAGCCGCTCGAGGCCTCGAGAATCGAACGACGCTTCTTCTGGGCGTTGACTGCCCTCTTTACGCGTGCCACTGCAAAATCCTGTCAATCTGTCGGGGCGCGGACGCACCCCGTGCGGTCAAGTAGGGGAAGAAATCAGATGCCGAGCAGGCGCTTGATGCGGGGCGCATCGGCGTCGGCGACGACGGCAACGCCGTCGAGACGACGGGTGACACGCGAGCTCTTGTGCTCGAGCAGGTGGCGACGTCCGGCCTTCTGGCGCAGGATCTTTCCGCTACCGGACACCTTGAATCGCTTCGCGGTGCCGCTGTGGGTCTTCGACTTGGGCATGGAGTCCTCAGTTCTTGTGTTCTGTACTTCGGTCTTCGTGAAGTGGCCCGGGCGGCCGACTACGCGCTCGGCGTGGGGGCAGCGCCACCCTCGCCCGCGGCAGGCTTCGGCTGCGCAGCCTGAACTTCTTCCTGCGCCTTCGCGCGGGTCTTCGCACCCTTGTGCGGCGCCAGCACCATCGTCATGTTGCGACCGTCCTGCTTCGCGGACGTTTCCACGAAGCCGAGATCGGCGACGTCGGCACCCAGACGCTGCAGCAGGCGGAACCCGAGCTCGGGGCGGGACTGCTCACGACCACGGAACATGATCGTGACCTTGACCTTGGATCCGGCCTCGAGGAAGCGGATCACGTTGCGCTTCTTGGTCTCGTAGTCGTGATCGTCGATCTTCGGACGAAGCTTCTGCTCCTTGATCACGGTCTGCTGCTGGTTCTTACGCGACTCACGCGCCTTCTGCGCGGTCTCGTACTTGAATTTGCCGTAGTCCATGATCTTGCAGACCGGCGGACGGGCGTCCGGCGCGACCTCGACCAGGTCGAGGTCGGCTTCGAGTGCGACGCGAAGCGCATCCTCGACACGCACGATCCCAACCTGCTCACCACCCGGTCCGATGAGGCGAACCTCGGGGACGCGGATGCGCTCGTTGATGCGGGTCTCGGTGCTGATGGGGCCTCCTAGGTAGTGCGGTGCAGTCCGTTGACCGCGCCGCAGCCCGTGCGCCCTTACCCCAACAAGAAAGCCCCGCGTCGACGAGTGAACGTCGTGCGGGGCCCGATGTCGACCGGTTCGATACAGAATCCGAAACCTCGGACAGTGCATCCCTTCGATTGCTCGAAGGAGCCGACCGGCGTTACCACCGGGCGGCGACCGGACCACTGAACTGCACCAGGGGTGCCGCGCAGAGGTGGGAGTCGGACTCCACTTTGCTGCCCTGGCCGAAGCCGAGGGCGGTCGTGACGAACAGAGTAACACCTCAGGCGGGAGGGATCGAATCGACCGCGAGCCCACCACCCACCCGATCCGCAACCCGTTCGCGGATGGAATCCTGACAGCATGACGCAGAACCCCGATCCGGCCGAAGCCGTTCAGCACGCCGAGGACGATCTCGACGACATCCGCGAACTCGCGGACGTGCCCGCCATCGAGGTGATCAGCCGCGCCGCCGTCATGCTCATGAGCTCGGCCGCCGAGAAGCTGGGGTTGTCCGACGAGAGCCCGGAAAACAGCCCGCACCTCGACCTGGACGAAGCGCGTCGCGTGATCACCGCGCTCGCCGGGCTGGTCACCGCATCGGTCGAGTACCTCGGACCGCACGCCGGCCCGATCCGCGAGGGACTCCAAGCCCTCCAGAAGGCCTTCCGGGAGACGTCGGCGCACCCCGACGAACCCGGCAAGGGCCCGGGAGAGAAGTACACCGGCCCGGTGTACTGAGCACACGGTGCACAATCCGAAACTGATGCGCTGTTTTCCCTTCCGTCCCGTCTGCCACATTGGTAGCGTCCCCACCGCGTGATGCACATCACGCAACTCCCCCACCACGCGTCCTCGACCGAGGACAACCTAAGGAGAACGAATGGGATCGATCGGCGACATCTTCAGCGGCCTGCTCGGCGCCATCACCAACGGTGACATCGACATCACCGCCCTGCTCACCCAGCTGCTCGCGGGCTCCTCGGAGCAGCAGCAGGGCGGCGGCGGCCAGTAAGGTCCCGGAACTTCCCGGCGGCGGAGGCATTCATGCCTCCGCCGCCGTTTTGTTTGCCCGCGACACCTACCGGCTTCGTCCGCGACCTAGCCTCACCTCATGGCCGCTGCACACAAGACCCACGCCACCGACGCGAGCGTCGACGCGTTCATCGAGAACGTGCCGAATCCGATCAGGCGGGCAGACGCGCGGCGCCTTCGATCGATCATGGAAGACGCAGTCGGCGAACCCGCCGTGATGTGGGGGACGAGCATCGTGGGCTTCGGCGTCCGCACCTACCGGTACGCCAGCGGACGAACGGGACGGACACCACTTGTCGGCTACTCCCCCAGAGCGGCTGCACTGAGCCTCTATCTGACCCTCGACTTCGATGAGGAGTCAGTCGCACTCGACGGACTCGGCCCTCACAAGGTCGGCACGAGCTGTCTCTACATCACCCGACTGGACTCGGTCGACGAGCACACCCTGGTCGGTCTGATCACCCGCTCCGCGGCCGCCGCGCGTCGCCTCGACATCTCCTGACCCCGCGCCACGCCATGCCGACGCGGGCGCCGGCAACGCTCCCACCAGCAAATATTGGACATATGTCCAGTTTAGGCCCTGGCCTGCGGATACCCGTCGCCGATTGGCGAAAAACCGGTTCTCGAAAACCGCCCCGATTCGGGCCGTCGTGTTGGTAGCGTAACCGTCGCGTGATCAAGGAGTGATCCAGATCACGCATACCCCCCACTGGGCCCCTCCCCGCGAGGGACCGATTCGAAGGAGAAAATCATGGGATCGATCAGCGAAGTTCTTCCCGGCCTGATCAGCGCGCTCAGCAGCGGCGACCTTGACATCACCGCACTGCTGGGCTCCCTGCTCGGCGGTTCTTCCGAGCAGCAGCAGCCGTCCTGATTCGGTCCGCTGACAGCTTGACGGCGGTGGGAAACCTCGGTTTCCCACCGCCGTTCGCTTGTCGGAAGTCGGATCGTTTCGGCTACCCGACCGCCGCTGTCTTCCGAGCGCGCTTCCGGGGCGCAGCAGTGGACCTGCCCGCGGCAGACTTCCGGGGCGCAGCAGCACCCTTGGCAGCCGCCGTCGGCGCCAACACTTCCTCGAGGAACCGTCCCGTGTAACTGCCCGGCACCGCCGCGACGTCCTCGGGTGTGCCCTCGGCGACCACGGTGCCGCCACCGGATCCACCCTCGGGTCCCATGTCGATGACCCAGTCGGATGTCTTGATGACATCGAGGTTGTGCTCGATCACGATCACCGTGTTGCCCTTGTCGACGAGACCGTTGACAACCTTGAGCAGCTTCCGGATGTCCTCGAAATGCAGACCGGTCGTGGGCTCGTCCAGCACGTAGACCGTGCGCCCGGTGGACCGCTTCTGCAGTTCCGCGGCCAGCTTCACGCGCTGCGCTTCACCACCCGACAGGGTCGGTGCCGGCTGGCCCAGTCGGACGTACCCGAGTCCCACCTCGACGAGCGTCTTGAGATAGCGGTGGATCGACGTGACCGGCTCGAAGAACTCCGCGGCCTCCTCGATCGGCATGTCGAGCACCTCGGCGATCGTCTTACCCTTGTAGTGCACCTCCAGCGTCTCCCGGTTGTACCGGGCGCCGTGACAGACCTCGCACGGAACGTAGACGTCGGGCAGGAAGTTCATCTCGATCTTCAGGGTGCCGTCGCCGGAACACGCCTCGCACCGGCCGCCCTTGACGTTGAACGAGAACCGGCCCGGCTGGTATCCGCGCACCTTGGCCTCGGTGGTCGCGGCGAACAGCGTACGGATCTTGTCGAAGACACCCGTGTAGGTGGCGGCGTTGGACCGAGGGGTCCGGCCGATCGGCGACTGGTCGACCTGGACCAGCTTGTCGAGTTGATCGAGGCCGTTGATCCGAGTGTGGCGACCCGGCACCTGACGGGCACCGTTGAGCTTGTTCGCCATCACGGTGGCCAGGATGTCGTTGACGAGCGTCGACTTACCGGAACCGGACACACCGGTGACGGAGGTGAGGACCCCTAGGGGGAAGCTGACGTCGATGCCCGCGAGATTGTTCTCGCGCGCTCCCACGACGGTGATCTGCCGCTTCCGGTCCACCGCGCGCCGTTCGGCCGGCACCTCGATGACACTGCGACCGGACAGATACGCGCCGGTCAGCGACTCGGTGTTGTCCAGCAACTCCTTGTACGTGCCGCTGTGCACCACACGACCGCCGTGCTCCCCGGCGAGCGGGCCGATGTCGACGACCCAGTCCGACGTCCGGATGGTGTCCTCGTCGTGTTCGACGACGATGAGCGTATTGCCGAGATCGCGGAGTCTCGTGAGTGTCTCGATGAGACGTCGGTTGTCCCGCTGATGCAGGCCGATTGACGGCTCGTCGAGTACGTACAGGACACCGACGAGCCCGGAACCGATCTGCGTGGCCAACCGGATGCGCTGCGCCTCGCCACCCGAAAGGGTGCCGGCGGCTCGCGCCAACGACAGGTACTCGAGCCCGACGTCCAGCAGGAAGCCGAGTCGTGCCTGGACTTCCTTGAGGACCTGCCCGGCGATCGCTTCCTCGCGAGCACCCAGAGTGAGGCTGTTCAGGAACGCTGCGCAGTCGGCGATGGAGAGCTCACAGACCTGTGCGATCGACTTCTTGCCGTACGTCTCGGACGAGATCGTGACCGACAGGATCTCGGGGCGCAGTCGGGCACCGTTGCAGGCGGGACACGGAACATCGCGCATGTACCCGTCGTAGCGTTCCTTCATCTGCTCGGACTCGGTCTGCTCGAGCCGGCGGTGCAGGAACGGCATGACGCCCTCGAACTCGGCGTAGTACGAGCGCGTCCGCCCGTACCGGTTCTTGTACTTGACGTGCACCTGCTCGGTGCTGCCTTCGAGGATCGCCCGCCGAGCCTTGGCGGGCAGCTTGTTCCACGGCGTCGCCATGTCGAAGCCCATGATGTCGCCGAGACCCGACAGCAGGCGACCGAAGTACTCCGAACTCTGGCCCATCGACCACGGCGCGATGGCACCGTCCTCGAGGGTGAGTTCCGGGTCGGGCACCACCAGGTCCGGGTCGACCTCCTTGCGGATGCCGAGGCCCGTGCACTCAGGACACGCGCCGTACGGCGAGTTGAAGGAGAAAGACCGGGGTTCGAGATCGTCGATCGACAGCGGGTGCGCGTTGGGGCACGCCAGCTTCTCGGAGAACCTCCGCTCGCGGTCCGCGGCATTCTCGTCCCGGTCGACGAAGTCGAGCACCACGATGCCGTCGGCCAGCCGCAGTGCCGTCTCGACGGAGTCGGTGAGCCGCTGCTTCGCACTCGCTTTGACGGTGAGGCGGTCGACGACCACCTCGATGTCGTGCTTCTCCTGCTTCTTCAGCTTCGGCGGATCGGTGAGCTGGTGGATGACGCCGTCGACGCGCACACGCGAGTAACCCTGCGTGTTGAGCTGCTCGAACAGGTCGACGAACTCGCCCTTGCGGGTGCGGACCACGGGGGCGAGGACCTGGAACTTGGTTCCCCCCTCCATCTCGAGCACCTGGTCGACGATCTGCTGCGGCGTCTGCCGCGCGATCTGCTCGCCACACACGGGGCAGTGGGCAGTACCCGCACGCGCGTACAGCAGACGCAGGTAGTCGTACACCTCGGTGATGGTGCCCACGGTCGAGCGCGGATTGCGGTTGGTGGACTTCTGGTCGATCGACACCGCGGGTGACAGACCCTCGATGAAGTCGACGTCCGGCTTGTCCATCTGACCGAGGAACTGCCGCGCGTACGCCGACAGCGACTCGACGTAGCGTCGCTGTCCCTCGGCGAAGATGGTGTCGAACGCGAGACTGGACTTTCCGGAGCCGGACAGACCGGTGAAGACGATCAGGCTGTCCCGGGGCAGATCGAGATTGATCCCTCGCAGATTGTGCTCCCGCGCACCTTGCACGATCAGGCGATCCGCCACACGTATTCCCTTCTCGGTACAGCCGTCATCGGACACTCGTCCGGGCGAAGCCCATGGTAGGCGTGGGCACCGACAAACTCGCCGACCAGCGGGTTTCCCGATGATCGACGGCAGCAGGCGTCGGCGCCGCGATTCGACGGTAGCCTCCCGATCATGGAGCAGCAGAGCATCACCATCGACGACGACTACACCGGCGACCTGTCCGGAAGTTCCGCGGCCCAGCGACGGACCGTTCCGGGCGCGACGATCACGAAGATGTCCGTCGGACCGATGGACAACAACACCTACTTGATCACGTGCTCCGCTACCGGAAAGTCGCTGCTCATCGACGCCGCGAACGATGCCGCACGCATCCTGCAGCTCATCGACGAGCAGGCGCCTGACCTGGAGCTGATCGTCACCACGCATCAGCACCACGACCACTGGTTCGCACTCGCCGAAGTGGCCGAGACGACCGGTGTGCCGACCGCCGCACACCCTCTCGACTCCGAGATCCTGTCGGTGGCTCCGACCCGCAGCCTCGAGGGAGGCGACACCGTGACCGTGGGCGATCTCACGCTCGAGGTGATCCATCTGAACGGGCACACGCCGGGCGGCATCACGCTCGCGCTCACGGAGAAGGACGACAGCGGGCGCGTCCACCTCTTCACCGGCGACTCGTTGTTCCCCGGTGGCGTCGGCAAGACCCCGGATGCCGAGCGGTTCGCCTCGCTGATGGACGACGTCGAGGCCAAGTTGTTCGCCAGGTTCCCCGACGACACCGCCTTCCACCCCGGTCACGGGAAGGACTCGACCCTCGGCGCCGAGCGCCCGCATCTTCGCGAATGGCGCGAACGGGGCTGGTGAGCTGCCCCGATCGTCGCTGGTCGGTCACCCTTTCGCGCCGTGCCGTGCCGGATCGGGCACACCTGGATACGGTGGATACACAATCCAGGTAGGGAGGCCGCCCATGATCGTTCGCCGTATTGCCCGCCCACTCCTGTCCACCGTGTTCATCGCCGGTGGCATCGATTCCCTGCGCAGTCCGGCTCCGAAAGCCGACGCCGCGGGGGCACTGATCGAGAAATCCGTGGGGACGCTTCCCGGTGCCGTCACCGACAAGCTGCCGTCCGACCCCGAGACGTTGGTCAAGATCAATGCCGCGCTCCAGGTCGGGGCGGGCGCACTACTCGCGGTCGGCAAGGCGCCGCGTGCAGCCTCGCTGGTCCTGGCCGGGACGCTCGTCCCGACCACGCTCGCCGGGCACGACTTCTGGAACGTCGACGACCCGCAGCAGCGCGCGATGCAGCGGATGCAGTTCTTCAAGAACATGACGATGCTCGGCGGGCTTCTCATCGCCGCTGTCGACACCGAGGGCAAGCCGTCGCTGGGTTGGCGCGGCCGACGCGCCGCCCGCAAGGCTCAGGCGTCCGTCGCCGAGGCCTTCTCCAGCAACAACGGATCGGACGCCGAGCACACGATGCATGTCGTGTCCGAGCGCGCACGGTCCGCCGCCGAGCAGGCGGGCGAGCGGGGTGGCGAACTGCTCGACGCCGCACGGGTGCGCGGATCGGCCCTGGCGCACCTCGCGAAGGAGCGCGGAGCAGAGCTGGGCGAGGTCGCCCGCGAGCGCGGACCGGTGCTCGCCGAACTCGCGCGTGAACGCGGAAGCGAATTCGCACACCTGGCGCGCGAGCGGGGAACGGAGTGGGCCGCGACCGCGAGCGAGCAGGGCGAGGTACTGAGCAAGAAGGCCCGCAAGCAGGCCGAGCGCGCACTCGCGACCGCCGGCGAACAGAGCGAGGTCGTGAGCAAGAAGGCCCGCAAGCAGGCCGAGCGCGCACTCGCGACCGCCGGCGAACAGAGCGAGGTCGTGAGCAAGAAGGCCCGCAAGCAGGCCGAGCGCGCGCTCGCCACGGCGCGGGCGAAGGCGGCCGAGCTGCAGGACTGACGGTCCGTCCCTGCGACGGTCCCCAAGGGCCTGGTTCGGGCGGCACGTGGCCGGTTTCTCCGGCCACGTGCCGCCCGCTCCATGTCGGCACCCGCCACGTCGGAGCACTCAGGAGTTGGAGCGCCCCGGCAGCTCGTCACGAAGCTCCGAGTCGATCGTCACCCGAACCAGCGCCGCCGCCAGCGGGGCGATTTCCCGCGAGCCCGCCAACGAGGCGAGCTGACTGCGGTCCCGCGGTAGATGAACCGCCTCGGCACCGTCGAGAGCCCGGTCGTCGAGGTGCGGACGCAGCCAGGTCCACGTGTCCTGTACCTCACGCAGGAAGATCTCGGCGCCGACCGGTCCGATCCCGTCGAACTCCTCGAGGAGACGCGAGGCCTCCGCCGCGTCGTGGCCGCTGCGCTCGGCGAGACCACGCAGATCACCGTGGTACTCGCTCGCCACGCGTTGGGCCGCCTTGCGTAGGCGGGTGGCGGTGCTCTCGTCGTACCGCGTGTAGCGGCCACGCTGCAGCGCCGCGATGACCTCGGCCCGCGGCGCGTCGGCCATGGAGTCCGGCGTGCGACATCCGGCAGTGAACAACTCGCGCGCGGCGCGCGTAGCTATCTCGGCCGAGATCCGGGAACTGAGCAACAGCGACAACACCAGCAACTGGAACAGCGGCTTGGGTGTGTCCTTCAGTGTGATGTGTGCTTCTTCCGCAAATGTCCGGCCCGCCCGGTCGAGCAGGTCTCGTACCAGTTCGGTGTCCGACCTCGACGTCGTCATGTCCGCCTCTTCCCTCCTCGGACGAGATCTGTGCGCGACGTCGACCAGGCCGGCCGGAGCCGTGTCACCCTGTGGCCGCGTGTTCGACACCGGCGTTCGACGGCACTGCGCGAATCAATTTGCGGTTCGCGAACTCGAACAACCCGAGGTCGCTCAATTCACGGCCGAAACCCGAACTCTTGATGCCACCGAAAGGCAGCTCCGGTGCCGTCGAGGTGGGGTGGTTGATCCACACCATGCCGCTCCGGATGCGGTCGGCGACCGCCCGCGCCCGCGCCTCGTCCGAACCGAAGACGGTGCCGCCGAGACCGAACCGCGTCGAGTTGGCGAGTGACACCGCCTCGTCCTCCCCTGCCACCCGATAGACGACCGCGACCGGGCCGAACAGCTCCTCCTCGAAGGCCCGCATGTCCGGTGTCACGCCTGTCAGCACGGTGGCGTCGACGAACGCCCCCTTGCCGTCCGGTCCCCGGTCCTCCGGACGCGATCCGCCGACCGTGACCGTGGCGCCCTTGCCGACGGCGTCGTCGATCTGCTCGAGCAGCTTCTGGGCCGCGTCCTCGGACGAGAGTGGCCCCAGCGTCGTGTCCGGATCCGACGGGTCCCCGACCGCGAGCTCGGAGAACCGGCGGGTGAGACCGTCGACGAAGTCGTCGTAGACCGCGTCCGGGACGATGAAGCGCTTGGACGCCACGCAACTCTGCCCGGTGTTGCCGAGTCGTCCCGCGGCGGCCGCGTCGAGGGTTCCGTCGAGGTCGTCGACATCGAGCACCACGAACGGATCGCTGCCACCGAGCTCGAGCACACACTTCTTCAGGTGCCGCCCCGATATCTCGGCCAAGGACGCCCCGGCGCGCTCGCTCCCCGTCAGCGACGTGCCCTGCACCGCCGGATGGGAGACCACCCGTTCCACGTCGGAGACCTGCAGGAACAGATTGCTGTACACACCCTCCGGTGTCCCTGCGTCCGCCAGCAGCTTCTCGAGCTCCAGTGCGGTCTGCGCGCACGAGCTCGAATGCTTGAGCAGGATCACGTTGCCCAGCAGCAGGTTCGGGGCGGCGAACCGGGCCACCTGATAGAGAGGAAAGTTCCACGGCTCGATACCCAACAGCACGCCGATGGGCTCGTTGACGATCTCGGCGGTGCCCTCGCCCACGTCCAACGACCGCGGGCGGAGGAACTCGGGCCCGTGCTCGGCGTAGTACTCGAAGATCGCCGCCGCGAGGTCGACCTCGGCCCGGGCCTCGGTGATCAACTTGCCCATCTCCCGGGTCACCGACGCCGCGAGGTCCTCCTTGCGTTCGCGCACGAGCTCCGCCGCTCGGGCGAGCACGCGCGCGCGACGTTCGACCGGCTCCTCGCGCCACAGTTCGAACGCGGCCGCCGCTCTCTCGACTATCTCGTCGAGTTGCTCGCCGACCAGGTAGGGGTACTCCCTGATCGACCGTCCGGTGTACGGGTCGACGGTGCGGAACGGTGTCGCATCGGGACCCGACGCACTGGTGGGTTGCACACTGGTGGAGGTCATTCTCTCTCCTGTCCGGTTGTCGGCACGTTCGGTCCGCCCTCCGGTTACCCACTGACCGCCACGGTCATGCACGGACGGAGGTCCTGCCGGGATCGCGTCCCACCAGCGGATCTGCGCGCGCCCGCGCGCCGCACTAGACTGCTTGGGCGCTTTTGTGCCGTCCCTCGACCTAGGAGACCTCTTGCCCGACGAGGCCCATGTCCACCCCGATCTCGCCCACGAGCAGGGGTACGTGTCGATGCTCTACGAGCGCCTGGACGAGTTGCGTGCGTACGCCTCGAACCGGCTCAGCCGGGTCCTACTCGAGGGCGGGGGGACACCGCAGGCGCGCAGCGAGCGGGAGTCGTTCACCCAGATGTACTCCGAGGACCTCGCCCGCTACGACGCGGCGGAGAACGGGCTGTGCTTCGGCCGCATCGACGTCGAGGGAGAACACCGGTACGTCGGACGTGTCGGCATCCTCGACGAGGACGGCGACTACGAGACTCTGCTGCTCGACTGGCGGGCGCCCCTCGCGCGACCGTTCTACCTTGCGACCCCGGCCGCCCCGGAGGGGGTGACACGTCGACGCCACATCCGCACCCGCCGTCGGACGGTCACCGCGATCAACGACGAGTATCTCGATCTCGACGCGGCCCAGGCGCACGGCGGTGCCGGCGGGGTCGGGGGCGTCGCCGGTGAGAGCGCTCTGCTGTCTGCACTCAATGCGGCCCGGACCGGCCAGATGCACGACATCGTCGAGACGATCCAGAGCGAGCAGGACGCCATCATCCGGTCGAACCACCGCAGTGTCCTGGTCGTGCAGGGAGGCCCCGGCACCGGCAAGACCGCCGTCGCCCTGCACCGCGCCGCCTACCTGCTCTACACCTATCGGCAGCAGCTGGACCGGTCCGGAGTTCTCATCGTCGGACCCAACGCGACGTTCCTGGACTACATCAGCCAGGTCCTGCCCTCCCTCGGCGAGACCGGCGTGCTGCTGTCGACGATCGGCGACCTGTACCCCGGTGTCCGCGCCACCCGCGAGGACTCTCTCGACGAGGGTGAGATCAAGGGCTCGCTCGCGATGATCGACGTGCTGAAGAAGGCGGTCCGCGACCGTCAGGAGGTGCCGAAGTCGCCGATCGAACTGCGCTTCGACACCTACCCGATCACCCTCGACCGCAAGATCGTCACCCGGGCACGAGGGCGTGCACGGTCGTCGAGGCGCCCGCACAATCTGGCCCGGCCGATCTTCGTGTCCGCCGCGATCGAGGCGCTCGCCGACCAACTCGCAGCCACACTCGGGCGGAACGTCGTCGACGGCTCCAATCTGCTCAGCCGCGAGGACATTGCCGATATGCGCGACGAGATGCGTGAGGATCCCGCCATCATGGCGGCCCTCGACGGGCTGTGGCCGGACCTCACCCCGCAGCAGGTGTTGACCGACCTTCTCCGTTCGCCGGAACGGTTGGCATCGGCCGCGCCCGAGATCGGCGCTGCCGATCGGGACGTGCTGCTCCGCACCGCGGGCGTCGGGTTCAGTGCCGCCGACGCTCCCCTGCTGGACGAGCTCGCCGAGCTGCTCGGTGTCGACGACGCCGCCGAACGCGAACGCGCGCAACGTCGCTGGCGTGCCCAGATCGCCGACGCGCAGGGCGCCCTCGACATCCTCACCGGTTCGGCGCCGCAGGACCTCGAGGACGAGATGGATCCCGAGATCCTCATGGCGTACGACCTCATCGACGCCAGCCAGTTGGCCGAGCGCCAGGACCTCGGCCGTCACCGCACCACCGCCGAGCGGGCAGCGGGTGACCGCACGTGGACGTACGGCCACGTGATCGTCGACGAGGCCCAGGAACTGTCGGAGATGGCGTGGCGAATGTTGATGCGCCGCATCCCGAACCGCTGGATGACTCTCGTCGGTGATACGGCGCAGACCGGAGATCCGGCCGGCAGCTCGTCGTGGCAGGACGTTCTCGGACCGTACGTGGCGCAGCGGTGGAAGCTGACCGAGCTCACCGTCAACTACCGAACGCCGTCGGAGATCATGGAGCTGGCCCACAAGGTTCTCGCGGAGATCGATCCGGCGCAGACGGTGCCGCGGTCGGTCCGGGCATCGGGCCACGCGCCCTGGGCACAGCTCGTCGATACCGGCGCCGTCCTCGACGAGGTTCGCCGGCGCGTGGCCGAGGAGTCCGGCCCCGGTCTGACGGCAGTCCTCGCCGGACACGAGCACGTCGCGCAGCTCGCGGATCTCCGATCCGACGCGGTGAGCGTTCTGACGGTCAAGGACGCGAAGGGCCTCGAGTTCGATTCGGTCATCATCGTCGAGCCACAGAACCTGCTCGACGAGTCACCGCGCGGCATGAACGACCTCTACGTCGCACTGACGCGGGCAACGCAACGCCTCGGCATCGTCCACGCCAAGCCACTGCCGAGCGTCCTCGGAGCGCTGGACGATTCCGTCGCCGCACGGGCCTGATCACCCAACCGCTCCCCGGCGGAACGTCGAGGCGGTACCGTGCCCAGGGGTCCTGGGACCCTGGGCGCCGGGCCCTGCACTGCACTATTGGAGCCGAAGGAACAGACCGTGATCCGAATGCGTATGCGGGGACGCACCGCGCGCGCCCTGCCGACCGCGCTTGTCACCGGAGGGATCGCGGTGTCGATGGGAGCGTGTGGCGCGACGAACCCTGCCGATCCTGTCGCCGATCCGATCACGACCGTGCCCCCGTCCGCCACACTCGCGACGGTGGCCGACGCCCGCACCACTCACCTCGCCGAGGCCCTCGCGACCGAAGGCTTCCCGGCGGTCCTCCCGGATCAGACACTGTTCGCGCTCGCCGACGGGGTGTGCCGGCAGATTGCAGCCGGCACACCCGATGCGGAGATTCTCACGCAACTGCAGCCGACGGCCGCCTACGCGGCGAGCCAGTCCGGCGGTGCCATCACCGCAGAGCGGTCCGCCGAGTTGTTGCTCGATTCGACGCGTCGCGACTTCTGCTGAGGGACCGAAACCCTCAGCGCACCGTGTGGACGATGAGCACGTCGCAGGTGGACTTGCGTGCCGCGTCCGACGGAACCGAGCCCAGCAGACGGCCCGTCAGCGTATTGAGCCCGCGGTTACCCACCACCAGGAGGTCGGCCTCCACCTCGTCGACCAGTGCGAGAAGGGAATCCACCGGAGCACCGACCACGGCGCGTTCGACGATGTTCTTGGCGCCCGCGGCCACCGCACGCTCGCGCGCCGACCGGAGGATCTCGTAGGTGGGCGCCGATCCCGTCACCTGGTAGGCGTCCTCCCGCAGGGTGTCCTGCGCCACTTCGGTGTCCTTCGGATCCGCAGGATAGTAGGCGCACGCGATCACGAGCTTCGCATCCGCGGCACCGGCAAGGGCAGCAGCCTTGTCGACTGCGCGGTACGACGAGTCCGATCCATCGGTTCCGACGACGACGGTCCGATACGCGGTCATTGATTCCTCCATGTGTGCGTTCGTTCGAGGACTCCGGCTGCGTGCCCTGTTCGACCGAAGATTCCCGTTCGCTGCGCTGACACTATCCGCATCGGCGCGACGTCAGGTGGAATTGCGGCACAACATGCTTCATCCCCCGGTGGACGGATCCACCCCTGCGACCATTTCACCACGGGATCCCACCGAGTGGGTCGCGCTGTCAGCGGGACTCGCCGTACCGCGGACCGAAGAGCGCTTCCGGGAACAGGCCCGATTCGCGCACGGACCGACACCACGGCGTCGCCAGTTCCGCGAGGCGGGCTGCTCCGTCCTCCCCCAGACCGGTCCACGGCGCCGCCGCAAGCTCGTCGGTGAGATCCTCGACGACTTCACGCAATTCGCGACCGTCCGCGGTGAGCTCGGCTGCCGGCGTCAGCAGTTCGCGGTCGACCAGACCGGCGACTGCCGCCGCCCACTCGTCGCCGCTCCATCCGCGACGCGACTGTGCGAACGACTTCCGGAACCCGATTCCGGCGGCCGTGTGCGTGATCAACGCCTCGAGGCCGCTGAGGCCGGCAGTCTGCAGCGCCGCGACGTGCCCGTCCCCGCGGTACTCGCGGAGCAGCGTCAGCGCATGCCACAGGACCAGGTGCGGCTGCTCCGGCCATTCCAGCGCCGCATAGCCTGCGTACAACGGGCGCCCGTCGACGCCCGGGACCGCCTGCGCCGCAATCGCGGCCAGCTGGGCTGCCTCCGACATCGCCGCCGACGCGATGACCTTCTCGCCGAGCAGCGCACGGTAGGCCGCGTCGACGCCGCGGTACCGCGCCTGCACGATCGCCTCGGGTTCCGCGAGTTTCCATGCCCGCGGCAGCACGTCGGCGATCAGAGCGGGATTGAAGTTGTAGAAAACGGCTGTGACGACCCCGGCCGACACCGCGCCCATGGGCGCGGATCGACCTGCGAAGTACGTCATTCGGCCCGACTCGAGGCCGCATCCGACCAGTTCCTGCTCGACCTCGGGTGCGAAGTAGGCGAGCGAATGCAGAAGTTCGAGGGAACGCGCGGTGCGTCCGGCGAGGTGTACGTCCATGTCACAGAAGCGTAGTGACCCCTACTTCAGGCCCGCCGCGTCCATCCCACGTAGCTCCTTCTTGAGGTCCGCGATCTCGTCACGCAGGCGCCCGGCCAGCTCGAACTGCAGGTCGCGAGCCGCGTTCATCATCTGATCCGTGAGCTCCTTCACGAGGTCCGCCAACTCCGCGCGGGGCATGGCCTTGACGTCCCGGCCCTCGTAGATCCCGGCGCTGACCGCGCGGCCGGCCTCGCCCTGCGCCCGGCGTCCCCGGCTGGCATTACGACCGGAACCGCCGACCCCGACCTCGGTGTCCTCGGCCTCCTCGTACACCTGGTCGAGGATGTCGGCGATCTTCTTCCGCAACGGCTGCGGATCGACGCCCTTCTCGAGGTTGTACGCGATCTGCTTCTCACGCCGTCGCTCGGTTTCCTCGATGGCCCGCTGCATCGAGTCGGTGATCTTGTCGGCGTACATGTGCACCTGTCCGGAGACGTTGCGAGCGGCACGGCCGATGGTCTGGATGAGGCTGGTGGTGCTGCGCAGGAAACCTTCCTTGTCCGCGTCGAGGATCGCGACCAGCGAGACCTCGGGCAGGTCCAAGCCCTCGCGGAGCAGGTTGATGCCGACCAGGACGTCGTACTCGCCTAGCCGCAGCTGCCGCAGCAACTCCACCCGTCGCAGCGTGTCGATGTCCGAGTGCAGATAGCGCACCCGGATGCCGAGCTCGAGCAGATAGTCCGTCAGATCCTCGGACATCTTCTTGGTCAGCGTCGTCACCAGAACGCGCTCGTCACGTTCGGTGCGCTCACGGATCTCGTGCACGAGGTCGTCGATCTGCCCCTTGGTCGGCTTCACGACCACCTCGGGATCGACCAGTCCGGTGGGGCGGATCACCTGCTCGACGAACTCGCCGCCCGCCTGCCCCAACTCGTAGGCACCCGGTGTGGCCGACAAATAGATGGTCTGACCGATTCGGCCGGCGAACTCCTCCCAGGTCAGCGGCCGGTTGTCGGTCGCGGACGGCAGCCGGAATCCGAACTCGACGAGGTTCCGCTTGCGCGACATGTCTCCCTCGTACATCGCGCCGATCTGCGGCACGGTCACGTGCGACTCGTCGATGACCAGCAGGAAGTCCTCCGGGAAGTAGTCGATCAGCGTCGCGGGCGCCGACCCCGCCGGGCGCCCGTCGATGTGACGCGAGTAGTTCTCGATGCCGGAGCAGAAGCCGACCTGCTTGATCATCTCCAGGTCGTACTGCGTCCGCATCCGCAGACGCTGCGCCTCGAGGAGCTTGCCGCGGTTCTCCAGGTCGGCGAGCCGTTCCTCGAGCTCGGCCTCGATGGCCTCGACAGCGCGTTCCATCCGCTCCGGTCCGGCCACGTAGTGCGTGGCGGGGAAGATCCGCACAGTGTCGACCTGCCGCACGACGTCGCCGGTGAGGGGGTGCAGGTAGTACAGCGCCTCCACCTCGTCGCCGAAGAACTCGATCCGCACCGCCAGTTCCTCGTACGACGGAATGATCTCCACGGTGTCACCACGGACTCGGAACGACCCACGGGTGAACGCCATGTCGTTGCGGTTGTACTGCACGTCGACGAGCAGCCGCAGCAGGGCGTCCCGATCGACCTCGACACCGACCTCGAGCTGGATGGACCGGTCCAGGTACGACTGCGGGGTGCCCAGGCCGTAGATGCACGACACCGACGCGACCACGACGACGTCGCGCCGGGACAGCAGGCTGGAGGTGGCGGAGTGGCGCAGGCGCTCGACATCGTCGTTGATCGACGAGTCCTTCTCGATATAGGTGTCCGTCTGCGCGATGTACGCCTCCGGCTGGTAATAGTCGTAGTACGAGACGAAGTACTCGACGGCGTTGTTCGGCAACATCTCCCGGAGCTCGTTGGCGAGCTGAGCCGCCAACGTCTTGTTCGGCGCCATCACGAGAGTGGGCCGCTGGACACGCTCGATGAGCCAGGCCGTCGTCGCCGACTTGCCGGTGCCGGTCGCACCGAGCAGCACGACGTCCTTCTCCCCTTCCTTCAGCCGACGCTCCAGCTCGTCGATGGCCTGCGGCTGGTCGCCCGCCGGCTCGTACTCGCTGACGACTTGGAAACGCGCGTCGGACCGCTCGATCTCACTGACCGGCCGGAACTCGGAATGGGCAACCACGGGGTGCTCGGATGCGAACGCCATGTCACCAGGGTATGCGCCGGTTCCGACAAGTTCTGATAACGCTGTCCGGCGCCCCCGCGATCGCCGATGCCTCGCACCGCGTTTGCCGGTACTTTCTTGCTGTATGGAGAACGTCGAACCAGGCATCGCGGCGGCCGCACCGCCTGCACCCCCGGCAGCCGTCTTCGTGCCCACGGTCGATCTGGTTCCGGCACACCGGCCCAAGGTCGAGTACTTCAACGTCACCGAGTGCACCAACACCGATCCCAAGGGCTACGTCCGTCCCGTGGACCACTATCGCCTCGAGACGTGGGGCCTGTACATGGCGCGCACGGCCGACCACCCGCAGTTCCACTACCTGGAGTCCTGGATCATTCCGGACCTCGGGATCCGGGCCTCCATCTTCCATTTCCACCCGTACCACGACCGCGACCAGGACCACTACATCGACATCGGCGACTTCACCCGAGGTGCCGACGTGTGGAAGTCGGAGGACCACTACCTGGACCTGGTCGTGCGAACGGGGCGCGAGACCGAGCTCGTCGACGTCGACGAGCTGATCTCCGCGACCGCGCACGGGTACATCTCACCGCGCACCGCCGACCGCGCGGTGCAACGCGCAGTGGCGGCCGTGGACGGGATCGCCGCCCACGGTCACGACATGGACGCGTGGCTCGCGTCCAAGGGGATGCCGGTCAGCTGGCGCTGAACCGGGTCAGTCGCCGGACGTCCAGCCCGTCGCCTCGGCCCATGCCCAGGCCCGCTGATAGCCCTGGTCGAACCACGGGGCGACGGCATCCGCGTACGCGGCATCGGCGTCGGCCTCGTGGGCGTTCTCGGCGGCGGTCGCCGATGCAGCCCGCTTGACCTCGAGGAACTCGGCCCGCGCCTGCGCGTCCGCGGTCAGCCAGTCGCGCAGCAACAACGCGAACTGCTGCCCCGGCCAATCCTCGACCCGGATGCTGATGTGAGCCGGCCGTCCGGGGTCGGCGCCGCCGTGAGTGCGCTTGTCCCACAGCGCCGGGTCACCCTCACCACCGACGCCGTAGGCCGGCTTGGGTGCGTCACGGTTCTCGTCGTCGAGGCGCGGGAACCCGGCCGCGGCCAGTGGTCCGGCGAGCGCATCCGCGGCCGCGAGATCCTTCACGGTGATCTGGACGTCGATCAGGTCACGCGCGTCCAGTCCCGGCACGGCGGTGGATCCGACGTGGTCGATCCGCGTGGGCACGTCACCGCACACCAGCCGCAGCCGCTCGACCAGGCGTCGGCCCTGCGCCGCCCAGTCGGGATCCGACGGGCGGACGATCGGAGGCACCGACACCGCCGTGGCCGTCCGCAGGTTCGCCTCGAAGGGTACGAGCCGCTCCGTGAAGAGGGCACGGGCCTGCTCCTCGATCAACTCGGGCGCACCACTGTTGTCGAGCAGGACGTCCGCTGCCGCACGCCGCTGCGGGTCGGTCGCCTGCGCCGCGATCCGCGCGCGGGCGTCGGCTTCCGGCATGCCCCGCAGCTCGACGAGGCGCCGGACCCGTTCCTCCTCGTCGACGTAGACGACCACGACGAGGTTGAACGCGGGCCCCATGCGCCCCTCGACGAGCAGCGGGATGTCCTGCACGACGATTCCGTCGGCAGGGGCGCCCTCGACGAGTTCCACGGTGCGCGCCCCGATGAGCGGATGCAGGATCGAGTTGAGCAGCATTCGTGAGTCGTCGGTGCCGAAAGCCTTCTCCGCCAACGCCGGACGGTTCAGCGAGCCGTCGTCGTGCAGGATGCCGTCGCCGAACGCGTCGACCAGCGCCGCGAGTCCCGGCGTTCCCGGCTCGACGACCTCCCGGGCGATCAGATCGGCATCGACGATCACCGCACCCATTTCCGCGAGGACCTTCGACACGGTCGACTTGCCGGCTCCGATGCCTCCTGTGAGGCCCACTCTCAACACGCGGACAGTCTCTCACCTAACACGCCGAAGATCATCTACGCACCAAATGACGGAGTTCTTCGACCTGGTCAGATACCATTTCCGGGACCGTCCGACCAGCCGATTGATTCGAGTAGGAGAAGCGCATGAGCAGCAATCCCACCCGTCCCGGTCGGCACCGTCTCGGCATGGAGAACGGCATTCACGCCATCCTCATCCCCGAGGTGGCCACGGCTCTCGCAGAGCACCGTCGCAGCTGGTTCGCCAGTATCCTGAGCCCCGCCCGCCACAGCTTCTCGACCATCAAGAAGCGAACGGCGACCATGCCCACCCGATGGGTGCCTGCCGCAGCGGGCTGACCGCCCGCACAGGACACGCACAGTGGCCCCGCTCCCATCGAGGGACGGGGCCACTGTCGTATCTGCCGCGCCACCCCGTCACCCCACCCCGTCACCCCCCCTTCCGCGTTGTGCGCACTTGTCGCGCCCGCAGCACGGCGTGTCATCGCGACAAGTGCGCACAACGCGGAGGGGCCGAACATGCAGAAGACCCCGGCCCTGAGGGTGTCAGGGCCGGGGTCTCCCGGTCGTTCAGGCCTGAATGCTCAGGCCGGCGCT
Source organism: Rhodococcus parequi (assembly GCF_046042785.1). Classification (NCBI taxonomy): domain Bacteria; kingdom Bacillati; phylum Actinomycetota; class Actinomycetes; order Mycobacteriales; family Nocardiaceae; genus Rhodococcus; species Rhodococcus parequi. Next base: position 831,428 of record NZ_JBDLNV010000001.1, on the reverse strand, counting down.
ATCAGGCGTTGCCCGACAGCTTCTCGCGCAGTGCGGCGAGCTGTGCATCGCTCGCCAGCGAGCCACCGGCGGACTCGGTGGACACAGCCGCGCCCTCGTCCGAGCCGGACTCGGAGGAGTAGTTGGTGCCCGAAGCGCCGGCCGCAGCCTCAGCAGCCTCGTCGGCAGCCATCTTCTCCATCTGAGCGGTGTGCATCTTGTGGCGACGCTCAGCCTCGGCGTAGCGGGACTCCCACTCCTCACGCTGCTTGTCGAAGCCCTCGAGCCATTCGTTGGTCTCGGGATCGAAGCCCTCGGGGAAGATGTAGTTGCCCTGCTCGTCGTACGAGTCGGCCATGCCGTACTTGGACGGATCGAACTCGGCGTTGTAGTCCTCGTTGGCCTGCTTCAGCGACAGCGAGATGCGGCGACGCTCCAGGTCGATGTCGATGACCTTGACGAGCGCATCGTCGCCGACGCCCACAACCTGGTCCGGGACCTCCACGTGGCGCTCGGCCAGCTCGGAGATGTGCACCAGGCCCTCGATGCCCTCCTCGACGCGAACGAACGCGCCGAACGGAACGAGCTTGGTGACCTTGCCCGGCACGATCTGGCCGATCGCGTGGGTGCGGGCGAACTGACGCCACGGGTCCTCCTGCGTCGCCTTCAGCGACAGGGAGACACGCTCGCGGTCCAGGTCGACGTCGAGAACCTCGACGGTGACCTCGTTGCCGACCTCGACAACCTCGGACGGGTGGTCGATGTGCTTCCAGGACAGCTCGGAAACGTGGACCAGACCGTCGACGCCGCCGAGATCGACGAACGCACCGAAGTTGACGATCGAGGACACGACGCCCTTGCGGACCTGGCCCTTCTGCAGCTGGTGCAGGAACTCGCTGCGGACCTCGGACTGGGTCTGCTCGAGCCATGCGCGACGCGACAGGACCACGTTGTTGCGGTTCTTGTCGAGCTCGATGATCTTGGCCTCGATCTCCTTGCCGACGTACGGCTGGAGGTCGCGGACGCGACGCATCTCGACGAGCGACGCGGGCAGGAAGCCACGGAGACCGATGTCGAGGATGAGGCCACCCTTGACGACCTCGATGACGGTGCCCTTGACGGCCTCGTCCTTCTCCTTGAGCTCCTCGATGGTGCCCCAGGCACGCTCGTACTGAGCGCGCTTCTTCGACAGGATCAGTCGACCTTCCTTGTCCTCCTTGGTGAGGACCAGGGCTTCGACCTCATCGCCCACGGAGACGACCTCGTTGGGGTCGACATCGTGCTTGATGGAGAGCTCACGGGAAGGGATGACGCCTTCGGTCTTGTAACCGATGTCGAGAAGGACCTCGTCACGATCGACCTTGACGATGGTGCCTTCGACGATGTCGCCATCGTTGAAGTACTTGATCGTTGCGTCGATGGCGGCGAGGAAGTCCTCGGCGGAGCCGATGTCGTTGACGGCTACCTGCGGCGAGGTCACGGTGTTGGAGGGCATGTGTTGAGTTGCTCCGGACGGGTTGTTAGTCGGTTGATGGTGTTTGTCAGACAGGCGGATCGGAATGCCGTACGTTCCGACACACAGCCGGATCCGACCGATCTTCCGGTCCACCACGAGGTCTTCCGACGGTGCCGCCGACCAAACTTCGGCCGACTGCCATCCGCACCGAAGACACTCGCGAGCAACAGGGTACGCGACCTAGAGCTAGCTGGGCAAACCCTGCAGTCACCGACCCCGCCGCGACCGGCGGCGGGCGGACGGGCGACGTACCAACCCGACATCTACGCTTGACGTCCATGTCCGACGATCGTCATGCCGCCGCCATCTCCACCCTGGGTACCAGCGGGGTGGCCCGCACCCGGATCGGGTCCGAGGCGAGCGAACGCGCGAGCCGAGCCTGGTGGGACGCCGACGCCGACGCCTACCACCGCACGCACGGCGACTTCCTGGGCGTCGACACGAGCGCGGGCGAGTTCGTGTGGTGCCCCGAGGGGCTGCACGAGGGCGACGTCCACCTCCTCGGCGACGTCGCCGGCAAGCGCATCCTCGAGGTGGGCTGCGGCTCCGCACCGTGCGCCCGGTGGCTCGCGTCTCAGGGCGCCGACGTCGTGGGCCTCGATCTGTCGATGGGGATGCTGGCACGCGGGGTCGCCGCGATGGACGAGAGCGGCGGGCGGGTCCCCCTCGTCCAGGCCGGCGCCGAAACGCTCCCGTTCCGTGACGAGAGCTTCGACGCGGCATGTTCGGCTTTCGGTGCCGTTCCGTTCGTCGCGGATTCGGCTCGGGTGATGGCCGAGGTGGCGCGCGTACTGCGCCCGGGCGGGCTGTGGGTCTTCGCGGTCAATCACCCCATCCGCTGGATCTTCCCCGACGATCCCGGACCGCGCGGTCTCACCGCGACCCTCCCCTACTTCGACCGCACGCCGTACGTCGAGGTCGACGACGACGGAGTCCCGACGTACGTCGAGCACCACCGCACCATCGGCGACCGTGTCCGCGAGGCTGTCGGCGCGGGCCTCGAGGTGCGCGACATCATCGAGCCGGAGTGGCCCGAATGGCTCGACCGCGAGTGGGGGCAGTGGAGCCCGCTGCGGGGCCAGCTGTTCCCGGGCACCGCGATCTTCGTCACCCGCAAGCCGGCCTGATTCTCACAACAGTTTCGACAGGAAGGCTCTGGTCCGCTCCTGCCGCGGGTTCGCCAGCAGCTCCCGGGGGTTACCGGCTTCGACGACCACACCACCGTCCATGAACACGAGTTGGTCGGCCACCTCGCGGGCGAAGCCCATCTCGTGGGTGACGACGACCATCGTCATGCCGTCTCTCGCGAGCTCCTTCATGACACCGAGCACCTCGCCGACCAGTTCGGGATCGAGCGCGGACGTGGGCTCGTCGAACAGCATCAGTTTCGGTTCCATCGCGAGGGCGCGAGCGATCGCGACCCGCTGCTGCTGACCGCCGGACAGCTGCACGGGATAGGCGTCGGCCTTCGACGACAGACCCACCCGGTCGAGCAGTTCCCGAGCCTGCGCGACGGCCTTCGCACGCGGCACCTTCTTCACGAGCACCGGCGCCTCGACGATGTTGTCCAGAACGGTGCGGTGCGGGAAGAGATTGAAGTGCTGGAAGACCATGCCGATGTCGCGGCGCTGCTTGGCCGCCGCCCGCGGGCTCAGTTCGTGCAGCTTGCCACCGCGCTCCGCGTAGCCGACGAGTTCACCGTCGACGTACAGGCGTCCGGCGTCCACGCGTTCGAGGTGATTGATGCAGCGCAGGAACGTCGACTTGCCGGAGCCGGACGGACCGATCAGGCACAGCACCTGGCCGCGCGGGATCTCGAGAGTGATGCCGCGGAGCACCTGTAGCGCACCGTAGTTCTTGCAGACCCGATCCGCGCGGACCATGGGGGTGGTCACACCGCTCCCCCTTCGTCGCGGCGCTGGGCCTTCGCGAGCGCCTGCAGCTGACCGGCGGTGAGGGTACGTGAGGCCCCCTTGGAGTAGTGCCGCTCGATGTAGTACTGACCGACCATCAGGATGCTGGTGATCGCCAGGTACCACGTGGACGCGACGAGCAGCAGCGGCACGGGGTAGAAGTTGGCGCCGGAGATGTCCCGGGCCCGGCCGTACAACTCGAGGCTGTACGGCACCGCGGCGACCAGCGACGTGGTCTTGAGCATGCTGATCAACTCGTTGCCTGTCGGCGGAATGATGACCCGCATCGCCTGCGGCAGCACCGTCCGGCGCATGGTCTGCGCCCAGGACATGCCGAGAGCGGTGGACGCCTCGGTCTGACCTTCGCTCACCGACCCCACTCCGGCTCGCACGATCTCGGCCATGTACGCCGCCTCGTTGAGCGCCAGGCCTATCACCGCGAACAGGAAGGCCGCCTCGAGCGCCTGGATGTCGAAGTGCGCGAACTGCGGGCCGAATGGGATGCCCACGTCGATCGTCTTGTAGATGGACGGGAACAGTCCCCAGAACACCAGCTGGACGTACACCGGGGTTCCGCGGAACACCCACAGGTAGACCCAGGCCGCGGAGCGCAGGACCGGGTTGGGCGAGAGCCGCATGACGGCCAGGACCACGCCGAGCACGATGGCGATCACCATCGCCAGCACCGTCAACTGGATGGTTTTCCAGGCGGCCGCGGTGATCCGCTTGTCGAACAGATACTGCCCGTATACATCCCAGTGGAAAGCCTCGTTGGTCGCAGCCCCGTAGACGAACAGGCCGAACAGCGCCAGCACGACGACTGCCGCGACCCAGCGGCCCGGGTGCCGCAACGGCACCGCCTTGATGGGTTCCGGCTCGGAGGCGACCACGGCGTCCGGTGGTCGGCTCTCGTTGGCTGGCATTACTGTTCTCTCTCCTGTGTTCAGTTCGTTGCGCCGTTGACGACCGATGTGTCGATCATCCCCGCCTCGACACCCCAGGCCTCGGCGATGGCCCGATACTGACCGCCGTCGATGAGGTACTGCACCGCCTGCTGCAGCACCGGGGCGAGCGGTGACCCCTTCGCGACCACCCATCCGTAAGGGCTGGCGTCGTACACGCCGCCCGCGGGCACGATGCGGCCGTCGCTGCGTTTGATCGCGTACGCGGTCACCGGCGAGTCGGCCGACAGCGCGTCCACCCGGCCGAGGATGAGCGCGTTGGCCACGTCGTCCTGGCTGTCGTACTTGATCTTGCGGATCGGCGGCTTCCCGGCCGCGACGCACGCCGCGCTCTTCGCGGGGACCTCGTCGATGTCCTCGATCGTCGTGGTCTGCACCCCGACCCGCAGCCCGCACGCGTCATCCGGGTCGATGTCGTCGCCCGCGCGCTGTGCCCACTGCACTCCCGCGCTGTAGTAGGTGACGAAGTCGACACTCTTCTCGCGTTCGAGGGTGTCGGTGAACGAGGACATGCCGAGATCGAGCGTCCCGGCCTGGACGGCCGGGATGATCTTGTCGAAATCGGTCTGTTTGAGGTCGAGCGTCAGGCCGAGGACCGCGCCCACCGCCTCCATCAGGTCCACGTCGAAACCGACGATCGCGCCCGACTCGTCCTTGAACTCGTTGGGCGCGTACGGCGGATTCGTGCCGATACGAAGTTCGCCGGAGGCCGCGACCTCCGGCGGAAGCTGGTCGGCGATCGGGGCGACCCGGTCGACTTCGATATCCGGCAGGACCGGAACCAACCCCTCGTCGTTCGTGACACATCCCACAGCCCCGAAGGCGACGACGGATGTCACGACGGCAGCGGTCACGCACCTTGCGAATCGAGCGAACACGCGCGCCTCGAACCTCCGTTTCCCGACCGGCGAACCCGGGACACCCTACTGCGTGTTCCGCACAGATACCGAACGCGGCCCGAGATCACCGGCGGAACACCCGAGCGACGACGGTCTCGGTGAACTCACTGGTCGACGCCAGTCCACCGAGGTCGGCCGTGGCGACGCCCGACTCCACGGTTCGCTCGACGGCACTGCGGATCCGGTCGGCCGCGGCGGCGAAGCCCGCCTCGTCCCGCCGGGACGCAATCCAGTCGAGGAGCATCGCCGCAGACAGGAAGAGGGCGACGGGGTTGGCGCGGTTGCGTCCGGAGATGTCCGGGGCGGCGCCGTGGGCGGCCTGCGCCATCGCCTTGGTCTCGGACGCGTTGATCGAAGCCGCGGTCCCGAGCGATCCCGACAGCTCCGCGGCCAGATCGGACAGGATGTCGCCGAACATGTTCTCGGTGACGACGACGTCGTACTCGTCGCCGCACCGCACCAGGTAGGCGGCCATGGCATCGACGTGCTCGTCGTCGAGAGCGACATCCGGGTAGTGCGCGCCCACCTCACGGCACACGTCGCGGAACAGGCCGGTGGTCGTCGAGAGCACGTTGGCCTTGTGCACCACGGTGACCCGACGGCGCCGTCGCCGCGCGAGTTCGAACGCGGTGTGCGCGATGCGTTCACATGCCTGCCGGGTGACCACCCCGACTGCCATCGCCACGTCCGGTGTCGGCATGAACTCGCCGCTGCCGGCGAACATGTTGCGATCGGCATAGAAGCCTTCGGTGTTCTCCCGCACGATGACGAGATCCATGCGCGGCGAGACCGCTCGCACCCCGGGCAGGGCCCGCGCCGGCCGAATATTGGCGTACAGGTCGAAACGCTTGCGGATCGCGCCGCCCGGGGTCAGTTGCATCTGGAACGGGTCGGGATAGGACGCACTGTCGTGCGGGCCCAGGATCCATGCGTCGAGATCCGCCAGAGCGACGAGAGTGCTCTCGGGTATCGGCGTTCCGTGCGACTCGATCGCGTCGAACCCGATCGGCAACGGCACCCATTCCACGTGCGGAAGACCCGCGGCCGACACCGCGGCATCGACCACGTCCCGGGTCGCGGGCACGATCTCGCCCCCGATGCCGTCGCCCCGCAACGAACCGAGGCGCAGATTCCGCAAATCTCCTGTGTCGACGCTGCCCACGCGACAATCATTACTCACGATGGTCCAGTCCGTGGAGTTGCTGCTCGACCCCGACATCGACGCAACCGTGCGCGCCGAATGGCGGCGGCTCTCGTCCGCGCGCCTGCCCAGTCAGGACCGCATCACCGCGGAATCGAACCGGCCTCACGTCACGATGGGCGTCGCGAGTCACATCCCCGACGACATCGAGGACGCGCTGGTGCGGGAACTTCCCTCGGCGCCGCTCCCGATCCGGCTCGGTGGGGTCGTGGTGTTCGGTGGTCGCCGGCTCACGCTGGCTCGCCTGGTGGTGCCGACGACGGAGCTGCTCACCCTGCAGCGGATCGTCTACGAACTCATCGCGGACTGCGAGGGGGTGCCCCCGCACATCGTCCCCGGCGAATGGACGCCGCATGTCACGCTGTCGCGGCGCATCCAGTCCACCGATCTCGGCACGGCCGTCGCAGTGACGCGTGCCGGTAGTCGCGACATCGTCGGAACGTCGGCCGGGATTCGCCGGTGGGACTCGGACGACAAACGTGAGTGGCGTATCGCACGCCATCCCTGAACAGGCGAAACCGACCACGGGGGTCGGGCCCGTTCGGCGATACGGAAGAATTTCGGCGGGCGGAGCGTTGTACCGGCCAACCACCGGACATCGATGACGACTCCCCGGAAAGGAGCCTTCGTGGCTACCCAGACCCTGACCCAGCAGAACTTCAAGCAGACCGTCGAGGACAACGACATCGTCCTGGTCGACTTCTGGGCCTCGTGGTGCGGCCCGTGCCGCAACTTCGCGCCGACGTTCGAGACCTCCTCCGAGAAGCACCCCGACGTCGTGCACGGCAAGATGGACACCGAGGCGGAGCAGGAGTTCGCCGCCGGCGCCGGCATTCGCTCGATCCCGACGATCATGGCGTTCCGCGAGGGCGTCCTGGTGTTCAATCAGGCGGGCGCGCTGCCGCCGGCTGCCCTCGAGGACCTGATCACGCAGGTCAAGGCGCTCGACATGGACGCCGTCCGCGCGGAGATCGCGACGCAGACGGGCAACTGACCGCCCACGCAACGAAGTTCCGGGGACGCCCCGGCGCACCGCTTCGGTGTGCCGGGGCGTCCCCGTGCATCAGTGCTGCGTCAGTGCTGCGGCTCATGGGCTGCGGCTCATGGGCTGCGACTAGTGGGCTGCGGCGTCCCAACTGCGACCGGTACCGACCGACACCTCGAGCGGCACCGACAGTTCGATGGCCGCCGCCATCTTCTCGCGCACCAACTGCTCGACCTGCTCGCGTTCACCCGCCGCGACCTCGAGGACGAGTTCGTCGTGGACCTGCAACAGCATCCGAGACGCCAGCCCGGCGTCCCGCAGGGCACGCTGTACGTCGATCATCGCCACCTTGATGATGTCGGCGGCCGTGCCCTGGATAGGCGCGTTGAGAGCGGCACGCTCGGCCACCTCCCGACGCTGCCGGTTGTCGCTGTTGAGGTCCGGCAGGTAACGCCGGCGACCGAACAGCGTTTCGGTGTAGCCGACCTTGCGCGCCTGCTCGACGACCTCGCGCAGGTAGTCCCGGACGCCACCGAACCGCGCGAAGTACGCGTCCATCTGCTGTTTGGCGTCGTCGGTGGAGATCTTGAGCTGCGCTGCCAGACCGAATGCGCTGAGCCCGTAGGCAAGTCCGTACGACATGGCCTTCACCCGGCGCCGCAGTTCCGGGGTGACCTCTTCGATCGGTACGCCGAAGGCGCGCGAGCCGACGAAGCTGTGCAGGTCCTCTCCGGTGTTGAATGCCTCGATCAGCCCCTCGTCGCCCGACAGGTGCGCCATGATCCGCATCTCGATCTGGCTGTAGTCGGCGGTCAGGAGCGTCTCGTAGCCCTCACCGACGACGAACCCGTCCCGGATCTGACGCCCGGCGTCCGTGCGCACCGGGATGTTCTGCAGGTTCGGCTCGGTCGAGGACAGCCGTCCAGTCGCCGCGACGGTCTGGTTGAAGGTGGTGTGGATCCGCCCGTCCTCGGCGACCGTCTTGAGCAGACCGTCGACGGTGACCTTCAGTCGGGTCGCGTCACGGTGCTCGAGCAGGTGTTCGAGGAAGGGGTGCTGCGTCTTCTCGAACAGGGACTGCAACGCGTCGGCGTCGGTGGTGTAGCCGGTCTTGGTCTTCTTGGTCTTGGGCATGTCGAGTTCGTCGAACAGCACCACCTGCAGCTGCTTCGGCGAACCCAGGTTGATCTGCTTGCCGATCACCGCGTAGGCCGCCTCGGCTGCCTCGGCGACGCGAGCGGCGAACGCCGACTGCAGATCGTGCAGATGCGCGGTGTCGACCGCGATGCCCGTCGACTCGAGGTCGGCGAGCACCTCGAGCAGCGGGAGCTCCATGTCCGCGAGCAGCCCGGTGGCCTCGATGTCGGCGAGTTCGGTGTCCAGTGCCGCGGCGAGATCGACGACGGCCCGGGAGCGCAGAATCTCTCCCTCGGCCGCTTCGGCGTCGGCCGCGTCCTCGTCGTCCAACAGCGAAAGCTGCTGCTGCCCCGACTCTTCCACACGCAACTCGCGCTTGAGGTAGCGCAGCGACAGGTCGTCGAGGTTGAAGCTGCGCTGCCCCGGGCGGACCAGGTACGCGGCCAGCCCGGTGTCGCTGGTGAGCCCGCCGAGGGTCCAGCCGCGCCCGCGCAGCGCGTGCATCGCCCGCTTGGCCTCGTGCAGCGCCTTGGGCCGCCCGGGATCGGCGAGCCACTCCGCGAGCGCCGCTTCGTCCTCCGGCGTCGCCGTGGTGGAGGAGATGTAGGCGCCCTCGCCGTCGGCGGCTGCGATCGCGACGGCCGTCACGTCACCGCCGTAGGGAGTGGTGGTTCCGACGACCGAGAGCCCGTGCCGCTCACCGGTCGAGGCGTGCTCGGCGATCCACGCCGCGACCTCACCCGGAGCGAGAGCCCGTCCGCTGACGTCGAAGCCCTCCTCGGCCTCCGGCTCCACCGAACTGAGGGTCGCGAACAGGCGGTCGCGCAGCACCTTGAACTCGAGGTCGTCGAACAGCGCGTGGATGCGTTCGCGGTCCCAGGGCGCGAGCGCCAACTGGTCGGGCGTGTACGGCAAGGCGACGTCGCGCACCATCTCGGTGAGCTGACGGTTGAGGACCACCGACGGGAGGTTCGCCCGCAGCGACTCGCCCACCTTGCCCTTCACCTTGTCGACCTCGTTCACCAGGTTTTCGAACGAGCCGTACTCGCGAATCCACTTGGCGGCGGTCTTCTCTCCGACACCGGGGATGCCGGGCAGGTTGTCGCTCGGATCGCCACGCAGCGCCGCGTAGTCCGGGTACTGCTGCGGGGTGAGCCCGTACTTCTCCTCGACGGCCGCGGGGGTGAACCGTGTGAGATCGGAGACACCCTTGCGGGGATAGAGCACCGTGACGTCGTCGGTGACCAACTGGAGTGCGTCGCGGTCCCCCGTCACGACCAGCACCCGATAGCCCAGTGCCGTGGCCTGCGTGGTGAGGGTCGCGATGATGTCGTCGGCCTCGAACCCCTCGATCGCCATCACCGGGATGCCCATTGCCGCGAGCACGTCCTTGGTGATGTCGACCTGCCCCCTGAACTCGTCCGGGGTCTTGCTGCGGTTGGCCTTGTATTCCGGGAACGCCTCGGCGCGGAACGTCTGCCGGGACACGTCGAACGCGGCCGCGACGTGCGTGGGCTGTTCGTCCCGCAGCAGGTTGATCAGCATCGACGTGAAGCCGTACACCGCGTTGGTGGCCTGACCGCTCTGCGTCTTGAAATTCTCGGCCGGCAGCGCGAAGAACGCGCGGTACGCCAGGGAGTGCCCGTCGAGGAGCAGCAGCGTCGGCCGCTCGGAGCCGGGCGCGTCGGCGGTGGCAGGAGTGATGGACGAGGACGTGGTTGCGGGGCTCACGGTTGACCAGTCTAGGGAGAAGGGCCGACACCACGGCCCCTCGTCCCCGCGCGTCGTCGACCGGAACGCACCTTCGCCCGGTCAGGCGGGTGAACCGCCCCCACCGAGGGTGTCGAGAACCACCTCGGCGACGGCCTTCATGGTCGTCCGCCGATCCATCGCGGCTCGCTGGATCCACTTGAAGGCCTCGGGCTCCGACAGGTTCTGCGACTGCATCAACACGCCCTTCGCGCGTTCGATGACCTTGCGTGTCTCGAGCCGATCGGACAGATTCGCGACCTCCCGCTCGAGCAGTGAGATCTCGACGAACCGGCTCGCCGCCAATTCCACGGCCGGCACGAGGTCGGACTTCGAGAACGGCTTGACGAGATACGCCATCGCGCCGGCATCGCGGGCGCGCTCGACCAGTTCGCGCTGACTGAATGCGGTCAGAATCACCACGGGAGCAATACGCTTGGCGGCGATCTCCGAGGCGGCGTCGATGCCGTCGCGGCGCGGCATCTTCACGTCCATGATCACGAGGTCCGGACGGAGTTCCTCCGCCAACTCCACGGCGCGCTGGCCGTCACCGGCCTCGCCGACGACGTCGTAGCCCTCCTCGCGGAGCATCTCGACCAGGTCGAGCCTGATCAGAACCTCGTCTTCCGCCACCACCACACGCCGCGGCCGTCGTTCCGTGCCCTGCGTGGCGGGAGCGTTCATGGTCACCTGTCTCCTCGGGGTCGGCGCCCGCTGATCGGGGCGCGAACGCTTCGAGGGTACCGGTGGTTTGACTGTGCTCCGTGATCTTCTAGAGTAGGAACCCGCAGGACGCCCTCGTATCCCAATTGGCAGAGGAAACGGATTCAAAACCCGTGCAGTGTGAGTTCGAGTCTCACCGAGGGCACCACATCACTTCATCGAATTCCGATCGGCAATTGCGCAGGCGGCGGGATTTCCCACCGACGAGCGAGTCCACCCGATACATACGAGTAAGGCCCCGAGATCTCGCGATCCCGGGGCCTTCTCGGTCTCCCCTACCAAAAGGAGCAACTCCAGAGTGCCACAACTATGCGGATGCGCCCACTACGCACAAGTGTGAAACCGATGGTGAAATTGCTTCGCGCAACTTCGCGCCGTCGCGGCGGCACCTTGCCTGCCGACCACGATCACCAGGTTCCCGAGTGGTTCGACGTGCCGACGAGCGAGCGCCGACAGCGCCGGGTCATCGACGCGACGCCGGAGCGACGTGGGTGTTCGAGGTCGAGTGCGAGTGCCGCCCGGTTCGCCGCCGCTGCCCGTCGGCGGACTCGGCCAGCAGGTCACGACGAACCGAGCGGATCTCGACGACTTCAGCACGCATCGGCGAGAGAGTCGAGGATCGCCCGATAGTGGAGGTGGGCCATGAAGTGGCCGCCCGACCCGATGTTCAACGTGGACTTCGGGATTCGGGTCGCGAGTTCGGCCGGCCACTCGCGTGGGATCAACCGGTCCGCGTCACCCCACCACACGTCCACCGGTACCTCGAGATCCTCCGGGTCGAAACCCCACGGCCGCATCCAGGCCCGGTAGTCCTCGACGACCCCTGCCGGGTTCCTCAGCCCCTCGTCCGTCATGGCCGAGAACGCGGTGAGCTCGCTGGCGACCACCTCCGCGTCGGCGGGAGCGAGGGTGCGCGCCGAGATCCGCGCGAACTGCCTCGGCATCGCCCGAGCCAGCACCGACAATCCCCGGAAGGACGCCCCGGCAAGTGCCGGGCACCCCAGGGACATCCGGGTGAACACGCGATCGATCCGCGGCAGCCGCGCGAAGGTTCCCGCCTCGGTCAGCGGCAGCGCACCGGCGACGATCGCGACGCGACTGATCCTCGACGACAAGGCGTACCCCAGCGCGGCCGCGTACTGCCCGCCCATCGACCACCCCAGTACGCCCATGCGCTCGACGCCGAGGTGGTCGGCCAGTTGTTCGACGTCGGACGCCCAGTCGAGCACCGTCCGTCCGGGACTGGGATCGGACAGCCCGATCCCGGGGCGATCCGGTGAGATGAGCCGAATTCCGGCCGCCTCGGCGACCGGGGCGGCCGCCCGAATGTCGAGTCGGCACGACAGTCCGCCGTGGGCGTTGACCACGACGAATCCGTCTGCGGGACCATAGTCGGCGAATCCCATCGACCGACCGTCACGCAGACTGATCACCCGATCCTCGGGTCTGACAGTCACTCTGGGCACAGCGCACCTCCGACGCGTCGCCATCACGATAACGGTCGGTCGCCCGACAGTGACGGACTTCGCCGTCGGGAATTGACGCGTGTCCAGCCACACTGCCAGGACCCGCACATTGCCCGCTTCCTGCAGGTGAGCGTGTGTCGTCCGTTTCGGTCGTTTGGTCTTTTTCGGAGGGCACCCCGCAGCCGGCTCCGAGTCCCGCTGGCCGGACGTTCGACATGTTTGTCGCGGCACCGTCGGGCGGGAATCCGCAGCGTCGTCCGGTGGATGGGATCGCACATCGGGAATCAGTTAACTCATGCCATACTGCAACCCGTTCCGTTGCCGGTCACCGACGCGACCGGCCGTTCAGGCTCGACGAGCAGATGAGGTTTGCATGAGCGACACCGCCACACCGGCCGTCGAAGGCTGGTTCACCACCGGGCCGGAGCCGGCCCTGATCGGCACCAAGTGCCGGTCCTGCGGCACGATTTCGTTCCCGCGGGAGACCACCTTCTGCAAGAACCCGGCGTGCTCCGGCGAGGAGTACGACGACGTCGAGCTCTCCCGCTTCGGCAAGGTGTGGTCGTACACCGACGCGCAGTACAAGCCGCCGGCGCCGTACATCGCGACGACCGACCCGTACGTGCCGTTCGCCCTCGCCGCTGTCGAACTGCCCGAGGGACTCGTCGTGCTCGGCCAGGTCGCGGACGGCTTCGGTGTGGCGGACCTCAAGGTGGGCAACCCGGTCGAGTTGGTCGTCGAGACCCTCTACACGGACGAGTCGGGCGACCGCAGCATCTGGCGTTGGAAGCCGCTCGCGGCAGCAGAGAACGGGGCACAGGCATGAGCAACAACGATGTGGCCGTCCTCGGCGTCGGCATGCACGCGTGGGGCAAGTGGGGCCACTCGTTCGTCAAGTACGGCGTGGCCGCAGCCCGTGCCGCCCTTGCAGATTCGGGAATCGACTGGACCGATGTCGACCTCGTCGTCGGCGGAGAGACGATCCGCAACGGATACGGCGGCTACGTCGCCGGTGCCACGTTCGCACAGGCACTGGGATGGAACGGCGCTCGCGTCGCGACGTCGTACGCGGCGTGCGCGACCGGTGCGCAGGCCCTCGACACCGCCCGCGCCCGCATCCTCGCCGGTCTGTCGGACGTCGCGCTGGTCGTCGGCGCCGACACCACCCCGAAGGGCTTCCTGGCTCCCGTCGCCGGCGAGCGTTGGGACGATCCGGACTGGCTGCGCTTCCGCCTGATGGGTATGACGAACCCGGCCTACTTCGCGCTCAACGCGCGTCGCCGCATCGACCTGTACGGTGCGACGCCCGAGGACTTCGCCGCGGTCAAGGTGAAGAACGCCAAACACGGTCTCAACAACCCGTACGCGCGCTACCGCAAGGAAGTGGCGGCCGCGGACGTTCTCGCATCGCCGATGGTCGCCGACCCGCTGCACCTGCTCGACATCTGCGCCACGTCGGACGGCGGCGCCGCCATCATCCTGACGTCGATGGAGTACGCCCGTAAGAAGGGCATCGTGGATCCCGTTCGGATCAAGGCGATCTCGACGGTCACGCCCACGTTCCCGCAGACCATCATGGACATGCCGAACTTCTCCACCGAGTCGGCGTCCGCGGTTCCCGCGCCGGAGCGCACGTTCAAGGAGTCGATCGGTGACGCCGCCTACGAGGAGGCCGGCATCTCGCCCGAGGACGTCGACGTCGCCGAGGTCTACGACCTCGCAACGTCCGTCGAGCTCGACTGGATCGAGGACCTGGGGCTGTGCAAGCGCGGCGAGGCCGAGCACCTGCTGCGTGCCGGTGACACCACGATCGGTGGCCGCATCCCGGTCAACCCGTCCGGCGGCCTGGCCTGCTTCGGCGAGGCCGTCCCCGCTCAGGCCCTCGCGCAGGTGTGCGAGCTCACCTGGCAGCTGCGCGGACAGGCCGAGGGTCGTCAGGTCGAGGGCGCTCGCGTCGGCATCACCGCCAACCAGGGCCTGTTCGGCCACGGCTCGTCGGTGATCGTCTCCGCCTGACCCAGCACATGTCGCGTGAAGCGCTCCCGTCCCGAGGACGGGAGCGCTTCGTGCTTCCCGAACCATGTGCCCACCACTAGGTTCGATGACATGGCGAATCTCGGCACCCTCGACGAGCACATACGCCCCCACCTGCACACGTCGGCGCTGCTTGTGATCGACATGCAGAACGACTTCCTCGACGACGGGGCCCTGCCGGTGCCGGGTACCGCGGCGGTCCTCCCCTCATTGGCTCGCCTCCTCGAGGCGTTCCGCCGCGCTCGGCGCCCGATAGTGCATGCCGTGCGGATCTACGACGGCGAGGACGTCGACCTCGTCCGCCGCACCGCCATCACCCGCGATGACGCACGCATCGTTCGTCCGGGCACCGACGGATCCCGGATTGTGCGCGCACTCCTTCCTGCCGACGCCGGCCCTCTCGACCAGGAGTTGCTGCTGCGCAGCGGGTTCCAAGTGGTCGGCGACTCCGAGGTCGTGATGTGGAAGCCGCGCTGGAGTGCGTTCCACCGCACCGGACTCGACGCACTTCTCGAGCGCGCAGGTGTCGACACGGTCGTCGTCGCGGGCTGCAACCTGCCGAACTGTCCTCGGGCCACGTTGTTCGACGCGAGCGCGCGGGATTTCCGCACGGTTCTCGCGATCGATGCGACCTCCCGGGTGACCGACGAACGGCTCGCGGACGCGCGTGCGATCGGCGTCGTGCCCATGACCGCCGCCGAAGTGGCCGACGGGCTCGAATCCGACCGATGACCAGGGATTTTGCTGCAGTCGCGACGCATGTACCGTTCGTGATCGACGCACACTATCGGGTCACGAGGGCGTTTCGCACCGCTACTAGATGTGACCCACACCACTCGCATGTAGTGACCCTCGTCACTGTCTGGACCCGGATCCAACATCATCAGGGGCCTCCGTTCTGCACGCTCACCTGGGAAGACCGTGAAAGTCTCGTCCCGAACACGCACTGGCGTACCAGAAAACCGACCCGTGACGTGGACGGTGGTCCGTCCTAGCGTCGATCACGGCTCGAACCGAAAGAGCCCACCGCCGATCCGCTTTCACCGTCGCTGCCCGCCGGATCGGACACGAAGACCTTCCAGGGCAGACGTGAGGGAACGCAACATCGGCGCCCTCGTGCGGCGCCAGTCGGGACCCTCACCCATCAGCACGGAGAGGACACCATCGATGCCGAAGTCCATCACACGCCTCCTCGGCGGCCTCGCCGCCTCCACCGCGGCCGTCGCCGCACCGCTCGTCGTGAGCGCCGCGCCCGCGCATGCCGCATCCGGCGACTGGGACGCCGTCGCACAGTGCGAGAGCGGCGGCAATTGGGCCGCGAACACCGGGAACGGCTACTACGGCGGACTGCAGTTCAGCGCCGACACCTGGGGGGCGCACGGCGGCTCCGGTCTGCCACACAACAATTCGCGTGAGGAGCAAATCCGGGTCGCGGAGCAGGTCCTGGCCACCTCGGGCTCCGGCGCCTGGCCGTCGTGTGGGCAGTACCTGTGATTCGTCCCTGAACGGAGGGATCCTTCACGCGCTCCCGGCGCGTGAAGGATCCCTTCGGCTCGGCAGGATCAGCCGACCGTCACGGCCGAAAGGCGCCAGGGTCCGTCACCGAGCAGTTCCAGCTGCCGCGTGTGATGCTGGTCGACGGTGCTGCGATGACTGACGCTGAACAGGATGCACTCGGGCGCGTGCTCTCGAATCAATTGGTAGAGAGAGTATTCCAGCCCCTCGTCGACAGCCGACGTGGCCTCGTCGAGGAACACGACCTGCGGCCTGAGCAGCAGGACACGAGCGAACGCGATGCGTTGCTGCTCTCCCGGCGACAGGATCTTCGCCCAATCGGCGCGCTCGTCGAGGCGTCCGGCGAGGTTGCCCAGGTGCACGTCCCGCAGGACACCCCGGATCACCTCGTCGGTCAGATCCTCGACGCGCGCCGGGTAGGCGACCGCACTGCGCAGATCACCCAGTGGCAGGTAGGGCAGCTGCGACAGGAACAGTGCGTCCCGGCCCACCGGCCGGGAGACGGAACCGTCCGCGAAGGGCCACATCTCGGCGAGGCTGCGCAGCAGCGTGGTCTTGCCGCTGCCGGACGATCCCTTGACCAGCAGGGCTTCCCCGGGAACCAGGTGGAGATCGAGCTCGCCGATCAGCAGCCTGCCGTCCGGGGTCCGCACGGACACCTTGTCGAGATCCACCACGTGGTCACGTCCTGCCGTGCGGATCGACGGCAGGCGCCGCGAACGTTCGTCGGCGTCCATCAGTCCGTCGAGGCGAATCAGGCTCGCGCGATACACCGCGAACTGGTCGTACGACTGCCGGAAGAACGACAGCGCGTCCGAAACCTGGCCGAAGGCCTGCGCACTCTGGGTGATGTCGCCGAGGGTGATCGTGCCGGCGAAGAACCTCGGGGCCTGGATCACGATCGGGAACACGACGGCGACCTGGCTGACACCGAGGTTGAAGCCGTTGAACTTCAGGGTCCGGAACACGATCTGCCACGCGTTGACGATGACCGCCGCGAATCGTCCGAGGAGACCGTGCTTCTCGACGTCCTCGCCGCGGTAGAATGCGACGTTCTCGGCGCTGTCGCGCAGGCGCACGAGGGCATAACGGAAGTTGGCGGTCAGTCGTTCCTTCAGGAAGCTCAGGGTGATCAGGGGGCGCCCGATCCAGAAGGCGATCGCGGTGGCCGTGAGGATGTAGACGTAGACGAGGACCACCATCGCCCTGGGGATCTCGACGCCGAACACGGTCATCGGCCCCGACAGGTCCCACAGGATGCCGGTGAACGACACCACCGACACCACCGCGCTGACCAGTCCCATCGACAGCGTCTGCGACGTGGTCGCGACCTCGGTGATGTCGGACTCGATTCGCTGGTCCGGGTTGTCGATCGAGTTGTCGATGAAACGCCCCCGGTAGTACGCGCGGCCACCGAGCCAGTCGGTCGTGACCCGGTCGGTGAGCCACGTGCGCCACAGGATCTCGAGGGCCTGGCCGACGTACTGTGCGAGCAGCGACCGGACGACGTGCACCGTCGCCAGCACCGCGAACACCACGATCGAGCGCCAGAACAGCGTCTTGGCATCGTCGAGCGCTGCGGCGTCGCCCGACTGGAGCGCCTGTGCGACCAACTGCAGCGAGGTGTACATCTCGTTGCTCTGGTACGAGAGCAGGACCAGGATCCGCACCCCGAGGATCGTCAGGAACAGCAGCGCCAGGATCAGCGACCAGGGCCGCCAGCTGTCACGCGTGGAGAAGTAGGGTCCAGTGATGCGCCAGAATTGCCGTCCCCAGTTGGTACGGCGGGCCAGCACCGCGCCGATCACGACGAAACAGATCAGTGCGACGAGGAAGGCTCGGGAGGTCCACAGCAGACTGGCAACGGCCTCGTGGCTCCAGTCGATCGGTTCGTCTCGCATGGGCTCCCCCATCACAGATGGCGTGCCGTGATCAGAGAACCAGAAGTCTAGTCACCGCGGCGGGTACCGCGGACGGTCATGGCCGAACGAACTCAGCGCCGGGCCGGAAAATGCCGAATGACGCCTTCCTGCACCACCGTTGCGATCAACTCCCCCTCGCGGGTGAAGAATCGACCGGTCGCCAGACCGCGCGATCCGGCCGCAACGGGCGACTCCGTCGCATACAGCGCCCAGTCGTCGAACCGGAACGGACGGTGGAACCAGATCGAGTGATTGACCGTCGCGGCGACGATGCGGTCGAGCCCCCACGACAACCCGTGGGTGGTCAGCACCGAGTCCAGGACGGTGGTGTCCGACGAGTACGCGAGCGCCGCCGCGTGTAGACGCGCGTCGTCGGACAGCTGCCCGTCGGTACGCATCCAGACCCGGTTGTGGTCGAGGCGTTCCCCGGAACCCTTGAGGACCCAGGCGGGGTCGTTGACGTAGCGCATCTCGATCGGTTTGAGGGCACCGACGAAGTTCGGCAGGCGGTCCTCGTAGCCGGCCAGATGATCGCCGAGCGACGGAAGGGCCTCCGGCCCGTCCACATCCGGGATCCCGACACTGTGCTCGAGCCCGGTACCCCAGTCCTGGAAGGCCGCGAACATCGAGAACACGACGTTCCCGTCCTGGTATGCGGTTACCTGACGGTTCGCGAACGCCCGCCCGTCCCGGTGCCGGTCGACGCGATACTCGATCGGTGCCTTGACGTCGCCGCCGCGAATGAAGTGGGCGTTGACGGCGTGCACGGGACGATCACCCTCGACGGTGCGCCCCGCAGCCACCAGCGCCTGCGACACCAGCTGGCCGCCGAAGGTTCGGCTGCCGACCTGCTCCGGGTGGCGTCCGAGGTAGGTGTCCTCCCCGATCCGGTCGAGATCGAGGAGGCTCAGCAGCGTCTCCAGATCGGCCGAGCGCGTCGGTCGCAGCGCTGCCCCCACCTCGTTCACGTGCGCGTCCCCTCGCTAGTGGTCTTCCTCCCCGATCCGGTGCACGTGGATCAGGTTGGTCGAGCCTACTGTGCCCGGCGGGGAGCCGGCCACGATGACCACGAGGTCGCCCTTGTTGTAGCGACCGAGCGAGAGCAGGGCGTGGTCGACCTGGGTGAACATCTGGTCGGTCGAGCCGACCGGGTCGACGATGAACGTCTCGGTTCCCCACGACAGCGCCAGCTGGCAGCGCACCGATTCGAGCGGCGTGAAGGCCAGCAGCGGCAGCGGCGAGTGCAGCCGTGCGAGACGGCGGACCGTGTCGCCGGACTGGGTGAATGCCACCAGGGCCTTCGCGTCCAGGCGCTCACCGATGTCGCGGGCGCCGTACGAGATGACGCCGCGCTTGGTGCGCGGGACGTGCGTGAGCGGCGGGACCCGCGCCGGATCGGTCTCGACGGCCTCGAGGATCCGCGCCATCGTCTGCACGGTCTCCATCACGTACTTGCCGACCGACGTCTCACCGGAGAGCATCACCGCGTCGGCACCGTCGAGGACGGCGTTCGCGACGTCCGACGCCTCGGCGCGGGTGGGGCGGGAGTTCTCGATCATCGACTCGAGCATCTGCGTCGCGACGATCACCGGCTTCGCGTTCTCGCGGGCGATCTGGATCGCGCGCTTCTGCACGAGCGGCACCTGCTCGAGGGGCAGCTCGACACCCAGGTCGCCACGCGCGACCATCACCGCGTCGAAGGCGAGAACGACGGCCTCGAGGTTCTCGATCGCCTCGGGCTTCTCGAGCTTCGCGATCACCGGCACCCGGCGTCCGACGCGGTCCATCACCTCGTGCACCAGTTCGACGTCCGCGGGCGAGCGCACGAACGACAACGCGATGAAGTCGACACCGAGGCGCAGCGCGAACTCGAGGTCCTCGATGTCCTTCACCGACAGCGCCGGCACCGACACGTTCATACCGGGCAGCGAGACGCCCTTGTTGTTGCTCACCGGGCCACCCTCGGTGACGCGGCACACCACGTCGTCACCGTCGACGGCCTCGACGACCAGTCCGACCTTGCCGTCGTCGACGAGCAGTCGGTCGCCGGGCTGCGCGTCCTGCGCGAGCTGCTTGTAGGTGGTCGACACCCGATCGTGGGTTCCCTCACAGTCCTCGACCGTGATCCGGATCTGTTCCCCGGTCTCCCAGCGGGTCTTCCCCTCGACGAAACGGCCGAGACGGATCTTCGGACCCTGCAGGTCGGCGAGGATGCCGACCGCGCGCCCGGTCGCCTCGGAGGCGGCCCGGACACGGTTGTAATTGTCCTCGTGATCAGCGTGTTCGCCGTGACTGAAGTTGAGTCTGGCTACGTCCATTCCGCTCTCGACGAGCTCGCGGACGCGGTCGCCGGAGGCAGTAGCAGGGCCAAGAGTGCAGACAATCTTCGTGCGTCGGGTCACGAGGAAAGCCTAGTCAATCCGGGGAACGAACTCTATTCGGCGGGCGAACGCCCGATGACGTCGAAGTGAGCGTCAGAGGACGGTCAGCGGCAGGGCCGTCGGGTGCACCGGTGCGGGCAGCTCGGACGAGCCGGTGAGGTACACGTCCACCCCGCGGGCCGCCGAACGCCCCTCCGCGATGGCCCACACCACCAACGACGCGCCGCGATGCGCATCGCCGCACACGAAGACTCCGGGGGTGGCCGTCTGCCAGTCCGCCGCACACGACAACGCACCGCGCCGGTTCGTGACGAGCCCGAGGTCGTCGAGCAGTGGACCGTGTTCGACACCCTCGAAACCGATTGCGAAAAGTGCCAGATCGCAGGGTAGTTCGATTTCCTCACCGACCGGGGTGATCACGCGCCGGCCGTGTTCGTCGCGGGTCAGGCGCACCTCGGCCAGCACCATCGAGTGGACGTGACCGGACGCGTCGCCGAGGAAGCGTTGCACCGCAACCTCGTAACGGCGAACACCGCCCTCGGCGTGTGCCGGTGACGTGCGCAGCACCATCGGCCACGCCGGCCACGGCGCCGACGCCTCGTCCCGCTCCTCCGGTAGCGCCGGGTGGTAGTCCAGTTGCGTGACCGACAACGCGCCCTGCCGATGCGCGGTTCCCAGACAGTCCGCCCCGGTGTCGCCGCCACCGATGATCACGACGTGCTTGCCCTTCGCGGAGATCGGGGTCGCCCCATCGCCCTCGCACTCGTGGTTCGACGCGACGAGGTGTTCCATCGCCAGGTGCACTCCGTCGAGCCTCCGGCCCTCGACGTCGGGATTGTCGCGGGCGAGGAGCGCGCCGGTCGCGAGCACCACCGCGTCGAACCGGTCACGCAGATCCGGCACGGCGAGATCGACACCCACCTCGACTTCGGTGACGAAATGTGTTCCCTCCACTCGCATCTGGGACAGTCGGCGTTCGACGACGCTCTTCTCGAGCTTGAACTCGGGGATGCCGTACCGCAGCAATCCCCCGAGCCGGTCGTCGCGCTCGTACACCGTGACCTCGTGTCCGGCCCGCGTGAGTTGTTGCGCCGCGGCCAGACCCGCCGGACCGGATCCGACGACCGCGACGTTCTTGCCGGTCCGCAGCGCCGCGCGCACCGGCGGGACGAAGTCCCTCTCCCACGCGGTGTCGGCGATGGCCTGTTCGATGCGCTTGATCGTGACGCTTCCCGTGGTGTGGGTGTCGGCGAGCGCGAGAACGCACGCGGCCTCGCAGGGCGCCGGGCAGACCCGGCCGGTGAACTCCGGGAAGTTGTTGGTGGCGTGCAGGCGTTCGGCGGCGGCATCCCACCGTCCCCGGCGCACCAGATCGTTCCACTCGGGGATCAGGTTCCCGAGCGGACACCCGGCGCTACTCGAGTGACAGAACGGGATGCCGCAGTCCATGCACCGGCGCGCCTGCTCGGACACCTCGCGGGCCCGCTCGCACGGCGACTGGGGCGCGTACACCTCGCGCCAGTCGTGGATGCGTTCGTCGACCGGTCGCTTGCGCGCTTCCTGCTTCGCCACGTGCAGGAACCCTTGGGGATCAGCCACGGGCTGCCTCCATGATCGCGGTGTCGACGTCGAGTCCCTCTGCCCGGGCCATCCGCGTCGCCTCGAGAACGCGCTGGTAGTCGGTGGGCATGACCTTGGTGAAGAGTGCGGAGCGACGGGGCCAGTCGGCCAGCACCGACGCCGCCACAGCCGAGCCCGTCCACCGCAGGTGTTGCTCGACCACCACCCGCAACCACTGCAGGTCGTCGCCGTCCGGTGCCTGCAACCGCACCATCGCGGTGTTGATCTTCGAGGGGTCGGCGTCGAGGACGAACGCGATGCCGCCCGACATCCCCGCCGCCAGGTTGCGGCCGATCGGACCGAGGACGACGACGCGTCCGCCCGTCATGTACTCGCACGCATGGTCGCCGACGCCCTCGGCGATTGCCAACGCCCCCGAGTTGCGGACACAGAATCGTTCGCCGACCCGGCCGCGCAGGTACGCCTCGCCCGACGTCGCGCCGTACAACAGGGTGTTTCCGGCGATCACCTGCGTCTCCGGCAGGAACAGGACGTCGTCGGCCGGCCGGACCACGATGCGGCCGCCAGAGAGTCCTTTGCCGACGTAGTCGTTCGCGTCGCCGACGAGGTCGATCGTGACACCGGGAGGCAGGAACGCCCCCAGAGACTGGCCCGCCGATCCCTCGAGTTGGATCCGGATCGTGTCGTCCGGCAGTCCCGCCGCCCCGTAGCGGCGGGTGACCTCGGACCCGAGCAGCGTCCCCACGGTGCGGTTGACGTTCCGCACCGGCAGCTCGAGCCGAACGGGCAGTGCATCCTCGAGGGCGCCCTCCGCCAACTGGATCAGCGTCCGGTCCAGCGCCAGATCGAGTCCGTGCTCCTGCGCGCGTACCCGCCGTCGCTGCGGGGTGCCTTCTCCGGGGAGCGTCTCCTCCTTGGAGAAGATCGGGGTGAGGTCGAGGCCACGACTCTTCCAGTGCGCGACACCGATGGCCGTCTCGAGCACCTCGGGATGACCGACGGCCTCGTCGACACTGCGGAAACCGAGCTCCGCGAGATGCTTTCGGACATCCTCCGCGACGAACCGGAAGAACTCCTCGACGAACTCGGGCTTGCCGGTGAACCGCTTGCGCAGTTCCGGATTCTGCGTCGCCACACCCACCGGGCACGTGTCGAGGTGGCACACGCGCATCATGATGCAGCCGGCAGCGATCAACGGGGCGGTGGAGAACCCGAACTCCTCGGCCCCGAGCAGCATCGCGACCACCACGTCCCGGGCCGTCCGCATGCCGCCGTCGCACTGCACGGTGATCCGGTCACGCAGTCCGTTGAGCACCAGGGTCTGCTGTGCGTCGGCCAGACCCACCTCCCACGGCAGCCCCGCGTGCTCAAGCGAGGTCAGCGGCGATGCGCCGGTGCCGCCGTCGTGCCCGGAGATGAGGACCACGTCGGCGTGGGCCTTGCTCACCCCGGCGGCGACCGTGCCGACGCCCACGGAGCTGACGAGCTTGACGTGTACGCGGGCATCCTCGTTCGCGTTCTTGAGGTCGTGGATCAGCTGGGCGAGGTCCTCGATCGAGTAGATGTCGTGATGGGGCGGCGGCGAGATCAGTCCCACCCCCGGGGTGGAGTGCCGGGTCCGCGCGATCCACGGATAGACCTTGAACGCCGGAAGTTGGCCGCCCTCACCGGGCTTGGCGCCCTGCGCCATCTTGATCTGGATGTCGGTGGCGTTGACGAGGTAGTCGCTGGTGACACCGAACCGGCCGCTCGCGACCTGTTTGACGGCGCTGCGGCGCATCGGGTCGTACAGTCGGCCCACGTCCTCCCCGCCCTCACCGGAGTTGGAGCGCCCTCCCAACCGGTTCATCGCGACCGCCATCGTCTCGTGCGCCTCGGCCGAGATCGAGCCGTAGCTCATGGCACCGGTGTTGAACCGGGCGAAGATCGCCTCGACCGGTTCGACCTCCTCGATCGGCACCGGTGGGCGCAGTCCCTGCCGGAACTCGAACAGCCCGCGCAGTGTGCCGCCCTCCGCGGACAGACGGTCGACCTCGGCGGTGTACTTCTCGAAGACGTCCGCCCGGCCCGTGCGGGTCGCGTGCTGCAACAGGAACACCGTCTCGGGGGTGAACAGGTGCAGTTCCCCGTCACGCCGGTACTGGTAGATGCCGCCGACGTCGAGGCGCCGGTGCACCTGCGAGGACGGGTTCTCCGGGTACGCCTCGCGATGCCGGAGCTCCACCTCCCGCGCGAGCACGTCGAGCCCGACCCCACCGAGGCGGCTCACCGTCCCGGTGAAGTACTCGTCGACGACCTCGCGGGACAGTCCGATCGCCTCGAACACCTGTGCCGCGGTATAGGATCCGACCGTCGAGATGCCCATCTTGGACATCACCTTGAGCACACCCTTGCCGAGCGCGCGCAGATAGTTCCGCACCGCGACCGACGACTCGATACCGGTCAGTTCGCCCTCGGCGACGAGATCCTCGATCGATTCCATCGCCAGGTACGGGTTGACCGCCGCGGCACCGCATCCGATCAGCAGCGCGATGTGGTGCACTTCCCGCGCGTCCCCGGTCTCGACGACCAGCGCCACCTTCGTCCGCTCCTTGGTCCGGACGAGATGGTGGTGCACGGCGGACACCGCGAGCAGCGTCGGGATCGGCGCCCACAGATGATCGGAGTCGCGGTCCGAGATCACCAGGGTGCGATAGCCGTTCGCGATCGCCTCGCTCGCCGACGCGCGGAGATCCTCAATCGCCTCCGCCATTCCCTCGCCGCCGGCGTCCGCCCGGTACAGGGCCCGCAGCACCGTCGCCGCGAACCCCGGGCAGTCCCCGTCCGCGTTGATGTCGATGATCTTGGCGAGGTCGTCGTTGTCGAGCACGGGCCACGACAGCACGATCTGGCGGCACGACGCCGCGGCGGGCTCGAGCAGGTTCTGCTCCGGTCCCATCACCCGGCGCAGCGACGTCACGATCTCCTCGCGGATCGCGTCCAACGGCGGATTGGTGACCTGCGCGAACAGTTCGACGAAGTAGTCGTACAGCAGCCGGGGCCGTTGCGAGAGCACCGCGATCGGGGTGTCGGTGCCCATCGACCCGATCGGCTCGCCCCCGGCCGTCGCCATGGGCGCCAGCAGCACTCGCTCCTCTTCCTCGGTGTAGCCGAACGCGACCTGCCGGCGCACCACCGACTCGTGATCGTGGGGAATCCGGCCGCGGCTCGGCACCGACCGCAGGTCGAGCAACCCCGCGTGTAGCCAGTCCGCGTAGGGCCGCTGCGCCGCGAGGTCCGCCTTCACCTCCCGATCGGGCACCACCCGGCCGGCCTCGGTGTCGACGAGGAACATCTCCCCCGGCTCGAGCCGCCCCTTCTCGACCACGTCGGACTGCGGGATCGGCAGCACACCGCTCTCGCTCGCCAGCACGACCCGCCCGTCCCCGGTGCGCCACCACCGGCCCGGGCGCAGCCCGTTGCGGTCGAGGACCGCACCCACGACGGTGCCGTCGGTGAAGGTGACGCAGGCGGGGCCGTCCCACGGCTCCATCAACGACGCGTGGAACTGGTAGAACGCCCGCAGGTCCGCCGGCATGTCGGTGTGGTTCTCCCAGGCCTCGGGGATCATCATCAGCACCGCGTGTGGAAGCGAGCGCCCACCGAGGTGCAGCAACTCGAGGACCTCGTCGAAGGACGCCGAGTCCGAGGCGTCCGGGGTACAGATCGGATACAGCCTCTCCAGGTCTCCCGGGACGAGCGTGCTCGCCAACATCGCCTCGCGTGACCGCATACGGTTCCGGTTCCCGCGCACCGTGTTGATCTCGCCGTTGTGGGCGATGAAGCGGAACGGGTGGGCCAGCGGCCACGACGGGAACGTGTTCGTGGAGAAGCGGCTGTGCACCACCGCGATCGCGCTCGACACGCGCGGATCGCGCAGTTCCCGGAAGTAGAGCACGAGTTGCTCGGTGGTGAGCATCCCCTTGAAGGTGATCGTCCTGCTCGACAGCGACGGGAAGTACACCCCCGTGCCCGCCCGCTCGACGTCCTCGGGGACCTGCTCGGCGCGCTTGCGGAGACCGTAGACCCTGCGGTCGAGGTCGAGTCCCCCCAGAGGGACCCCGTCGTCGCCCGTCGCCGCGACGAACACGTAGGTCATGTGCGGCATGCACGACAGCGCGGTGGAGCCGATGTCGGCGCCGAGCGGATCCACATCGACGTCGTGCGAGCCGAGGATTTCGATCCCTTCCTCCTCGGCGATACGTGCCACACGTTCCTCGGCGGCAGCTCGCCGCTCGGGGTCGGCGGGCAGGAAACAGATTCCCGCCGCGAACGTGTGGGCGCCGTCGCGGCGGGGATCCGGAAGGTCGAATGGGACGAGACCTCGGAAGAACTCGACCGGGAGCTGGAGCAGGATGCCGGCGCCGTCGCCGCTGTTGGCTTCCGCGCCCGCAGCACCGCGATGTTCCAGATTGACGAGGGCGAGCAACGCATCGGCGACGATGCGGTGCGACCGGCGACCGTGAATGTCGGCAACCATCGCGACGCCACACGAATCCGACTCGCGGTCACGGACATAGAGGCCGCGGGAATCTGGTTGCCGAGAGAACAGCACCGGAACACCTCCACACCGGCCCACCGGAAGCTCCGCGAGCTTCACGGCGGCCATCGCGCGTCGCGCACTTCTTCGGCGACTCCTGGCGGGGCCGCCGACTACGGGTGCCGACTGCATCGATCGGGGTCCACCGGCATTGCTGTCGACCCGTGAAGGTTGCCGAGGTTCCACACCCGGCCGGGCCAGTTTACCCCGCCGAGGCCACCCGAAGCGACGCCGAAAACGCGCACCGCCCGCGCCGGAAAACGGCGCGGGCGGTGCGGGCGAAGGTGGTCGGATCAGGTCTTCAGCGGGCGACCCTGCGGATCACGCACGGCCCCGGACAGCATGAGGATGCCGTCGACGAACGCCCAGATCCAGATCACCGGGAAGATCACCAATCCGACGCCGAAGATGATGGTGATCAGACCGAGCCAGAAGACGAGCAGCTGGGTGAGTCCGATACCGATGCTGCCGATGTATAGGCGGCCGATTCCGGGCAGTGAGATGAAGCCGAGCAGGATCTGCAGCAGACCCGCGGTGGCGCGCGACTTGTCGGAGTACGGCTCGCCGGTGACGGGGTCGCGGCCGTACGGCGCGCTCGGATCGCCGTAGGCACCGTACGCCCCGGGGTACCCGGGCGAGCCCGGATAGGACGGCCCGGACGCGTAACCCGGCCCCGGAGCCGACGGGTAACCCGACGGGTAGCTCTGCGGCGGCGGGGTCGACTGCCCGTATTCCGGCTGCGGGGATCCGAACACCGGCGGCAGCGGATCGCTCGACGGCGGCGGGTAGCTGGGGCCCGATCCCCAGCCCGGGCCGTTCCCGACGCCCGAGTAGGTGTCCCAACCCGGCCCGGCGGTGTTACCGCCCGACGGCGGGACCGCCGACGTTCCGGAGGTCGACTCGGTCATGGACGCGTCCGCCGTGGCGTCGTAGTCGAACGGCGAGCCGAACTCCGGCGGCAGCGCCGCACCCGACGTCGTGTCCGTCGACTTGTCGACGGCCTCGTCGCCGGAGGACTCGGGACGCTTGGACGGTTCCGACTGCTCGGTCACTTCTTCTCCCCATTGACTTCGGTCGGCGCGGCGGCGTCGGCGGTGTGTGCCGTGCGCTCCCCGCCCGGCCGGTGCGGCTGCAGCTCCGCCGGATCCTCACGGCCCTTCTTCGCGAACACGAAATACCCGACCGCGGCCAGGAACACGAGCGCCGAGGTGAACGAGTTGACGCGGATCCCCAGGATCTCGGACGCGTGGTCCGAACGCATCAGTTCGATCCAGAATCGTCCCGCGCAGTACCCCGCCACGTAGAGCGCGAACAGACGTCCGTGGCCGATCTTGAACTGGCGGTCGACCGCGACCAGCAGCACCACGATCAGCAGGTTCCACACCAGCTCGTAGAGGAACGTCGGGTGCACCACCTGCTGGACGACACCGTTGGACACCCCGTTCAGCGCGTCCACCCGGCCTGTCGCGTCGGTGCGCTCGTAGATCTCGAGCCCCCACGGAACCGTGGTCTCGCGGCCGTACAGCTCCTGGTTGAACCAGTTGCCGAGCCGTCCGATCGCCTGCGCCAGAACGATGGCCGGCGCGATCGCGTCCCCGAAGGCCGGCAGCGGGATCCCGCGCCGGCGGCAGCCGATCCAGGCGCCGACCGCCCCGAGTGCGACCGCACCCCAGATACCGAGGCCACCCTGCCAGATCTTCAGCGCGTCCGCCGGGCTGCCGCCCTCACCGAAGTACGTCGGCCAGTCGGTGATCACGTGGTAGAGCCGGCCGCCGATCAGACCGAACGGCACCGCCCACACCGCGATGTCGAGCACGGTGCCCTTCTCGCCGCCGCGAGCGACCCAACGGCGATCGCCCCACACGATGGCGACGACGATGCCGACGATGATGCACAGCGCGTACGCGCGCAGGGCCAGCGGTCCCACGTGCCACACGCCCTGCGGCGGGCTCGGAAGATAGGCGAGCAATTCGGTCGAAGTCACCATCGCAGTCACGACGCCACGTTAGCCGAGCGCACACCCTCCGCGAGTTCGGCCGTGAGCGCGCGCACCGCGTCCAGGCCCTGTTCCACCGCCGAGACGATCGCCGATCCGACGATGACGGCGTCGGCGTAGGAGGCGATCTCCGCCGCCTGCGCGCCCGACCGGACACCGAGACCGACGCCCACCGGGATGTCCGAATGCGTGCGGATCCGGGCGGTCAGTTCGGGCGCCATCGACGACACCGCGTCGCGAGCGCCCGTCACGCCCATGGTCGACGCGGCGTAGATGAACCCGCTGCTCGCCTCGAGCGTCATCGCCAGGCGCTCCTCGGTGGACGACGGCGCGACCAGGAAGATGCGGTCGAGGTGGTGTTCCTCGGACGCCGCAATCCACTCTCCGGCCTCCTCCGGGATGAGATTCGGAGTGATCAACCCGAGGCCACCCGCGGACGCGAGGTCGCGGGAGAAGCGATCGACGCCGTACTGCAGCACCGGGTTCCAATACGTCATCACGACGGCCTTGCCGCCGACCGCGGCGATCTGCTCGACGATGGTGAACACGTCGCGGACCCGGACGCCGCTGCGCAGCGCGGTCTCGGCGGCCGTCTGGATGGTCGGGCCGTCCATCACCGGATCGGAGTACGCGATGCCGACCTCGATGATGTCGCAGCCCGAATCGACCATCGCCTTGAAGACGTCGATCGACGCGGGCACATCCGGGTAACCGGCGGGCAGATACCCGACGAGCGCAGCGCGGTTCTCGTCGCGACACTTGGCGAACGTCGGCGCCAGGCGCGAATCTCGTTGGCTCACTTGGCCGAACCTTCCTCGGTCGAATCAGTAGCGGCGGAATCGTCGAACAGTCCGAACCACTTCGCTGCGGTGTCCATGTCCTTGTCACCGCGGCCGGACAGGCTGACGACGATGATCGCGCCCTCGCCCAGTTCGCGGCCCAGCTCGAGCGCACCGGCGACGGCGTGCGCCGACTCGATCGCCGGGATGATGCCCTCGGTGCGCGACAGCAACAGCAGTGCGTCCATCGCCTGGGTGTCGGTGATCGGCTCGTACGACGCGCGACCGGTGTCCTTGAGGTACGCGTGCTCGGGCCCGACACCCGGGTAGTCCAGGCCCGCGGAGATCGAGTGGGACTCGATGGTCTGGCCGTCCTCGTCCTGCAGCAGGTACGAGTACGCCCCCTGGAATGCGCCCGGGGTGCCCCCGGCGAATGTCGCTGCATGCCGACCGGTCTCGACGCCGTCACCGGCCGCCTCGTAGCCGACGAGCTTGACCGAGGGGTCATCGATGAACGCGTGGAAGATGCCGATGGCGTTCGACCCGCCGCCCACACACGCGACGACGGCGTCGGGGAGGCGTCCGGTCGACGCCTGCACCTGTGCCCGCGCCTCGAGCCCGACGACGCGCTGGAAGTCGCGCACGATCATCGGGAACGGGTGCGGTCCGGCGGCGGTGCCGAAACAGTAGTAGGTGCGGTCCGCGTTGGTGACCCAGTCGCGAAGCGCCTCGTTGATCGCGTCCTTCAAAGTGGCCGAACCCGTTTCGACCGACACCACGTCGGCGCCGAGAAGGCGCATCCGGGCGACGTTGAGCGCCTGCCGGGCGGTGTCGACCGCACCCATGTAGACGACGCACTCGAGCCCGAGCAGCGCACACGCGGTCGCGGTGGCCACACCGTGCTGACCGGCACCGGTCTCGGCGATGATCCGGGTCTTGCCCATGCGCTTGGCGAGGAGGACCTGCCCCAGCACGTTGTTGATCTTGTGAGATCCGGTGTGGTTCAGGTCTTCCCGCTTGAGCAGGATGCGGGCGCCGCCCGCGTGCTCACGCAGGCGGGTCGCTTCGAAGATCGGCGACGGGCGACCGGTGTAGTCGCGCTGCAGCCGATCCAGCTCGTCCAGGAACGAATCGTCCGCGCGGGCCTTCTCGTACTCGGCGGTGACCTCCTCGATCACCGCCATCAGCGCCTCGGGCACGTGCCGCCCGCCGTAGGCGCCCCAGTGGCCGCCGGGATCCGGCTCGTGGCCGGACCGCTCCGTCAGTCCGGCGCTGGCGGGAGGCAGATTGCCGCCCTTGGAAACGAGGGCCTCATTGCGTGAACTCACCCCTCCAGTCTGCCCCAACGTCATCGAGAACGAGCGGTCGGGTCCACCGGGAAGCGTGGCGTCAGCGCGAGGGCTTGGGGCACGACGGGTGCGCACCCGCCGTCACCAGATCCGACACGGCGGCGCGGGGATCGCCGCTGGTGACCAAGCCTTCGCCGACCAGGACCGCGTCGGCGCCCGCACCGGCGTACGCCAGCAGGTCCGCGGTGCCGCGGACACCGGACTCGGCGATCTTGACGAGGTCGGTGGGCAGGCCGGGGGCGATCCGCCCGAACGTGTCCATGTCGACCTCGAGGGTCTTGAGGTTGCGGGCGTTGATACCGATGACGCTGGCGCCGGCTTCGAGGGCGCGGTCGGCCTCCTGCTCGGTGTGCACCTCGACGAGCGCGGTCATGCCGAGCGACTCGGTCCGATCGAGCAGCGACGCGAGCACGTGCTGGTCGAGCGCCGCCACGATCAGCAGGATGACGTCCGCGCCGTGCGCGCGGGCCTCGTGGATCTGGTACGGCCCGACGATGAAGTCCTTGCGCAGCACCGGGATGCTCACGGCCCTGCGCACCGAGTCCAGATCCGCGAGCGAGCCGTGGAACCGTCGCTCCTCGGTGAGCACGCTGATCATCCGCGCGCCGCCCGCCTCGTACGCTGCAGCCAGCACCGCGGGATCCGGAATGTCCGCGAGGGCGCCCTTCGACGGGCTGGCGCGCTTCACCTCGGCGATGACGCCGATGCCGGGTGCGCGCAGCGCTGCGGCCGCGTCGAGCGCCGGCGGGGCGGCAGCGGCCGCGGCCTTCACGGCAGCGAGATCGAGAACGGCTTCACGGGCGGCGACGTCGGCGCGCACTCCGTCGAGAATCGAGTCGAGAACGGTCATCGTGGCCCGAGTCCTTTCCGGCATGTCAACCGATGTGAGGAAACTCATCGGTTCTTGACTCAGCCTAGAGGTCGCAGTTATTCGGACTCCGGGCGGGTACCCGGCGCCCCGGTGTCCTTGGTCACATCCCGCGCCGGAGGGTTCGACTCACCTGCAGCAGAGTCCCCGTCGACCCGGTCGGCGGTCGGATCCTCACCGGCGTCGAGCGCATCCCAGAGCATGCGCTGGGTCGGCGGCTCGCTCTCCACATCGGACGCGCCGCGCTTGGCGGTGGCCTCGCGGCGCGCCGCAGGGCTGTCGTACTTCGACGAGAGTCCTCCCGTCGCAGTAGGTTTCCGGATCAGCACGAACGCGGCGACCAGCGCGACCACCGAACCGAGCAGCACGAGCAACGCGGGCGCCGTGGCCACCTCCGTCGCGGTGACGCGCGTCGCGACCCGTTCGAATCCTGCGATGTCGGAGGCCTTCTCGTCGGAGGCCCCGTTCGCGAGCAGCCCGATGGCCGGGATCGCGGCGACCACCGCCACGACGGCGACGAGCAACCCGACCACCCGCAGCAGCCACCCCCGCACCGCGAAGGCGGCCGCGATGGCGGCGACCAGCGCGAGAGCGAGAGGCGTCGTGGCGGCGGCCCATGTTCCACCGTCGAGTTCGGTGACGCGTTCCTCGCCGAGGCCGTCCGCCGACGTCACGGTGACCCAGGTCATCCGGGACGACGCCCACAGACACAGCGCCGCCACGGCGAGCAGCAGTGCCGCCACCCCGGTCGCACGCCTGCCTCGCGAAGCCGCACCCGCGGTCTTCTTCTCACTCAACGTCGTTCACCTCCGAAG
Source organism: Rhodococcus parequi (assembly GCF_046042785.1). Taxonomy (NCBI): domain Bacteria; kingdom Bacillati; phylum Actinomycetota; class Actinomycetes; order Mycobacteriales; family Nocardiaceae; genus Rhodococcus; species Rhodococcus parequi. The sequence continues at coordinate 799,079 of NZ_JBDLNV010000001.1, read as the reverse complement.
CGGTCCCGAACGGCCGCAGCGTCTGCGCGGCGGCGACGGCACTGAGCGCCGACATCGCCTTGTTCCGGGCCTCCGTGTCCTCGTAGACGGGATCGGAATCGGCGACGACGCCGGCGCCCGCCTGCACGTACGCCGTGCCGTCCTTGATCAGCGCCGTGCGGATCGCGATCGCGGTGTCCGCGTCGCCCGCGAAATCGAGGTAGCCGACGATGCCGCCGTAGATGCCGCGGCGCGTCGGCTCGAGCTCGTCGATCAGTTCCATGGCGCGAACCTTGGGCGCACCGGACAGCGTCCCGGCCGGGAAACAGGCGGTGACCGCGTCGAGCGCGTGCCTGCCCTCGGCCAGCCGTCCCGTCACCGTCGAGACGAGGTGCATCACGTGGCTGTACCGCTCGATGTGCCGGTAGTCGTGGACCTTGACGGTTCCCGGCTCGCACACCCGCCCCAGGTCGTTGCGGCCGAGGTCGACGAGCATCAGGTGCTCGGAATTCTCCTTCTCGTCCGCGAGGAGATCCTTCTCGAGCAGGATGTCGTCCTCCTCGGTGGCGCCGCGCCACCGGGTGCCCGCGATCGGGTGCGTCGTCGCGACGCCTTCCTTGACCGTGACGAGCGCCTCGGGGCTCGAGCCGACGATCGAGAACGCCGTGTCGCCGTCCGGGCCGGGCACCTGGACCAGATACATGTACGGGCTCGGGTTCGAGGCGCGCAGCATCCGGTAGACGTCGATCGGCTCTGCCGTGCAGTCCATCTCGAAACGCTGCGAGAGCACCACCTGGAACGCCTCGCCGGCCTCGATCTCGCCGATCAACCGGCGCACGTCCGCGCCGAAGCTCTCGGTGGTCCGCTGACGGCGGTACACGGGTTCCGGCCGCGCGAAGGTGGACACGGTCGACGGAGCGGGCGCCGCCAGCGCATCGGTCATCCGGTCCAGACGCGCGAGGGCGTCGTCGTACGCCTCGTCGACCCGCTCGTCGGAGCCGTCCCAGTTGACCGCGTTGGCGATGAGCGTGATCGCGCCCTCGTGGTGATCGACCGCCGCGAGGTCGGTGGCGAGCAACATCACCATCTCGGGGATCTGCAGGTCGTCCACCGCGTGGTCGGGAAGCCGCTCGAGCCGGCGGACTGCGTCGTAGCCGAGGAATCCGACCATGCCACCGGTCAGCGGCGGCAGGTCGGGTAGGCGCTCACTGCGCAGCAGCTCGAGGGTGCGGCCGAGCGCCACCAGCGGATCGCCACCGGACGGGGCGCCGGCCGGGGCACTGCCGAACCACGCGGCCTCGCCGTCGCGGACGGTGAGGGCGGCGGCGCTGCCCGCGCCGATGAACGACCACCGCGACCAGGACCGCCCGTTCTCGGCCGATTCCAGCAGGAACGTACCGGGTCGGCTACCGGCCAGCTTGGTGTAGGCGGACAGCGGGGTCTCGGCGTCCGCCAGCACCTTTCGGATGACGGGGACCACACGATGTTCGGCCGCCAGCGCCCGGAACTGCTCGCGGGTGGTGGTCGAATCGTGCCGTGGCCCCCGGCCCGGAACGGCCGAGGGAGCTGCTGGGATGGTGGTGGACTCGCCGCGCATGCACCCATCATCCCAGGAACACCGATCGCGGCCTCGGTCGCGGGTAGCGTCGGCGCCCATGAAGCCCGGTGAGCGCGCGCCCGAATTCGATCTTCCCGACCAGGACGGCACCCGTCACACGCTGACGTCGCTGCTCGCAGGCGGACCACTCGTGCTGTTCTTCTACCCCGCGGCCTCCACCCCGGTGTGCACGGCGGAGGCGTGCCATTTCCGGGATCTGGCGCACGAGTTCGCGGAAGCCGGGGCGTCCGTGGCGGGGATCAGCCGTGACGGCGTCGAGAAGCAGTCGAGCTTCGCCCGGGCGCAGTCGTTCGACTACCCGCTACTGGCCGACGTCGACGGCACCGTCGCCGAGCAGTTCGGCGTCAAGCGCGGCCTGCTCGGCATGATCACCCCGGTCAAGCGGAGCACCTTCGTCATCGACACCGACCGCACGGTCCTCGAGGTGATCTCGAGCGAACTGCGTGCCAACCTGCACGCCGACCGTGCCCTCGAGTTCGTGCGCAGCCGCGCCTGATCCGCGTCAGGCCACCTGGATCGAACGCTTGGCCAGTCCCATCCAGAAGCCGTCGATCACCTGATCGGCGATCTGCTCCGGGTTGCTCGACGCCCCGAGCGTGACGAACAGCGGCGCGAAGTGCTCGATCGTCGGATGCGCGTAGGGCATGCCGGGCGCCTGCGCACGGAAGTCGATCAGCGCGTCGACGTCGCCGGCCGCCAGGCGTTCCGCCGTCCAGGCGTCGAACTCCGCCGACCAACCGGGGGCGACCGCGTCGGGCGACGGGTCGCGCAGGAACGGCAGCCCGTGCGTCGCGAAGCCCGATCCGACGATCAGCACGCCCTGTTCGCGCAGCGGTTGCAGGCGCCGCCCGAGGTCGAGCAGGCGTACGGGATCGAGGGTCGGCATCGACATCTGCAGCACCGGGATGTCTGCGTCGGGGTACATGACGGTGAGCGGCACGTATGCGCCGTGGTCGAGCCCGCGGTTCGGCTGGTGGTGGACCGGTTCGCCGTCCGGCATGAGGGCGGCCACCTGCCGGGCCAGGTCGGGAGCGCCCGGCGATCGGTACGTGACCTCGTAGAAGCGCCGCGGGAAGCCACCGAAGTCGTAGACGAGCGGCGTCCCGGTCTCGGTGGCGCCGATCGTGAGCGGTGCGGACTCCCAGTGCGCGGAGACGACGAGGATCGCCGTCGGGCGCGGCAGATTCGCGGACCACCGGGCCAGCTCGGCGACCCACTGCGCGCTGTCCACCAGCGGGGGTGCGCCGTGACTGAGGAAGATGGCCGGCATGTCGCTCACAGGAACTCCTTTGTTGAAGCTTCAAGTTAACATGTGAGTCAACCGCCACGTACCGACATCTGTTCCCCGCACCGAGGCACCGGCTGCGCGGATTTGGCACGCTGGCACCCGAACATCGATTTCGACTTTCAGCGATCGGAGAACGACCCGATGGGCGTGCAGCACCACACCGACACCCCCTGGCTCACCGGAGCGCAGCAGGAGGCCTGGCGGACGCTCGTCTCGCTGGTGACACGGCTGCCCGCAGCACTCGACACCCAGTTGCAGCGCGACTCCGAACTGACCCATTTCGAGTACTTCGTGCTCGCGGTGCTCTCGGAGGCGCCCGGCCGGCGCCTGCGACTGTCCGAGCTCGCATGTCAGGCGAACGCGTCGCTGTCGCGCCTGTCGCACGTCGTCACGCGCCTCGAGAAGCGCGGCTGGGCGAGGCGCGAGACCGTCGCGGGAACCCGCGGGGCGTTCGCGGTCCTCACCGACGACGGTTACGACAAGGTCGTCGAGGCCGCACCCGGTCACGTGGCCACCGTCCAGGCGCTGGTGTTCGAGGGCCTCGACGACACGCAGGTAGCGCAACTGTCGACGCTGGGCAAGGCACTCGTCGAGCAGCTCGACAAGGGCATCGCCGCGGGCACCGGTAAGGCGTAGAGCGGATCCTCGTGACTGCCATGGCTCCGGTGCCACCGCGCAAACCCCCGCCGTGGGACGGCAGGCTGACGTTGACGCCCGGCGCGGTTCTCTATCGAGGCGTCGGCGGCGACTCGGGTCTCCACGCGCACCACGCCGTGCAGGTGATGGTCTCCCTGGACGAGCCGTTCGGGCCACGGGGTCGCGGGCTCGGCCTCGCCGCGGATCGGGCCCGCGGCGGGGAGTTCGAGGACGCGATGGAACGCATCGCGATCGATCACGCCGACGACTCGGACGCCGTGCGCACCATCGACACCCTGGTTCGCGCCATCGCCCCGGACGGGCCGCCGCGTCCGGCCCGCCTGTCGGAACCGGTGCTGTCGGCACTGCGGCAGCTGGAGAGCGAGCCCGGGTCGCGGGCCACGCTGGGGCACGCCGCTGCGGCGGCCCACATCTCCCCCTCGCGGCTGACCCACCTGTTCACCGCGAAGTGGGTATCCCCTTCCGCCGCTACGCGTTGTGGATCCGTCTGCGCACAGTCGGTGAGCGAGTAGCGTTCGGCGACAACCTCACTCAGGCCACGGTGGCAGCCGGATTCAGCGACTCGTCGCACCTGAGCCGGGTGTTCAGGACCAATTTCGGACTGAGTCCGTCGGCGCTGCTGGGAATGACGGTCCGCCGCGACGCGTGTCCGGAGAGCGCGTCCTGATCCCATCGACGACCGGTGGGTCGATCTCGAGGGGGTCATTCTCGATGCCGACTACCTGAACGGGCTCCGCAACACCGTGGCGCCGGAGGGCCCGTTCCCCGGATACGGCGCGGGTACCGAGGACATCGGCGATCCGCCGGTGGCGTGGACCGGCACGGATACTGCGATCCAGAAGACCGGAGTCAACGGCGACTTCGGTACGTACGACGATCCGGACGCCTTCTACGCACACCACGGAACCAACCTCACCGGATTACGGAACCTCTTGTTCCAGAAAGTGATCCGGCACGCGATGAATCGGAAGGTCGCCGCGATCCGCGGCTGCGGGGTCAGCCCAGAGGTTCGCCGCCGACGCCCCAGTGCTCCCGCGGAACCTCGGTGATGGTCACCCACACCGACGACGCGTTCTTTCCGGTCGCCTCGGCGTATGCCTTGGTGACCGCGGCGATCGTCTCGCGCTTCTGTTCGGCGGTCAGTCCGGGCGTCTGGCTGATCTGGATCAACGGCATGACGCCATTGTCGCCGCCGCCTGTCGCCCTCCGATCGCCGGGGCGGCGATGACGCAGCGGCCCCGGAGTCCACGGTTATCGTGCGTCGGCCCGGGGTACCCGCTCTCGCATGGGAACCGACAGCAAACTGCGCGTCGTCGTCATCGGCGCCACAGGCAACGTGGGTACGAGCGTGGTCGAGGCGCTCGGGGAGGAATCGGCGATCGGAGAGATCGTCGGCGCCGCCCGGCGCCCGACCGACCTGGTCCGACCGAAAACCCGCTTCGTGGTCGCCGACACCACCACCGACGATCTCCGCACCATCGTGCGGGGCGCCGACGTCGTCGTCCATCTGGCGTGGTTGTTCCAGCCGACCCACCGACCCGAGGTCACCTGGGACAACAACGTTCTCGGTGCGATCCGCCTCTTCGAAGCGGTCGCGGCCGAGCAGGTACCGGCACTGGTCTACACGTCGTCGCTGGCCGCCTACTCCCCCGGTCCGTCGGATCGGGCAGTCTCGGAGGAATGGCCCACCCACGGGTGGCCCGGCGCCGCCTACCCGCGCGAGAAGGCCTACCTCGAACGGTGGCTCGACGCGTTCGAACTCCGCCACCCCGACACCCGGGTGGTCCGTATGCGACCGTGCTTCCTGTTCAAGCGGCGGTCGGCGACCGAACAGCGCCGACTGTTCGCCGGGCCCCTCGTTCCCGGCAGCCTCGTTCGCCGCGGTCTGATCCCCGCAGTCCCCATGGCCGACGGGCTGATCGCGCAGGTGCTGCACACGAGCGACGCCGCCGCCGCGATCGTGCAGGCAGTACTTCGACCGGTACAGGGCGCGTTCAACCTCGCGACCACGCCGGCGATCGACGGCCGGTATCTCGCGGAACTTCTCGGGGCCCGCCCGATTCCGATTCCGCGCCGCGCGCTGCGGCTCGCGACGTCGGCCGCGTGGCATCTCCGGGTGCTTCCCGCCTCTCCAGGGTTGCTCGACACCGTCCTCGCGCTACCACTGCTGGACAGCACTCGGGCCGAGACCGAACTCGACTGGCGACCCCGGTTCACCCCGCGGGAGACCCTCGAGACCTTGCTCGGCGGACTCCGGTCCGGGGCGGGGCTACCGACAGCGCCGTTGGCCGGGGATTCCGTCTCGCGCCGGCTGCACGAACTGTCGACGGGTACCGGTCAGCGCGACGACTGAGACCTGCGCGCCGACCGGAACCCGCGGGCGGTGGCCGGGCGTCACGGGCAGGCCGGTGTGACGATGTCGTAGATCCGCTCGGCCTGATCCTGCGACGGCTCGGTGCCCTTGTTGGCCGCCAGCACCCGGATCTTGTCGGTCACCTGCTCTTCGCTCACCCCGTTGGCGAGGTCGTTGCACGAGGTGATGACGATGTTCTCGATGCTGTCGTCGTCGCGGTCCTCCGAGAGATCCGAGTAGCCGGTTCGGAACGCGACCACGAATGCGTCGAGCTTGGCCTGGTCGACGGTCCCCAGCTGTTCGGTCGATGTGACCGATGTGGGGCTCGCTTCGCCGGTCTCGGTTTCCGTGGTCGCCGGCATCTCCATCGACGTCTGCATCGTCGTGTCGGTGCTGTCGTCCTTGTCGTCGCCGCACGCCGCGAGCGTGAGCACGGCGCCGGCACCTACCAGGGCAGTGGCGATGATCTTCCTCATTCGATTTCCCTTCCTTGTCGGGGACCGGACGGGGGCCGGATCCCTACTGCTCGGCTCGGGTGGACGGGACGAACTGCTGCTCGTACAGGCGGGCCGCCTCCTCGAGTACCGAGCGATGGATCCGCGCCAACGGACGGAAGTGCGCCACGAGTGGCTCCAGGTCCAGGCTGTGACCGATGACGGTGCCGGTCAGCAACCAGGGGAAACGATCGGGCTGCCGTTCGTCGCGGGTCCGTTCGTCGGGCGATTGCTCGCCGAGACCGCAACAGCGGTGGAGGCGCCGGGCGATCCAGCCCTCGGCGGTGCCGGGCCACCACGGCTCGGGAGACAAGGGCGTCACGACCAGGCCCGGCATGTCGATCCCGGATTCCCGGTCGACACTCCGACAGTCGGCGCCGTCGCGGTCCGGGCCGGCCGAGTAGCGCAGGAAGATGCCGTGGGTCGACGCCGTCAGGGCGACCAGTTCGGCCAGAGTGGTGATCGAGACCAGCGGCGGACTCGACGGCTCCCGACCCGAAACCGCACCGGTCACGGCGCCACCCTCCGAACCCTCGTCTCGCACGAACTTCTCGACCGTTCGCCCCGTCTCGACGACGACGATCACGGTTCGTATACCCGGACCGGCGCCCGCCCAACCATCCTCCGGCCGTCGTCGGGCCGGGCAGGTTTCACTTCCGGGCGACTCGGGAATACACCGTCAGTTGCATCCGCTCCGGAGACGCACGTCCGAGAGGCAGACATGAGATTCGAGGCCCATTGGGAAACAACAGCTTCTCCGTCCCAGGTGTGGGACGTCCTCGCCGACGGCTGGCGCTACCCGGGCTGGGTGGTCGGGGCGTCGCGCATGCGTGCCGTGGACCCCGAATGGCCCGCGCCGGGCACCCGCATCCATCATTCGGTCGGTTTGTGGCCGTTCCTGATCGACGACCACACCGAGGTCCTCGAGGCCGATCCTGGGAAAGCACTCACGTTGATCGCCCGCGCGAAGGGTTTCGGCCGAGCGCGGATCGAGATACAGGTGCGTCCCGACGGCGTGGGCAGCGTGATCGAGATGGGCGAGCATCTCGCCTCGCCTCCCATGTCGTGGTTCCCGCAGAGCGTGGTCGAACTGGCCGCGGTGCCCCGCAATCGGGAGTGCATCCGGCGCCTGGCGCTCCTCGCGGAGAGTCCCTCCCATCCGGGCGACGGTTCGACCGCGCCGACACTCGGGTGATCGGATGACCGAACGAGCAGACGCAATCGTCGTGGGCGCCGGACCCAACGGGCTGGTGGCGGCGATCACGCTCGCCGACCGCGGATGGGACGTGCTGGTGCTCGAGGCCGAGCCGACCCCCGGGGGTGCCGTTCGATCCGGCGACCTCCATCCCGGCTACCGCTACGACCGTTTCAGTGCGTTCTATCCCCTCAGCGCGGTGTCACCCGCATTCGAGTCACTCGATCTGGAGACCCACGGACTGTCCTGGAGCAGGGCACCGATCTCGGTGGCGCACCCGCTGGACGCGGCGGACGAGGACGCCCCCGCCGTCCACCCGGACCCCGCCGCCACGGCGGCCGCTCTGGAGCGATTCCACAGCGGCGACGGCGAGCGGTGGCTCGAGCTGTACCGGATGTGGGAACGGATTCGCGAGCCCCTGCTGGGCACCCTGTTCGGCCCGTTCCCGCCGCTCCGAGGACCGATGAAGCTGCTGCGCGAACTCGGTTCCGCTGAGGCCCTGCGGATCGCCCGGTTCCTCCTGCTGCCGGCGAACCGGATGGGTCAGGAACTGTTCGCCGGCGAGGCGGCCAAGGTTCTGCTGCTGGGCAACGCCCTGCACGCCGACGTGCCACCCGACGCACCGATCAGCGGCGCGATGGGCTTCCTTCTGGGCATGCTCGCCCAGGACGTCGGCTTCCCGGTCCCGGTCGGCGGCGCGGGCGCGCTCACCGACGCCCTGGTCCGGCGACTGGAGGCAGCGGGTGGCCGGGTGGAGTGCAACAGCCGCGTCGAGGGTGTGACCGTCGAGGCGAACGCGGCCACCGGGGTCCGGTTGGCCGACGGTCGCACCGTCCGGGCCCGGCGCGCGGTCCTGGCGGACGTGTCCGCGCCCGCCCTCTACGAACAGCTGCTCCCCCGCGAGGTCGTCCCGGCCAACGTCCGGACCGCCCTCGAGCACTTCGAATGGGACACTCCCGTCGTCAAGGTGAACTACGCTCTGCGCGAGAAGATTCCGTGGCAGGCCGATACGGTCCGGCGGGCCGGCACCGTTCACGTGGGCGGTGACACGACGAAGCTCGCGAAGTGGCACACCCAACTGGCCGCCGGTGAACTCCCCGAACACCCGTTCCTTCTGGTGGGTCAGATGACGACCGCAGATCCGACCCGGTCCCCGGAGGGCACCGAGAGCGCCTGGGCGTACACGCATCTGCCGCGCGGCGTCGCCGACGACGCCAGCGCCGAGAAGATCGCCGAACGCACCGACGAACAGCTCGAACGCTTCGCCCCGGGCTTCGGGTCACGGGTGGTGGCGCGGACCGTCCAGCGGCCGTCCGACCTCGAACGCGCGGACGCGAACCTGGTCGACGGCGCCGTCAACGGCGGCACTGCGCAACTGCACCAGCAACTGGTGTTCCGGCCCGTCCCCGGCTCCTCCCGGCCCGAGACCCCAGTCGGAAAGTTGTTCCTCGCCAGCGCGTCCGCACACCCGGGTGGCGGCGTCCACGGCGTCTGCGGGCTCAACGCCGCCCGGGCCGCCCTTGCGCAGCACGGCCTCGGCGCCCCCGTCCGCCGAGGCCTCAACCGCGCGGTCGCCGAGGTCGTGTGGCGTTCGTCGAAGCGGAGGTGACGATGCGGATCGCGATCACCGGCGCCACCGGCAATCTCGGTACGGCGCTGCTGCGTGCCCTGTGGGAGGAAGGCGGCCACGAGATCGTCGGCATCGCGCGGCGGCGGCCACCGGACGAACCTCCCTACGCGGGGGCGTCCTGGCACACGGTGGACGTCGCGGCGCCGGACGCCGCCGAGCGGCTCAGGCTGCCGTTCGCGGGGGCCGACGCGGTGGTCCACCTCGCGTGGGGTTTCCAGCCGACCCATCGTCGCCGTTACCTGCACGCCACCGGGGTGAGCGGCACCCGCGCCGTACTCGACGCGGCCGCCGCGTGCGGCGTCGAGCATCTGGTGCACGTGTCCTCCTCGGCGGTCTATTCGGCGGGCGCGTACGGCCGCCCCGTGGACGAGTCGTGGCCCACCTCGGGGGTGCGCTCCTCCGTCTACAGTCAGGACAAGGTGGCGGCCGAGCACGCCATCCGCGGCCACGTGGATTCCGGCGCCGCCCCTTCCGTGACGGTGTTGCGGCCCGGGTTGATCGGGCAGTACCGCGCCGGAAATCAACTGCTGCACTACATGCTCCCGGATTGGATCCCGGCGCGGGCACTACGTTTCGCACCGCTGGTGCCCATCGATCGAAGCCTGTGCATCCCCGCGGTGCACGCCGCCGACGCTGCGGCAGCCGTCGCCGCTGCGATCCGGCAGCGACGGTCGCGGATCTACAACATCGCGTCCGACGTCCCGGCGACGAGCGCCGATCTGCTCGCCGGTCTCTCCGTCTCCGGCGTGCACGTTCCCGCCCGCGCGCTGCGCGAAGTCGCTGGGGCCACGTGGCGACTGCATGTGCAACCCGTCGACGGCGGATGGATCGACCTCGCGTATTCGACACCGCTGGTGGATGCCACCCGGGCGCGCGACGAGTTGGGGTGGACCGCGCACACCGACGGCCCCGAGGTCGTCCGCGAACTGGCGGAGGGGATGGTCGACCGGGCGGGTACCGGCAGCCCCGTTCTCGCGGATCGGTCGGTTCTCGAGCGGTTGACGGCGTCGCTCCGCCGGGGCCCCGTCGGGGTCCGGAAGCCGACGTGACGGTCAGTCCACTCGCCTCGCCGCCGGCTCCGCGTTGCGTGTCTCCAACGGCGGGAGAAATCCACCGATGAGGATCATCGCCACCGCGAGGCCCAGGTGGAGCCAATTGTCGGCGTCGTTGACCGGAATGAAATTGGCGGCGTCGTCGCGATCGATCGAGACGCCGTAGATCCACACCGCGAAGTAGACGATTCCGCCGCCGATCAGATATGTCCGGGCGAGTCCCATGCTCCGGGCCATCAGGATTCCGGCCACACCGAAGGCCAGGTGGATGATGTTGTGCAGTACCGATACCTCGAATATTCCGAGCAGCTTCGCATCCGAGTGATGACCTGCCCACGTCATCGTGTCGTAGTCGGTCGTGATCCCGGGGATGAAGCCCAGGATTCCGACGACGAGGAACACGACGCCGAACGCCAACGCCACCATCTCCGTTGCCGAGCGCTTCCGAGCGGATGTCCGCCGAGGGTCGCTGGACATCTCTCACCCCTTCCGTTTCGGGTCGTCCACCAGCGGGATACCCGCGATCACGAAGGTCAATCCCGCTTCCGCCCGACACTTTCGTGTGTCGCGATCCCGGCGAGTGGGTACTCGGCATGCACGAGGAAACCCCGCCGTCGGCCCTGGCGCCGGCGGATCTCCAGGAGGCAGTCATGACGCAACGACCGGGCGAACATCTGGACGAGGAACCGCAGTCCGAACGGGGCGCTCCCGGGTCACGCGACACCGGCGCCGACGACCCCAGCGCAGGTGAGCACCGACGCGAGGGCGCCTTCGAGGAGGAATCCATGACCTCGTCGGGCGAACCGGGCTGGCAGCGCCCCTCGGACGCCGGGGGTCACGGATCGTCGTCCGAAGACGCCGCCGTGCCGCCGTACGACGATCGCCAGACGGAGGCGAAGTCGGCCGAGCACATGCGTGCCCGGGCCGGAGATCCCGACGGCACCGGCGAGGCACAGCGAAGCGGCGTGGAACACGAACAGCCGTCTGCGTCCGACGAAGGCGTGGGACCGGCGCACGAGCCGGGCACCCGGCGAGGTGAGGATCACCCGCCGGAGACGACCCACCCCGAGCAGTAGCGCCCCGGAACGAAGGCACGACAGGAGGTAGAGCCGATGGAAATCCTGGTCATCGTCGCACTCGTGGTGATCATCGCCGCGGTGAACGTGCGCTGGTGGTATCGCCGGCGTCGCGGCGACGCGCCGACGCCCGAGGCCGGCACCGCGGAGGGCAAGACCCGTCAGATGAACGACGTGCACCGCGAACGCCGGCAGAACGACTCGTGAGCGCCCTGGGCCGTCACCATCGTCCGATTCCGTGGTAGGAGAAGCCGCATGCGGCCAGGGCCGCGGGGTCGAGCAGGTTGCGCGCATCGATGACGAGGGGCCGCTGCACTTCCCGCGCAGCGGCGCTCCAGTCGACGGCGCGGAACTCGGGCCACTCCGTCAGGACCACGACAGCCGACGCGCTCTTCACGGCCGCCGCGGAGTCGTCGACCACCTGGAACTCGCCGTCGGTGTCGACAGCGGACGCGCGTTGTGATCCGCACGCGGGGTCGTATGCGGTGACGACCGCGCCGCGGACGCACAGGTCGTGCACGACGGCCAGTGCGGGGGATTCCCGGATATCGCCGGTGCCGGCCTTGAACGTCAGCCCCAGAATCCCGATCCGATGCCCCTCGAGCGATGCCCCCGGGTCTCCCGTCAGTTCCTCGGCGATCCTCGCCACCAGCCGCTTTCGATGACGCGTATTGGAAAGCACCGCGGCCTGCACGGTGTCCAGCACCAATCCGACACGGCGTGCGGTGTCGATCAATCCGCACGTGTCCTTGGGGAGACAGGAACCGCCCCACCCCGGCCCGGGTGCCAGGAAGGATCCGCCGATGCGCGGGTCGGCGGCCATCACGGCGGTCACCTCCGACACGTCGGCGCCGACCGCGCTGCACAGGTCCGCGAGCTCGTTCGTGTAGGAGGCCTTGACCGCGAGGAATCCGTTGCACGCGTACTTCGCGAGTTCGGCGCTCTCCCAGTCGGTACGGAAGACGGGAGCGGCAACCGAGTTGTACAGCGACGCGACGGCGTCGACGGCATCACCGCTCGGTCCGCCCACCACGATGCGCTCGGGCCGGAGGAAGTCCGCGACGGATCGGCCCTCGCGCAGGAACTCGGGATTGCTGACGACGCCTATTCGACCCGTCCCGAGTGAATCCTGGAGCGCGCGAGCACTTCCCGGAGGGACGGTCGACTTCACCGCCAACGCGAACAACCCCGGGATCTCGTGGGAGATCGATTCCGACACCGACGTCACGCTGCCCAAGTCGGGTGCACCGTCCCGACCGGGCGGAGTGGGCAGGCAGAGAACCACGACGTCGCAATCGGCCAGCGCATCGAGACCGGTGTCGAAACGGACTGTCCCGTCACGCAATCCGCTGCCGACGAGATCGGCGAGCTGCGGCTCCAGGATGTCGACCGCGCCTCGACGCAGTCTCGCGACACGAGTGGCATCGTTGTCCACACACCGCACCGAGTGCCCCAGGTGCGACAGACAGGCGGCGGTGGTGAGCCCGACGTATCCGGCTCCCACGACGCCCACCTGCCGTCCGGTCATCGTCGACCTCACCTCACCAACTGTGCCGACGCGGCCGTCACCACGGCCTCCGCCGCGATGTCCGCCAGTCCGGGGTCGAGGCGCGCGGCATGCGGGTCCCCGCGGCGGCCGGACCACACCACGGTGTGCAGGTCCAGGTCGATCCGCGGCCCCCACGTCAGCGGGGGTGTCGGCCCGAACAGCACGACCGAACGCGTCCCGAATGCCGTTGCCATATGGGCCGTTCCGGTATCCCCGCAGATCACCAGCCGCGCATGCGCCACGAGCGCGGCGAGCTCGCCCAGTCGACACGGGACCGCGCGCCGAACCGGCACGCGGGGCCCCACGGCCCGGCACACGTCGTCCACGAGCGCCCGCTCCCCCGGACCACCGGTCACTACGACGGCGCCCCCGAACGCGTCCGCCAGCTCCCGGATCACCGCGGCGAACCGATCGGCGGGCCAGCGACGGGCCGCGCTCGCCGCACCGGGGTGGACGACGATCGCGCCGACGACGGGCGCCGTCCGGGGGCGCCGGATCCGCAGATCCGCCGGGTCGGCGGGCACCCCGTGGTGCAGCAGCAGCGCGCACCACCGGTCGACTTCGTGCAGCCGCTCGTCCCACTCCGGACCGTCCGCCCCGATGTGCGGATCCCGGTGGCACCAGACGGCGCCGGGGGCGGAGCGGCGCAGCAGCGTCGTGCTCTGCGGGCCCCGCCCGTGCAGGTTCACGGCCAGGTCCGGACTCGAACGGTAGGCCATGGCGCTCAATCCGGACGTGGGCACGATGTCGTCGACGCCGCCGATCATGCCGACGAGGTCCCGCAACTCGATCGCGGTGGCCAGGCGTAGTCGCGCACGCGGAAACCCGCGCCGCAACGCCCGCAGCGCCGGGACCGCCGTCAGCAGGTCACCCATGCCCAGCGCCCGCAGCGCCAATACGTCGCTCACGGCCACGACGACTCTTCGGACGCGCAGACCACCATTTCCCGGATCTCGCACCCGGGCGGCTGACCCAGCGCGTAGACGACCGCCGCGGCTACGTCCTCCGGCCGATTCAGGTGCGCGTCCGGCGGCGGACGATACTGCTCGGTACGACCGTCGAAGAATGCCGTGTCCATCCCACCGGGTACCAGCAGGGTGACCCCGTACCGGCCGGCCGTCTCGGCAGCGAGCGCACGGGTGAAGCCCACGACCCCGAACTTGGCCGCGCAGTAGGCGGTTGCGTCGCTCACCGCCTTGAGCCCGAGGGTCGACGCGCAGGTCACGACGCGCCCGGCCGGGCTGGCCAGATGAGGCAGTGCGGCGCGCACGACCGCCGCGGTGCCCATCAGGTCGACGGCGACGACGCGCTCCCAGTCGGTCGCGGGCACGTCCTCCAGCTTTCCGCAGCAGTCGATTCCGGCGGCCGTGAAGACGCCGTCGAGTCGCCCGCCCACCCCGGCCGCGAGTTCGGCGGTCGCCTCGGCCACCGCGGCACTGTCGGCGATGTCCACGAGCCGGTAGGCGTGTTCGCTGTCGGGCACCGCCACGTCGAGCACCAGCGGTGTCCCTCCCGCCTTGGCGACGGCGGTGGCGGTCGCGGCGCCCAGGCCCGACGCACCGCCCGAGATGAGCACGTTCCCGATGTCGGTCACGGATTCCTCCCTTCGAAGCCGAGACCGGCGCGGTCCCGGAACACTTCCCGTTGCGATTCGATCGCGGCAACGACCTTCGTCGTCGAGTAGTCACCGAACGTCGGGATCGTCCGCACTTCTCCCCCGTTCCGCCGGACCGTCTCCGCCTCGGGAAGATCGGTCGACCGGTAGTCGCCACCCTTGACCCAGACATCGGGCCGCAGCCGCTCCAGGAGTCGACTCGGGGTGTCCTCGTCGAACATCGCGACGGCGTCGACGGCGTCCAGTTCGCGCAGCATCGCCGCCCGCGCGTCCTGGCCCAGTACCGGACGGCCGGCGCCCTTCAGCCGGCGTACGGATTCGTCGGAGTTGAGGCACACCACCAGCGCATCCCCGAGCGCCGCCGCCTCGCGGAGCAGGCGCAGGTGCCCTGGATGGACGAGATCGAAGCATCCGCCGGTGGCAACCAAGCGGCCGCCCGCAGCACGCACCCGATCCGCGAGGATCCGCGCATCCGAGCAGCGTTCGGTGGGCCGCCGGACCCGCCTCGACGCGGCGCCGCGGTCCGCGGTGGCCATCGAACCCGCGCCGCCGGCGGACACGAAACGGGACGCATGGTCGACCGCGACCGCCACCGCTTCGGTCACCGATGCGCCGCCGCCCAGTGCGGCGGCGGCGGCCGTCGCGAAGCGATCACCGGCGCCGCAGGTGTCCAGTCGGCCGGTGCGCAGCGTCACCGGCACCTCGGGGACCGGCACCACGTGGACGCGATGTCCGCGCTCGACGACGGTCGCACCACCCGAGCCCTGGGTGATCGCCACCGCCCGTGTCCCCCACTGTCCGAGCAGGCGCCGTCCGGCCTCCGCCGGCACCAGCGCTTCGGAACCGCCGCCGAGTGCCCCGTACGCCTCGCGCAGGTTCGGCGTGACCAGCGCACACTCCGGCTCCGGCGTCGCACCGCGCGGGTGCGGATCCCACACCAGCGGAACGTCTGTCGCCAGCGATGCGACCAGGGTCCGCAGACCGCGGTGCCGCGTCGTGCCGCGCCCGTAGTCGGCGACGACGATCACGTCGGCGGCATTCAGCGCACGCTCGACGGCGGACGTGACGGGTGTGCTCGCGGTGGTTCCGTCGCCGGAATCGATCCGCAACAGGTGCTGCACGTCGGTCCGGATCCGTGTCTTCGTGACCGTCGCCCCCGACAGGCCGAGCGGGACGACGTCGCAGTGTTCGGAGACGAGTTCGACGAGCCGACGTCCGTCCGCGTCGGCGGCAACCGCCGTCACCAGCACCACGTCGTCGACGTCGCGGGCCGCGAGCACGGCGGCCAGCGCGGCGCCGCCGGGCCGTACCCGAACGCTGTCCGCGTCGAACACCGGCACCGGTGCCTCGGGCGAGAGCCGCTCGACGTGGCCCTCGAGATCGACGTCGAGAAGCGAATCCCCCACCACCACCATGCGGGTCACGGCGTGGACCTCGGCGCCGTGTCCCTCGGTGTCGTGTCCCTCGGTGTCATGTCCCTCAGTGCCGTGTCGATCTCGGCACACAGCGCGTGCACGAGGACCAGGTGGACCTCCTGCACGGTCGAGACGCGGGGCGCGTCCACCGCGATGGCCTCGTCCACGAGCGAGGCCAACGGGTTGGGCTCGCGCCCGGTCATGGACCACGTCGTGACCCCCATCTCGTGGGCTGCCTTGGCTGCGGTCAGCACGTTCGGACTTCGCCCGCTGGTCGACAGACACAGCAGGATGTCTCCCGCGCGGGCGTGCGCCCGGACCTGGCGCGCGAACATCTCGTCGATTCCGTAGTCGTTCGCGATAGCGGTGGCGGACGACGTCTCGGCGTGAAGGGCGATCGCAGAGAGCGGCATTCGCTCCCCCTCGAAACGACCGACCAGTTCTCCCGTGAGGTGCTGAGCTTCCGCCGCACTACCGCCGTTTCCACATGTCAACAGTCTCGCGCCTCCGGGCAGAGCGGCGGCGAGGTGCCGGCCCCACCGCTCGAGAAGCGGGGTCGCGGCCACCACGACGTCGAGAGCCGCGTGGAGTTGCGATGCATGGTCGTCGAGATGCTCCGACATCGAGGCCTCCGATTCCGAATGCGGGCGTGGACGGGCTACCCGTGCCGGAGGGCGTCAAACACCGACCTTGCGGATTCCCCGCCGCACGCGTGAGAAGCCCGCAGCCGGGGTATCCGTGACCATGACAGAAGAACCGACCGCACTCGCCCTCGTCTGCACGCTCAAACCCTCCCCGGGGCCGTCGAGCAGCGACCTGATAGCCCACCAGGTGCTGGGCGAACTGGAAAAGCACGGGATCTCGGGACGAACGATCCGGGTCGTGGACCACCACATCGCCCCCGGGGTCGAGAAGGACATGGGAGAGGGTGACGAGTGGCCGGCCCTCCGGCGCGCAGTCCTCGAATCCGACATCCTGCTGATCTCGACGCCCACGTGGCTGGGGCAGATGGCGAGCGTCGCGAAACGCGTCCTCGAGCGCCTCGACGCCGAGCTTTCGGAAACGGACGACGAGGGACGTCCCATCCTGTTCGACAAGGTGGCCACGGCCGCAGTCGTGGGGAACGAGGACGGCGCCCATGCCATCGTCGCGAGCTTGTTCCAAGCCCTCAACGACATCGGGTTCTCCGTGCCCGCCCAGGGCTGCACCTACTGGAACGGCGAGGCGATGACTCCCGGCGACTACAACGACCTGGAGGATGTTCCGGAGGCGGTGGCCTCGACTAACTCGACCCTGGCCGTCAACGCGGCGCACCTCGCACGGGTGCTGCGGGAGAAGCGGTATCCGGCCACGTGAGCGCGTCGGTCGAGATGGACGAAGCGGCCCGCGCGAACCACCGTCGGGGCTGATCGCAGCGGGCGGCGTACCTCACCAGACGCCGGTGGCCATCAGGATCAGCGCGACCACCACCGCGGCGAAGACCACCACGATGAGGGCGACCACGACGATCGTGGCCGCGCCGGTCACCGGAAATCCGTGGCGCGTGTCCGGTTCGTGCTCCGACACGCCCGACGTCCCGCCCGACGCGGGCGGCGTCGACCCGGCGGGCACGCCTCCGCCCGGCTCGAGGTCCGGTGTGTTGCGGGGGTCGGGATCGGGTCCGTCGGCTGCTCGTGGATCGGTCATCTCGTCCTCCTGGTCGCTTCTCACCCGAGTACCCCGTCGAGCCTCGAGTCATTCGCCGCGCTCCGTGTGGGCAAGTGAATTCCCGATCCGTGTTTGCACGGTCGCCGAAGCGGCTATCCGATCGCGTGGAGCGTGTCGATCCGGGCCGGTGGGGTGCCGGGCATGTCCCTCCCCGTACGAAGGAACCGGTCATGAAAGGTGGCATGCGAGTCGCCCTCGGTGTCGCGGTCGGCTATTTTCTCGGCCGAACCCGGAAGATGAAGGTCGCGCTGATGCTCGCCGGAGCGGGAGCGACCGGGCGCCTACCCAGCAATTCCCGCGATCTGGTGCGCGAGGGCATCAAACGGCTCGGCGACTCGGCGGAAGTCGGGAAACTCACCGAGAGCGTCCGAGGTGAACTCACCGATGCAGCGAAACGCGCGGCGGTCGCCGCCGCGAGCAACCGGATCGACGCCCTCACCAATCGCATCGAGGGCGTCGGATCCGGCGTGGGCGAGGGCGTCGGCAAGGTGGGCGAGGACGTCGGCGACACCGTCGGCAAGATCGGTGAGGGACTCCTCGGCGGCAAGGAGTCGCAGGGCGACGAGAAGGAAGCGGCGCCGGAGGCGGACGAAGACACCGAGGTATCCGAATCCGACGCGTCGACGGATGAGCGCCCGCCCGCCCCGCGGCAGCGCAAGAAGCGGACCGACTCCGACGACACCGCGGGCGACGACGAGCAGGAGGAGCCCCGTCGCCGAGCCGCGGCGCCACGGACGTCGACCTCACGACGCAGCACCCCGCGCACGCGTAAGGACTCCGAGCCGAAGTCGCGTACGCGAACACGGTCGACCGCGTCCGCCGACGCACCCGTGCGCCGTACCGGGAGGTGAGAGCGATGACCGCAACGAAGGAAGGGACCGAGGAACAGGGAGCCGCGGCCGGCGGGGACCAACTCAAGTCGTCCCTGCAGCACCTCGTCGGTGCCGTCGCGCAGAAGGGGGTGAAGTCGCTGACCGATACCGTCACCTCGACGGTCGGCAACCTGGATCAGTTCACGGAGGGCGGCGGCGGTGGCGGTCTCGCATCCGCCGTCACCGGACTCGCCCAGGGCGAGTCCCCCGCGAAAGTGGCGCTCAAGGCCGGAATGTCGTCCGTGACGGGAAAGATCAAGGAGAAGGGGCGCGACCTCAAGGACGCCCTCACCGGCGGAGGCAAGGGTAAAGGTAAGGGCAAGCGGGACAAGATCACCAACATCGTCGAACAGATCGACATCGGCGCACCGGTCGACCTCGTGTACGACCAGTGGACTCAGTTCGCCGACTTTCCCCGGTTCATGAAGAAGCTCGAGCAGGTGGAACAGATCTCGGATGAGAAGCTGAGATGGAAGGCGCAGGTCTTCTGGTCCCACCGCTCCTGGGAATCCACGATCCTCGAACAGGTCCAGGACGAACGCATCGTGTGGCGCTCGAAAGGCGACAAGGGATATCTGGACGGCGCGGTCACGTTCCACGAACTCACCCCCGACCTCACCAGGGTACTTGTCGTGATCGAGTACCACCCGCAAGGCTTCTTCGAGAAGACCGGGAACATCTGGCGCGCCCAGGGTCGACGAATCCGTCTGGAACTCAAACACTTCCGACGCCAGGTGATGATCCAGACACTCCTGCATCCCGACGATATCGAGGGTTGGCACGGCGAGATTCACGACGGCGAGGTGGTACCTGAGGACGAACTCGAGGAGGAGCCCGAGGGCGACGAGGAGGACGGGGCCGACGAGGAGGACGACGGGGCCGAGGATGGCGCGGACGAAGACGAAGACTTCGACGAGAGCGAGGAGAGCGACGACGAGCCGGCGGACGAGCCGGCGGACGAGGACGACGGCGGCGAGGAAGCAGCAACCGGCTCCGGGGGGCGAGAGGACCAGCGGAGCAGCACGTAAGCGCCGCCGGGAGGAGTGATCGGAAGATGACCATGGTTCAAGGGGGCGGTGGCGCGGGCGGCCCCGGCTCCCAAAGCCTCGCGGACGTCGTGGACACGATTCTCGACAAAGGTCTCGTGATCGATGCCTACGTTCGACTGTCCCTCGTGGGCATCGAACTCGTCACGATCGATGCCCGCGTCGTGGTCGCCAGTGTCGACACGTATCTGCGGTTCGCGGAGGCGGCCAATCGCCTGGAGATTTCCGAGACCCAGCCGAAAGGATTGCCGGACATGGTGCAGGACATGACCTCCGGCGTTGCGGAGGGCAAGACGAAGGGCGCCATCGAGGCCGCCGGCGAGAAGGTGCTCGACTTCCTCGGCGGCGCACAGGACGAGCGCGAGAAGCAGCGCCGCGGGCACTCCGGTGGAGGCAGGGACCGATGAGCGAACAGGAATCCGCGCCGGACGGAGGGGGCCCCGTGGTGTACGTGTACGGACTGGTGCCCGCGGACGTGGAAGTGAAGGAGGACGCCACCGGCATCGGTTCCCCACCGCGGCCGCTGAAGACCGTGACACACGACGACGTCGCCGCACTGGTCAGTGAGATCGACCCGGATGCCCCGCTCGGCAGCTCCGACGATCTTCGCACTCACGCCGCCGTGCTCGACGCCACGGCAACGGTGGCACCGGTGCTGCCGTTGCGCTTCGGTGCGGTACTCACCGATACCGATGCGGTGGTAGCCGAGCTTCTCGAACCGTATCGAGACGAGTTCCACGAGGCGCTCGAGCAGCTCGAGGGCATGGTTCAGTTCGTCGTCAAGGGCAAGTATGTCGAGGACGCGATCCTGCGGGAGGTCCTCTCGGAGGAACCCGAAGCCGGACGTCTTCGCGACGCCATACGCGACAAACCCGAGGACGCGACCCGGGACGAGCGCCTGGCGCTCGGCGAGCTGATCAGCCGGGCGTTCACCGGCAAGCGCGAGCAGGACACCCGGCGCATCGTCGAGGCGGTCGAGCCCGTCGCCGCGGCCGTATCGGCGCGCGAACCGACCGACGACGAGGGGGCCGGTTCGGTGGCCGTGCTGATATCCGCGGACCGGGCGGAGGAGTTGGACGAGGCCGTGGCTCCACTGATCGACGACTGGCAGGGTCGGGTCGACGTGACCGTGACCGGACCGCTGGCCGCATACGACTTCGTGAAGACTCGGGCACCGGGAACCTGACATGGGACTCTTCTCGGCCGTGTTCGGGCTCCCGCTGGCCCCGGTCCGAGGTGTGGTGTGGATCGGGGAGGTGATACGCCGTCAGGTGGAGGAAGAGACGACGAGCCCCGCCGCGATGCGCCGTGACCTCGAGGCGATCGAGGAGGGGCGGCGTTCGGGACGGATCTCGGAGGACGAAGCCGCGCGGGCCGAGGACGAGGTTCTCCACCGGGTCACCCGCCGCAGAGACGTCGGCACCCCCCGCGAGGAGGAGTGAACGATGACCGAACCGCGAGACCCCGACGAGCACAACGATCTCACTGCACCGCAAGCGGCCGCCGAAGCTGCTCGCCAGATCGCCGCACTCACCGGGCGGACGCCGATCGGAGCGGTTTCCGTCGCGCCGAGCGACGAGGGCTGGTCCGTCGAGGTGGAGGTCGTCGAGGACCGCCGAATTCCGTCGTCCTCCGATGTTCTGGCGATCTACGTCGTCGTCCTCGACATGGACGGAATGCTGCTGTCCTACCGGAGGAGCCGTCAGTACACGCGCGGTCGGTCCGAGAAGGGTGCACAACAGTGACGATGTCCGGAGGCGGTTCGAACTACCCACAGCAGTACAGCCAGGGTCTCGGCGGCGCCGGCCACGAACCGGCCAACCTCGGCGACATCCTCGAACGGGTTCTGGACAAGGGCATCGTCATCGCCGGTGACATCCGGGTCAACCTCCTCGACATCGAACTGCTGACCATCAAACTGCGACTGGTGATCGCGTCGCTCGAGACCGCTCGCGAAGTCGGCATCGACTGGTGGGAACACGACCCGTGGTTGTCCGGAGGCAACCGGGACCGGGACCGGGACCTGGAACTCGAGAACGAGCGTCTGCGCTCCCGCATCGAGGCTCTCGAATCCGGTGAGGGACGCGTCGCGGACCTGACGCCCGGCTCGCAACCGGCCGTGCACCCCGCCGAGGCGCTCGCGGAGGAGGAGCCCGGTGACGACTCCTGACGACGGCGTGTGGGTGTACGCGGTGACCACCGAGGAACCGTTCCCCGGCGGAATCTCCGGCATCCGCGGGGTGGCCGGTGAGGAACTGCGGACGGTCACCGGATCGGGCTTCGCGGCCGTCGTCGGCACCGTGCGTCTCGACGTCTTCGGAGAGGAAGCGCTGCGCCGCAACCTCGAGGACCTCGACTGGCTCTCCGAGACGGCACGCCGTCACGACGCGGTCGTCGCCGCGATCTGCGCCGGCGGCGCCACCGTGCCGCTGCGACTGGCGACCGTGTACTTCGACGACGATCGTGTGCGAACGATGCTGCGCGACAATGCCGACCAGCTCGGGGAGGCGTTGGAACAGATCACCGACCGTTCCGAATGGGGTGTGCGGGCCTACCTCGATCGTCCCCGCACCGAGGCCCGGGACACCGCCGACAAGCCCAACAGGCCTTCCGGGACGGCATATCTCATGCAGCGGCGGGCGAAGGTGGCCGCCCGGGAGGAGGCCGAGTCCGCCGCGGGTCGGCGGGCCGACGAACTCTTCGCCGAGCTGGCGCGGTGGGCGGTGGCCGGCGTGCGGCAGCCACCCTCTCCTCCCGACCTGTCCACGCGGCGTTCGCTGGAGATCCTCAATGCATCGTTCCTGGTCGACAACGACCACCACCGCGACTTCGTCACGGCGGTCGAGCACCTCGGCGAACGGCTCGACGACGTCGAGGTGACGCTCACCGGCCCCTGGCCGCCGTACTCCTTCACCTCCGTCGAGGCGGGTGTCCGATGAGCGGCGTTCCGGATCGGCGAATCGCGCTGGTCGATCTCCTCGATCGCGTCCTCGGTGGCGGCGTGGTGGTCGCGGGTGAGATCACGCTTTCGATCGCCGACGTGGACATGGTCCACATTTCTCTCCGCACCCTCGTGTCGTCGGTCAGTGCTCTCACCCCGCCGATCGACGGAACGCCGGAGACCGGGCAGTGAGCGACGGTCGACCACTTCCGAGCGACGATTCACCGTCCCGTCCGCGCCCCCCGTCGACGCGGCAACGGATCGACGCCGACCCCGAGTCGGTCGAACGGGGCCTCGTGGCACTCGTGCTCACTCTCGTCGAACTACTGCGGCAGCTGATGGAACGGCAGGCGCTGCGCCGGGTCGACGCCGGGGACCTCTCCGACGACCAGATCGAACGCATCGGAACGACGCTGATGCTGCTCGAGGAGAAGATGGAGGAGTTGCGGGAACACTTCGGCCTCGAACCGGAGGATCTCAACATCGATCTGGGACCTCTCGGACCGCTACTGGCGGACGACTGACACACCGGCGCCCCGAAGGTACCCATGATTCGGAGGTACGCATGACCCGCACCACCGTCGTGATCGCCACTCGCGACAGACCCGCCGAGCTCGCCCGGACACTCGACAGCCTCCGCGCCGACAGCCCCGCGACCCCGGTCGTCGTGGTCGACAACGCCTCCCGAGATCCTTTGCAACCCTGGTTGAATGCCCACCACGCCGATGTCGAGGTGATCCGGCTCGAGGAGAATCGTGGCGCGGCCGGCAGGACGGTCGGTGCCCGCCGGGCCGACACCGAATTCGTGGCGTTCTGCGACGACGACTCGACGTGGGATCCCGACGCCTTCGCGGTCGCGGAACGGACGTTCGACTCGTACCCGTCGTTGGCAGTGCTCGCCGCTCACACGCTCGTCGGGCCGCATCAGCGACCGGACGCGATCACCGCCGCTCTCGCCGCAAGCCCACTTCCGCATCCCGGACCGCTGCCCGGCCCCCGGGTGCTGGGCTTCCTCGCATGTTCGGCGATCGTCCGGCGGCGAGCCTATCTGGCGGTGGGCGGCTTCGACCCGTTGCTGCACTTCGCCGGGGAGGAACGAATGCTGTCACTCGATCTGGCCGTGCAGGGCTGGGATCTGTGCTATCTGCACAGCTTGGTCACGCGACACTATCCGTCGGACGTCCGTCCCCCGTCCGCGTGGCGCCGGCGCCGCGAGTTACGCAACGACACCCTCACCGACTGGATGCGCCGACCCGTGCGCGCTGCGCTCGGATCGTCCGCCCGCCTGTTCCGCCGGGCCCTCGCCGACGACTGCGCCCGTGGTGCCGTCCGCGACGTGGTCCGCCTGCTGCCCGTGGCCCTTGCTCGCCGACGGTCGCTGCCGGCCAATGTCGAACGCGACGTCCGACTGCTCGAGACCACACCGGACCCTCACCCGGGAGTGACACCGTGACCGACCGCGCCACCGTCGTCGTCATCACTTTCAATCGTCGCGACGAACTGAGACGGACCTTGCGGGCCATGACGTCACTGCCCGACGCCGTACCGATCATTCTGGCCGACAACGGTTCCGATGACGGCAGCGCCGCCATGGCCGAATCCGAGTTTCCCGACGTCACCGTGCTGCGACTACCGCGGAACCTGGGAGCGGCGGCACGCAACATCGCGGTGGAGCGGGTGACGACGCCGTACGTGGCGTTCTGTGACGACGACACGGTGTGGCAACCCGGGGCGCTCACGACCGCCGCCGACATCCTCGACCGCCATCCGGGGCTGGCCACCGTCACGGGCCGCTGCCTCGTGGCGCCCTCCCTCGTCGAGGACCCCCTCACCCCGGAACTACGCAATTCTCCCGTCGTCGGCCCGGATTGGCTGCCTGGGCCCGCCCTCCTGGGCATCATGGCGGGATTGACGATGATCCGGTGCCGGGCCTTCCGTGAGGTCGGCGGCTTCGAACCGCGGATGTGGCTCGGCGGCGAGGAGGAGTTGCTCGCGCTCGACCTGGCCGCCGCCGGGTGGTGGATGTGCTGGCGCGAGGACGTCGTCATCCACCACCGCCCCTCGACCGCCCGCGATGCTCGCCGACGCCGTCAACTCGGCATCCGGAACACGCTGTGGACGCTGTGGCTGCGCCGCCCCCTCCGCTCCGCCTTCCGACGGTCGATGCAGATCGTCCGGTCGGCCCCCGCCGACCGGTACACCGCGGGCGCGGTTCTGGAAGCTGCCCGGTCGCTGGCGTGGGTCGCACGAAACAGAACCGTCGTTCCGGACCGGGTGGAGGCCGGTCTCCTCGCTCTCGAGAAGACGCAGATCCACTCGTCGGCGCGGCGATACGTGGGCTGACCTGGGCTACAGCACCAGCTCACCGGCACGACGCGCGCGCGTTACCCACGATTACCTATCCATAGAGTTTGAAATTCGCGGAATCGGTAACCCTCCGTGCATGAGCGATCGGAGCGACGCGCGCAACATCCTCGTGTGGCACGTGCACGGCTCGTGGCTCGACGCGTTCGTTCGCGGCGGGCATCGGTACCTCGTCCCGACGCTGCCCGGGCACGGCCCCTGGGGGCGTGGCCGCATGGGCCGCGACTGGCCCGCGGAGGCCGTGGAGGTCGGGCCGAAGGACCTCGAGGACGCCGATGTCGACGTCGTGGTCGCGCAGAATCCCGGCGAGATCCCGCTGGCGGCGCGCTGGCTCGGCCGTACACCGGGCCGGGACGTCCCCCTCGTCTACGTGGAACACAACACCCCGGGTGGGCACGCTCCGACCACGCGTCACCCGATGGCGGATCGAGACGACCTCACGCTCGTCCACGTCACCCACTTCAACCGCACGATGTGGGATTCGGGCGGCACACGGACCCGGGTGATCGAGCACGGCGTGGTCGACCCGGGTGCGCGCTACAGCGGCCGACTCACCCGCAGCGCGACGATGATCAACGATCCGGTGCGACGGTGGAGGGCGGTCGGGACGGACCTGCTGCCGAGGCTCGCGGCGGCCGCGCCGATCGACGTATTCGGAATGCGCACGGGAGAACTGGCGGGCAGAGCCGACATCCCCCCGTCGGTCGCGGGCGGCGGCGACCTCGCCCGCGCGGACCTGCACGACGCGGTCGGTCGACGCCGCGTGTACGTGCACACCGCGCGATGGACCTCCCTCGGGTTGTCCCTGATCGAGGCGATGCTCCTCGGGATGCCGGTGGTCGCGCTCGCGAGTACGGAGGTCGCGGTCTCGGTGCCGCCGGAGGCCGGGGTCGCCGCCACGGACCCCGACCGCATGGTGGCAGCCCTCCGCCGCTTCGTCGACGACCCGGCAGACGCCGCCGAGACGGGGCGTGCGGCACGGGACTTCGCTCTCACCCGGTTCGCACTGAGCCGCTTTCTGCTCGACTGGGACGCCCTCATCGACGAGACAGCACGCCGACCACTGTGCGCCAGGAGGTAGCGAATGAAGATCGCGATGATCTCGGACCATGCCAGCCCGCTCGTCGCAATGGGTGGGGTCGACACCGGAGGACAGAACGTCCACGTCGCGGCACTGTCCGCGGCGCTCGTGCGTCGGGGTCACGACGTGGAGGTGTTCACCCGGCGGGACGACGAGTCCCTCCCGGAACGGGTCCGCTCCGAGGACGGATACGACGTGGTACATGTGCCTGCGGGGCCGGCGACTCGAATCCCCAAGGACGCGTTGCTTCCCCACATGCAGGAATTCGCCCTCGGGCTTCGTGATCGCTTCGCGCAGTCGCAGTTCGACGTGGCCCACTCCCACTTCTGGATGTCCGGCCTCACCGCGCGGCTCGCGAGCCGGGCCTGTGGCGTTCCGCTGGTGCACACCTTCCATGCGCTGGGCATCGTGAAGAAGCGCTATCAGGGCACAGCGGACACCAGCCCACCCGAGCGGATCCCACTGGAGTGCAAGATCGGCCAGAGTGTCGATGCGGTCGCCGCGACATGCTCGGACGAGGTGTTCGAGCTCGTCCGGATGGGCATCCCCCGCTCGCGCATCACCGTGGTGCCGTGCGGTGTCGACACCGAGGAGTTCCGTCCGGACGGTCCGCGCGCTCCCCACGGTGACCGGTTCCGCCTCACCACGGTGGGCCGGCTGGTGCGCCGCAAGGGCTTCGACGTCGCGATTCGCGCGCTCGCCGCGCTGCCCGACACCGAACTGGTGATCGCCGGCGGGCCGGTCGCGGGTTCGGTGCACGACGACGAGGAGGGGTGTCGGCTCCTCCGCCTCGCCGAAGAACTGGGAGTGCGGGCACGTCTGGTGATGCCGGGGCAGATTCCACGCGACCGCATGCCGGAACTGCTGCGATCGTCGGACGTCGTGGTGTGCTCGCCGTGGTACGAACCGTTCGGGATAGTTCCGCTCGAGGCGATGGCGTGCGGCAAGCCCGTGGTCGCGAGCGCGGTGGGGGGACTGACCGACACCGTCGTCGACGGGGTGACCGGTGTGCACGTCCCGCCGCGCAACGCCGACGCACTCGGGCGCGCACTGCGTCGACTGCTCACCGAGCCGGTGCAGTGCGAGCAGCTCGGGCATGCCGGCCGCGATCGGGCGGTGCAACGCTTCTCGTGGAACCGGGTGGCCGGGGAGACGGAGCGTGTGTATGAGTCGGTGCTCCGCGAGGCGGTCCCCCGAGCCGCCGGCGGGGTGGGCCGATGAGCAGGGCCGGCGGGCCGGGCCGACGCCGGGTCGTCGTCACGGGAGGAGCCGGGTTCCTCGGCCTCCACCTGTGCACGCGCCTGTCGAGGCGGGGAGATTCGGTGGTCTGTGTCGACGACTTCTCGACATCGGCGCCGTGGGCACGGTCGACACTCGACGCACTCGAGCGCGTGACCGTGGTCGACGGTTCCGTGACCGATCCGCCGCCACTGCCCCGCCGCGTCGATCTCCTGATCCATCTTGCGTGTCCCGCATCGCCGCGGGACTACCGGAACGACCCCGTCGGCACCCTCGCCACCGGTGGTCTCGGAACCCTCGAAATGCTCGATCGTGCAGCGGCATCGGGCGCCCGCTTCGTGCTGGCGTCGACGAGCGAGGTGTACGGCGACCCGCAGGTGCACCCGCAGGCGGAATCGTATCGAGGCAACGTCGATCCCGTGGGCCCCCGCAGCATGTACGACGAGGCCAAGCGTTTCGCGGAAGCACTCGCGTCCGCCTTTCGCCGCCAGTACGACACCGACACCGCGATCGTGCGCATCTTCAACAGTTACGGCCCCGGTATGCGCGCCGACGACGGGCGTATGGTGCCGGCCTTCGTCTGCGCGGCCCTCGACCGTCGGCCGATCCCCGTCGCCGGGACGGGACGTCAGACGCGCTCCCTGTGTTTCGTCGACGACACCGTCACGGGCATTCTGGCGATGGCGGACAGCCGGCACCCCGGGCCGGTCAACATCGGATCCGATCACGAGACGTCGGTCCTGGACGTGGCCGCCGTCGTCAATCGAATCGCGCGCTCGGACGCGGGTGTTCGCTTCC
Organism: Rhodococcus parequi; assembly: GCF_046042785.1. Classification (NCBI taxonomy): domain Bacteria; kingdom Bacillati; phylum Actinomycetota; class Actinomycetes; order Mycobacteriales; family Nocardiaceae; genus Rhodococcus; species Rhodococcus parequi. The sequence continues at coordinate 771,110 of NZ_JBDLNV010000001.1, read as the reverse complement.
TGCCGGCGGCGCCCGACGATCCGCGCCGACGGTGCCCCGATGTCGAGCGCGCCCGTCGCCTTCTCGACTGGGCCCCGAGAGTGACGCTCGAGGACGGCCTGCGCCGGACCGTGGACTGGTTCGCCGGGATGGCGCGGACAGAGAAGGTCGCCGACGCATCGGCGACCACGCGAGGGGGTACGTCGTGAAGATTCTCGGTGTCAACGCCGTGTTCCACGATCCCGCCGCGGCCGTCGTCGACGACGGCCGGGTGATCGCAGCCGCCGAGGAGGAGCGGTTCACCAGGCGAAAGCACGGCAAACGGCCGTACGCCTTCTCGACGTGGGAACTCCCCGAGCAGTCCATCCGATGGTGCCTGTCGGAAGCAGGACTCACCGCCGGCGACTTGGACGTCGTCACCTACTCGTACGATCCCGCGCTGGTCGATCCCGGGCTGCCCGGCACCGAACGGGACTGGGAGTTCCTGCGCACCATGTACGCGCAACGATTTCCCGGATTCCTGACCACGGTCCTTCCCGACATCGATCCCTCGATCGTGCGATTCGTTCCGCACCACCTGACCCATGCCGCGTCCGCCGCACTCGCGTCGCCGCAACGCGACTGCGCGGTGCTGGTCGCGGACGGACGCGGAGAGGCCACGTCGTACCTGGCGGGCGAGTTCCACGACGGCAAGATGACCCAGCTTGCCTCCCAGGTACTTCCGCATTCGCTGGGGCTGATGTACGAGGATCTGACCGAGCACCTCGGATTCGCACGGTCGAGTGACGAGTACAAAGTGATGGCCCTCGGCGCCTACGGAACGCCGCGCTTCCTTCCGGAACTGCGGCGTCTGGTGACCACCACCGGGAACGGAACCTTCCGGATCGAACCGATCGACTGGGACTCGCTGGCCCCGCGGCGGCACCCGGGTGCCGAATGGACTTCCGCGCAAGCGGATCTCGCGTGCAGTGTGCAGCGACGGCTCGAGGACGTTCTGCTCGAGTTGGCGCGCTGGCTGTACGACCGGACGGGCAACACCCACCTCACGCTCGCCGGCGGCGTGGCATTGAACTGCGTTGCCAACACCCGTCTGCACGCGGAGGGGCCGTTCGACGACGTGTGGGTGCAACCGGCGTCGGGCGATGCGGGCACCGCGCTCGGCGGCGCGCTCCTGGCTGCCGCGGAACTCGGTGACACGCCGGAACACCGTCCCGGCTACGACCTGGGACGGAGCTGGAGCGACGAAGAACTCCGAGACATCCTGGTCGCCGCGGCGGTCCCCTTCGAGCGTCCGACGGACATCGCGGACACCGTGGCCGAGGCGCTCGCACACGATCAGGTGGTCGGGTGGTTCCAGGGCCGCGGCGAATTCGGGCCGCGCGCTCTCGGGCACCGCTCGCTGCTCGCGCACCCGACACCGGCCGCGAACATCGAGAGGCTCAACGCAGTGAAGGGCCGCGAACAGTTCCGGCCGGTCGCCCCGATGGTCGCGGTCGATCGCGCGAGCGACATATTCGGGCGGGGACCGATCCCGAGTCCCTACATGCTGTTCGTCCACGACGTCGCGCCGGAATGGCGGGATCGACTGACGGCGGTCACGCACGTCGACGGTACTGCCCGGATCCAGACGGTCGATCCGGGTTCGGAGCCGCTCGTGTATCGGATGCTGACCGCGTTCGAACGCAGAACCGGTGTGCCAGTGGTGGTCAACACGAGCTTCAACACCGCGGGCCGGCCGATGGTCGACTCGCCCGGCGACGCGCTCGAGTGCTTCGGAGCCGCACCGATCGACCTGCTCGCGATGGGGCCGTTCGCGGTACGGAGGCCGCGATGACCTCGGACGGGTTGCGCTACACCGTCGTCGTGCCGACGGTGTTGCGACCGAGCCTGCACGTGCTGCTGCGCGCCCTCGCGGAAACGACCGGTCCGCAACCCTCCGAGATCATCGTGGTGGTCGACCTGCCCGGCCACTTCGCTCCCCCCGACGGACTTCCCACGAGCGTGGCCGGGATCCCGGTGCGCCGGCTGTCGTCCGGCGGTCGCGGGCCCGCGGCCGCGCGCAACCGCGGGTGGTCGGCGGCCACGGAGCCATGGGTCGCCTTCCTCGACGACGACGTGGTGGTGTCCGACGACTGGGCCCGGCGACTCGTCGAAGACCTCACCGGCCTCGGGCCCGAGGCCGCCGCTTCCTATGCGAGCATCGAGGTGCCGACCCCGATCGGACGACGGCCCACCGACGACGAGCGGCGCACACTGGCCCTGCAGGATGCCCGATGGATCACCGCGGACGCTGCGATGCGCAGGTCGGCGCTGATGGCCGTCGGGGGCTTCGACGAGCGCTTCCCGCGCGCGTACCGCGAAGACGCCGACCTGGCGCTACGGCTGACCGACGCGGGATTCACCCTGCACGCCGGAGCACGCGTCACCACGCATCCGATCGGGCGCGCACGACCGTTCGGCAGTGTTCGTGCGCAGGCCGGCAACGCCGACAACGCGCTCATGCGGCGCCGGCACGGGCCGGACTGGCGCCGCACCGCGGGCGAGGGGCCGGGCCGGATCGGCCGACACGCGTTCACCACGGTGTCCGCCGGGCTGACCCTGGTCGCAGCCGTCTCGGGACGACGCCGGACCGTCGCTGCCGCGGCTGCGGCATGGCTCGCATCCACCACCTGGTTCGCGCTCGCGCGAGTCGCACCCGGTCCGCGCACCGTGCGCGAGATCCTCGACATGGTGGGAACCAGCATCCTCGTCCCCCCGGCGGCCGTCCTCCACCGGATCCGCGGTGAGATCGCGGTGTCGAGGAGCGGAACATCCATCCGTTCGCCCGTACTGGCAGTGCTGTTCGACCGGGACGACACGATCATCCACGACGTGCCGTACCTGTCGGACTTCCGTGGGGTCGACCCGGTGCCGGGCGCCGAGGAGGTCCTGGCGACACTTCGGGCCGCCGGGGTTCTCGTCGGTGTCGTGTCGAACCAGTCCGGGGTGGCACACGGGCGGATCACCGCGACGCAGCTCCGGGAGGTCAACGACGAGGTCGAGAGGCGGCTCGGCCGATTCGACACCTGGCAGATCTGTCCCCACGCCGGAGGCGCCGGCTGCGCCTGCCGTAAACCGCTGCCCGGGTTGATCTTCCGGGCGGCGGCAGATCTCGGTGTCCCCGTAGAACGTTGTGTCGTCATCGGGGACACGGGGGCGGACGTCGACGCCGCCCGCGCGGCCGGCGCGATCGGCATCCTGGTGCCCACGGATCGCACTCTCCGGGCGGAGGTCGATCGGGCACGCGCGGACGGCAGCCTGGCGACCGACCTGGCATCCGCCGTCGAGCTCGCCGGGCTCGGACGGGACAGGATCGTCGACTCGTGACCGGCACCCACACCCTCGTCGTACGTCAGGACAATCTCGGTGATGTGCTGCTGGCCGGCCCCTGCATCCGAGCAGTGGCAGCCGGATCCGATCGGGTCACGCTCCTCGTCGGTCCCCGGGGAAGCGCGGCGGCCGCGTTGCTTCCCCACGTCCACGAGGTCGTCGAATGGGAGGCTCCGTGGATCGACCCGGACCCGTCCTGGCCCGGCTCGGCGTCGCTACTCGATCTCGTCGATCGTCTCCGACGTCGCCGGATCGACCGCGCACTGATCCTCACCTCGTACCACCAGTCCCCGCTGCCGACAGCGATGCTGCTCCGAATGGCCGGGGTCCCGTCGATCGCGGCCATTTCCGACGACTATCCGGGGGCCTTGCTCGACGTGCGCCACCGACTCGACGCCGACGTCCCCGAGACCGAGCGAGCACTGGATCTGGCCCGCCGCGCCGGATACGAACTCGCTCCTGGTGACGACGGCAGACTGCGGGTGCGAGGCGACCTTCCCGACGTCGCCGCGCTCGTCGGGCCGGCGCCGTACGTCGTCGTGCATCCGGGAGCCTCGGCGCCCGCGCGGACCGCGTCGCCCGGATGGTGGGCGCGAACGATCCGGCATCTCGTCGCCCGTCGGCACCGGGTCGTCGTCACCGGTGGGCGCGGCGAATCGGCACTGACGCATCTCGTCGCCGCGGGATCCGCCGTCGATCTGGGCGGGCGCACGACGTTCGCGGAACTCGCCGCGGTTCTGCGAGCCGCGGAGGTGACCGTCGCGCCGAACACCGGTGCCGCGCATCTGTCGGCAGCCGTGGGGACACCGGTGGTCTCCCTGTTCGCACCGGTTGTTCCGGTCGAGCGGTGGAAGCCCTACGGCGTCCCGAGCATCGTGCTCGGCGACCAGCACGCCCCCTGCCGAGGCTCGCGGGCACGTCGGTGCGGCCTGACCGCGCATCCCTGCCTGGATGCGATCGGCCCGCGGGCCGTGAGCGATGCGGTCGCCGAACTGTGGACCACTTGCCAGGAGTTCCGTGATCCACGAGTTTGGAAACGAGGCCCCACGGGAATCCTCCGAACGAAGCCACCGACCGGATGAGCCCGTCAGGCCCAGTTTCGAAGCGAGGAGTCATGAGCGAAGCGTGCATCTCCACGAGCAGAAGCGAGGGGCCCGCACCTGTCGTGGAGCTTCGTACCCCTGCCGATGCCTCCCAACTGGCCCCGATCCGGGGGGTGTCGGCGTCACTGGCCGAGCAGTGCGACATGACACTCGATCAACTCGCCGATCTACGGCTCGCTGTCGACGAGGCCTGCAGCACGCTGTTTCGCATCGCACTTCCGGACAGCGACATCGTGTGCACCTTCCGGGTGAAGGCCGATTCCTTCCGCTTCGCCGGCTGTGTGCCGACCACCGGCGCGGAAGTGGACGGACACTACGAGCAGACGTTCGGTTGGCATGTCCTTCGCACCCTCACCGACGAACTGACGCTCCATCGCCACCACGGCAACGGCGACGGCCGAGCCTCCACCATCACGATTTCGTTCGCCATGGGGTGTGGGGAGACCATGTGACCCCCCGGACGGCGGACCGACCGGACGAGTACAGCGACGTGAAGCCGATGTTCGCGTCCCTGGCAGCGCTGGGCGAATCGGACCCCGCGCGCGCGGACTTGCGGCGGTCGATCATCACCCGCTGTCTGCCGCTCGCCGAACACATCGCGCGACGGTTCGACCGTCGGGGCGAGCCGTTCGAGGACCTGGTACAGGTCGCCAGCATCGGCCTCGTCAACGCCGTGGACCGATACGACGTCGATCGCGGGTCGGACTTCCTCGCCTTCGCCGTGCCGACGATCATGGGTGAGGTCCGACGACACTTCCGTGACACCGGCTGGGCGGTCAGGGTGCCCCGGCGCCTGAAGGAGCTTCATCTCGAGCTGGTCAAGGCGTCGTCGGGTTTGTCCCAGCGCCTCGGGCGCTCGCCGACCACCCGTGAGATGGCCGAAGAACTCGGAATAGGAATCGAGGAAGTCGCGCAGGGGTTGCAGGCCGCCAACGGCTATCAGGCCCTCTCCGTCGATGCGACCGTCGGTGGCAGTCCCGATCCCGGATCGACACTCGGCGATCTGTTGGGTAACACCGACTCGGACCTTGCCGGGGTCGAGGATCACGAGACGCTGCGGGTCATCCTGCAGGGACTACCGGACCGGGAACGCACCGTCCTTTTGCTCCGGTTCTTCGGCAATCAGACACAGTCACAGATCGCGGCACGCGTGGGGGTCTCCCAGATGCATGTGTCCAGGATCCTCTCCGACACGCTGTCCAGGTTGCGGGCGCAGGTGGAGCGATAGCCGCCGCTCCCGGCCGGAATACCCGTTTCGCGAGCCCGGAAAACCCGGGCGGATGCCGTCGGCCTGTACACGCGAGCCAGTCGGTGTTAGAAACGAGAGAGGTTGAGCACACAGCCTGTCCACATCAGAGACGGGCGCATCGGTGACCGTCGCTCGAGTGGTCGCCTCGGCCGAGTCTCGGGCGGGACGTCATCTCACTCGATTGCAGCGGATGGAGGCACGCCGTGCCTGATCTTCCCAGTACAGCAATGCTCATGGTCTGCACGTCCGAGTACGACGCCGGCGCTACCGCGACCCCCCCGACGGCGCTGGTGGTCGAGGTTCTCGTCGACTTGGACCTCAACACGACGGACAGCTTCCGTCGAGTATTCGCGGCTCTGCTCGGCGACCTGACGGCTGACGGGCAGGTGCCCGCGGATCCCATCGTGCTCGATCTCTCCCGTGTCGAGTTCATGAGCATCGACGCCGCGTCCGCCCTTGTCGACGCCAAGGACGCCGCGGCCCGAGAGGGTCTCGAACTGAGGCTCGTCACCGCGACGCGGGGCGTCGAGCACGCCCTCGCGGCCACAGGCGCGCGCCGATCGTTCGACTGTCATCCCACGGTGGGCTCGGCCCTGGCGTGCGGGTCCCGCGAGCCCGGCGCTTTGGCCGACCGCTCCTACTGACCGGCGCGCCGGTGAACGGATATCCAGATGAACGACGACACCGCCGAGACTCTGAGTGAGCGCTTCGACGAGATCACGGAGGCCCTCCAAGATCTGTCCGGTGTCCTGGACGAGTACGAGGATCTGGCAACAGTTCTGCAGCACGTCGTCGAGGGCGCCGTTCGGATCGTCCCCGGGGCGGACATGGCCGGTGTGACGATTGTGACCGACGACTCCGCGGAGACGGTTGCCGCGACGCATGCCCGCGTCCGTCAGGTGGACGAAACCCAGTATGCGAACGACAGCGGTCCGTGTCTCACGGCTTCGCGAGACGGAAGAAGCGTCGTCGTCGACGTGGACCAGGTCCGGTCCCGATGGCCCGACCTCGAGGAGTCGGCTGCAGGCCTCGGGATCAAGAGCTTCATCGCACTGCCGCTGGTGCTTTCGGACCGAATCCACGGCTCGTTCAACCTCTACAGCAGCGATCCGCAGGGCTTCCAGTCGCTCGACGAGTCACTGGTCGAGGTTTTCACCACCGCTGCAGTGACGGCTCTGCAACAGGCGGAGCGGCATCGCCGCGCGCTGATGTCCATCCGCAACCTGCAGGCGGCGCTGACTTCTCGCGCAGACATCGACCAGGCGATCGGAATCGTCATGGCGCTCCACGGCGTACCGGCCTCCGAAGCCTTCGACCGGCTGGTGAGCAAATCCCAGGAGGCGAACGTCAAACTCAAGGTGGTGGCCCGGCAACTTCTCGACAAGATCGTCACGCAGGAGTGACCGCCGTCCGCATCCGCAGAGATCGTTGACGGACCGCATTTCGTCAGATCAGCATCAGATCAGCAAGGATGCCAGACCGACCGCGGCGAAGATCACCAATGCCAAAGTGGCGCAGATTAATCCGGGCGATCCGAGCAAAAGCGGCGGAAGGGCGGCGGTCGCTCCGGAACCACACGAGAGTGCCGCCGAGAACCCCCGGTTGGACTCGCCCGATGTCGCATCGGAGCGCCGAATATGACCGCTCGCGCGGTCGGAATCGAGCATCATGCGTCCGCACCCGCCTTCGACGAATCCGCCCCGCGCGAGTCGCACAACTCAGCCCACTGAGGAGGGACGATGGCGGGGCCACCCGCCATGCCGGCGTCGTCGCCGACCAGGGATATCAAGCTCTCGGCGGCGCACCCGACGCTCACGTGATGGTGCATCGCAACGTCGATCAGTTCGTCGAACGCGGCGTCCTGGCTACATCCACGAGCGGCACTGATCACGGCCGCGGCTGCGCGTTCGGGCGCGCGACCCGGACGCCGAAGGGACGAGGAGTGGGAGACTGTGAGGTGTTCACGATTCATCCGAGACGACTCCGATACATCGGAAGAAGAGCGGTCTCGCTGTCGACGCGTTCTCGCCTGGAGGGAGAACAGAATACGGAGCCGACGCGAGCGGGGCTTCCAGCATCGGCTGTTTGTTCAACCGTGAATGAGAATAGCGTCACACACCCTCGGGCCGCAAGGGTCTGTCCCGAACGAGAATCACCGAACGGCCTTCGTGGCGACAACCAGCACCCTTCCCTGCGAGGAGGTATAACCGAGCGATGGCGATCTCTCGAAACGACGGCGGCGCGCTGGCCGAGAAAATCTCCGATCTGGCGCAGAAGGCGGGGCGCAGCGTCGCCACCGCCGAATCTCTTACCGGAGGGCATATTTCGAGCCTCCTCGGCGCTGCCCCCAGCTCGTCCGATTGGTTCCGCGGCGCCGTCGTCGCCTATTCGAGCGAGGTCAAGCACGATCTGCTCCGAGTACCGCCGGGACCGGTCGTCTCGGAACCGGCGGCACGCAGCATGGCCGCGACGACCGCGACGCTCCTGGGCGCCGACACCGTGGTCGCGGTGACGGGCGCCGCCGGCCCCGACGGCCAGGACGGTCAGGACCCGGGGACGGTGTGGTTCGGCCTCTTCGACAGGGGTGTCGTCCGCGCCGTTCGTAGGACCTTCCCGGGTGACCCGACGGAGGTGGTCGAGTCGACCGCGGAGCACGCCTTGGAGTTGCTGATCGAGTGCCTCGCTGCCGATTGACAGGTCATGTGCCGCGGGCTCAGGGCTCGAGGAGAACCTTCACCGCGCCGTCCTGCTTCTTCTGGAAGATCTCGTAGGCGCGCGGCGCCTCGTCCAGCGACAGTCGATGGGTCGCGAAGGTGTCGACGCCCAGCGGGTCGCCGTCCGTGAGGAGCGGGAGGATGTCGTCCACCCAACGCTTCACGTTGGCCTGACCCATGCGGAACTGGATCTGCTTGTCGAACATCTTGAACATCGGAAGCGGATCCAGCGCACCCCCGTAGACACCGACGATCGACACGGTGCCACCGCGCCGGACTATGTCGATCGCCGCTTCGAGCGCAGCGAGCCGATCGATACCCGCGTGGGTGAACAACGGGCCCGCCACCGCGTCCGGCATGAACGACGTCGCCTGCTGCACCAGTTTCGCGCCTGGCGATCCGTGTGCCTCCATCCCTACGGCGTCGATCACGGCATCCGTTCCGCGCCCACCGGTCATGTCCCGGACGATCTCACCGAGGTTGTCGTGTTCACGCAGGTCCAGAACCTCCACACCGCGCTCCCGGAGGCGCGCCAGCCGTTCGGGGACCAGGTCGACGCCGATCACCCGGACTCCTCGATGCGCCGCGATACGGGCGGCCATGTCCCCGATGGGGCCCAGGCCCAGCACTGTCAGTGACTGGCCTTCGCGGACGTCGGCGTACTCCACGGCCTGCCACGCCGTCGGCAGAACGTCGGACAGATAGACGAAACGTTCGTCCGATGGGCCCTCGGGAACCTTGATGTGGGTGTACTGCGCCTGGGGCACGCGCAGGTACTGCGCTTGCGCGCCGGGAATGCTGCCGTACAGCTTCGAGTATCCGAAGAGGGCGGCACCGGTTCCCTCGGACCGGACCTGCGTTGTCTCGCATTGGGTTTGAAGACCGCCGTGGCACATCGGGCAGTGTCCGCACGAGATCTGGAACGGGATCACCACACGGTCGCCGACCGCGAGATCGCCCACATTGCTGCCGACCTCCCGCACGATGCCCATCGGCTCGTGCCCGAGAATGTCCCCTGGGTTCATGAACGGCGACAGCAGTTCGTACAGATGCAGGTCCGACCCGCAGATGTTGGTCGTCGTCACCTCGATGATCGCATCGTTCGCTTCCTGGATCCGCGGATCGGGAACTGTGTCCACCGATACGTTCCGCTTGCCTTGCCATGTCACCGCTTTCACCGCTACCTCCAGGTCGTCTCGTCTCTCTGCCGACACCTACCCAGTCGGCAACCGCCGCAAACGTCACACGCCGGCGGCCAATCGATACGGAATCCGGTCTTCCGGGCCGTACGGCGCGACCACGACGCGGAAAGTCGTTGCGCCTCCTCACCATCTCCGTCCGCTCCCCTACCGTCGGGCAATCTCGTACCGTTCCGTGCAAGAACGAGCGGGCTGGACGACAATCGAAGGCACAGGCAAGCAGGGACCGCACCGGTCCGTCCGGCGCGGAGAAACGAATTCGACACCGGGGAGGCTCGAATGAACAGCAACGACCCTCGCGACCTCGCGCACACCACCCGGGAACATCCCGGTGAGGCGATCGAGGATGCGCGCAATTGGCCCGGATATGCCCTGATCGGCGTAGCCATCGTCACCTTGGGGCTCACTCTCGTCGCAGCCGGCTACGGCTTCGCAGGCTGGGCGTGGATCGCGGGGATCGTCTGCGTCGGCGCCCTGCTGGTCGGGACCGCTCTCGTGCTCGCGGAACATCGGCGCGTCAAGCGACTGGACAACGCCTCGCTCACCGACCAACTCGGCCACTGACGATGTTTACCGGCGGACCCGACCGGGTACACGCCGCATAAATCGTATCCGCGGAAGGGAGATCGCGTCATGTCGGACAAGGGCAAGTCGGGGCCCGCAGAGGCCGTCAAAGGCGCTGTCGAGGGCGTGAAGGGCAAGGCCAAGGAAGCCGCGGGCGCCGTCACGGGTCAGGACGATCTCGTGCGCGAAGGAAAAGCGCAGCAGGACAAGGCCGCCGCGCAGCGGGAAGCGGCTGAGAAGGAAGCCGAGGCAGAGAAGGCGCGCGGGAAGGCGGCAGCCCAGGAGGCCCGCCAGCGCACCGAGCAGGACTCGTAACGCGATGACCTCGGACACGACACTGCGCGGGACGGGTGAGCCGATCCGCCCACGCGAGCCGAGCCCACGTAGATTCTGGCGCCTGCCTGGCGTCTATCCACCACAGTCCGATACCCGTCTTCTCGCGCGGACGTTGGTCGCGGAAGCGATCGAACCCGGTACCCGCGTCCTCGATATCGGCGCCGGTACCGGGTACCTGTCGGTCTCGGCCGCTCTGGCCGGCTCGCGAAACGTCACTGCGGTGGACGTCGACAAGCGCGCGTTGCTCAACACACGACTCAACGCCACGCTGAACGGAGTGCAGGTCCGCGCTGTGCGCGGGTACCTCACGATGCCGTTCGCGGAGAACGACTTCGACCTGGTCGTCAGCAATCCACCGTACGTGCCGGCGGCCGAGGACACCCTTCCCACCGGCGGCTTGGCTCGGTGCTGGGACGCCGGCCGGAACGGCCGCGCCTATTTGGACCAGATCTGTCGAGAAGCTGCTCGCATTCTCAGGCCCGACGGTGTGCTGCTGCTTCTGCAATCGGAGTTGAGCGACATCGCCGCGACGCGTACCGAGCTACAGCGTCACGGGCTGTCGACGGACATCGTCTCCACCGAGCACGTCCCGTTCGGTCCGGTGCTCACCGAGCGGGCGCCACTCCTCCGGCGACGGGGCCTACTCGGACCGGACGACGATCTCGAGAAGTTGGTCGTGTTTCGCGCGGTGAACAGGGGCGCCATGACGGCCGGGTGAGCGGTCATCCTGCGGGTCGGTGCACCGGTCCGGAAATGCGTGTCCAGTGGTCATCGGAGCAGACAGCGGCCACGGCTCCGTGCGGGCTCGCCTCGTCCCCATCGACTCGGACTACCCGTTCGTCTCTCCCGTGAACAGGCGATCCCCGCGCTTGTTTCCAGGTCGGTTGCCAACGCGTCCAGCAGGTCCACCAGCCACGTGCCGGTGCGAGAACCCAACGTTCGTCGATCCCCGTCGGCATTCTCGACGACCCGCAGTAGCCACCGCACCGGGCTGTCACCGTCGAGAGATCCGTCGCACGTTGCCAGCAGCATGCGACCCGCCGGGAGCGACACCTCGATGCCGGCTCGCCCATCGAGAACCACAACGTCCGCCACGCCGCCGGTCGCCTCGCTCAGGGTCCGCGCGGCGTCGGTCCACAGGCTCCACGATCTGGTGCGATCGCGCCTCATCGGACACCGACACGAGTGCGACGGCCCGGGCCTCGGACCGCGAGAAGGGCTTCGGCCCTGGAGAATGCGACCGGAAGTCGTCGCACGGGGCACGCCATCACAGCATGCGCGAATTCTGTGGACGGATCGACAACCACCATCCACTCCGCTCCGGCGCCGGCTCGTGCGAACGCGTCCACGTCGTCCAGGAGGTCGAAGAGTTCCGGGAAGCCGATCTCTACGCTCGACAGATCCAGGATCAACGTGTGCGATCCCCGCATGTTCGACGTGATCCGGCTTTCCCAGGCCAGGCCGAGAAGCCGCCGCAGGTCGTCGATCTCCGAAGCCTGAACACCGTCGACGGTGATCGCTACGACCTTCGCCAGCGGCTGCTCGATCCCGATGTGTAGAACGCTGCACTGCCAGTTCTGGTGGGCCGCATGCGCGCGTGGGTACGATGAACCGTCCGCAATCATCATGTGTGCCTCTCCCGGACGGGGCTACTCGCGCCAACGCGAAGAGTGCACAGAAGCGGCGCCCGCCCGTACTCGTCGGTGAAGTGATGAGTTTTCGGCTTGGGCTCAACCGCTGACTACAGGATAGCAATACTCGTTCGAGTAGGGCCCGTCGGACAACGAGAGATCGATACCGCAGCCCGGCGCGCGGACATTCCGCGAACCGCGGCTGTCAGCGTCGCGCGGCGGCACTACGTCGTCGGTTCTCCTTCTCGATCGCATCGACCAACTCGTCCTTGTGCATGGTCGACCGGCCGTGGATATCGAGTCGTCGGGCGACGTCGTAGAGATGGCGCCTGCTCGCGTTCGCGTCGACGCCCTCCGCCGTCCGCCCGCGTGCGCGCGGCCCCCCGCTTCGTGCACGCTCGTCCGAGGGCCCCTTCTCCGCCTTGGGTTCCCAGTGGTCACCGACCTTCTCGAAGCTGTGTTTGAGAGCCGCGTACGCCACCCGGTGTGCTCGCTCCCCTTCGCCGTACTCCTCCGCCGCGGCATCGTGAGCCTTGGCGAAGGTTCGTTGCGCCTTGGCGGACGAGCGCAGGAGCGTCTCCGGCAACTCCTGCTTCTTCGGTTGTCCGGACTTCGTGGTCTTGGGCATTATTGCTCTCTCCCTTCGCTTCTCAGGCCGATGCGAGTTTGCTCAGCGCGGGGGCGAGTTCGTCTCGGTAGAAGTCGAGGAACCCGTCCACGTCCGGTCCGGCGTCGACCAGGGCGAGGTGATCGAAGCCGGCGTCGGCGAACTCGCGGATCCGCTCGAGATGGCGGCTCGGATCGGGCCCGTATCCGAAGCTCTCGGCTATGTCGGATTCTCGCACCACGGAGGCCGCCGCCTCGAAGTTGACCGGGTTCGGCAGCTCGGCCTGGACCTTCCATCCCGTGGCGGAGAAGCGAAACAGCTTGTGAGCGGACTGCAGAGCGGCTTCCTCCGTCGGCGCCCAGGACAGCGGAACCTCGGCGTACCTCCGACCCGCCCCACCCGCCTTCTCGTAACGGTCGATCAGGTCCCGGTCGGCCTCCGTCGCAAACAATCCGTCGCCCAGCTCGGCCGCGATCTTCGCCGCCGGGCCCCCGGAGCCCGCCACGATGATCGGCGGAAGGCTCTCCGGCAGATCGAACACGCGTGCATCCTCGAGTTCGAGATGACGTCCGGAGTAGCTGTGGTACCCGCCGCTCCACAGCAACCGGATGATCTCGATCGACTCACGGAGCATTGCCGAACGGGTCGCTGCCGGCGGCCAGCCGCGCGCGACGACGTGTTCGTTGAGTCGTTCGCCGCTGCCCAGTCCCAGCACGAATCTGCCGTCGGACAACAGCGCTGTCGTTGCCGCCGCCTGCGCCACGATCGCCGGGTGGTAGCGCACGAAGGGACACGTCACACCGGTGGCGAGCTCGAGGGTCGAGGTCTTTGCGGCAATCGATCCCAGGATCGACCACGCGAACCCCGAGTGGTTCTGATCGTGCAGCCACGGATGGAAGTGGTCACTGATCTCGACGAAGTCGAAGCCCGCCTCCTCGGCGCGGACCGCCTGCCGAACCAGTTCGGTCGGTGAATACGCCTCTGCGAACAGCTTGAATCCGATTCTCACAACGCCTCCGTCCCTCCCGCACGCGCAACCCGATGCGTTGTCCGACTACCCCGAGGGACGCCACCCGAAACCGCCCCCACGCACGGCACGGACACCCGTGCGCCGTATTGCGTTCGAGTCACGATCACCGAAGTGCGCGTCCGTCGAGGATTCCTCCGCGGCACGGCGGGTATCTCGCCGGTGTCCGAACTACCACGTCCAGAGGAAGTGACATGTTCACCCACAACAAGGATCTCCAGTTCGAAGTCCGAATCGACAAGCCCGACCCGCAATTCGCGACGCTTCTCCAGGAACAGTTCGGCGGTGCGAACGGCGAGCTCAAAGCTGCGATGCAGTACTTCACGCAGGCCTTCGTCCTGCGGCGCAAGAACCCCAAGATGTACGACCTGTTCATGGACATCGCCACCGAGGAGTTCAGCCACCTCGAGATCGTGGGATCGATGATCACGATGCTTCTCGACGGCCTCAACGACGATCTCAAGCAGGCCAACGAGCGATGCGATTGGATGCCCGTCGTCGCGACCGCGGACGGACGGGAGCAGGCGATCCATCAGGTTGCCGTCAACCCGACCTACCTGAGTCTCACCGGCGGCGGACCCGACGTCGTCAACTCTGCCGGCACCCCATGGTCGGGAACCTTCATCAACTCCAACGGAGATCCGTCGGTGGATCTGCGAAGCAACCTCGCGGCGGAATCTCGCGCGAAGATCGTCTACGAGTACCTCAAGCAGTTCACCGACGACCCGGGGGCACAGGACACGCTCACGTTCCTGATGACCCGGGAAGTGGCGCACTATCAGCAGTTCACCGCCGCCCTCAACGAGCTTCCCGTCAACTTCCCACCCGGCCAGTTGCCTGGCGACGACCGCTTCCAGAACGTCGCCTTCAACATGTCGAACGGCGGTTCGGTGCGGGGCCCGTGGAACGAGGGGCAAGGTCCGTGGCCCGAGGGGACGGAATGGCGTTACGTCGACGCCCCCGCCGAACAGTGGTTGCGCAGCGAGGACAGCACCAACCGGGGCGACACCGAAAGCCCCGACGGCGGGCCTGCCGTCCACGGCACCAAGCCGTTCACCCACGAGCAGCACGTGGCCGCGAACTGACCGAGGTGACGCCGAGATGCTCCCCGCCTGGAACCGGCGGGGAGCATCGTCGTTTCGGTCAGCTCGGTGGCGTCTCGGGCGGGTGGTGGCGCGCACGCCCGCTGAAGACATCACGGACCTTGTCCACCGCCGCGGCCATGGCCCGGTGGTCTTCAGAACGGCCGGCCGCGGTGGCGTGTTCGGATGCGGCCGTGTCGGAGCACGCTTGCGGGCCAGCTCGAGCCGGTTGCCGGCATCCTCCAGATCCGACGTGGGAACGGCGTCGGTCACCCGTGGCCAGACCTCGTTCTGTTCGTACTCGATGTGCTTCCTTGCGGCGCCGAGGAACTCGCGCAGCGCGGATTCGTAGTCCTCGTCTCCCGGCGAGCCGTGCTCGATGGTGTCGAGCAATTTCTCGCCGTCCACCTCCTGTCCGATCGCCGTGTCGGCCAGGTCGTCGCCGCCCGGGACCACGTCTCGGACGATCGGCCAGAAGATCTCCTGCTCGATCGCCTCGTGGCGGGAATCCGCGATCACCAGATTGGCCACCATGTCGTCCCGACCCGGCGATCCTGGGCCGGCACCTTCGAGTACCTCCAGCATCCCCAGCACGCTCTCGTGCTCGGCGCGCAGAAACGTCAACGCATTCACCACACCCATCACCTCCGTAGTCCAGGGCTGTCTGTAGGACATAACCGAATCGGGACGAGTCCAAACCATCCGGTGGACAGGACCGGGCCGATCGGTGCACGGTGGGCAGCACGACCCTTCCGACCAGAAGGAGCACTCGAATGCACGAGCGAGAACCGCTGCAGGATCCCACCACCCGCTACCCCGTGCCGGATCTCGAGGGGCAGCCACCGATAGCACATCCCGGACTCACGTCCGACATGCGAACCCGGCCCGATCACGGGGAACGGGGATATCGCGGTGCCGGACGCCTGAAGGATCGACGAGCCCTCGTCACGGGTGGCGATTCGGGCATCGGGCGCGCCGTGGCCGTCGCGTTCGCCAGGGAAGGCGCCGATGTCGCCGTCAGTTACCTTCCGGAGGAGGAAGCGGACGCGCAGGAAAGCCTGCGGTTGATCGAGGAAGCGGGCCGCCGGGCCCTTCCGCTCCCCGGCGACATCCGCTCCGAGGAGCACTGCCGCGCGCTGGTGGACTCCACCGTCGACGCGTTCGGGGGGCTCGACATCCTCGTGAACAATGCGGCGTACCAGATGGCGACCCCCGGCGGAATCTCCGACATCACGACCGAACAGTTCGACCGGGTCATGAAGACGAACCTGTACGCGCTGTTCTGGCTGTGCAAGTTCGCCGTCGAGGCGATGCCTCCGGGGTCGACGATCGTCAACACCTCCTCGATCCAGGGCACCAATCCTTCACCGTCCCTCATGGACTACGCGACCACCAAGGCCGGCATCGTGGACTTCACCAAGGCGCTGGCGGACGATGTGGCCAAACGTGGTATCCGGGTGAATGCCGTTGCTCCCGGACCCATCTGGACGCCGCTGATTCCCGCAACCATGCCACCGGAGCAGTACCGCGAATTCGGGAAGGACGTCCCCCTCGGCCGACCGGGGCAGCCGGCCGAGCTCGCACCCGCGTACGTGTTCTTCGCCTCCGACGAATCCAGTTACATCACCGGCGAGATCCTCGGTGTCACCGGAGGCACACCGTTCACGTGAGCCGACGCCTCAGTGCGTCGGATGCGCGGTCGGTGGGCCGGCGTTGCCGCCGAACGGATGTCGCCAGCTCTTCGGGTGCTCGGATCGGTCCGCCTCGGTCCGGGGCGTCGAGACTGCGGTGGCGTCGCGGGCCGGCACCGCGGCGGCGTCCCGACGCTCCAACTCGTGACGGGCGTAGCGCGCCTTGCGCGAGTACCGTCGCGAGCCCGCGAGCAACAGCGCGAGTCCCAGCATGCCCGCGGCGCCGACCACCAGCCCGACGAGGAAAAGCGTGCCGGTGGACCCGGTCACGTGGACACCGAAGACGGTGAAATCGTCCTGGAGCGCATGCTCGCTACCGGTGTTGTTCACGACGCCGGCCACGCCGATCGCAACCGCGGCGATCAGGATGACGAGTCCGATGATGATCATGAGATCTCCTCGATCGTTGGGGGCGGTCGCCCTAGGACGCCGCGAATTTCAGGCCGTAGTGGTTGAGGGTCGGCGGGAGCTCGGTCCCCGCTCGAAGGCGGGGCTCGCTCACCTGCTCGATACGCTCGAAGGACTGCAGCAGTGCCGACAGAACCGTGCTCGCCACGAGCAGTGAGACGTTCCGGCCGGGGCACTCCACCGGGCCCCCGCTGAACGGCAGCAACGTCTTCAGGTCGTCGGCGCGTCCGTCGATCCAGATGTCGGGCGTGAACGTATCCGCGAAATCGAAGCGATCGCGGTCCCGGTGCAGCGGTGGCGTCAGGACGATGAACAGGCTCCCCTCGGGAACCACAGCCCGCGCGCCGCCGGGCACCCGCCATGTCGTGGGGCGAGTCGAGTCCCGCAGGATCGCCGGCGTCGTCGGCCACAGTCGCAGCGATTCGAGAATGGTGGCTCGGTGAATCGGCATGGTCGAGGCGGTGCCGGGCGCCCGATCGGACGCCTCTTCCCGAACTCTCGACAGTTCGTCGGGATGTCCCGCCAGCAATGCGAGGGCCCGCAGAGTCGCCATTCCAGCGGCGTCGAATGCGAAGAGCCAGTGTGGAATCTGGCCTACTGGATCGACATCCGGTGTCAGCTCCGCGGACCCGAGCGCGTGGATCAGCGAACCGGGCTCGGCCCGATCGGCGTAGTCGTAGAGGTTGTCGAAGAACCGATCGCGCAAGCGGCGGCGGGGCGGCGTGAGATAGGACCAGTTGCCGTTTGCCCGGAGTTTCCACAATCGATCGGTGACGTCCGTGTCGTCGCGTGCACTCTCCCCCAGCGTCACCTGTCGAGCAATCTTCCACCACGTCCGGATGAAATCTGCAGCATCGAAGGTCCCGGAATCACGTGCACCCTGCGCGAACGCCGCAACTTCGCGGTCGATCGTCCGAGCGATCACATCGGACGCGCTGTGCAGGGGCTTCGGTGTCTCGAGCGCCGCCTCGTTGACGGCTCGGCGCCGCGTCCGCACCTCGCCCTTCGAGATGAGGACGCCGTGGGGTTGGAAGGCGCCCAGCGCGGCCTGCTTCTCCCGATTGGCCGGGGTGAAGGGATCCGGGCTGTCACCCAGGACGCGAGCCACGTCATCGGGATCCAGGAGCAGTACCACTCGACGGCCGGGCAAGCGAAACTCCACCGGCCCGCGCCCGAACTCGGTACGCAGCCGGCGAAACATATCGATCGACATCGCATCGGCCCGCGACTTCTCGAGCAGCGGCATGAGCAGATGTCGGCGGGCGATGATTCCCGACGCGACCGACGGCAGCCCCAGGGCAGTCACCGCTCCGATCGCTCGAAGTCCGGACACGACCGGAGGAAGATCGGTGCGGGCGCCGTCCGATGCGGTATCTGTCGGCGAGGGGAAATGCGTCGTCATGCCCATCATCTACCCGAACCGCCGGAACGCAAACGTCTCACGGGGACGACGAGGAGACCTGGCTTCCACACGTGATGCTCGGCCAAGGTTTCGAACACATGGGCGGCGGGAATCCCCGAGATATGACCGAAGCCGAAGGCGCAGGGGCAGAGTGGGAGACGGCGGATGTCCGGTACCCCCAGCCGAGCCCCCTCGAGTCCTGGTGGCGTCGCGTCATGTCGTGCGGCCCGAATCCGAAGGCGAAGGGCCCGGCGCCGGAGAAGCAGTCGTCGACGTCGGAGGGCGACCCCGACACCGACGCTGCGGAGTGACCGGTCGCACTGCCCCGTCTCCCCGTCGCGCCCGTGACAGTCCGCGTATCGACCTTCGTCGGACATCGGGCGGCCGATCTCGCGAGACGTCGCGCCGGCAGTACCTGCGCGACGTGTAGCGCTGCCGACTGCTGGGTATGTCACAGGCAGGAGACACCAGGAAAGGAGACGGACATGGCACGGTCGTCGATCAAGGACGAGAAGCAGTACGAGAAGTTGCGGGAGAAGGGCGCATCCAAGGAGAAGGCGGCCCGCATCGCGAACGCCAGTGCCGATCGTGGGCGCTCCGAGGTCGGGAAGAAGGGCGGCAAGTCGTCGTCCTACGAGGACTGGACCGTCGACGAACTGAAGAAGCGCGCCAAGGAGATCGGCCTGTCCGGATACAGCTCCAAGCGCAAGGCGGACCTCATCTCCGAACTGCGCAACCACTGAGCCCGTGACAGCGAAGCCCGTGACAGCGAAGAATGCCTCGCTGTGGCTCGACCGTCCGCGTCCCGCGGCGAATCCGCCGATTCCGGACGGTAGCCGTGTCGATGTCGTGGTGATCGGCGCGGGGTTGACCGGTCTGTGCACCGCGCTCGAGCTGTCGCGTTCGGGCGCGACGGTGGCAGTCCTCGACGCCCGCCGCGCGGGTTCGGTGACGACAGGTCGCACGACGGGCAAGATCTCGCTCCTCCAGGGAACGAAGCTGTCACAGATCGCCGCCCGGTACCCGCGGGACGTGGTGCGCGCGTACGTCGACGCGAACCGCAATGGTCGACGGCGGCTGCTGGATCTCTGCCGCGGCTTCGGCGTGCCCGTGCAGATCGAGACTGCCTACACGTACGTGACGACGCCCGGGGGCACGGCGGCGTTGGCTGACGAGTTCGAGGCCGCGTCCGGAGCGGGCCTCGACGTAGGCTGGAACGATCCTTCCGACCTGCCGTTCCCGGTGACCGGCGCCATCGCCCTCGCCGAGCAGGCACAGTTCGACCCTGTCGACCTGGTGGAGGCGCTCGTGCACGCATTGCGCGAACGCGGCGTCCCCGTCGTCGAGAACACCCGGGTGCGATCCGTCAGCCGCGGGCTGGGCCGGACTGCCGTCCACCACGCCGGCGGCAGCCTCACGGCCGACCGGGTGGTGCTCGCGACCGGAACTCCGATCCTCGACCGTGGATCGTTCTTCGCGAGACTCGAGCCACGACGGTCGTATTGCCTCGCCGTCGCTGGCGTGGACCGACCGCCGCGCGGGATGTATCTGTCCGCGGACTCACCCACCCGATCCCTACGCTACGTGCCGACCGCAGACGGTGAACTGCTCGTCGTCGGCGGCAACGGGCACACCGTCGGCCGCGGCGGAGCGACGAAGCCACGCGTCGCGGACCTGATCGGCTGGACGGGCAGACACTTTCCCGGCGGCGACGTCACCCACATGTGGTCGGCGCAGGACTATCACTCGACGGACGAGATGCCGCTCGTCGGCGGTGTGCTTCCCGGCGACGACCGCATCCTGGTCGCGAGCGGCTACGACAAGTGGGGAATGACGAACGCCGCTGCGGCCGCCGACATGATCGCCGCACGAATCCGCGGGGAGCCCCGGGAGTGGGCGAAGCCCTTCGACCCGTGGGCCCTGAGCCGCGCTCCGAGAAGCGCCGCGCCCACCCTCGAACTCAACGCTGCAGTAGCGGTCGAGATGGCCAAGGGGTGGACAGCGCCGCTCGTCCGATCTCGCTCGTCGACACCCCCCGAAGGCACTGGCCACGTGCACGCCGGGGTTCCGGTCCCCGAAGCCGTCTGCACCGTCGGCGGCCGGACCCACCGAGTGTCCGCGGTGTGCCCTCATCTCGGGGGCATCGTCCGCTGGAACGACGCCGAACGCAGTTGGGATTGCCCGCTGCACGGTTCCCGGTTCACCCCGGAGGGACGCCTTCTCGAGGGCCCCGCGACCCGGGATCTGAGCGGATCGGATTGCGTTGCGGACCTTCGGGGTAAGTGACCGATATGGATCAGTCACGGGCGCCTCTGCTGGAGGCTCTGCAGGAGTACCACCGCTTGGACCGCTACGGCTTCTCCCCGCCCGGCCACCGACAGGGCCGCGGCGCCGACCCCCGGGTGCGGGAGGTTCTGGGCGCCGAACCCTTCCGCGCCGACGTCCTGGCATCGGGGGGACTGGACGATCGCAAGTCCTCCGAGGGGTATCTGTCGAAGGCCGAACAACTGATGGCCGAGGCGGTCGGTGCAGATCAGGCCTTCTTCTCGACCTGCGGCAGTTCGCTGTCGGTCAAGGCCGCGATGATGGCCGTGGCAGGGAACGATCCCGGCGGCCTGCTCGTCGCCCGCGACTCGCACAAGTCGATCGTCGCCGGTCTGGTCTTCAGTGGTGTCACGCCCCGGTGGATCACACCGCGGTGGGACGAGGACATGCACTTCTCCCATCCGCCGTCCCCCGAACAGGTCCGCGCCGCGTGGGAGAAGCATCCGGATGCCGCCGGCGCCTTGATCGTCAGCCCGAGCCCGTACGGCACGTGCGCAGACATCGAAGGCATCGCCGAGGTGTGCCATCAACGCGGAAAGCCCCTCATCGTCGACGAGGCGTGGGGAGCGCACCTGCCGTTCCACGACGACCTGCCCACGTGGGCGATGGACGCCGGCGCCGACGTGTGTGTGGTGAGCGTCCACAAGATGGGTGCCGGGTTCGAGCAGGGGTCCGTCTACCACGTCCAGGGTGACCTGGTCGAGGGCCGGTATCTGGCGCAGTGCGCCGACCTGTTGATGACGACGAGTCCGAACGTGATGCTGTACTCGGCGATGGACGGCTGGCGGCGACAGATGGTCGAGCACGGCCACGACCTGCTCGGCAGCGCCCTCACACTCGCCGGGCATGCCCGCGAGCGGATCGCCGCCATCGACGGACTGACGGTGCTCGAGAACCGATTGCTGGGAGAGGAGGCCTCGCACGACCTGGACCGGCTGCAGGTTCTCGTCGACGTGAGTGAGCTCGGTGTGTCGGGGTACCAGTGCACCGACTGGCTACGCGAACACTGCCACGTCGACCTCGGCATGACCGACCATCGACGAATCCTCGCCACCCTGTCGATGGCCGACGACGATGCCAGCATCGACCGCCTCGTCCAGTCGCTGCACGCCGTCGCCCGAGCGGC
Organism: Rhodococcus parequi; assembly: GCF_046042785.1. Classification (NCBI taxonomy): domain Bacteria; kingdom Bacillati; phylum Actinomycetota; class Actinomycetes; order Mycobacteriales; family Nocardiaceae; genus Rhodococcus; species Rhodococcus parequi. Next base: position 749,298 of record NZ_JBDLNV010000001.1, on the reverse strand, counting down.
GGAGTCGTTCACGCCGCCTCGCGAGATGTACCTCCCGAATCCCGCGGAACTGCAACTGGAATCGGTGCTCTCACCACGGGATGCCTTTTTCGGCCGGATCGAGCTGGTGGATGCGAGCAGCGCCGCCGGGCGGATTGCCGCCGAACAGATCACCCCCTACCCGCCGGGGATCCCCGCGGTGGTGCCCGGAGAGCGTCTCGACCAGGGTGTCGTCGACTACCTGCGCAGCGGCATCGCCGCCGGTATGAACATTCCGGACGCGTCCGATCCCACGCTCGAGAAGTTTCGGGTCGTCGTCGAGCACTGATCCGCCGACCCGGCGGCGGTCCCTGTTTGGAATCCGGCCGCGCCGGGCACCCACTACGTACGCACCAGGAGGTTGGAGATGACCGACGGCAACACCGAGCGCGAGCAGAACGCCCGCCGCACGTCGGCGGACGACGTGCACGACGACCCACCCGGGCCGGCCGATCACGGTCGCGACGGCGGGATGGCGACCCGGGAGAACGCGCCGGACGTGGTGCAACGATCCGACACCGACGACGACCGCTGATCACATCGGAGGACCCGGTGAACTATCTCGACAATGTCGTGAAGAAGGTGGGCGAAGTCGTCGGCGACGTGGTCGGCGACGTCGTCGGGCACTCGTCGCGGTCCGACAGAACCCAGTCGGTCACGATCGGCCGCCCACGCGACGAAGTGAAACAGTTCTGGCGCGCACCGGAGTCGCTGTCCGCGGTATTCGACCGCGCCGCGGACGTGCGCGCGGGAGACGTTGCGGGGGAATACGTCTGGAGCCCGGGCGGCTCGCCTGAGGACAATTCGGGCGACACGGAGCAGTGGCGCGCGACGCTCCACGAGGAGGGCGACACTTTCCGGTTCACGGCGGAGGACGCCGCTTCCCCCATCCCGACGCCGGGATTCGTCCTGACCTTCCGCGACGCCCCGCGTGAACTCGGCACGGAGGTGACTCTCCGGGCCGAGACTCCGCTTCCCGACTTCCTGTCGTCACCGGCCGCCTTCGCGGTTCTCTACCGCGCACGTGCCCTGCTGCAGACCGGAGAGGTACCGACCCTGCGCGACAACCCCAGCGCCCGCGGCCGCGGGCGGTGATTCGACGCCGATCACGAAAGAGGTTCCCCGATGCGTGCGCTCTGTTGGAACGGCGTCAACGACCTGGCAGTGGAAACCGTCGACGACCCGCGCCTGGTCAATCCTCACGACGCGATCGTCAAGGTGCGCCTGACCACCACGTGTGGATCGGACCTTCACTTCATCGACGGCTATCTGCCGGGCATGCGAGAGGGTGACGTGTTCGGCCACGAATTCATGGGCGAGGTGGTCGACGTCGGACGGGAAGTCGGCGAGATCACCCCCGGGACGCGGGTGGTGGTGCCGTCGTTCATCAGCTGCGGCTCGTGCTGGTTCTGCGACCACGACCTGCCGTCGGTGTGCGATACCACCAACCCCAACGCCCACCTTCAGCAACCGGTCTTCGGCTACCCCACCGGCGGGATCTACGGCTACACCCACCCGTTCGGGGGCTATCAGGGTTCGCACGCCGAGTACATCCGTGTCCCGTTCGCCGACGTCAACTGCTTCGCCGTGCCCGACGGTGTGTCCGACGAGCAAGCCCTGTTCCTGTCGGACGCCGTGCCCACCGGCTACATGGGTGCCGATTTCTGCGACATCACCACCGGTGACACCGTGGCAGTGTGGGGCGCCGGCGGTGTGGGGCTGATGGCCGCGAAGAGCGCGCTCCTGCTCGGCGCGGAACGGGTGATCGTGATCGACCGATTCCGGGAGCGACTCGACCTGGCGCGCAGCCTGTGCGACGCCGAGACGATCGACTACACCGAGGTCGACAGTGTGCGCGAGGTGCTACGCGAATCCACCGGCGGGCGCGGGCCCGACGCATGCATCGACGCCGTCGGGATGGAGGGTCACGGCACCGGGGTCCAGGAACTCTACGACCGCACCAAGCAGCTGCTGCGCCTCGAGACCGATCGTGCGACCTCGCTACGGCAGGCGGTACTCGCCTGCCGCAAGGGCGGTGTGGTGTCGGTGCTGGGTGTCTACGGCGTGACGGACAAGTTCCCGATGGGCGCCGTGACCAACAAGAGTCTGACCATCCGCTCCGCGCAACAGCACGGACAGCGTTACCTCCCACGGCTGTTCGAGCACGTTCGGAGGGGTGAACTCGATCCCGCAGTGCTCGCCACCCACGACCTCCCCCTCGAGGACTCGGTCCGCGGTTACGAGATGTTCAAGAAGAAGCAGGACGGCTGCGTTCGTGCCGTCTTCCGTCCGTAGCGACACGAGAGAGCGCGATGCTGTCGCAGTGGAGTCCTACCGTCGGGGTCGAGGAAGAGTTCCTCCTCACCGACCCGGTCACCGGGTGGCCGCGCATGGACAACCAGGCCGTCGTCGCCGAGGCCCGACGCGCCGGCGTGGAACTTCAGCTCGAACTCGGCGCCTGCCAGGTCGAGACGACCTCTTCGGTGTGCGCAGGACCGGAAGAGCTGACCGAGGAGCTGGCCCGTCTGCGTTCGGCGGCCGCGAGAGCGGCCACCCGATGCGGATGCCGACTGCTGGCCGCCGCCGTTCCACTCGTCGGACCGCGCGAGCACCGGGTCAGCGACGACGATCGTTACCGAGCGATGGAGCGCGCCTTCGGCGTCCTGGCTCGGCAGCACGGCGTCTGCGGCTGTCACGTCCACGTCGCCGTACCGGACCGGGACTGCGCGATCGTGGTGAGCAACCGCCTCCGCCCGTGGCTGCCGTCACTGCTGGCCCTCACCGCGAACTCGCCGATCTACAGCGGCGTCGACACCGGATGCGCCAGTTGGCGATCCGTCATGTGGCGCCGGTGGCCCAGCGCCGGGGCTCCACCGCTGTTCGCAGATGCGCGCGAATTCGACAGCGTCGTCTCGGCCATGGTCGCCACCGGCAACATCCTCGATCGCGGAATGGTCTACTGGGATGTCCGCCCGTCGGCCCAGTTCCCCACGGTGGAGGTGCGGGTGAGCGATGTCCCGGCCACCATCGACGAGTCCGTGCTGCTCGCGGTCCTCGTGCGCGCACTCGTCGTGACGGCTCTGCGGGATGCGGAAGCCGGTTCCGCCGTTCCGGATCTGCCGGGCCACGTGCTGGACGCCGCCTACTGGCGCGCCGCCCGCGACGGGTTGGACGGCGTGGGCATAGACCCCGTGACGGTGACCGTCGCGCCCGCCTCCGTCCTGCTCGAGCGGATGATCGACAGCGTCGGTGAAGCACTGGACCGGGAGGGCCTGCGGGCCGCGGCGGAGAACGGACTGCGTGCTCGAACAGCCGTGGGCAACGGTGCCCGGCAACAACTCTCGGCCTTCCGCCGACGGCACTCGGTCCTCGATGTGGTCGACAAGGTCGCGGACCTCACCCTGGAGGGTTGCGGATCCGCCCCGTGACCCGGGGTGGACAGCCACCCGGAGGGAACCCGCGACCATCGACGCGATGCTCCCTTGCTACTTTTTGTGACGACATGTCGTCATAAAGAAGGGTGGAGCGGTGCCGACGATCACTGGAGACCTTCGTGCCGATGGGGCCCGACTCCCGCTGCGGCAGCAGGTGGCGCCGGCCGGCCTCGCCGGCGCGGACCGGCGGAGGGGGACGAGCGCGTGACCGGACCGGCGGACGTGCTCGACGAGGTCCGGCTCACGGCGCAACGAATGGTCGCGGTGGAACTCGAACGCCTCGCCAGGCGCAGCGACCTGTCGCAGGTCCAGATCGAGACGGTCGCCGCCGCCCTCGAACGCGTGTCGACCGTCCTCGTCTTCGATCGGGTGGCGTCGTGGCAGGGTGACCCCTGGGTCGTAGCGGAACTGTTCGGCCACCGAGTCCCGACCGTGAGTGAGGAGGACCGTCGATGCCCAAGCTGACGGGAGGTGCGACCCTTGCGGAGCACAAGGCGGCGACCCGTGAGGCGATGCTCGACGCCTTCGCGGTCGAACTGCACGAAAGACCGTGGCAGGACCTCAAACTCCAGACGATCGCCGAACGGGCGGGAGTCGCTCGCACCGCGGTGTACAACTATTTTCCCGACCGGACGACACTGCTGCTGGCATGGTCCGAACGGGAGATGACGCGATTCATGGCCTTGGCCGGGCGCGAACTCGCGGACCGCACCGACCCCGTCGATCGCTTGCAGGTCCTCGTCAAGCTCGTCCTGATCGAATTCTCGCTGCAGCGCGGTGTCGCCGCCTCCGTCGCCGCCATGCTCGCGCCGGAGGACCGCGACGCCTTCTTCACCCACCTGGAACCGCTCGCCGCACTGGTCGAAGACCTGCTGCGGGACGGCATCGAGCGGGGCGTGTTCACGGACACCGATCCCGCCGCGACGCGCCAGCTGATCATGGCGTGCCTGGAATCGCAGCGTCCCGAACTCGTCGCGGGTGGCCGTACGGACACGGCCGTCGCACGCACGGTGCCGTTCATTCTGCGGGCCCTCGGAGTACGAGAACCCCAGGTGCAGGGCTAGTAGGCCCGCGTCGACAGGGCGTTGCGGAGTGCGGCCCGATCGTCGAAGGCGATCGACACGCCGTTGTCGACGAGCGTCGGGTCGTGCCCGCGCCCCGCCAGGAGCACGGTGTCCCCCTCCCCGGCGAGATCCACGGCGACCGCGATCGCCTCGCCGCGATCGGGGATCACGATCACGTCCGCCGCCCCGGCCCGGCGCGCCCCCGCGGCGACGTCGTTGCGGAGATCGGCAGCGTCGTCGAAGAAGGCGCTCTCGTCGGTGACGACGACCACTTCCGCATACTGCGCGGCCGTGAACCCGAGCGGAGCACGCTTACCGGGGTCGCGTTCGCCGGTGGCCCCCAACACGACGACGATCCTCCCGGCCGTCACCGAACGCAGGAACGGGAACAGGCGATGCTGACCGGCGGTGTTGTGCACGTAGTCCACCAAGGCGAGGAACGGTTGCCCGACGTCGATGCGCTCGAGCCGCCCGGGGATCGCGTCCAGCGCCTCGATGCCCGCCACGGCCGCGGGGATGTCGATACCCCGAAGGCACAGCGCGGCGAGGGCGGCGACGGCGTTGTCCACCTGATGCCCACCCAGGAGCTGCAGCCGGACCGGAACCCGCTCGCCCCCGTGGTGGAGTGTGAAGGTGCTCCCCCACCGGCCCGCGCGCACCGCGGTGGCGTACACGTCGGCAGCAGGATCGTGCGCCGAGAACGTCAGATGCGGAACCGCGACATCGCCCGCGAGCCGACGGCCGTAGTCGTCGTCGATGCAGATCGCAGCGCGCTCGCAGAGATCGCGCGCGAACAGGCGGGCCTTCGCCGCGTAATAGCTCTCCAGGCTCGCGTGATAGTCCAGGTGATCACGGGCGAGGTTGGTGAACACCGCGACGTCGAAACGGGATCCGTCGATCCGGTGCTCGGCCAGCCCGTGACTCGATACCTCCATCGCGACGGCGTCGACCCGCTCCTCGACGAACTCGACGAAACTCTGCTGCAGCTCGCATGCTTCCGGCGTGGTCCGCGTGGCAGGCCGGACCGTGCCGGGCCCGCGCACGGTGATCCCCGTGAGGGCCCCCGTGCGCAGCCCCGCGGACACGAGGGCAGCCTCGAGCATGTACACGGTGCTGGTCTTACCGTTCGTGCCCGTGACCCCGTACAGGTCGAACGCGGTCGACGGATTGCCGTACGCCCACGCCGCGAGAGGTCCGAGCGCCGCGCGTGGGTCGTCGACGACGACCGTCGGCAACTCGTCCGACGGCCGATCGCTCAGCATCGCGACGGCACCGCGGCCGGCCGCTTCCGCGGCGAACGCGGCACCGTGATGCCGACGGCCCGGCAGTGCCGCATACAGGTCGCCCGGGCGGGCCCGCCGGGAGTCCTGACAGAGACCGGTGATCACGGGCCGGTCGCCCACGTCCGCCTCGGCGACCACGTGGCCCGCTCGGCGCAGGTGGACGACGATCTCGCACAGCGAGCGGGGAGAGACCGGCGACCACAGGTCCTCGACGTCCATGCAACAAGTTGACCACCCGCGGACCGGTCGCCGCTGGTGAACGGCACGCGGTGGGCGATTCCCGTCCCCGAGGCGCCTCACTCCCCCTGTTCCTCCGCGGCAGGCTCGCCGGTCTCGGCCGGATCGTCCGCGCCCTCCGCCTGGTTGGGTTGGGGTCGTAGACGATTCGGCTGGATCATCTCGGGGTCGGCGTCCGGGTCCTCCGCCGCGTCGTAGGCACCGCGCTCGTTGTCACCTTTGTCCACGTCCATCCGGGTGGTCCTCCTCCGGTATCGGGGCCGGTAGTGCTACTGACGATCGGGGGATTCCCGATCCGAGCGCATTCGACACCTCACCGGCGAAAAAGCCCCCGGCCACGATCACCCGCCGCCGTGGTCCCGAACGAACGCGATGAGGGCCGCTGTCAGCTCCGCGGGCGTGTCCTCCTGGACGAGGTGGCCCGCGCCGGGGATGGTCTCGAAGCGGGCCGCGGGTATCCGTGCCGCGAGCTCGCGCCCCTTGGCCGCAGGGATCCAGTCGTCGTCGCCGCCCCAGCACACCAACGTCGGGACCTGGATTTCGCCGTACCGGTCCTGCACCTGGTCGGTGTAGACCTGATCGGCCTGTGCGATCTGCCGGTAGAACGCCGCCTGGCCGACAGGGTCCTGCCATGGCTGCACCAGCCGATCGAGAACCGCCGGATGGAGCCCTGGGCTGCTCGCCGAACTCACGTACTCGCGCACCAGGGCGCGATGCAGCGCGGGCGGTAACCGCTCGAAGACCTCCGCGTGCTCGCCCACGAGCCGGAAGAACGGTGACCCCCACGGCGCCAGCGCCACCACGTCGACCAGAGCGAGCGCGCGATAGCGGGCTCCGTGGAGGAGGTGGGCGCGCAACGCGACGGCACCGCCGAAGTCGTGACAGATCACCGTCGGCTCCGCCAGTGCCCAGTGCGCGAGTAGTTCGGTGAAGACCCGGCTCTGCGCGGCCAGGGAGACGTCCTGGCCCGCGTGCTTCTCCGACAGCCCGTAGCCCGGCATGTCCCAGACGAACACCTGATGCCGCCGCGCGAGCGCACGCGCCACGCCGCGCCAGACGTACGACGAGAACGGGGTGCCGTGAAGGAGCACGACGGGGTCCCGGCCGGGTGGACCGAGACTGCCCCAACGAACTTCTCCGGAGGCGCTGCGAAACGTCTCGGCGAGCGGCCATTCACTCATACGCGGTTCCTTTCGGTTGCGGCTACGCTCCGTCGGCGGCGTGGGCCGGGCGGTCGCGGAGACGGACCATCCCCGACGGAATGGTTGTCGTGCTGACGAGATCGAGCATGACGGGGCCGATCTCGTCGAAGATACGGGGGCCGGTCGCCCACAGGTAGGGGCTGACGGTGAACCAGAACTTGTCGACGACGCCATCGGCGACGAGTGCGCGCGTCATCTCGCCGGCGCAGGGAACGACCAAGTGGCGGTGGCGCATCGACGCAGCAGGCGTACGTACGCGCCGAGCGGACGCAGATCGCGGCGCGCCGGAATTGTCGAGACCCCCTCGGCGCAGTCGAGCGCGTCCTCGATCAGGGCATCGTGGAGAGGCCGCCAGATCAGAGGCCAGGTGAGGCGGGCCCATCCCCGAGTTGCCATCTCCAGCCGGTGCGTCAGCCGCGTCCGACCCTCCCCCGCCTCCTCCACGACGAATCCGTGCGTACCCACGAACCCGTTGGGGCGACGGAAGCAGAAGGTCACCTCCCGGCCCGGGCTATAACTCTCGCAGGTATAGCGCACCGGCCCGTGCCCGCCCTCGGCGTCGACGCCGAGCGGTCGGTCGAAGCGGATCGCCGGCCATCTGTGGTGCGGCCACAGATGGTCGTGGTCACTCGCCAGGGTGTCGAGCACCCTGCCCACCCTGTGCACATCGGCCCCGATGACGCGCTGATGAACGTTGCGGACCATCTCTACTCCTCGTTTTAGAGAGTGCACTCTATTATGAAATTAGAGGCTACTCTCTAGAACATGCCGAGAAAAGCAGTTCACACCGCCGACTCACTGCTCGACGCAGCAGCGTCCATCGCGGCGATCGACGGTGCGGCAGCAGTGACCATGAGCGCCGTCGCCGCCGCGGTCGAGGCCCCCAGCGGCTCGGTCTACTACCGGTTCCCGGACCGCGCCGCGCTCCTGTCGGCGTTATGGCTCCGCACGATCGATCGCTTCCAGCACGGCTTCCTCGAGTCCCTGGCGGGCACTCCGGCCCGCGACGCTTCGGTACGGGCGGCCCGCTACGTTCTCGAATGGTCTCGTGACAACCCCGTCGATGCGTCGGTCCTCCTTGCGGGCCCGTCCTCGTTCGGAAGTGCGCAATGGTCCGGCGAGGCCCGGAAGGCATCCGCTGTGCGGCAGAGCCGCCTCGAGGAGGCGCTGGACGCGCTGGCCGAGCGCCTCGGCTTCCGGACCAGGATCGACCGCGAACGGCTGGCCCTGGCGCTCGTGGACTTGCCCTATGCGGCGGTTCGCCGACAGTCCCACGGTGCGGGCACTGTTTCCGATGCCACCATCGATGCAGTCGAGGACATCGTGCGTCGCGTGGTCACGTAGGAGCCGGACGGATCGATTCGTCCGATGCGGTGGGCTCCCCATTCGGTGAATTGAGCATCACCGTTGTCCGCGGCGCTGATGGGATGCGGCTGCGCTACCGGATCGGGGTGCAGCGCTCACCGGGAGACGATGCAGCTCCACCCCCTGCAGCGCCCCGCCCTCGACAGTCGCGGTCATGTAGGTGCAATGCGGTTGCCGGCGGCGATCGGTGGGCGAGCCCGGATTGAGCAGACGCAGACCGCCCGGGGTGGTCGTGTCCCACGGGATATGGGAGTGCCCGAACACGAGCACGTCGGTGTCGGGGTATGCCGCCGCCATCCGACTCTCCCTCCCGGTCGCCGCTCCGGTCTCGTGAACCACCGCGAGCCGCACTCCGTCGAGGGTCGCCCGCGCGATCTCCGGAAGCCGTTCCCGCAACGCCGGGCCGTCGTTGTTGCCCCAGCACGCGATCAGCCGTCGAGCCCGTTCCTCGAGAGCCTCGAGCAGTGCCACCTCGACCCAGTCACCCGCATGGACGACGATGTCGGCGCGATCCACCTCCTCCCACACGACCGCCGGCAGCGTGCGTGCCCGCGCGGGGACGTGGGTGTCGGCCAGCAGCAGCAACCTCATCCCTTCAGTGTGGCGCTCCCGCCCGTGGGGTACACGACGACCATGACCGCCACGACTCACGACCGGCTCGCCGTCGTCACAGGTGCGGACTCCGGCATAGGCAGAGCCACCGCCGAACTCCTTGCGTCCGAAGGCTACGACGTCGGCATCACGTTCCACACGGACGGGGAGGGCGCCGAGCACACCCGAGTCGCCGTCGAACAGCGCGGGCAACGCTGCCGCGTCGCCCACCAGGACTTGGCGAGACCGGACACCGCCGACACGATCGACCACCTGGCGCAGCAACTCGGCGGACTCGGGGTGCTGGTGAACAATGCGGGCACCGGACATCGGGACCGCGCACTCGACCTGACGTACGACCAGTGGCGCGAGGTACTCGCCACCGACCTCGACGGCCCCTTCCTGTGCGCACAACGAGCCGCCCGGCTGATGATCGACGCCGGCCGGGGCGGACGGATCGTCAATGTCACCAGCGTCCACGAGCACGTGCCGCGCCTGGGGGCGTCCGCGTACTGCTCGGCGAAGGCCGGGTTGGGAATGCTGACACAGTGCCTCGCACTCGAACTCGCTCGGTACGGCATCACCGTCAACGCCGTCGCACCCGGGGAGATCGCCACCCCGATGACCGGCATGAACGAGCCCGACGCCTTCCACGAGACCCGTCCGGGCAACCCGATCGGACGCCCCGGCCACGTCGACGAGATCGCGTCCGTCATTGCCTTCCTCGCCTCCCCGCGCGCGTCGTACCTGACCGGCCGTTCGATCCCCGTCGACGGTGGCCTGATGCTCATGGCCGCCCACGGACACGACATGGCCGACGAAGGCTGGCGCACGTTCTGACGGCGAATTCAGAACGTGCTGAACGCTTTTCCGCGATCGCGGGCGGCCGCGGCGAGGTGGAGCCCGGCATAGGTCCGCCACGGTCGCCAGCGCTCGGCGTCGACCGCGGCGACGCCGAGCCGGGACATTCCCGCTCGGATGGCGCCGTCCTCGGTCGACAGAACGTCGGGGTCGCCGAGACTCCGCATCCGAATGTAGGCAGCGGCGTGGGGCCCGAGTCCGGGAACAGCGCGCAGAGCCTTCTCCGCGGCGGCCCGGTCGACACCGGCGTCGAGCGCGAGGTCACCGTCGGCCAGTCGGCGGGCGAGCGCACGGAGCGTCCGCCGGACAGGAGGCGCCAGTTCGTCGAACGAGCCGTCGGCCAGGTCCTCGACACGGGGAAACAGGTGCGTCAGGCCACCACGCGCAGTCGCCAGCGGCTGCCCGTAGCGCCGCGCCACGAGGCCCGCGGCCCCGGCCGCGACCACTCGGACCGCGAACTCGTGCGGGTCGACGGTCCCCGGAGCACGCAGACCGGGCCGGGCCACCACGACCTGGGCCAGGGCGGGGTCCAGGCCCAACTGCTCGGCGATCGTGCACGGATCTGCGTCGAGGTCGAACAGCCGTCGTAGCCGTTGGGTAGCTGTCGTGAGGTCGCGCAGATCCTGCAAGCACAGGTGACAGACCAGCCAGCCGTCACCGCCGTCCTCACGGACCTCGGCGATCCCGACGCCGTGGGGAAGGCGCAACGTGCGCCGGTAGCGGCGGCCGGAACGGAGGCCGGTCATCTCCTCGACACCCGACACCAGGTCCGCGGCAAGGACGTCGAACGTCTCCTCCACCGCGTACGGGCCACGGAAAGGAAGCCGCAGCGGGATTCCGGCCGCGGCTCCGGCGGCACCGACGTCACCGAACCGGGTGGGTGTCCGAGGACGAGCGGCACGCAGCCCGGTCGGAGTGGCCGCGTAGATCTCGCGGACGGTGTCGTTGAACTGCCGCACACTGGCGAATCCCGCCGCGAACGCGACATCGGTCACCGGCATGGGCGTCGTCTGCAACAGGATTCGCGCCGTGTGTGCTCGCTGTGCCCGGGCCAGCGCCGTCGGCCCCGCCCCGACCTCGGCGTTGAGCTGGCGCTGGACCTGCCGTGCGCTGTATCCGAGCCGGGCGGCGAGCCCTGACACGCCTTCGCGGTCGACGACGCCGTCGGCGATCAGGCGCATCGCCCGACCGACCACGTCGGCCCGGGTGTCCCACGCCGCCGACCCGGGCACCGCGTCGGGCCGGCAACGTCGACAGGCGCGGAACCCGGACCCCTGGGCCGCGGCCGCGGTGGGAAAGAAGCGTACGTTCGCACGCTTCGGGGTGGTCGCCGGGCAGCTCGGCCGACAGTAGATACCGGTGGTCGCGACGGCGAAGAAGAATTCGCCGTCGAACCGCGCATCGCGACTGCACACCGCCTCGTACCTGCCGTCGTCGCCGATCATCTCACCAGCATCGGTCACCACGTCCGCTCGGGCCAGCGGAAATCGGACGTCGTCTTCTCGACGGTCGAAGTCCGAGGCGGTCCTCGGGGGCTATCGCAACAGTGAATCGGCCGGGTAGTAGCTGAGCGACGCGACGAACGCGATGGCACCCACTGCGAGCCCGACAAGTCCGCTCGCCGATCCCCCGAGTCCGATCGCGGCGAGCGCGGCGACACCGATCATCGCGACGGCGAGCGCCGTGGCCCCCGCGAAGGCGAATCGCCAGGTGAGAGGAGCCGACGCGGCCGCACTCCGCTTCGCCACCGCGAGAACACCGTTCCCCACCAGGACCGCGACCGTACCCAACAACGCTCCGGCAGGAAGAGAGCACAGTGAACCGAGGAGGACGGCCATCAGTGCCGAACCGGACGGTCCAGGATTCACCGAACCGAAGCGACAGGTAGCTACCGAAGGCAGCACCGATGAAGATGGGCCAGCCCATCGCCCGCGTTTGCCACGAAGTGCGTGAGCCCGCCATGCCCCGACAGTACGCACAGGAATGACCACAGCCGCGCCGGATGACGACATGTCCGCCGCGCAATCACCCTCCGCGCGTTGCTATTGCGCCCGGATGTCGAAGCCCGCGACGTCCGCGAAGGCCTCGAGCTGCTCCAGGTAGTGCGCGAGTGAATCGTGCCGCACCGTGAGGTTGATCTGAGTGGCGCCCGCCTTCTCCGCGGTGTCGATCACCTCGGCCACCTGTCCGGGCTCACCGACAGGGTCCAGGCGGTGGCCCGGCGAGAAGACGACGTCGAAATCGTCGGGCAACTCGTGCCGGTCGAGCATCTGCCGCATCAGCTCGGGGCTGGGACCGCGGAACGCCTGCGGCGCCGGTGCCCAGCCGTCGGCGAGGGTGACCGCCCGGCGCAGGGCACGCTCGCTGTGCCCACCGATCCACATCGGTACCCGAGCCTGCGCGGCGTGCGGGTCCACCACCATGTCCCGGAACGAGTAGTACGGCCCCTCGTACGACACCGTGCGACCGGACAGTGCCGAGCGGAGCGCCCGCAGGGCGTCGTCGGCGCGCGGCCCGCGGTCCTCGAAAGGAGCGCCCAGCATGTCGAACTCCTCCTTCAGGTTCCCCACACCGAACGCAAGGATCAGTCGTCCCCCGCTGAGATGGTCGAGTGTCCCGTACCGCTTGGCGATCTCCAGCGGGTGGTAGAAGGGCAGAACCAGCACGTACGGCAGGAACCGGAGCCGAGCGGTCTGTCCCGCCAGGAACGAGAAGGTCGCCAGCGGATCGTAGAAACGTTCTCCGCGTGGCAATCCCGGCGGGACGGCCACGTGGTCGCCGCACGTCATGAATTCGTACCCGAGACGGTCGGCTGTCCGAGCCACTCGCACGAGTTCGGCGGGGCCCGCCGCGGCCTCCCAGTCGGGACGCTTACCCGCCAGCGCGACGATCGGCGAACTGATCCCTACCTTCATGCCCCTGCCCCCGTTCCGTTCAGCTTCCGCTGCAGCCGGATCAGTGGGTCGTCGCCGTCCCTGCTGCCGGACGGTCCTGCGCCCTCCTTGGGCATCAGGCGTCCCGCGTCCGATCGGGTCCACTCGCGCGTGGCCCACCGCTCCGCGATCGCCCACCGGCCGTCCCGCCACTCCATGTGGTCGATGAACCGCACGCCGCTGGTGAAGTTCACCCGGGGGTCGTCGGCGGGTTCCCCCCAGTGGACCGACGTCCCGTACGTCTCGCTGATCGCGGTGTCGCCGAGCAGTTCGACCAGATGATTGCCGACGATGTGCATCGTCCCCCCACGCCGGGCACGCAACTTGGGTTCGACCCAGGCGATGTACTCGTCCAGGGTGCCCTCGAAACCGGTGTGATGGTCGACGCCGTCCGGGTGGTACGCCGACCGAACGAGATCGAAGTCCAGCCGGTCGATTCCGCGGCAGTACCGCAGGACGACGTCGTGGATCTGCTGGCGATCGGACCACTCGCTGCGTTGAACGTTCATACCGAGGGAACGTAGAGAATCCGGCACCGCCCGTCGGCCCGTATCCTGCTCTGCGAGAAATGTGCCGTCACCGAATCGGCTTCTCCAGCTTCGGGGCCACACGAACACGCGGTAACGCTTCCCTCACGTCTCGGGTGCCGACACGTCCCAGAACAGGTGCCCATCGGCCGCCTTGCGTGCCCCTGCCGACGGCAGGTGCGGCGACAGCCGGCCGTCAGAGAGCGCCGGGCCTCACGTCGGGCATTCCGCGTGGAGAGCCGAGAGCATGACCGCGGACACGGAAACCGGTGGGTGATCCGTGATGCGGGCGACCCCGGCGAGCCCGACGGCGAGCATGAGCAGTCGGCCCGCGGCCTCCCGCGCCCCCGCCACACCGTCGGCCCGGCGAACGAGGACGGACGCGAGCACGTCCGTCAGTCGGGCGAGCGACTCGATGTAGCTGTCCGCGACCGGCGTGCGCAGTTGCGCGTGGGCCGCGGCCTCGGCCCAACGGGCCATCGCGTGACCGTCCGTGTCACCGAGCAGATCTCGAAAGAACTCTGTCAACGCCTCGAGCGGTTCGAGATCGACGACCGCCGACTCGTAGGCGTCGATCTCCCTCGCCGCGTATCGGCGCCACGCCTCGGCGGCAAGTTCGTCCGTCGACGTGAAGTGGTGATGGATCTGGCCCGGTGATCCGCCGAGTTCGTCCGCGACGGTGCGCGCCGTCACGGCGCTGAGACCGTCCCGCGCCACGACCGTCGCCGCCGCCTCGACGATGGAGCGTCGGCGCTCAGCCCGTGCCAGATACGCCATCATTCACTCCGTCGCGCTGTTCGATCGAGCTCCGCCACCGACCGCAGGAACGTCACCGTCCGCTCCCGTAGCCCCTGCCGGCGCCGTTCGATCGTCTCCTCGGCCGGCGGGTCGAGCGGTCCGACGATCGGCTTGCTGTGGACATTCACGCTGCAGTCGAGGTCGGTGCAGACGTGCAGCCCAAGCGTACTCAGCCGCTGACGCTTGTCCCTGGACGGGCGCGGCGCGGCGAAGAGCGACACCTCGTTGAACCGCCGCGCGAATCGGCACAGGTCGCACATGACCGCGCGCGATCCGAGGGCGGCTCGATTCGGGTTCTGCCGGAGCACGACCCCGAAAGCCCTGTCGTCGACGTCCGCGACCAGATAGACCCGCATCGGCGCCCGCAGATCCCGCCAGCCGAGGTAGTCGATCCGATTCCAGCGAACCTCGTCGAATCTCGTGGGCAGATGAACCCGCTTGTGCGCCGGATCGAGATTCACGATCGAGGCACGTACTTCCGCCCGGGTCATGGGCCGCATGACAGCTCCTCACAGATTTGTACATTGATACAAGTTGTATCAGGATACAAGTTTGCGGGTCGGCGCCGGCGCGTGATCGGACCTCGTGCGGCTATCGTGCGCAAGTACCGGCGACGACGGGAGAGGCACGTGTGCGGACGCTATGCCAGCACCACGACCGACAAGGAGCTGCGATCGTTGTTCGACGCGATCGACTACGTGGGCGCAGAACCTCCGCCGTCGTACAACGTCGCGCCCACCCAGGATGTCCGCATCGTGCTCGAACGCTCCCCGCGCGACCGGCCGACGGCCGACCCCGAACGGCGACTGCGGACAGCGAAATGGGGCCTGGTCCCGGCGTGGGCGAAGGATCCGAAGATCGGCTCACGTCTGATCAACGCGCGGTCCGAGTCCGTCACCGAGAAACCCTCGTTCCGGTCGGCGGCGTCGAAGCGGCGCTGCATCCTGCCGGCGGACGGCTACTTCGAGTGGCAGAAGGACGACAACGGTCGCAAGATCCCCTACTTCCTGCACGGTGACGACAGGGTCCTCGCGATGGCGGGACTGTACGAACTGTGGCCGGATCCGTCGAAGGCGGCGGACGACCCGGGAAGGTGGCTGTGGACCGCCACCGTGCTCACCACCCGGGCCACCGACGCCGCCGGACACATCCACGACCGCTCCCCCGTGATCCTCCCCGAATCCTTCTGGGCACACTGGCTCGATCCGTCGATCACCGACGCCGACGACGTCCGGGCAATGGTCGCCTCGATCCCCGAACCCCACCTGCACCCGTACGAGGTCAGCACGGACGTCAACAACGTCGAGAACAACCGTCCCGACCTGATCGAGCCCGTACGCCCCGGGCGATGAACAATCAGCCGGCCGGCCGATCGTCGGCCTCGGTGAGCTTCCGCGCGATCTCGTACAGCGGCACGTTGCGCTCCTGCGACAGCTTCCGGAGCAGCCCGAAAGCGTGGTCGGCATTTACCGAGAACCTTTCCATCAGAATGCCTTTGGCCTGCCCGATGGTGTCGCGCGACTCCAGGGCCTCGCGGAACTGCTCCTCGCGTTGCGCGGCGATCACCGCGATCGCGGCGTGCGTCGCCAACGTGCCGCCGACACTCACCGACCTCGCGTCGAAAGCGTGAGCAGCGGAGCTCAGCAGGTTCAGTGCGCCGAGGTTCGATTCGGTGGTGTACAGCTGGAACGCCAGCATCGAACCGATGCCCGCGTCGGCCGCTCGAGGAGCGAATCGAGGCCACCGATCCTCGCTGCGCATGTCGTCCACGAGCACCGTCTCGTGCTCCCAGATCGCCTGTAGGCACGGTCCGTCCTCGACCTCCTGCTGCAGGTCGTCGATCCGACCGGGCAGCTCGGACGTTCCGGCACGCGACTCGAGGCGACCGCCCCGTACCGCGAGGGTGATGTCCGCGTGCTCGGCGCCGGGAACGAGGTCGACGGCGGCACGGGTGATCACCTCGAGCGTGCCGTTCAGACTGGCGTGCTCGTCGCGCATGTCGCGGGCCATCGCCTCGATTGCCGCCCGCACGTGCCGCTCCACTTTCGTCGACTTCGCCGCGGCCGGCGAAAGTTCGCCGCCCTCGCTGCCCTCGCTGTCGGCCATGCACCCATGCTTCCACCACCACGGCACCCGCGCAGGGACAATTCACTCGTCATCTCGGGCGAGTAGCGTGGCGGTCAGCCGGGCGGCTTCGCATGCCGTCGGTCAGGCGTTATCGGTTCAGCAGCGCAGCTGGTGGCGTCGTCCATCAACGGACGCCGACAACCTCCTGAGCGATCGCCGCGAGGCGCGTCTGCGCGGCCGAGACGACGCCGTTCCGAGCCTTGTTGGCCTCCTCGTACGCCACGATCGTGCGGACGTCGGCCGGATCCGTCAGCTCCTTGATTGCAGACACGGCGCGCGAGACGTTCATGTCGTCGTAGTCGGCGATGGGAAGCTCCGCGGGCTGCAGCGCTCCCGTGGACCCGCGAACTCCGTGCAGAGCGTCGGCGACCGCGGCGGCACCCTCCTCGCGCGTGATCACCTCCGCGCGTTCGAGGGCCGCGTCGCGGCTCGCCGCGATCGTTCGCGCCGCAACGTCACCGGCGTGCGCACCGCGGCTCAGAAGCTGGTTCATCCGGGGACCTGCGGAACGCACGGCGTCCATCACCTGATCGATACTCCTGGCGGACCAGGAGACCGGCGCGTTCATCCAGCGCACCGCCGCCCCGGTTGCTGCCTGCGCCGGGCTGCGCCGCAGCGCGGCGGGGCCGCCGAGGGCCTCCTCCGCCAGTACGGTCGTCAACCACTCCACTGTCGCCGAATGAGCGGTGACCAGACGATCCGCCAATTCCACGAGGTCCCGATGATGCTCCGCGGTGGCCAACGCCTTGAGGTACCGCGACCGGTCGAGAAGCTGGTGTTCGAGAACGAGGTCACCGAGGAGCGCCTCGTCGAACGGCTGCGCCTGCTCGGTCATCGTCTTCACCGCCGCCGCCGCCCGCCCGAGCCACGGCCCGACGAGCGCGGGCAGCCCGCCCAGTTCGCGTAGGGCCCGCTCGATCGCGTCGGCGCGTCCCCGCGCGTTCTCCGCATTGCGGGCAAGTTCGGTCGCCACAGCCTCGGTGCGCGCCTGCGCTCTGCGGGCGTCGGCCACCTGGATCTCGGTGTTCGTGAGCGCCAGCAGCGTACGCAGCTGCGCGATGAGAGTCGACGTGTCGGTCACAGCCTGCTCCGTTCCGGCAGAGAACTGCCTCGATGGGATTCGTCCGAGCAGGAGCTACCCACACGCGGCCACTCCTAACCATCGCCTCCGAGTACCTGGCGGGCGAACTCCCGCGCGCGCACGAGTCTTCGGTCGGACCCGTCGATGCCACGATGGGCGACCGCGCCCTCCAGGAGCAGGTAGATGTGCTCGGCCGCATCCTGCGGGTCGTCGACGAGGCGATCGTCTGAAATCAACTCGGTAAGCCGTTCGCGGACCCTGGCCTTGTGCTCGCGAATCACCCCGAATGCCGGATGCGTGCGGGGAAGTTCGGCGGCCGCGTTGATGAATGCACAGCCCCTCTCACCGTCGTCTACGTCGGCGAGGTAGGAGTCGAAGACGGCCAGGGCTCGCGGATGCTCCGCCGTCGCGAGCCGCTGCTCCAACCGCGCCCACCACTGCCGGTTCCGTTCCGCCAGGTACGCGACCACCAGTGCGTCCTTCGAGCCGAACCGGTCGTACAGGGTGCGTTTGGTGACGCCGGACTCCGCCGCGATTGCATCGACCCCCACCGCGTGGATACCACTGCGATAGAACAACTTCGACGCTGCGTCCAATATCTTCCGCGCCGCGCCGGTCAGCGGCTTGTCCCCTTCGACCACGACAGCACCTCCTTGACTTCACAGATCAGTGTACCTAGCGTGGCACCCACCTACTTCACAGATCGGTATACCCCCGCGGCGACGTGCCCCACAGACGATCGAAGGGAGTCCCGGAATGTCTCACACCGATCACGCGAGTGCGACCGGCGCGCGAGCGCAGCCGTTGTCCGCGCGCCGGACGATCGGATTGGCCGGTGCCGGGCTGTCGCTGATCGCCGTTTCCTACGGATTGGCGCGCTTCGCCTACGGACTGTTCATGCCCGCGTTCCGCGAGTCGTTCGACCTGACGGCCGGACAGGCGGGCACGATCGCCGCGACGAGCTACCTCGCGTACTGTCTCGGCACGGTCGCCGCCACCGTTGCCACACCACGATTCGGCGCGCGGGCCGTGGCAGTGTCCGCAGGCGCCCTGGCGACTACGGGGACTGCACTCATCGCCCTGTCGCCCACCAGTCTCGTGCTGACCGCGGGCGTGACGGTGGCCGGGTCCAGCACGGGGTTGGCCTCGCCGCCGCTCGCGCACGCGATCGCGGTCAGAGTCGCACCGGGATACCGCGACCGGGTGCAGACCATCGTCAACGCCGGCACCGGCCTCGGCGTCGCGGTCTCCGGCCCGGTCGCACTGCTTGCCGACGATCGTTGGCGGGCAGCATGGCTCACGTTCGCGGTCATCTCCGTGGCCGCGACGGTCTGGGTCCGGTTCCGCGTTCCCGGACCTGCCGCACCGTCTTCCACCTCACCGCGGCGGGCGAAAGACGACGACGCACCGCACGTCGCGTTTCCGTCGGACGCCCGCCGCCTGTTCGCGGCCGCCGCCGTCGTCGGCGCGGCCACGGCGGCGACCTGGACCTTCGGCCAGGAGCTACTCGAGACCGCCGGGGGCCACAGTCCTACGCTGGCAACCATCGCGTGGATCGTCCTGGGCGCGTGCGGCCTACTCGGGGCCGCCTCCGGCGAACTGGTCAGCCGAGCGGGACTACGGCGCGCGTGGACGGTATCGATGCTGGCGCTGTGCGGCGCCACCGCGGTACTCGCTGCGGTTCCCCAGCAGGCCACCGCCGCCGTCGGAGCGTCGGCAGTCTTCGGCGCGGTCTACATCGCCCTGACCGGCATCCTGCTGATCTGGAGCACGCGGGTCTATCCGGCGCGGCCCGCGACCGGCGTCGGTCTCACCTTCCTGATGATCGCCGTCGGGCAGTCCGCCGGCGCTCCCCTGCTCGGTGTCGTCGCCGACCGAGCGGGTCTGGCCACCTCGTTCTGGATCTCGGCAGGCCTGGCACTGGCTGCTGCAGCGCTGGCGCCGCCCGGGCGAATCCGGACCGCCTGATCACCTCGCCGGGAGCGCCGCGCGGTCAGGCCTCGGCGGAGAGCAACACGTCCGTGTCGAAGCACGTATGGGTACCCGTGTGGCACGCCGCGCCCTCCTGGTCGACGATGAGCAGCACGCTGTCGCCGTCGCAGTCCAGGCGCACCTCGTGCACGAACTGGGTGTGGCCGGACGTCTCGCCCTTGACCCAGTACTGCTGACGCGAGCGCGAGTAGTAGGTGCCCTTGCGCGTCTCGAGGGTGCGCGCGAGGGCCTCGTCGTCCATCCACGCGACCATGAGGACGTCGCCGGTCGCCTTCTCCTGCGCGACGGCACTGAACAGCCCGGCTTCGTTGCGCTTGAGGCGGGCGGCGATCGACGGATCGAGGCTCATCGGACGGTGATCCCTTCTGCACGCATGGACGCCTTGACGTCCCCGATCGTCATGTCCCCGAAGTGGAAGACACTGGCCGCGAGGACGGCGTCGGCACCGGCCTCGACGGCGGGCGCGAAGTGCTCGACGGCGCCCGCGCCGCCACTGGCGATGACCGGGACGTGGACCGCGGCGCGGACCGCCCGGATCATCTTCAGGTCGAAGCCGGCCTTGGTGCCGTCGGCGTCCATCGAGTTCAGCAGGATCTCCCCCACGCCCAGTTCGGCGCCGCGGATCGCCCACTCGACCGCGTCGATGCCGGTGCCGCGCTTGCCACCGTGCGTGGTGACCTCCCAGCCCGACGGCGTCGGCTCCTGACCCGCGGGGACGGTGCGGGCGTCGACCGACAGCACGATGCACTGCGAACCGAACCGCTCCGACATCTCGCGCAGCACCTCGGGACGGGCGATCGCGGCGGTGTTGACACTCACCTTGTCGGCACCGGCGCGCAGCAGACGGTCGACATCCTCGACGGTCCGCACGCCGCCGCCGACGGTGAGCGGGATGAAGACCTGCTCGGCGGTGCGGGTGACGACGTCGAGCATCGTGCCGCGGTCGCCGCTGGAGGCGGTGACGTCCAGGAAGGTCAGCTCGTCGGCGCCCTGCGCGTCGTAGGTGGCGGCGAGTTCGACGGGATCACCCGCATCCCGCAGGTTCTCGAAGTTGACGCCCTTGACGACGCGTCCCGCGTCGACGTCGAGGCACGGAATCACGCGAACAGCCAAAGTCATTGTGGTGGCCCTCCTTCAGGCCTGCCCTCCGGGTCGCCCAGAGAGTGGAGAATGTCGAGCAGTTCGCCGTGCACGCCGGGGGCGGCGGCGAGGACCGAGCGCGAGCCTACGTGCCAGTCGTCGCCGCGAAGATCCGTGACCACGCCGCCGGCCGCCCGAACCAGGGCGACACCGGCCGCGTTGTCCCACACATGGTGTCCGAACACCACGGCACCGCCGAGGATTCCGGCAGCGGCGTAGGCGAGATCGGCACCGGTCGATCCGTGCATCCTGATCCGGGACGAGACACGACTCAGCTGCCCGAGCAGTTCGAAACGGTAGGAGCCCGGGATGCGGCCGCGGCTGTCGATGTTGAACGCACCGAAGCCGATCATCGCCTCGGACAGCGAACTCGCCGCGAGCCTCGGCAGGGCGACGCCGTTACGGAGGAGCGGCCCACCCTGGGCGGCCGCGAACCGCTCCCCGGTCAGCGGCAGCCACGTCAAGCCGAGCACCGGGACACCGTCACGCAGCAGCGCGAGCAGCATGCCCGCGGTGGGCAGGCCCGCCGAATAGTTGAACGTGCCGTCGATCGGGTCGAGGATCCACACATCACCGCTCGCGAGTTCGGGACCGCCGAACTCCTCGCCGTGGACCTCGATGCCGGTGCGCCTTTCGAGTTCGGCCGACACCGACTTCTCGAGTTCGAGGTCGACGGCGGTCGCGAAATCCTTGGGGCCCTTGCGAACCGCGCTGGGCGCGCCGAGCCCCGCGACGAACCGGTCCCGGGCACCGTCGAGGACCTCGCTCGCGATCGCGAGCAGATCGAGCGGTTTCCGGGGCTGGCTCATCGCGGCGACCGTTCCTAGCGCGAGACCGCGGCCAGCGCCTCGGGAAGCGTGAATCGTCCTGCGTAGAGCGCCTTTCCGACGATCGATCCCTCGACACCTTCGCCCACGAGACCCGCGATGGCCTCGAGGTCGGCGATGGTCGAGACGCCGCCGGAGGCGACGACCGGCGCATCGGTGGCCGCGCACACGGCGCTGAGCAGTTCGAGGTTGGGGCCGGTGAGAGTGCCGTCCTTGCTGACGTCGGTGACGACGTAGCGCGAGCAGCCGTCGCGGTTGAGGCGCTCGAGGACCTCCCACAGGTCGCCGCCGTCGGAGACCCAGCCGCGGCCGCGCAGACGGTAGTCGCCGTCGATCAGCTTCACGTCGAGGCCGACGGCGATCCGCTCGCCGTGCTTGGCGATGGCGCGGGCGCACCAGTCCGGGTTCTCGACGGCAGCGGTACCGAGGTTGACGCGGGCGCAGCCGGTCGCGAGGGCGGCCTCGAGGGACTCGTCGTCGCGGATACCACCGGACAGCTCGACCTTGACATCGAGTTCGCCGACGACGGCGGCCAGCAGTTCACGGTTGGATCCGCGGCCGAACGCGGCGTCGAGATCGACCAGATGCACCCACTCTGCACCGTCGTTCTGCCACGCGAGGGCAGCGTCGCGGGGCGCACCGTAATTGGTCTCGCTTCCCGCCTCTCCCTGAACGAGGCGAACAGCTTCACCGTTGGCGACATCTACAGCAGGCAAAAGGACCAGGCTCACTGCGCCGATCCTAGTGGGTCACCGCCCGCGACCGGGCTTCGGGTCGTTCCCGGGCTCGTCGTGGCGGCGCCCCCGGCCGCCGTACGCGCGGCTGGTCATGCGTTTCGACACCGTACCCATCGCCGCAATGGCCGCGACAACCCCGACGAGGGCGATCACGAGCCCGACGACCGGACCGGGCTGCGCGAGCACGATGACGAGCGCGACCACCACCAGCACCGTGGCGGCCGTACCCATCGTCGCGAGCGCGAGCCGAGCGATCGACAGATCGCCCGTCCGATCGCCGCGGTCGCGGGTCACAGGCTGCGGACCCAGTTCTCCAGCAGGTGTGCACCGGCGTCGCCGGACTTCTCCGGGTGGAACTGGGTGGCCGAGAGTGCGCCGTTCTCGACGGCGGCGAGGAACCGGTCGCCGTGCTCGGCCCACGTGAGCTTCGGCGGCGCGATGATGTCCGACGGGGGCAGTTCCCACTTGCGCACACCGTACGAGTGCACGAAGTAGAAGCGGGTTTCATCGTCCATCCCGGCGAACAGGACGCTGTCCTCGGGGGCGTCGACGGTGTTCCAGCCCATGTGCGGCAGCACGTCGGCCTCGAGACGCTCGACGGTGCCCGGCCACTCGCCACAGCCGTCGGCTTCGACGCCGAACTCGACGCCGCGTTCGAAGAGGATCTGCATCCCGACGCAGATGCCCAGGACCGGTCGCCCGCCCGCGAGACGCTGCCCGATGATCCGCTCACCCCGGACCGCGAGCAGCCCCTCCATGCACGCCGCGAACGCGCCGACGCCGGGCACCACCAGGCCGTCGGCTGCGAGCGCCACCTGCGGGTCGGAGGTCACCTCGATCTGTGCACCGGTGCGGGCGAGGGCGCGCTGCGCCGAGTGGAGATTTCCGGAGCCGTAATCGAGCAGGGCAACCTTGCGTGCGGTCATGACGAAATTCTATCGGTGCGCCGGACCCGCCCCGCGCACCGCCAGGGCGACCGGGGCGACCACCAGCGCCACGACGGACGACAGCGCGAACACGGCCGGATAGCCGGCCGCGCCGGCCACGACACCGAGAACGAGCGCACCGATACCGGTGCCGCCGTCGTACGCGATGTTCCAGGCCGCGCTGGCCGCCCCGACCCGGTCGGGTCCGGCCGACGCGAGCAGCGTCAGCAGCGCCTCGTTCTGGACGGCACCGAATCCCGCACCGAACGCCATCGCCCCGACGACGAGCGCGGCGTCACCGCCGATCCCCGCCACCGACAGCGCCAGCAGTCCCATGCCCGCCGCCGCCAGGACCAGCGCGGGAACCAGTGTCCGCCCGGCGCCGATACGGTCCGCGATCACACCTGCCCCGTAGCGACCCACGAGCATCGCGCCCGCCGATGCGGACAGCGCGAACCCGGCGATCGCGGCCCGGCTCTCGGTGGCGATCGGAAGCAGCGACGACATGCCGCCGTACGCCGCGGAGACGACGAGCATCGCCAGGCACGGGATCAGCAGCACGCTGACCGGCAAGCCCTTGCGGCCGGCCGGGATCCCAGGATTGGGCACCACGGGCAGCCGGGAGATGGACAGGAGCGACAGCGTCGGGATCAGTGCGCCCAGCACGAACACCACCGAGGCGGAGCCGGATTCGTACAGGGCGAGACCCAGCGGCAGGACGATCATCTGGGCGGACGCGATGGCGACGCCGTTGGCACCGGTGACACGTCCCAACAGGTTTCGGGGCGCCAACTCGGCCAACAACCCGATGCCCGCGACGGTGACCATGCCGAAACCGACACCACGGACCGCCGAG
This sequence comes from Rhodococcus parequi, assembly GCF_046042785.1. Classification (NCBI taxonomy): domain Bacteria; kingdom Bacillati; phylum Actinomycetota; class Actinomycetes; order Mycobacteriales; family Nocardiaceae; genus Rhodococcus; species Rhodococcus parequi. Next base: position 725,299 of record NZ_JBDLNV010000001.1, on the reverse strand, counting down.
ATGGCGAGCGCGGGACCCGTTGCGGTGCTCCACAGGAAGGCGAGGGACGGCGGCCCCAGCAGCACACAGCCCACCGCCAGCACCGCCCGGTAGCCGTGGCTGCGCAGCAGCGCCGGCACCTTCAGCTGGGTCGCGACGGTGGTGGCCATGAAGACCGCCGTCGACGCGCCCGCCGCGGCGTCGGAGCCGCCGCCGTCCGCAATTGCGAGGGGAACGACAGGGAGCAGCAGCGACCAGCCACCGAACGTGGTGGCGCCCATGAGCAGTGCAACCAGGATCCCGCGCGTACGCAGGAGTTCACGCATCAGATCAGCCGCAGAATTCCCGACACCGCCGCGAGGACGGCCAGGGCCACGAGCACGCCCGAGGCCAGCTTGTTCACCTTCCACATCGCATACGCGCCGCCGATGGCGAAGCCCGCCGCGAGGAACAGGATGTAGATGAAGACCGTATCCATGGCTCTACAGCGCACCCTTGGTCGACGGGACACCCGAGACCCGCGGATCGGGCTCGACGGCCTCGCGCAGCGCGCGGGCGACGGCCTTGAACTCGGCCTCGGTGATGTGGTGCTGGTCGCGGCCGTACAGCACCCGCACGTGCAAGGCGATCCGCGCATTGAGCGCGATCGACTCGAACACGTGGCGGTTGATCACGGTCGAGTACGGCACGCCCGGGTAGCCGCCGATCACGCTGTGCAGCATGTGTTCCGGCTCACCGGTGTGGACGCAGTAGGGACGCCCGGAGACGTCGACCGACGCGTGCGCGAGGGTCTCGTCCATCGGGATGAACGCGTCCCCGAAGCGGCGGATGCCACGCTTGTCGCCGAGCGCCTGACCGAGCGCCTGGCCGAGCACGATCGCGGTGTCCTCGACAGTGTGGTGGGCGTCGATCTCGACGTCACCCTTCGCCTCGACGGTCAGGTCGAAGCTGGCGTGTGCGCCGAGGGCGGTCAGCATGTGGTCGAAGAACGGAACTCCTGTCGACACGGACACGTTCCCGGTGCCGTCGAGGTTGAGCTCGACGACGATGCTCGACTCCCTGGTGGTCCGCTCGACGCGTGCGATCCGATCGCTCATCGGGATCCCTTCGTTTCCGTGGCCGCCAGCTCCGTGGAGGCAAGTTTTCTGCTGACGCACAGCAGTTCGTCGTTCTCGGCAGCCAGACCGATCGTGGCCCGCAGGTGTCCGGGGATGCCGACGTCGCGGATCAGTACGCCCTCGTCGAGGTAGTGCTGCCACGTGCGGGCCGCGTCCTCGAAGCGTCCGAACAGGACGAAGTTGGCGTCACTGGGGACGACGGTGTACCCCATTCGGTCGAGCTCGGCACTCACCCGGTCACGTTCGGACGCCAGTTCGGCGACGCTGCCGAGCGTTTCGTCCGCGTGGCGTAGCGCGGCCCGCGCTGCGGCCTGGGTGACGACCGACAGGTGATAGGGCAAGCGCACCAACAGCATCGCGTCGATGAACGCCGGCGCCGCGACCAGGTAGCCGAGCCGGCCACCGGCGAACGCGAACGCCTTGCTCATCGTGCGGCTCACCACCAGCGTGGTGGGGAACTCGTCGATCAGGCTCACCGCGCTCGGGACCGACGAGAATTCGGCGTACGCCTCGTCCACGATCACGATGCCCGGCGCGGCCGCGAGGATCTGCTTCAGGTCCTCGAGTCCGATGCTGTGCCCGGTGGGGTTGTTGGGGCTGGTGACGAAGACGACGTCGGGACGGCGCTCCTCGATGACGCGCACCGCGGTCGCGGTGTCGAGCGAGAAGTCGTCGTGGCGCGGCGCCGCGATCCACTCGGTCTGGGTGCCGGCGACGAGAAGCGGGTGCATCGAGTACGACGGCACGAAACCGATCGCGCTGCGGCCGGGCCCACCGAACGCCTGCAGCAACTGCTGCAGCACCTCGTTGGAACCGTTGGCCGCCCACACGTTCGACACGTCGAGGGCGACACCGGTCTGCCGGGTCATGTACTCGGCCAGATCGGTACGCAGCGCCACCGCGTCACGATCCGGGTAGCGGTGCAGATCCGCGGCCGCGGCGCGCACGGCTTCGGCGACGTCGTCGACGAGCGCCTGCGACGGTGGGTGCGGGTTCTCGTTGGTGTTGAGCTGCACCGGCACCGTCAACTGCGGTGCGCCGTACGGGGACTGCCCACGCAGGCTCTCCCGGATGGGTAGGTCGTCGATGCCGACGGCCGATCCGGGGACGTTCCCCGCGCTCACTGGAGAGCCTCGAACCGCAGACGCACGGCCTCGCCGTGGGCCGGGAGGTCCTCGGCGTTGGCGAGCGTGATGACGTGCCCGGCAACGTCCTTCAGTGCCGCTTCGGAGTAGTCGACCACGTGGATGCCGCGCAGGAACGTCTGGACGCTCAGGCCCGACGAGTGGCGCGCGCACCCTGCGGTGGGCAGCACGTGATTGGATCCGGCGCAGTAGTCGCCGAGGCTCACCGGCGCCCACGGGCCGACGAAGATCGCGCCGGCGGACCGCACGCGGGCGGCGACGGCGGACGCGGCCTCGGTCTGGATCTCGAGGTGCTCGGCGGCGTACGCGTTCACGACCCGCAATCCCGCCTCGATGTCGTCGACGAGGACCGTGCCGGACTGGCTTCCGCGCAGCGCGGTCTCGACCCGCTCGCGGTGCTTGGTCAGCTCGAGCTGCGCGGCGAGCGCGGCGTCCACGGCGTCGGCCAACTCGGTCGACGTGGTCACCAGCACGCTCGCAGCCATCACGTCGTGCTCGGCCTGGCTGATCATGTCGGCGGCCACGTGTACCGGGTCCGCGGTGTGGTCGGCGAGAATCGCGATCTCGGTCGGGCCTGCCTCGGCGTCGATGCCGACCAGTCCACGGCACAGGCGCTTGGCGGCGGTGACGTAGATGTTGCCCGGGCCGGTGATGAGGTCGACGGGCGCGAGTTCGTCACCATCGGTGTCGGTGCCGCCGTAGGTGAGCAGCGCGACGGCCTGGGCACCGCCGACGGCCCACACCTCCTCGACACCGAGCAGCGCGGCCGCGGCGAGGATCGTCGGGTGCGGCAGGCCGCCGAACGCGGCCTGCGGCGGCGATGCGACGACGAGCGAGTCGACGCCCGCCGCCTGCGCCGGGACGACGTTCATCACGACCGACGACGGGTACACGGCGTTGCCACCGGGCACGTACAGGCCGACGCGCTCGACCGGCACCCACCGCTCGGTGACGGTGCCGCCGGGGACGACCTCGGTGACCGTGTCGGTGCGGCGCTGATCGGCGTGGACCTTGCGGGTCCGCTCGATCGCGACCTCGAGGGCGACGCGGACGTCGGCGTCGAGTTCGACGAGAGCGCGCTCCAACTCGACCTGCGGGACGCGCACCGTCGCGGGGCGGACGCCGTCGAACTTCTGGCCGTACTCGAGGGCCGCCTCGGCACCGCGATCGCGGATGTCCTCGACGACGGGGCGGACCTGATGCAGCACCGCGTCCACGTCCACTCCGCCACGGGGCAGCGCGCCCCGGAGCTCAGCGGTGGAAGGGGTACGACCACGAAGGTCGGTGCGGGCGAGCATGAGAGGTCCTCTCTGGCGAACGGGGGTTCACACCGATTATCCGCGATGCACGCAAGTTACTTACGTTCCGGCCCCGCACGCGCGTCGAGCGGGGCCGCCGACGCGGCGAGCGGTGGCCCTGAGCTGCGTTTTGTCCGAAAGACACCCCACTGGACACGTGTCCACCCTAGAGTCCCGACCTGCGAGAGCCCGTTGCCCCACCCGCACCCGCACCCGCATCCGGAACAGTTACGCAAGGGAGCCGAAGTGACCCTGGAATCCAGTTCCACCACTCCCCGCGTGTCGCGGCGCACGTTCCTCGGCGCCGCCGCGACGATCGCGACCACCGCGTCTGCGGCCGTCGTGGCACCTGCCCCCGCCGTCGCGCGACCGCCGGACGTCACCGAGCGCCGCCGCGCCGTGGTGATCGGCAGCGGTTTCGGCGGCGCGATCGCGGCGATGCACCTCGGTCGCGCCGGCGTCGACACCCTCGTGCTCGAGCGCGGCATCCGGTGGCCGACCGGTCCGAACGCCGAGACGTTTCCCCGCATGCTCTCCCCCGACCAGCGCTCGGCGTGGCTGCAGCCGCACCCGGTGATGACGGGCGCTCCCCCGGCAGTGTTCCCACCGTTCACCGGCTTGATGGAACGCATTCCCGGCAACGGCATGGACATCCTCTGCGGCGCCGGGGTGGGCGGCGGATCGCTGGTTTACCACGGCATGACCATGCAACCGAACGGCGAGAACTTCACGAAGTGCGTCTCGTCGCGCATCGACTACGAGCAGATGGAGTCCGTCTACTACCCGCGGGTCGCGCGCATGCTGCGGATCGCCACCATCCCGGACGACCTGCTGAACCACCCCCGGTACAGCTCGTCGCGCCGGTTCGTGGAGATGGCGGACGCGCAGGGTCTGCGCACGTTCCGGGTGCCGATGCCCATCGACTGGGAGTTCGCCCGACGCGAGCTCCGCGGCGAGATGCGGCCGTCGTACACGACCGGCGACGTGATCTACGGAGTCAACAACGGCGGCAAGTTCTCCGTCGACGTCACCTACCTCGCGGAGGCCGAGGCGACCGGGAAGGTGGAAGTCGCGCCGCTGCACCGCGTGAACGACGTCGAACGCGCCCCTGACGGCACCTGGATCGTGCACTGCGACCGGATCGGCCGCGACGGCACCGTGCTCGAGCGCAAGCGCATCGTCTCCGACGCGCTGTTCCTCGGCGCCGGCTCCCCCGGCACCACCCGGCTGCTGGTCAAGGCGCGTGCGAAGAACCTGATCCCCGATCTGCCGGACGGCGTCGGCACCGGGTGGGGTAACAACGGCGACCGCATCTTCATGGTGACCCGCGCCACCGACAGCCCCGGCGACTGGCAGGGCGGACCGGCGTGCGTGGGGGTGAAGGACTGGGACAACCCGGCCGGTGCCCTGACGATCGTCCTCGGCCCGGTGCCGTTCCCACTCGACCTGCACACGACGTCGGTGATCGGATACGGCGTCGTGCAGGGCCTCGGCGCCTGGCACTACGACGGTTTCCGTGACGACGCGGTCCTCAACTGGAATCAGGCCTACGACCGCGGACTCACCGAGGCGATCCGCATGCGGATCGAACAGATCGTCGGGGCCGGTTTCGGAGTGTCGGCAATCGACGTGAATGCGTTCGACACCAACACCTTCCATCCCCTCGGTGGCGCACCGTTCGAGTCCGTCTGCGACACCGCCGGACGCGTGCACGGGCAGCGCGGCCTCTACGTCCTCGACGGCGCCCGGATCCCCGGCTCGACCGGAGCGTGCAACCCGTCGATGACCATCGCGGCCCTCGCCGAGCACAGCATGGACACTCTCGTCGCCCACGACGTCGGCACCGTCTTCTGAAGGAGCACCCGTGAAAATCGCTCTCGGAGCCGCGATCGTGGCCCTCACCGCAACCCTGCTCGTTGCGCCTACCGCACAGGCCGCACCGCTCGGTGACGACTTCCTCTGGGGCGTGGCCACATCCGGCTTCCAGTCGGAGGGCTCGTCACCGGACAGCAATTGGGCGCGGTACTCGGCGTCCGGGCAGACCCACGACGAGATCGGCGACGCCGTCGACTTCCGGCATCGGTACGCCGAGGACATCGACAATGCGGCGGCACTCGGCGTCGACGTGTTCCGGTTCGGCATCGAGTGGGCTCGGGTGCAGCCGGGCCCGGGACAGTGGGACGAGGAAGAATTCACGTACTACGACGACGTCGTGCAACGGATCCGCAGCCACGGGATGACGCCGATGATCACGCTCGACCACTGGGTGTACCCGGGCTGGGTCGCGGACCGCGGCGGCTGGGCCGATCCGCGAACCGTCGACGAATGGCTGACCAACGCCGAGCGGGTCGTCGACCGCTACAAGGATGCCGGGGCTATCTGGATCACGTTCAACGAACCGACGACGTACGCGCAGCGCGAACTGACATTCGGCGGAATCTCGCTGCTCGACGTCCACAAGATGTTCGACGGCATGACCCGGGCGCACCGCGCGATCTACGACCGCATCCACCAACTCGACCCCACCGCACGCGTCGGCAGCAATCTGGCCTTCATTCCGGCGGTCTTCGGGATGCTCGACACCCTCTTCGTCGACCGGGTGACCGACAAGCTCGACTTCCTCGGCATCGACTACTACTACGGAGTCTCGCTCGACAACGTCTCCGCGATCGCCGCGGCGACGGATCGCTTCTACGACGTCGACCCGCAACCGGACGGGATCTACCACGCGCTCATGGCGTATCACCGCAAGTTGCCGACCATGCCGCTCTACGTCGTCGAGAACGGCATGCCCACCGACGACGGGCAGCCCCGCCCGGACGGGTACACCCGGTCGGACCACCTCCGTGACCACGTCTACTGGATCGAGCGCGCCCGCGAGGACGGCGCCGACGTGATCGGCTACAACTACTGGTCCATCACCGACAACTACGAGTGGGGGTCGTACCGGCCGCGGTTCGGCCTGTACACCGTCGACGCCCTCACCGACCCGGCGCTCGTCAGACGTCCCACCGATGCCGTCGCGGCGTATCGAGACCTCGTCGCGGCCGGTGGCGTGCCCGAGGGCTACCGCCCCGTGAAGCCGGCGGCGTTCTGCTCGCTGGTCGACCCCCCGCGTAGCTGCGTCGACTCCGGTTCCGGCGGCTCCTGACCGACCCACCGCAACCGCACGCCCGGCCCGGGAGTACATTTCTCGCCCGTGTCGTGGCAAGTCTGGTTGGCGTTCTTCGGCGCCGGCTGGGTGATCAGTCTGTCACCGGGAGCCGGCGCCATCGCGTCGATGTCGACGGGCCTCGCACACGGGTTCCTCCGCGGATACTGGAACATCCTCGGCCTGCAGCTGGCGCTACTGCTGCAGATTGCGATCGTCGCCGCCGGGGTCGGCGCGCTGCTGGCAGGATCGACCACGGCGTTCCTGATCGTCAAATGGTTCGGCGTGGCGTACCTCGCGTATCTCGGTGTACGACAGTGGCGTTCGGCGCCGACCCCGGTGGTCGCCGAGGTCGGCGCCGACCGCGCGACGGCCGCCGGACTCGTACTGCGCGCGTTCCTCGTCAACTCCAGTAACCCGAAGGCGATCGTCTTCATGCTCGCGGTGCTGCCACAGTTCCTGGACCCGACGGCCCCGCTGTGGCCGCAGTACGCGCTCATGGCCGCGACCATGGTCGCGGTCGACACCGTGGTGATGACCGGTTACACCGGGCTGGCCTCGCGGGTCCTCCGTCTGCTCCGCTCGCCCCGGCAGGTGCACCTGACCAGCCGTGTGTTCGCGGCGCTGTTCTTCACCGCGGCTGCCGCACTCGCGACGGCGGTGTGAGGACGTCCGGGTGCGCGGCGCCCGCCTTCCTCCGCGCCGCCATTCGAGTGGCCTCGAGTGAATTGTGAGTGAGCGCGAACGCCGCGCCGTGCAGCGCGGCCGCCGCCAGCATGATGCGCCCCGGTTCGGTGGCGGGGGCGTGCGCACCTCCCGGATCGATCCGCGAGAGCCGTCGCGCCACCACGGCCGAGCCCGCTCCCCCGACCACACTCACCGCGAACAAGGCCAACCGCCGACCGGTCGTCATCTGCACTGGTGGATTCCCTTTCCTCACGTCTGTCGGTCGCCGGTCTCGCGGCCGCTCCCTACGCGCCCTCACGCTTCTCGATACCCACCGCCGCCCGGAGCTCTGCCAGATCCACCCGCAGACCCGGGTGCTCCGCACTGAGATCGTCCATGAGATCCGCCAGCCCGTCGGCGATGGCGTTGAGCTTCTGCTGCACCGCGTCGTCGGAGCGCTTCTGCGTGTTCTGTAGCAGCGCCACCAGCAGGAATGTCACGATGGTGGTGATCGTGTTGATGATGAGCTGCCAGGTATCGATGTTCTGCAGGGCGAGGAACGACGGCGCCCAGAGGACCACGATGATCACACAGGCGACGAAGAAAACCGCGCGTGAAGTGAAATTGCTTGTCGCCGTAGCGAACCTGTCGAACACCGACAGCTTGCCGTCGACGTTCGACGGCATGGTGACAGACTGCTGCATGGTACCTCCCGAGGATCTGGTGGATCACTACCCCGAAACGGTTTCGGCGAAACCGGACAAGGCACTCAGGACCGCAGCGAGCTCCGACCGCGCGACCAGCAGTCGGTGATGTGACCGCCCAACAGGTCGTCCAGCGCCAGGCACGCCGCCGACCCGACGAGGACGTCGTCGAGCAGCTCCGGACGGTCGTCGACCAAACCGCCCGCGAGATCCCGCACGGCGATCTGCTCGTGGACGGAATCGGCCTCGATGTGCTCGTCGAAGAACAATGTCGCGGCGCTGCCGTAGCCGAGTCGACGGAGACCCGCGGAGTACTTCCGACTGGGCAGGGCCGACGTGGTCTCGATGGCGCACAGATGACCCACGAGCGCACCGAGATTGCGGCGGTGCAGGCCGAAGTAGGACAGTGCATTCAGCGACGCCAACGTCACCGCGGGAACCGCGTCGAGGTACCGCGCGTACCGGTCGGACAAACCCAACTCGCGCATCGTGGTGGCGAACAATCGCGAATGCATGCGATCGAGCCGGCCCTGACCGTACTCGTCGATCTGGATCTCGAGCAGCGCGGACTTCGGGGCCCCGGACATGCGTGGAATGCCGAACGTGTAGACGTCCGCTTCCCGCAGCTGGTTGAGCGAGCGATGGATGAGCAGCTCCCGGAACTGCTCGAGCCCCGCATCCGACGCCATGAAATCCGAAAGCCCCGGTTCCCGCGTCGGCGCGGTCATGTCCCACAACGCACCCACGACATCCTCGCCGAACCCGCTGCGCGCCTGCGACACCCGGTCCGCCGCAACGGCTCGAACAGCGGTGTCGAACGGTTGTTCCAGCGCGGCCCGGGCCGCGACGAGACTCGGATCCCATCCCCAGCGGTCGTCGACTCCGTCGATGCCCTGCAGATGCAGTTCGTACAGCAGGGTCAGGCACAGCTGGGCGTCGTCGTCGTACAGGACGTCGACGGGGTTCGACTCGTAGCGCGCACCCAGAGCGGCGGCTGCGGCGCGGAAGCCGTCCGGCGTCCCCCCGCCCAGCAGGACGTCCACGAGAAGGGCGCTGGCATCCCCTCGTGCAGCCGGAACGACCATCCGGCCGGTGGTGGATTCGTCGGTGGTGGCCACGCGGAGCGGCGGCATCACGGTTCTCCTCCCTCGTCCTTCCCCCGCGCGGACTGCTCCGCGCGTCGAGACTTCCGCTTCTTGTGGGTCGAATCGCAGAACGGCGGCCGTCTGGTACCGCCGCACCTGCACAGTGCGATGACGTTGCGCTGGACATCCATCGGTTCGCCGTCGGCACCCACCAACTCGACTGCTCCCCGAACCAGGAGTGGTCCGTCGGGACACACGGTGATCGTGACTTCCTCACCCATTTCGATCGTCATGTGATCAGGTCCTCCCCTGCGTTGCGCGCATCAACGGTCTCACGTCCCCGGCGACTGCCGGCGTAGGCGAGCCGACGGATCCCGGCCAGCCACGAGGGCCACATCTCGATACCCGCCGGACAGTTCAGCACCGGGTCGAAGGAGGGCTGGGCACTGTCCTTGCGGGGCACTCGCTGCGTGAGCCGAAAGGTCCCCACTCGCAGCGGATCCCCTCGGGCGGAGGCCAGATGCACGGCGAAGGACAGCGGCGCCGACAGGTCGTCGATCGAGGGCGGGCCGTTGGGTTGCCCGCCCTCGGGTGTCGCGACGATCCACCGCGGCGACGCGTGTCCGAGCCCGCGGTAGGCCGCCAGAGTGCTGTAGTTCGCACTGGACCACGAACGTGCCGGCGCGAGGGCGATTCGCGCCGGCACGTACGCGGTGGCGAGCAGCAAGTCCCATGGCCCCTCGGGGAGGCGGAGGCGCACCGCGAGCCCGAGGATGTCGGGCAGCGGGCCGGGGGTCCCGATCCCGCGCGACATTCGAGCGCGGATCGGGACCGTGTCCCCGGACGGGAGCGGCCACCACGCCGGTCCTGCGCGCGGGGTGTCGAAATCCGCGGTCCCGTCGAACAGTGCACCGCGCGGATGGAAGATCCGGGCACCTCGGACCGCCGAGCCCATTTCGAAGGGCGCGGAGACCGCCTTGCTCAACAGATCCATGCGCATCGGGTTACCCAGCAGCCCCGGATTCGAACCGCACGGCCCCCGCCTCCGCTGCTACCGCTGCCAGACCCGGTGGGACCGGAGCAACTCGACGACGCGACCGGCGACCTCACGCACATCGTCGTCCACGTGCACACCCGGCTTCTCACGGTCGGCCGGCGACAGGCTCGCCGCTCCGGCCTGGTCCGCCCCGATGGCCTTACCGTGCCGGAAGGCCTCGTCGAGGAGGCGGGCCACCCGGGCGTCGGACTCGGTGGTCAGCGCGACGACTGCGTCGAACTCGATGGACCGGGCGGTGTCGTACGTCCTGGAAACCGTGACGGTGCTGTCACCGAGCGCCAGCTTGCCGCCGTGCGGGGCTGTCACCAACGGGACGATGCCGTGGCCGCCGAGCGCCTCGAGAGCGGCGTCGAGAGAGTCCGCGGAAGTGCCCTCGTCCACGACGACCGCCACGTTACGTCCCTCGACCGGCCACTCCTGGCCGATCTGTGAAAGTGCCGCGCTCGGCGCCGGACGATCCGACTCGGCGTCGTCGACCGATGGAACCGGCAGCCCCAGCGATGCGGCGACCTGCTCGCACAGGGTGGCGTCGACGCGGGCGAGCACCTCGAGTGCGCGCTCCTTGATCGGCTGCTCGTAGCACTTGCCGAGCTCGAACGAGTAGGCCGCAGCGAGATGCTGCTGCTCCACCTCGGACAGGCTCGCGTAGAACAGGCGCGCCTGGCTGAAGTGGTCGTCGAACGAACTCGGCTTGGTCCGCTGCTTGGTGGTCGACTCGATCGGCACCGGCACGTCGACGAAACCGGCTCCCGGGGCGGCCGTGAACGGGCACCCGCCGTCGAGACTGTTCGGCTTGTAGGGCGCGACACCGTCGTGGACCGCCGTCTGATGCATACCGTCACGCAGCATGTCGTTGACCGGCGCGTGCGGGCGGTTGATCGGAAGCTGCCCGAAGTTGGGCCCCCCGAGCCGACTGAGCTGCGTGTCGAGGTACGAGAAGAGCCGACCCTGCAGCAGCGGGTCGTCGGTGACGTCGATGCCCGGCACAAGGTGGCCGGGATGGAACGCGACCTGCTCGGTCTCGGCGAAGAAGTTGGTGGGGTTGGAGGTCAGCGTCATGACGCCGATCGGCTGCACCGGGGCCAGCTCCTCCGGAACGAACTTCGTCGGATCCAGCAGGTCGATCCCCTCGAACTCCTGCTCCGGCGTGTCCGGGAACACCTGGACGCCGAGCGTCCACTCCGGGTACGCGCCGCTCTCGATCGCGTCGGCGAGATCCCGCCGATGGAAGTCCGGATCCACGCCGGCGGCGATCTGAGCCTCCTCCCACACCAGGGAATGGACACCGAGGCGCGGCTTCCAGTGGAACTTCACCAGATTGGTCTTGCCATCACCGTCGACCAGTCGGAAGGTGTGGACACCGAAGCCTTCCATCATCCGGTAGGACCGCGGGATGCCCCTGTCCGACATGTTCCACATCGTGTGAGCGGTGGCCTCGGTATGCAGGGTGACGAAATCCCAGAACGTGTCGTGCGCGCTCTGCGCCTGCGGGATCTCGCGATCGGGGTGCGGCTTCCCGGCGTGGATGATGTCCGGGAACTTGATCGCATCCTGGATGAAGAACACCGGGATGTTGTTGCCGACGAGATCGAACGTCCCCTCGTCGGTGTAGAACTTCGTCGCGAAGCCACGAGTGTCGCGGACGGTGTCCGCCGATCCACGGGAGCCGAGCACCGTCGAGAAGCGCACGAACACCGGCGTTTCGACATCCTTGCGAAGGAAGGCTGCGGACGTGATGTTCTCCGCGGCTCCGTTTGCGCGAAACACACCGTGCGCTGCGGCACCGCGCGCGTGGACCACCCGCTCGGGGATGCGCTCGTGGTCGAAATGGGTGATCTTCTCGCGGAAGTGGTGGTCCTGCAGTAGGACCGGACCCCGCGGGCCCGCCTTGAGGGAATGATCGGTATCGCCGAGTCGAGCGCCTTGCGCGGTCGTCAGGGTCTCGCCCTGCTGACGGCGATCGCCATCGGCGCCGCCGGTCGGCGAGATCCGGTCCGGGCCCGACTGGTCCTCCTTCGTGAGTCGGGGAACCGGCCCCGTCGTCGGCTCGGACTTCTCGGGGGTGAGGGCGCTGGGTGCGCCCGGAACGTCGAATTCGTTCGTGGACAACGAATCATTCCTTCCTGTTCGTCGGAGACAATCGAGGTCTGGTGACTCGTCGGTGGCGGTTGCGGACTCCACGACGACGAGCGAATCGGACATGCGGGGCAGCCGCGGCAATCATCCGGAACGCACCGCGCCGGAGAAGCGGTGCCGATTCCGGTGGAGTTTCTACATTTTCGAGGGCGCCGTCATCGGCTGGGCCCGTTCGGGGACGGAAGATTCAGCGACGGGGCGGGCGGGGGGCAACCACACGCGCCCACCACCCGTCGAGCGGACTCGGATCGGGATACCTGACGACGTCGGGACCCGCCGGCGACTCCCGCCGGTCCGTTCCACGACCACTCCTGTCGGCACTACTCACGGTATGCATCCCTTCCCATCGAACTGATCGGGTACGTCACCTCTGCAGCGAACGGCGGACGTTCTCTCGCTCTCGCGGAAATCCGCCCACCATGGCCGCTGCCGCAGCGAGCGCACCGCAGGTGACAGCGGACACCACGAGGACGTCTGCGACGGCCAGGCCCACGCCGAGCGCGACCAGGCCCGGCAGCGCCGCAAGGGTGCCGAGAACCAAGGCCCATGCCGCTACGGATCCGGTCGAGGCCTCGTGCGACACGCTGCCCCGAACCGACCGGCCTGCGGCGATGACGACGCGATCGGACATTGGTTCCTCCTTCTCGAATGCTCCGATACGAGGTTGCCCAACACATAGAGAATCTATACCCAATGCATCAAATTTTCTCCGGAAGACATCTCGCAGCTTCGCGACGTGCCCATCTGCCGCCGAACCGACCGCCGATTCGGCCGCATGGCCGCGCCCGAGCATCGACACAGGACACGGCACCGAACGCCGACTCCTTCCGACGATGCTGACCAGCCGAGTCGTACCAGCGTCCAACTCGTCGGATACTTCGCTGCTCGGCGCCCGATCGCCCCGAAACCGGCCGGGTCGAATTGCCCGGAGCCCGCCGGGAAGCCCACGGGACCACCCACTCCGCTTTTCCGAACCGCGCTGCAAATCTCTCTGAGCGGGTATAGATTTTGTCCTACAGCCGACCGACTAATCCTCCACCACCGAGGGGTCCGGAAGAGCACCCCGATCCCCCACACGCCCGACCTGCCCCTCACCGAGAACAGGATGTGCGATGAGCTCCCTCCTCAACCACCACGAAGACTCCCGCGACGAGTGTGACGAGCAGCTGCGCCGGTGTGTCCGCGAACTTCGTACAGCCCTCTCGTCGGCCGAGACCGCGGATGCGGAACGCGAACGCCTCGTCGAGCAACTATGTGTCGCGGCCCTTCCGATGGCCTACCGCGTGGCCGCCCGTTACCGGAACCGAGGCGTTCCGACCGGGGAACTCCGTCAGGTCGCGGCGCTCGCTCTCGTTGGCGCCGCCCGCCGGTACGACCCCTGCCGCGGTACCGACTTCGTGCCCTACGCCGTCACCTCGGTACGCGGCGAGATCCGAAAGTACTTCCGCGACTTCACCTGGTCCACCCACGTGCCCCGCCGACTCCAGGAACGCCACCTGGCGGTACGCAACAGGACGGAATCCCTCACCACCGAACTCGGGCGGAAAGTCGGACTCGAGGAAGTCGCGGCATCGTTGGGGATGACGCTGGAGGAAGCGACCGAAGCCGAGCAGATCGGCGAGCTCTATTCGTGCGAGTCCCTCGACAGCTCCCCCTCCGACAGCACGGTCGCGCGAATCGACGCCCTCGGAGAATGCGATGCGGGTCTTTCGCGGGTCGAACACCGGCACGAGCTCAGCCGGCTGATGGTTACGCTCGACGAGCGCCAGCGCACCTTGCTGTGGCTGCGCTACTTTCACCAGATGTCCCAGTCCGAGATCGCCGAGCAGGTCGGCCTGTCTCAGATGCACGTTTCCCGGCTGTTGCGACAGTCCCTCGAGCATCTGCGCAAACAGGCTTCCGTACCCGTTCCCGCGGCAGCCTGACCCGAACCCGGCCGACATCCGCGATCGTCAGAGCAGCCCTCGGCGCATCGCTTCGTCCACCGCCTCGGCGCGGCTGCTCGCCTCCAGCTTCCGGTACAGGTTGCGGGTGTGGGTCCGAACGGTGTTGAGGGACACGTGCAGTCCGCGCGCGATCTCTCGCAACTGCTTGCCGGTCGCGAGTTCCGCGAGCACGACCTTCTCGGTGCGGGTGAGCCCCGGGTTGCGTCCGGCATTCGCGTCGAGCAGCTTCGCCCTGACGTGCAGGACGAACTCGTGGGTGTGCTCTCCGCCGGGCGGAATCGCCACCAGCATCTCGGCCGCGTCGCCGGCGCAGTCGAGGAACGGGGACACGATCCGATTCGGCTCGGCCAGTTCGAGTGCGCGCGTCAGTGATACGGCGGCGTCGGCCGAGCGGCGTTCACGGTTCGCCACCACCGCGTCCAGCAGCCAGGCGCGGACAGCGAGCGCCGGGTGCAGCGTCAGGTCGCGAACCGACCCGAGCAGTTCTCCCGCGGTGCCGGTCCGGCCGACGTGCAACTCCACCATCGCGCGCGCCACCACCACGTCGGGGATTTCTCCGAAAACGGCGCTCGTCTTCTCGATCAGTTGAGCGGCCGTGTTCGTACGCCCCGCATCCAGCAGCACTGCCATCGCCAGCGTCACGAACGCATTGCTCAACCCCGCCTGTGGTCCGCGACCGAGCAGTCCGATCATCGCGTGCCCGACGGTGTCGGCTTCCGCGATCGTGGGGCGCGGGTAGCGCCTGGCCTGCAGGAGCGCGAACGCCACCTCTGCGTGTCCACCCGAGACCGGCACGCTCGTGCCGTCGGGCCGGGCACGTCGGGGCGACGCGAGCGACAGCGCGTGGACCGGGCTGTCGTCGGCCAACTGCTCGGCCCGGACGTACGTGTCCATGCACACCGCCGCCGCGCTCTGGAAGGCGTCGATCCGATCGGTGAGCTCCTGCGCCACAGCGTATTCCAGAGCGCGCACCGCCCGCACATTCATCGTTGCGAGGTCACCTCGCACCCCCGACAGCACCGAAAGCCTCGAGAGACTGCGTAAGACGAGCCGGGGGTGGGCCCCGAGCTCACCGAGGGTGAGCGCTCGCCGGAGCAGTCGCTCACTCGCGCCCAGATCGCCGAGGAACATCCGCGCCGCCGAATGCTGTAGGGCGACGTAGCAATCCAGATCGACACTGCCGGTTCCGCCGGACGCCTCGAACTCCGGGAGCACCTCCTTCGGCATCTTTGCTCCGCTGATCACCGCGATCTCGACGGCCAGAGCCGCCGCGAACACGGTGGTAGCAGGGGCAAGCCTGTCGGCACCCCGCCTCGAATCCCGGGTTCCCAGGTACGCCCGAGCGGCGTCCGGGTAGTTCTGTTCGACCGCGGCGAGCGCCCGCAGGTGCCGCACTCCCGGCAGATCTCCGTACCGGGTGCCGAGGAGGTCCCACAGCGCCTCCGAGTTGCCGTCGAAGACCACAGTGGGGCCGTGGTGGAGAACGAACTCCTCGATCGCCTGTTCGTCACCGACTGCGATCAGATGTTCGAGCGCGACAAGTGGTGCGCGCGCGTCGAGGAACCAGCGAGCGGCGATGCGGTGCAACCGGACCACTCTTTCCGGGTCGCGACGTCGAACGACGGCGCCGGCGTGCGCCCGGATCAGCGGATGCCACCCGTAGCGAACCGCGGTGGTGTCCGACGAGCACCGGACGACAGGCACACCGAAGCGCTCCCGATCGCGCACCACCCGGTCCACGTTGGCCTCGTCGAGTTGCTCCGCGAGATCGGTGTCGAAGAACTCGACGATGCTCGTCGACTCGATGAACCGGACGAGATACTCGGGGAGCTCTCCCAGGGTCGCCTCGACGACGTACTCGGAGACCTGCTGCGGATAGCAGGTCATGTCCGCGATGGCGGCGCGCGGCTCCTCGTAGGCACCGAGTCGGATCGCGGCGAGGCGCACCGGCGCCGCCCACCCACGGGTGAAGGCGAGAAGCGCGGCGAGATCGGAATCGTCGAGCGAGTGCCCGTACTCCGCGACGATCGCGGCGACCGCAACACCGTCGAGCGCGAGTTCTTCCCAGCCGATCCAGGTGAGAGTGCCCTCGAGCGCGTAGCGGGCGAACTGCAGTTCCGGAGTGCTCCGGCACGCGACGACGACCGTCGAGTTCACCGGTGCGGACTCCACGAACTCCGAGAGCACCCCGAGCGCGATGTCGTCGCGGATCTCGTGGGCGTCGTCGAGGACCACGACGACCGGACCAGCGATGGTGTTCGAGCGCTCCCACACACCGGTGAGCGTCCGCTGCAACCGATCCGCATCGTTGTCGTCGGGCCCGAGTGCCACCCAGGCGACTTCCGGGTCAGCGGCGGTCCGCCCGAGCCAGTCGGCGACCAGGACGGTCTTCCCGGTGCCCGCCGCCGCACTGATCAAGACCCTGCCCGGAACATTCCTCGCCACCACCGAGTCGAGCACCGCGTACAGATCGTCGCGCGGCTGGACCGTCACGGACAACCGCGGCGGTGGCATCGCCGCGAAACCTAGCCGACCGGACGACGGCCCCGTCGGGGAACCGTCGCCGGACACGGCCCCCGCCGAACTTTGCTGCGCCACATGACTCCTCCGCCGATTCCTCCATGGACTCCCCGACACACTGAGTCTTATCAGACATTTCGCCCGGCTAAGGATGGTTCAAGATCAACTGTGAGGCAGGACGCACGACACGGTGACGATCAACGGCGGATGCCGGTGACGTGTCAGTTCTGGAAGATCGTGCTCGTCAGATGCCCGATCTCGTCGAGCCACGCACTCCGCTCGACCGGCGTCGCATCGGTCACGGGCCGCAGAACACGCCGGACGAAGGACGGCTCACCGAGATACGGAGCGACGCACCGTCCCCAGATCGCCTCGAGAGGGTCACCGAACACCGACTGCTCACGTTCGGCAGTGGTGTCGGACGTGTTGACCACGAGCATCCGTTCGATCGCGAGGAGACTCTCGGGTTCACCGGTCGCGTCGGGAAGCCGGTATGCCACCCCGGGCACCACCACACGGTCCATCCATCCGGCCAGGATGGCCGGCGGCTTACCCCACCAATTGGGGTGGACGACGACGAGCCCGCGAGCGTCCCGCAGTTCGGTGCGATGCCGACCGACGACGGAATCGGATTCACGGGCCAGGTAGGACTCGACCGACTCCCCTGTCGTGTAAGCCTCCTCGGCGGAGACGATGGGATCGAAGGCCTCTGCGTACAGGTCGTGGAAACGAACGTCGTGGCCGGATCCGGTCAGCACCGACCGGATCCGGTCCGCGATCGCGTGGCAGTAGCTGTCCGGGCGGGGGTGCGCCAGCAGCAGCATCACGTGCGACACGGCGCGCTACATGTCCAGGCCGAGGTCGAGCACGGTGACCGAGTGCGTCAACGCGCCGACCGCCAGATAGTCGACGCCGGTCGCGGCGTAGTCCGCAGCGACGTCGATGGTGAGCCCGCCGGACGACTCCAGCTTCGTCGTGGGCGAGACCGTGTCGCGACGCTGCACCGCGATCTGCGTCTGCCACAGCGGGAAGTTGTCCAGCAGAACGAGTTCGACGCCCTCGGCGAGCACCTCGTCGAGCTGGGTGAGATCGTCGACCTCCACCTCGCACTCGATGTCGGGTGCGACGGCCCGCACCGCGCGCAGCGCGGCGACGACGGAACCCGCTGCGGCGACGTGATTGTCCTTGATGAGCGCGGCATCACCGAGACCCAGCCGATGGTTCACACCGCCGCCGACCCGCACCGCGTACTTCTGCAGGCCGCGGAGACCGGGAAGGGTCTTGCGACTGTCCCGGATCTTGCAGTCCGTGCCGTCCACGGCATCGACCCACGCCGACGTCGCGGTGGCGATGCCCGACAGGTGGCACATCAGGTTGAGCATCGTCCGCTCGGCGGTGAGCAGTCCGCGCGTGGGTGCGTTCACGGTGAGCACCGCGTCGCCGGGCTGCACCCGTGCACCGTCGGCGACGCGGCCGAGTACCTCGTAGTTGCCGGCGCCGATCACCTCGTCGAGCACAGCCAGACCCACGTCGATCCCGGCGACGGTGCCGACCGAACGCGTCACGACGGCCGCCTTCGCCACGGCGCCCTCGGGCACCGTCGCGACCGACGTGATGTCGGGGCCGTAGCGCAGGTCCTCGTCGAGGGCGGTGCGCACCAGCGCGAGCGTCTCCTGCGGATCGAGTCGGTCCAGCGTGCTCATCGTGCTCCTGTCGATTCCAGTTCGGGTACTTCGAGTTCACCGTCGCGGCCGATCCGCACCTCGATGCTGCGGCGGAACGCGTCGGACGTGTCCGGGTAGTCGGTACGGGTGTGGCAGCCGCGGCTCTCCCGGCGGACGGACGCCGCCATGACGAGTGCCGACGCGGCGACCGTGAGTGCGGTGTCCTCCAGCGCCACCCCGTTGCCCGCGACGGCGACGCCGCTGCGGCCCAGTTCGGCAGCCGCGGAAGCAAGTCCGTCGCCGTCGCGGACGACGGAGGCGTGCGCCGTCATGAGTGCCTGCACCGTCTCGCGGGGCTCCCGCCGCCGGAACGGCAGCAGCAGGTCGGTGGCCTCGACCGTCAGGGCGGCGCGCTCGGTGACCGCGTGGCCGACCCGCTCCCCCACCACGAGCCCCTCGAGAAGGCTGTTCGAGGCGAGGCGGTTGGCACCGTGCAAACCGGTGCGAGCGACCTCACCGGCCGCGAACAGGCCGGACACCGCGGTACGCCCGTGCACGTCTGTGACGACACCGCCGCACGAGTAGTGCGCCGCGGGCGCCACCGGGATGAGCTGTTCGGACGGGTCGATTCCGGCCGCGAGGCATGACGCGGTCACGGTGGGGAACCGCGACGCGAAGCCCGTCAGGTGCCGGGCATCGAGATAGACGTGGTCGGTGCCGCTGTCGCGCAGGCGCCGCGCGATCGCGCGCGACACGACGTCACGCGGCGCGAGATCGCCCTGCGCGTGCACGCCGTCGGTGACCGAGCGTCCCTCCGCGTCGACGAGCCGGGCGCCCTCACCGCGCACGGCCTCGCTGATGAGGGGGCGCCGACCCACACCTCCGGGTGCAAACAGCACGGTGGGGTGGAACTGGACGAACTCGAGATCGGCCACAGCGGCTCCCGCCTCGAGAGCGAGGGCGATGCCGTCGCCCGTAGCGCCGGACGGATTGGTGCTGCACGAGTACAGCTGACCCAACCCGCCGGTCGCGAGCACGACGGAGGGCGTATGGACGACACCGAGCCCCCTGTCCGACAACACGATCAGTCCGGTCACGCCGTCCGGGCCGGTGGTGACCCGCGCGGCCGACGCGCCGAAGAGCACCGGCATCCCGGCCGCATTCAGTGCCCGCTGCACCTCGGCGCCCGTCGCGTCGCCGCCCGCGTGGACGATGCGCCGAGTGCTGTGGCCACCCTCGCGGGTGCGGGCGACGGCGCCGTCGGCGCCGACGTCGAACACCGCCCCCAACGCGGTCAGCGCCGCGAACGCCTCCCGACCGGCCGACACGATGGAGCGGACCGCGGCCTCGTCGCACAGGCCCACACCCGCGACACAGGTGTCTCCGGTGTGCGAGTCGACCGAATCGGTCCGCGGGTCGCCCACCACCGCGATGCCGCCCTGCGCGTACTGCGTCGCCGTGTCGGTGGGCCCGCCCTTGCTCACCACGAGGACCTGCAGGCCACGCTCCGCTGCCACTCGCGCGGCCGTCAGACCCGCGACCCCGCCCCCGACGATCACGACGTCGGCGCGTGCCTCCCACACGACGCCGTCACCCCCGGGTCCGGCGACCATTACTCGCCGCCGCCAGGGTTTCCGATCTCGATCATGCGCTGCACGGACTTTCGAGCACGCTCGGCGACGTCCGGAGCGACATGGACCTCGTCCTTGCCCTCGACGAGGCAGCGCAGCAGCGCGGCCGGCGTGATCATCTTCATGTACGGGCACGACGCACGATCGTTGACGGCCTGGAAGTCGACGCCCGGCGCAGCCTTGCGCAGCTGATGGAGCATGCCCACCTCGGTGGCGACGAGGACCTGCTTGGCGCCCGTCTCACGGGCCGCGTCGAGCATGCCGCCGGTCGAGAGGATCTTCACCTTGTCCTCGGGAACGAAACCCTCGCCCGCGAGGTACAGCGCCGACGTGGCACAACCGCACTCGGGGTGGACGAACAGTTCGGCGTCCGGGTGGCTCTTCGACTTCGCCGTCAGCTCGTCACCGTTGATGCCGGCGTGCACGTGGCATTCGCCGGCCCAGATGTGCATGTTCTCGCGTCCGGTCACGCGCTTGACGTGTGCACCGAGGAACTGGTCGGGCAGGAACAGCACCTCACGGTCCGGGTCGATCGACGCGACGACGTCGACCGCGTTGGACGACGTGCAGCAGATGTCGGTCAGGCCCTTCACCTCGGCGGTGGTGTTGACGTACGACACCACCAGCGCGTCGGGGTGCTCGGCCTTCCACTCGCGGAGCTGATCGGCGGTGATCGAGTCGGCGAGCGAGCAGCCGGCTCGCTCGTCCGGGATCAGCACGGTCTTCTCGGGGCTGAGGATCTTGGCGGTCTCGGCCATGAAGTGGACGCCGCAGAACACGATCGTGCCCTCTTCCGCCTCGGCGGCGATGCGCGAGAGCGCCAGCGAGTCACCGACGTGGTCGGCCACGTCCTGGATCTCGGGCAGCTGATAGTTGTGCGCCAGGATCGTGGCGTTGCGTTCCTTCGCCAGGCGGCGCACTTCCGCAGCCCACTCGGGCCCACCCTCGACGCCGGTGTACCCACCGGGGCCGTCCACGATCTGTCCTGCACCCGCCCACAACGTGGAGGTCATGGCCACTCCTTCTTTCGAAGCCTCTTCGACGGCTCCGTCACTACAACCCGGGCGGGCTGGCCCGAATTTCCGAAATCGAGGTTTTCGACTTAGGATCGAAAACATGCCACATGGTAGCACCGTCCACGAAGTGCTCACCGCGGTGTTCCAGGTTCGCCCGGCGGCGCGAACCATCGCCGCAGGTGACGGCCATCACGGACCCCACGCGTGTCGCACCGACGAGCTGATGGTGCTGCTGTGGCAGCGCGCGCTCGATCCCCAGAAGGGAACGTGGTCACTGCCCGGCGGCACCCTCGGCGACGACGAGGACCTCGAGACGTCCGCGCGGCGCCAGCTCGCCGAGAAGGTCGACGTCCGCGAGGTGGCCCACCTCGAACAGCTGTCGGTGTTCAGCGATCCGCAGCGCGTGCCGGGCGATCGCCGCATCGCGTCGACCTATCTGGGGCTGGTCCCCCTCCCCGCCGATCCGCAGATCCCGGCCGACACCGCATGGCATCCGGTCTCCGCACTGCCGCAGATGTCGTTCGACCACGGAACGGTCGTCGAACACGCCCGCACCCGACTGGCCGCGAAGCTCTCCTACACCAACATCGCGTTCGCCCTCGCCCCCGACGAGTTCACGATGTCCACACTTCGCGAAATCTACTGCGCCGCTCTCGGCTACCAGGTCGACACCACCAATCTGCAGCGAGTGCTCACCCGGCGCGGCGTCATCACCGCCACCGGGAACACCGCGCGTTCGGGGCGGACCGGCGGAAGGCCGGCCGCGCTGTACCGCTTCACCGACTCGGAGCTCCGGGTGACGGACGAGTTCGCAGCGCTGCGCCCGCCGGTCTGACCGGAATCACCGGGGCGCCAGACTGTTTCGCACAACGATCGCGATCAGCTGCCGCCGGTCGACTCCCCCGGCGGCGAGTTCGAGTGAGCCCGTGGCTGCCAGCACCGCGATGCCGTGCACGCCGACCCACAGCGCCGCCGCGGCCTCCCGCGCGTCCCCATTCGACATCTCCCGTTCGACCATGTCGACGAGCCACCCGAACAGCGGCTGCGACACGGTCCGCAGCTCGGCGCCGGAGCCCTCGAGCAGATCGTGCCGGAACACCAGCGTGAACATCGCCGGCCTCGACACGGCGAACTCGACGTAGGCCTCGGCCACCGCCGCCAGATCGCTCCCCGCCCGATCGGCGGCCTCGGCGAGCGTGGCCGCGAGATCAGCCAACCCCACCTCGGCAATGGCCGCGAGCAGGCTTCGATGCGTCGGGAACCAGCGTCGTGGAGCGCCGTGCGAGACGCCGGCACGGCGCGCGATCGCGCGCAGACCCACGTCGGAGTCGCCCGTTTCCTCGAGCAGTTCGACCCCTGCCCGAACCAGGGCTTCGCGCGTTCCTTCGATCGTCACGTAGACAGTGTCTCCCATGTCGATGTAGACAGTGTCTGTGCCCGTCTCTCATCGCCTCGCATACCTGGCGTGCCGATACCTCCTGATCGGACCCGCGCTACTGCTCCTGGGACGACCGAGGATCTCCGGCCGCGAACATGTGCCTCGTCGAGGCCCTGTCATCCTCGCGGCGAATCATCTGGCGGTCCTCGACTCGTTCTATCTGACGCTGGCGGCCCGCCGCCCGACTTCGTTCCTCGCGAAGGCCGAGTACTTCGACCGCCCCGGCGTGATCGGAGCCCTCCAACGGTGCTTCTTCTCGGCACTGGGCCAGATACCGGTCGATCGCAGAGGCGGCGCGTCGGCAGCGCCGGCTATCGACGCGGCGGCTCGGATCATCGCGGCAGGCGGGGTGTGGGGAATCCACCCGGAAGGGACCCGGTCCCCGGACGGCCGCCTCTACCGCGGCCGAACCGGCGCGGTGCGCGTTGCGATGGAGACGGGCGCACCGGTCCTCCCGGTCGCGATCACAGGGACCGCCGACAGGGATTCCTCCACACGGTGGCGACGCCGCGTGACGGTGCAGATCCTCCCACCGCTGGACCTGACTCCCTTCCGGACCGCAGGCCCGCAGGGTATTCGCGCAGCGACGGACACCTTCATGCAGACGATCGGCAGTAGTACCGGGCAGGAGATCGTCGATGCCTACGCGAAGTCGTTTCCGCTGCAGTCGCAACAACAGGTGACTGATCGCAGCACGTGAATCCCCGACCGGGGCGATCTTCGGCGCGCACCGCCCCGATCCGACGGGCGCGTTGCCGCCCCAAACAAACCTACCGACGGTATGTTTAGTGGTGCGCCCTCGATGGCGCACGTGAGGCCCCGCGCTACCCCCTGGTGCGGGGTCTTCGCGCGTCACGGATCACTCGATCGGCCGCCCGGCCGGAAGTCGGCACCCGGGTACACATACCCAGGTATGCGAACGGGTAATAGTGCGGTCGTGTCACCGCCACCGCCGTACGAGGCTGGTACCTGATCGACAAGGACTCGACTCGCCAGCAAGGGAGGAAACCATGAGCAGTCAACCCGCCAGGGTCCTCACTCTCACCCTCTTCCGGTTCCGACTCGCCTTCATGGGAAGCAGGGAGCGCTCGTACTGGATGTCGCTCTCGCGGCCGCAGGACGAGCGATTGTTCGAGTACGACAGCCTCAGCCCGTAGTCCGCGCGGGCGCCGTCTCCACCACGAGCAGCATCGGCGCCCGCGACACGCCCCACACTTGACGGCCGACTTCACTTCGTCATCCGGCAGAATGCGCCGTGCACCGACGATCACTTGAAGGAGTCAACTATGGGTTCGTTATCCGAGTTCACACTGGTCGAGAACATTGCCGGCTTTGCCAGCTGGGCTTTCGGGAGTCTCGTCCTCCTCGGCCTCGCCGGCGCGCTGAACTCCGCGAGCTGACCGGCACGCGAGGCCGTCCGGCCGTCGCGCCGGTCCACGATCCCGCATCCCCGCCGCCGCTGGGACTCACGCGTCTGCATCCCCCGTGGCGGCGAAGCGCTCGATGTCACATGTAGCGCGACGGGGGTGCTCCGAACGCTCGCGTGAACGCCGCGGTGAACGCTGCCGGGGACGCATAACCAACTCGGGACGAGACGTCGGTGACGGTGTGACCGGGTAGCAGTCGAAGACTCGCCAGGAGCCTGGCGCGAGCCCTCCAGGCTGCGGGGCTGGCGGCGGTCTGCGCGCGGAACTTGCGGTCGAACGTCCGGGCGCTGTGATTCACCGCCCGCGCCCAGGTTTCATTGGTCACGGCGAGGTCCGGGGCCGCGAGGTAGTCACGACACAACGACCGGAGGGGTTCGTCGCGCGGCAGCGTGATGGACAGTGCCATCGGTGTCAGGCGTCGCAGTTCGTGCAGCACGAGGTCGATCACCGCGCCGTCGCGCCCGGTGACGGCGTAATCGACAGCAAAGCCGTTCGCCGTGCGCAGGAGCTCGCGCAACAGAGAGCCGATTTCGGCGACCATGCAGTTCGCCGGCCACCACGGCGCTGCATCCGGTTCGATGTAGAGGCTCCAGGTCGTGACGTCGTCCATCAGTACCTGGTGCACGACACCCGGCGGGATGAGGACGGCGCGATCAGGCGGGACCGTCCATGCCCCCGCGTCGGTCTCGACCTGCATCACCCCCTTCGCGCCGTACAGCAGCTGTGCCCGGCGATGCGCGTGGCGGGGCAGCCGATGATCCGGCGGATAGTCCGTCCCGATCGGGAGCACATCGACCGGGAGGTGGTCGACGTCGTCGAGGCGGATGTTGTGCATGGCACCACCCTAGTGGCGAGAATGCGAAAGAAAGTGCGCAAAGATCGATTGCCCGCCCCCGTCGGCACGCGGTGGGATGGAACGTGTCCCTGCTGGTTCTCTTCTTCGTGGGTTGCGCTGTCGGCGTGACGACGGTCCTGTTCGGCTTCGGCGGAGGCTTCGTCACCGTCCCGATCATCCTGCTGGTCGACGCTGAGCGAGGGTCTGATGCACTGCGCATCGCGATCGCAACGTCAGCGCTTGTCATGGTTCTGAATGCAGTTGTCGCGACCGCGGCGACCCGGCGGGCCATCCTGTCCCGACTCCGCGGTCGGCTACCGTTGTTCGTTCTGCTCGCCGTCGGGGGCACGGCCGGCGCGGTCGGGGCGTTGTTCGTGCCCGATGTCGTGCCGCGCTGGGGCTTCGTAATCTATTGCGGCATCACGGTTGTCGACCTGCTGCTCCGGCCCGGTTTCCTACCCGGACGCGGGGCCGTGCGACGACCGACGAGGACGAAGGAACGCCCGCTTCCGGACGGCTGGGGAATCCCGATAGGTTGGATCGCCGCCTTCCTCGGAGTGGGCGGCAGTGTGATGACCGTGCCGATGATGCGGCGTTCCGGGCTGGAGATGGGCGTGGCGACCTCGTTGGCCAACCCGCTGACCATCGCGATCGCGACTCCGGCGATGGTGGTGGCGTTCGCATTCGGCAGTCGCGTCGACTCGGCACCCGGCCTCGTCGGAACAGTCGATGTCGCGTCGGCGCTCGCGCTTCTGGCCGGCGCGATTCCGGTCGTCATCCAGCTTCGACGACGGCCTCCGAAGATCCCCGACATCGTGCACAGCTGGGCTTATCTGTCGCTGCTCGTCGTCGCAGCGACCGTCGTCGCCGTACAGAGTCGCTGACGTTTTCACATCTGGGCCGGGTCGCTGCGGACGTGTCAACACAGGCAGCGCGGTGACGGGGTTGCGGAATGCGCGGGACGCCGAGCCGGACGTGTGGCGTAGCAACTGAACTCGAATCACCGCTCCAGCAGTGGGTTGACTCCGGCAGTCAGGTAGTGCCGGGCGGCTTCGGAAAAGGCGCGGATCCGGTTCGTGGTGACGGCCGCTCGCCAGATCAACCGCCATTCGAAGGGCAGGCCGTCCCGGATGGGCAGGTAGACGACGTCCGGTCGGGAGTCGTACCGCGCGGCGTGTGCGGGGACCGGGAAGACCCCCTGCCCCGCACCGACGAGAGCCAGCATCTCCTGCACCGTGCCGAAGTCGGGGCCGCGCTCGATCACCACGCCGCCCGGAGTGGCCGCCGGCACCGCCACCTCATCGACCTCGTCGGGTAAACCGCGAGGGCACAACACCTTTGCCCGAGCAAGATCGTCGAGGGTGACTGATTCGCGACGAGCGAGCGGATGTCGAGCGGAGACCGCGAGGACGGATGGCTCGCGCAGCAACACCGGGCTCTGGTCCAAGTCACGGATGTGGCGGGTATCGGCTGCGGCGACGAGGACGTCGACCTCGTCGGCCGCCAGCAAACCGACCCCGTCGCTGTAGTGGCTCTCCCGGATCTGCACACGGCACCGGGGGTGGCGCGCATGGAAGACATTCGCGATCTCGAGTACCAGCTGACCGATGGCCGTGCCGACGAAACCCACCCGCAGTACACCGTCGAGTCCGCGCCCGGCCGCGACCGCCCGAGCGATTCCGTCGTGGATCTGCTGATACGCCGGCCGCAGATCCTCCTCGAGCCGACGACCGATCGGAGTCAGTACCACCCGCCGGCTGGTCCGCTCGAACAGCAAGGTTCCGATGCGGCGCTCGAGCGTCTTGACGGTCTGACTGACCCGCGCCGTGGACACGTGCAAGCGCTCGGCGGTGCGGCCGAAATGCAGTTCCTCTGCCAGCGTCAGGAAGATCTCGATGTCACGCCGCTCCATGCACCGCCTCCGTTCGTCTACCCCCAGGTTAACGATCCTTGCCGGAACAGCCGTTGTTCGCTCGGCGACCCCGACAGATCGTGGACGGGACGACGAACTCCGATCAGCAAGGGGCGTCACATGACCGAGCACAATCCGACCTCACCGACGCTCGTCCTCGGCGGCACCGGAAAGACGGGTCGACGCGTCGCACAACGACTGACCGGGTTGGACCTGCCCGTGCGCATCGGGACTCGCGCCGGCGGAGTTCCGTTCGACTGGGAAGACCCACAGACCTGGGAGCCCGCCCTCGACGGCATGAAAGCCGTCTACGTCTCCTACTACCCGGACCTGGCCGCCCCCGGCGCGGCCGCGGCGATAGCCTCGTTCGCCGAACTCGCAGTGGATCGGGGCGCGCAGCGTCTGGTGATGCTCTCCGGCCGAGGCGAGATGAAGGCCCGCACCTGCGAGAAGGCGCTGACAGCTTCGGGTGCCGATGCGACCATTCTGCGCTCGAGCTGGTTCAGCCAGAACTTCAGCGAGAGTTACCTCCTGGCCCCGGTACTCGACGGCCGGGTGTTCCTTCCCGCAGGCACCACTCCCGAGCCGTTCGTCGACGCGGACGACATCGCCGACGTCGCCGTCGCGGCGCTCACCCGACCGGGACACGTCGGCGAGGTCTACGAACTGACCGGCCCACGGGCGCTCACCTTCGCCGAGGCTGTCGCCGCCGTCGGCGACGCCGCGGGACGCGAGATCGACTACGTCGAGGTATCCGCCGCGGACTACGCGGACGCACTCGCCGCCGAGCAGGTCCCGGGCGACGTGATCGAGCTGTTGATGTACCTGTTCACCATTGTGCTCGACGGACGCAACGCGGCGCCGAGCGACGGCGTCCACCGTGCCCTCGGTCGAGCTCCGGTCGACTTCACCGAATTCGCCACGCACACCGCCGCGACCGGCATCTGGAACGTGGGGTGACCGGCATGAACATCAAGCTTCTCCAGGCGCTTGCGCTGTTCGGTGCGTGCCTCACGAGTGGGCTCGTGGCAGGACTGTTCGCGGGCTTCGCCTACGCGGTCATGCCGGGGCTCAGCCGCTCCGACGATCACACCTTCGTCGAGGCGATGCAGAAGATCAACGTGGCGATACTCAACGGCTGGTTCATGTTCTGCTTTGTCGGTGGGCTCCTGCTCACTGCGGCGGCACTGCTGTTGCACCTGCGATCCGGCAATGGCGTGCTTCCCTGGATCATCGCCGCACTCGTGCTCTATCTGGCCATGTTCGTGATCACCGGCATCGTCAACGTGCCCCTCAACGACGAACTCGCCCGGGCCGGCGAACACCTCACGGATCCCTCCGTCGCGCGTGCGCACTTCGAATCCCGTTGGGTCACCTGGAACATCGTGCGCGCGATCGTCACCACCATGGCATTCACCGCTCTCGTGTACGCGCTCGTGCTGCACGGACGCGCAGCCGCGACGCCGACACAGCCCTTGGGTAGCGACCACTCCACGAGTCCCCACACGGTCCAGGACGGTGGGACGCAGCAGAACGAGGGCCCAGCTCGGGTAGCGGGTGAGAGCCGGGGGCTGCCCAAAAAGTCGAGGTTGCCGAGGACGTCACGATGATCTTTACCGATCGCGTTCCCTGAGGCCGTTCAGCTTTCCGCAATTACCGCTCGCACAAACGGGATTGGATGCGCGAGTAGTTCCCACCCGACGGGATGTCGTATTCGTCACAACATTCTCGGTGTTCATGCTGGGGAAGCCGCCCCGACGTCTGGCACACGACGTCTAGGCGGTCCCTCATCCATGACGATCTGGAGGTTCCATGTCTCGCCGACTCCGACTTCACACCGCCGTGGCCGCTGTAGGCGCCGTTCTCGTTTCGCTCCCACTCGCCTCCGGTTCGGTAGCGGCTGCTCAGCCGGGCAACAACTCGAGTGTCTCGTGGCCTATCGGCACGGGTTCTGCATCAGTCGACCCCGCGGCCGGGTATGACGTGCTATTCGTGCGCCACGGCCACAGCACGTATCCACAACCGGAGGAGGAACTGTCCCCGCTGGGCATCGAACAGGCCGCCGCGTTGGCCGAGAGCCTCGAGGGGGCGCCCGTCAATGCCGTGCACACCTCGATGATGCTGCGCGCATTCCAGACCGGCGACGACGTAGCATCCGACCACGACGTACCGGTGCTCGCGGACGAAAACCTTCGCGAAATTGCGTTCAAGGCTCCCGCCGATCTCCCGCCGGCCGAGCAGGCCGCCTATTACAGCAACATCGTGAAGCTGTGGATCAGCGGCGAGGAACGCGACAACGATTTCGGGGGCGAAGGCTATCGTGCGGTCGAGGCACGCTGGAACACATGGTGGGAGGGCTTCCTCCGGCAGCACCGCAACGACCACGGCACCGCCGTCGTGGTTGCTCACGGCGGCATCTACGGCGTGATGCTTCCCGCGACCTGCAGCAACGAGATCACCGCCGATTTCGCGGTTTCCCACCCTCTCGACAACACCGGCATCGTCAAGGCCCGACTGCATCCGGACGGCACGCTCACGTGCAGCGAGTGGAATGGCGTGCCGGTGCCCAGCGCGTCCTGACCCGGTTGATCCCGCCGCATCTTCGGAAACGACAGTGCGGCACCGGCCGCGGCGCGAACCACGCCTGACGTCTCACGGTCCCGCGCCCCGTGATCGGACCGACAGATCGCCGGATCATGTCCCCGAGCGTCGAAGTTCTCGCCGGTGGGATCGTTCGCCTTCACAGTGGCGTTCGTCGGCGCGGCTCACCAGCCCGAGCACGATGGTCGGGACGAGAGTGAGTGCGACGATGGCGGTCCCGACAGTCGCCGGCCCTGCGAGACCCAGCGGCGTGGCGAGGGCGGTACCGGCAATCGCCGTGCCGATGGCCGTACCGGCATTGAACGCGGCGACGCTGAGACCGGACCCGAGCGTCGCGGCCCGTCCCGCGAAACCGACGGCGAGATGGATCAGGACCATGTTGGCGCTGAGGCCGAACAGACCCAGCACGACGACCAGTGCGACGGTGATCCATGCCGAGCCGGTCGACAGCGCCATCGCGAGCAGGACCACCGTGGTCACCGCCGGAGTCACGATGGTCACCACGTGGGGATGGGAGTCGCCCAGGCGGCCACCGGTCAGGGTGCCGACGAAGGAGCCGATACCGAATCCGGTCAGTACCAGCGGCACCAGTGACGACGGCACCCCGGCCTGGTCGGTGAGGACGGGCGCGATGAACGAGTAGGTCGCGAGAACGCCGCCGCACGTGGTCAGGCACGCAGCCAGCACGAGCCAGAGGCGGCCCGACCGTAGGTCCGCGAGCTCGGACAGCACGGAGGACGACGACTTCCGCCGCGGAGCGTCGGCCGGGACCAGCCGGGCGATGAAGAACACCGCGACGGTGGCGGCGCCGCCGAGCGCCCAGAACGTGCCGCGCCACCCGATGTGCTGGGCCAGCAAGGCACCGATCGGCACGCCGAGGACCGTGGCGAGGGATCCGCCGGCCCCGACGATGCCCACTGCCCGCGCTCCCATGGAGGGACCGGCTGCCTGCGCCGCGACCACCGTGGACACCGCCCAGAACGCCCCGGTCGCCAGTGCCGTGACGAACCGGGCGGTCTTCGCCGTCGCCAGGTCCGTGCCGAGCGCGACGAAGACGTGTCCGGCGACGAACACGAGAAGCGCGAGGACCAGCGTCAGCTTCTTCGACATCCGCATCGTCAACAGCGTCATCAGAGGCGCGCCGACGACCATGCCGATGGCGAACACCGTGATCAACGAGCCTGCTCGGCCCAACGAGACACCCAGATCGACGGCGATCTCCGGCAGGATTCCGGCGACGACGAACTCGGTGGTGAGCATCAGGAACGTGCCCACGGCGAGGACGTAGACGACCAGCGGCAGGCGGGGTCGGGACGAATGGAGGGAGACGGGCGGCGCGGACGGGCCGGGAGATGTCGTCGAGGTTGCGGGAGACATGCGTGGGACCTCTGTCGTCGAAGGGATGGCATGGGTGCGTCCTCCACTCCAGGCCTCCCCGCGGAAGACGGGAAGGTCGGGTTCACAGGGGGTACACGATCGACCCCCATCACGCGGAGGATCGCTTCTACGCTTTCGACATGGACAACCGCGCCGACATCCGCGGCTTCCTCGCCAGCCGGCGCGCGAAGCTCACACCCGACATGGTCGGACTGCCCACCAGTGCACGACGCCGCGTCCCAGGCCTGCGTCGCGAGGAGGTCGCCGTCCTCGCCGGGGTCAGCACCGAGTGGTACACCCGCTTGGAGAAGGGCCACATCGGCGGGGTCTCCGAAGAGGTACTCGATGCTGTTGCCGTCGCCCTACGCCTCGACGACGACGAGCGGACCTACCTCCACGACCTCGGCCGCGCCGCCAAGCCGCAGCACCGTAAGGCCGTCCGTCGCCGCGAGATCCCACTCGCGCCGCAGGTGCAGTGGATGCTCGACTCGATCACCATGTCTGCCGCGTTCGTGCGCAACGGGCGCCTCGACGTGATCGGCTCCAACGCCCTCGGACGCGCGCTGCACGCCCCCATGTTCGCCAGCCCGACCACGTTGGACGGGACGGCGAACTTCGCGCGGTTCCACTTCCTCGACGAGGCGGCCAAGGACTTCTTCGTCGACTGGGAGTCCGGGGCCGCCGCCACCGTCGCCCTGCTGCGCGCCGAGGCCGGCCGCGAACCCTATGACAGGGCGTTGCGCGAACTCGTCGGCGAGCTTTCCACGGCCAGCGCAGAGTTCAGTGCGTACTGGGCCTCCCACGACATTCGCATCCGCCACGAGGGCACCAAACGCCTGCAGCATCCCGAGGCAGGCGAGATCGAGCTGACCTACCAGTCGCTCGACCTGCCCACCGGCAAGCGGGCCTGGCACGACCTGTCGATCTACACGGCCGAGCCGGGCAGTGTGGACGAGGAACGTCTGAAGCTGCTGTCCAGCTGGGCCGCCCCCGTGCGCGGTACGGTCGATTCGGGTAGCTGACTTCCACAGGCCCATCCTCGGCAGCCGAAACTTGAGCCACACCACGCAGGCCCGTGGAATGGTCGGGTCCGCCGGACCGGCAACCTCAGTGCCTCGGCCGACCGGAGCGGCCATGCCACACGGGGGCACCGATGTGCCCTGTATTGTCGCTGTGCACGCAGTTATGTCCGGGGTCGTTTCCGACCCCTAAGCATTGGGTCCGGGTGTTGACGAGGATTGGTGGGTCGTCAGCACAATCGCTTCGGCGACCCCATGTAACGGAAGATCTGTGTCGATTCGAGTCTCACCAAATACCACTGTGCGGGGCGTACCCAACCCCTTCGTTCAACTCGGCGCTGCAGCCGGATGGTCGTTCGTTCCGATCGGACTACTCGCGAGGCTGCCCTTCGCGATGCTGACGCTGGGAATCAGCAGTTATGTTGCGCTGGTTCGTGATTCCTACTCTCAGGGTGGCGTGGCCGCGGGGTGTTACGCCACCGGTGCCGCGTTGGGGACAGCCGTGGCGGGTGCGTGCGCCGACCGATTCGGCCAGCGGCGCCTCGTGCTCGCATTGGCGGCGGTGAATACCCTTCTCGTGGGCGCGACGCTGGTGACTGCCCACGGGCAGAGCCTGGCGTTGCTGTTGACAGCGGCGACACTGTGCGGGTTCACCATCCCGCCGGTCGGGCCCCTCTCGCGTGTTCGTTGGTCTGCCCTGATCGTCCGCAAGGTGACGGAAGATCGTTCGCGGGTGCAGGGCGCCGCCTTCAGTTACGAAACCCTCGCCGACGAATTGACGTTCGTTTTCGGTCCCGTCCTGATCGGCGTGCTCGCGGTTCTCGCTCCAGCGGCACCGCTCGTCGTCTGTGCGGCACTGACATTGGTATTCGGGACCCTGTTCGCGGTGCACCCGAGCGCCCGGGTGGCGGCCGCCGCGGCCCGCACACCCCACACCGAGGTTGCGTCCGTACGCGAGTTCCTCCGCGCGAACCAGGTCCTTCTCGTGCTGGGCATGGTGACGATCGGATCACTGCTCGGCGCATTGTCGACCTCGGTGGTGGCCTTCGCGGGTGAACAAGGTTCCACGCAGGGTGCAGGATTCATCTATGCGGGGTTCGGCATCGGGTCGGGGGCGGCGTCGCTGGGTATGGTCGCCGTCTCGCAGCGGATCGGTTTGCACGCCCGGTGGATCGCGGGGGCCGTGTGGTCGGTGGCGTTGTCGGCGATGCTGCCGCTCGTCGAGTCCGGTGCCGTACTCGCCTGTCTTCTCTGCCTACTCGGTGTGGGTATAGGTCCGGTGATCGTGTCCATCTATCGCATCGCCGCCGATTCCACCCCGACCGGCCGCAGCACGGTGCAGATGACGATCCTGTCGGGCTCGCTGATCGGAGGAAACGCGGTCGGGGCCCCGATGGCCGGCATGGTCGCCGACCGTTCCGGATCGTCGACTGCCTTTGCCGTGGTGGTCGCCGGATGTGTGACACTGGCGTGCATCGGATTCGCCTCGGCGTGGACAGCCGGGAGACGCGATCGTCAGGCGTGACACGAGCGCGACGGCGCCCACGGACCCGCGAGCCGTGGGGGCCCGCGCCCTTGTACTGTCGGTCCGCGGCGCTAGATTCCTCGCATGACAACGCTCCGGGAGTTGGCCCTGATGCGCGTGGTTGCCCAGCGAATCGCCGGTCCGGGATTCGCTTCGGCGGCCGACACCGTGCGCTGGCTCACCGCCGCGCAGGCGCAGGACTTCCCCGGTGCGCTCACGTCGATCGTCCTGCGGTCCGGCGCCGGAGGCCGCGCATCGATGCTCGACGCGCTGAACACCGGCGAGGTGGTGCGGTCGTGGCCGATGCGGGGCACCCTGCACTTCGTCGCCGCCGAGGACCTCTCGTGGATGCTCGCGCTCACAGGCCCCCGGACACTGTCGAGCGCCCGGGCCCGGCACCGGGCGCTCGACATCGACGACGCCGCGATCGACAACGCGCGCAACATCGCTCGCGAGGCACTTGCCGGCGGTGGCCTGAGTCGTGCGGAATTGATGCAGGCCTGGGAGGAGGCCGGAATCGCAACGGCCGATCAGCGTGGTCAGCATCTGCTGTGGACGCTGGCATTGACCCGACAGGTGTGCCTGGGTCCCGTCGAGGGTAAGGGCCAACGGGTGGTGTCGTTCGACGACTGGATCCGTAATTCGAGGGAACTCGACGGCGAGGACGCGCTCGGTGAGTGGGCGCTGCGCTACTTCCGCAGTCACGGCCCCGCGACACTCGACGACTTCGTGTGGTGGACGAAACTGACCGTCCGACAGGCCCGAACGGGTCTTGCGCGGGCGGCCGAGCACCTCGAACGGATACAGGTCGACGGTGTCGACTACTTCCTCGCGCCCGAGACACCCGAGCTGCTCGCGGCGCATCGCCGGCAGGCGCGGGGGGTGTTTCTCCTGCCCGGCTTCGACGAGTTCATACTCGGATACCGGGACCGAGGCGCCGCCGTCGATCGAGAGTTCCAGCCGCGACTGCAGCCCGGGAACAACGGCATGTTCAGCCCCACCGTCGTCGAGAACGGCCGTGTGGTCGGCACCTGGAAACGAAGCCGCGCCGCGGCCGGCGGTGTCGACGCCACCCCCTTCGCAGCCTTCGACGCGCGCACCGAAAAGGCTATTCCCCGGGCGTACTCGGCGCTGGGATGACGCCCGACGCAGTTACTACAACCCCTCCGCCGGTTCCGGTTCGGCGACGACGGGCGGGTCTTCCCGGTCGCCGACACCGAGGTCGTCGTCGGGGCTGAGCGACACGAGCAGCAAGTAGACGAGAGCGGCCGCGAGAGGCTGCACGACGAGCACCAGCGGCGTCGACAGGCCCGGGGCCGCCGCGATGACAGTGTCGACGG
The DNA here is from genome assembly GCF_046042785.1 of Rhodococcus parequi. Classification (NCBI taxonomy): domain Bacteria; kingdom Bacillati; phylum Actinomycetota; class Actinomycetes; order Mycobacteriales; family Nocardiaceae; genus Rhodococcus; species Rhodococcus parequi. The sequence continues at coordinate 690,709 of NZ_JBDLNV010000001.1, read as the reverse complement.
CGGGACCGGTGACGTCGGGATAGCGCAGCCGCGCCACACCCAACCCGACGAGGGCGGCCACACTCGCCCCGAGGGCCGACCCGACGACCAGGGCGGCGACCGCGCCGGGCCCGCGGGCGCGCCGCATCCCCCACACGACGACCGCCGACAGCACACCGGTCACGATGGTGATGCCGACGAAGATCGCGAGCGCATCGAATCGATGCAGACTCTCGGTGGTGAGCACCACGCCGCGGTCCTCGGCGACGACGAGCATGTGCACCGCCGGAGCGAGCAGCGCCCAGATCGCCCCGACCGGAACGCCGAGCACCGCCGGGAAGACGACGACCCGCGCGAAGGCTCGCGGCCGGCGGTGTCGGGGTGGCGTCACACCACCGGAGGTTACCTGCGACCGAGCAACGTCGAGTCGAGGACTCCGTGCCGGGAGCATTTCGCCCACCAGCCGTCGGGGCTGACCTGCACGATCATCCGGCGCCCACACTGCTCGCAGAACCGCGGCGGCTCGAGGCCGAGTTGCGCGGCGGTAGGCGTCGCGTCGTCGACACCGGGGACGATGCGGTGACCGGTGAACGGGTTGAAACGCTCGCCCGCCGCCACGGCGTCAGAGGGTGGCATTGAGCGCCTTGATCGGCATCTCGAGATCCACCAGCAGGTCCAGATCGCTCTCGGCCGGACGCCCCAGAGTCGTCAGGTAGTTGCCGACGATGACAGCGTTGATGCCGCCGAGCATGCCCTGCTTGGCTCCGAGGTCGCCGAGAGTGATCTCGCGGCCACCGGCGAAGCGCAGGATCGTACGCGGCAGCGCGAGACGGAAGGCGGCGACCGACTTGAGCGCCTCGCTCGCGGGCAGCACGTCGAGATCACCGAACGGCGTGCCCGGACGCGGGTTGAAGAAGTTCAGCGGCACCTCGTCCGGTTCGAGCGCGGCCAGGTTCGCGGCGAACTCGGCCCGCTGCTCGACGCTCTCCCCCATGCCGAGGATGCCGCCGCAGCACACCTCCATGCCGGCCTCGCGGACCATGCGCAGCGTGTCCCACCGCTCCTCCCACGTGTGGGTGGTGACGACGTTCGGGAAGTACGACTCGGCGGTCTCGAGGTTATGGTTGTAGCGGTGCACACCCATCGCGGCGAGCTGGTCGACCTGTGCCTGGGTGAGCATGCCGAGCGAGCACGCGATCTGGATGTCGACCTCGTTGCGGATGGCCTCGATACCGGCGGCGACCTGGGCCAGTAGCTTCTCGTCCGGCCCGCGAACCGCGGCGACGATGCAGAACTCGGTGGCGCCGGTCTTGGCGGTCTGCTTCGCGGCTTCCACCAGGCTGGGGATGTCGAGCCATGCGGCCCGCACCGGCGACTGGAACAGCCCGGACTGCGAGCAGAAGTGGCAGTCCTCGGGGCAGCCACCGGTCTTGAGGCTGATGATGCCCTCGACCTCGACCTCCGGCCCGCACCACTTCATCCGCACGTCGTGCGCGAGGGCGAGCAGGTCCTCGAGGCGGTCGTCGCCCAGGCGCAGCACCTCGAGCACCTGCTCCTGGCTCAACCCCTCACCGCGCTCCAGCACCTGATCGCGCGCGGTCGCGAGAATGTCGAGGTCGACGACGTCGGGGGCACTGGTCACTGCGAACTCCTCGGGGTGCGAACAGCCCCGGGAGCCGGGGCCGGACGGATTCGGCAACAAGATCGGCGCAAACTTGAACACCGTACAAGTTGAACGGCGTTCACGTTAGAGCCGCGGTCGATTAGTGTCAAAGGAACAGGCCACCGCGAGAACCGCGGCCTCGGCCCGACCCCGGAGGAGTGAGTCAGTGCAGCTGCGACGCGGCGACGTCCTCGACGGCGCGATGGCGATCCTCGACGAGTACGGACTCGCCGACCTCACGATGCGCCGGCTCGCAACCTCGCTCGGCGTCCAGCCCGGGGCTCTGTACTGGCATTTCCCCAACAAGCAGACCCTGCTCGGCGCGATGGCGGACCGGATTCTCGAGAGGGTCGACGCGCCGGTGTCGTCGGAGCAGTGGGACGACGGGATCGCCGAACTCGCCCATCGCCTCCGAAAGGCGTTGCTGGCGCACCGAGACGGCGCGGAACTGGTCGCGGCGACCTACGCGTCGCGGATGACGTCGAATCTGGCCCGGGAGAGTTTCGTGGGCGCCGGCGTCCGCGCAGGACTCCCCCGCCCGTACGCCGAGCTGGCCGCGTACACGCTGCTCTACTTCGTCCTCGGCCACACCGTCGACGAGCAGTCCCGCGCCCAGTTGGAGGCACTGGGCGCGCTCACCCGGACGCCCGCGTCGCCCGACACCGAAACCGCCGCCGACCTCGGCTCGGACGACGACTTTCTCGACGGCGACCCGCAGGTCCGGTTCGACTTCGGACTGGCCCTGTTCATCGACGGCGTCCGCGCCCGACTCGCGACGGACAGCCGCACCCGCTGAGATACCCGGCGACGAACCTGCCCCTAGCCGGCGGAGCCGCCGATCGCCACAGCGGCAACCGCACTGCACAGTGCCGTGAATCCACCGACGGCGAGGCCGTCCGTCATCGATCCCGAGCACCACCACGTCAGCCCGCCGGGAACGAGCCCGGACGCGACGACGACGGAGTGGGCGAGTCCGGATGCTGTGACGCGGCGCCGGAGGCCCCCGGAGTCGGGGTCGCCGGGCCGCGTCCGATGCCCCGGCCGAGCCGAGGGCGGGAGGTCGGCCGTCAGAAAATCCGGGCCACGGAATTCGGGCGGGACTTCGGTTCGAGGAGGAATCCGATAAGGCATCGTATCTTCACCGTCCAGGATGGAGGGCTGGCACGGAGCTTCGGTTCAAACTCGCTCGCCGGATCCGACTTCAGAATACCGATTGCGCGCGCAGCTCCCCAGGTGTCGAGACGGAAACCACAGCGACGACGGTGATTCGACCCGGGCGGGTCAGGAAACGTCCTCGCGCCGTTCGCTGACCGCGCGGCAGATGTCACGGTCGACGGCCACCGCCCGAGCGGTGGCGACGTCCCCCACCGCGAGCAGTTCGCGTTCGCGGTCGGTGAGTGCCTCGATGGCGCGGGCGAGTTCGTCGTGATCCATCGCCCAGGCCGCGGCGTGCACCGGGGACGTCCGGTCCCGACTGCGCGCCCGCCATTCGTGCCACCCGAACCATCCGAGCAGCAGCACCATCGCGAGGAGAGGCAGCACTGCCAAGATCACGAGCCAGGTCGGCGGTGTCACCATCTCGCCTGAGAACTCTCCCGGATACTCACCAGGCCCCATTCCATACCCCCCAAAACGATGCGCGCCCAGAGCTTTCGATGGTAGCGCCACCGAACCCCCTGCGAAGAGCACATCCCAACCAGCAGAATGGGTGGTGCAGCGCACACCGAGACAGCTGCGAGGTGACGCGATGATCCGAGCACTCGCCTACCGTGCCGCGCTCACGGTGGTGACGGTGACGACGGCCGTGGTGGCGGCGACGGCCCAGGCGCTCCCGGTGCACGCGGAGGTGCCGAACTCGGTGACGACGCCGGGTTCCGTCACCGCGGTGGACCCACTGCCCCCGTCGTCGTGGATTCCGGGAGCCGCGACCGGAACGAAGGTCACCTACACCACCACCGGACCACTGGGCCGCCCCGCGACGAGCACCGGTGCCGTGTTCCTTCCGCCCGGGGCCGCCCCGGCCGGCGGCTGGCCCGTCGTCGCGTGGGCGCACGGGACCGTCGGGATCGCCGATCGATGCGCCCCCACCGTGACCGGCAAGATCGGCGGTCCGTATCTCGCGCACTGGCTTTCGCAGGGGTACGCGATCGTGGCCACCGACTATGTCGGTCTCGGAACCCCCGGCCTGCACCCCTACCTCGACGGGCCCACCGAGGCGAACAGCGTGATCGACATGGTGCGGGCGGCGCGCGTCGCCGAGCCCGGGCTCTCGGAGCGATGGGTGGCGCTCGGACAGTCCCAGGGAGGCCAGGCCGCGCTGTTCACCGCCGCGCGTGCAACGCGGTACGCCCCCGAACTCGACTATCGCGGCGCGGTCGCGACCGGCGCACCGTCGAACCTCGAGAACCTGGCGACGCTCGTCGCGCCCGGGTTCCCCCGTCTTCCGCTCACGGGCAGCACCGTGTTCGTGTCGTACATCCTGGCCGGCCTGCGGGCGGCGCGGCCGGACCTCGACGTCGATAGGTTCCTCACCCCGGTCGGTCGGGACGCCCTGACGGCCGCCGAGACCGAATGCTACGAGACGACCGCGCCGAAACTGGCGGGCGTCTCGATCGGCGATCTCGTCTCCCGCCCGCTCGACGACCCGGCGCTGCTGTCCGCGGTCCGCGGCATGCTCGAGGTCCCCACCACCGGCTATGACCAGCCGGTCTTCCTGGGGCAGGGGATGACCGACGACATCGTGCCCGCACCACTCGCCCTGAAACTGGCGGGGGAACTGGCCACGAACCGGCAACCGGTGACGTTCCGGACCTATCCGACCGGCCACCTCGAGACCATGCGGGCCTCACTGCCCGACACCACGGCGTTCGTGCGCGACCTCTTCGCCGGATGACCGCACGGCTTGCGGTCAGAACCACACCCCGATCTCGGCCAACCGGGCCCGCAGCCGGGTCAGATGCCCTCCCGGCCAGTACACCTGGCCGCAGCCCCGGCACCGGCTGAACCGGCGCTGCTCCCGCAGCACACCTCCGGGAACCCGGCCGCGCGCGACGGCGGGCGTCGCGGGTCCGATCAGCCCGTTACAGCGCGCACATCGCGTGAGCGGAGCGATGCGCGACTGCAATCGGAAACGATCGAGGACCTCCCGCAGTTGCAGGCGTGAGTCCGTCTCGTGCAGGAACCCGCCGTAGACGAGCGCAGCGCGTTCGAGCAGGCCGACGTCCCGGGTGAGGAGGACGCGATTCTCACCGCGCGACAACGCGAGCAGTTCGTCGTCCGAGCGGTCGTTCGCATACGAGCTGTCGAATCCGAGCAGCCGCAGGTAGCGGGCGAGGCGGCCGAGGTGGACGTCGAGCACGAACCGCGGCTCCTGTAGCGGCGGCCGCAGCGGCTCGACGTCGCCCAGGTCGAGCGACTGGAACGTCGGGTACACGGCCACCCGCTCGCCGCCGGCGAGGAGTCGGTCGAATCCGACGGGTTCGCCGTCGACGGCGATCAGGTCGACCTCGGTGTGGGGAACCCCCAACGATTCGATCCGATCCTTGACCGACGGCGTGCCGGTGAACTCGTGGACGAGGGTCCGCCGACGCGCCGACGGCTGCAGGAAGTCGTTCAACTCCCCGTAGAATCGGAACTCGCTGTGACACTTCGACATCGTCGGTCCAGGTGGTGGCGGCCCGCTCACGATCTCGCTACCCGTGCACCGGCCGGTGTTGCGTCATCCGCCGGAACCGTAAGGGCGCGTGATGATCTCCAGATTGTGGCCGTCCGGGTCGTGGAAGTACACCCCGCGTCCGCCGTCGTTGCGGTTGATCTCGCCGGGGCGCGCCTTGCGCGGATCGGCCCAGTGGTCCATTCCGTTCGCGCAGATCCGGCCGTAGATCGCGTCGAAGTCCGTTTCCGAGACCAGGAACGCGTAGTGCTGCGGTAGTACCTCGACCGGCGACGTGGCGAAGTCGAGCGTGACGCCGTTGCCGAGACCGACCGCCAGGAACGGGCCGGCCGCCACGGCGTCCGGCAGCCCGAACAGGGTGGTGAAGAAGAGCGCGGACACGGACCTGTCGCGCGAGAACACAATGGTGTGGTTGAACGAGATCGTCATGGAAGACCCCTCGAGATTCGACGCCTCCATGCCTGGCGCAGTCCGCCATCGACACGCGACGCTGCCCACCATGAAAGCACCCGACCGGGGTGCACTGCAAGATCATCGCGTGTGCCCGTCCAGATACCGGCCGACGACCGGGCCGATCACGTCGAGCGCCTCCGGCGTTGTCAGCCGGTTGTGCGTCCAGGCCACCGTATGGATACGGACGGCGCCGGAAACGTAAGGATCCCACGGTGTTTGCGATCCGTCTGTCGCATCGCCCGCCGAGGCGATGTACACGAGGTCGCCGTCGAACATCTCCGGCCGGTAGGCGCCGCCGAGATCGATCGTGTGCAGGTAGTCGTCGTAGAGGCGGCGCACGTCGTCGGCGGTGAGCGCCGCGTACGGACCGTCCCCGTCGTGCAGCAGTCGGGCCGCGTCCTCGGCGGTGAGGTCGCCGTCGATCGAGGACTCGTCGACGCCCGCGAACTCCGCGAACAGCATGCCCAATGTCGGGGCGGGCGCGGATTCGGGCACCGACTCCCCCGTCTGGGTGTCGAGCATGACGAGCGTGCCGACCTCCTCACCGAGGCGCCGCAGACGTACCGCCATCGCGTGTGCGATGGCCCCGCCCACGGAGTAGCCGAGCAGGTGGTACGGCCCGTGCGGTTGGACCTGCCGGATCCGGTCGACGTACCGATGCGCCAACTCTCGCATCGTCGCCGGCGCGTCCGCCCCGTCCGTCAGCCCCGGTGACTGGATGCCGTACACCGGCCGGTCGGGAGAGAGGTACGGGAGCAGACCCGCGTAGCACCAGGTCAATCCGATGGCCGGGTGCACACACACCAGCGGCTCCGCGCCGTCGCCCGGCCTCATCCGGACCAGTACGTCCGCCGGCGCGGGTACACCGCCGTCCAACCGGGCGGCGATCGCGGCCGGGGTCGGATCGGTGACGACCCACTGCAGCGGCAGCGCCCGGCCGAGCCTCGCCTGCACCTCGGCCACGACCCGGACGGCACTGAGCGAGTTGCCCCCGAGTTCGAAGAAGCTGTCGTCGACACCGACCCGGTCGGTGCCGAGGACGTCGGCGAACACATCGACGAGTACCGCCTCCACCTCGGTCTCCGGAGGGCGGTAGTCGACGGTCGCGAACACCGGATCGGGTAGCGCCGTGCGGTCGAGTTTGCCGTTGGAGTTCATCGGCACGTCGTCGAGGACGGTGACCGCCGACGGCACCATGTACGCCGGCAACGACGCCGCCGCGAACTTCTTGAGCGTCGCCGCGTCGACGGCGCTGTCGGCGGCGAGGCGCACGTACGACACCAGCACGGTCTCGCCGGTGGGGGCCTCGTGCCCGAGCGACGCCGCGAACTCGACGTCGGGGTGCGCCGTCAGTGCCGCATCGACGTCGCCGATCTCGATGCGCAGGCCCCGGATCTTGATCTGGAAGTCGGTGCGTCCCACGTACTGGATGCCGCACGAGCCGGCGCGTCGCACCAGGTCCCCGGTTCGGTACAGGCGTGACCCGGACGGCCCGAACGGGTTGGCCACGAAACGCTCCGACGTCCGCGCCGACTGGCCGCGGTAGCCGCGGGCGAGGCACGGGCCGGAGAGGTACAGCTCACCCTCCCCACCGTCGGGGACCGGCCGCATCCAGCCGTCGAGCACGACGGCGCCCACTCCCGACCCCGGCACCGGCCCGCCCAACGTGATCGGCGCCCCGGGCACGAGGGTGCCGCTGGTCGTGACGCACACCGTGCATTCGGTGGGTCCGTACGCGTTGAGCAACCGGGTGCGGGGCGCCCACTCGTCGACGAGTTCGGCGCCGAACAGTTCACCGCCGACCTCCACCACCTCGACGTCGGGCAGCGCGACGGGGTCGAGGGTGCCGCAGACGGCGGGCGTGACCAGTAGATGAGTGACGCGCTCGTCCCGCGCGTAGCGCTCGAGTTCGGGGCCCGCGTACACGTCGGGCGGGGCGACGACGAGGGTGGCCCCCGCGGCGAGGGCCAGCGTGAGTTCGAGGACCGACACGTCGAAGCTCGGCGAACACACGTGCAGCACCCTCGATCGCGGCGTGACGCCCTGGTGTGCGATCTGGGCGGCCGCCATGTACGGCAGGCCGGTGTGTGTGACCACGACTCCCTTCGGCGCCCCCGTCGACCCGGACGTGTAGATGAGATAGGCGGGGTCGGTCACTCGGACCGGGTGTACGCGTTCGTGGTCGCGAATCGGCAACGAGGAGAACCGGTCCAGGTCGAGTTCGTCGAGTGCGAGCCACTCGGGCCCGCCGGGCAGGCCGTGGTCGCGGGACGCCGCGAGCCCGACCGCGGCGTCGCAGTCGTCGAGCATGTAGCCGATGCGTCCCGGCGGCAGCGTGGGATCGATCGGCACCGGCGCGGCACCGGATTTTGCTACGGCCCACGTCGCGGTCACCGAGTCGGCCGACCGCGGAATCGCGACGGGCACGAAGTCCTCCGGCCCGATGCCGCGTTCGACGAGGACCCGCGCGATGCGGGTCGACCTCTCGTCGAATTCCCGATAGGTGACGTCGGTGCCCCGCCACCGCAGCGCCACCGCGTCCGGATCGAGCGCCGCGCCCGCCCCGAGTGTCTCGGCCCAGGTCTGCGGCGTCACGGGCCCCCGGGAGGCCACCTCGACGAGCGCGTCCCGGTGGGCGGCGCCCAGAACGTCGATGTGCCCGACCGGCGTCCGGGGCCGGTGCGCGAGTGTCTCGACGATCCGCGCCAGCCGTGCCGCGAGATCGACGACGGTCTCCGCGGCGACGACGTCCGGCGAGTAGCGCAGCCGCAGGCGCAGCCCCGTGTCATCGAACGCCATGAGCGAGAGGGGGTAGTGGGTGGAGTCGAATCCCTCCACCGCGGTGACGCGGACCCCGGTCGCGTCGGCGAGCCGACTTAGCGCCGTCACGTCCTGCGGATACGACTCGAGCACCATCGCGGTGTCGAAGAGTCCGCCGAAGCCCGCCGCCTGCTGGATCGCGGTGAGCCCCAGATGTTCGTGCGACATCAGTGCGGCGCGCTCGGACTGCAGCCGGGTCAGCAGGTCCAGCGTCGTCTCACGCGGATCGAGACGAACCCGGACCGGGACGGTGTTGATGAACAGCCCCACCATCGATTCCACCGAGTCGACGGCGGGCGGTCGGCCGGACACCGTGGTGCCGAACACGACGTCGGCGCCGGCGGTCATCTCCCCCAACAGGATTCCCCACGCCGCCTGCAGCACGGTGTTGACCGTGACGCCGGCCTGTTCGGCGGTCCGCGCGAGTGCCGCGGCGGTCGGCTCGTCCACCGGCACCGGTTCGCTCGCGGTCGCAGACAGGCGCTGCCCGGCGGCGTGTGGCACGACGAGCGTCGGGCCCGGCAGACCGGCCAGTGCCTCCGCCCACGCCCGCTCCGCGGCGCCGGTGTCGCGGTCGGCGAGCCACGCCAGGTAGTCGCGGTAGGCCGGGGCGGGGCGCTCCAGCGGGCGTCCACCCGTGACGTACAGCGCGAACAGATCCGCCACCAGCAGCGGCATCGACCAGCCGTCGAGCACGATGTGATGGTTCGTGACGACGAGCCGCCACCGGCCGGCGCCGAGTTCGAGCAGCAGGAACCGGATCAGCGGCGCGCTCCGCATGTCGAAGTGGTTCTCGCGTTCGCGATCGACGAGCGCCCGATCGCTGCCGTCGGCGACGACGGCGACCGACCAGTCGACGTCCACGTGGTCGAGGACCACCTGCACGATCGTGCCGTCGGCCCGGTTGTCGAACGCGGTGCGCAGGCTCGGGTGCCGATCCATCAACGCCTGCGCGGCCACCGCCAGCCGGACCGGATCGAGATCGCCGTCGAGATCGAGTACCAACTGCACGTGATAGGCGTCGACGTCCTCACCGGCGAGGAGGGCATGGAAGAGCAGCCCCTCCTGCAGCGGCGCGGTCGGCCAGACATCCGACAGCGCGGGATGCGTGCTCTCCCAACGGGTGATGTCCTTCTGTGTCGCCGCCACGAGATCGAGGTCCGACGGCGTCAGCCCCCCGCTGCCGGGCCGGTCCGCGTACTCCGCCAGCGCATGGACGGCTCTGCGCCACAACGTCGCGAACTCCTCGGCGCCGTCGGCGTCGAGGACGCCCGGCGCGTACCGGATCGCGGCGCACAGGTGCGGCCCGTCGGCGAGATCGACTACGTAGGCGTCGACCGCGAGCGTGCTCGGTACCGGGCCCTGGCTCGCGGCGTCGACCATCGCGTCCGGCCCGTCCGCGTCGAGGGACCACCCGGCGGCACCTTCTCCCGCCAGGCGTCCGAGGTAGTTGATCGACACCTGCGGATCCTCGAGGTCGTCGAACGCCGGCGCGGTGTCGGGATTCAGGTAGCGGAGCAGTCCGTACCCGATGCCGTGATCGGGCACCGCCCGCCACTGCTCCTTGACCGCCGCGAGTGCTGCCCCGGCGTCGTCGCCCGCCGAGTACGCGTCGTCGAGTTCGATGTCGGTGAGGTCGACCCGCACCGGGAAGCTGGTCGTGAACCACCCCACCGTGCGCGACAGGTCGGCGCCGGGCAGTATCCGTTCCTCGCGACCGTGTCCCTCGGCCGCGACGACGACACTCGCCCGGCCACCGGCCCAGCGGCCCCAGCGCGCGATCGCCAGCGCCGTCGCGCACAGCACCGCGTCGGCCGGAGTGGCCCGGTACAGCTCCGGCAGCCGACCCAGCAGGCGGTGTGTCACACTCGCGGCGATGCGCACGGACTCCTGTTCCGCGGTCACGTCGACGGCCGGATCGAACCGCCGGGCGCCGAGCACCGGGTCAGCGGGGGTCAATACGTCTCGCCACCAACGCAACTCCGCGACACGCTCCGGCTCGGCCGCGAGCCGGAGCAGCTCGTGAGCCCACGTCCGCATCGACGTGCCGACCCGTGGCAGCTCCGGGGCAGCACCGGCCCGGGCCTGCGCGCACGCGGACACGAGGTCGGCGAGCAGGATCCGCCACGACACGCCGTCGACCGCGAGGTGGTGGATGGCGACCGCGAGCCGCCCCGACCGCTCCGGTCCGGCGTCGCACCACGCCACCTGCACCATCGCCCCGGCTGCCGGATCGAGGCGGACGACGGCCGCGGACCGCTCCCACGAGGCCACCGCGTCGATGTCCGCGTCGTCGCGCACGTGCGAGCAGTCGATGCGCCGCAGGCAACCGGCGGCGTCGACCGAACCGGGCGGGTCCACCACCAGATGCAGGTCGGAGCCGGAGCCGATCCGGGTCGATCGCAGCATGTCGTGCCGGTCGAGCAGCGACTGCAGCGCGACGATCAGCTGCGCTCCCGTCGTTCCCTCGGGGATCCGCACGGTGACCGACTGCGAGAAGTGGTCCCACTCGCCGCGCCGGCCGCCGAGCCAACGAAGGACAGGTGTCGGCTCCACCTCGCCGACGCCACCACCGGAGACCTCCGTGAGCCCGGGCACCCGGTCCGCGCCGGCGGCCGCGTCCACGACGGTGACGAGACGCTCGACGGTCGGATGCTCGAATACGTCCTGCGGGCTGAACACCATTCCTGCCTCGCGGGCCCGGGACACCAACTGGATGACGGTGATCGAGTCGCCACCGAGGGTGAAGAACGAGTCGTCCGCCGCGACCGCGGGCACACCGAGCGTCTCGGCGAACAGAGCTGCGAGGTGCTGCTCCGCGGGACCGGTCGGCTCCCGTCCGTGGCCGGTGAACGCCGCGAAGTCGGGTTCGGGAAGCGCGCGACGGTCGACTTTCCCGTTCGCCGTGACCGGTAGCGCGTCCAGTACCACGACGGCGGCCGGGACCATGTACGGCGGGAGGGTGCGGTCGACGGCGTCCCGGATGTGGAGCGGCTCCAGGACGTGCCCGGCTGCCGGCACGACGTAGCCGACGAGACGGTCGTCGGCGCCGCCCTCGCGCCGCCGGGAAACGACCACCGCCCGCCCGACGCCGTCGCAGCGCAGCAGCGCCGACTCGATCTCCCCGAGCTCGATCCGGAAACCCCGAACCTGGACCTGGAAGTCACTGCGGCCCAAGAATTCCAGTTGCCCGTCCGATCCGCGACGTCCGAGGTCGCCGGTGCGGTACATCCGCCGGCCGTCGCTGCCCGGGGCCGCGACGAACCGCGCAGCGGTGAGACCGGGTCGGCCGACGTACCCGCGGGCGACGGCGTCACCGGACACGTAGATCTCGCCCTGCACCCCGGTGGGCACGGGATGCAGTCGCGCGTCGAGCACGTCGACGCGGACACCGGGCAGGGGCCGGCCGATCACGGACGCGGGCGTGTCCGCGAGCGCGTCGCGGGCGAGGACCGCATCGGTGTCGATCACCGTGGCCTCGGTGACGCCGTACATCTCGACCACCCGGGCCCCGCCCGGCGGAGAGTGCGTGTACCAGCGATCCACCTGTTCGAGGGCGAGTTCCTCGCCGCCGACGAACACGTAACGCAGAGGGAGGTCCGCCGCCGCGGCGTGATCGACCAGCTGGTAGAACGACGCGGGCGTCTGATTGAGCACCGTCACCGACTCCCGGCGCAGCAACTCGACGAAGTGGTCCGGCGACCGCGCGGTCGCGGGGTCCACGACGATCGCGGTGGCGCCCACCGACAGCGGCCCCCACACCTCCCACACCGAGACGTCGAAGGCGAAGGAGTGGAACTGCGTCCAGATGTCGCTCGGGCGGAGGTCGAATGCGGCGTAGCCACCCGCCAGCAGCGCCACGGCGCTGCGGTGCGACACCTGCACGCCCTTGGGTCGCCCCGTCGACCCGGACGTGTAGATGACGTAGGCGGCGTGGTCCGGGTGCAGCGGGGCGCTGCGGTCGGCGTCGGTGAACAGTGCCGGCGACGCCGCGGCGCGGGCGACGCGGATCGGCTCCGAGTCCAGGACGACGACCGGCGCCGCGAGCTTCCGCAGCGACCCGGCCGTGCTCGCCGTCGCCAGCACGCATGCCGGGGCCACCTCCCCGACGACGAACGCGACCCGCTCCGCGGGCGATCCGACGTCGAGCGGCAGGTATGCCGCTCCGGCGAGGGCGGTCGCGACCATCGCGACGACCATCTCCGCCGACCGGGGCAGCGCCAGCACCACCACCGTGTCGAGGCCGGCGCCGCGGGCGATGAGCACCCGCGCGAGTCGGCTCGCGTCGGCGCGCAGTTCCTCGTACGTCGTCCGCTGCTGCCCGTCCACGAGCGCGACCGTGTCCGGATGCGCCGCGGCGGCGTGCGCGAAGAGGACGTCGAGCGTCGGGCCCACGGTGGGGCCGGGGGCAACCCGGCCCGCCTCGATCTCCGACAACTCGACGTCGGTGAGCAGCCCCACCTCGCCGACCGGGACGTGCGGCTCGGTGGCGGCCGACGCGAGGATCCGGCGCAGCCGCTCGGCGAACCCGTGCGCGGTCGGCGCGTCCCACAGGTCGGTCGCATAGGTGAGGTCGAGGTGCATGCCCGCGGGTTCGCCCTGTGGCGTGAACGATTCGGAGACGCCGAGTTGCAGATCGAACTTGGAGACCGCGGGCTCGCAGTCGACCGGCTCCACCTCGAGCCCCGGCAGCCGGAGGTATCCCGACATGTCGGATCGGTACTCGACCAGCACCTGGAACAGCGGCGCGTACGACGTCGACCGCTCCGGCGCGAGCTCGTCCACCAGCCGCTCGAACGGCAGATCGGTGCGGGCGAACGCCGCGAGGTCGCGGTCGCGGACCACCGCGAGCAGTTCCCCGAACCCGGCGCCGGTGTCGATCGGGGTCCGCAACGGCAGCATGCCGACGAACATGCCGACGATGTCGTCGAGCCCGGCCTCCCCGCGGCCGGAGACCGGGGTGCCGATCACGATGTCGTCGATGCCGGACAGCCGCGCGACCAGCACCGCCAGCGCCGTGTGCGCCACCATGAACATCGTCGCATTGCCGTGCCGGGCGAGATCCGCGAGCCGGGCGTGGTCGGCCGCGTCGACACCGAAGCCGACGGCTGCGCCGCGGAACGATTGCCGCGAGGGGCGGGGGCGGTCGGTCGGCAGCGGGATCAGCTCCGGGATGCCGTCGAGCGTGGACCGCCACTGCGCGAGCTGCCGCCGGTACAGCGAGTCGGGATCGGCCGGATCGCCGAGCAGATCGCGCTGCCACAACGCGAAGTCGATGTAGTCGAGCGCGGGCGGCGCCCAGTCCGGTGAGCGGCCGCGACGTCGGGACTCGTACGCGCGCATCACATCCCGGGCGAGGGTCGTCATCGAGAATCCGTCGGCGGCGATGTGGTGTGCGACGACGGCCAGGACGTGCTCGGTGCGCGACACCCGCAGCAACTGGGCGCGCAGGGGCACCTCGCGGCACACGTCGAAGCCGGCGTCGACCAGTCGTATCAGGTGCGCGGGCAGGTCCGCGCCGAGCACCGACAGCAGCTCGGTGCGCGGTGCGGCGTCGGGCTCGACCACCTGTTGCACGGGGCCGCCGTCGACGATCGGGTACGTCGTGCGCAGGGTCGGGTGCCGGACCACGACGTCGGACACCGCCGCGATCAGAGCGCGCTCGTCGAGGTCGCCGCGCAGCCTGACCGCCATCACGATGTTGTAGGCGGCCGACGCGGTGTCGAGTTGGTTGAGCGACCACATGCGCAGCTGCGCCGAGGACAGCGGCACGGCGTCCGGCCGGCGGTACGGGCGCAACAGCGGACGGGGCTCGCCCTTGCCGCCGCTCCGGATCCGGGCGGCGAGGCCGCGGACGGTCGGTGCCTCGAAGAGGGCGCGCACGTCGAGGTCGGCATCGAGTGCCGCGTCGAGTCGCCGCGTGACCCGGGTCGCCATCAGCGAGTTGCCCCCGAGGTCGAAGAAGCTGTCGTCCGGCCCGATCCGGTCGAGGCCGAGCACCGCGCGCAGATGACCGGCGACGATCTCCTCGATCGGGGTGAAGGCGGCGGCGGTCGTGGTGTCGACGGTGGCCGGGAAGTCGGGCTCCGGGAGCGCCTTCTGGTCGAGCTTCCCGGACGGCGTGAGCGGGACCTCGCCGATCGGCACGACGAGCGAGGGCACCATGTGCGGGGGCAGCCGCCGCGCCAGATGCTCGAGCAGCGCGCCCGGCTCGACCGCCGGATCGTCGCCCGACCGCACGTACGACACGAGTACGGTCTCCCCCGAGGGCGCGGTCCTGCCCAGCGTGGCCGCGAAGTCCACACCCGGATGATCGGTCAGCGCGGTGTCGATCTCACCGAGCTCGATCCGGAATCCCCGCACCTTCACCTGGAAGTCACTGCGGCCCAGGTATTCGAGCGTGAGATCCTCTCGCCAGCGCACGATGTCGCCGGTCCGGTAGAGCCGGTCGCCGGGCAGGGTTCCCTCGTCCTCGTCGGTGGGGTGGTCGGTGGCGGCGACGAACGGGCTCGCGACGAAACGTTCGGCGGTCAGGCCCGGCCGGCGGTGGTAGCCGCGCGCGATCGCGGGCCCGCCCAGGTACAACTCGCCCGGCGTGCCGATCGCCACCGGCTGCAGTCGCGCGTCGAGCACCAACTCGACGAACCCGAGTGTCGGACCGCCGATCGTGACAGGCTCGCCCGGAAGCAGGGGGCCGGCGATGTTGGACATGATCGTGGTCTCGGTCGGCCCGTACGCGTTGAACATCCGCCGCCCGGGTGCCCACCGCCCCACCAGTTCCGGCGGGCACGCCTCCCCCGCGACGGCGAGCGAGGCCAGCGCGTCGAGGCCGTCGGACGACAGGGATCCGAGGACACTGGGAGTGAAGAATGCGTGCGTGGCCCGCCGGTCCGCGAGCCCGCGCGTCAGTTCCTCGCCCCCGTACACGTCGGGCGGCGCGATCATCAGGTGGGCACCGGAACCGAACGCCATGAGCAGCTCGAACACCGACGCGTCGAAACTCGGCGACGTGAACTGCGACACCCGCGCGTCCTCCGTGACGGCGAGGCTCTCCCTTTCGGCCGCAACCAGATTCGCGAGACCGCGATGAGTGAGCGCGACGCCCTTCGGGATGCCCGTCGAACCGGACGTGTAGATGAGGTACGCGGGGTTGTCGACGCGCACCGGTGCGCGCCGTTCGGCGTCGGTGAGCGGTTCGCCCGAGAACACCGTGAGCCCGTCCCGGTAGCCGTCGGAGTCGATCGCACGCCAGGACACCGCGGCCGGCAGGGATGCGCGCCACCGTTCGACGGTCAGACCGACGCGCGCGCCGGAGTCACCGAGCATGTGATCGATCCGCTCGCGCGGATACGTCGGGTCGACGGGGACGAACGCCGCGCCGGTCTTCGCGACCGCCCACACCCCCAGGACGAACTCGATCGACCGCGTCAGCCCCAGCGCCACGACGTCCTCGGGCCCCACGCCGTCGGCCACGAGGTGCCGCGCCATCCGGGTGGACCGCTCGTCGAGTTCGCGGTAGTCGAGGACGCGTTCGGCCGACGACAGCGCCGGCGCGTCCGGGTCGATCCGGGCCGCGTCGGCGAGGATGTCGGGCAGCGTGCGGGGCCGACGTCCGGGTTGCCCGTGGACGGGGGCCAGTCGCGCGTAGTCGGTGTCCGAGAGCAGGCGCAGGTGCGCCAGCGTGCGGTCGGGATCGGACGCGATGGCGTGCAGCACCCGCTCGAGACGGTCCGCGACGGCGTCGATCTCGTGCTCGTCGAACAGCGCCGGGGCGTAGTCGATGCGGATCTCGAGGCCGCCGTCGACCGACGCGGCGAGCGCGAAGGGGTAGTGCGTGGCGTCGTGGACCGCGATGTCCGCGACCCGCATCCCGGCGATGTCGGTGTCGGCGGTCAGCCCACCCCGGTCCATCGGATAGGACTCGAAGACGGTGATCGTGTCGAACAGTGCGGCCGCCCCGGTCGCCCGTTCGATGTCGGCGAGACCGACGTGTTCGTGGTCGAGGAGCGCCGTCTGGTCGGCGTGGCAGCGGTCGAGCAGTTCCCCCAGGGTCTCCGCGGGGTGCAGCGTCACCCGAACCGGAATCGTGTTGATGAACAGGCCGACCATGTCCTCGATGCCGTCGACCTCCGGAGGCCGCCCGGACACGATCGCCCCGAACACCACGTCGTCGCGTCTGGTCCACGCCCCCAGTACGATCGCCCACGCCACGCGCACGATGGTGCTGAGCGTGACGCCGCGTTCCCGGGCGACCTCCTCGAGCCGCGCGGTCTCCGCATCGGTGAGCAGGAGCCGATCGGCGCGCGGCACGGTGGGCAACTGCCGTCCGCGCTCGAACGTTCCCACCAGTGTGGGCTCGTCGACACCGGCGAGCACCTCCACCCACTGTTCGGTCGACGCCTGCCGGTCGATCGTGGCCAGCCACGCCAGATAGTCCGCGAACGACGCCGACGTCGGGACGTCGTGCGGATCCGCCGACGCGTACAGCGCGAGGAGTTCGCGGATCAGAGGCGGCACCGACCAGCCGTCCAGCAGGATGTGGTGGTAGGTCAACGCAAGTACGTGCCGGTCGTCGGCGATGCGGATCAGCAATGCCCGCAACAGCGGCGGTCTCGCCGTGTCGAAGCTCCGTGCCCGGTCCTGGGCGAGCACTCGATCGACGTCGGCGGCGTCGGGGAGGTCGGCGACCGACCACGGCAGCTCCACCCGGCGCGGAACCAGTTGCAGCGGATCACCGCCCGGTCCGGTGGTGAAGGCGACCCGCAGGATCTCGTGCCGGTCCAGCAACGTCTGCACCGCGCGGCGCATCCGGTCGCCGTCGACCTCCCCGCGCAGATCGAGGGTCAGCTGAACCAGGTAGGGATCAGCACCGTCGCCGGCCATTTCGGTCTGGAAGAGCAGCCCGGCCTGCAGCGGGGACAGCGGCCACACCTCCGCCAGTCCGGGGTACGCCGATTCGAGGTGCTCGATGGCCTCCTGGTCGAGGTCCACCAGAGGTACGTCCGACGGCGTCAGACCGCCCGCGTCGGGAGTCCTCGCCGCCTTCGCGAGAGCCCGGCACGCCGAACGCCACAGATCCGCGAGATCGCGCACCTCGGCGGAGTCGAACAGCCCCGCCGGGTACGCGAACGACGCACGTAGCCTCGGACCGGACGGGGTGTCGACGGTGATCAGATTGATGTCGAGGGCGGCCGCGGCGGGCATGTCCGGGTCCACGGTCGAGCCGAGGCCGCCGAGTTCGTCGACGGGAAGCCATGCACCGTCGACGCCGTCGGTCACCGTCGTGCGCCCGAGATAGTTCACGCTGATCCGCGGCGGCGCAGCGATCGGGAGTCGGTCCGGATCGGCGGAGCCCAGGTAACGCAGCGCGCCGTAGCCGATTCCGTGGTCGGGAGCGGACCGCAGCTGTTCCTTGACGAGTTTCAGCGCCTCGACGGCGGCCGCGGCACCACCGAACGGGGCGGCGCCGAACGCGGCGTCGAGGTCGACACCGGTGAGGTCCAGCCGCACCGGATGGGTCGTGGTGAACCAGCCGACCGTGCGGGACAGGTCCGCCCCCGGGATCACCTGTTCCTCACGTCCGTGCCCCTCGAGCAGGACGGAGCACGCCGTCGCCGCGGCGCCGCGGCGACGGCGCCACCGGGCCAACGCCATCGCGAGCCCGGTGACGACCGCGTCGTCGATGCCGCCGTGGACGGTTTCCGGGACGCTGGTCGACAGGGCCGAGGTGACATTCTCCGAGAGTTCGACGACGTGCGCCACGACGGTGTCGGCGACGTCACGGGTGGGGTCCAGGTCACGGCGGCCGAGCGGTGGATCCGGGGCGGCGAGCAGATCCCGCCAGTACCCGACCTCGGCTCCCCGTCCCGGCGCCGTAGCCCACTCGATCAGCCCGTGTGCCCACGTGCGCATCGAGGTGCCGACGTCCGGCAGGTGCGGTGTGCTCCCGCGCCGCACCTGATCCCACGCGGATGCCAAGTCCGGGAGAAGAATTCGCCAGGACACCCCGTCGACGACGAGGTGGTGGATCACGAGAAGCAGCCGACCCGGCCGGTCCGGACCGACGTCGCACCACACCGCCTGCACCATCCGGCCCGACGCCGGGTCGAGCCGGTCCGCGGCGTCCTCCCGCGCCGAGCCGAGCACGACGGCGAGGTCGGCGTCCGGCTCGACCGCGATCCGGCGCAGCACGTCCGCCGCTGCGACGGCGGACGGCGGCGGCACCTCGAACTCCGCGCGGTCCGGGAGGAAACGTGCCCGGAGCATGTCGTGGTGGTCGAGCACGGCCTGCAGCGCAGCATGGAGATCGGCCGCGGCGATGCCCACGGGCAGCGCCACGCACACGGACTGCGAGAGCCGCGACCACGGTCCCCCGCGTTCGACGAGCCACCGCACGATCGGGGTCGGCGGCACCCGGCCCACCCCGCCACCGGGCACTTCGTCGAGCGTCGGCGCGTTCTCGTCGACCGGTGTGACGACCGCGGCGAGACCCGCCACCGACAGCCGGTCGAACACGTCGCGGGCCGAGAGCGACAGGCCGGCCTCGCGGGCCCGCGACACCAGTTGGATCGCCATGATCGAGTCGCCGCCGAGGGCGAAGAACGAGTCGTCCGCCGCCACCGTCTCGACGCCCAGCACCTGCCCGAACAACCCCGCCAGGGCCTCCTCGACCGGCCCCGCCGGCGCCCGTCCGGCACCCGCGGCCGTCCCGAAATCCGGTTCCGGCAGCGACTTCCGGTCCACCTTCCCGTTGACGGTGAGGGGCAGCCGCTCGAGGACGGTGATCGCGGCCGGCGTCATGTACGCCGGCAGGATCGCGCCGACCCGGTCCCGCACGGCCTGCGGGTCGAGCACCACACCCGAAGCCGGCACCACGTACGCGGACAGCCGCACCGGGCCGGCGTCCGCGCGCCGCGGCACCACCACCGCGTCCGCCACTCCCGGACACTCGACGAGCGTCGCCTCGATCTCCCCCGGCTCCACCCGGAACCCGCGAACCTGAACTTGGAAGTCACTGCGCCCGAGGAAGATCAGGTGACCGTCCGCGTCCCATCGCGCGAGGTCCCCCGAGCGGTAGAGCCGGTCGCCGGTGGAGAACGGATCGGCGACGAAGCGCGCGGCGGTGAGCGCGGGGCGGCCGCCGTAGCCCCGCGCCAGCTGGCTGCCACCGGCGTAGATCTCGCCGACGACGCCGACCGGTACCGGTCGCAGCCGCCGATCCAACAGGTGCAACCGCACACCGGGGAGTCCGCGGCCCACCAGATTCCCCGGCTGCCGTGCGCGGGCCGCGTCCATCGTCACGCCGGTGAGGAAGACGGTCGTCTCGGTTATCCCGTACACGCTGAGGAGCGCCGACGCGTCGTGGTGGCGGTCCAGCCACGGCAGCATCCGGCGCTGGTCGTAGTCGTCGCCGCCGACGAACACCCACTGCAGGTCGGTCAGCGTCCGGCCCGCCGCGTTCTCGGCCTCCGCGAGTTGCAGAAAGGCGGCCGGCGTCTGTCCCAGCACGTTCACGTGCTCGCGGAACAGCAGTTCGACGAAGGCGTCGGGCGCGCGGGCGGTGTCCTGGTCGACCACGACGAGGGTTCCACCGGACGTCAGCGGCCCCCAGATCTCCCATACCGAGAAGTCGAACGAGAAGGCGTGGAACGTCGCCCACACAGCGCCGTCCGGGGTGTCGAACGCCGTCCGCGCGTTCGCCAGCAGCGCGGCCACACTGCGATGGCTCACCTGCACGCCCTTGGGTCGTCCCGTCGATCCGGACGTGTAGATCGTGTAGGCGAGGTGCGCCGGGCGCAGGGGCTCCGTCCGCTCGGCGTCCGTCACCGGTGCCGCCGACAGCGAGTCCAGGTGACGCGCTGTCGCGGCGTCGTCGAGCACGATCCGGGCGCCGGTGCCGGGCTCGCCGGTGAGATCCGTACTGGTCACCACACAGGCCACCCCGGCGTCGCCCAGCACGTAGTCGCGCCGCGAGGTCGGCGTGCCGGCCTCGATCGGGACGTAACTGCCGCCCGCGGTGAGGACGCCCAGCAGCGTCACGATCAGGTCGTCGGAGCGGTCCGACACCACCCCCACCGGGACGTCCGGCCCGACCCCCAGCGTGATGAGCCGCCGCGCAAGCCGATTCGCCCTGGCCTCCAGCTCCGCGTAGGTGAGCCGGTGGCCGCGCCACACCACCGCGAGCCGGTCCGGGTGCTCGGACGCCCGGCGCGCCACCAACTCGGGCAGGGTGTCGTCGGCGTCCACCCCGGGCGCGCGCCAGGACGACAGCCGGGCCGCGAGCGCGGCGTCGTCGACCATCGGCAGCTCACCCACCGGGGTGTCGGCGGGCGCCGTCAGCAGTGCATGCAGCAAGTGTGCGAACCGCTCGTGGTGGGTGCGCAGGGTGGCAGCGTCGTAGAGCTGCGGATTGGCCTTGAAATCCAGGCGGATCGGCTCGGAGGGCCCGTACCGGTAGACGTTGACGAGCAGGTCCTCGATCGGCCCGGACGAGAGCACGTCGAGGGCGGTTCGGGTGTCGCCGAGCCGCAGTTCCTCCGGAAACAGCATCAGGTTCAGCAGCGGCCCGGAGAAGCCGCGTCCGCCGCCGTGTTCGCCGCGGTCCCGCCGGAGGTCCTCGTGGCGGTAACGCTGATGCCGCAGCGCACCGGACAGCGCGGCGGACACCGCGGCCACCAGCTCCGCGACCGTCGTGGCGATCCCGACCGACACCCGCAGCGGCACGACGTTGGCGAGGGTGCCGCCGGACCGGCGCAGCACCGCCGTCGTACGGGACGAGACCGGCAGGCTCAGGACGACGTCCTCGGCACCGGTGTGCCGCGACGTGTACGCCGCGATCGCCGACGCAACCAACACCGCGACGCTCGCGCCGTATCGTTCCTGGGCGTCGTCGAGTGCCGCCGCCGTGTCGGGTGCGACGACGCCGCCGACGTCGCGCCCCAGCGCCCGCGCCGGCGCGGACCTCTCCGCGAGACTGCACCTTTCGGGCATTCCCGATGTCCGCTCCGCCCAGTAGTCACGGTCGGCGCGCCAGCGCTTCGATCCGAGATACTCGACATCCGCGGCGTTGACCGCATCGAGGTCCGCGGCCCGCGCGGGTGGCGGCTCGCGGCCGTCGACGGCCGCGTTGTAGAGGTCCGCCGTGCGGTAGAGCATCGTCGCGGCACCGACGCCGTCGAGCGCGATGTGATGCGCCCGGGTGTACCAGAACCAGCGCTCGTCGCCGACCCGCAGCAGCACCGACACCCCGAGCTGGTCCCGCAGCAGGTCGAGCGGCGCGGTCACGTCGGTCCGCATCCAGGTGTGCGCGGCGGCTTCCGGGTCGGGCTCGTCACGCAGGTCGACGACCCTCGTCGTCGTGTCGAGCCGGGGATCGAGGACCTGGTGCGGCCGAGAATCGGTCAGTACCAGACGAATCAGGCCCGAGCCGAACTCGTGGGCAGCCCGGGTCACGGCCGCTGTGAGGAGGTCGACGTCGAGCCGGCCCGGCCCCTCCTCGATGTCCACGTACTGTGCGACGGACATCGGCACGGACGGATCGAGCTGCTGCGCCAGCCACTGGCCGGTCTGTGCGGGCGAGAGGGGCATCGGGTCGGGGTGACCGCCGGAACTGCCGTCGAGTTCCGGCAGGCTTCCGCCAGCGTCCGTCGTGCCGGGCGCTGCATCGACTCGGAAGGGCAGTTCCATCAGCTCGGTGTGCGGCGTCGCCTGGACCACGTGTCCGACGGCCGCCGCCGCCTCAGTCCCGGCCCGGGGAGTCCATCCTCGTCGCGCGAGCGCCGGAGGCGTTCGACGCGGAAGGAATTGCGTCGATGTTCGTCATTGCCCCAACGATACGACGGACGGTCACCGCCGAGCGAGTGACGATTTCGTGTAGATCACCACTGCGGAGCCGCGACGAGTAGGAATATCAGTCCGGCGACGACGCCGAGGGCCCCGCTCAGAATGCCGAACAGGGCTTCGAGCGACTTGGGCTCGCTCTCCTCGGAGCGGGAGGCGACGACGCCGGCCCCGACCGCGCCGAGACCGAGCACGATGCCCAGACCGAACGTCCAGAAGGTGATGACCGACAGCGCGCCGAGTGCGATCGAGGTGTCGCTCCCGGACCGGCGCAGCCAGTCCAGAAGTGGCGCGAGCGGCCGGGGCTTGTCGGTGACGGGGTACGGATCCGGGGTGGGGCGGTCGGCGACGACGGACATCACGGTGCTTTCTCGAACGAACTACTGACTGACGCGTGGGTACGGTGGGCGTGCCCACCGATGGGGTCTTTCGGTTCGGATCGGCCGGATGTTTCTCCGCTGCCCGCCGCCCGACCGGAATCGATCGACCGTGCCGTCAAAATTAGCACTCGCCCGATGTGAGTGCCAACTGCAGTCCGTGTTGTTCACTGTGAGCGATCGCGCCGAAACAGTTTGGCACGCAACCGCGCCGACCGCGTGGGGCGATCAGTGTCGATCGCGACGGAAGAGCTTGTTACCCAGCCAGACGACCGGGTCGTAGCGCTTGTCCGCAACCCGTTCCTTCATCGGAATCAGGGCGTTGTCGGTGATGTGGATGTCCTCGGGGCACACGTCGGTGCAGCACTTCGTGATGTTGCACAGGCCGAGACCGAGGTCGTCCTGGGCGGCGTCGCGCCGGTCGGCCACGTCGAGCGGGTGCATCTCCAGCTCGGCGACGCGCATCAGGTAGCGCGGACCCGCGAACGCCTCCTTGTTCTCCTCGTGGTCGCGGACCACGTGACACGTGTTCTGGCAGAGGAAGCACTCGATGCACTTCCGGAATTCCTGCGAGCGCTGCACGTCCACCTGCTTCATCCGGTACTCCCCCGGCGCGAGGCCGGGCGGCGGAGTGAACGACGGGATCTCGCGCGCCTTGACGTAGTTGAACGACACGTCGGTGACGAGGTCGCGGATGACGGGAAACGTGCGCATCGGCGTGACCGTGACGACCTGGTCCTCGGTGAACGTCGACATCCTGGTCATGCACATCAGCCGCGGCCGGCCGTTGATCTCCGCGGAGCACGATCCGCACTTGCCCGCCTTGCAGTTCCACCGCACCGCCAGGTCCGGGGACTGTGTCGCCTGGATCCGGTGGATGATGTCGAGGACCACCTCGCCCTCGTTGACCTCCACCGCATAGTCCCGCAGGTCGCCCCCCGACGCGTCACCGCGCCAGATCCGGAATTTCGCGTCGTATCCCATGTCAGGTCGCCCTTCCAGGATGAGCGTCGAGTTCGGCGTCGCTGTAGTACTTGCCGAGTTCGTCGATGTCGAACAGCGCCAACAGGTCCGGGCGCATCGGCACCTGCTGCTCCCGGGTGACGATCACGTCGGGCACGGACGCGCCGTCCTCCGCCGCCGGGTCGCCGGCCACCGTGCTGCACACGAGCAACGTCGACCTCCACTCCGGATCCATCGACGGGAAGTCGTCACGGGTGTGCCCGCCCCGGCTCTCGGTGCGCATCAGCGCCGCGCGTGCCACGCACTCGCTGACCAGAACCATGTTCCGCAGGTCCAGCGCGAGGTGCCATCCGGGATTGAACTGCCGATGCCCCTCGACCGTCACCCCCGGCAGGCGGGACTTGACGTCGTCGAGCGTGGCGATGGCCTGCTCGATCTCCGACTCGGTACGGATGATCCCCACCAGGTCGTTCATCGTCTGCTGCAGTTGCGTGTGCAGCGTGTACGGGTTCTCCCCCGCGCCCGCCTCCGGCGGATCGAACGGCAACAACGCGGCCCGTGCCGCCGTCGCGACGTCCGCCTCCGCGACCACCGGCCGCGCCTCGAGGGACTGGACGTAGTCGGCCGCGCCGAGGCCTGCCCGACGACCGAACACCAACAGGTCGGACAGGGAGTTACCGCCCAGCCGATTGGACCCGTGCATCCCGCCCGAGCATTCGCCTGCCGCGAAAAGCCCAGACACCGTGGAGGACCCGGTGTCGGGGTCGACCTCGATGCCTCCCATCACGTAGTGACAGGTGGGCCCGACCTCCATCTGTTCTCGGGTGATGTCGACGTCGGCGAGTTCCTTGAACTGGTGGTGCATCGACGGCAGCCGCCGCACGATCTCCTCCGCGGGCATGCGCGACGCGATGTCGAGGTAGACGCCACCGTGCGGGGTGGATCGGCCCGCCTTGACCTCGGAGTTGATGGCGCGGGCCACCTCGTCACGGGGCAGTAGATCCGGGGTGCGGCGGTGGTGGTCCGGGTCGTCGTACCACTTGTCGGCCTCCTCCGCGGTCTCCGCGTACTGACCTTTGAACACCGCCGGGATGTAGGAGAACATGAAGCGCTCGCCGTCGGAGTTCTTCAGCACGCCACCGTCACCGCGGACGCCCTCGGTGACGAGGATGCCCTTGACGCTCGGCGGCCACACCATCCCGGTCGGATGGAACTGCACGAACTCCATGTTGATCAGGTTCGCGCCGGCGCGCAGCGCGAGCGCGTGCCCGTCGCCGGTGTACTCCCACGAGTTCGAGGTGACCTTGAACGACTTGCCGATGCCGCCGGTCGCCATCACCACGGCAGGCGCCTCGAACAGCACGAAACGTCCCGACTCGCGCCAGTAGCCGAACGCCCCGGCGATCCGGTCGCCGTCCTTGAGCAGTTCGGTGACGGTGCATTCGGCGAACACCTTCACCCGCGCCTCGTAGTCACCGGTCGCCGCGAAATCCTCCTGCTGGAGCGAGACGATCTTCTGTTGCATCGTGCGGATCAGCTCGAGCCCGGTGCGGTCGCCGACGTGCGCGAGCCGCGGGTAGGTGTGCCCGCCGAAGTTGCGCTGACTGATGCGGCCGTCCTCGGTTCGGTCGAACAGCGCGCCGTAGGTCTCGAGTTCCCACACCCGGTCGGGCGCCTCGCGCGCGTGCAGTTCGGCCATGCGCCAGTTGTTGAGGAACTTGCCGCCCCGCATCGTGTCACCGAAGTGCACCTGCCAGCTGTCCTTCGAGTTCGCGTTGCCCATCGCTGCCGCGCAGCCGCCCTCGGCCATCACGGTGTGGGCCTTGCCGAACAGCGACTTGCACACGACGGCGACCGACAGCCCTCGTTCCCGGGCCTCGATGACCGCGCGGAGACCGGCACCGCCGGCGCCGATCACCACCACGTCGTACCTGTGCCGTTCGACCTCGGCCATGCGCACTCCCCCTCTCGGTGCATCCGTCGGTGATGCCGGAATCGGTGGAACTCAGTTGATCAATCGCAGGTCGGAGATGGTGCCGCTCGCGACCAGCATGATGTAGAAGTCGGTGATCACGAGCGTCGCGAGCGTGGTCCACGCGAGCTGCATGTGCCGAGTGTTGAGCCTGCTCACCCACGTCCAGATCCGGTAGCGGACCGGGTGCGCCGAGAAGTGCTTGAGCCTGCCGCCGGTGACGTGCCGGCACGAATGGCACGACAGCGTGTACGCCCAGAGCAGGATCACGTTGCCCGTGATGATCAGGCTGCCCAGACCGAGCCCGAAGCTGCCGTTCGGTCCCTCGTAGGCGCGCACCGCGTCGTACGTGTTGACGAGCGAGACCACCAGCGCGACATAGAAGAAGTAGCGGTGGACGTTCTGCACGATCAGCGGGAACCGAGTCTCGCCCGAATAGGTGGAATGCGGTTCGGCCACCGCGCACGCCGGCGGCGCCAGCCAGATCGACCGGTAGTAGGCCTTGCGGTAGTAGTAGCACGTGAGCCGGAACCCCAGCAGGAACGGCAGCACGAGGAATCCGAGCGGAATCCACATCGGCAGTTCGCCCACCCAGGTCCCGAAGTGGCTGGCCCCGGGCACACACGACTCGCTGATGCACGGCGAGTAGAACGGCGTCAGATAGTGGTAGTCGTCGACCCAGTACGCGGCACGCACGAACGAGCGCACCGTCGCGTACACCACGAACACCGCCAGACCGAGCGTGGTGAGCAGTGGCGCGAGCCACCACCGGTCGGTGCGCAGGGTGCGCGCATCGATGTCCGCCCGAGCCGACGGCGGCGCGCCGATCTCGGTCACCCGAGGCGTCCTCACGTGTTCTCGTGCGGGTTGCCGCCGAGTCCCTCGTCGTCCGCGCCCTGCCACAGCGAGCGGTCGTACGGGGTGTCCGGCACCTGTACCCGCTCGGCGGTGGCGCCGGCCGTCGGACGCGGCGGCGATTCACTCAGATCATGGGCGTCGATGTCGAGTCGGTCGACGTCGTTGGCCAGTCGGCGCACGGCCGACGCGTCGCCGTACACCTCTCGCAACGATCCGATGCACTGACGCAAGTGCCCGATCGTGCGCTGCAAATCCATCACTTCGGTGGTGGTCATCCGTACCTCCGCACAAACGTCGGTCGGATCGGACGGCGGCAGGGCTGCCGGTCCGCGCCCGATCTGCCTACACGGTGTGATGCCACTCACAGTACGTCAGGTGTCGCGCCGATGCCGTCGATCGCACGAGATCCGGCGCCCTGCCCGCCGAATCGATTTCCCGCGCAGCGGGAGGAGCACTGACATGTGATCCAGCCCACTTCAAGATGGTGCGGGCGGGACGGACCTCGCCCGCCACCCGACCGAAGGAGCCCGTCCGTGCGATTCACCTACGCCGAGTCCATGACCGACCCCGACTTCTACGTGCCCCTCGCGCAGGCCGCCGAACGCGTCGGCTTCGACTCCATGACCGTCGCGGACAGCATCTGCTACCCGGAGGAGTCCGACTCGGTGTACCCGTACACGCCGGACGGAAGCCGCGAGTTCCTCGAGAACAAGCCCTTCGTCGAGGCGATGATCCTCGCGATGGCCCTCGGCGCGGCGACCAGCACGCTTCGGTTCACGACGTTCGTGCTCAAGCTGCCCGTCCGCCC
The DNA here is from genome assembly GCF_046042785.1 of Rhodococcus parequi. Taxonomy (NCBI): domain Bacteria; kingdom Bacillati; phylum Actinomycetota; class Actinomycetes; order Mycobacteriales; family Nocardiaceae; genus Rhodococcus; species Rhodococcus parequi. The sequence continues at coordinate 663,304 of NZ_JBDLNV010000001.1, read as the reverse complement.
GCCGGTGCTCGTAGCGAAGCAGGCCGCCTCGATCGCCTACCTGACCGGCAACCGCCTGCGGCTGGGCGTGGGGGTCAGCCCGTGGCCCGACGACTTCCAGGTCATGGACGTGCCGTGGGAGCGTCGCGGTCGCCGAACGGACGAGGCGATCGACATCGTGCGAGGACTCACGAGCGGCGGATACTTCGAGTACCACGGCGAGATCTTCGACCTGCCGTCGATCAAGATCAATCCGGTTCCGACACAGCCGATCCCGATCCTGATCGGCGGCCACAGCGACGCCGCGCTGCGCCGGGCCGTGGTGCGTGGCGACGGCTGGACCCACGCCGGCGGCGACCCCGAGGAACTCGACCGGATGCTGGACCGGCTGCAGAAGATCCGGTCCGCCGAAGGCAAGGCGGATGCCCCATTCGAGATCCACGTCGCGTCGGCCGAGGCCTACACGGTCGACGGCATCAAAAGGCTCGAGGACAAGGGCGTCACCGACGTGATCGTCGGCTTCCGCAACTCCTACGACGTCGCACCCGACACCGAGCCGCTCGAGCAGAAGCTCGCACACCTGGAGGGCTACGCGGAATCGGTGATCGCCAAGGTGCTCTGACGAGACAGGACCGTCGACTCTCGCCGTCCCCGCTCCGGGCGGCGAGAAACGACGCCGAGGCGCCGGTTTTGCCCGAAACCGCCCGCCCCGACATTGATAGGTAAAGGGTATCTATGAAATAGACCTCATAGATTGGAACTATCTATGATTCTTGGTTAACCTCTGAAACGTCTGGTATCCAACTTCGACCGAACAGAGGTTCACATGGCCCTGATCAACAAGCAGATCAAGCCCTTCGCCGCGACCGCGTACAAGAACGGCGCATTCGTCGACGTGTCCGACGAGGACATCAAGGGCAAGTGGGCGATCTTCTTCTTCTACCCGGCCGACTTCACCTTCGTCTGCCCGACGGAGCTCGGTGATCTCGCCGATCACTACGAGGAGCTTCAGCGCCTCGGCGTCGAGGTCTTCTCGGTGTCCACCGACACCCACTTCACGCACAAGGCGTGGCACGACTCCTCCGACACCATCGGCAAGATCCAGTACGCGATGATCGGTGACCCGACCCTCGAGATCAGCACCAACTTCGAGGTGCTTCGCGAGAACCAGGGCCTGGCCGACCGCGGCACCTTCCTCGTCGATCCCGACGGTGTCATCCAGTTCATGGAGATCACCGCGGAGGGCATCGGCCGCAACGCTGCCGAGCTGCTGCGCAAGGTCAAGGCCGCTCAGTACGTCCGCTCGCACCCGGGCGAGGTCTGCCCGGCCAAGTGGGAAGAGGGCGAAGAGACCCTCGCTCCGTCGCTGGACCTCGTCGGCAAGATCTGACGTAAGTCGCATCAGCTGACGTAAGTCGCTTCGGGCGGCGCGGGCCCGGTTGCTCCGGGCCCGCGCCCACCCCCACTTCCGTCTCGATCTGCACCTCGCCATACCTGCCCGGACCGCAGGAGAACCACGGTCCGATTCCCGATCACAGCCTTCCCCACGGATGGAGTAGATCCGCATGCTCGACGCCCCTCTCGCCGGCCAACTGAAGTCCCTCCTCGAGCGGTTGACCCTGCCGATCGAGCTCGTGTCCTCCCTCGACGACGGAGCCAAGTCGGCCGAACTCGCCGAACTGCTCACCGAGATCGCCGCGATGTCGGACAAGATCACCTACGAGCGCCGCGACGACGACGCGCGACGCCCGTCGTTCGCCATCCGCCGCGTCGGCACCGACATCGAGGTCCGCTTCGCCGGCATCCCCCTCGGTCACGAGTTCACCTCGCTCGCACTCGCGCTGCTCCAGGTCGGCGGTTACCCGTCGAAGGAAGCGCCCGAGGTGCTCGAGCAGGTCCGGGGACTCGAGGGCGAGTTCCACTTCGAGACCTACTTCTCGCTGTCCTGCCAGAACTGCCCCGACGTCGTGCAGGCGCTGAACCTGATGGCGGTGCTCAACGCCAACATCAGTCACGTCGCCATCGACGGCGCGCTGTACCAGGACGAGGTCGACGGCCGTCAGATCATGGCGGTGCCGACGGTGTACCTCAACGGCGAACTGTTCGGCTCGGGCCGAATGAGCCTCGCCGAGATCGTCAACAAGCTCGACGACGGTGCTGCGGACCGCGCCGCCGCCGCGATCGCGGAGAAGGATCCGTTCGACGTACTCGTCGTCGGTGGCGGCCCCGCCGGCGCCGCGGCCGCGATCTACGCCGCCCGCAAGGGAATTCGCACCGGCATTGCCGCCGAGCGCTTCGGCGGTCAGGTCCTCGACACGATGGCGATCGAGAACTACATCTCCGTCCCCTACACCGAGGGCCCGAAGCTCGGCGCGGCGCTCGAGAACCACGTGCGGCAGTACGACGTCGACCTCATGAACACCCAGCGCGCCGCGAAGCTCGTGCCGGCGGCCACCGAGAACGGCCTCGTCGAGGTCGAACTGGAGAGCGGCGCTTCGCTTCTCGCCCGCACGGTGATCCTGTCGACGGGTGCGCGCTGGCGGTCGATGAACGTTCCCGGTGAGACCGAGTACCGGAACAAGGGCGTCACCTACTGCCCGCACTGCGACGGCCCGCTGTTCAAGGGCAAGCGCGTCGCGGTCATCGGTGGCGGCAACTCCGGCGTCGAGGCGGCGATCGACCTCGCCGGCATCGTCGCGCACGTCACGCTCGTCGAGTTCGACTCGGCGCTGCGGGCCGACGAGGTGCTGCAGCGCAAGCTGCGGAGCTTGCCCAACGTGACGATCCTGCTGAGCACCCTCACCACCGAGGTCCTCGGCGACGGCAGCAAGGTCACCGGCCTGACCTACACCGACCGCACGACCGACGAGTCGCACACCGTGGACCTCGAGGGCGTGTTCGTCCAGATCGGCCTGCTCCCCAACACCGAGTGGCTGGCGGGCAGTGTCGACCTGTCGCCGCGCGGCGAGATCGTCATCGACGATCGCGGTCAGACGTCGGTGTCGGGAGTGTTCGCCGCGGGCGACTGTACGACGGTCCCGTTCAAGCAGATCGTGATCGCTGCCGGCGCCGGAGCCACGGCCGCCCTGTCCGCGTTCGATCACCTGATCCGCACCAGCGCTCCGGAAGAGGAGTCGGCGGCAGCGGTCGGCTGACGCTCCTTCCCCTACGACGACCCCGGGTCCGGTGCCGGGTCCGGGGTCGTTCAGGTCGACGGGCGTACCGTGGGGCAATACGACTGGCGTGGGGGTGGATTCATGGCGGACATCGCGGGGCGGGCATTTCAGAACGTCAGCTCGCTGTACCTGACCGGCCGGACATGGGACTCGGCGATCGAGCCCGAGCCGGAGGCGATCGAGACAGCCCTGATCGTCGACATCGAGCCGTTCCCGGACGACCCGCACGGAACGATCGTGCTTCGCCCGTAGACCGGTCCACGCGCGCACCCGCCCACCCGCCGGATCCTGTTCGGATAATCCACCGGTTCCGTCGCGTCCGAAGTTCCGGATCGCACTGTCCACCCACCCGGCCGGCTGTGCAACGATGCCGACATGTCCGCAATCACCGACTATTTCTCCGCGCCGTCCGACGAGGCCGCGGCGGCGGCTCTCGACGATCTGCTCGACCTCGATCCGGACGACATCGCCGCGGCCGAGGAGCTCTACCGCACCTCGCCGGACGAGGCGGCCCGCCCCCGGGTACGGACCGCCGCGAGCGGAACACCGGTTCTCCAGGCGAAGGAGATCGACCCGACGGTCTCGCTCGGACAGCTGGAGGCGGTCCTCACCGGTCGCAGCTACGACGAGGTCAAGGCCGGCCCGCGGCGCGGAACCATGGTGGCGGACAGCGAGGACGGTGACGCGTTCGTACTGTCGGTCGCCGACGAACTGCGCGCTGCGTTGGCCGGTTCCGAGCCGAGCGCACTGATCGCCGCGGCCGGCGCGTGGATCTTCGACGAAGCCGCCGAGCCCTCGGAGGAATCCGTCCCGTTCGTCGTCGCGCTGGCCGAACTGGCCACCACTGCGACCTCCCGCGGCGAGCGTCTCTACTGCCGCATCATCGTCTGATCATCACCGATTCGAGCCACTCGGGGTCGAACCACGTGGGGGCGGCCGCGGCGAATCCGGCGGCGTCCGGGCCCGCAACGCCCTCGGGCACGCGCCCGACCACCGCGGACCCGGTGACGGCGGGCAGATCATGGAGGTTGCAGCGGGCCGCGAGATCCGGCCGCTGCGGCCAGGATCCGACGACGAACCCGGTGCACTTCACGCGGGCCGTGGCGAGCGCCTCCGCGGTGAGGGCGCAGTGGTTGAGCGTGCCCAGACCGGGCGCGGCCACCACGAGGACCGGGGCGTCGAGTGCGGCGGCGACGTCGCGCACGGTGAACCCGTCGGCGCCGAGCCGGACCAGCAGGCCGCCGGCGCCCTCGACCAGTGTCACGTCGTGGTGGGCGTCGAGTTCGCGCACCGCCGACACCACCTGGGCGAGCGTCACCATCGGCATTCCGGCACGCCGCGCCGCCGTGTCCGGTGCGAGCGGCTCCGGGTAGCGGGCGAGCTCGACGGTCTCCGTGACGCCACTGAGCCGGACGATCTCGGCCAGGTCCGCGGGTGCACCCGGCGCCTCCCCCGTCTGCGCGGGCTTGCACACCGCCACCGATCGCCCCGCCGCGCGCAGGGTGGCGGCGAGGGCCGCGGTGACAACGGTCTTTCCGACGTCGGTGGAGGTTCCGGAGACGACGAGAACACTCATGCCGGGGCTCCCACGCGAAGATCCGAAAGCACCTCGGTCAGAACGGATTCGATACACGCCATGTCGTCCGCATCGATCGTCGCCCGCGCCGTGAGACGCAGACGCGACGTGCCCTCCGGGACGGACGGCGGGCGGAAACAACCCACGTGCAGTCCGCGTTCGCGGCAGGCCGCCGCCGCCGCGAACGCCACCTCCGGGTCGCCGAGCACCACCGACACCACGGCCGATTCGGGGTGGTCGGCACCGGTGATGCAGGCGAGGTCGCGGGCGCGGTCCAGGACGGCGGACGCCCGGTGCGGTTCCCGCAGCAGCACCGCGAGCGCCGCGCGGGCGGCGCCCACCGCGCCCGGCGCCAGGCCGGTGTCGAAGATGAACGTGCGTGCCGCGTCGATCAGATGGGCGCGGACCTTCTCCGCCGCGAGCACCGCCCCACCCTGGCTCGCGAGAGACTTCGACAACGTCGCGGTGACGACGATGTCCGGTTCCCCGGCCAGGCCCATCTCGTGGACGAGTCCGCGACCACCGCGGCCTCGTACCCCGATCCCGTGCGCCTCGTCGACGAGCAGGACGGCGCCGTGGTCCCGGCACACCCGGTGCATCTCGGCCAGCGGAGCCAGATCGCCGTCGGCGCTGAACACCGAGTCGGTGAGCACGAGGGCACGTTCCTCGGTTCGCTCGGCCAGCGCGCGCCGCAGGAACTCGGCGTCGGCGTGCGGCGCGACGACCACCCGGGACCGCGACAGCCGGCACGCGTCGACGAGCGACGCGTGGCAGCCGGCATCCGACACGATCAGCGCATCCCTGCCCGAAAGCGCCGTCACTGCACCGAGATTGGCCGCGTAGCCGCTCGCGAACACCAGACCGGACTCGGCACCGACGAAGTCGGCGAGTTCGCGTTCGAGAAGTTCGTGGTCGGACGTCGTGCCCGTGACCAGGCGTGAACCGGTCGCTCCCCCACCCCAGCGCCGGACGGCGTCGACGGCTCCGTCGATGACCTCGGGGTGCCGGACCAGGCCCAGGTAGTCGTTGGACGCGAGGTCGATCACCGCATCCCGGTCGTGACGTGCCCGCAGCTCACGGCGCAGTCCGGCAGTGCGACGCGCGCTCTCGACGTCGTCGAGCCAACTCAGGGCGGTGCCATCGATTCCCACCCGCAGCACGATACAAGCCCACTTGAACGGCGTTCAAGTGGGCTTGTATCGGGACCGTTCATCGGCGCTCGACCGCCCATCGCACCACCCGGACACCGCTGCCGAGCGCGCCGGCGGCGGCAACCGACGCCGTCACCCCGCACAGGATCGGGAAGGTCAGCCACGGCGATCCCACCCCCAGACGGACCGATCCGGGCTCCGCCACGACCATGTCCAGCTCCACCACGTCGGCGTCGGTGCTCGTGTCGGCGTCGGCGTAGACGCACATGACCCCGACCTCACCACAGAACGGTGTCCCGAGGCCCTCGAACCGGACGGGCGTCTCCGTCGCCGCCGTAGCGATCGGGACGGGCTGCGAGTCGGCGGCAGCCTCGTCCGGCGCGGGTGGCGCGAGGGTCCACACCCATGCGAAGCACAGGCCCGCGACCAGTGCGGTGCCGCACACGAGGGCCACGAGCGGCCGCCGTGGGGCGGCGGGCGCGCGCAGAATCCGCCACCCTTCGGCGTTCGCGCACGCCGCGACGAACCAGCCGACGAGCATCCCGAGAACCGCCAGCAGCGGCAGGCCCGGCAGCCACGCGGCCGGCGACGGCGCGGCGAAGTGCCATACCAGGGCGGCGATCATCCCCGCGATCAGCCCGACGAGCACGAGCAGGCCGGTCACCGGCCGGGGGCGGGGCACACCGACGCTGTCCACACGGGGACTGTAGCGACGCAGATCACATTTCCACGGCACTCCGGGACTGACTGCGCGCCGCGGCAACCATTCCGGCGGCGATGCGGTCGATGTCGTCCGCACCGCACACGTACGGCGGCATCGCATAGATCAGGTTCCGGAACGGCCGCAGCCAGACCCCGGCGTCGACCGCGGCAGCGGTCACCGTCGGCATGTCGACCGGTCCGGCGAGTTCGATCACGCCGATCCCACCGAGGATCCGCACGTCCACGACGCCCGGCACCTCCCACGCCGGGGCGAGTCCGCGCTCGAGTCCCGCATTCAGAGCCGCGACCTCGGTGCGCCAATCGCGCGAGAGCAGCAGTTCCACCGCAGCGACCGCCACCGCGCACGCCATCGGATTCCCCATGAAGGTGGGTCCGTGCATGATGCCGCCGCCCTCGCCCGCACTGATGACCTCGGCCACCTCGGTGGTGCACAGCGTCGCGGCAAGAGTGAGGTAGCCGCCGGTGAGCGCCTTACCGACGCACATGACGTCCGGCGCCAGGGCGGCGTGATCCGCCGCGAACAGTTCACCGGTGCGCCCGAAGCCCGTGGCGATCTCGTCGAACACCAGCAGCAGTCCGTGCTCGTCACACATGCGGCGTAGTTCCCGCAGGTAGTCGGGGTGGTGAAATCGCATTCCACCGGCACCCTGGACGGCGGGCTCGACGATGATCGCGGCGAGTTCGTGACGGTGCCGGACGACGATCCTCTCGAACTCCTCGACGTACTCGGGATCGAACTCGCGCGGCGGCGCCGGGGCGAACAGTTGCTGAGCGAGGACGTCGGTCCACATCGCATGCATGCCGCCGTCCGGGTCGCAGACGCTCATCGGCGCGAACGTGTCGCCGTGATACCCGCCACGCCACGTGAGCAGCCTGTGCTTCTCGGGCCGGCCGCGGCTGCGCCAGTACTGCAGGCACATCTTCACCGCGACCTCCACGGACACCGACCCGGAGTCGGCGAGGAACACCTTGTCGAGCCCCGCGGGGGTGATCTCGACGAGCAGTTCGGCGAGCCGGGCGGCCGGGGCGTGGGTGAGCCCGCCGAACATGACGTGACTCATCCGGCCCAGCTGGTCGGAGACTGCCTGGTCCAGCACCGGATTGCGGTATCCGTGGACGGCAGACCACCACGAGCTCATCCCGTCGACCAGTTCGGTCCCGTCGGCGAGCGTGAGCCGCACGCCCTGCGCGGACTCGACGACGAGCGACGCCGTCGACGCGGGAAACGCGCCGTAGGGGTGCCACAGGTGGGTGCTGTCGATCTCGACGATCCGATCGGCCGTCAGGTGCAGGGAGTTCACGGCGCTCGACTGTAGGTGTCGGGCAGGACCGGCGGGTCGGCAGGTACGTTGGACAGGTCCCCGTCGGCGGAATCCGCCGCGGTCGCCGCCCCGTCGCCTGCCCGGAAAGATTCGCGTTGTCCGTCAGCTCCACCGACCGAACCATCGGCGGGCCGTCGGCCTCTCCCACCCGCAGCCGCCCCGCATACCGCCACGATCTCGACGGACTTCGCGGTCTCGCGATCGGCCTCGTCGTCGTCTACCACGTCTGGTTCGGGCGGGTCTCCGGTGGCGTCGACATCTTCCTGACGCTGTCCGGGTTCTTCTTCGTCGCGTCGCTGCTGCGGACCGCCGAGTCCGGAGCCCGCCCCGATCCGGTTCCCGTCGTCCGGCGCGTGGTGCGACGCCTGGTGCCGCCGCTCGCGATCGTGCTGGCGGCGGTGGCCGCGTTCACGGTGGTGATGCATCCGGCCACCCAGTGGTTCGACACCGCACGGCAGATCACGGCGTCGCTGACGTTCCTGCAGAACTGGCATCTCGCCGATACCGCGAGCGACTACCTCGCCGCCGACCCGTCGGTCAGCCCGCTGCAGCATCTGTGGTCCATCTCGGTGCAGGGCCAGTTCTATCTGGCGGCGCTCGTCGTGGTGTTCGGGCTCGCGTGGCTGCTCCGCACTCGCGGCGTCCCGGTCCGGGGGCCGCTCGCGTTGCTGCTCGGCGGGCTCGCGCTCGCGTCGCTGACGTACGCGACGACGAGCGACCTGCCGCAGACGTGGCTCTACTACGACACCGGTGCACGCATGTGGGAGCTCCTCGTCGGCGGCCTGCTGGCCTGCGTTGCCCCGTTCCTGCGGGTGCGGCGGGTCTGGCGCGTACTCCTCGCGGTCGCCGGACTCGCCGTCGTGGTCGCGTGCGGCATGCTGCTCGACGGGCGCAGCCAGTTCCCCGGACCCTGGGCGCTGGTCCCCGTCGGTGCCGCGCTCGCGCTCATCGTCGCCGGATCGCAGGACGTCGAAACCGATCGCTCCCCCACTCGGCTGCTCGCGTCGCGGCCCCTGGTTCGACTCGGGTCGATCGCGTACGCGCTGTACCTGTGGCACTGGCCGGTCCTCATCGCGTACCTCGTCTGGCGCGAGGAAGCCGAGGTCGGGTTGGCCGGCGGCGCCGTCGTGATCGCGGTTTCCCTGGTGCTCGCGGAACTCACCACACGGTTGATCGAGACGCCCATACGTCGGCCGTCGGCTCCCCGCGCGGTGCGGGGCGCTCTGATCACGGTCGTCTCGTTGATCACGGTCGCTCTGGCGGCGGCCTCGATGACGTGGACCGGATTCATCGACCGCCGGACCGAGCAGTGGGCGCAGCAGAGCTCGCTCGATGCCTCGATATACCCCGGAGCCGCCGCTCTCCTGTCCGGCACGGAGGTCGAGTATGCGCGGGAGCAGCCGTCGCGCTTCGTGGCGCAGTCGGACCTGCCGGCGACGACGCTCGACGGCTGCATGTCCCAGCCCGGCCAGACCGAGGCGCTCACGTGCACCTACGGCGACGTCGACGCCGACCGCAGCATCGCCCTGATCGGCGGTTCGCATGCCGAACACTGGCTGCCCGCACTCGATGAACTCGGCCACGAACACCGTTTCCGGGTGGAAACGTACCTGAAGGTGGGGTGCCCAGCGGTGCTGCCCCCGGACCCCGAGGCCCCGGTCGGCGAATGCGAGGAGTGGACGTTCGAGATCCTCGACGCGATGGCCGCCGCCCGCCCCGACATCGTGTTCAGCACCTCGACCCGCCCCCGCCCCGGCACCCCCGGGGACTACACCCCCGACACCTACATCGCGCTGTGGCAGGCCCTGACCGATCTCGACCTTCCCACCATTGTGGTTCGCGACACTCCGTGGCTCGAATCGGACGGCATCGCCTTCCGCGCCTCGGACTGCCTGGCCCGACGCGGCGGCAACGCCGACACGTGCGGCATCGACCGTGCGCTGGCGCTCGACCCGATCGACCCCGCCCAGGATGCGTCGGCGCCGTTTCCGTCAGTCCTGCCCCTCGACCTCTCCGATGCCGTCTGCCGGGAGGACCGCTGCCGGGCGATCGAGGGCAACGTGCAGATCTACCGGGACTCGAATCACCTCACGACGTCGTACGTGAAGACTCTGACCCCCGTACTGGGCGCCCGCCTCGGCCCGCTCACCGGTTGGTGGTGACCCGGCCCGCCGAACAGTCCAAGCGCTCCACCACATCTGGCCATTCGTCGATCACGTGGCGGGCATGGCAGTCGATGTGCTTCGCACCCACGAGTCCACGACGACCATCGGCGTCGGCGAGCCGCTCGCAGCCGTGCTCGTCAACTTCCGATACCCCGCACGTCGAACTCCTTGCCGGCGCCGAGGCGTCGGACGAATCCGGTCAGTGCGCCACCGGGCATTTACCGGCGTAGTCCACCTGCAGTTCCTTGATCCCGTTGATCCACCCGGATCGCAGGCGGCGCGGGTCGCCGAGCTTGGTGATGTCGGGCATGTGGTCGGCGATCGCGTTGAACATCAGCTCGATCTCCATCCGGGCGAGGTTTGCGCCGATACAGAAGTGCGCGCCGGTGCCGCCGAAGGCGAGGTGATCGTTGTCCGTGCGGGTGATGTCGAATCGTTTCGGATCCTCGAACACGTCCTCGTCGAAGTTCGCCGACGAGTAGAACATCACGACACGGTCGCCCTTGTGGATCGCCTGACCGCCGAGCGTGGTGTCCGCCAACGCTGTTCGCTGGAACCCGACGACCGGTGTGGCCCAACGGATGATCTCGTCGACTGCCGTCGACGGACGCTCCCGCCGGTACAACTCCCACTGGTCGGGGTTGTCCATGAACGCCATGATGCCGTGCGTGATCGCGTTGCGGGTGGTCTCGTTGCCGGCAACGGCGAGTAGCAGAACGAAGAACCCGAACTCTTCGGACGCGAGCCCGTCGCCGTCGACGTCCGCCTCCACCAGCGTCGTGACGATGTCCTGTGCGGGACACTTGCGTCGCTCCTCGGCCATCGCGTACGAGTACGCGAGGATCTCGGCGGACGCGGTCGCCGACTCCTCCGCGAACTCTGGATCGTCGTAGCCCATCATCTGGTTCGACCAGTCGAAGATCTTGTGCCGGTCCTCCTGCGGTACGCCGATCAACTCCGCAATGGCCTGCAGCGGCAACTCGCATGCCACCTGCTCGACGAAGTCGCCGGATCCCGCGGCCACCGCGTCTTGCACGATCTTCTCCGCGCGCTCCTTCAGTGCGGGACGCAGACTCTGGACGGCGCGCGGCGTGAAGCCACGGGCAATGACCTTGCGGAGCTTGGTGTGCTCGGGGGCGTCCTTGTTGATCAGCAGGTGCCGCATCAGCTCGACGGTCTCGCGGGGCATGTCGTCAGAGAAGCGTGCGATGGCGGTGTTCTCCCAGGTGGAGAACACCTCACTGTTGCGCGAGACCTCCTTGACGTCCTCGTGCCGGGTCACCGCCCAGTAGCCCTCGTCTGCGTATCCACCCTTGGTGGGCGGCTGCTCCACCCAGTGGACCGGGGCCGACTTGCGGAGCGCTGCGAACTCGGCGATCGGCAGCCTCTGCTCGTAGACGTCGGGGTCGGTGAAGTCGAAACCGTCGGGGACTCCGGAAACTGCCACGCTGCACACCTTCTCTCGGGGACTGTTGCAGATCGTTCAGCGATCCACGTGACCATGATCACACGCACACGTCGGCACTCGCTTGGGCATTCGGCACAGCTCGACGCGCAGCAGTTGTGCGGCGCGCACAAATCCGCCCCCGAGGGTTTCACCTGTTCCGCCGGGACCATCACGGCAGATTTCGTCGACCGTTCGCCCGAATGCGAGGCTGGGTGCATGGCGTCCGATCCCCGTTCCGATTCCCTCCCGACCGCCCAGCCGGACTCCGGCGCGCTCCTCGCGGACGACTGGGCGGAGATCGACGATCCCGGGCTCGATCATCCGGTTCACTTCTCCCTGTCCGGCGCGCACGCCCACCTGTCTCGCACTGTCGGCCGGGCGGGCACGTACGCGGACGAGGTCTCCACGTTCTGTTCCGTTCCCGCCCATCCGGAACCCGAGGACTGGGACGATCTCGCCCGACTGCTCGGGAGCGGCGGTTTTGCCGACCTCTTCAGCTGTCCGGAACTTCCGCCCGCGCACTGGGAGCCCGTTTTCGCGCTCGACGGACTCCAGATGATCGCTCCGCCCGCCACGGACGCGCGCCCGGTCGTCGCCTCGGACGCCCTTCAGAGAGGATTCGAACTCGTCGAGCTCGGGGCCGCAGACGTGCCGGACATGCTCGAACTCGTATCCGAGACGCGCCCCGGTCCGTTCTGGGCCCGAACACCGGAATTCGGCACCTACCTCGGGATCCGGCACCACGGCACGTTGGTCGCCATGGCCGGCGAGCGCCTGCGCCCGCCGGGGTGGACCGAGATCAGCGCCGTCTGCACCGCGCCAGAGGCGCGCGGCCACGGACACGCCGCACGGTTGGTCCAGACGCTCACAGACCGGATCACGGCCCGGGGCGACAGGGCATTCCTCCACGTGGCGGGCACCAACGCGCAGGCGATCAGCGTCTACACGCGTCTCGGTTTCCGGCCGCGTCGAGATGTGACGTTCCGCGGGTTCCGAGTTCCCTGAGGGCCAGCCGCTTCCCGGTACGCGCGCCTGCGGTTCATCCCCGACCCCCGCACTGTCCGGGACCACGCGAAGCCGCCTTCCCTCTCCCTCGGACGGGCTGTCCTACAACGAACGGCTCGGCGCGGTCCCGCCCGAATCCTGACACGGAGCACCGCACTACCGTCGACGGCGTGTCGATCCCCCCTATGCTCGACGGGTGGCGTTCGAATCGAGTTCGGACCTCGACCGAGGTTCCCTCGGTCGGATGGCGTGGATCAACGTCGCCGCGACGCTCGTCGCGGCGGCTGTCATGACTGGGACGGCATGGCATCTACCGTGGCCGAACCCTTCCGACAGTGCGGTCGCGGCGGCGGGTGCCCGCGTCGTGCTTGTCCTTTCAGCCGTGGTGACGCTCGTCGTGGCGATACTCACCGCTATCCAGCGGCGACGCCGGACCTGGGCGATCGCGGCCTGGCTCCTCGTTGCCGGGTGCGCACTCGGCGTATCGGCTGTGGGTCGCCCAACGTTCGGTGACCATCAGAGCGAGTTCGAAGAGGTTGCCCGCCAACTACTTCGCGAACCCGAGAATTCGCAGAGCGGCCGCTACCATCGCGACCTTCGGATCGGACGCTTCGACGTGGCGTACGCCCATGTCAGCACCGACGGCTCGGTGTACTTCTACGACGCACGGACGGGACCGTCACCGTCCGAGAACCCGGGATGGATCTACGCACCTCACGGTCTCTCGGAGACAAGCGTCGAACACACGGGGGCGCGCAACATCGGGGGCGGCTGGTACACCTTCCCCAACCTGGTCGTCGACAACTACTGAATCGTCCGCGAGCTGTTCCCGCCACCCAATCCGTATGGGGCAGAACGGCAACGGCAACCAACCGTCCACCGTGCTCGATACGGCGTGCTCACACGACTTGTCCTGCGTCTGGAAGGCAACAAAGATCGGGCTCATCACTCATGTAGCGCTGTGGGCTGAGTTTTCTGCGGGGCTCAGCGCCGGACCCGATCTGCCACTTCGTGGGACGATTCGCGAGTTCGGTGCCCCGGCGACGCCCGACCTGGTCGCGGGTGAGTGGCCGCGCCTTGTGGTGAGAGACCCGAAAGCGGGTGTCGGGTCTGGCGGATGGCAGCCGACTTCGTATCGAACACCCGGACGGGCGCCCGATCCTCATCACCGACGACAGCACATGCATCGCAGGCACACCGTCGACCGACAACGCCGGATCGACCCGGATGCGTAAAGCCGTTCGACGAAGTACGCGGCCCTCATGTGCTGCTACGTCGCTCGCGCAGGTAGGCATGTTGAAACCGCTCGATATCGGACGTCTGGCCGGTACGTTGTCAGCAGCATGAGCGAGCCAGTTCCAGTGGAAGGTTTACCGGTCATGACGCGTGCTGAAGGGGTTCGCGCGGGCCGTGTGGGTGTGCATGCGGCGGCGATTGCCGAGTCGACACAGAAGTTCCTCGACGAGCACGTCCCGACGAGCCGACCGGACCGACGCGTGTCCCCCGAGCCCGCTACGGACGGGCTACGCTTCCTCTGTCTCGGACAGGATTCCCAGCTTTTCCTCCTCCGCCGCCGCATCCACCCCGCCATCCTTGGCCGCGATGCGCTCGATCAGCTGCCCGACCGCACGAGAGATCGTCTCGCGCACGAACGCATCGGGATCCACCGCCGTCTCGACATCGACGCGACCGACGTGGATCTGGGCGGTCACGGAGCGTTTCGCGACCGAGACGCGCGGGTTCCGCAGCCCGGTGGGCCCGTCCGTCGACGAGATGGAACCCCCGACGTGCAGCAGCACGTCCAGGTCGTAGGTGAAACCGATCTCACCCAGCTGACGCTTCATGCGGGTGACGGCGGCAATCCACTCCCCCGGCACGTCCGGTCCGCCGTATACGGTCCGAAACGTCAGCCGGCCGGTGAAGTCGGAGTCGTCTCCTGCGCTGCCCACTCGCCGAGTATAGAGCGGCCTACTCCGCAACGGCGTGAGTGAGCGTATTCAGCATTTCGAGGGTGTGTGCCGCATGGCGCAACGGAACTCGTTGTGGCTCAGCCCGTACCGGCCATGTCGCTGTCTCGCCGCACGGCGAGACCGTGGGCGCATTGGCGTCAACCAGAGCCTCTGTTGCCGACGGCAACTGTCCGGCAGGTCAGGGTCTGGGGTGAGCCGGTTCACGGCATCACGTGGACTGGACCCGATGCTGTTGATGCAGCATCAGCTCTCTGGATCTGGATCTAGATCTGGATCTGGCTCGGCTGCCGTGCCGAAAAACCGAACACCCCTAACGCCTCAACGATCTGGTGGAGGACCAGCTCCCTCCAGACGGTAGGTGGGTCCGCTCTTCAGGTGGTCAGCGGTGAAGGACTGTTGCCGGACGTTGTTGCTCACCCACAGCTCGTAGCCTGCCTGGTTCGCGGCGATCGCCTCGAAGTACGCGGTGTAGGTGCACGTTCCAGCCCCGTTGTCAGAAGAAGTCTCGATCGACTCGACCCTCAGGGGCGCAAATGATGTCGTCGCAGCGGACCGAGCAGAGATGGAAACCACATACCCCGGAACAAGGTGCGCTGCATCGACCCATACGCACTCGCCGGAACCGGCCCACACCTCGTCCGCTTCACCCGTGATCGTCACCGTCGCGGCAAACGTAGCCGGCACATCGACATTGGTCACACAACTCGACAGAGGTGCCACTCCCGCGAATGTGGCCGCCACGACCGCGATCGACCCCCGTTTGCACCCCATGGGAACACCCTAGGCATCAGCACAGCGACAACTGTCGACAGGTGGCGTCAGCGTCGCACCGTGCCGCACATCGAGAATTTGCTCGACACGACACTCTCCACCATTGACTCGAACACCCGTTCGAAGTAGGCTGGTGTCATGAATCCGGGGGGACTCAACAATTCAGGCACCGCAGCCACCGTGCTGCGACCCGCCGAGGTACGTCGACTGGCCGAACTCGACCTGTTGCGGTCGGCGATCGACTTCAGCCGCGAGATCGAGCGCTTGGAGACTCTTCGGGCCGTCGCGGTCGACGAAATCGACGCGCGCGCAGTGTCGTTCGACGTCCTCGGGTTCCGCAGCGTCAAGCAGTGGCTGGCTGCGAACACATTGTTGGAAGTGCCGGCCGCGGCACGGATCCTCGCGTTGGGCAAAATGCTGAGCCGGCAACCCGAAATTGCCGACGCCTTCAACGACGGCGCCGTCTCGGCCGAGCACGCCGCGTTGATCGGCAAATTCTGCGAAACCCCACCCCGCGGCATGCCGAACGAGGCGTTGGGGTCGTGCCGGAAAGTGTTGCTGGACGCCGCTTCCGGACCGGCCGCGACCACCATGACCGTGCGCACCTGCATCGCGAGGCTCGAGCGGATCTTCGAATCCGACGAACTCCCTCCCAGCGAAGACGCCGAACGCAACGAGTTCCATGCCTCGAAAACTCTGAACGGGCGCGTCGCCGTGAAGGGGGATCTCGACGCCGTCACCGGGGAAATGCTGCTGACAGCGTTGTCTGCGTTGACCAAGCCGAGGAATCCGGTCGACGACCCCGCCGGCACCCGCACCCCCGCGCAGAAGCGCGCGGACGCGTTCGCCGAGATCCTGCGCCGCTACCTCGACTCCGGCGACGCACCCATCGAAGGTGGAGAGAAGCCTCACCTCTCGCTGCACGTGAACGCCGCCGACCTTGCCCGCTCCGGGGCGGATCATGGCCAGTTCGATCAGAGTGACGACCAGGATTCCGGTCGGAAGACCAGTCCGGACATGTTCGGCGACAAGGATGTTGCACGAATGCCGCACTTGGGGCCGCTCACCATCGCCACTGCCCGCAGACTCGCGTGCGACTGCCATCTCACCCCGATCGTGATGCACGACGGCGTCCCCATCGACCTCGGCCGCACCAGCCGAACCGTCTCCAAGAAGCAGCGCCGCGCCCTGATCGCCCGCGACCACGGCTGCGCCTTCCCCGGCTGCGGAGCGCCACCCGCCCACTGCGAAGGCCACCACGTGAAGCACTGGGCAGACGGCGGACCCACCGACCTCGACAACCTCGTCCTGCTCTGCCGCTACCACCACCGACTCCTCCACCACAGTCACTGGCAAGTGAAAATCGGCGCCGACCGCCACCCGTGGTTCACCCCACCCAGCTCGGTCGACCCGTACAAGAAACCCATCCCCGCCCACAATCGGGCGGGACCACAGGCCGCATGACGCCGATAGCCGACACCCGAACCGGGTGCCGGCTATCGCAGGATGTAGTGCGTAGCCCATCCGACAGACCCGACAGACGGAGCGCTTCATGAACCGATACACGAGTGCGGCGAATACCTGATCGCCGCTGTCGCCCAGGCTCTTTCGTGGGCCGATCTGGACAGCGCGGAACGCGGCTCACGAATCGTGCTGTTCCCGCTGGCTGCGGCGATCCTCGCGGCAATCTTCGGGACAAGAGCCGAACGAGACTGAGCTCGCCCTTTCGGCTGGCCGGCTACCCCCGATCACTCACCGAACGCCTCGAAACACTTCAACGCGAGTTCGAGCTTCAGTCGGCGCGCCAGAATATCCCCACCGAGGATGTCCTCCACCCGCTGCATGCGGTATCGGACGGTGTTCTTGTGGATTCCCAGACCCCGAGCGGCGGCCTCGTGGTTACCGTGGCAGCTCATCACCGCGTGCAGGGTGTCCCGGAGACGCTCGGACGCGGCATCTGCGCCCAGGAGGCAGGCGAGCTCTCGCGCGACGAGCCCACGCATCGCGTGGGGATCCGCCGACAGCATCGACACGAGCTCGACGTCTGCATAGCTGGTCACGACATCTCGACGCGTGCCGATCTCGGCGATCCGTTGCGCCGCCAACGCCTCACGATGGCTGCGGCGGAATCCCTCGATGCCCGGCGCCGACTCACCGACGGCGAGTCGAACGCCGTCCGGTATCAGGCTCCGATCGATCACCCACGCGGCGGCGCCGTCCTGTGCAATCCACGACCACACGCCGTGCGCCCCGGACGGCACCGACAGTGTGCGGCGCCCGCCGGAGATTCGGGTCATCACCCGGTCGAGGGAGCCGGCGAAGAAGGTCGAGTCGTCGACCCACGCGACCACCGCGGTGTGCGCGAGTCGCAGCGGATAGCCGAGAAGTCCGGACGACTGCGCGACGCCCCCGCCCCCGTCGAGGATCTCGCGGACCGTCGTCACGCGGGAGGCGAAAGCTCCCTGCAGCAGCCGTTCCCGCTCGTCCGCGTACGTGACGGCGAGTTCGTCGAGCATCGAGTTGAGCAGTTCGCTGGTCTGCGACCACATGGTGGTCAGAACCTCGAGCTTGAACTGGGGGTCGAGGTCCTCCTGCTGGAGAAACTCGGTCGCAAAGGAGAGCATGGCGCGGTGACCGGCGTGGTACAGCTGCGTCAGGACCCGCAGCTCGAGCCCCCGCTGCGCAACGGTGCGGGCGAGCGCATGGGCCTCCACCGAGACGGGAGCCTCGGCGGGGCCGTCGCCGGACGGGCCGGAGGCGCCCAGGAAGGCGCCGAGCTGACTGCGCACCGCGGCCCGCAGATCGCGCTGCAGTTCCGCGTCCGCGGCCAACTCGGGAATGTCCGCGGTGAACGACTCTTCGAGGCCGGACAGAAAGAGATTCAGATCGTTCGGTGTCAACGTCGTGGTGAGGTAGTTTCGCAGCCAGCGATCTGCCGGTTCCCGCGCCTTCACCCGCCATCACACCTTTCCGGAACCGGCTCGCTGCCGACAATCCGCGGCTCCACCGTAGACGCGGCGACGGGCGACCAAGGCGACGAAACGCCGCAGACGACTCTCCCGTCAGCGCAGTTCCGCACCCGCCAGGCGCAGCGTGACGTAGTCACTGTCGACGAGAGCCGAGTCGAACATCGTGTCTCCCCTGGCCAGTGCTCGCAGTACCTCCGGCTCGAGCGCATCCCACCAGGCGTCGAGGCCCTGCCGGCGAGCGAACAGGTAATCCGACACGGCGCCTTGGAAGATCGCGAAGTGAGGTACAGCGTCGTTCTCCTCGGTGACATAGCAGACGCTGTCGTCGCCGCAGACGCTCATGACCTGGCCGATGAACTCCGGCGGCACGAAGCCCTGGGGATTGCGCAGCAGCGCGAGCCGCGCCCGCTCCGACAGGCGTGCGTAGAGGTGTTCGGGTTCCGAGGTCGCGTCCCCCATGCCCTGCAACCTAACGCCCGAGTCCGACACCTGTCCCCCGAGTCGGCGGATCCGTGCGATGCTCGAGACGCGACACATCCTCGACCGCGCGAGCCCATCGAAGGAGTCCAGCGTGAAGGCGATCCAGTACACCCGAATCGGGGCTGAACCCGAACTCGTCGAGATACCGACCCCGGAGCCTGGACCTGGCGAGGTGCTGCTCGAGGTCACCGCGGCGGGCGTGTGCCACTCCGACGAGTTCGTCATGAGCCTGCCGGCCGAGCAGTTCGGCTACGACCTTCCCATGACGCTCGGACACGAGGGCGCAGGCCGAGTGGCCGCGGTCGGCGCCGGAGTCACCGATCTGGAGATCGGCACCAATGTCGTCGTGTACGGGCCGTGGGGCTGCGGACGGTGTTGGCACTGCGCCCAGGGCCTCGAGAACTACTGTTCCCGCGCAAGCGAACTCGGCATCGCGCCACCCGGGCTGGGCGCGCCCGGTGCGATCGCCGAGTACATGGTCGTCGACTCACCCCGCCACCTCGTCCCGATCGGTGACCTCGACCCCGTCACCACAGTGCCGCTGACCGACGCCGGACTCACCCCGTACCACGCGATCAAGCGGTCGCTCGGCAAGTTGCGGGCGGGCTCCTTCGCCGTCGTGATCGGTACCGGCGGCCTCGGACACGTCGGCATCCAACTGCTCCGACACCTGTCCCCCGCCCGCATCATCGCTCTCGACGTCACCGACGAGAAGCTCGCGTTCGCTCGCGAGGTGGGGGCGCACGAGACCGTGCTGTCGAACGCCGACGCCGCCGCGAACGTCCGGAAGATCACGGGCCGGGCGGGCGCAGCGTTGGTCCTGGACTTCGTGGGCGTCCAGCCGACTCTGGACGTCGCGACCGCCGTTGCCGGAGTGGGGTCCGACGTCACGATCGTCGGCCTCGGCGACGGGAAGTCCGCGGCCCGGGTCGGCTTCTTCACCGGCGCCTACGAGACGAATGTCGCCTCCCCGTACTGGGGTTCGCGGAGCGAGCTCATCGAACTGATCGATCTCGCACACCAGGGTGTCCTCGACATCGCGGTCGAAAGGTTCTCGCTCGACGACGGCGTCGAGGCATACCGTCGGCTCGCGGCGGGCACGCTGCGCGGACGGGCGGTCATCGTGCCGTGAGTCGGAGCGCGGATCTGCTCCGCAGACTCGTCGGCGGGCTGTTCGTGTTCACCGCCGGCATCCACGTCGGCATCGTCGCCGCCGACGCCGAGTTGTACCGCGCCTTTGCCGACCAGTCGTATCTGCCGTGGGTCCGGACTGCATGGCGCGACGTCTTCATGGCCCACCCGGCCGCCTGGGGCTTGGTCGTGGCTGCCGGTGAGCTCACGATCGGAGTCCTGATCCTCGCGGGTGGCCGGCGGACGCGGATCGGACTGATCGGCGCAATCGCGTTCCATGTCGCGCTCATGCTGTTCTGCTGGGGTTACTGGATGTGGAGTGTCCCGATGCTGGTGCCACTCGGATATCTACTTTCGACGAGTGAAGATCGGCCACGACTCGCCGACCAGCGACGAGGCCGCCACCCCATGATCCGATAGGTCCGCCTTCTTTCGACGCACGAGTTCCGTTCGCCCGGAACCCAGGCGGCTATCGACGGGAGGGGCAGAGAACTCGGCGCGCGTATCGCGGCGCACCGGGGTAGTGCAGTCGACGGCATCGCCGCGGAGGCCCTGCGCCCGTCCGCCCGCGCGTCGTAGCGTGGAGGGACGAGCACTCCGACCCGTCGAACAGGGAGACACCGGAGGCACCGTTGGACGTCGTGTTCCCGAGCACCCGGACAATCGCCCGCGAGGCCGTCCCTTCCGTTCTCGTGGGCGTCGCGGCGGCGATCATCCCGATCGCAATGGTGCTCGCGACCGACAGAGTCACCGACCTGCTCTACACCTGGATCCCCGATCTGGTCGGTTTCGACGGTTACGCCCGCTGGTGGATCTTTGCGGTGCTCACCGGAATCGGCCTGCTGGTCGGCCTCCTGGTGTGGAAGTTGCCGGGTCACGGTGGCCCCGACCCGGCAACCGCGGGACTCGTGGGGCCACCCATCCCGCTCGGTTCGCTGCCGTCGCTGGCGATCGTCGTCGTGCTCGCACTGGGCGCCGGGGTGAGCCTGGGCCCGGAGAACCCGCTCATCGCGATCAATGTCGCGGTGGCGGCGTGGATCCTGGGGCGGCTGTGGCCGAGCATGCCGACCGAACGCGCCGTCTGGCTGACGACGTCCGCGACGATCGGCGTCCTGTTCGGGACCCCGCTGGCCGGGCCGCTGGCATTCGTCGAACTCGCGGGCCGCCGCCCGAAAGGCGAACTGTGGGAGAACATGTTCGCGCCGCTCATTGCGGCCGGAGCCGGTACCGCGACGATGTTCCTCCTCGACCGTCCGATGCTCGTCATCGACGTCCCCGAATACCGTTGGCCCACCATCGGGCACGTCCTGATCGGCACGCTCATCGCCGTCGGGACCGCCGGGCTCTTCCTGTTGGGCGTCCCCGGCTTCCATCGGATGCACACGCTGTTCCACGCGCTGCCGAACCCGGTTCTGGCGATCGGACTCGGCGGCGCGATCCTGGGCATACTCGGTGCGATCGGCGGACCCGCGACGCTCTTCAAGGACGCCGAGAACATGGGGAGGGTCACCGCCGACGCAGCGAATCAGTCGGTGGGCCGACTCGCGCTCTACGCGCTGATCAACCTCGTGGCACTGCTCGTCGCGTCGAGTTGCGGCTTCCGTGGCGGCCGGACCTTCGCGTCGGTGTTCGTCGGGCTCGACGTCGGACTGCTCGTGCATGCAGTGTTCGACACGGTGCCACTCGCCGTGGCCGTGTCGTGTGCGGTGCTCGGCGCCCTCGTGGTGGCGGTGCGCAGCTGCTGGCTGGGCCTGTTCATCGGCGCGACGATGGTGGCGTCGTTCGGCGTCGTCCCGGTGCTGTGTATCGCCGTTCTTCCGGTCTGGCTGCTCGTGGTGCACCGCGGCCAGCTGGTGGTGGGTCCCAATACCGTGCCGCTCGAGAAACCCGTCAGCTGACGGGCTCGTCCGAACGGGCCTGTGGGGTGAGCGGTTCCGCTGCCTGCTGCACGTAACCCTCGTGAGCGCCGATCGTGTTGTGGTCCAGCGCCTCGAGCACGGCGTCCACATCGGACTCGCGGGCCAGGACCTCCACCTTCAGGCGCTGCGCGAGCGCGAGCTCGCTGCGCTGATCACGCATCATCACCGTGTCCCGGTGGGTCGAGGGCGCATGCACCTCGGTCACCACGATCGACCGGGCACCGGCCTCGCGAAGCGATCGTTCGAGTTCTCCCGCGTCCACCGCTCGGACGAGCACCGTGACCAATTGGAAGCGCACCCCCGGCGGCGACTGCGCGATCCGGGTCGACGTCACCGGCGGCTCGTCGACGGCGCCCGATGCAGGCCCGACGCCGGCAACGAACGACGGCGCGAACTGGTAGGCGTCCATACCCTGACGTCGGCGGTCCAGTCCGAACTCCTCGTCGGCCGGTAGCCGCAGCCCCACGGTCTTCTCCGCCGTGACGGCGATCACGAGCGTGACGACGAACGAGAACGCGACCACCACGACCACCGCGAGCGCCTGGTTCCCGAGCAGCGAGAATCCGCCACCGAAGAACAGCCCGTCCGTCCCGATCGCGTTGATCGCCTTCTTGCCGAACAGACCCAGCAGCAGCGAGCCGAGCACACCGCCGACGAAGTGCACCGCGATCACGTCCAACGCGTCGTCGAATCGGAAGAGCACCTTCAGGCGCAACGCGAGCTGGCAGGCCAGCCCGGCGAGCGCTCCGATCGCGAGTGCGGACGGGGTGTCGACGTATCCGGCGCAGGGCGTGATCGTGGCCAGCCCCGCCACCGCGCCGGTCGCCGCGCCCACGACGGTGGATCGCCCCTGCCGGAAGCGCTCCAGGATCAGCCAGATCACCATGCCCGCGGCCGCCGCGACGTGGGTGTTCACCAGGGCCTGCGCGGCGATACCGTTCGCCTGCAGGCCGTCTCCCGCATTGAATCCGAACCAGCCGAACCACAGAATTCCGGCCCCGATCATCGTGAGTGGCACCGAGTGTGGGACCGTGTCGGTGTCGGGCCAGCCGGTTCGCCGACCGACGACCAGGAGGATCGCCAGCGCGGCCGCCCCGGCCGACGCATGGACCACCATTCCGCCCGCCCAGTCCTGGGCCCCTCGGCTCGCGAGCCATCCCTCGGGGTTGAACAGCCAGTGCGCGATCGGCGCGTACACGATCACCGGCCACACCACGAGGATCGTCACCCATCCCGCGATCTTCAGCCGGTCGGCCGTCGCCCCGGTGATCAAGGCGGGCGTGATGATCGCGAACATCATCTGGTATGCGATGAACGCCATCGCCGGTATCGCGATCCCCGGTACGACGACATGCAGTGCCGGACCGGGAGCTTCGTCCAGGTTCTGCAGCGCGAACAGTTTCAGGTCTCCGAACAGTCCCCCGGCGGCATCGTCGCTGAACGCAATACTGTGACCGATCAGAACCCACACCACGGTGACCACGCCGAGCGGGAGGAAGTTCTGCTGGATCATCACCAACGTGTTGCGGCTCTTCACCATTCCGGCGTAGAAGAACGCCAGACCCGGAACCATGAACAGCACGAGTGCGGCGCAGACCAGCACCCAGGCGGTGTCGCCGCCGTCGATGGGATTCGAAACGGTCACGGACAACACCTCCGGAGGAACAACTCCGGCCGCCCCGGTGTCATGGATCTGGTTGCGGGACAAACCGTTCAAACGCCGCGCCCTCGGGGGCGGCCGTCGAATCCTCAGTCTAGAGCGTCGCGGCGTCCGCCGGTTGGTCCTCGACGATGCGACCCGTCTGCAGGTCGATCTCGATCTCGCGCCGTTCGCCCTGGAGGTTCACGTAGTCGATCTCGACGGTGGGACGACCGTCCTCCTCGTCGAGTTCGATGCCCAGGATCGCGGGCCCCGGTGGAGCTTCCTGCGCCGCGGCGTGGCCGGCACCGACCACGAGTGCTCCGGGTCCGACGACGGCCGAGAAGATCACCACGGCGGCCGCCCTCGCTGCGCGGGACTTGGAGAGCATGAGACCTCACCTCGTTCGGCTGGGCGATTTCGTTCCACGCTAGTCCGCGCACCCGAACGAGGGACAGACCCGTGAATCCCCGCCCGCAGCGCGGGTGAACCTTGTCGCCTGCGGCTAGGGTTCAGCAGCATGGAGCGCAGCGACGGCCCCGGCGGATCGCCGCCGGTCGAGACGTGGCCGGGGGCCGCGTATCCGCTCGGTGCCACGTACGACGGCGGCGGCACCAACTTCTCGCTGTTCTCCGAAGCCGCCGAGGCTGTGGATCTGTGCCTGGTGGCGAAGGACGGCACGGAGACCCGCGTCCCGCTCGACGAGGTCGACGGCCACGTGTGGCACGCCTATCTGCCGTCGGTCGGCCCCGGACGACGGTACGGCTTCCGGGTGCACGGCTCGTTCGATCCGGGGTCCGGGCAGCGGTGCGATTCGTCCAAGTTCCTGCTCGATCCGTACGGCAAGGCCTTCGACGGCGCCTTCGACGGCCACCCGTCACTGCACACCTACGGCGAGGACACGCTCGGCCACACGATGACCACGGTCGTCATCGATCCGTTCTTCGACTGGGGCGCCGACCGCCCGCCCCGCATCCCCTACCACGAGACCCTCATCTACGAGGCACACGTCAAGGGCATGACCGCAGCACACCCGGAGGTTCCGCCGGAACTGCGCGGCACGTACGCCGGACTCGCGCATCCGGCGGTGATCGACCACCTGCTCGCACTCGGCGTCACGGCGATCGAGTTGATGCCGGTGCACCAGTTCATGCACGATCAGGTACTGCTCGACCGGGGCTTGCGAAATTACTGGGGCTACAACAGTTTCGGCTTCCTGGCGCCGCACACCGAGTACTCGTCGGCCACCGAGCCGAGCGGCGTGGTCATCGAGTTCAAGGCGATGGTCCGCGCCTTCCACGACGCCGGCATCGAGGTGATCCTCGACGTCGTCTACAACCACACCGCCGAGGGCGACCATCGCGGTCCGACCATCGTCTTCCGCGGCATCGACAACGCCGCCTACTATCGCCTCGACGACGCCGATCGGTCCTTGTACAAGGACTACACGGGCACCGGAAACAGCCTCGACGCGCGGCATCCGCACACCCTGCAACTCATCATGGACTCGCTGCGGTACTGGGTCACCGAGATGCACGTCGACGGGTTCCGCTTCGATCTGGCCTCGACACTCGCCCGCGAATTGCACGACGTGGACCGGCTTTCCGCGTTCTTCGATCTGGTGCAGCAGGATCCGGTGGTGAGCCAGGTGAAGCTGATCGCCGAACCGTGGGACGTCGGCGAGGGCGGTTACCAGGTCGGCAATTTTCCCGGGCTGTGGACCGAATGGAACGGCAAGTACCGCGACACCGTGCGCGACTACTGGCGTGGGCACCCCGCCACTCTCGGCGAGTTCGCGTCCCGGCTGACCGGATCGTCGGATCTGTACGAGGCCACCGGCCGCCGCCCCAGCGCGAGCATCAACTTCGTCACCGCCCACGACGGCTTCACCCTCGCCGACCTGGTGTCGTACGACGAGAAGCACAACGAGGCCAACGGTGAGGACAACCGGGACGGTGAGAGCCACAACCGGTCGTGGAACTGCGGGGTGGAGGGCCCCACCGAGGATCCGGGGATTCTCGCCCTGCGGGCGCGGCAACGCCGGAACATTCTCGCGACGCTCCTACTGAGCCAGGGCACCCCGATGCTCGCGCACGGCGACGAGATGGGTCGCACCCAGTACGGCAACAACAACGTCTACTGCCAGGACTCGCCACTGTCGTGGATGGACTGGTCACCGATCGACTCCCACGCCGATCTCCTGGCGTTCACCCGCCGGGTGGCGGGATTGCGGGCCACACACCCGGTCTTCCGCAGGCGCAGGTTCCTCGCCGGCCGCCCGGTCCGCGACGAGCACCGCCCCGACATCGCCTGGCTGACGCCGTCCGGCCGGGAGATGACCACCGAGGACTGGGACAGCGGTCTCGGCAAGGGCCTGGCGGTCTATCTCGGCGGTGACGCGATCCCCGAACCCGATCACCGGGGGCGCCGCGTGGTCGACGACTCGTTCCTGCTGTTCTTCAACGCCCACGACGCGGATCTCGAGTTCGTGGTCCCGGGCGCTCCGTCCGAAACGCGATGGGTCGGCGAGCTGGACACCACATCGTCCACGGGGGCAATGGGTCTCGTCACCGAATCCGGGGCGGTACTCACCGTCCGGTGCCGTTCCCTGCTGGTGTTGCGCCGGGACCGGCCGTCATGAGACCGATCACCGCGACCTACCGCCTTCAGTTGCGGGGTGACGTGTTCACCCTCGACGACGCACGTCGGCTGGCCGACTACCTCGACCGCCTCGGCGTCTCGCACCTCTACCTGTCCCCGATCCTCACGGCGATGCCCGGCTCCACCCACGGGTACGACGTCACCGATCCCACGTCGGTGTCGGCCGAACTCGGGGGGCGGCCCGCACTCGTCGCGCTGTCCGCGGAACTGAGCGAGCGGGACATGGGGCTGATCGTCGATCTGGTGCCCAATCATCTCGGCATCGGCCGTCCCGAGCGGAATCGCTGGTGGTGGGATGTGTTGACCAACGGGCACCGCTCGCCGTTCGCGCGGTTCTTCGACATCGACTGGCGCGACGACAACGGCTCGGACGGACGGATCGCGCTTCCGGTACTCGCCGACGAGCGCGACCTGCTCGGGTTGACGGTCGATCGCACCGGCGGGACTCCCCTGCTGGCCGTGGGCGACCAGCGCTATCCGATCGCGCCGGGCACCGACGACGGGGACCCGAGGGAGATCCACGCCCGGCAGGCGTATCGGCTGGTGCCGTGGCGGCAGGGCCTGGTCGGCTACCGACGCTTCTTCGCGATCAACGATCTCGCCGCGCTCCGACAGGAGGACCCTCGGGTGTTCGACACCACCCATCACCAGTTCGCGTCGTGGGTGCGCGACGACATGGTGGACGGTGTCCGTGTCGATCACCCCGACGGGCTCAGCGATCCCGCGGGCTACCTGCGCAACCTGCGCGAGCTGATCGGCCCCGACCGCTGGCTGGTGGCGGAGAAGGTCCTCGCGGCCGGTGAACCTCTCGATCCGACGCTGCCGATCGACGGCACCACCGGTTACGACGCTCTCGCCGAGTACGGCGGCGTCTTCCTCGACCCGGACGGGGCCGCCGCGCTGACCGAACTGGCGGGACGTGCCGGCGCGACCGGAGACCGCGACTGGTTGGACGAGAACGGAACCGAACTGCGCCGCAGCGTTGCTCGCGGCGACCTCGCTCCCGAGGTCCGGCGGCTGACGAGGGCGGTGCTGCGGGACTCCCCGACGTTCTGCAGCCCGGAGCAGTTGCGTGAGGCCCTCGTCGAGGTCCTCGCCCGGATGCCGGTGTACCGGGCCGACTACGCGCCGTTGGCGGGCGTCCTGCCGCGTCTCATCGGCGACATCGCCGACCGCCATCCGGAATGGTCGACGGCGCTGACGACGCTCGCGAGCGCCCTCGTCGACGGCCCGGAGTCCCGAACCCGGTTCCACCAGGTGTGTGGTGCCGTCACCGCGAAGGCCGTCGAGGACTGCCTGTTCTATCGCACTCCTCGCCTGGTATCACTCCTGGAGGTCGGCGGCGACCCCGGAGTCGTCGGCTGCTCCCCCGCCGAATTCCATCTGCGCGCCCATGAGCGCGCCCGACTCTGGCCGCGCACGATGACGACCTTGTCGACGCACGACACCAAACGCGGCGAGGACGTCCGCGCCCGTATCGGGGTGCTCACGCAGGTCCCGGAACTGTGGGCCCGGTGCGTCGCCGACTGGGAGATGTCGGCCCCCAGTCCGGACGGTGTCCTCGGTCTGATGCTGTGGCAGAACATGTTCGGCGTGTGGCCCGTCGACGGACCGTCTCCCGACGCGGGCGATCTGCGGCCGCGCCTGCACGCCTACGCGGAGAAGGCGGCCCGCGAGTCCGGTGTGCGCACGTCGTGGACCGACGTCGACGAGAAGTTCGAGGGCGCCGTGCACGACTGGATCGACCGGGTCCTCGACGGGCCGGTGGGCCGCAGTATCGGCCGGATCGCGCAGCACCTGGCGCCGCACGGATGGTCGGACGCGCTGGGCCAGAAGCTGTTCCAGCTGTGTGGACCCGGCATCCCGGACGTGTACCAGGGCACCGAACTGTGGGAGGACTCGCTGGTCGATCCCGACAATCGGCGTCCCGTCGACTACGCCGTCCGACGCGCCATCGTGAAGTCGATGGACACCCCCGGCGTCGAGACACCACCGATCGACGCGTCGGGAGCGGCGAAGCTGCACGTGACGCGGATCGCGTTGCGGCTGCGCCGGGAACGCCCGAACAGCTTCGTCGGCGGGCACTACCGACCGGTGTTCGGAGTCGGGCCGGCCCGCGACCACCTACTCGGGTTCGCGCGCGGACCCGTCGGCGCGGCCTCCGATGTGATCGCACTGGCGACCCGGCACAGCGTGCTGGTCGCCGAGAGCGGTTGGGGCAGTTCGGGCATCGCGCTGCCCACGGGCAGCTGGTTCGACCGGCTCACCGGGGAGCTCTACACCGGCTCGGTCCCGCTGGCGAAGGTGTTCGGCCGGCTACCCGTCGCCCTGCTGGTGCGGCTGGACCGGCCCTGATCCATCCGACACCAGATCGACACGGGCGCGGTGCCCTTCACTTGCGCCGGGCTGCAACCAGCCATCGCTGTCCCGGGCGCGCACGCCAGGTTCCGGGTCCTCCCTGCACCGCGCGACCGTACGTTTCGGCAACGTCGTCGATCGGCACGGCCTCGGCACGCCAGCCGTACGAGCCGAACCAGGCCACCGGATCGGGCGGGCCGTTCGAGCGCAGCATCGCCAGCCACTCGTCGCGGCTGATCGGGCTGTCGCGAAACAGCGGTGAGTCGTTCAGTGCGGCGGCCGCATCGGCGTTGGTGATGGTCGCCCCGACTGCGCTACCGGGCGCCGACAGCTCGCCGAGACGGGTCATCAGCGCATCGACGGCCTCGTCGGGCAGGTACATCAGCAAACCCTCGAGGATCCACGCCGTCGGGACGTCCGGATGGAACCCGGCATGACGAAGAGCAGCGGGCCAGTCGTCGCGCAGGTCGATCGGCAGGACGACGCGATCGGCCGACGCGGGCTCGGCGTCGCCGAGCACCTCGGCCTTGAAGCCGATCATGTCCGGGGTGTCGAGTTCGTACACGGTGACCGGGCTGCGCCACGCCAGCCGGAACGCGCGCGTGTCGAGGCCGGCACCGAGCAGCACCACCTGCCGACAGCCCCGGTCGACGGCGTCGAGCGCGAAATCGTCGAGGAACTTCGTGCGCGCGGCCACCCAGGCGGTCAACATCTCTCGCGAGAAGTCGTCCATCGTCTCGGTGGGTGGATCCCACCCGGAGGCTCGGACGAACTCGCGCGCCCACGGGTCGTCGAGCAGTCGGTCGTCCCGGCCTGTTTCGAGAGCTCGTGCCGCTGCGACGAACACCGCAGTCATGCCCACTCCGCGAGGTCGATCCATGGCAGTACCTCCTCGGCCCACAATCGATTGTCCTCCCGGTCAGCGAGACCGCGCCGCCCCGAGTCGACACCACTCCATATGGTCCAGATCACATGATCGTCGAGGACTGGAGGCAGCACCCATGAGCGCGAACCGTTTCGTCGGCAAGGTCGCATTCATCACCGGAGCCGCGCGGGGCCAGGGCCGCGCCGAGGCAGTCCGACTGGCATCCGAGGGCGCCGACATCATCGCGATCGACGCGTGCGCCGAATTCGATTCCACCGCCTACGACGGTGCCACCGAGGCGGATCTCGCCGAGACGGTCGCGCAGGTCGAGGCGCAGGGCCGGAAGATCATCGCCACCAAGGCGGACGTGCGCGATTTCGCCGCGGTCTCCGAGGCGCTCGCGAGCGGCATCGCCACGCTGGGCCGCCTCGACGTCGTCGTCGCCAACGCGGGCATCTGCTCGGGTGCCATGTCGTGGGAGATCACTCCCGAGCAGTGGCAGGAGACGCTCGACGTCAACCTCACCGGCGTCTTCTACACCTGCAAAGCCGCGATCCCGCACCTCATCGAGCAGGGCGAGGGCGGCTCGATCGTCATCACCAGTTCCGTCGCGGGCCTGCGGGGTCTGCCGTTCCTCGGCCACTACGTGGCCAGCAAGCACGGCGTCACGGGGCTCGCGAAGACCCTCGCCGTCGAGCTCGGCGCGCACAACATCCGCGTCAACACCGTCCATCCCAACGGGGTCGAGACGGGGATGCAGGTCAACGACATGCACGCGCTGGTCCAGGAGTACGCCACCACGCTGGCCCCGATCTTCATGGGCAGCCTGCCCGACCAGATCAGCCTGCCCGAGGACATCGCCAACGCGGTCGCGTGGCTGGCGTCGGACGAGGCCCGGCACGTCACCGGCATCCAGCTGCCCGTCGATCTCGGGACCCTCATCCGCTGAGCGGCTGATCGACACAGGTCGGCTGCGGTGTGCACGGGATCGGGGCATGCTGATCACGTGCACACCTTCGAGGTCTGGGCCCCGATCCCCCGCTCGGTCCGCGTCCACGTCGACGGGTCCGAGCACGAGATGACGCGGTCCGCCGACGGATGGTGGCACGCGGACGTCGCAGCCGAACCGGCGGCGCGGTACGGGTACGTTCTCGACGACTCCCCCGTCGTGCTGCCCGACCCGCGCTCACCACGGCAGCCGGAGGGCGTGCACCTGCCCTCGCAGCTGCACGAGCTCGATACCGCGCGGTGGACGGACGCGGCGTGGACGGGCCGTCAACTCGCCGGCAGCGTCGTCTACGAGCTGCACGTGGGCACGTTCACCCCCGAGGGCACCTTCGACGCGGCGATCGGACGCCTCGACCACCTCGTCGACCTCGGTGTCGGCTTCGTCGAGTTGATGCCGGTGGCGGCCTTCAACGGAACGCACAACTGGGGCTACGACGGCGTGCTCTGGTACGCCGTCCACGAGCAGTACGGCGGTCCGGACGGGCTGCAGCGGTTCGTCGACGCGTGCCATCGTCGCGGGCTCGCCGTCGTGCTCGACGTCGTCTACAACCATCTCGGGCCGTCGGGCAACTACCTCGACCGGTTCGGGCCGTATCTCGCCGACGGCGCCAACTCGTGGGGCCGCGACGTGAACCTGGCCGGTCCCGAATCCACCGAGGTGCGCCGCTACATCGTCGACAACGCGCTGCGCTGGTTCCGCGAGTTCCATATCGACGCACTCCGGCTCGACGCCGTGCACGCGCTGGTCGACAACTCGGCCACGCACCTGCTCGAGGAACTGTCGACCGAGGTCCACCGGCTGTCGACGCACCTACGCCGGCCGCTCACGCTGATCGCCGAGAGTGACCTCAACGACCCTCGTGTCATCACCGCGCGGGCCGCCGGCGGACTCGGTCTCGACGCGCAGTGGGACGACGACATCCATCACGCGATCCACGCCGCCGTGTCGGGCGAACGGCAGGGTTACTACGGCGATTTCGGCTCGTTGCAGGCCCTTGCCCGCACCCTCACCCAGGGCTACTTCCACAACGGCACGTATTCGTCGTTCCGGGGTCGAATTCACGGGCGCCCCATCGACATCCGCCGGATCCCCGCCGACGCGCTCCTCGCCTACACGTGCACGCACGACCAGGTCGGCAACCGCGCCACCGGTGACCGTCCGGGCACGTACCTTTCCGACGGGCAGCTCGCGGTCAAGGCGGCACTGGTCCTGTGCTCCCCGTACACCCCGATGCTGTTCATGGGAGAGGAGTGGGGCGCCCGAACCCCGTTCCAGTACTTCACCTCGCACCCCGAGGCCGCGCTCGGTGCGGCCACCGCGGAGGGGCGGCGGCGCGAGTTCGCCGACTACGGCTGGGATACCGACACCGTTCCGGATCCGCAGGAACCGGCCACCTTCCAGCGTTCCAAACTCGACTGGGACGAGCCGACCGTACCGGCGCACGGCCGCCTACTCGAGTGCTATCGCGCGCTGATCTCGCTGCGGCGCAACCGATCCGAAATCAGCGATCCGTGGCTCGAACACCTGGGCATCGAGTACGACGAGGACGGCAAGTGGATCGCGCTGATCCGCGGGCCGTTGCGTGTCGTGTGCAACCTGGGCGCTGACGCGGTGACCGCACCCATCGGCGGAATCCCGCTGTTGTGGTGGGACGAGCCCACCGTCGACGAGACCGCGTCGGCGGTGGTGCTGCCGGGCTACTCGTTCGCGGTCCTGGACGCCGATCCGGCCGCCCGCATCAGAACGGGACGGCGGTGACCACCACGTTCTCGAGGTAGGTCCCCTGCCCTTGCGCATCCTTCACGATCTCCCCGCCACACGTGACGATGTGCAGTTCCCGCGGGCCACCCGGGCCCTGAAACGCCCAATCCGGTAGCGCCTGCTTGACGAACCGCTCCATCTTCGTGATCTTCCAGCGGGTCACGACGCCGTCCTTCGTCACGTACACCGCGTCCCCCGGGTACAGCGTGTGCATCCAATACAGCGCGCCCTCCCCCTGGTTCGCGTTGTCCACGTGACCGGCAACCAGGATTCCCCCGTCCGGTGCCGCGATCGGCGCCGAACCCGTCCAGTACGTCACGTGGCTCACATCCCGCGGCAACAGCAGGCTCCGATCCGCCGCCAACCCGAGCGGATCGAGTGTCGTCTCCACCCCTATCGCCGGGATCACCACACTGTTGTCGGGCAGTGGTCCGAACGGCACCTGCGGCCGATCTGCCGGATTCGCAGCCGCCGGGCCCGGCTTGCGCGCCTGTCCACCTGCACCGATCCCAGGCAAGGCGCCGTCGACCGGATCGGCGACGCCGTCCGGTGACAGGTCGAACGTCGCACGCGGCACCGGAGCCGCGGCAGCCGGCTCGGACTGGAGTCCTTGGAAGACGAGAACGCCACCACCCGCGAGCAGGATCAGCGCAGCGACGACCAGCAGTACGGTCGCGCCCCGACCGGCTCGTCGCGTGGCCTCGTGCCTGCCCATGCCTGTCCGCCCTCCCTATACGGTGACGTCAGAGTAGGGCATGTGCTCGGACACCCAGGGGAAGACGACTTCCATGAGCACCAGCACGAGCGCGAGCGCGAGAACGATGGCGAGCAGGGCCTTCACCGGTCGGGGTCCGGGGAGAGCGCGCCAGAGGTAGCCGTACATCTTCTACTCCTGCAACGCCGCAGGCTCGACACCTGCGGACTTCGGAATCGTTTCGACGCGAACCGCATGCACGATCATGCGTTCGGCGTTCGAGAACAGCGGGTGGCACGTGGTGAGCGTCAGGGTGCTTTCGAGCCCGGTGTGCGGTTCGACCCACGGAGCACCGGGCATCGGGTTGACGACCTCGATGTGATCGGGCGTAGTGATGTGCCGGCCCTGTACGTGGGCGTAGTCGCCGGCGGCGACACGCTCGGTCTGCTCGGGGCTCAGACAGGAGGTCGCCACCGCGCGCCGGTCGGTCGCGGAAGTCTCGAGCGGGAGCACTCGGTAAGTGACCCAGTGGAATTCGGTCTCCACGATGACGGCATCGCACGCGGCGAGACGATCGAGGTGCTGGAACACCGCGCCGGTTCCGATGCGGTGTCCGGCGAGTGCGAAGTTGCCGGGCTCCCCGGGCATCTGGGTGTCGACGTAATGGCCGGGGCCGGCACGCAGGTCCTCGCTCCGTGTGCCCTCCACGACGGCGTAGGCCGCGTCGAGGGCGGGAATATGGAGGCGCGCAAACCCTTCGCCGAGCGCAGGCGTCGGCGGGGCGACCGGCTCGTCACCGGTCGCCCCGGCCCCTCGGCCCCAGGATTCCTCCAGACTGTTGTCGACCTCCTCCTGCAGCCTTCCCGAGACGATGTTCGTCCAGAACGCCTCGTAGAAGACGAAGAGCAGGAGGACGACCCCGGCGGTGAGGAGCAGTTCGCCGACAACCCTGCCTGCCTTCGGCCGGGCCTCCGGCCCATGAACTTCGGTATCGCGCATGGGCCGGAGCCCCCTCCACAGACGAGTCGGACCGGCTAGCTGCCCACGTTGACCGCAGCGCTGCCGGCGCCACCGACCAGATCATAGAGAAGGACCGACAGCCGACCGAGACCGTCGATCACAGCCGAACCGGTGGTCTGGACGTCGAACGTGAGAGAAAGAGGAAGGACGAGCACGGAAAATTCTCCTTTTCGAGGGCGGCCGAATCGTCGGCCGCGATATTCCTGATCCGCTGGTGAGCGGTATTCGATCGGTGTGGCGGCGGCAGGGGGCGGATGCGACCGGGGAGGCCGCACCCGCCCCACTACCGTGTGCCGGCCGAGGGACTACCCCTCGCCGGACACCCGCCTGCGGCTACGCAGAGTCAGCCACCCACCACCGGCGATCAGCGCGAGCGCTGCACCGGCGAGCCAGATGACGTTCGCACCCGTCACGGGCAGCGACGACGACTGGTCCGGAGCCGGCTTGCCCGGCGCCGGCTTGCCCGGCGCTCCGTTGTGGCCGGTCTCGCCCGCATTCTCCGGCGTGACCGGTCCACCCGGCTGGCCCGGCTGTCCGGAGACCGGAGGCGTCGGCCACTCGGAGCCCGAACCCGGCGGGATCAGCGATCCACTCCACGGCGGCAACGGAATCGGGAGCGGGATGATGATCAGACCGTTACTGCTGGTCTTGTTCTCGAGTCCCAGCACCACCGGGTCGTTCGGGTCACCGGTGAGGGTGACGGACACGCCGGTCGGCGCGCCCTCGATCTCGACGATCTCCGCACTGCCCTCGTCGACGCTCCACAGCACCTCGCCCCACTTGACGTTGGTCACGTCGGTGCGGGCGCCCGTCTCCACGAAGGTGATCTCCGTGTCGAGCGGGAACTGGACCCGGCCGTCGACGACTGCGGCATCACAATCGGCGGTCGGGGTCGCCGGAGCGCCCGGCTTCACATCGAGGACGCAGGAACGCTTCTCGTCGTCGACATCCGTCCACGTGGCCGTGACCTGGAAAATCGTCGAGCCGTCCTTGGCGACCTGATTGCCCTTGGGCCCGGTCACCATCTTGTCCATGTCCACGTCCACGGTCGGGATCGGTCGGTTGCGGATCTCCACCACGGATTCGTCGCCCGCAACGATCTGGACCGTGTTGCGGTCACCGGGCTCACCGGCATCCGCGGCCACGTAGTAGAACGGCCGCGCCCAGTCCATTCCGGGCAGGGCGGCGGGATCGACCTCGGAGAAGGTGATCACGGTGTTCCGCGGCAGAACGTCGCCGGACTTCCAGCTCCAGCCGTTTCCGGCGTCGAGGGTGATGGTCTCACCCACCGCCGGGAAATCGGTTCCTGCCGGCAGCGCCGGATCGATGCCCTCGATCCTGACCTCGAACGCCGCACCGTCGGGCAGATCAGCCTCGGTGGCGGGGATGGGCTCCTCGCCGTCGAAGACGAACTTGGTGAACTCGACGGAGCCGTTCCTCCACAGCGCCTCGTTCGACAGGGTGATCAGACGGCCTTCCGTCGGATCGTCGGAGACGATGCCCGTCGCGGTGCCACCGGGATTCGTGACGAGCCACGATTCCCCGTTCGGATCCGTGCCCCACGAGATCGTGCCCCACTCGACTCCGGCCACCTCGGGACGCCCCGTCTCGGTGAAGGTCACCTCGGTTCCGACGGGAAGGTCGACGCCGAGCAGCGTCGCCGCGCCCTGCTTCACGGTCAGGTCCTTGGTGACGTACTCCGTGCCGTCCTTCCAACGCGCCTGGACCGTGAACTCCGCGTCGTCGCCGACCGCCTCGGCGGCCTCGCCGCCGACCTGCTTGGCGATGCGGAGCGTGCCGTCGTTCTTGTCGACGTAGTTCGTCACCTCGACCTTGCCCGCGTCCTTCCCGATGGTCGCCACGGCCGAACCGTCGTCACCGATCGTCACGTTCCCGGAATACGAGGGCACGCCCCAGGCGATGCCGTTACCGTTTGCCGGAACCGTCTCGGTCAGCGTGACTTCGGTGCCGCCCGGCAGATTCACACCGAACGGAACCGCGGTGCCGTCGGCCGGAAGCGTGAGCGTCTTGGACTGCGGCACTCCGTCCGCGTTCCAGCTGGCGATCACGTCGAACGTCTTCGGCACGGACTTGTCGAATGCCTCGGGACCCGTGAGCTTCTTGCTCACCGCGAAGGTCCCCATGGTGACCTTGGCCTCGTTGGTGACGGAGACCCTGTTCGCTGCGGCATCAGTGCCGATGGTGAGCGTCTTCGGCTCGATCACCGGCGCCGACCACGTCACGCGGTCGGTGTTCAGCGGCAGAACCTCGGAGAAGGTGACCTTCGCCCCGATGGGCAGGTCTCCCAGTTCGAAGTGCTGACCGTGCCGCAGGGTGAACTGACGCACCTCGTCCCCGGTGGCATCGTCGTCGTCGGCGATGTGTGCCTCGATGACGAAGGACTCGTTACCGGTGAGACCACCGAGCCCGTCACCCACGACGGTCTTGGTGATCGTCGCCTTACCCAGGACGGCGTTGTTGACCAGGGTGACACCGATGTTGGTCTTCGGCGCAATGGTCACGACCGCCTGGGTCTGCTCCGCGTTCAGGGTCACGCCCGCTGCCGGGCGGAACTTACCCTGCTCGAAGTAGACGCCGTCGACCGTGGGCAGATCGATCTCGGACAGACGGATCTGCCAACCGGTGCCACGCGGATTGACTCCGCTGACCGGAGTGCCGTCGGCCTTCACCGTGACGTTGTACGAGCTGTCCGGCTTGTCGGTCGCCGGATTCTTCCCGGGCGCGAACTCCTCGACCTTCACCGTGAATTCGGTGTCCGCCGGGAACTTCTCGGAGGACGTGGCGACCTCCTTCAACAGCGAGAACGAGCCGCGCGACACACCGGTGCCGGTGCCGCCGCCACCCCACTCCTGTCGGACGCTGCTCGTGATGGCATCGCGGCCCTGGTAGGTGAGCGAGTTTCCGTACACCGTGCCGCGCCCGTCGAGCCCACCACTGGCGGTGCAGAGGGTGTAGTCGATGTAGTACCGGGTCTCACGGTCGTACTCCTCCAAGGGGAGGGTGAAGTCGACCCCGCCGGCAGTGCGCACGACACCGGTGGCGGCGGTGAGGTCCCGCTCGGCAACCGCCTTGTCGCCGAGGAAGTCCCGAGCGATCACCCGGAGGTTGAGGTTTGCCTTGATGTCGTTGCCGACGTCGCACACGGTCAGGGTGCCCGAGAAGGTGTCACTGATGACCGCAGGTTCCGTCAGGCCTTCGAGGTGGCGTCCGGGGATCTCCACCTTCCAGTCGAGGGTGGTGCCGGCCGGCTGCTTCTCACCGGCGACGTCGCGCTCGGTGGTGTTGAGCTGGCCGCTCTTGCCGCTCTTGAACTCCGGCCCCCTCACCGAAGCGGTGACGGGCGGACGGCCGTTGAGGCTCGCCGAGTTGGTGAACACCTCGG
Source organism: Rhodococcus parequi (assembly GCF_046042785.1). Classification (NCBI taxonomy): domain Bacteria; kingdom Bacillati; phylum Actinomycetota; class Actinomycetes; order Mycobacteriales; family Nocardiaceae; genus Rhodococcus; species Rhodococcus parequi. The sequence goes on along the minus strand of NZ_JBDLNV010000001.1, from coordinate 626,110 downwards.
CGTTGTCCGGCACCCTGTCCTCGGTGAGGCAGGTCCGGTAGCTCACGTAGTAGTACTGCTCGGGGTCGAACGCGGCGACGTCCTTCGGCGTGATCGTCACGCTGATGTCCTTGGCGCCGGAAGCTGCGCTGGTATCGATCGTGAACTGGCCGGTGACATCTGTGCGCCCCGGGCTGGTGCCGCTCGCATCAGGCAGGTAGTTCGCCTTCGCGATCTTCACCACGAGCCCCGTCTCACAGACGGCGTGTGCGCCCGTGAGGGTATCGGCGATGGACACCGTATGGCCGGCGCTGCCGGCGATGAACGTGCCCGGGACCACGATGGTCCAGGCCGCCTCCTTGTAGCGCTTGCCCTTGTCCAGGCTGCCGGACTTCGACGGCGCGGTCTGCGGCGTCCAGTCCTGGCCGACGCCGGCCGACGGCACGTCCTTGTTGCCGATCGTCACGGCGTTGTCGTAGACGGTTCCGACAGGATCCACCTGGCCGCTGGCCGTGCACGAGGTGTACTCGATCCGGTACAGCAGGTTGCTGTCGAATGCCTTGCCGTTCGTGAGCGCGATCGAGACGGGTTCGCCCGCGGCATCCTGGGTGACGGTGACGCCACCGCTGACCGCCTTCAGATCGCCCGGACGACCGGACTGCAGCGTCGCATTGAGCCGACCGGTGTCGCAGAGCTTCATGTTGGCCGAGAGCGCGTCGCTCAGGGTCACCGAACCGGTGCCGGCTGCGTCCAGAGCGGCCAGGTCCTTGCCGGGAATGTCGATGGTCCACCGCACGGCCTGCTTGTCCGACTGGAGCTTTCCGGACTTCTTGGCCGCGCCGAGATCCTTGCCGTCGCTGATGCCGCCGCCGCCGGGCAGCGGGTACGACTGCGTGAACTCGCCGTTGAGGACGAAATCGACGTCCTCGGCCGTCGTGTACGCAACCGCCTTCGTGTAGACCTCGAAGTCGCCGTAGACGTCTTCAGGCTTGTCCGCCACCGCGTCGGTGAGCACGCAGGTCATGAGATTGGTGGCGGCCACCAACTCGCAGGTGCCCCAGAGCGTGCCGCCGCCGACCAGATCGATCCTGGGGTTCGCGTCGAGCTTCAGCTCGCCAGGGAACTGGACCGTGAACTGGTCGCCGGGCTGGGGATCGGCGGTACGCGCGTCCCACTCGCCCTTCACCGAGACGGAATCTCCGACCTTGATCTGCTGGCCCTTTGCTCCCTCGACCTGGACGTCGGTGATCTTGACGGTGATCTTGTCGTTGACTCCGCGCGGGGTGACGGCCGCGGCGCGCTGCTGCGCCGTCGTGGGGGGCACGCTCGTCGTGGTCACCGGCGGCGTCGACGTCGACTCGGCCGGGGCCTTCGTCGTGGTCTCGGGCGCCTGCGACGTGGAGGTCACCGGCGCCTTGGGCGTGGTCGTGGTCGTCGGCGCGACTGGCGCGGAGCTCTGTCCCGTTGTCGAGGGCGAACTCTCGGCGGGGCGCGTCGGAGCAGAGGTGGTCGAGGTGTCGCTCGGGTTCGCCGAGGCCACCGGGGCGATGGAGAACGAGGATAAGACCAGAGTCAGAACCGCAAAGATCATTCCGAGCGCCGCCCACCGTGACACCACCTCCCCTCCGGCACGACGCAGGAACACACGTTTACGCATGAAGGACACCTCTCGTTCGACACACCCGATTTGCCGCACGCCTGGCGAAGGCCGGCGACCGACTACGGAAACAGGACAAACACCTCATATACACGAGGCGGCGACACGAAAAGTGACACAGAAACTCGTCCACACCCGGGATGAGATCGCGATCGAGAGCGCGCGTCGGTCGAGAGAACCGTTGCACGGCTGATGAATTCAGAATCGCGCCACGAGCCGATCGACACGAACCGGCGAGGAGCGGCGCCTGCGCGCCGACGGCAATCTCACCCTCGAAATCATCCGCCCCGCCGACGAAAGGTGACCCACCGCACACCCCGGCGCCCGACCGGGTGGACCCCGTTCCGAGCGCGGGCGATGCACGCGGAATGTGTCGTACACCACTGTGCCCCAACGAGTCCGTGTCTGCCAGCCGAACCGAGGAAGGCGCGACCCGATCACTCGACGAACCCGGCCGAAGCAGGGTGGTCCGGGACGGACATCGTCCCGGACCACCCTGTCAACCGTCAGCGATCATCACAGGTCGGTGACATCGCCTTCCTCGGACTTGCGCCTGCGCAGTGCCACGAGCAGCACACCGCCCGCGGCGACCAGCAGCACCAGCCCACCGGCAACGAGGCCGGAGTTCAGTCCACCGCCACCGTCACCGTCAGCGCCCAGACCGGAGTCGATGAGTCCGCCCTTGGGGTTCGACGCCTGGTTCTCGGTGTCCGCGCCCGCACCCTGGCCTGCAGGACTGCCCTCACCCGCGGGGTTGCCCTCACCCGTGGGGCTGCCCTCCACGACCGGGGTGTCCGGTCCCGCCGGCTCTCCCGCGGAACCCGTCGACCCGGTCGAGCCGAGGGAGCCCGTCAGGAGCCCCGGGATGATCGGGATGATGATCAGACCCGGGAAGCTCGACTTGTCCGGTGTCACCGTCTCGTTCGACGGCTCCGACACCACCTCGTCGCCCTTCGGGTTCGTGCCCGACGCGGTCGCGACGTTGTCGATCCGACCGTTCTTCACGTCGGCCCGCGTCACGACGTAGGTCGCGGTGCATGCCACCGAATCCTTCGGCGCCAGCGACTTCGACTCGTCGGGGCACGTGATGGCCGACATCGTGCCGGTGCCCGTGAAGTCGCCCTCGTTCACCGTGACGTCCTTCAGGGTCACGTCACCGACGTTGGTGATCACGAACCGGTAGGTCACCTCCTGACCCAGCTTCACCTTCTCGCGCGGGTTCGCCTTCTTCACAATGCTGATGCCGGGGTGCGGATGGCCCGGCAGCGATACCTGCGACTCCGGCGACTCGATCGGTTCCTTGCCCGGCGGGGTGCCGGTCGCGGTCGCGACGTTGTCCAGCGTGCCGGCATCGATGTCGGCCTGCGTCAGCGTGTAGGTCGCCGTGCAGGTCACCGCGGCACTGGGCGCCAGCGCGCTCGCACCGGCCGCGCAGATCGGATCGGACATCGGACCGGAGCCGGTGAAGGACTTCTCGTTCGGGCGAACGTCGGTGAGCGTGACGTCACCGGTGTTCGTGATCACGAACGAGTAGGTGATCTCCTTGCCCACCGTGAACTCCGACGAGTCGGAGATCGACGCGGTCTTCACGATCGACAGGTCCGGGTTCGGGGTGCCCTCGATACCACCGTCCGACGGCGGCGACTCGATCGGCTCCTCGGTGCCCGGCGGGGTGCCGGTCGCGGTGGCCGTGTTCTCCACCTTGCCGGCGTCGACATCGGCCTGGGTGAGCTCGTACAGTGCCGTGCACGTCACCTGCGCACCCGGTGCCAGCGACTTCGCCTCGTCCGGGCACGAGAGATCGGTGATCGTGCCGGTACCGGAGAAGTCGCCTTCCTTGATCGAGACGTTCGCCATCGTCACGTTGCCCGTGTTGGTGACCGCGAACGAGTACTTCACCTTCGCGCCGGCCTTGAAGCCGTCCAGGCTCGTCAGTGAGGCCGACTTCACGACCTCGAGTTGAGGCGCCTGCTTACCGGTGACGTCGACGTCCGACGGATCGGATTCGATCGGCGTTCCCGACGGCGGGGTACCCGTCGCCGTGGCGGTGTTCTCGACCTTGCCCGCGTTCATGTCGTCGACCGTGAACGTGTAGGTGGCCTCGCAGGTCACCGACTTTCCGGGATCGAGTTCCTTCGCGTCGTCCGGGCAGCTGATCGCGGACAGCGTTCCCTTGCCCGAGAACTCGTTCTCCTTGACACCGACGTCCTGCAGGGTCTGATCACCGGTGTTGGTGATCGTGAACTTGTAGGTGACGGTGTCGTTCACGTTGACGTTCTCGCGCGGCTCCGCGGTCTTCTCGAGCTTCAGCCCCGACTGGGGATCACCGGCGAGGTTCTCCTCGTCCTGCGGCGATTCGATCGGGGTTTCGGTGCCCGGCGGTGTGCCCGTCGCGGTCGCGATGTTGTCGAGCTTGCCGGCGTTGACGTCCTTCTGCGTCAGCTCGTACGTCGCGGTACACGACACCTTTGCACCCGGCGCCATGGACTTCGCCTCGTCCGGGCAGGATACGTCGGAGAGTGCACCGCTACCGGAGAACGCACCCTCGACGACCTCGACATTCGTCAGGGTCTGGTTGCCCGTGTTGGTGATGTCGAAGGTGTAGGTGACCTTCTGACCGACCTTGAAGTCCGAGACACCCTTGGGCGATGCGGTCTTGACGATCTCGAGGTTCGGCTTCTGGTTACCCGTCAGTTTCGCGTCGTCCTCGTCGGACGTGACTGGACCGCCCGACGGCGGAGTGCCCGTCGCGGTCGCGGTGTTGTCGAGCTTGCCCCGGTCCACGTCCGCCTGGTCGAGCTTGTAGGTGGCGGTGCAGGTCACGGATGCATTGGGCGCCAACGACTTCGCAGCATCAGGGCAGTCGAACGCCGAGATCCTGCTGCTATCGCCCGTGAAGGCGGTCTCGTTCGGGTGCACGTCCTTCAGCGTCACGTTGCCCGTGTTGGTGATCGTGAAGCTGTAGGTGACGGTCTCGTCGACCGCGAACTTGTCCGGATCCATCGGCGACGCCGACTTCTCCAGGCTGATCGCGGGCTTCGGCTCGCCCGAAAGCGTCTTGTCCGACGGCTTCGAGGTGACCGGCCCACCGGACGGCGGGGTGCCCGTCGCGGTCGCGGTGTTCTCCAGCTTGCCGGCATCGATGTCGGCCTGCGTCAGCGTGTACTTCGCCGTGCAGGTCACCGATGCACCCGGCGCCAGCGACGCCGCGCCCGCCGGGCAGTCGAACGCGGACATGTCACCCGAACCCGAGAAGGCGGTCTCGTTCGGATGCACGTCGGTGAGTGTCACGTCACCGGTGTTCTTGATCAGGAAGGTGTACGAGATCTCTTGGTCCACCTTGTAATCCGCGGTGGTCGACGGCGACGCATCCTTCACCAGAGAGAGCGACTCGGCGGGATTCCCTTCGACGATCTCCTTGCCCGGAGGGGACACGATCGGCGTGTCGGTGCCCGGGGGCGTGCCCGACGCGGTCGCGGTGTTCTCGATCTTCTTGTTGTCGATGTCCTTCTGCGTCAGCGTGTACTCCGCGGCGCACGTCGCCGACGTCTTCGGCGCGAGAGCCTTCGCCGTGTCGGGGCACTCCACCGCCGACAGCGGACCGGCGCCCGTGAACGTACCCTCGTTCACGCCGACGTCCCGCAGCGTCACGTCACCGGTGTTGGTGACCTTGAAGCTGTACTTGATCGTCTGACCCAGCTTGTAGCTCTCCGCGTCCTTCGGCGACGCGGACTTCACGATCGAGATGCCGGGCGCGGCCGGACCACCCTTCAGTGGCACCTTGGACTCGTTGGAGTTCACCGCCTTGCCGCCCGGATCGGTACCGGTTGCGGTCGCGGTGTTGTCGAGAGTGCCGCGGTCGATGTCCTCCTGCTGGAGCACGTATGTCGCGGTACACGTCACGGAAGCCTTGGCCGCCAACGACTTCGCGCCATCGGGGCACGTGACGTCCGACATCTTCGCCTTGCCGGAGAAGTCCTTCTCGACCGGCTTGACGTCCTTCAGCGTCACATCGCCGGTGTTGGTCATCGTGAAGCTGTAGGTGATCGTGTTGCCGACCGTGAAATCGGCTGCAGTGTTCGGCGCTGCCGTCTTCTCCAGGGCGAGACCGGACTTCAGCGAGCCGTTCGTGAACGTGCAGCTGATGCTCTTGCCGGCGGAACCACTGGGAACCGCCACAGTGCCTGTCGCGCCGTCCCCACTCGAGATCTTGGCCGCCGTCTTCGCGTCGACACACTCCCACGTCGTGCGGTAGTTCGAGAGATCGGCGCCGCTCTTCGCAGTCTCCTTGATCGTGTAGGACTTGCCCGAGAGACCGAGCACCGGCCCCGCCACCGCATCCTGCAGCCCCTTCTTGTCACCGGACGTCGTCGCCGTGTTTCCGGCGCTCAGGCCGTTGCCGGTGATCTCGAGGCCGAACTGGTCGCCGGATGCGACGCGGCCGTCGGGAAGGTTCTTGTGGAGCTCGATGGTGACCGGATCGGTGCACGAACCCATGTCGGTCATCTCGCCCGCTTCGGAGAACGACGCCACCTGGCCACCGGTGCTGGGATCGACGCGTACCAACTTGCTGCTGCTGCCCACGTACAGGTAGCCGCTCGGTCCGAAGGCGATGGAGTTCGCCGACGCGAAGGCGTCCGACAGATCCGTTACTGCGGTGCCGGCCAGCGTCTTGGATCCGGAGGTCGGGATCGGACCGGGTACGACGTAGACGCGCCCCTTACCTTCACTGGCGACGACGTACATGTTTCCGGTCGCGTCGAAGGCGAGGTCACCGTTGCCGCCGGGGGCATCCTTCAGCGTCGCTTTCAGCACGACACCCAACACCTCGTTCGTTGCCGGGTTGTAGGCGCCGAATGAGAAGTCGTTGCCGTTGTCCCTGCCTCCGAAGTAGAAGATGCCGGTGGCCGGATTGATCGCGCCGTGGGTCGCCTTCACGCTGAGGTTGTGCGACGCACTGGTGGTCTTCCCCGTCGCCGCGTCGTACTTGTAGATCGTCTTACCCGAGGTATAGACCGCGTACTTGCCGCCAGGCCCTAGCCCGAGCTGGTTGACGCTGGTACCGGTGACTTCGAAGTCAGTGGTGGCGATACCGGTCTGCGGATCTATCCGCTTGGCGGTCCCCTTGTTGTTCACCGAGTACAAAACGTCGCAACTGAGCGTGCCCGCGGCTGCCGCCGCCCCCGCCCCGACCGTCGCGGTCGTAATCGTGACCATGGCGGCCAACATGGCCATGACCACAGTTCGGATGACGCCCTTGCACAGGGCGCCGCTCAACCTCACCATTTGAGGCCCTTCTTATGGACGCCCGGCCGGATTCGGCAGCGAGCGATGGATGACATGGACAATCACCCCGACGCGGGACATACAAACACAATCGGTAGTACACGTCCTTCACCCGAAGAGCCCCTCGAACGGCTTCACCCGACCTCTCACCCTCATGAAACTACAAGCGCAGCAGGGCATTTCATTTACAACAGGCACCGAGGGTGAAGAGGAAGGGTGATAGCGCAAGATTCAACCGTTTCACCCGCAGATTCATACTTTTGCACTGCAGTCCAAACTCGCTGCGCACCAGAGGCATTCGACCGGCGGGAGGTAGACCGGCGCGCAGACTGCGGGACAGCCCCTACCTCGCTGTGACGCCTGGCAATTCCCGTTACTGATGTGACTTGATGCGCACACGCGAACGGCCCGCTCGATAATCAATCGAGCGGGCCGCTGTGGCGTTACGGATCAGCGACGGCCGAGCATGCGCGCCACCAGGATTGCCGTGATCAAGAGTACGACCGACGTCGCGCCGGCCGCGATGTGCATGCCGTCGACGAACGCCGCCTGCGCCCCGTCGACGAACGCCTCGGCTTGTGCCACCGGCATGCCCTTCGAGACCTCGACAGCGCCACCGAGCGTGCCCTGTGCGATGTGCGCCTGATCGGGGGCGAGTGCCGAGACGTCCATTCCGCGACGGAAGATCGCGAGCACCACACTGCCGAGGATCGCCACACCCAGCGCGACACCGAGTTCGTATGCGGTCTCGGAGACCGCGGACGCGGCGCCCGCCCGTTCCGGTTCCACCGAGCTCACGACCAGATCCGACGTCAGCGTGAGCGCCACGCCGACACCGGCGCCGGCGAGCACGAACCCGATCACGAAGGCCTGCGGCCCGCTGTCCGGCTGCAGGGCGATCATGACGGCGGCACCGATTGCCGCGATCACCAGACCGGTGCTGAGCACCCGGTTGGGCGCCCAGCGGCGCACGAGCCACGCCGCGGCCAGCGACGCGAACGCGCTGACCAGCGTGCCCGGCAGCATCAGCAGGCCGGCCTCGAGCGGCCGATAGCCGAGCACCAGCTGCAGGTACTGCGACCCGAAGAACAGCACACCGGCGAGTGCGAAGATCGACAGCAGGTTGGTGAGGACGGCCGTCGAGAAGGCCGGCCTGGCAAACAGCGACAGGTCGATCATCGGGTCGGCCAGGGTCTTCTGCCGGCGTACGAACGCCCAACCCGCGGCCAGACCGATGACACCGATGCCGGTGAGTATCCAGCTCGGACCGTGGACCGCAGTCTCCTTGACCGCGTACACCATCGGGACCATCGCCAGCATCGACAGGCCCGCACTGGCCAGGTCGAAGCGGCCCGGCGCAGGGTCCTTCGACTCCGGGATCACCAGCGGGCCGAGCAGGATGAGGCCCACCATCACCGGGATGTTGATGAGGAAGACGGAACCCCACCAGAAGTGCTCGAGCAGCCAACCGCCGATCAGCGGGCCGGCCGCGGCGCCGCCGCCCGCCATCGCGCCCCACACGCCGATCGCGGTGGTCCGCTGGCGCGGGTCGACGAACATCGTGCGAATCAGGCCGAGGGTTGCGGGCATCAGTGTCGCGCCCGACACGCCCTGCAGGACCCGGGCAGCGATCAGCATCTCGGGGCTCCCCGACCACGCCGCGACCAGCGATGCCAAGCCGAACCCGGCCGCACCGATCAGCAACAGCCGGCGCCGTCCGATGCGGTCGCCCAGGGTGCCCATCGTGACCAGCAGACCTGCCAGCACGAACGAGTAGACGTCGATGATCCACAGCAACTGTGTGCTGCTCGGCTCGAGATCCTCGCTGATGAACGGCAACGCGAGATCGAGCACCGTCGCGTCGACCGAGATGAGCAGAACCGCGAAGGCGAGCACGACCAGCCCGAGCCAGTCCCTCCGGCCGGCCGTCACGTCGTGCGGATCCCGCACCGTGCTCACAGACATGCTTCCACTCCCACGAACCGATAGATGAACGAGAACCGACCGGGGAGTTAACCGTCCAGCCGGTACAGTAGCGACTCCAGCCTAGCAGTCGACCGTCCAGCCGGTACAGTGATTTTCATGGCATCCGACACCCGCGACCGCATTCTCGACGCCCTCGAACGTCTCCTGCTCGAGCAGGGACTCGCGCAGGTGACGCTCGAGGCCGTGGCCGCGGAGGCCGGGGTCTCCAAGGGTGGCCTGCTCTACCATTTCCCGAGCAAGGAAGCCCTCCTCGCCGGGATGGTGCGACGCCTCGGCGACCGGTCCGACCAGCAGCTGGCCGACGCCGTCGCCACCGGACGGACCGTTTCGGAGATCTATCTGCAGTACCCGCCGGCCGAGTCCGCAGACGAGATGACGTTGTACCGGTCGATGCTTGCCGCGATGCGGAGCGCCGACGGACAGCACGACGAGGTACAGCAGGCGATCGCCGACGTGATGCGCTCGTGGGACGACGGGCTACTGGCCGAGATCGACGACCCCGTCCACGCCGAGATCATCCGTCTCGTCGGCGACGGCATCTATCTGGCGGCACTGCTCGGACTGCCGGAATCGGATCCGGACCTGCACCGCCGGGTCGTGAACCGACTACTCGGCACCGACCCGGCGGGCACGGAACGTCCGGACGAGAACCCCGCTACGTGAGATAGCGGTACGCCGGCGAACCCGGCTCGAGCTGCTCGACGACGATGCGCGAGGTCCGCATGCGATCGAGCAGATCCGACAGCCCGTCCGCCGACCCGAGTTCGATGCCCACCAGTGCGGCACCGGTCTCGCGGTTGTTGCGCTTGACGTACTCGAACAGCGTGATGTCGTCGTCCGGGCCCAGGACCTCGTCGAGGAACCGGCGCAGCGCGCCCGGCTCCTGCGGGAAATCGACGAGGAAGTAGTGCTTGAGACCCAGATGGACCAGCGACCGCTCGAGGATCTCGCCGTAGCGGGACACGTCGTTGTTGCCGCCGGAGATCAGGCACACCACGGTGCTGCCGGGCGCGACGTCGAGCTGGCCCAGCGCCGTCACCGACAGCGCCCCGGCGGGCTCGGCGATGATGCCCTCGTTCTGGTAGAGCTGCAGCATCGCGGTGCAGATCGCACCCTCGTCGACCTGCGTCATCGCGAACCGCTCGGGGCCGTTCCCCGTGCGGGTGCCCGTCACGAGCGGCAGCGACGCGTGCGAGACGACACTCGCCCCGAGCGCGGAGACCACCGCGTACGGCAGGTCGCCGACCCGCTTGACCGCTGCCCCGTCGACGAACGGGTCGACGTCGGGCAGGGTGACCGGACCGCCGGCCACCAGGGCCGCGGTCATCGACGCCGCACCGACCGGCTCGACGCCGACGATCGTCGTCTCGGGTGCACGCTCGTGCAGATAGGTGGCGATGCCGGCGATGCAGCCGCCACCGCCGACCGGGACGACGACACTGTCGGGCGCCTCCCCCAGCTGTTCGAGGATCTCGGCCGCGATGGTGCCCTGACCGGCCGCGGTACGCGTGTCGTCGAACGGCGGCACCATCGTGGCGCCGGTCCGCTCGACGTCCGCGGCGGCCGCGGCCGCCGCGGCGTCGTACGTCTCGCCCGTCGGGATCAGCTCGACGAAGCCACCACCGTGGACCACGATCCGGTCCCGCTTCTGCTTGGGTGTGTTCGCCGGCACGTAGATCCGGCCGCTGATCTCCATCGCCCGGCAGGCGAAGGCGACGCCCTGCGCGTGGTTGCCGGCGCTGGCCGCGACCACACCGGCGGCGCGCTCGGCGTCGCTGAGCTGCATGATCAGGTTGTAGGCACCGCGCAGCTTGTACGAGCGGACCACCTGCAGGTCCTCGCGCTTGAGATACACCCGGGCACCGGTGAGGGCCGACAACCGCTCGCTCAACTGCAGCGGCGTGGCGTCGATAATGTGCGCGATTCGCTCCGCAGCGGCGTCGATCTCGTCCGCGGTGAGCGCGGGCGAGGTTACCTTCAGATCTGCGAGTTCCGGCGAATTAGACACCCACGCATTTTCCCACTACAGGCGGGCGCTTGCGCAACCGCCCCACCGATTGTCCGACTCGCCGTCCCGCGCCGTCAGCCCCGCGGCGAGAACTGTGACGGGCGGGGCACATTGCGCAGGTTCGACTTCGCCATCTGAACCGCTTCTGCCACACCGCCGTTCATCACCATCTTCGACATGGCCAGCGCGAAGCCGCGCACCTGGCCACCTGTGATCGAGGGCGGCAGCGACAGCGCATTCGGGTCGGTGACGATATCGACCAACGCCGGACCGTCGTGCTCGAACGCCTCCCGGAGTCCGGACTCGAGGTCGGCGGGATCCTCGATCCGGCGCCCGTGTAGCCCCAAAGCCGTTGCGACAGCGGCATAGTCGACAGATGGGACATCCACCCCGAAATCGGGCAGACCGTCGACCAGCATCTCGAGCTTGACCATGCCGAGCGTCGAGTTGTCGAACACGACGATCTTGACCGGCAGCTTGTACATCGCGACAGTGATCAGTTCACCCAGGAGCATCGACAATCCGCCGTCACCCGCCATCGCGACCGTCTGGCGGCCCGGCGCCGCGAACTGCGCGCCGATCGCGTGCGGCAGCGCGTTCGCCATCGACCCGTGTAGCGCCGAGGACAGGAACCGGCGACGACCGTTCGGCTCCAGGTAGCGCGCCGTCCACACGTTGCACATGCCGGTGTCCGCGGTGAAGATCGCGTCCTCGGCGGCGACGTCGTCGAGGATCGACGCCGCGTACTCGGGATGGATCGGGGTCCGCTGTTTCGCGGGCTCGGTGTACGCGCCGACCACCTTGGTCATGAGCTTCTCGTGCCGATCGAGGGACTTCTCCAGAAAGCTGCGGCTCGTCTTGCGCTCTACCAGCGGGGCGAGCGCGCGCAGCACGGAGCGGGTGTCGCCGTGGACCGGGAGGTCGACGCCGGTGCGTCGGCCGAGCGTCTCGGCCGTCACGTCGATCTGCGCGGTGCGCACGTCGTCGGGGAGGAACTGGTCGTACGGGAAGTCGGTGCCGATCAGAATCAGCAGGTCCGCGTCGTGGATGCCGTCGTGCGCGGCGCCGTAGCCGAGCAGCCCGGTCATGCCGACGTCGAACGGGTTGTCGTACTGGATCCATTCCTTGCCGCGCAGGGTGTGGCCGATCGGCGCGCCGATCGTGTCGGCGAGGGCGAGGAGTTCCTCCCGCGCGCCCCGCACCCCGGCGCCGGCGAAGATCGCGACCGCCGATGCCTCGTTGATCGCGTCCGCGAGGGCGCGCACGTCCGCGTCCGCCGGCACGAGCGAGGGTGCACCCGTCCGCGCCAACGGCGGGGGTGTGCCCTCGGCCGGCTCCTCGGCGATGTCACCGGGGAGGGTGATGACCGCGACGCCGGACTGCGCGATGGCGTGCTGCATCGCGCTCTGGACCACCCGCGGCGACTGCGCCGGCGTGCTGATCATCTCGGTGTATCGCGAACACTCGACGAACAGCCGGTCGGGGTGGGTCTCCTGGAAGTAGCTCATCCCGATCTGGGTGCTGGGGATGTGGGAGGCGATCGCGAGCACGGGCGCACCCGAGCGATTCGCGTCGTAGAGGCCGTTGATCAGGTGCAGGTTGCCCGGCCCGCACGATCCGGCGCACACGGCGAGCTCGCCGGTGACCTGCGCCTCGGCCGCCGCCGCGAACGCGGCGGCTTCCTCGTGCCGGACGTGGATCCAGTCGATGCCACCGGCCGACGAGCCACCGGTCCGGCGGACAGCGTCCACCACGGGATTGAGGCTGTCCCCGACGATCCCGTAGATGCGCCGCACCCCGGCCTCAACGAGCTGGGAAACCAATTGATCTGCAACAGTTTTCGCCGCCACGACGAGCCTCCGACCACGGTTCCGAATGGGTTGACCCTGCTTATCGCAGGCTACTCGGAACCGGGCCGGACGGCTGGGAGACGAGCCCCGCCGCTACTTCTGCGGGGTGAGAACGAAGACCGGGATCTGACGTTCGGTGCCCTGCTGGTACTTGGCGTAGTCCGGCCACGCCTCCACCGCACGCTCCCACCAGACGGCCTTCTCGTCGCCGGTGACCTCGCGCGCGATCATGTCCTGCTTGACGGGCCCGTCCTGGAGTTCGACGTGCGGGTCGGCGACGACGTTGTAGTACCAGACGGGATTCTTCGGGGCGCCGCCGAGCGAGGCGACGACCGCGTATTCCCCGTCGTGCTCGACACGCATCAGCGGGGTCTTGCGGAGCTTGCCCGACTTGGCGCCGACCGTGGTGAGGATGACGACGGGCTTGCCCTCCATCACCGTCCCTTCGGTACCGCCGGAGCGTTCGTAGAGGTCGACCTGGTCCGCTGCCCAGGACGAGGGGCTGGGTTCGTACTCACCGGTGAGAGGCATGCCCTCAAGTGAACACCGCCCACTTGATCTTGACCACCCGTTCGACCGGACGACGGGATTTCCGTCACACGACGGGGAATGTTCGCTGGACCGAACTTCTGTTCATCGGTACTCTGAACACATCGGCAGGCCGCCCCGAACTACGCGAGAGAGGTGTACGCATGACCACCGCTGCACTCCCCCGTCGCACCGGCACACCACCAGCCGCAACCGTCGACCTGGCGGGCACGGCCTGGCCGCTGTACAAGCTCGAGGCGCTCGCCGCGGGGCTCATCGTCTTCGTCCTCGTGCTCGCCGTGACGCAGGTGCTGCAGGCGGCCGTGCTGTCCGCGGCGGGCGTCGCCGTCGCCGTCTGGTGGGCGCGACGAATCACCCTCGGCCGGCGCTCTTCACAGCCGACTCCCTGAGGCTCCAGCCGACTCCCTGAGGCTCCCGCTCGAATCGACGTCGCAATTGCCCGAACCGCGGCATTCCGGCGCAGTCGGCACAGTGGATGCGGTGATGGGTGCTCTTCCGGGTCGGCAGGCGTGAACACCGTCGACCGCTTAGGCTCGGGCGATGCGCCTACGCCGCCTGTCCGCGCCCCTCGTCGCCGCCGGAGTCTCATTCGCGCTTCTCTCCCCCGGCCACGCCGGCGCGGCCGACGCCGCGGTGGCCACGGCCTGCGGAACGCCGTTGAGCGCGAGCGAGATCGAGGATGTCGTCGCGCTGAGCGACCTGTCCACCTCGGCAGGCACGGCCCTCCCGCATCTCGAGGAGGCTGTCGACCGACACCGCCGTATCACGGAGATCCTCGTTGCCCATCGGGACTGGCGTGGATTGTTCTCGGTCGGACTGAACGCCGTCGAGTACGAGGCCGTCCTACCGCTGCAACGTGATCCGGCGGCGCTCCCCGACCGCACGTGGTCGCCCGCGGTCAGTTACGACCTCCTGGCCCGCTATCTACGCAATATCCACGCCGAGTTCAGCGGCGCGCCGGTCGATCCCGCATGGTCCCACTACTTCGACTTGACGCGGCAGTGCTACGCGAGCCCTGCGCGTGTTGCCATGGCCGGCTACAACGCCCACCTCACCGTCGATCTCGCGCACGCGGTCGACACCAGCGCAACCCGCCCCGAGAACATCCCCGACTTCTACCGGATCGTCGATTCGATTGCTCTCAAGGGTGATTCGATCGTGACGATCACCGAGAGCCTGTACGGCGCCGACCTCGGTCCGCTGTGGCGGTTCTACTTCGTGGGCGAGGGCCTCGACCGCCTGGCCGGCAACGATCAACCGTCGCAAAGCTTGCTGCGCGCAGCCGACAGCGGCTACAACACCGTGACTCTCGCGAACGGGTTCGCCCTCCAGAACCCGCAACTGCGGCCGTCCACCGAACAGGAGATCGACGGCCTGTGGCGAGTGACGGACAGTGCCCTGCAGACACTGTCCGCCCTCGGCGGCCTCTGAGCGACCCGACGCCCGCCGTCAGCCGGCCAGGCAGCTCGGCCCGAGCAGAGCCTTCAAGTCACCCATCAGCGACGACGACGGCTCCACCCGGAGCACTTCGTCCACCTTCCACAGCGAGATGCCGCGCGACCCGATGAGTTTGACGTGCACGTCCGCAGTCCCCGGATGCCGCGACAGCACCTGGCGGAGCGCGCCGAGCTTCTCCTTGGTGCACTGCCGCACCGGCAGGCTCACCGCCACCGGCTTCGCCACGCCGATCGCCGAAAGATCGGGCACCGCAAGATCGTTCGCGATCAATGACACCCGGTCGTCGCGGATCGACACCCGCGCCTTGACCAGGACGACCGAGTCCTCGACGACGTCCATGCCGTACACCGAGTACGCCTGCGGGAAGAACAGCACCTCGATACCACCGGAGAGGTCCTCGAGCTGGGCGGACGCCCACGTCAGTCCGTTCTTGTTGATCCGGCGGTTGACCGACGCGAGGATGCCGCCGACGGTGACCTGGGTCCCGTCCTTGATGTCGCCCTCGAGAATCACCGGGATCGAGGTGTCGGACTGCGCGGCCAGCACGTGCTCGACACCGTTGAGCGGATGGCCGGACACGTACAGGCCGAGCATCTCCCGTTCGAGCGCGAGCTTGTGCTTGGAGTCCCACTCCTCGTCGGGCACCTTGACGTTGAAGACGGACGCGATCGACTCGTCGGCGTCGTCGCCGCCGAACAGATCGAACTGCCCCATGGCCTCGGCCTTCTTGGTGCCCATCACCGCGTCGATCGCGTCGGCGTGCACCAACATCAGACCCTTGCGCGGATGTCCGAGCGAGTCGAATCCGCCTGCCTTGATGAGGGATTCGGTGACCTTCTTCGAACACGCCAGCGCGTCGATCTTGTTGAGGTAGTCGGAGAAGTCGGTGAAGCTGCCCTTCTCCTCGCGCGCGGCGATGATGGACCCCACCACGTTGGCGCCGACGTTGCGCACGGCGCCGAGGCCGAACCGGATGTCCTCGCCCACCGAAGCGAAATCGACCCGTGACGCGTTCACGTCCGGCGGCAGCACCGTGATGCCCATCTTCCGGCAGTCCGACAGGTACACCGCGGCCTTGTCCTTGTCGTCGCCGACGGAGGTGAGCAGGCCCGCCATGTACTCGGACGGGTAGTTGGCCTTGAGGTACGCGGTCCAGAAGGAGACGAGGCCGTAGCCGGCGGCGTGCGACTTGTTGAACGCGTAGCCGGCGAACGGGAGGACGGTGTCCCACAGTGCGGTGATGGCGGCCTGCGAGAAGCCGTTGTTCCTCATTCCGTCGGCGAAGCCGTCGTAGGCCTCGTCGAGGATCTCCTTCTTCTTCTTACCCATCGCGCGGCGGAGCAGGTCGGCCTGTCCGAGCGAGTACCCGGCCACCTTCTGAGCGATCTGCATGATCTGCTCCTGGTAGACGATCAGACCGAAGGTGTCCTTGAGGATGTCCTTCAGCGGCTCCTCGAGCTCCGGGTGGATCGGCTTGACGTCCTGCCGCCCGTTCTTGCGGTCGGCGTAGTCGTTGTGCGCGTTCATGCCCATCGGACCCGGGCGGTACAGCGCGAGGACGGCGACGATGTCCTCGAAACCCGTGGGCTGCATGCGCCGCAGCAGGTCGCGCATCGCGCTGCCGTCGAGCTGGAACACGCCGAGCGTGTCGCCGCGGGCGAGCAGCTCGTAGGTGGCGGGATCCTCGATCGGCAGGGTGTCGAGATCGATGTCGACGCCGCGGTTGGCCTTGATGTTCTCGATCGCGTCACCGATGACCGTGAGGTTGCGCAGACCGAGGAAGTCCATCTTCAACAGGCCGATGGCCTCGCACGACGGGTAGTCCCACCCGGTGATGATCGCGCCGTCCTGGGCACGCCTCCACACCGGGATCGCGTCGGTGAGCGGCTCCGACGACATGATGACCGCGCAGGCGTGCACGCCGGCGTTGCGGATCAGGCCCTCGAGACCCTTCGCGGTCTGGTAGATCTTCGCGACGTCGGGGTTGGAGTCGATGAGGGCACGGACCTCGACGGCCTCCTTGTACCGCTCGTGCTCGGGGTCGGTGATACCCGACACCGAGATGTCCTTCGCCATGATCGGCGGCGGCAGCGCCTTGGTGATCTGGTCGGCGATCGCGAAACCGGGCTGGCCGAACTGGACTCGCGCCGAGTCCTTGATGGCGGCCTTCGTCTTGATGGTGCCGAAGGTGATGACCTGAGCGACCTTGTCGCTGCCCCACTTCTCGGTGGCGTAGCGGACCATCTCGCCGCGCCGGCGATCGTCGAAGTCGATATCGATATCGGGCATCGACACGCGCTCGGGGTTGAGGAACCGCTCGAACAGCAGGCCGTGCGGAATCGGGTCGATGTTGGTGATGCCCATCGCGTACGCGACCAGCGAACCGGCCGCCGAGCCTCGGCCGGGGCCGACGCGGATGCCGACCTCGCGGGCATGATTGATGAGGTCACCGACGACGAGGAAGTAGGCGGGGAAGCCCATCTCGTTGATGACGCCGATCTCGTAGTCGGCGCGCTCGAGGTACTCCTGCGGCGGACCGGACGGGAACCGCCGGTCGAGGCCCCGCAGCACCTCGTGGCGCAGGTACGTCTGCTGCGTGTGCCCCTCGGGAACCGGAAAGATCGGCATGCGGTCGCGGTGCTGCCACACGTCCTCGTACGGCTGCACCCGCTCGCCGATGAGCATCGTGTTGTCGCACGCATCGGGGACCTCGGCATCCCAGATGGCCCGCATCTCCGCGGCCGACTTGAGGTAGTAGCCGTCGCCGTCGAACTTGAACCGCGTGGGATCCGACAGCGTCTTGCCCGTCTGGATGCAGAGCAGCGCCTCGTGGTTCTCGGCCGCGTCCTTGGTGACGTAGTGGCAGTCGTTGGTGGCGATGGGCGGGATGCCGAGTTGTTTGCCGATGTCGATCAGGCCCTCGCGGACCCGTCGTTCGATCGACAGCCCGTGATCCATCAGCTCGAGGAAGAAATTGTCCTTGCCCCAGATCTCCTGCCACTTGGCGGCCGCCTCGAGCGCCTCCCGGTCGTGACCGAGACGCAGGCGTGTCTGGATCTCGCCCGACGGGCACCCCGTCGTGGCGATGATGCCCTCGGCGTGAGTCGCGATGAGTTCCTCGTCCATGCGCGGCCACTTGCCGAGCTGCCCCTCGATGGACGCGAGCGACGACAGCTTGAACAGGTTCCGCAGGCCCGTGGAATTCTCGGCGACCATCGTCATGTGCGTGTAGGCGCCGCTGCCGGAGACGTCGTCGGACTTCTGGCCGGGATCGCCCCACAGGACGCGCTTGGTGTTGAACCGCGACTCCGGCGCGACGTACGCCTCGATACCGATGATCGGCTTGATGCCGTGCTTCTTGGCGACGTTGTAGAACTCGCTGGCGCCGTACATGTTGCCGTGGTCGGTCATGCCGACGGCGGTCATACCGAGACGTTCGGCTTCCTTGAACAGCGGGCCGACTTTTGCCGCACCGTCGAGCATCGAGTACTCGGTGTGGTTGTGCAGGTGAACGAACGAGTCAGCCACGCGTGCCTCTCTGTAATTCGGTATATCTCAGGCAAGCCCAGAGTCTATGCCCTCTCACCGACGGCCCCGGGCACCAGTGACGCCGCCCTGCGCGTCCGCCGAGCACGGGCGAGCGCGTCCGTGGTGAACACCACCAGCGCGACCCAGATCAGGGCGAATCCGACCCACCGCGACGGCGGCATCACCTCGTGCATGACCACCACTCCCCACACCATCTGCAGGGCCGGGGTCAGGTACTGCAGCAGGCCCAGCGTCGTCAGCGGAATGCGCTGCGCGGCCACCCCGAACAGCAACAGCGGCGCGGCGGTGACCGGACCGGCCGCCACGAGCAGCAGGCTGTGACCGACACCGTTGCCGAGGAACGAGCCGGTGCCGGAGATCACGAGCACGACGAGGTAGGCGATCGCGAACGGCGCCGCGACGAGCCCCTCCGCGGTGAGGCTGGTCCGCGGGTCCAGCGGAACCACCTTCTTGATCACCCCGTACAACGCGAACGACAGCGCGAGCGTCAGCGCGACGAACGGCGGCCGCCCGTAGTCGACGGTGATGATCACCACCGCGATCGCGGCCAGCACCAGCGCCGCGATCTGGGCTGCACGAATCTTCTCGCGGAAGACGAGCACCCCGATCAGCACGCTCACGAGCGGATTGACGAAGTAGCCGAGCGCGGCCTCGACGACGTTGCCGGATACGACGGCGTAGATGTAGACACCCCAGTTGATCGCGATCGCGACCGTCGCCGCCGTCACCAGCCCCCAGGTCCGCGCCGACAGGCCGCGCAGCGAGCCCAGCTTGCCGAGGAGCAGCAGGACGGCGAGCATCAGCAGGACGGTCCACACCATCCGGTGCGCCAAAACCTCGAGGGAACCGGCGGGATCGAGGAGGCCGAAGAAGATCGGGAACATTCCCCACATCAGGTAGGCGCCGAACCCCGCCGCGAGTCCGGTGGAGTCCTCGGTTCGAGCCTGCGGTGTCACGCATGCCGACGATAGCCCCCGGGCTACTGTGACACGTCACACGTCGACCCATCCGAATCGAGGAGGACCCCGTGACGATCGGCGACCGCAGGCTGCGACGGATCCTGGGAGCACTCGTCCTGCTCGCCGGTGGTGTCGCGGCGTTCGTCACCAGTCCGTGGCCCGGTGCGATGCTCGTGCGCCGAGTCTTCGACCGGGACGCGGGAAGGACCACCGCGGCCATGCGCAGGCACGCTCCCGGCGGAGTCGCCTCGATCACCGCGCAGCAGTACCGCGACGGCGACTCCGACGCGTACCTCGACGTCTACTTCCCCGCCGAACTGTCGGGCACCGGGCAGGCGCTGCCGACGGTCGTCTGGACGCACGGCGGGGCCTGGATCTCGGGGCACCGGACGAACCACGCGACCTACTACGAACTGATCGCCGCCGCAGGATTCACCGTCGTCTCGCTCGACTACTCGGTGGGCCCCGAGCACCGGTATCCGACCGCCGTCGAGCAACTCCGCGACGCCCACGCGTACATCCTCGCGAACGCCGAGCGCCTCCATGTCGATCCGAGGCGCATCGTGCTGGCCGGGGATTCGGCGGGAGCGCAGCTGTCGAGCCAGCTCGCGGTGATCGCGACCAACCCCGCCTACGCCCGGGCGATCGGGATCGAGACGGCGCTGCGTCCCGAGCACCTGCGCGGCATCGTGTTGAACTGCGGCATCTACGACGTACCGAACATGGTCGGCGGCCCGGGCGTCATCGGCTGGGGCACCACCGAGTCGATCTGGGCCTACACCGGCACCAAGGACGTCACGAAAGCGGAATCGGTGACGCAGATGTCGACGCTGCACCATGTCACCGAGGCGTTTCCGCCCACCTTCGTCTCGGGCGGCAACGCGGACGGGCTCACCGAGAAGCAGTCCAAGGCCCTCGCGACGAAGCTGACGGGCCTGGGGGTGGACGTGACAGCGCTCTTCTATCCCGCCGACCATCTGCCGGCGTTGGCCCACGAATACCAGTTCGTCCTCGACAACGCCGACGGCCGGAACGCGCTGGACCGGACGATCGAGTTCCTGCGCAAGCACACGGTCGCCGATCCCCCGAGCTGACGGCCGGTCAGCCGCACACCGACCGCAGTGCCCGCGCCAGACCCGCCTGATGCAGCACGTCGGGTCGCCCCGACGCGACGACGTCCGCCGCACCCTCGAGAAGATCCGGCAGGCACCCCGGGCCGGCGAGCACGCGCCGGTGCGCGCTCATCTGCGCGACGATCTCGACGTTCAGGCGATCCAGCACCGGCCGTACGCTCGCCAGGTCGGGCCGCGGCTCCGGCACCGCCTGGGGCACGGCGCTCCAGTAGGCGAAGAGGCCGCGCTGGACGTCCTTGCTCGCCTCGATCTGATCGCGGAAGACCTGCTCGACCCGCGACGGGTCCAGGTTCTCGCGTCGGCCCTGCTCCGCGACGGCGCGCAGCACCTCGGCCTCCCGGGCCGGATCGTCGATCGGCTTGCCGGTCCCCCATTTGGCGGCGGCGACCGCGTCGGCCGTCGACAGACGTTCGGCGACAGCGCTCACCAAAGGACCCAGCTGGGTCGGAGTCACCGACGATCCGGTCGACCAGGTCCCCGCGGTCGCGGTCCCGGCCGACGACATCGTCGCCGCCACGGCGCACGCGGTGAGCAGGACGGTCAACGCTCTTCTCGGCACGTTCGACATTGTGCCGTCGCCCACGCACGGCCGGACGGATTCCGGCGGCACGGGCGCGTCAGCCGAGGGCCGGCACCGGCCCGTCGTCCGGCCCGGGAACGACCGAGGTGGACTGCGTCGGCAACAGCGGGTTGACCGAGAACGCGCCGGCGACAGCGTCACCCGGCAGCGCCTCCACGGCCCTCACGCCCGGCGCCGCCGCGAGCGTGCGCAACCGGTCGAGCGAACCCCGCACCGTCGCCCCCACGACGCACGCGCAGTCCTCGGACAGTCGCTCCGCAGAGTAGGCGGCGACCTGTGAGCCGCGATCGTGCCCGACGATTCCCGCCTGCAGGCGGGCCGCCGCGACCGACGGCGCGCGGCGCACCGCGATGTCGTTGTCGGGGACCGGAACCGCGACGATCGGCGTCTGCACGCGCTCGACCGGCACCCGGAACAACACCTGGGAGATCCGCAGGTCTGCCGCGGCGTCCAGCAGTACCGATGTCGTCACCGGCGCGTCGAACGACACCAGCGCCCACCGATCCTCGACGGTGTCGGCGGACGGCGAGTCGGCGAGCGACGCGCCGGCCCGCTCCAGGTACGACGCGACCAGCTCACCCGACTCGGGCCCCAGCGCGTCGGTCCCCACCCGCCCCGGCTGCGGCGGATTCGCCACACCGAGAGCGACGACGACGACCGCCAGTGCGGCCGTCGCAGCGACGGCCGGCCACGTGCGCGAATTCATCTCACGCGCCCCGCAGAACTCCGAGCGCGTGCTGCAGATCCTTGGGGTAGTCGCTCGTGATCTCGACCCAGTGCCCGTCGGCCGGGTGCGCGAACCCCAGTGATCGGGCGTGCAACCACTGCCGCTCGAGCCCGAGACGCTCCGCCAGACGCGGGTCGGCGCCGTACGTGAGGTCACCGCAGCACGGGTGCCGCAGCGCCGAGAAATGCACGCGGATCTGGTGGGTGCGACCGGTCTCGAGGTGGATGTCGAGCAGGCTCGCCGCCTGGAACGCCTCGACGGTGTCGTAGTGCGTGATGCTCGGCTTGCCGTCCGCTGTCACCGCGAACTTCCAGTCGTTGCTGCGGTGGCGTCCGATGGGCGCGTCGATCGTGCCGCTGCTCGGATCGGGATGCCCCTGCACCAGCGCGTGGTAGCGCTTGTCGATGGTGCGCTGCTTGAACGCCCGCTTGAGCACGGTGTAGGCGCGCTCGGACGTCGCGACGACCATCACGCCGGACGTGCCGACGTCGAGCCGGTGCACGATGCCCTGACGCTCGTGCGCGCCCGACGTCGAGATCCGGAACCCGGCGGCCGCGAGACCACCGATCACCGTGGGGCCGGTCCAGCCGACGCTCGCGTGTGCCGCGACGCCCACCGGCTTGTCGACCGCGACGACGTCGTCGTCCGCGTAGAGGATCTCCATGCCCTCGACCGGCTCGGCCTCGATGGTGAGCGGGCGGGGCGGCTCCGGCAGTTCCACCTCGAGCCACGTGCCGGCCGCGAGCCGATCCGACTTGCCGGCGGCGGAGCCGTCGACGACGACGGCGCCTTCCTCCGCGAGCGTGGCCACCGCGGTGCGCGAGAGTCCGAGGAGCCGCGCGAGGCCGGCGTCGACGCGCATGCCGTCGAGCCCGTCGGGCACCGGCATCGATCGTGTCTCCCTCATTCCGCATCTCCCTTCCGCGAGACCTTGTCGCCACTGGGTTCGATGCCGAACAACGTGAGCGCGACCAACAGGACGGCGCCGCAGACGATCGACGAGTCCGCGACGTTGAAGACGGGCCACCAGCCGACCGAGACGAAGTCCACGACGTGGCCCTGCAGCGGGCCCGGCGACCGGAAGATCCGGTCGATCAGGTTGCCGAGCGCACCGCCGAGTACCAGGCCCAGGCCCAGGGCCCACCACGGGGACCGCAGCGTGCGCCCGATCCTGATGACGCCGACCACGACGCCGACCGCGACGAGCGTCAGCAGCCACGTCATGCCCGTCGCCATCGAGAACGCGGCGCCCGGGTTGCGGATGAGCGTCAGCGTGACCGTGTCGCCGATGATGCGGACCGGATCCCTCGGGTCGATCAGCGCGACCGCCAGCACCTTCGTCAGCAGGTCCAGCGCGAGCACCACGATCGCGATGACCACGAGCATCCGCATGCGCCGGGGCCGCGACGACGCGGTGTCGCGGCCGGAATCGGCGGGCGGCACGGCGGCGTCACCGGGGTCGGGGACGGGTGGTTCGGGAATCGGTTCACCTTTCACGGCGCCGTCGTCGCTGTCGGTGCGGTCGTCACTCACCACGCCATCATCCCTTACGCGGGAGACAGACCGGTCATGCCACCCGCGCCGACTAACCTGTTGGCGTGCCAGTTGCGTCGAAAGTCTTCCGTTCGGGAACCGTGCTCGTCGCGGCAACCCTCTCCCTCACCCTCCTCACCGCGTGCGGCAACGGCGGCGAGGCAGCACCCGTCAGCCCCGACGCGGTCGGGGCCGCTTCCGACGAGGTCACCGTCCCCGTGACGGCCGCCACGACCGAGATCGTCGACGCCGGTGCGGAACCCCGGGCGGTGGTGCGGTTCCGGCCCGCGCAGGGCACCCGCCAGGAAGCGCGGCTCGTCACGACGGCGTCGGTGCAGCAACAGATCGACGAACAGGCCCCCCAGGACGTCTCCAGCCCCGTCCTGACGATGCCGCTGACGGCTCTCGTCACGCAGGGCGCCTCGGACAGCACGGGGGCGACGACCGTCGACCTGACGCTCGGCGAACTCAGCACCCCCGACGAGGCCACCGACGAGGCGCTCGCACCCGCTACCGGCTCGCACGCCGGGTTCACGATGAACCTGTCGGGCGCGATCACGGCGCTGCGACTGCGCCCCGACCCCGACGCTCAGAACAAGGCGCGGGCGATGATCGAGCAGGCCTTCTACCAGGCCGTCTATCGCACGGTCGCGTTCCCGGAGCAGCCCATCGGCGTGGGCGCCGAGTGGAAGATCCGCCAGCAGGTCATGGGAGCCGTCGCCGTCGACCAGGTCACGACTGCGAAGCTCGTCGCCCGTGACGGCAACCGCCTCACCGTCGACGTCCTGGTGGAGCAGACGCCCACCTCCGCGGTCTTCCAGCTGCCGAACGGCGCGGGCGCCCTGAACGTCGACTCGTTCGCGCTGCGCGGCGAAGGCAACGTCGTCATCGACCTGAGCGTGCCGTTGCCCGTCGCCGGCGCGATCTCCGCCGAGGGCAGCCAGTCCTTCAGCGATCCCTCGGACACGATGCATCTGCGCCAGATCACGAGCGAGCGGGTCGAGTGGGCCGGCTGACGCGGGTCGCGGTCGCGGTCACCGCGATCGCGGTGACCGGTGGGCTCGTGGCGTGCGGATCGTCCGAACCGGAGTCGGGGTCCGCGTCCGGAACCGGTTCGACGTCCGCGCCTTCCGACCTCGGCCCGGTGGTGACCGCACCGGCCCAGCCGGCGACCGGCCCGATCACCGACCCTGCCGCACTGCGTGCCGCGCTGCTCACCGCACCCGACCTGCCCGTCGGCTTCGTCGCCCTGCCTACCGCCGCCAACCCCGACGACCCGGCCGACGAGGCCCCCGCGCAGCCGGCGACCAACCCCACCCGGTGCGCGAACGTGCTGGACACGATCGCCCGTCAAGCGCGCGGAGCGGCGGCCGATGCCGAGTCCAACTTCTCGGGCCCCGGCTTCACGAGTATCGACGTCGACGCCGCGAGCTTCCCCGGAACCGGTGCGGCCGAGGCCTTCTCGACCGTGCAGACCACGATGCGGGCGTGCACCGCCTACACCGGCACCGACAGCGAGGGGGTAGCGGTCGACTATCGCGTAGAACCGCTCGCGATGCCCGCGGTCGGTGACGCCTCCACCGCAATCCGCCTCGTCACCACCAGCGACGGGTTCTCGCTGGTGTCCGACGCCGTGGTCGCGGTCGTCGATTCGACGGTGGTGCAGGTGGTGGCGACCGGCCCCGACCCGATCGACGGTGGCGTCCTCGACGGACTCGCCCGTGCCGCCACCGAGCGGATCCACGCGGCTGCGCCGACCGGCTGACGAAACGCGGCCGGACACACCGATGCTGGCGTCACCGTGAGGTGGCGCCGGCATCGGTTCTTCGTTCGTGAGCGACTACGCGGGGCAGGCCGGCGAGGTCAGCTGAGCCATCGTCACGAGCTGGCACGCGTACGACTTCGACATCTTCCACACGCCGTCCTCGGCGACGAAGTCGACCGTGGCGGGGTTGTTCTGGCCGTTGATGACCAGCTCGACACCGGCGGTGACGGTGTCGTCACCGGTCGGGGTCACGTCGACGACGTTGATGGTGGCGCCGGCGTCCTTGGCGGCCTTGGCGACCTGGTTGATCAGCTCGGGATCGGCCTCGGCGCCCTGCACCAGCTGCGCCTTCTGCTCGACCGGGATGCTCTCGTCGAAGGCCGTGGCCAACGCCGCGTTGAGTTCGGCGGGCGTCGGCGGAGCGAGCGTCGGCGTGGCCGCCGCGGTCGTGGTCGTCTGCTGCGCCGTGGTGCGCTCGCTGCTCCCGCTGTCGTCCGAGCAGGCCGTCATGGTCAGAGCAGCGGCGATCGCCACACCGGCAATGGTCATCTTCCGGAGCTTCAAGTGCTTGTCCTTTACATTCTCGGTCGAACACATTCGGTCGAACACGGTTCGGGCTTGGCCGGGTGCTCGGGCACAGTGACCGCCCACCCCAGCTGTCACGCACGTTCACAGCAACAATACCGGCGGTGAGGCCGACCTCACGCCAGGCTGTCGATCACGTCCGCGACGACCAGATCACAATCGGCGTCCTCGAATGTACGTGACGGCCCCCGTCCCGTGCTGCGCGTCTCGAATCGCACCGTCACCACGCCGTGGCCCGCGCCCTGCACCCAGCCGTGCCCGTACTCCGGAT
This sequence comes from Rhodococcus parequi, assembly GCF_046042785.1. NCBI lineage: Bacteria > Bacillati > Actinomycetota > Actinomycetes > Mycobacteriales > Nocardiaceae > Rhodococcus > Rhodococcus parequi. The sequence goes on along the minus strand of NZ_JBDLNV010000001.1, from coordinate 600,235 downwards.
GCGCCACGTCCATCCCGGGCCGCCAGCGCACCGTCGTCTCCGGCTCGTCGTCGCCGATCGAGTCGTCCTCGGCTTCTTCGTCTTCCACCGGCGTCACCTGGTCGAGCTCCGGGAACAGCGACCCCTGGCTCACCGCCGACAGGCCACCGAAGCCGACCCCGACGAGTCGGATCGGACCGAGTTCGAGAGGGTCGATCGCCTGTCGTTGCGCGGTGGCGGTGAGGACCTGCAGATCCGTCGTCGCATACGGCAACGTGAGCGATCGCGTGACGATGCTCATGTCCGACTTACGGAGCTTGAGCACCACGGTGCGCGCGGCCCGCCCGTCCCGTTCCAGCCGGCGGTGCGCCGACGCGGCGCTGGCGTCGACCGCGCGCCGCAACGCGGCCAGCGTGACGATGTCCTCGGCGAACGTGGTCTCCGCGCTCACCTGCTTGGCATCGGCGCGCTCGGCGACCGGGCGGTCGTCGATCCCCCGCGCCAGGCGGTGCAGGCCCGGTCCGATCGTCCCGCCGAGCACGGACACCACCTCGGCGTCGGGGAGCGCCGCGAGCGCGCCGATCGTGTCGATCCCGAGCCGCTTGAGCTTCTCCTCCGCCACGGGCCCGACACCCCACAGCTTCCGCACCGGCAGCGCATACATCAACTGCTGCTGGGCGTCCGGGGAGACGACGGTGATCCCGTTCGGCTTCGCGAGGCCCGACGCGATCTTCGCCACCTGCTTGCCGGTGCCCGCACCGATCGACGCGACCAGTCCGGTCTCCGCCAGCACGAGCGCCCGCAACTCCTCGCAGTAGCGCTCCACCTCCGCCTTGCCGGCCCCCACCAGCTCGGCCGGCTCACCGAATGCCTCGTCCATCGAAAGCTGCTCGAGCACAGGCATCTTCACACGCAGTGCATCGAACACCTGTCGACTCACGTGCCCGTACAGGGTGCCGCGCGGCGGCAGCACGACGGCGGCCGGGCCCACCAACCGCCGCGCCTGGTGCATCGGCATCGCCGAGTGCGCCCCGTACACCCGTGCCTCGTAGCTGGCACCGGCGACCACGCCCCGGCCGCCCAGGCCGCCGACGAGCACGGGGCGTCCGCGCAACGTCGGACGGGTCAACTGCTCGACGGACGCGAAGAACGCGTCCATGTCGAGGTGCAGGACCCACCGGCGGCTGCGGGTGGGATCGGCGGAAACCATGCCTGAAAACTACGCTGGGCGGACGACAGGAAGCCCCGTCGTCCGCCCGGAGCGCTGCCGGCCGATCAGGCCTTGACGATCACGGCACGGACACCCTCGCCGAGTTCGACGACGGCGTCGCCGCCGACCTCACCGATCACGAGCGTCGTCGCGAGGATCTCGCCCGCGATCAGCTCGCGGTGACGCGTCGCCCATTCCAGACGCTCGGCCGGCACCTCCAGCGTGACCGAGATGCGATCGGAGACATCGAGTCCCGCATTCCGGCGCGCGTCCTGCAGCTCGCGGATGCGGTCCTTGGCCCAGCCCTCGGCCTCGAGTTCCTCGGTGACCTGCGAATCCAGGACGACCAGGCCGGCACCGTCCGGCAGGGCCGCCGTCGACTCGGGCTCGGCCGCGACGAGGCGCTGGGTGTACTCGGACGGCAGCAGCTCGATGCCCGAGTCAGGAGCGGAGCCTGCAGCGCCCCCCGGCCACACCGTCACCACGCCGTCCTTCTCGGACCAGTCACCGGCCTTGACCGCCTTGATGACCGTCTGCACGTCCTTGCCCAGACGCGGACCCGCGGCACGCGCGTTGACGACCAACTCGAAGCGGCCGTGCACGTCGACGTCCTCGGTGAGGTCGACCTTCTTGACGTTGACCTCGTCGGCGATCAGGCCCAGGTACGGGCGCATCTTCTCGGCGTCCGGCGCCGCCACCGTCACCTCGGGCAGCGGCAGGCGCACGCGCAGGTTCTGCGCCTTGCGCAAACCGAGCACCGTCGAACACACGCTACGGACGTCGTCCATCGCGGCGACCAACTCGGCATCGGCCGGCAACTCGGTCGCGGACGGCCAGTCCGTCAGGTGCACCGACCGGCCACCTGTCAGTCCGCGCCAGATCACCTCCGACGCCATCGGCAGCAGCGGCGCCGCCAGCCGCGTGACCACCTCGAGCACGGTGTGCAGCGTGTCGATCGCGTCGCGGTCCTCGTCCCAGAACCGGCTGCGCGAACGGCGCACGTACCAGTTGGTGAGGGCGTCGCAGAACGTGCGCAGCTCGTCGCACGCCCCCGCGATGTCGGTGACATCGAGAGCGTCGGTGATCGCGTCGCGCGTGGCCGCGAGCTTCGCGAGGATGTACTTGTCGAGCACGTTCGGCGAATCCGTCCGCCACTGCCCCGGCTTCGACGCGTACAGCTGCAGGAAGCTCCACGCGTTCCACAGTGGCAGCAGCGCCTGACGCACACCCTCACGGATGCCCTGTTCGGTGACGATCAGGTTGCCGCCGCGCAGGATCGGCGACGACATCAGGAACCACCGCATGGCGTCCGAGCCGTCGCGGTCGAACACCTCCTTGACGTCCGGGTAGTTGCCCTTGGACTTGCTCATCTTGAGGCCGTCGTCGCCGAGGACGATGCCGTGCGCCGCAACGCACTTGAACGCCGGACGGTCGAACAGCGCGGTCGCCAGCACGTGCAGCGTGTAGAACCAACCGCGAGTCTGGCCGTTGTACTCGACGATGAAGTCGCCCGGGTAGTGCGAGTCGAACCAGTCCCGGTTCTCGAACGGGTAGTGCACCTGCGCATACGGCATCGAGCCCGACTCGAACCAGCAGTCGAGGACCTCGGGCACGCGGCGCATCATCGACTTGCCGGTCGGGTCGTCCGGGTTCGGGCGGACCAGGTCGTCGATCATCGGACGGTGCAGATCCGTCGGGCGCACCCCGAAGTCGGCCTCGAGCTGATCCAGCGAACCGTAGACGTCGACGCGCGGGTACGACGGATCGTCCGACACCCACACCGGGATCGGGCTGCCCCAGTAGCGGTTACGGCTGATGTTCCAGTCGCGCGCACCCTCGAGCCACTTGCCGAACTGGCCGTCCTTGATGTGCTCCGGCACCCAGGTGATCTCCTGGTTGAGCTCGACCATCCGGTCGCGGAACTTGGTGACCGCGACGAACCACGACGGCACCGCCATGTAGATCAGCGGCTGACCCGAGCGCCAGCTGTGCGGGTACGAATGCTCGATCGTCTCGTGCCGCAACAGCTTTCCGGCGGCCTTGAGGTCCTTGATGATGACCGGGTTGGCGTCGAAAACCTGCAGGCCCTCGTACGGCGGGACCATCGAGGTGAACTTGCCGCCCGGATCCAGCGGCTGCACGATCTCGATACCGTTCGCCGTCGCGACGTCCATGTCCTCCTCACCGAAAGCCGGTGCGAGGTGGACGATTCCGGTGCCGGACTCGGTGGTGACGTAGTCCGCCGACAGCACCCGGTGCGCGTTCTCGTGACCCTTGCCCGGGCCGTGGAAGAAGTCGAAGGGCGGGGTGTAGCCGAGCCCGACCAGATCGGCACCCTTGTACTCGCCGAGCACCTCGGGCGCCTCGCCCAGCTCGCGAGCGTAGTGCGCGACGCGAGCGGCCGCGAGGAGGTAGGTCTTGCCGTCGGCGCCGGCGACGTGCACGTAGTCGACGTCGGGGTGGACGGCGATCGCGAGGTTGGACGGCAGCGTCCACGGCGTCGTCGTCCAGATCAGGGCGTTCGCACCGTCGAGGTCGTTGCCCGGAGCGGTGATCACCATGTCGACGGTGACCGCGGGGTCCTGACGCATCTTGTACGCGTCGTCGAGCCGGGTCTCCTGGTTCGACAGCGGGGTCTGCTCGTACCAGCTGTACGGCAGCACCCGGAAGCCCTGATAGATCAGGCCCTTGTCGTAGAGCTCCTTGAACGCCCACATCACGGACTCCATGAAGTCCAGATCGAGGGTCTTGTAGTCGTTGTCGAAGTCGACCCACCGCGCCTGCCGGGTGACGTAGTCGCGCCACTCGTCGGTGTAGCGCAGGACCGACTGCTTGCAGTAGGCGTTGAACTCCGCGAGACCCATCGCATCGATCTGCGACTTGTCCTTGATGCCGAGCTGCTTCTCCGCCTCCAGTTCGGCGGGCAGGCCGTGGCAGTCCCAGCCGAAGCGACGGTCGACCTTCTTGCCGCGCATCGTCTGGAAACGCGGTACGACGTCCTTGACGTAGCCGGTGAGCAGGTGGCCGTAGTGCGGCAGGCCGTTCGCGAACGGCGGGCCGTCGTAGAACACGAAATCCTCGGCACCGTCGCGGTTCTCGATGCTGGCTTGGAAGGTGTCGTCCGCCGCCCAGGCCGCGAGCACCTTCTGCTCGAGGTCGGGGAACGACACCGAACCGGTCGAGCGTCCGCCGACGATGTCGACGCGCGGGTACCCGTCGTTCGTCTGGGGAGAGGTGGATTCGTTACTGGTCACCGCTTGGCTCCTCGTGCCCTACTACCGGCACGGGGACGACGACGACGCCCGGTGCGCCGTGACCGCGGTACCACCCCGCTTGCCCGCCGCGCGTGCGCGGCGAACCTCTCCAACTGAGCTGTGACGGGCCCACCCGTTCGGTTCTAGTGAGCCGGGGCCCGATGGTGCACGCAGCACACCGGGCATCGGCCGTTCTTCCGAAGGCTCCCCGGTGATGGCCGGATCGACGCCGAATGTTCGTTCAGTCTAACCCTGTGCGGAATCGCTCCCGGAATCACCGTGGTCGGGTAGCCCCTGCTGTCCGGTCTCGCCGGGCAGACTCTCCGACCCGGCCTGGCCGGGCACCGCCTTCCTGCTCGCCAACGCGCTGACGAGCAGAAGGACGGCGCCTGCGACGCAGACCAGAATGCAACCCCACGCCCAGATGACGGAACCCGTCATCAGGGCGATCACCAGCAGCCCGAAGCCGGCCGCGGCGAGGACCAACGTCATGACCAGCACGATTCACCCCCTGCTCGGGAGCCGGCCGGGCGTCGGCTCGGGGTCAGTTGCTTCCCTTGGCGTACGACTGGAAGCCCGCCTGCGCGCCCGGACCGAACGTATCCTGGCCGCCGTCGACCGGAACGGCCGATCCGCGCTGCTCGAGCTCCTCGAGCTGCGACTCCAGGTACGACTTGAGGCGCACCCGGTACTCGCGCTCGAACGTCTTCAGCTGTTCGATGCGGCCCTCGAGGACCGACCGCTGCTGGTTGATCGTCGCCATGATCTCGGTGTGCTTCTTCTCGGCGTCCGCCTGCAACGCGTCGGCCTTCTCCTTGGCCTGACGCAGCTGCGTCTCGGAGCGAGTCTGCGCGTCGGACAGCAGCGACTCCGACTTCTGCTTGGCGTCGGAGACCATCGTCTCGGACTTTTGCTTCGCGTCGGCAACCATCGTCTCCGACTTGGAGCGCGCATCCGTCACCAGACGCTCGGAGTTGGTGCGAGCATCGCTGAGCAGCTGCTCGGCCTCGGTCTTGGCATCGCCGGTGAGGCGGTCGGCCATCTCCTGCGCCAGACCCAGCACCTTCGCGGCCTGCATGTTGGCGTCCTCACGCGGCGCAGCGGCGGGAGCCGGTGCGGGCGCGGGCGCCGGCTTCGGCGGCTCGACGACGCGAACCGGCTCCGGCTCGGGCGCCGGAGCGGGGGCAGCGGCCGCCGCGGGACGCGGGGCCTTCTTGGCCTCGGCCAGCTCCTGGTCGAGCTCGCCGACACGCTGACGGAGATCTGCGTTCTCCTCGATGAGTCGCGACAGCTCCTGCTCGACCAGATCGAGGAAGGCGTCTACCTCGTCCTCGTTGTAGCCACGCTTCCCGATCGGAGGCTTGCTGAACGCGACGTTGTGCACATCAGCTGGAGTCAGCGGCATGGAAGGATCCCTTCACGCGTCATTTGGCGGTCTAGCACGCATTCGGTTCTAGCGCATTGCGCGTACTCGTTAACCATTTCGTTACCAGTCACACTGTAACTGCGGGCCATTCTGTCACACGAAACCTGCGGGTGACGCCAGTCCTGCGACCACCTGCATGAGGATGAAGAGCAGGAACAGCAGCACCATGATCGACAGATCGAGCCGGACCCCACCGAGCGAGATCGGGGGGATCAGGCGGCGCAGAAGCTTCACCGGCGGGTCGGTGATCGTGAAGATCGTCTCGAGGACGACGACGACGAAACCCGTCGGACGCCACTCACGAGCGAAGACTCTGATGAACTCGACGATGATCCGCCCGATGAGCAACAACCAGAAGATGAACAGGATCACGTAGATCACCGAGAACACGGCCACACCTTCACTCTGCCTGACGGGAACCAGTCGATCAAAACCATTCGGGTAGCCGAGTCGCGCGTCACAATCGCGCGAAGCGACCGGCCGGGTCACACGAGCCGGCCGACCGCGCCCGGGGTCACTTCTGGTTGTAGAAGCCGGTCTCCGCGATCCGACGCCGCTCCTCCGCCGAAACGTCGATGTCGGCGGGCGACAGCAGGAACACCTTGGTGGCGACCTTGTCGAAGGATCCGCGCAGCGCGAATGCGAGGCCGGCTGCGAAGTCGACCAGACGCTTGGCGTCGGCGTTGCTCATCTCGACCAGGTCCATGATCACCGGCGAGCCGTCGCGGAACCGCTCACCGATCGTGCGGGCCTCGCCGTAGTCGCGCGGACGCAGCGTCGTGATCTTGGACAGCGGACCGCTCTCGTCGAGCGTCGACCGGCGACTTTCGACGCGATCGATCCGCGGGTCGACGGCGAGGGCACCGCGGGTCGGGCGCGGGGCGCCACCACGCGGGGCGATCGACTCGACGCGCTGATGAGACGGCCGGGGTGCGGGCTCGTAGCGATCGAAGTCGCTGTCGACCTCGTCGCGGCGTGCCGACGCGTAACCCGGTTCCGCGTATTCGCGACGGCCCTGACCGGGCTCGTCGATGTAGTCGTCCTCGAAATCCTCGAGGGGAACCATGCCGAAGTAAGCCTTGAACTTGTGCAGGCTGCTCATTGATCGACCTTCCTGGGCGCGGCGGACTGATACTGGCTAATCCTGCGGTCGACCGCAGAGATCCGGGTGTGGCTGGTGTTCCGTATGTGACTGGTGATCATTTCGAGACTATCGGTCGAGAGCCGAGCAGCGCAGTTCCGACACGCACGCACGTCGATCCGTGACGGACGGCGGCCTCCAGGTCTCCGGTCATCCCGGCCGAGAGAGTTCGCGCACCCGGGTGCACCCGCATCAGGTCGGCGTGCACCTCGCGCAACTGCGCGAAGGCGGCATCGGGGTCGGCGCCCAGCGGCGGCACTGCCATCAGTCCGCCCAGTTCGAGACCTCGCGCGGACGCGACCTCGTCGGCCAGGGCGTCGAGGTCCGTGACGGAAACGCCGCCCCGCGTCGGATCGCCGTCCAGACTCACCTGGATCAGCGCCTCGACCGGGCGCGAGCGCTCCCCCGCATCCAGCGCGGCGGAGACGGCCCCCGACAGCGCATCCGTGAGACGGCTGCTGTCGAGCGAGTGGACCGTGTCGGCCCAGCGCACCACGGACTTCACCTTGTTCCGCTGGAGGCGGCCGATCATGTGCCAGTGCACGGGTTCGGTCACATCCGGGTCGGCAGAGAAATCCGCAACCTTCGTGCCGGCCTCCGGTTCCCGAGACTCACCGAACGCCCTGCATCCGAGGTCGTACAGGATCCGAACATCCGAGGCCGGGAAGAACTTCGTCACCGGCAGCAGGTCGACCTCGGCCGACTCCCGCTCCGCGTCGCGGCACGCCGCATCCAGCCTGGCGCGCACACGCGTCAGGGCCGACGCGACTTCCTCGTGCCTACCCATCCCGACAGTCAACTCTCCTCCGTCACTCGAGCCCGGACGGATCCATCCAGATCACTGCGGCCAGTCGGCCGGTCGGTGCGCCGCGGCGGTGGCTGAACAGAGTCGGGTCCTCGATCGTGCAACGCGGGTCCTCCGCGACGCCCGAGATCCCCGCAGCGAGCAGCTGGCGGCGCAGTCCCGCCCGCAGATCGAGCCCGGGTGTCCCCTTCGCGGTCCGCGTCGCACTGCCCGGGAGGAACTTCTCCACGTCGGCCTGCATCGCGGCGGGCACCTCGTACTGGCGACCGCTGGCCGCGGGCCCGAGGAAGGCACCGATCCGCTCGGGGCGCGCGCCCTGCTCGATCATCGCGCCGATCACCTTGGGAACGATCCCGATGCGGGCGCCGATCCGGCCTGCGTGCACCGCCGCGATCACTCCCGCCTCGTCGTCCGACAGCAGGATCGGCACACAGTCGGCACTCAGCGTGACCAGGGCCAGGCCCGGCACCTTCGTCACGAGGGCGTCCGTGGCCGGCACGGGTCCGTCGACCGGCCCGTCGACCACGGTCACGTTGCGACTGTGGATCTGTTCCATCCAGACCAGGCGCTCGAACGGTAGCCCGATCCCCTCGGCGAGCCGACGCCGATTCGCCTCGACCGCCGCGGGATCGTCACCGACGTGGTCGCCGAGGTTGAACGATTCGTAGGGCGCCGCCGACACCCCGCCGGATCGACTGGTGACGACCCGACGGACGCGAACACCCGTCACAGCTGCCCCGCTCAACGGCGCATGAAGGAAGGCACGTCGACGTCGTCGTCCTCGCCGTCCTCGTTGCCGACCGGCATTGCACGCGACCCGGCGGACCCGAGCGGCGGGAGACTGGAACCGCCGGTCGGCGTGCCGACCGGCTCACGCGGAGCGGCCGGAGCCGGCTCGGCGGGCGCGGCCGGGGGCGCAGGCGCTGCCGCACGATCGGACTGTCCGACCTCACCGGCGCGACCGGCGCCGATGTTGCCGCGGCCGATCGCGGACTGGACCTCGAGCGGACGCTTCACGGGAGCGCCGCCGTCGAAGCCCGCCGCGATGACGGTGACCCGCACCTCGTCGCCGAGCGAATCGTCGATGACCGTGCCGAAGATGATGTTGGCGTCGATGTGCGCGGCCTCCTGGACCAGCGACGCGGCCTCGTTGATCTCGAACAGGCCCAGATCCGAGCCGCCCGCGATCGACAGCAGCACGCCCCGCGCACCCTCCATCGACGCCTCGAGCAGAGGCGAATTGATCGCCGTCTCCGCCGCCTTGATCGACCGGCCCTCGCCCCGCGAAGAGCCGATGCCCATGAGCGCGCTACCGGCGCCGGACATGACGCTCTTGACGTCCGCGAAGTCGACGTTGATCAGACCCGGGGTGGTGATCAGGTCGGTGATGCCCTGGACACCGTTCAGGAGAACCTCGTCGGCGCTGCGGAACGCGTCCATCAGGCTCACCGCCGCGTCGCCGAGCTGGAGCAGGCGGTCGTTGGGAATGACGATCAGCGTGTCGCAGGACTCACGCAGCGCGGCGATGCCGGACTCGGCCTGGCCGCCACGACGCTTGCCCTCGAACGAGAACGGGCGAGTGACGACACCGATGGTGAGCGCGCCGAGCTTGCGCGCGATGCTCGCGACGACGGGCGCGCCACCGGTTCCGGTGCCACCACCCTCGCCTGCCGTGACGAAGACCATGTCCGCGCCCTTGAGCACTTCCTCGATCTCGTCCTTGTGATCCTCGGCGGCCTTGCGGCCGACCTCGGGATCGGCGCCGGCGCCGAGGCCGCGGGTCAGTTCGCGTCCGACATCGAGCTTGACGTCGGCGTCGGACATCAGCAGAGCCTGCGCGTCGGTGTTGACCGCGATGAACTCGACTCCCTTGAGTCCCTGCTCGATCATGCGGTTGACCGCGTTGACGCCGCCGCCGCCGATACCGACGACCTTGATTACGGCGAGGTAGTTGTGCGGGGGCGTCATGGGCTCTCGCCTTCCGTGAGTGGGTTTCGCGCTCGTACTAAGGGGTGATTGCCGGAAAACCCTCAACCTCAACCACAGGGTCAAGGTTATGTCAAGTAGTCCCTCGGAGCGAAACGCTATGCAGTGCCACAGCGATCCGCCAGCAGGCGCGCCGACACGCGCCAAGTTTTTGCGGGGCGTGGTTGCCCCTGACCCCGATCGCGGCGTGCGCTCCCGGGATCACCCATCACTTTACTGTGGGCAACTCGGGACTCGACACGTCGAAGATCCGGCCGGGCTGCGTCAACAGCACGGACACCACCGCCGACTTCCTCTCGGAGTCCTCGGCACTGCCCCACACCACGACACGTCCGTCCACAAGAGTAGCCGAGACACTCGAAATCGTCGGCGCGGCAACCTCGGCGACCTGGAACCGCACCGACTCCGGCAGCACCTCGAGCACGTCGAGGGCGGCCTGGGTCGCATGGTCGTCGCGCCCCGGCGTCGGTGTCACCAGGCGCACCACACCGAACGGTGGCGGCTCGATCGCGAAATCCACCCCGGTGTCGTCCATCAGGTGGGTGCCTTCCGGGGAATCGAAGAACACCACCGGAATCCGTTCGGTGACCGACACTTCGACGGTCGACGGGTACTCCCGCCGCACTCTCGCCTCGGCGACCCGCGGTATGCCCGCGACCCGCTGCGCGGCGGCAGCCGTGTCGACCCGCAGCAACGGCGTACCCTGCTCGATCCCGGCCTGCGCCAGCACTTCTTCCGATGTCAGCACACCGTCACCGACGAAGGTGACTGTGTGGACGGACATCAGTGGGCTGAACCACAGCGTCGCCGCCAACGCGCCGATCAACACGGTCGCCACCCCGCCGATCAGGAAGACCTTGCGGCGCAACGACCTGGCGCGGGCCCGGTCCGCTGATCCGCGGCCGGCCCGGTCCGTCGGCTCGGGCGCATCGACCAGCACAGACGACTCCCGGGAAACCTGTTCACCAGGCCGGGTGCGGACACGGCGGTCCCGCCTCGCGTCGGGCCTCCCGTCCCGGGACCGCCGCCGACGATCCGAGGTCACGACCGCTCCGAGCCGGATCCCGCTGCCGCCGAACGATTGCCGTTGGGCCGCGCGCGCAGCGCATCGAGGATCTGACCGCCGAGCATGGTCACGTCGCCCGCGCCCATCGTGATCACGACGTCACCCGGTTCGGCCAGGCCCGCGACCTGGCGCGGCACCTGCGATCGATCCGGCTGATAGTGAACGGGTTTCGTCACCGACTGCGCGACCAGCGCACCGCTCACCCCCGGCAGCGGCTCCTCCCGGGCACCGTAGACGTCGAGGATCACGACCTCGTCGGCGAGATCGAGCGCCTCGCCGAACTCCTGCGCGAACGTGACCGTCCGCGAGTAGAGATGAGGCTGGAAGACCACGACGACCCGGCCGGGCTGCCGCTCGTCCGCCACGAGATCGCGTGCCGCGCCGAGCACGGCACGTACTTCCGTCGGGTGGTGGGCGTAGTCGTCGAACACCCGAACGCCCCGCTCACGACCGGTGAACTGGAATCGCCGATGCACGCCGCCGAACCCGGCGAGTCCCTCGAGCAGTTCGTCGACCGACGCCCCCGCGCCGCGGCCGGCGAGCAGCGCGGCAAGCGCGTTGAGCGCCATGTGCTTTCCGGGAATCCCCAGGCGCAGGGTGCGCTCGGCGTTCTCGCCGGCGAAGCGGATCCGTGCCACTCCCCCCGTGTCCCGGGCCTCCCACGCCACCAGCTCGACTCCGACGGGCACGGGACCGGCCGCAGCCACGCCCGCCGCGGAGCCGTAGCCGACGACGCGAATGTCGCCGCGACCCGACTCGAGCGTGCGGCGCGCGAGCGCCGCCGATCCCGGGTCGTCGAGACACGCCACCAGCAGACCGTCCGGCGCTATCCGGGCGACGAAGTCGTCGAAGACCTGGACGTAGGCGTCGCTCGTGCCGAAGAAGTCGAGGTGGTCCGCCTCGACGTTGGTGACGATGACCACGTCGGGGTCGTACTGAAGGAGGGAGCCGTCGCTCTCGTCGGCCTCGGCGACGAAGACGTCCCCCGTGCCGTGGTGCGCGTTGGTGCCCGCCTCGTTCAACTCGCCGCCGACCGCGAACGACGGATCGAAACCGCAGTGCTGCAACGCGACCACGAGCATCGAGGTGGTCGACGTCTTCCCGTGGGTCCCGGACACCAGGAGTGTGCGATGGCCCCGCATCAGCGATGCCAGGACCGCCGGCCGGAGGATCACCGGGATCCCGCGTGCGGCCGCTTCCACCAGCTCGGGGTTGTCCTTGGGGATCGCGGCGTGCGTCGTCACGACCGCGGTCGGGCCGCCCGGCAACAGATCGAGCGCGCTCGCGTCGTGCCCGATGCGCACCACGGCGCCCCGCGCCCGCAGCGACAGCACACCCCGGCTCTCCTTCGCGTCGGAGCCGGACACCTGGCCACCGCGAGCGAGGAGAATGCGCGCGATACCGGACATGCCGGCACCGCCGATCCCGACCATGTGCACCCGCTCGAGACCCACGGGTAGCTGCTCGCTCATCGGTTTCCCCTTGCTACGTCGACAACGATCTGCGCGACCGCAGCGGCTGCGCTGCGGTGACCGGCGCCGGCCGCGCAGCGACCCATCTCGTCGAGCCGCGCTCGGTCACCGAGCAGCGGTACGACGGTGTCCGCTACGAACTGCGGCGTCAGTTCCGCGTCTGCCACGATCATCCCACCGCCGGCCGCGACGACGGGACGGGCGTTGAGTTCCTGTTCGCCGTTTCCGTGCGGCAACGGCACGTAGACGGCGGGCAGGCCCACCGCGGACACCTCGGCGACCGTCATCGCACCGGAGCGACAGATCACGGCGTCCGCCGCCGAATAGGCGAGATCCATCTGCTTGAGATAGGGCACCGCCACGTACGGTGCCTCCGGACGGGACTCCACGTCCACCGAGTTCTTGGGCCCGTAGGCGTGCAGCACCGACACACCGGCGGCCGCCAGTTGCGGTGCAGCACCGACGACGGCCTCGTTGAGCGACCGCGCGCCCTGCGAGCCGCCGAACACCAGCAGCACCGGCCCGTCGGCGGGCAGACCGAAGTGCTCCCGCGCCTGCGCCCGCAACGCCGCCCGGTCCAGACCCGTGATCGACGAACGCACCGGGATACCCACGACCTCGGCCTCCGCGGAGCCCCTGGCGGCGACCCCCGAGCCGGGAACGGCCGCGAGCACACGTCGAGCCCGGCGGGCGCCGATCTTGTTGGCGATCCCGGCACTCGCGTTGGCCTCGTGAACGACGATCGGGATCTTCCGGCGCCGACGCGACAACCCGGCTCCGGCCGCGAGGTAGGCGGGCAGCGCCACGTATCCGCCGAAACCGACGATCACGTCTGCGTCGGTTCGATCGAGGACCTCGCGCGTCGCGGCGATGGAGCGCCGCAGTCTCCCGGGCAGACGCAACAAGTCCATCGTGGGCTTGCGCGGCAGCGGGACCGGCGGGATCAGCTCCAGCGGGTAGCCGCGCTCCGGAACGAGTGTCGTCTCGAGCCCGCGCTGGGTGCCCAGCGCGGTCACCACAGCGGACGGGTCGAGCGCGCGGATCGCGTCCGCCACGGCCATCGCCGGCTCGATGTGTCCGGCGGTCCCGCCACCGGCGACCACCACCGAAAGGGCAGAGTTCCTGCCGTTCTCGCCGCTCACCTACGTATTCCTCGCTCTCCTGGGCGCGGGTCGCGTGAACGAGTCGCCGCGCCCCCGCTCCGTCATGGGGCTTCGCCCCTCGTTGTCGTCCGCACGGCGGCCTCTGCCCGGCGGCACACGGCGCGCGGTGTCGTGTCCGCGGCCCTGTGCGCTGTGCGGATTGCCGGCGCCCACGCGCTCCGCACGAGCGGGCGCCCGTTCGCCGCGGGCCGGCTGGATCTTTCGGTTCTCCTGCCCGCGGACCACCGCCGCGCCCCGCTTCCGGGGCGGGATGTACGCCGCCGGTCTCGGCAGCTTGAGCAGCCTGGCGACGCGGCCGTCCTGGCCGCTGTGCAGCGCCGAGACCGCCTCCGGTTCGTGCCGGGCCGCGTTCGCGACGAGGCCGAACATCAACAGCGTCGTCGCGGTCGACGTGCCGCCCGCCGACACGAGCGGCAACTGCAGGCCGGTCACGGGAAGGACGCCGACGACGTAGCCGATGTTGATGAACGCCTGACCGGTGATCCACGCGGTGGCGGTCGCGGTCAGCAGTTGCAGGAACGGGTCGGCCGATCGACGGGCGATCCGCAGGCCGGTGTACACGAACAGTGCGAACAGTCCGATGACGGCGCCCGCGCCGATGAACCCGAGTTCCTCGCCGATGATCGCGAAGATGAAGTCGTTGTGCGCATTGGGGAGATAGCTCCATTTGGCGCGGCTCTGCCCCAGTCCCTCACCGAACAGGCTGCCGTCCGCGAGCGCGTACTTGGCCTGCCTCGCCTGATAGCCCGCGCCCTGGGCGTCGTCGCCCGGATTCAGGAAGGACTGGACGCGCGCGGACCGGTATCCCGCAGTCAGCGCCAGCGTCATCGCGGCCGCCGTACCGGCCACCAGCAGTGAGAGGAAGATCTTGAGCGGCAGTCCCGCGAACCACAGGAGTGCCAGCAGGATGATCGCGAGCGAGATGGTGGTGCCGAGGTCCGGCTGCAGGACGATCAGGAAGAAGACCACCAGCGCCGCCGGGACCAGCGGAATCAGCATCTCCCTGAGCGGCGGGTTCTCCCGGCGCCGCGTCGCGAGGAGGTGTGCGCCCCACACCGCGAACGCGATCTTCGCGAGCTCCGACGGCTGCAGCGAGATCGGACCGATCACGAACCATCCGCGTGTGCCCTGGGACTCCGTACCGATACCGGGGATCAGCACCAGGACGAGCATCACGATGGTCATACCGAATGCCGGTAGCGCCCACTTGCGGAGCAACCGGACCGGAATGATCAGGGCGCAATAGAAGATCACCAGACCGACGCTCGCGAAGATCAACTGCGAGACGAACTTGCCGTACGCCGACCCGTCACGGGCCACCGACTCGACACTCGACGACGACAGGACCATCACCAGACCCAGGACGGTCAGCAACATCGCGATCGTGACGACGAGATGGAACGACGTCAGCGGACGCGCGAGCCACGCACCGATCCTGGTGCGCGGCGCGCGTTCGCCGGACGTGGTCATCCCTCGATCCCCCGCCCGGTGTCGGCAATGGTCAGTGCCGCGGCGGCGGCGGCGAAGCTGCGGCCGCGGTGACCGTACGAGTCGAACATGTCGAGGGACGCGGCCGCGGGGGCGAGCAGGACGACATCGCCCGGCGCGGCCAGTGCCGCAGCGGACCGCACCGCCTCCGCCATCACGGTGTCCGCGTCGACGGCGGGAAGATCGAGGTGGAGCGCCGGTGCGGCGCCGTCCTTGTCGTGGCCCACGGTTCCATCGTCACCCGCGCGGATGTGAACGACCGGAACCTCGGGCGCGTGTCGTGCGAGCGCGTCGGCGATCAGTCCGGCGTCGCGCCCGATCAGCACCGCGCCGACGATCCGGTCTCCGACCTCCGCGACGAGGTCGTCGACACGGGCACCCTTGAGCAGACCGCCCGCAATCCACACGACCGAGTCGTGCGCGACGATCGACGACCGGGCCGCGTGCGGGTTGGTCGCCTTCGAATCGTCGACGAACGTGACCTCGGCCAACGTACGGACGACCTCGGCGCGGTGCGGACCCACGCGATGGGCTCGCAATCCGGCGGCGACAGCGTCGGCGGTGACACCGATCGCGCGCGCGAGCGCGGCAGCCGCCAGCGCGTCGGACACTCCCGCCGGACCCGGCGGGCTGATCTCGTTCGCCGGAACCAGCGTCGCCTCGTCCGCGAACGCGCGGTCGACCAGCATGCCGTCGACGACACCGAGTTCGTCGTGGCCCGGAGCTTCCAGGCGGAACCCGACGGTGCGGCCCGCACGCGGACGGTCGGCCAGTGAGGCGGCCACCGCGTCGTCGAGCCCGACCACCGCCACGCCACCGGTCAACGCCTGGGCCTTCGCGTCGACGTAGCCGGGCATCCCACCGTGCCAATCCAGGTGGTCCTCGGCGATGTTCAGCACGACACCGGCTGCGGGCCGCACCGACGGCGCCCAGTGCAACTGGAACGACGACAGCTCGACCGCCAGCACCTCGGCCCGCGGTTGCGCGCGCAGCGCGTCGAGCACGGGCAGACCGATGTTGCCGCACGCCGCCGACGCGAGTCCGGCGGCCTCGAGGATCGAGTGCAGCATCGACGTCGTGGTCGTCTTGCCGTTGGTGCCGGTCACCACGAGCCACTGCCGCGGCGGGCCGTAGATCCCGGCCTGGTCGACGTGCCACGTGAACTCGATGTCTCCCCACACCGGCACCCCCGCGGCTCCGGCGGCGGCGAGCACGGGAGCGTCGGGACGGAAGCCCGGACTGGTGATCACGAGTGCGAACTCGGCCAGCTGCCGGGGATCGGCCACCAGATCGTCGACCGGGACCGTCGACGCTCCCGCCTCCGCGCAACGTGCGAGCGCGTCGGCGGCGGTGTCGGTGACCGTGACGTGTGCTCCGAGATCGTGCAGCGGCGCGATGACGGCACGACCGGAGACGCCGGCACCGGTCACCAGGACCCGGGCGCCGCGCAGGCCGCCCAGGTCGGCGGGATCGATCGGCATCGGTCAGTCCCCGATCGCCGCGAGATACTCGCTGTAGAACAGCGCCAGCCCGATCGCGGACGCGATCGCTGCCAGCAACCAGAATCTGATGATCACCTGGGTTTCGGCCCAGCCGCCGAGCTCGAAGTGATGATGGAACGGTGCCATCCGGAAGACGCGCCGGCGACTCGACCGGAACACCGCCACCTGGATGACCACCGACGCCGCCTCCGCGACGAACAGCGCGCCGATGACGACCATCAGCAGCTCCGTGCGGGTCGTGATGGACAGACCCGCGAGCATGCCGCCGAGCGCGAGCGAACCGGTGTCACCCATGAAGATCTTCGCCGGAGCCGCGTTCCACCACAGGAAACCGATGCACGCCGCCGCGCCCGCGGCGCACAGCAGCGCGAGGTCGAGCGGATCGCGAACGTCGTAGCAACCCTTGGCCGGTCCGAGGCTGCCCGGGCCGGTGCTGCACGCGTTGCGGTACTGCCAGAACGTGATGATGACGTAGGCACCGAGGACGAGACTCATCGAGCCGGCCGCGAGACCGTCGAGGCCGTCGGTGAGGTTCACCGCGTTCGACCAGGCACTGACCAGCAGGTAGACGAACAGGATGAAGACGATCGAGCCCATGCTCACGGTCGCGATGTCGCGCACGTACGACAGGTGCACGCTGCCCGGGGTCAGGCCGTTGCCGCCGCGGAACTGCAGTGCCAGGATCGCGAACACGACGGCCGCGACGAGCTGACCGACCAGCTTCGCGGTCTTGTTGAGGCCGAGGTTGCGCTGCTTGCGGATCTTGATGAAGTCGTCGAGGAAGCCGACGCCACCGAGCGCGGTCGTCAGACCGAGGACCAGCAGACCCGACGCCGTCGGGCCCTCCGCGTCGTAGCCGATCCCGATGAGGTGCGAACCCCAGTAGCCCGCCCAGATTCCGGCGAGAATCGCGACGCCGCCCATAGTGGGGGTACCGCGCTTGGACTGGTGGCTCGCCGGACCCTCGACCCGGATCTCCTGACCGAAGCCCTGCCGGGAGAAGACCTTGATCAGAACCGGCGTCAGCAGGATCGAGACCGCGAGCGCGATGCCCGCGGCGAAGAGAATCTGCCTCACTGCGGCGCCCCCTCACCGGTCGCCGAACCCGCTACCGGGGCGGCCAGCACGGCGTCCGCGACCTCCCACAGGCCCACCGACTGGGACGCCTTCACCAGCACCAGATCACCGGCCCTCAGTTCCTGCTCGAGCAGTGCGATCGCACTCGCACCGTCGGGCACGTGGATCGCCTCGTCACCCCACGAACCTTCCATTACCGCTCCCTGGTACATCGCGCGGACGGGACGGCCCGGTCCGACGAGGATCAGCTTGGTCACGTCCAGTCGCACCGCGAACCGTCCGATCGCATCGTGCTCGACCACTGATTCTGGCCCCAGCTCCGCCATTTCACCGAGGACCGCCCACGTCCGGCGCGCCGGACCGCGTCCGGACCTGGCCATGGACACCAGCGCCTTGATCGCGGCGCGCATCGAGTCCGGGTTGGCGTTGTACGAGTCGTTGACGACGGTCACCCCGTCGGCGCGGTCCCGGACCTCCATGCGGCGGGCCGACACGGGTGCCGCGCCGCCGAGCGCGGCAGCGATCTGGTCGAGCGTGGCGCCGCACTCGAGCGCGACCGCCGCGGCTGCCAGTGCGTTCCCGACGTGGTGTTCGCCGTGCACCGCGAGGGTCACCGGGACCGATCCCGCCGAGCACGTCAGCGTGAAGCTCGCGCGGGCCTGGTCGTCGAGGCGCACATCGGTGGCGCGGACGTCGGCGTTGCCCGACAGCCCGACCAGCACGACGCGCGCCCTGGTGCGATCTGCCATCGCGGCGACCAGTGGGTCGTCTGCGTTGAGTACCGCGACTCCCCCGTGGGCGGCGGACGGCAGCGACGCGGGCAGCTCGCCCTTGGTCTCGGCGATCGCCTCACGCGAGCCGAACTCGCCGAGGTGGGCGGTACCGACGTTGAGGACCACGCCGATACGCGGCGGCGCGATCTCGGCCAGCGCCGCGATGTGGCCGCGACCCCGCGCGGACAGCTCGAGCACCAGGAAGCGGGTCTCGGCGTCGGCGCGCAGCGCTGTCCACGGATGTCCCAGTTCGTTGTTGAACGATCCCGGCGGGGCGACGACGGACCCGAGCGGCGACAGCACGGCCGCGAGCAGGTCCTTCGTCGACGTCTTGCCCGACGATCCCGTGACACCCACGACGGTCAGACCCGACTCGGCTGTCAGCCGGTCGACGCTCGCGCGAGCAAGCTTGGCGAGCGCCGCCAGTACCGCGGCGCCGGAGCCGTCGCGGTCGTGTTCGAGGGCCAGCGCACCGCTGCCCGACGGACCGAGCGGCTCGACGACGATCGCGGGGACCCCGACGGGGCGGGCCGCGAGCACCGCGACCGCACCGGCGGCGACCGCACCGGCCGCGTGGTCGTGCCCGTCCACCCGTGCCCCCGGCAACGCCAGGAACAGGCCACCCGGGGTGACCTTGCGGGAATCGAACTCCACCGTTCCCGAGACCGTGGCCGACGGATCGTCGACGTCGTGGAGCGTCCCGCCGACCGCCTGGGCGATCTGGGCGAGCGTCATCGGGATCATGCGTTTCCTCCGTGTGCGCGATCCTCCGGGACGATCCGTGCGATCGCCTCTGCCAGGACCTCGCGGTCGTCGAATGGGTGTTTCACCCCGTGGACCTCCTGGCCCGACTCGTGGCCCTTGCCGGCCACGAGCACCACATCGCCGGCGCGAGCCCAACGGACCGCCGCGGCGATGGCCTCACCTCGGTCACCGACCTCGCGGATCTCGCCGCGTTCGCCGTCCGGCACCGCTTCCGCTCCCGCGAGCACCTGCGCGCGGATGGCCGCCGGATCCTCGGTACGTGGATTGTCGTCCGTGACGACCAGCAGGTCCGCACCCCGCGCACCGGCCTCCCCCATCAGGGGACGCTTGCCGCGATCGCGGTCACCACCGGCACCGACGACGACGGCGATCCGCCCCTTCGTCTGGCCGCGCAGCGTCGCGATGACGGCTTCCAGCGCCGCCGGCTTGTGGGCGTAGTCGACGACCGCCAGGAAGTCCTGGCCGCGCTCGACCCGCTCCACCCGGCCCGGGACGTCGACCGCGGCGATGCCGGCCAGCGCGGCGCCCACATCGGCGCCCGCCGCACAGCAGATCGCCGCGGCCAGTGCCGCGTTGGCGACGTTGTAGTGGCCGGGCAGCCGGAGCGTCGCGGTGCGCGGCGTGCCGTCGGGACCGGTGAGGGTGAACATCTGAGTTCCGCTGTCGGACGCCGACGTCGCGGCGGCGGTCCAGTCGGCCGCCGTCCGCGTCGACACGGTCTCGACCGCGTCCGGATCACCGGGGTGCGCCTGCCGGGCGATGTCCGCCATCCGGATGCCCCACCGGTCGTCGGTGCAGATCACCGCTCGCCGCGCGCACACCGCTGAGTCGTCGGCGAACAGCCGGCTCTTGGCGTTGAAGTAGTCGTCGAAATCCTTGTGGAAGTCCAGGTGGTCCTGCGACAGGTTGGTGAACGCACCGATCGCGAATCGGACGCCGTCGACCCGGCCCAGAGCCAGCGCGTGGCTCGATACCTCCATCACGACGGTGTCGATGCCGCGTTCCCGCATCGCCGCGAACAGCGCATGCAGCTGCGGAGCCTCCGGGGTCGTGAGCGCGCTCGGCACCCGATGTCCGTCGACGCGGGTCTCGATCGTGCCGACCAACCCGATCGTGTGTCCGGCCGCGGCCAGACCCGACTCGACCAGATAGGACGTGGTGGTCTTGCCGGACGTGCCGGTGATCCCGATGACCTGCATGTGCTCGGACGGATGCCCGTAGATGGTCGCCGAGACCTCACCGAGGACCCGACGCGGTTCCGGGTGCACCAGCACGGGCAGCGACACATCGACGGACTCGAGTCGCCCGGCGATCATCGCCACACCGGCGTCGTCGGTGAGCACACCGGCCGCTCCGGCGTCCACGGCCGCGCGCGCGAACTCCGCACCGTGTGCGCGGGCTCCCGGCAGCGCCGCGAACAGATCACCCCGGCGCACGCCCTGCGCCCGCAGCTCGACTCCCGTCACCCCGCCGACGTCGGCACGGGCCGGACCGAGCCACTCGACTCGGGCACCGATCTGCACTGCGAGGTCGGCCAGGGCAGTGAACGGTGGATTCTCCGGTCGGAGACCACCCACTGCCGCCGCGTCCGGCGTTGACGGCTGCGGACTCGGATGCACAGGCAGTAGGTCCTCTCGGGTCGCTTCGGATCGGGTGTCCGGTGGGTTTCGATCTCGGATCGTCGCACGGGTCACCGCGTGGTGATCGACATGTCAGATTACCGGCGGCGGCTCCCAGTGCACGATTCAGCGTGCCCGGCCCATGCCGGTCCGTGGGAATAGTCACCCCGACGGTCTCGTCAGTCCGCCTGCAGCACCAACCGCCGACCCGGATCCGGGGACATCGGAACGCTGTCGCGCTGCAGCAGCCACGACGCGATGTTGTGGAACAGCGGCGCTGCCGACTGCCCGCCACCGCCGTCGACCCCGCGCGACGGGGCGTCCAGCATGATGCCGATCACATACCGCGGATCGTCGGCCGGAGCGATGCCGGCGAACGTGATCCAGTAGTCCGAGTTCGAGTAGCACCAGCACGCCGGATCGACCTGCTGGGCCGTGCCGGTCTTACCGGTGATCTGGTAGCCCTCCACCGCGGCCTGCGGACCGGTGCCCTGTTGGTAGCCCATCGGGTCCTTCTGGGTCACCGAGCGGAACATGTCGCGGACCGTGCGAGCCGTCTCGTCGCTGATCGCGCGGACCGGCTCCGGACGTTCGGTCTCCGTGCGGGTGCCGTCCGCGTCGACCACGGCCTTGACGATCCGCGGCGAGATCCGCTCGCCGTCGTTCGCGATCGCCTGGTACATGCCGGTCATCTGCAGCAGCGTCATCGAAAGACCCTGTCCGATCGGCAGGTTCGCGAACGTACCGCCGGACCAGTCTTCGAGCGCGGGGACGCTACCGGCGCTCTCGCCGGGCAGCCCGACGTCGGTGGCCTGCCCCAGCCCGAAGCGGTGGAGCATGTCGGCGAAACGCTCCTCGCCGACCCGCTCGGCCAGCATCAGCGTGCCGACGTTGGAGGACTTCCCGAACACCCCGGTGCTGGTGAAGGGCACCACTCCGTGCGCCCACGCGTCCTTGACCGACACCCCTGCCATCTGGATCGTGCCCGGCACCTGCAGGACCTCTTCCGGCGTCGTCAGCCCGTACTCGATCGCGGCCGCCGCGGTGACGATCTTGTTCACCGAGCCCGGCTCGAACGGGGAGCTCACCGGAAGGTTGCCCATCTGCGCCGTGCGCGGGTTGTTGCCCACCCCGATCGCCGGATTGAAGGTGCCGTCGTTCGACATCGCGAGCACTTCGCCCGTCTTCGAGTCGAGCACGACGACCGACGCGTTCTTGGCGCCCGAGAGGTCCTTCGCCTGTTGCGTCTGCTGCTGCACGTAGTACTGCAGGTCGGAGTCGAGCGTGAGTTCGACCGTGGAACCGTCGACGGCCTCCTTCAGGTCGCGTCGACTACCGGGGATCACCGCCCCGTCGGACCCGCGGTCGTGGGTCTCCGAGCCGTCCTTACCTGCCAGCGTCGAGTCGAGCGACGCCTCGAGGCCGAGCAGGCCGTGGCCGTCCCATCCGGTCGCGCCGACCACGTTCGCGGCCAGTGAACCACCCGGGTACTCGCGGATGTCCTGGCGTTCGAGACCGACTTCCGGGAACTCGTCACCGATGTCGGCGGCGACCGCGGGATCGACGGCGCGGGCGAGGTAGGCGAACGTCTCGTCGCTGCGCAGCTTCTCGAGCAGGTCGCTCTCGGAAACGGTGTCCCCGAGCCGCTTGTGAATCCCCTCCGCGATCTCCTGTAGACGCTCGTCGGGTTCGGGCTTGTCGGGGTTCTTCGCGTGTTCGTCCGCGAGCCTCTTGCGCTCGGCGATCGGCTGGAACGTCAGGGCCTTCGCGTCGAGCGTGTAGGCCAGCTTGTTGCCGTTGCGGTCGACGACGGCACCGCGCACCGCGGGCAGCGTCACCGTGGTGGTTCGCTGGTTGGCAGCCTCCGCCGACAACCGCGGCGCGGAGATCCCCTGGACCCAGAGCAACTGGACGGCGACGATCGCGAGAGCGCCGAGCATGACGAGACGTCCACCGCGGAGACGGAACTCGAAGGAATCACCGCGCTTCGAGGCCGACTTGCGCCCCCGCTTCGGACGTCGAGGCGGGGGTGCCGGCCGGCGACGCCGCGGAGTGGGAGCGGAGCCACTCACCGGCGTGCGTCCACCGGAGGTTGCGTGATGACCGTCACAGGCGTCAATTGTTCACCCTGCGCCTGGATGCGCCCCTCATTGGCGGGCGGCGGCGTGGCGGCGGTGGTGGTGGGCGCCGTGGTGGGGGGTGTGGTGGGGCGCGCCGTCGTCGGCGGGGTGGGGCGCGTCTGCTGCTGAGCGCGCTCGGGCACGACCGTCGGGGCGGGAGCGCGGTCCAGCGGGGCGACCGGCTTGCCCTCCGCCGGCTTCGGCGTGCCGACAACCTGGACGGAACCGTCCGACGACAGCAGGAGCCGAGCCGGATCCTTCGCCGGAATCAGGCCCTGTTCGGCCGCCTTCTGTGCGAGGACCGGCGCCGAATTGCCGGCCTCCACCTCACGCTTGAGCTCCACTGCCTGCTCGCGGAGGCTCTGATTGTGTGCGCGGGCCCCGGCCAGCTCGTACGAGTCCTCGGCCGACCGCGTCGTGAGCAGGAGCGTGACCGCCAGCCCGAGGCACAGCAGCCCGATGATCCCGGCCACGAACGGAATCCGGGCCACGACGTCCTTCGGCACCGTCGCAACGGACGTGAACCTTGTGTCCGACGCCGACGGATGTCCGGCGACCGTGGCACGCTGCTTGCGACGCTCGTACGCGCGCTGCGCAGCATCCGACCGGCGAAGACTCGCGGACCCGACACCGACGGGAGTCATCTGCACAGTCATGCGCTACGCCTTCCTCACGATTCGTTCCGCTGCCCGCAGACGGACCGGCGCCGCCCGCGGGTTGTCTTCGATCTCGGCCTCGGAGGCTCGCTCCGCGCCCCGGGTGAGGATCTTGAATTCCGGACCCATGCCCGGCAGCTCCACCGGAAGCCCCTCGGGGGTCTTCGATTTCGCGCGCGGGGTCAGTTCCTGCTTGACGACACGGTCCTCGAGCGACTGGTACGACATGAACACCACCCGCCCACCGACCGCGAGCGCGTCGAGCGCCGCGGGTACGGCGTCGCGCAGCGAATCGAGTTCGCCGTTGACCTCCACCCGCAACGCCTGGAACGTCCGCTTGGCGGGGTGTCCCCCGGTGCGGCGCGTCGCGGCCGGGATGGAGTCGTAGATGACCTCGACCAGCGCAGCGCTGGTGGTGAACGGCTGCTTCTGGCGGCGACGCACGATCTCGGACGCGATCCGGCCCGCGAACCGCTCCTCGCCGTACGTGCTGAGGATCCGCGCCAGCTCACCGTGGCTGTAGGTGTTGAGGACCTCGGCGGCGGTAATTCCGGTCGTCGGGTTCATCCGCATGTCCAGCGGGGCGTCGACCGAGTACGCGAAGCCCCGGTCGGCCTCGTCGAGCTGCATCGACGACACACCGAGATCGAACAGAATCGCGTGAACCGACCCGACGGACTCGAGGCCTGCCTGGTCGAGGGCATCCTCGATGCCGTCGTAGCGGGTGTGCACGAACGTGGTCCGGTCTGCGTAGGGCGCCAGCCGGCCGGAAGCGATGCGCAGGGCCTCGGGGTCGCGATCGAGGCCGATGAGATGCAACCCGGGATAGGTCCGCAGGAAGTACTCGGAGTGCCCGCCGAGGCCGAGGGTCGCGTCGATCATCACCGCGCCGTCACCGCGCGGGTTGTCGGCGGTGATCGCCGGACCCAGCAGATCGTCGGCGCGATTCAGCAGCACGGGGACATGACCGAACTCGCCGGGGACCGACTGCTTGCCGTCCTCGCCGTCGACCATGGTTCCTCCGACTCTTCCGCTGGGTGGTGCTGTGCAGGGGTAGCGAATGCATCGAGGTCCCTGTCCGATCGGGGACCTGGCGCTGGGGAAGTGCGTCAGGGTCCCGGCGGCAAACCTGGCGCTGGGGAAGTGCGTCAGGGTCACCTTCGGGCAGAGGCCTCGCGGCACTCGCCTGGGGCGTCTCCGGGCTAGAAGATCCCTTCGAGCGCCTCGTCTCTGGCTTGCGAGTAGCTCTCTTCGTGCTCCGCGAGGTAGGACTCCCAGGCTCGGGCGTCCCAGATCTCGAGGAATTCGATCTGACCGATCACCACACAGTCCTTCGACAGCCCCGCATAGCGGCGGTGGTCGGCAGACAGCGTGATCCGGCCCTGACCATCGGGATGCTGCTCGTCCGTTCCCGATGCAAGTCCACGCACGAAGGCGCGGGCCTGCGGATTGGTTCGGGAAGCGGCAGCAGCGCGACGCGCGACGGCAGTGAACTCCTCGCGGGGGTACACAGCAAGGCTGTGGTCCTGGCCTTTCGTGACCATCAAACCTCCAGCCAACGCGTCCCGAAACTTTGCGGGCAACGTCAGCCGCCCCTTGTCGTCGAGCTTCGGCGTGTAGGTACCGAGAAACATCTCGTCACCTCCTGCCGGAGCCCCTGTGGCGAACCTGTAGGGCATCACCGGTTGGTGCGTCCCAGCGTTCTTGCGGGTCGCTCCCACGATCCGCTGCGCACCACAGTACCCCACTTTCCCCCACCGCGACTCCAAACGAGGCCCCGATTTGACAAGTCGGAAGCGATAACCGCAGTTCACGTGCATGGGCGAAAGTGGGTGGCTCATCGAACGTGACTGCAAACACCCGCGGCGACGAGTGGGACCACTCGTCCCAGCCCTCGACCATCGGCCGAAAGTGGCAGGTCGCGAGCCTGCGGTGACCCCGCAACCAGACCGTCCGGCCCGCCGTGCACCGAGTGGGGAGCCGTGGGGAACACGAGTGGGGCGTGGTGGGGAACGTGGGTGGGGCGTGGTGGGGCTTCAGGTTCGAGCGGTAAGCGAACACACGAAAACGGCGGCGGCGCGACCGATTGGTCGCGCCGCCGCCGTCAGGAGAGAGCTGTCGGCCCTATTCCTGGTCGAACCTCTTACGGAAGCGGTCTTCCATCCGCGACGAGAATCCGCCCGATTTCTTTCCACCGTGCGACTTGCGCGGTTGCGGTCCGCGCGAATCCTTCGCACCGTGACCCGAGGCGTCCCCATCGGGAACCGCCGCCAGGTGACCCTTGCCTCCGCCGACGAGGAAGAGAACCCCGGCACCGAACATCACGACGAACCCGACCACACTGACGATCGGGAAATCGCCCAACCTCAACACATCGACGGCCACACCCACAATGAGTAGAACGAGACCCAGAACGAACAGGGCCGCCGCCTGCAATCGGCGCTTGCTGGAGGCGACGCGAATACGTCCGCCCCTCACTGTGGACGCGAACTTGGGATCCTCGGCGTAGAGAGCGCTCTCGATTTGATCGAGCATGCGCTGCTCGTGCTCGGAGAGTGGCACGGTACCTCCCCCGGCACTAAGAGTTGGCACCTCAACCGCGGTGCGGAGAGGCGGGTAACGGACTGGCGGTTACCTGGATTCAATAATACGAGTAGAACCTGCCCCCCACCACCTACTCCATCGACGAGTTCTCATCGAATGGGTGACTATCTGGGGCGGCTCGACCGATAGCGACCCCGAGGTGTCCGGAATCACCCGGTCGAAGACGAGGAATCCGAACGGCGACAACAGCCGACGACGACACTCGTCAGCACCCGAGACGGTCCTCGACGTCGAACAGGAAGCGACCCACCTCGACGTAGAAGCTGTCCGCTTCTTCTGCACCGATCGTGCGCGAGATCCCCGCCTCGAGATCGGCGCGCAAGGCCGAGAACCCGGCGAAGAAGTCCGCCCACGCCGCGAAATTCGGTTCCGCACGCGCCATCAACACCCACGCACTGCGCGACCGCGGCCGGCGCGCAGTGCGTGAAGCCTCCGACCCTTCGCCGGACGCGAGCACCGCGGCCGCGCCACGCAGTGCACCGACATACGCAGTGCGGAACCGCTCTGCGGGATCGGATGCACCGGCGGCCTCGGACAGCAAGGCGTCGGCTCGACGTAACAGATTCACCGCCTTGACGGGCGCCGACAGCGGCCCCCGAACAGGAGCGCCGACCCCGCGCCCCGGCGACGGCGACACCGATGGCCCCGACGTCCCCGTCCCCGGACCCGACGTCCGCGTCTGCACCTTCCCCATGACCCGCGCACCTCCCACCCGTACCGACTCGGGACCGGCGAGCCGGTGATGTTCGCTTCCCTCGAACATCACCGGCATCGCCGGATCACCAATATCGAACATCTGTTCGACCTATTCAATATAGCTGGCCCCACCGACAAGTCGTCAAGAGAGAGGAGGGTGAGCTCCCTCATGGATGCGAACCCCGGCGAGAGTCCCGGTCTCGATCCGGACCCGGCGCCGGTCGTCGTCGACCTGTCGGTTTCCGACATGCGCGCCCGGCTGCCCGAAGCGCTGTCGATCTATGTCGAGGCCATGAACTACCCCCGTGGCACCGAATTCCACCGCGCGCCGCTGTGGACCGAACACACGCAGCGCCCGGGATGGCGGGCGGTGGGCGCCGTCCGGCCCGATCCGGAACATCCCGATCGGACCGGCCCGCTCGTCGCGATCGCCTACGGGTATCGCGGCGCCCCCGATCAGTGGTGGCAGCAGCAGGTCCGCCACGGCATGCAGGCGACGGGGTGGGGCCGGGACCAGATCGAGTACATCCTCGGCAACTACTTCGAACTGACCGAACTGCACGTCCACCCCAGCGCCCAGGGGCATCGACTCGGCGAGCGACTGCTGCGCCGCCTCCTCGCCGACCGCCCCGAGCGCGGCGTGCTGCTGTCGACGCCGGAAGTGTCCGAGGAGGACAACCGCGCGTGGCGTCTGTACCGGCGCACCGGATTCCGGGACGTCGTGCGGCACTTCACCTTCGCGGGCGACCGGCGCCCGTTCGCCGTCCTCGGAAGGGGGTTGCCGCTGTGAGCGCGACACTGCAGGAGAACCGCGGGCGCTCCGACGCCACCCTCGACGCCGTCGTGGTCGGATCCGGGCACAACGCACTGGTCGCCGCGTGTTACCTCGCCCGCGACGGCTGGTCCGTCGAGGTGCTCGAACGCGACACGGTCGTGGGCGGCGCCGTCTCCACGGTCGAACGCTTCCCGGGGCACAAGGTGGACCGGGGCTCGTCGGCGCACATCATGATCCGACACACCGGGATCATCGAAGAACTCGAGCTCGCCGCCCACGGCCTGCGCTACATCGACTGCGATCCGTGGGCGTTCGCGCCCGCGCCCGCGGACTCCGACCGCCCGGGGATCGTCTTCCATCGCAGTCTCGACCGCACGTGCCGGTCGATCGAGGAATCGTGCGGACGCGCCGATGCCGACGCCTACCGCCGTTTCGTCGGAACCTGGGGACCTCGCACCGAACGCGTGATGCGCGCCTTCTCCGCTCCGCCCACCGGCGCTCACCTGCTGCGCTCGTTCTGGGGGCTCGACACCGCGGACGGCGGCGCGGCCCTGTCCCGCGAGTTCCTCACGTCCGGCGACGCGCTGCTCGACGAGTACTTCGACAGCGAACCACTCAAGGCGGCGCTGGCCTGGTTCGGCGCCCAGTCCGGTCCCCCGATGTCCGAGCCCGGCACTGCGCCGATGGTCGGGTTCGCCGCGCTCATGCACACGCTGCCTCCCGGTCGCGCGGTCGGCGGCAGCGGCGCCCTCACCGCGGCACTGTCGGCGCGGCTGGCGGCGGACGGCGGCACCGTCACCCTCGGCGACGGCGTCGCCGAACTGCGTCGCACCTCCGACGGCTGGACCGTCGTCACCGAATCGGGCCGGCGCGTGCGCGCCCGGAACGTCGTCGCAGGCTGTCACATTCTGACCACCCTCGATCTGCTCGAGCGCGGCGGCTACGACCGCGACACGCTCGACGGTTGGCGGCGACGGATCCGGGTCGGCCCCGGCATCGGGATGGTGCTGCGGTTGGGCACCGATGCGTTGCCGTCGTACCCGAGCGCGCCCGCCGACGCGGACGCGACCACCACGACGTCGGGTCTGCAACTGCTCGTCTCCGATCGGGCACGACTGCGGACCGCGCACGGCGCCGCGCTCGCCGGCGAACTCCCGCCGGACCCCGCGGTCCTCGCGATGAGTTTCAGCAGCATCGATCCCAGCATCTCCCCCGACGGAGAACACCAGGTGACCCTGTGGTCGCAGTGGCACCCGTACCGGCTGTCCGGTGGCCGGGACTGGGCGAGCCTGGGCGAGAGCGAGGCAGATCGGATCGTCGCCGGTGTCGACGCACTGGCCCCCGGGTTCGCGGACAGCGTCCGGCACCGACACGTGCAGACGCCCGCGGACATCGAACGCGAGATGGGTTTGCTGGGTGGCAATGTCATGCACGTGGAGATGTCGCTGGATCAGATGATGCTGTGGCGGCCGATCCCGGAACTGGCGGGGCAGCGGGTCCCGGACGCCGACAACCTCTATCTCACGGGGGCGTCGACGCATCCCGGCGGCGGCGTCTCCGGGGCCAGTGGCCGCAGTGCGGCCCGCATCGCGCTGTCGGACGCCCGCGGCGGCCGGCTGCGTCGGGCCCTCCGCAGAAAACTCCGGTGAACACGATCCTGCGGCGGGCGTCGGCGGCCGTCGCCGTGGCCGCGGTCGGCGCCCAGATCGTCTATCCGCTGGTCGACGGTCGTCCCCGCGACGCCGTCACCGTCGCCGTGGTGGCGCTGCTCGCGGCCGCGTCGATCCTGCATGCCGTCGCCACCCGCGGGAGACTCTGGGCGGCCGGCATGGTCGCGGCCACCGCGGGCGTGGGGCTGCTGTCGGAGGTGGTCGGCACCGCGACCGGCATCCCGTACGGCTGCTACGAGTACACGACCGGACGTCTGGGCTGGTCCATCGCCGACGTGCCGCTCGTCGTGCCGTTCGCATGGACGGCCGGCTTCTACCCGGTGTGGTGTGTGGCGTCGCGGCTGACACACCGCCGGCTGTCGCGGATCCTCCTCGCGACGATCGGCGTTGTCGGCTGGGACCTGTACCTCGACCCGCAGATGGTCGCGGACGGCCAGTGGCAGTGGTGCGTCACCGACGCCGGCCTGCCGGGCGTCGCGCACATCCCGCTCACCAACTACGCGGGCTGGCTGCTCGTCGCGGCGGTGATGACGGTCCTGGTCGATCTGCTCGATCGCCGGATCGTCCGGACGACATCCCTTCACGACGCCGTCCCCATCGCACTGTTCCTGTGGACCTGGCTCGGGTCGGCGCTGGCGCACGCGGTGTTCCTCGACGCGCCGGAACTGCGCTACTCGGCGGTCTACGGGGCCGTCACGATGGGGGTGCTGGGAGTGCCTCTCGTCGCCGACCTCGTCCGCACACGCCGAGCCGAACTGCGCAACACCCCTACCGCCTGACACGTATCCCCGTGCCTGGCACGATGATCGATGTGCAGCCGCCCTCCCCCGTGACCTCGACACCTTCCCGACGTCGGCGAACCCGCGCCCGCGTGCTCGGCACCGCGGCGCTGGCGCTGCTGCTCGTGCCCCTACTCGCCGGCTGCCTGCGAGTACAGGTGTCGATGGGCGTCTCGGCGGACGACAAGGTGTCGGGACAGATAGTCGCGGCCACCGTCCCGAAGGACGACAACGACAAGGGCCCGCAGCTCACACCGCCCGACTCGCTGGCCGACCGCATGCGGGTCCAGGAGTACGACAAGGACGGCTACGTCGGCACCCAGGTGTTCTTCAGCGGACTGTCGTTCGGCGAGGTGCGGGACCTCGGCTCGATGTCCGCCGACACGGCGGGGGTGCTCCAGTTGTCGCTGCAGCGCGCCGGTGACCTGGTGAGCCTCGACGGGCGCATCGACCTCGAGGACGTTCCGGCGCAGGGCACGGACGTCCAGTTCACGATCGCGTTCCCGTCCCGCGTGGCGACCACCAACGGCACCCGGGACGGCGATTCGACCGTCACGTGGAAGCTGCCCGCGGGCGAGGTCAGCACCCTGCGCGCCGAGGTCCGCTACGCCGACCCCAGCACCCGCAGCTTCGCCGGCTGGGCCGGCATGTCCGCCGGGGTCGCGGTCGGTGTCGCGCTGATCGTGGGCGGAATGGCGTGGATGCAGCGCAACCGCGCTGCTCGCCCCCGGCCACGACAGGACAGGTCGCTGGAGACCTCGACGCGGTAGCGGGGCTCGCACCGATGAGAGTTTCCTGTCGCCCTTCCCTGCGCGCGACGCGAGCCACGGCCCTCCTGTCTCTCGCGGGGGCGGCCGTCACGGCCGTCAACAGCTGCACGATCCCCCGTCTGCGCGCCCGCCGAGTCGTCGAGCCCGTCACGGTGGTCGTGCCCGCCCGGAACGAGGAGAGCCGGGTCGGGGATCTGATCGCGGACCTCCGGAACCAGACGCTCCTCGACACCCTGCGGGTGATCGTCCTCGACGACGACTCGTCGGATGGCACCGCCGCGGTCGCGACGTCGGCCTTCGCGGGCGACAGCCGGTTCGCTCTCGTCCGGGGAGAGGGACCGCCGCCCGGATGGCTCGGGAAGAACGCGGCCTGTCACGTGGGCGCCACCCACGCCGCCCGCCTGATGGACCCGGGGCGGCCCGGTGTGCTGATCTTCCTCGACGCCGACGTGCGCCTGGCCCCCGACGCGCTTGCCGCGGCGGTGACCGAACTCCGCGAGTCCGGCGCCGACCTCGTCTCCCCGTGGCCGCGACAGGACGCCGTGACGCCCGCCGAGCGATTGATCCAGCCGCTGCTGTGCTGGTCGTGGTTCTCGACACTGCCGGTGCCCGTTGCCAACCGGAGCACCCGGCCGTCGACGGTCGTCGCGTGCGGTCAGTTCCTGGTGTTCGACGCGGCCGCCTACTACCGCCTCGGAGGGCACACCGTCGTCGCCGGTAGTCACACCGAGGATCTCGACATCGCGCGGGCGGTGCGCCGCCGCGGCGGCCGCACCGTCGTCGCCGTCGCCCAGGATCGCGCGCACTGCCGGATGTACACGGACGCGACCGCACTGCGCGAGGGATACACGCGGTGGCTCTGGACGGCGTTCGGCTCACCCGCGGGCGCGGCCGTCGTGACGACGGTGGCCGCGGCGACCTGTGCGATCGCGCCGCTCGCGATGCTGTTCGGACGGGGCCGTACCCGAGCGTGGGGCGCCGCCGGATACCTGGCCGCGACGGCGTCACGGGTCACCGCCCGCGCCGTCGAATCCGGGTCCGCGCCCCGTGGGCGGGATGTGGCCGACGCGGCCGCGCACCCGCTGTCGATCGGCGCCTTCGTGCGGCTGGTCGCCGTCTCGCACCGCGACCGCCGACGTCGCCGTCTCCAGTGGAAGGGTCGGCAGCTGACCTGACGGTCAGACCGTGGCCGACGCCGACATTCCCAGGTTGGTCAGCACCTCGCTGGTGGCGCGGGCGAAGTTGAGCGTGATGAAGTGCAGACAGGGAGCGCCCTCGGCGATGAGCCGCTCGCTCATCTCGGTGGCGACCTCGATACCGATCTCGCGCACGGCCGCCCGGTTCTCGTCGGGTCCGTCGCCGGCCGCGCGGGTGAGTCGCTCCTCGAGCACGGCCGGCAGGCTGGAGCCGGACAGTTCCAGGCTGCGCCGGGCCGACCGCAGCGAGGTGATCGGCATGATCTCGGGGATGATCGGCTTCTCGCCCTGCTCGGGGTCCAACGCCGAGACGCGGTCGCGCAGCCGCAGATAGTCCTCGACGTCGAAGAACATCTGGGTGATCGAGTACTCGGCGCCGGCACGCAGCTTCGAGACCAGGTACTTGGTGTCGTGGTCGAGGTCGGGCGCGCGGTAGTGGCCCTCCGGGAACGACGCGACGCCGACATGGAAGTCGCCCATGTCCCGCACCAGCCGGACCAGTTCCTCGGCGTACTCGACGCCGTCGGGGTGCTTGACCCACTCGCCGAGCGGGTCTCCCGGTGGGTCTCCGCGCAGCACCAGGATGTTGCTGATCCCGCGGTCGGCGTACGCCCCGCACATCGCACGCAGTTCGTCGATGCTGTGTCCGACGGCGGTGAGGTGCGCGACCGGGAGGAGGGTGGTGTCCTCGGCCAACTGGCCGGTCACCCGAACGGTGCGATCCCGCGTCGAACCGCCCGCGCCGTACGTCATGGACACGAACGCCGGACCGAGCCGCTCGAAGGCGCGGACGGCACGCCACAGCCGAGCCTCGGCGTCCTCGTCGCGCGGCGGCGAGAACTCGACGGAGAAGGGGATCCGACCGCTCTTCGAAGCTTCGGACGAGCGGATCCGGTCCACGATCGAGGGGGTCTGAGTCACGAATCCCGCGCTGTTGCGCCCCCGGACGGCATCGAATGTCACCCGCCAAGCATAGGTTCAGTGCACTGGTCGGACCGCATCGCGTCGGCGCCCCGTCTCACGTACCGGGACCTGGGCAGCATGCGACGCGACCGCCGGGAGGACCACTAAGGTTGGTCGGAGGCTTTTCGAGAACTCGATTTGGAGGCTGTCCTGTCCGCTGGAGCCGGTGAGTCCACTCGCCCTTCGCCGTCCGTCCCGCCCTTCACCGATTCCGTCGAGGGTGCATTGCGGGAGTTCTTCGCATCGCGCGCCGGCACGGTCGAGACCGTCGGCGGTGGCTACGCCGAGGCGGTCGCCGCGCTCGAGAGTTTCGTGCTGCGCGGCGGCAAGCGGGTGCGCCCCATGTTCGTCTGGACCGGCTGGCTCGGTGCCGGCGGTGACGCCACCGGGCCGGAGGCGCCCGCGGCGCTGCGGGCCGCGTCCGCGCTCGAACTCGTCCAGGCGTGCGCGCTGGTCCACGACGACATCATCGACGCGTCGACCACGCGGCGCGGCTTCCCCACCGTGCACGTCGAGTTCGCCGACCTGCACAGCGCACAGCAGTGGAGCGGCGGGTCCGCCGAGTTCGGCCGGGCCGCGGCGATCCTGCTGGGAGATCTCGCACTTGCCTGGGCGGACGACATGATCCGCGAGGCGGGCCTGTCGCCCGAAGCGCAGCTGCGGATCTCGCCGGTGTGGTCGGCCATGCGGACCGAGGTGCTCGGGGGCCAGTTCCTCGACATCAGCGGCGAGGTCCGGGGCGACGAAACGGTCGAGGCGGCGCTCCGCGTCAACCGCTACAAGACAGCTGCCTACACCATCGAGCGCCCGCTGCACCTGGGTGCGGCGCTCGCCGGCGCGGACGACGCCCTCGTCGACGCCTACCGCCGGTTCGGCACCGACATCGGGATCGCGTTCCAGTTGCGGGACGACCTCCTCGGCGTGTTCGGCGATCCCGAGGTCACGGGCAAGCCGTCCGGCGACGATCTGCGCGCCGGCAAGCGCACCGTGCTGTTCGCCGAGGCCCTGCAGCGCGCCGATCGGACCGATCCGGCGGCGGCGGTACTGCTGCGCGAGTCGATCGGCACCGACCTCTCCGAATCCGACGTCGCGGCGCTGCGCTCGGTCATCACCGATCTCGGTGCCGTCGACGACGCCGAACGGCGCATCGCCGAGCTCACCGACAGCGCCCTCACCGCTCTCGACGCCAGCACCGCCACGGCCGAGGGCAAGCGACTCCTGCGCGGGATGGCGATCGCCGTCACCCGTCGAGACGCCTGATCGCGATGGGCGTGCGCGTCGTACCCGGCAGGGTGGACCGGGTCGTGGTGGTGGGGGCCGGGCTCGCCGGGCTGACCGCCGCCCTGCACCTGCGCGGCAGCGGGCACGAGGTGACCGTCCTCGAGCGCGGTGACCGCCCGGGCGGCCGGGTGGGGACCTATCGGTTCGCCGACCACGTGATCGACAACGGCGCGACCGTACTGACCATGCCGGAGTTGGTACGCGACGCCCTCGCGGCCGTCGGCGCCGACTTCGAGACGACGACGCCTCCCGTGCGCCTGCACCACCTGTCGCCGGCGTACCACGCCCGGTTCGCGGACGGCTCCTCGATCGACGTGTTCTCCGACCCGGACCGGATGGTCGCCGAGGTGACCCGGGTCTGCGGGGCGGACGAGGCGCGCCGGTATCTGGACCTGCGCCGCTGGCTCGGCCGGGTGTTCGACGCCGAGTTCGACACGTTCATCGACTCGAACTTCGATTCACCGCTGGATCTGTTCTCCTCCCGCGCCGCGGCCACCGACCTGGTCCGGCTGATCGCCGCGGGCGGGTTCGGACGCCTCGGCAACCAGGTGGCACGGCGGATCCGCGACCCCCGACTGCGCCGGATCTTCACGTTCCAGGCCCTGTATGCGGGTGTCGCGCCCGCGAAGGCGCTCGCGGTCTACGGCGCGATCGCGCACATGGACACCTCGATGGGGGTCTCCTTCCCCGAGGGCGGCATGCACACCATCGCCGACGCGATGACCGACGCGTTCACCTCCGCGGGTGGGCGGATCCGATTCGGGGCCGAGGTGGTGGGCCTCGAGCGGTCGGGCGACCGGGTGCGGTCGGTGCGCACCGCCACCGGTGAGACGTATGCGTGCGACGCCGTCGTTCTCACCCCCGATCTGCCGGTGGTCGACGAACTGCTCACTGCCCGCCGGCCGCGACGATTCCGGATCTCCCCGTCCGCAGTGGTGCTGCACGGCACCGTCCCCTGCGACGTCTCCGCCGACTGGGGCACACCGCACCATCACACGATCGACTTCGGCGCCGAGTGGGAGCGCACGTTCGCCGAGATCGCGGCGCGCCCGGGCCGTGGCCGGCTGATGAGCGGCCCGTCGCTGCTGATCACCCGGCCCGCGGTCACCGATCCCGGTCTGCTGGTCGAGCGCGACGGAATCCGGCACGAACCGCTGTCCGTGCTGGCGCCGTGCCCCAACCTCGACAGCGCCCCGTTCGACTGGGATGCGCTGACCGGGCCGTACGCCCGCGAACTGCTCCGGACGCTGGAGCAGCGCGGATACCGCGGCATCAGCGAACGTTATGTCGTTGATCACATCGACTCGCCGGGGACCTGGGCGGCGCAGGGCCTGGCAGCGGGCAGTCCGTTCGCCCCCGCGCACATCTTCCGCCAGACCGGCCCGTTCCGACGCCGCAACCTGGCGCGACGCCCGGTCAACGTCGTTCTCGCCGGCTCCGGCACGACGCCCGGCGTGGGCGTTCCCACCGTGATCGTGTCGGGGAAACTCGCCGCCGAACGCATCGACGGACGCGGACGGAAGCCGCGTTCCGGACTGCGTGCCGAACATTCCGGTGGGACACACTAAACTGACTAGCCGTCCACTACCGCGCGGCCGTCCAGCGTCGGCCGGCAGTGCTCGAGCACCTCATCCGGGGGAGGAATCTGTACCGATGTCGGCCTCTTCCGGACCCCTCGACACCGCGTCCGATCGTTCGTGGCTGCGCGCCTCCGGCGACTATCTGCGCACCCCGGAAGGCCACGCCACCGTGCTCGGCGTCGTCGGTGCATTGATGATCACGTTCGGTGGCTTCGGCGCCGGCAGCGTGCGCCGACACGATCCACTGCTCGAGGACGCCAACCTGTCGTGGCTCCGGTTCGGGCACGGCTACGCGCTGTCCACGATCGTCATCTGGGCGGGTGTGCTCGCGATGGTCGCCGCATGGGTGCGCCTGGGCCGCTCCGCGGTGCAGGGCCGCGTCGGGGTGCGGGCGCTGATGTGGACGGTCCCGATCTGGACCGCCCCGATGCTCCTCGCGGTACCGATGTTCAGCCGCGACGCGTACTCCTACCTCGCTCAGGGCGCGCTGCTGCGCGACGGCTTCGATCCGTACGCGGTGGGTCCGGTCGCCAATCCCGGCATCCTGCTCGACAACGTCAGCAACGTGTGGACCACCACCACCGCGCCGTACGGGCCGATCTCGCTGCTGCTCGGCCAGGGCATCACCAGCATCACCGGCGACAACGTCGTGGCGGGGACCATGATGCTGCGCCTGACGATGCTGCCCGGCCTCGCCCTGATGATGTGGGCACTCCCCCGCCTCGCGCGGCAACTGGGCGGCAACCCGGCTATCGCGCTGTGGCTCGCGGTGCTCAATCCGCTGGTGCTGATCCATCTCGTCGGCGGCGTCCACAACGAACTGCTCATGGTCGGGCTCATGGTCGCGGGCGTCACGCTCGCGCTGGACCGCAAGCACGTGCCGGCCGTCGCGGTCATCGCGGTCGGCGTCGCCGTCAAGGCGATGGCCGGTATCGCACTGCCCTTCATCGTGTGGATCTGGATGATCCACGAGCGCGATCGCGCCCTGGCCGAGGGCCGTGAGCCCGCGACCCCACTGGCGTCGTTCGTCAAGGCGGCCGGCATCGGTGTCGCGGTGTTCGTGGCGGTGTTCACCGCAGCGTCGGCGGTCGCGGGTGTCGGGCTCGGCTGGCTCACCGCCCTTCAGGGCTCCGCGAAGATCATCAACTGGCTGTCGCTGCCGACGATCATGGCGCACCTCGTGACCGTCGGCACCGGCTGGTTCACCGGCGCGACGCTGGCACCGGTCCTCGAGGTCACCCGCGCCGTCTGCGCCGTCGCCCTCGTCGGCATCCTCGTGTGGGTGTGGTGGCGCTTCCGGCGCACCGAGCGCGACGCGGTGCTGGGCATCCTCATCGCCCTGGTCGCGATCGTGATCCTGTCGCCGGCCGCGCTGCCGTGGTACTACTCGTGGCCGCTGGCGATCGCGGCGGGCTTCGCGATGTCGACGCGCACCCTCCAGGTTCTGGTGGGTCTGTCGACGTGGCTGATGCTCGTCTTCCAGCCGGACGGTTCGATCGGCCTCTACACCTTCCTGCACGTCGCGCTCGCGACGTTCGTCGCGGTCGTGGCCGCGGTGTCCCTCAAGACGGTCGATCCGTTGCGGCTGCGGTCCGTGGCGGAGCCGACACCGGAGGTCCGCCTCCCGGAATCGCCGGAGGCGTCGGCGGTCTCCGAGGCACTGGCCACCGGCACCGAACGGCGTCCGTCGCCGCTGTGACACTGCCGCCGCGCTCCGATCTGGACGCCGCCTATCGGTTGTGCCGACGCCTGGCGGCCGAGCACGGCAGGACGTACTACCTGGCCACCCGGCTGCTGCCGGCGGAGCGTCGGCCCGGCGTCCACGCGCTGTACGGATTCGCGCGCACCGTCGACGACGTCGTGGACGTGGACGACACCGCCAACGACGACATCCCGGCCGCTGACCGCGCCGCCGAGCGCGTGGGCGCGGTCGATCGGATCGAGGCCGCGTTGGACTGCGCGCTCGCCGGACAGCCGGTGACCGATCCCCGGACCGGTCCGGTCGTGCGGGCCGTCGCGGACACCATCGACCGGTACGCGATTCCGACCGAGTACTTTCGAGCGTTCCTCGACTCGATGCGCATGGACATCCCCGGCACCCCGGATTTCCACGCCGTCTACCCGGACATGGCGGCGCTGCGGCGCTACATGTACGGGTCGGCGGTGGTGATCGGATTGCAGATGTTGCCGATCCTCGGCACCACGACTCCCCTCGACGAGGCGATACCGCACGCTGCCGCCCTCGGCGAGGCCTTCCAGCTGACGAACTTCGTCCGCGATGTCGGCGAGGACCTCGCGCGCGGACGCGTGTACCTGCCGGCGGACGAACTGGCCGCGTTCGGTGTGGACCCGGGCCTGCTTCGGCACTGCCGGGACAGCGGCACCGTCGACCCGCGGGTGCGGCGCGCGCTCGGGCACGTTTCGGCCGTCACCCGGGCGTTGTATCGCGATGCGGAGCCGGGACTGGACATGCTCGATCCGCGTGCCCGCCCCGGTATCCGGGCGGCGTTCACGCTCTACTCGGAGATCCTCGACGAGGTGGACCGCAGCGGCTTCCACGTGTTCGATCGGCGCGCCACGGTGTCGCGACGTCGACGCCTCACCGTCGCGCTGCCGCTGCTGGTGCGCGCCACGCGCGCGAACGCCGGGAAATCCGGGCGACGGGCCTGACCCGTCGCCCGGACCACCTTTCGGTCAGGAACGCCGGCGGATCAGAACGCCATCGACTGGGCGCGCCGGATGACTTCACGCGCCTGATCGGTGTGCATCGTCTCGATCGGCGTGCCGGACAGCGACTCGTCCTCCGTGAAGAGCCAGCGCAGGATCTCCTCGTCCTCGAAGCCACCGTCCCGGAGCACGACGATGAGTCCGGGCAGAAGACGAAGGGGCTGGCCGTCGTCGCCGAAGAAAGCCTCGGGGATGCCGACGACGCTGTCGCGGCGGACCGCGATCAGCTTGTGGTCGCGCAGCAGTTGGTGCACGTGTGTGACGACGAGCCCCATCTGCTTCGACACGTCCGCCAACTGAAGCAGCGAGATCGAGCGGTCCAACACGTCATCGCAGTAAGGGATAGCACTCACTCCCGTAACGTTATCGGGTCTGCCCCGACGGTACGACCAGGGTCCCGTCGTGGAATCGGGTCGGCGGCGTCGGCTGACTACGATCGAGATGAATCTGTGCACGAAAGCGAGGGGCGCGAGCGTGAATCCCGGAGGTCGACGGTTGATCGGTGTGGTGCTGGACAGGCGCTACCGCATCGATGCGCCGATTGCGCGGGGCGGCATGTCCACCGTCTATCGCGGCATGGACCTGCGTCTGGACCGGCCCGTCGCGATCAAGGTGATGGATCCGCAGTTCGCCGCCGATCCGCAGTTCCTGGCGCGGTTCGAGTTCGAGGCCCGCGCCGTGGCCCGCCTCGCCCATCCGGGGCTCGTCGGGGTCCACGACCAGGGCAGCGACGGTGAGCACGCGTTCCTGGTGATGGAACTCGTCGAGGGTGGGACGCTGCGCGAACTGCTTCGCGAGCGCGGCCCCATGCCCCCGCACGCGGCAGCGGCCGTCGCGCGGCCTGTGCTCGAAGCCCTGGCCGTCGCCCACCGTGCCGGCCTGGTGCACCGCGACATCAAGCCCGAGAACGTCCTCATCTCGCACTCGGGCGACGTCAAGATCGCCGACTTCGGTCTGGTCCGAGCGATCGCCGCGGCCGGCACGACCTCGCGCAGCGTCATCCTGGGCACCGCCGCCTACCTGTCCCCCGAGCAGGTCACGACGGGAACCGCGGACGCCCGCAGCGACGTCTACGCGGCCGGCGTGCTGATGTACGAGATGCTGACCGGCACCACCCCCTTCACCGGCGACACGTCGTTGTCGATCGCGTATCAGCGCATCGACAACGACGTTCCGGAGCCGAGCAGCATCATCGACGGTGTTCCGCCGGAGTTCGACGAACTCGTGGTCCGCGCGACCGAGCGCGACCCGGAGGAGCGCTTCGCCGACGCCGGGGCGATGGCGGCACAGTTGCGCACGGTGAGCACGCAGCTGGGGCTGCCGGACTACCGGGTTCCCGCGCCGCGCCGCTCGGCGCAGCAGTCCGCGGCCCCGACGGCCGTCACGACTCGTGCTCCCGGACCGGAGGGACCGCATCCCGAGCCGGGGAATCGGCCCGGGCCGGCGGCCGACGCACCGACCACCGTCACCCCCACGGTCGGCCACCACCAGGACGGTGTCCAGCACACCAAGGTCGTGACCACGGTGACGCCGCGGCCGTCCGACGACGACGTCGCGCCGGCCGAAGTCTCGGCGGCGAGGCACCCGTTCGGCGCGCCCGGTGTCGGGCGGCCCGGCTCCCGCCGCACGGTTCTGGTGTGGCTGTTGGTGATCCTGTTGGCCGCGGGCGCCCTCGGCTTCGGCGGGTGGTGGCTCGGGTCGGGCCGCTACGCCGCTGTGCCCGCCATCGGCGGTCTCGACACGGCCGCGGCCACCACGCAGATCGAGGCGGCCGGGCTGAGCGTGGAGACGCGCGGCGCGTACTCGGACACCGTCGCGGTGGATGCGCCGGTCGGCACGGACCCCGCGGAGGGCGAGCGGGTGACCCGGGGGTCGTCGGTGGCACTGCTGGTGTCGCTGGGCCGCCCGACGGTTCCCGAGGTCGGCGGCCGCGGCGACGTCGCGGCGGTCGAGGCGAGCCTGCGGGAGCGGACGTTCGTTCCGGTCGACGGCGGCGAGGCGTTCAGCGCGCGGGTGCCGGTCGGCGGCATCGCGGCCCTCGAACCGGCCCCCGGCACGATGCTCGCGGTGGGCTCGGAGGTCCGGATGCTGCGCAGCAAGGGCGCGCCGCCGGTCGACGTCCCGGGTGTCGAGGGAATGTCGGAGGATGCGGCCCGGAAGGCGCTCGATTCGGTCGGCATCACCGTCCGCGAGGTTCAGCAGGTCTTCGACGACAAGGTCGACTCCGGCGACGCGGTCGGCACGGACCCCGCGGTCGGCACGTCCGTCAAGGCCGGCACCAGCGTCGTGCTGAAGGTGTCCAACGCAGTCAAGGTGCCGGCGCTGCTCGGCCGCTCGGTCGCGTCGGCGAAATCCGAACTGGACAAGCTCGGGCTGCAGTACGAGGTGCGTCAGATCGTCAACTCGGACCGGTCGCTGATCATCTCGCAGAGTCCCGGGGCCGGCGACCGCGTCGTCCCCGGCGGCACCGTCACCATCACCTCGTTGCTCTGACGACTCCCGGAAACAGCTGAAGGGTCCCTTCGCGCGCCGGGAGCGCACGCAG
Organism: Rhodococcus parequi; assembly: GCF_046042785.1. Classification (NCBI taxonomy): domain Bacteria; kingdom Bacillati; phylum Actinomycetota; class Actinomycetes; order Mycobacteriales; family Nocardiaceae; genus Rhodococcus; species Rhodococcus parequi. The sequence continues at coordinate 559,147 of NZ_JBDLNV010000001.1, read as the reverse complement.
GGACCCTTCAGCTGGATGATCCAGGACTAGTCGCGCAGCATCTCCGCGACCAGGAAGGCCAGCTCGAGCGACTGCTGGGTGTTCAGTCGGGGATCGCACGCGGTCTCGTAACGACCGGACAGATCCAGATCCGAGATGTCCTGCGCGCCGCCGAGGCACTCGGTGACGTTCTCGCCGGTCAGCTCGACGTGGATGCCACCCGGATGCGTCCCGAGGCCGTTGTGGACCTCGAAGAAACCCTGGACCTCGTCGACGATGCGGTCGAAGTGGCGGGTCTTGTAGCCGGTGGTGGCCTCGTGGGTGTTGCCGTGCATCGGGTCGCACTGCCAGATCACCTGGTGACCGGTGGCCTGCACCTTCTCGATGATCGGCGGCAGCAGGTCCCGCACCTTGCCGTTACCCATGCGGGAGATCAGCGTCAGGCGTCCGGGCTTGTTGGTCGGGTCGAGACGCTCGACGTACTCGACGGCCTGCTCCGGCGTCGTGGACGGACCGATCTTGAGGCCGATCGGGTTCGCCACGAGTTCGGCGAACGCGACGTGTGCGCCGTCGAGCTGACGGGTGCGGTCACCGATCCACAGGAAGTGCGCCGACAGGTCGTACAGCTTGGGGTGGTCGTCGGTGTTGTCCAGACGCAGCATGGCGCGCTCGTAGTCCAGCACGAGGGCCTCGTGGCTGGCGTAGATCTGCGCCGACTGCAGGTTCGGGTCGGTGACCCGGCACGCGTTCATGAACCGCAGGCCGCGGTCGATCTCGGCAGCGAGCGCCTCGTAGCGGGCACCCGCGGGCGAGGACGAGACGAACTCGCGGTTCCAGTCGTGGACCTTGTGCAGGTCGGCCATACCGGAGCCGGTGAGCGCGCGCACCAGGTTCATCGCGGCGCTGGCGTTGGCGTACGCCCGGACCAGACGTGAGGGGTCGTGGACGCGGACGGCCTCGTCGGCGACGAGCGAGTTCACCATGTCGCCGCGGTACGACTGCAGGCCGAGCGCGTCGGTGTTCGACGACCGCGGCTTGGCGTACTGGCCGGCGATGCGCGCGACCTTGACCACCGGCATGCTGGCACCGTAGGTGAGCACGACGGCCATCTGCAGCAGCGTGCGGATGTTGCCCTTGATGTGCGGTTCGGTGTTGTCCGCGAAGGTCTCCGCGCAGTCACCGCCCTGCAGCAGGAAGGCCTCACCGCGTGCCACCTCGGCCAGCTTCTGCGACAGCGACTCGACCTCGGAGGCCACCGTGATCGGCGGCACGCTCTCGAGGACGGTGCGCATCGCGGCTGCCTGGTCGGCGGGCCACTGCGGCTGCTGCGCGGCCGGCTTGGCCAGCGCCGCGTCCAGCTGATCTCGCATGGCTGCGGGCAGCGGCGGAAGTTCGGGCAAGCGGTCGATCGGAACGTCGACAGTCCAGTTCACCACTACAGGATATTCGCCTCACCGAGGTCGGGTGAGCGAAGGCCCCCATTCACACGGAATCGTTGCCCCGGCAGGGGCCCGTGATTCCCGTCACCGCACCGCGCGGAACGCCTCGATCGCCTCGAACTTGGCGAGGTTGTGCCGGGCGTCGGCGAGCGCGTCGTGGGCGTCGTCGGGGACCGGCGGCAACGGCGGGCACCCGTTCGTCTCCCAGTGCTGGCGCAGTTCCCGCGTGTACCGCGGCATCGACGACGGAAGCTCGGTCATCGCGCCCCACAGCTGGCACAGCACGACGTGGTCGTACGCCGCGACCCATGCCCACAGCTCGGGTTCGATGCCGGGCCGCGGTACCAGGAACTTCATGAGGTCGTCGCGGATCCGCGCCCGGCTCTTCCAGAGCGGCGACGACGGCGACGGCAGCTTCGGCAGTACGTTGCGGCGAACCCACTTACCGGCCCGGTCGGGATCGAACTCGGTGGAGACGGCGTAGAACTCGCGCCCGTCCTCGCACACCACACCGATCGAGACCAGCTCGATTGTGCGACCATCCTCGATGAACTCGCAGTCGTAGAAGTAGCGCACGGTGGGGAGCCTATGCCCCCGGCGCCGAAGCCCTCGACACTGCCCCGCTCACGGGGTCACTCGACACCGAGCCCCGTGTTCGTAGAAAGATGTTGTGGTGCACAACCCCACGAGCGACATCGCCGGCCACTCCCCCGCGGACGACGGGACGCCGCCGAAGTCGACGTGGCGCCCCGCGACCGTCGTCGCGGCCCGGGTCGTCATCGCCGCCCTGTTCACGGTCGGGGCGCTGTTCTACCTGGTCGGCTTCCCCGGTCTCCGGGAGGTGGGCTTCCAGTACCACATCGATCTCGACGTGTACCGGCTCGGCGGCGCCGTCTTCGCGGCCGGCAATCCGCTGTACGCGGACGGTGCGCTTCCGGCGATGTTCTACGGCCAGCATCTGCCGTTCACGTACCCGCCGCTCGCGGCCGTCGTGTTCGCCCCGATGTCCTGGATCTCGCTGCAGGCCGCCGGCGCCGTACTGACCGTGCTGTCCCTGGCCGCGCTGGTCGCGACGCTCGTGCTGGCGCTCGCGTCGGTCGGAGTGCGGCCCCGCACCACCCTCGTGTGGACGGCGCTCGCGGGCGCCGCGGCCGCACTCACGTTGGAACCGGTCACCTCGACGTTCGACTACGGCCAGGTCAACATTCTGCTGATGGTGTTCGTGGCCGCCGACTGCCTGTTGAAGAAGACGCCGTGGCCGCGCGGCGTCCTGATCGGTTTCGTCGCGGCGGTCAAGCTCACGCCCGCGGTGTTCATCCTGTTCTTCCTGTTCCGCAAGGACTTCCGGGCTGCGGTCACGACCGGGCTGAGTTTCGTGGTGTTCGGCGCGATCGGCTTCCTCGTCGCCCGCGCCGACTCGTGGGAGTACTGGACCGACACGCTGTTCGATTCGAACCGCATCGGCGGTCCCGCCTACCCGGCGAACCAGAGCATCACCGGCGTCCTCGCGCGGCTCGGGCTCGACCCGTCGATGCGCACGGCGGCGTGGCTCGCGCTGAGCGTGGCGGTGCTCGCCCTGGCCGCCGTCGCGATGCACCGCGCGTTCGCGGCCGGGCTGCCGGTGGTGGCCCTGTTCGTCAACGCGTTGTTCGGCCTGCTGGTCTCCCCCGTGTCGTGGTCACACCACTGGGTCTGGGTCGCGCCGCTGCTCCTGGTCCTCGCGGTGGCCGCCTACCGGCGCCGCAGTGTCGTCCTCGGCGCCGCCGTCGCGGCAAGTGGGGTGCTGTTCGTCCTCGCGCCGCACTGGGAGCTCGGTGTCGGCCGGTGGGACGGCACCGGCTGGCCGCTGTGGGACCAGATCCTCGTGTCGTCGTACGTGTGGTGGGCGCTCGCCGTGATCGTGGCGGTCGTGCTGGTCCTCGGCCCACGCGGCCGCGGCCGCGGCCGCGACACCGTCGCCGACTCCCGCGCGCAGCTGTCGCCCACCGCCTGAGCCGATCTCGTCCGCGGTGTCGCGCCACCAGCAGTAGACGTACAACGCCAGCGACACGACGAGCGTCACGATCACCCACACCGTGACGGTGATGTCGACCCAGGCGCCGATCGGTGGGGCGCCCGGCAGGATGTTGCGCATCGGGATCACGGCGAAGACCATCGCGGCCATCCACCCGAGCATGTCGGTGTGCACGGTACGGCGGCGGCGCGCGGTCTGGATCGCAACGAACGCCGCCAGCACCGCGAGCACGACCATCATCGCCAACAGCAGTGCCGAATACACCAGGATGCCGCCCGACCTGTGCACCTGCACGCGGACCTCCGGGGCGTCCTGCGCCGCCGCGGAGACCTCGTCGTCGCTGACGCTCCACCCCTCCGCCTCCCCGTCGACGAGGATCCGCGTGGGATGGATCTGCACGTCGTCGCCGGAACCGGTGTAGGCCGTCACCACGAGGGGATCGACGACGAACCTGTCGAAGGGCCAGCGCCCGGCCTGGCCGTCGAGCAGGATCTGGGTGTCGAAGGTCGTCGCCGACGAGCCCTGCGGCAGGACCAGCTTCGTCCGGGCGATGCTCGGTGAGACGAGCACCGCCATCTCCTGCGCGAGGTCCGTGCCGCCCGAATCGAGGAAGCGTGCGCCGGGCGCCACCGAGACCTCGACGTCGACGCGGGACGTGCTGGGGCGCACCTCGGTGAGCGACACGATCACGAGCACCTCGTCGGGGTCCGGGGCCACCTCCGTCCACCCCGCGTCGCTGTCGTCGCTCGCGGCGTAGATCCCGAGCGACGACACATAGAGGACGACGACCAGCGCGGCGACCAGCGACCAGAACAGGCGTGGCCGGGTGCGGGCCAACGAGACTACGGACACGACACGGAACATACCGTCAGGTCGTCAGTCCGGGCGGCGACTCGACAGCGCTACCGTCACCGAATCGTCCGGCGGGGAGCACACTTTCGGATCCCGGTCGAGCAGGGCGTCGCGCGCGGCCTTCGGGTACGCGAGGATCTCCCGCACGATGTTCTTCACGAGGGTCGTCCTGCGGCCCCCGGCCCGGCCCGCGCACACGCCGTGGGCGTCGATCCCGGCGGCCCGCGCCAGCGCGACCGTACGCGGCAGGTGGAACGGCTGGGTCACGAAGAGCGCGTGTCCGATTCCGAAGGTGCGTGCGGCCCGGACGCACGTGTCGTGGGTGTCGAGCCCGAACGGGTCGGCGACGATCCGCTCCCGCGGCACCCCCACCTCGACGAGATACCCCACCATCGCAGCGATCTCGTCCCCCGACCGTCCGGCGGCGTCTCCGGAGACCAGCACGACGGCCGCCTTGCCGTCGTGGATCAACCGGGCAGTGGCATCGAGGCGACCCTGCAGGAGCTTCATGGGCCGACCGGCATGGACGCGGGCGCCGAGCACGACGACGACGGGAGCGGTGGGAGCTCGATCGGGAGCATGCATCCGACCGAGAGCCGCCGCCGCGATCCACAGTGCCGGACCGACGACGGCCGCGGCACCCGCCGCGGCCGTCCAACGTCCGATCCGATCGGCCACCCGAACGAGTGGCACCGAATCCGCCTATCCCGCGCGGGTGTCCGGCACGCGCGTGGCGTCCGCCGCGGGCTGTGCGGGTTCCGCTCCGGGTACCGGGTTCTTGAGGGTGGCGGCGTAGATGTCGACGTACTCCTGGCCGGAGAGACGCATCAGCTTGTACATGACCTCGTCCGTGACGGCGCGTTCGACGAACCGGTTTCCGCCCATACCGGCGTACCGCGAGAAGTCGATGGGCTCACCGATCCGCACGGTCACCTTGGCCGGCTTCCACACCCGCGATCCGATGGGATTGACCTTCGCGGTGTCGATCATTGCGACCGGGATGACCGGCACGCCGGACTCGAGCGCCAGGCGCGCCAATCCGGTCTTGCCCTTGTACAGGCGACCGTCGGGCGAGCGGGTGCCCTCGGGGTAGATGCCGAGCAACTTCCCACTCCCGAGGACGCGGAGGCCCGCGTTGAGCGCATCCTGCGCTGCATCCGCTCCGGTGCGGTCGATCGGGACCTGGCCGACCGCCGAGAAGAACCACCGCTGGAACGAGCCCTTGAGCCCGGTGCCGGTGAAGTACTCGCTCTTGGCGAGGAAGGTGATGCGGCGGGTGACGCGCAGGGGGAGGAAGAACGAGTCGAGGACCGCCTGGTGGTTGCTGGCCAGAATCGCCGGGCCGTCCATCGGGATGTTCTCGGCGCCTTCCAGTTTCGGACGACCGAGGAGCCACAACATCGGACCCAACAACACGTACTTAAACAGCCAGTACCACATGGCGTCCTTCCGTCCGAGCTCGTTCCCCCGAGGCCTGCCGGGGCGGCCACCTACGCAATGACTGTACTCAGCAGTTTCGACGCCTGCCACACAGCTCTCGCACCGCCCGCGGGCGGTCAGCGCGTCGCGGACCGCCCCGACAGCGCCTCGCGCGCCAGATCGGCCGCACCGATCATTCCGGCGGCCTCGCCCAGCTGGGTGTGCCGGATCCGAGCGAGAGGACGGTGCCCCGCGCCGGTCACCAACCGCGCGTAGTGCTCGCGCGCCTCGTCCAGGAACAGCGACGCGGAACTGCCGACGCCACCACAGATCACGACGAGGTCCGGGTCGAAGATGTCCGACACCGTCGCGAGCCCGACGCCGAGCCACTGCGCGAAATCCGCGAACGTCGCGAGCGCCACCGCATCGCCCTCCCGCGCGGCCGCCGCGATGCGACGGCCGGTCAACGCGCCGGGGTCCACCGCGACGTCCCGGGCCAGCACCGTCGAGCCGGACGGCTCGGCCGCGAGCAGTTCGAGCGCGGTGTCCACCAACGCGGTGCCGCTGCAGTACCGCTCCCAGCACCCGCGCTTGCCGCAGGCGCACACCCGGCCGTCGGGCACCACCTGCAGGTGTCCGAGTTCCGGTGCCACCCCGAAACTGCCCCGGTAGAGCCGGCCGTCGATCAACAGGGCCGCTCCGATGCCGGTCCCGATCGCCACCACGACGACGTTCCGGCCCCCACCGGCCGCCCCGAACCTGCTCTCGGCCCACGCCGCCGCGTTCGCGTCGTGCTCGAGCACGACCGGCAGGTCCAACCGGTCCCCGAGACGGCGTGCGACGGGGGCATCCACCCACGGCAGGTGCGGCGCGAACCGGACCGAGGTGCGGTCGTAGTCGACGAACCCCGCCACCGCGAGTCCGACGGCGGCGATCCGGTGCCGGGAGGCGAGCTCCCGGACGGCGCGGGTGATCCCCTGTTCCAGGGCGCCGGCCGAGTGCGGAGTCGGTGCCTGCGCGGAGTCGATGACCTCACCCCGGGAATCGACCACGGACGCGCGGATACTGGTTCCCCCGACGTCCACTCCGACCGTGAGCTCTTCGACGCTGTTCACGCCGACGATTGTGCCCATACCGGCACGGGCCCCGATACGCCGGGCGCCCCGCATCACTCCTTGATCGTGATGTCGATCGGGACGAAGGCGGCGGCCGGAGCGGCGGGCTCCGACGTCTCGGCCGGGCGGTCGGCGGGAGGATGCTGATATCCGTCGAGCACCTCGCGCAGCACCACGAGCAGTGCCGACGCGTGACCCGCCACCGCGGTGACCAGGTCGTGCTGCTCGCCCCGGATCAGCGCGGCGAGAGCACACAGTGGGCACCACGAGCACGTGCTGCACCCCGCTTGCCCCGGAGAGTCCGACGGGTCCGCGGAATCGGCCGATCCCTCGGCGCCCCGCGCCGCCTTCTGCAGGATGGGTTCGATTCGCTCGAGGACCGTCTCGGCCAGGGCCCGCAACTCCGCGACCAGCTCGGCGTGCTCACCTGTCATCGTGGCCACACCGCCGGGTCGGGCACGAACCGCACGACCAGGTCGGTGCCGTCGAAGTCCGCGTCGCGCACGGTGCACCGGCGAAGTACCGATGCCAACGTGACGCGACGCCGCTTCCCGTCGGCCCCCACCACCAAGTCGTCCTCCACTCGTCCCAACGTCAATGCCCGCGGGTTCGCGAGCGGCAGGTGCATCCGCATCGCGTACACCGAATCGAGACCCCCCGACCCCGATTCGAGCGCGACCCGGATGGGCTCCGTGTCGGCGGTGAGCATCGCCGACGGACCGGCGACGCCCGCGTAGAGCTTCCGCGCCACGCCGCCGAGAGCCTTCCACCCTATCGGTTCGGTTGCCGCCTGCTCGGACGCCAGGACCACGATCTCCGCGGCCGCGGCCCGCACCTCCGCGAGGACCTCGTCCTGCGCGGTGCGTCGAGTGCGGTACCAGTCGCCCACACTCGACGACTCGGCGCCCGAGTCGAGTGCCGGCAGGAGGCCGTTGACGATCACCGCATCGACCCGCAGCGCGCCCAGCGCGAGAGAGGACAGCAGCCGCCGGGTCTCGGCGAGTGCCATCCGCTCGGGCGTCGTCACCAAGCGGATCGAGGTACGCCCGCGATCGGTCAGCAGAGCCGTGACTGCCGAGGTCGCCTCCAGCACGCGATCGACGACCGCGACCACCATGGCGAGCCCGGCGTCGCCCGACGTCAGGGCCGCCATCCGCCGGTGCTGCGGCCACACCCGCTCGATGCACCCGGCCACCGACTCCGGCAGCGCGAGCAGTCGTTGGGCGTCCGCGGTCGCGGGGCAGTCGACGACGACCGTGTCCCACCGCGATTCGGCGGCCAGACGCACCACCTCACCGAGTCCGAGTACGTCCTCGACACCCGGCAGTCCGGTCAGTTCCTCCGGAGCGAGGTCGGTGAGATTCGCGCTGTGGTCGTGGGGGCCGGCGATCGCCAACAGTGCGACCAGCCCGCGATAGCGCTCCTCGAGAAGCGCGAGGGTGTCGATCTCGAGGACGTCGAATCCGGTTGTCACGCGCGTCAGTTCGCCGGGGACGACCGGGCTGTCGAGCACGTCGGCCAGCCCGTGTGCCCGGTCGAGCGAGATCAGGAGGACACGCTCACCGGCTGCCGACGCGCCGACCGCTGTAGCGGCCGCCATCGTCGTCTTACCGGCACCGCCCTTGCCGACGAAGAATCGGACCGCGACGGCCGGCTCCGAGGCGGCGGTGTTCAGCCCTCCACCCGCTTCTTGAGTTCCTTGAGCGCAGTGTCGGTGATGACCTTCTCGGCCTTGCGCTTGAACAGTCCGATCATGGGGATCGTGAGATCGACCGTGAGTTCGTACGTGACGCGGGTTCCGCCGTCGGCCTCCGGCTCGAGCGTGTACGAGCCGTGCTGCGACTTCTGGATCTCGCCGGACACGAGGTCCCAGCTCACCGACATGCCGTCGGGAGCCCAGCGGTAACGGAGCACGTAGGTGTCCTTGACCATCCCGGCGTCGAGGACGAACCGCACCTGCTCGGCCCGGCCGTCCGGCCCCGACGCGATCACCTCGACCGACTTGGCGGCCTCCACCCAGGACGGGTAGGCGCCGAAGTCCGCGATCACACCCATCACCTCGGCGGCGGGTGCGTCGATGGTGATCGACCTCTTGGTCTTCTCGGCCATGCCTCGGACGCTTCCTTTCAGAACGACGCGGTGCGCGCGTACCGCCCGTTCATCTCACACGATGTCCGACCCCTCGCACAATTCGCTACGCGGGGGGCTCTCCGGCGGGGCGCCCCGCCTCCAGCTGTTGCTTGATCTCGAACGTCATCACCTTGCCGGCGAGACGGCGCGCATGGTTCATCCCGGCCAGGTCGAGCGATCCGAGCGTCTGCGGCGACACCCCGGTCGGCTCCGCGTGCAGGAAGTAGTGCATGACGGTGCCGTCCATCACCGGCTCGAGCCACACCTCCATCGTTCCGGTGAGGGGCCCGGCGACGGTCCAGCGGACGCCCTTCTCGGCGCGGTCCTCGCGCACGTCGAGGACGAGGTCCGGCCACCACGCGCGCCAGCGGGCGGGCACGGACACGCGGGCAGCCACCTTCTCCGGGGCTGCGGCGACGAACGTCTGGTCGGCGACCTGAATGCTGCTCACCCCCACAGCTTCACACACCACCCGGCGGGGCGGTGATCTGGACTACACCTGGACGGACGCCCATCAGAGCAGCCGCAGGTAGGTGGCAGTGCCGCACGTCACGCGTGCGCCGTCTATCGTGAGGATCAGTAAGCCCTACTCGTCAGTATCTTCAGTGTCGGAGGTCGTCGTGCCCGAGTTCAGCGTTCCTGCCACTTTCACGATTCCGGAGGACGCGTCCGCGGTCGACTCGGTCTACGAGTACGCGGCCACGAAGCCGGGACACGTCGTCTTCCGACGGTTGGTGAACGGATCCTGGGTGGACGTGACCGCCCGGGAATTCGCGGACCAGGTGACGGCCGTCGCGAAGGGACTCGTGGCCCGCGGCGTCCAGCCGGGTGACCGGGTGGCGCTGATGTCCGCGACCCGCTACGAGTGGCAGCTCCTCGACTACGCGATCTGGTCCGCCGGCGGCGTCACGGTGCCGATCTACGAGACGTCCTCCGCCGAGCAGGTGAAGTGGATCCTCGAGGACTCCGGCGCCATCGGCCTCGTCGTCGAGACCGACCAGCATTCGAAGACCGTCGCCGACGTCGCCGCGGGAGCGCCCGACCTGCGCGCCGTCCTCCAGATCGAACCGTCCGGCGAGAACGCCGGGGCCGTCGAGATCCTCACCACCGAGGGCGCCGACGTGTCCGACGACGAGATCCGCACCCGCGTCACGTCGTTGAAGGCGAGCGATCCGGCGACGCTGATCTACACGTCGGGCACCACTGGCCGACCCAAGGGCTGCCAGCTGACCCACTCGAACCTCATCGCCGAATCGAAGGGCATCATCGCCTCGAGCCTCGGCGACCTGTTGACCACACCCGGCGTCAGCACGCTGATGTTCCTGCCGCTCGCGCACGTCCTCGCGCGCGCCGTCAGCATCGCGGCATTCGACGCCGGCGCCTCGGTCGGCCACACCAGCGACATCCCGAACCTCGTCCCCACCTTCGCCGAGTACAAGCCGGACTTCATCCTGTCGGTGCCGCGCGTGTTCGAGAAGGTGTACAACACCGCCCGCCAGAAGGCGCATTCCGAGGGTAAGGGCAAGATCTTCGACGCGGCCGCGGCGACCGCGATCGCGTGGAGCGAGGCGAAGGACAACGGCGGCCCCGGCCTTCTCCTGAACATCAAGCACACCGTGTTCGACAAGCTCGTCTACTCCAAGCTGCGGGCCGCACTCGGCGGCAACTGCAAGCTCGCGATCTCCGGCGGTGCGCCGCTCGGCGCCCGCCTCGGCCACTTCTTCCGCGGTATCGGCGTCACCATCTACGAGGGCTACGGACTCACCGAGACGACGGCGGCGTTCGCGGTCAACACGATCGGCAACCAGAAGGTCGGAACTGTAGGAAAGCCGTTGGCGGGCAACTCCGTTCGCATCGCCGAGGACGGCGAGATCATGCTCTCCGGGCCGGTCGTGTTCTCCGGCTACTGGCGCAACGAGACGGCCACGGAGGAGGCGCTCGAGGACGGCTGGTTCCACACCGGCGACCTCGGCACCGTCGACTCCGACGGCTACATCGCGATCACCGGCCGCAAGAAGGAGATCATCGTCACGGCCGGCGGCAAGAACGTCGCCCCGGCCCAGCTCGAGGACCACCTGCGCGCCCATCCGCTGATCAGCCAGGCGATCGTCGTCGGCGACCAGAAGCCGTTCATCGGCGCGCTCATCACGATCGATGCCGAGGCCCTCCCCGCCTGGAACGAGCGCAACGGCAAGCCTGCCGGCACCACGGTTCCGGAACTGCTGTCGGATCCCGACCTCACCGCCGAGGTCGACGCCGCGATCGCGGAGGCCAACAAGCTCGTCTCGCACGCCGAGGCGATCAAGAAGTACCGGATCCTGCCGGTCGATTTCACCGAGGAGACGGGCGAGCTCACCCCGACGATGAAGCTCAAGCGGGGCGTCGTCCACGAGAGCTTCGCGTCCGACATCGAGCAGATCTACAGCAAGTAGTTCCGCAAGCGGACGATGCACGACGCCCGCGGTCCCGAAAAGGGGGCCGCGGGCGTCGTGCGTCTTCGGGACCGGCAGGTCAGGACAGCAGCTGGCGCAGCCTGGCGCCGAGCACGTCCCAGCGCCAGTGCGCCTGGACGAACTCCCGCCCCGCCGCCCCCATCGCGGCGGCCCGGTCCCGGTCCCCCAACACCTCGATCAGTGCGGTCGCGATGTCGTCGACCGACGTGCCGTCGACGACGAGTCCGGTCTCGTTCTCGCGCACCGTCTCCGGCGCGCCGCCGGAGCGTCCGGCGATCACCGGCACACCACTCGCGGACGCCTCGAGATAGACGATGCCCAGGCCTTCCACGTCCAGCCCGGCCCCGCGCGTGCGGCACGGCATCGCGAACACGTCCGCGATCGTGTGATGTGCGGCCAGTTCGGCGGCGGGCACACCGCCGGTGAACACGACGTGCTCGGCCACGCCGCACTCGTGCGCGAGGGCCTGCAGTCGCTCCGCATACGGTCCGCCGCCGACGATCACCAGCACGGCGCCGTCGATGCGCCGCCGCACCGCCTGCAGCGCCCTGATGAGCTGGTCCTGACCCTTGCGCGGCACGAGGCGCGACAGGCACAGGATGGTCGGCCGCTCCCCCAGCCCGTAGCGGGCCCGCAGTTCCGCCCGCGCGGCCGGGTCGGGCCGGAAGACGTCGGTGTCCACGCCGGGCGGCAGGTGCTCGAGCGCCGCGTGCGCCCCGAACGCCGACGCGAAGCGCCCGCGGGTGTACTTGCTGACGAACGTGACGGTGTCGGTGGTGTCGCCGATCCGGCGCAGCGCCTGCCGGGCGCCGGGGAGCATCGACCAGCCCACCTCGTGGCCGTGCGTGGAGGCGATCACCCGGTCCGCGCCGGCGCGCCGCACCGTCGGCGCCAGCAGAGCCAGCGGCGCCGCCGCCCCGAACCACACGTTCGAGCACTGGTGCTTCTGCACCAGTTCGGCAGCGCGTCGCGCGACGAACGGCGTCGGCACCATCAGCGTCGTGGGATGGCGCACCACCCGGTAGGGCTGCTCGGCGTCGAACCGGACGTGGCTGTCCCCCCGCCAGCGCGGTGCGTAGACCACCAGTTCGTCGGCCGGCAACTGGGCGGCAAAGGTGTGCAGATACGACTGGATACCCCCGGGGCGGGGTGGAAAATCGTTCGTCACCAACAGGGTTCGACGCATGTGTCCACCGTAGGGCCCACGGCGGCCGTCACGGCGACCAGGGTCAGGACAGCTGTTCCTTCACCCACACGCCCCACGCGTGCACCAGATCATCCGTACCGACCCCCAGCACGCCACGGATCCTGCGATCGAGTTCCGCCTCGGGGACGGGACCGCGGGCCAGATCCCGGTACAGCGCGCCGAGCCGATCCTCGCCGTACTGCGCCGCGATGAATGTCGCGAGGGACCAGGAGGATTCGTAGGCGAGGCGGGCGGTGTCGCCGCCGCCACGGAAGTCGCGGTCGACCGGCAAGCTGCTGGGCGGCCCGGACTTCGCGACCTCGGCGGCCAACGTGGGTGCGAGTTGACCGAACTGCGCCTCGATCCCCCGGTATCCGACGTAGTCGGCGTACCCCTCGAGCATCCACATCGGCGACCCGTCCTCGGTCACCGGGCGCGCGGCGACGTGTGTGAGTTCGTGCCGCAGCACCGAAACCCGCGTCAGATAGGTCAGCCGACCCGCGGCCTCGGGGCTGAACACGATCCGCTGGCCGGACGCCGTCCGTGAACGACGGTCGACCGCATCGGACACGGCGACGGCCGCGATGTCGGTTCCACTGTGGTCAGAGCCGACCAGCGAGGAGAACTCCTCCTGCGAGCCGGCCACCATGACGACCGCCCGTCGCGACCAGTCCTCGCCCCAGACGTCGGTGACGTGGGTGACGGCGTCGCCGACCTCGCTCGCGAGGAGGTCGATCATCTGCGCCTGCGTCGCGGGACCCAGCACGAACGAGGGCCTGCCCTCCTCACCGTCCACCCGGCGAACCGTAACGGGACCGAAATCCCATGGGCCACGCCATGTCTCGCGGTCGGATCCGGGCACCCCGGTATCGCTCACCAGCTTCCACTCGTCGCCGTGCCGGGCGAGGAGCAGCGCGACCGGCTTCCGGGTCGACTGCGCGTCGGCCCCCGCGATCGAGTAGCGCAGGTACACCGTCGGCGCCCACACGTCCGAGGCGCCGAGTTCGTCGGCGGTCGCGGACGCCACCGGTGTCTCCGGTTCCGCGCCGATGTCGTAGGCGAATTCCCCGAACGGAACGCCCGCCGCGTTGTTCGCACGCCGGATCTCGGATTCGAGGAAGCCGGGATCGGCACGCGGATCGAACAGGGCCGGCAACGCATCGGTGTTGCCGGTCCGCACCGCGGCGGCCCATTCGTCGAGCAGCGCCTGAGCGCCGGCGCGTCGCGCGTCCTCGTAGGGGTTGACGACCGGCGCCGCCCCGGCCGGGACGTCGGGTTCGTCGTCGGCGTGATCGAACGCCGACAGCGTCAACACCAGAGAGACCGCGACCCCGAGCCCGACCAGACCCGCCCACTCCCACCGACGCACACGCCGCCGTGGCGTGACGGGGGACGGACGATCTTCAGCGGACACGTCCGAGAGTGTATGGGCCTCGGACGACAACGGACCCGATACCCCTGGGTATCGGGTCCGTTCGAGGTCCGTGTATCGACCGAGGTACTACAGGTCAGTACCGGCGCGCACCGTAGAACGGCATCGACGCCATGGAGTCGACCTTGACAGGCGTGCCGTAGGTGGACGCGTGCAGGACGTTTCCATCACCCGCGTACAGCCCGACATGCGATGCGTCGTCGTAGAACAGCACGACGTCACCCGGCTGCAACTGACTCTTGTCGACGGGGGTGCCCCCGCCGGCCTGCGCCTGACTCGAGCGCGGGAGCACCTTGCCGATCTGCTTGTAGGCCCACACGACCAGTCCGGAGCAGTCGAAGGCGTCGGGCCCGGTGGCGCCCCAGCTGTACGGCTTCCCGATCTGCGTCATTCCCGCCTGCAGCGCCGCAGAGCCGGTGCCCGGCGCGAGGTTCCCGAGGATGCGCCCCGCATCGAATCCGGGAGGGAACGAGCTGCCGGCGAGCTGGGCCCGCTCGGCGCCGGTGAGACGGTCGAATGCCTGGGTGACCGACTCGATCTGCTTCTGCAACTCGCTCTGCTTGTTCTGCAGCTCGTCACTGACGAGCTTGGCCTGGTCGGTGGCCGAGCGCGCGTCGTCGGCGGACACCCGCGATGCCTCGGCCGCGGCCGCCGCCTCGACCGACGCCTGCTTGAAGCCCGCGACGGCCTTCGTGGTCTCGTTCGAGATCGCGTCGAGCGCCGCCATCTGGTCGAGCAACTGCTGCGGCGAATCGCTCAACATCAGGGCGTAGAGCCGATTGGTCCGGGCGCCTTGGTAACTCGCTGCCGCGAGCTTGCCGACCGTCGGGCGGAACTGGTCGATCCTCGACTCGGCGGCAGCGAGCGCGTCACGATCACCGGTGAGGCGCGCCTCGGCGTCACGCTGCGCCGCCTGCTTGCCCTCGAGGTCGATCTGGGCGTTGTGGAGCGCCTCGGTGGTCCGCTCGGACTCTCGGGACAGCTCCGCGAGGCGGTCGAGCGCGGCGGTCGGGTTGCTCAGCACCGGGTCCGCCGCCGCGGAACCGGCGGGCAGCCCGACGAGGGTCAGGGAGAGCACTCCCGTCGCCAGAGCAGTACACATCGAGCGCTTCATCTTCAGCGTGGACTTGTCAGCGGGCACAGCTGCGCGACACTCCGTTTCTGGATTCAGTCGCCACCGCGAGGCGATGGGCTCCGTAATGTCTCGAATAGGTTACGGAAAGGTATATGTCCGTGTCTACCCGACGGTAGGACAAAACGCCACACCGTCGCGAAGCACACAGAACGGTCGGTGCGAATTCCTTCGGATACGTCTCGGGGCGGGTCCGATAACGGACCCGCCCCGAGAACAGAGAACAGAGGTGTCGACTACGCGTACCGACGAGCGCCGTCGAACGGCATGGACGACACGGGCGCGAGCTTCACCGGCTGGCCGGCGGTCGACGCGTGGATGACGTTGCCGTTGCCCGCGTAGATGCCCGAGTGGCTGCCACCGTAGAAGGAGATGACGTCGCCGACCTGCAGGTCGTCGCGTGCGACGGACCAGCCGGCCACGGCCTGGTCGTAGCTCGTGCGCGGAAGGTTGAGGCCGGCCTGCTTGTAGGCCCACTGGACCAGACCCGAGCAGTCGAAGGCGTCCGGACCGGCGGCACCGTAGACGTAGGGGGCGCCGAGCTTGCTCTCGGCAGCCTGCAGGGCCTGCTGGCCGGCGCTGAGGATCGGCGCGACCGACGCCGGAGCGGCAGGCGCGAGATCGGCGGAGCCGGTGGGCAGCGCGGGCGCGACGATCGGGGCGATCTGCGCGACGGCCGCGTCGACCTGAGCCTGGTTCACGCCGGGGAGGTCGACCGTGCCGACGCCCGGGACGTTGACGGGATCGGCGATGGCCGGGGCCGCGGAGACCGCGACGGCTCCGATTGCAAGTGCGCCGGCGACGGCTGCGCGCTGCGCGGAACGCTTGAGATTGGATGACGCCACGAGAAAGGTAACTCCGTTTCTTCCGTTCGTCCGCCGACCGAGTTAGCTGACGGGTTCGGGCTGGGAAGATCAGCCCTACCCGTCGACACCGCGCAGTGCGGCTTCGACGGGATTCACCCCAAAGGAAACTTGGGTTCCCGGCACGTCCCCTCCGAGGAGGTTTCGATTAGGCGGGCCCAGCGATGCCGTTCCGGGTGGGACGGCAAGACTCCGCTAGGTCTCGAGAAGATTACGAAAGCGCATCCCTCGTGTCGACTCGGAGGCGCCGATTCTGCACTTTTCAATCGTTTGGCCGAGCCGACGGCACCGCACTCATCGCCAACATCACAGATGGATAACAACCAGCCCGCTTGCCGCACGGTGGACCGCCCACCGCGCTTCACGCGACCCTGGACACCGGACGCGTGCGCCACTCGATGCGGTGCGAGTCGCCACTGGTCAGCGCGAGATCGACGACGAACTCCCTGTGCCGCCCCACCGCCGATCCGCCCACTCCCGGCGAGACCACAGCGACCCGAAACCGAACTCCCCCAACGACGATCGCGTGCGACCCGATCCGGGCGAGGAAAGCGGCCGGTGTGATCCTCGTCTCTCCACGCATGAAACCGGGCCGGACGCGCTACTCGGTTCGCTGTCGGAGTGGGTCTCTAAGGTCTGCTGTCGTGAGCAGACCGCCGACCGCCGCAACCGCCGACGGCCTCCAACTGAGCTTCGACGAACTCGACACTCCCCTGCGCGACACCACGTTCGTGGTCGTCGACCTCGAGACCACGGGCGGAAGCTCGGAGACCGACGCGATCACGGAGATCGGAGCGGTCAAGGTGCGGGGCGGCGAGATCCTGGGCGAACTCGGGACGCTCGTCGATCCCGGTCGCGCGATCCCGCCGTACATCGTCGAGCTCACGGGGATCACGACGGCGATGGTGCGCACGGCGCCCCGGATCGATGCGGTGCTGCCGACGTTCCTCGAGTTCGCGAGCGGCGCAGTGCTCGTCGCGCACAACGCCGGTTTCGACGTCGGGTTCCTCAAGGCGGCGGCGGCCCGGCAGGGGCTGCCGTGGCCCAAGTTCCAGGTACTGTGCACCGTCAAGCTCGCGCGCCGGGTCCTCGGCCGGGACGAGGCGCCGTCGGTGAAGCTGTCCGCACTCGCCGCTCTGCTGGGCGCCGACACCACGCCGACGCACCGCGCGCTCGACGACGCCCGCGCCACTGTCGACGTGCTGCACGCACTCATCGGGCGGGTCGGCAACCAGGGCGTGCACAGCCTGCCGGAACTCCTCGACTACATCCCGCGGGTGTCGTCGGAGCAACGCGCCAAACGCACCCTCGCGAGCCACCTTCCGCGGTCGCCGGGTGTGTACCTGTTCCGCGGACCGTCGGACGAGGTGCTCTACGTGGGCACCGCATCGGATCTGCGCCGACGCGTCCGCAACTACTTCACCGGGTCCGAGACCCGCGGGCGGATGAAGGAGATGGTCGCGCTCGCCACCCGGATCGACCATGTCGAGTGCGCACATCCGCTCGAGGCGGGGGTGCGGGAGCTGCGGCTCCTCAGCGCCCACGTGCCGCCGTACAACCGACGCTCCAAGTTCCCGATGCGCGGCTGGTGGGTCACGCTCACCACCGAGGCGTTTCCACGCCTCTCCGTGGTCCGTACGCCCACCGAGGACGCGCTGGGCCCCTTCCGGTCCCGGACGGACGCCACCGACGCCGCGCTGACGGTCGCGGAGTTCTGTGGTCTGAGAACCTGTACGACACGGATCGGGAAGGGTCAGCCCCACGGGCCCAAGTGCCCACCGCGGGACATCGGCGGCTGCACCGCGATCGCCGACGACGAGGAGGGCTACCGAGTCGGGCCCGCACTCGCGCGGGCGTTGATACGGGGCGAGGACGACACACCGCTCGAACGCATGCGCTCGCGCGTCGAGGACCTCGCGGCCGCGGAGCTGTTCGAGAGCGCCGCACGCCTGCGCGACCGGGTCGCGGCCCTCGGTCTCGCGCTGCGCCGCATGCAGCGGCTCGCGGCGCTCGCCGCCGTCGACGAGCTGATCGCCGCGCGCCCCGGCGCGGAGGGCGGCTGGGAGTTCGCCGTCGTCCGCGCGGGTCGGCTGGCGTCCGCGGGGGTCTCGAGGCGCGGCGTCGCGCCGATGCCGGTGGTCGAGGCACTGGTCGCGTCGGCCGAGACCGTCCTGCCCGACGCCGCGCCGTTGCGGGGTGCCTCACCCGAGGAATTGGCCGTCATCGCCCGGTGGCTCGAGGCGGACGGCGCACGCATCGTCCGAACGAGCCACGGCTGGAGCGAGCCCGCTCACGGCGCCGGCTCCTGGGAGGACTGGTGCACGCTCGCCCGGACCGCGCGAGCGCCTACTGTGTCTGACGAACGACAGCACAGCTAAGGAGCGCCATGATCAACGCGATCGTCATGATCCACGCCGAGGCCGATCGGATTCCCGAGACCGCTCAGGCAGTCGCCGACCTGGCCGGAGTCTCCGAGGTCTACTCGTGCGCCGGCGACGTCGATCTGATCGCGATCGTCAAGGTGCGCGACCACGCGCAGATCGCCGAGGTCGTCACCGAGCGCATCAACAAGGTGCGCGGCGTCACCAAGACCGCCACGCACATCGCGTTCCAGTCGTACTCGAGCGCGGACATCGAGGCCGCCTTCTCGCTCGGCGAGTAGGCGACCTCGTACGCCTAGCGGTGGGCGGCGGCCAACTCCGTGGTGAGGACCGCCCACCGCTCCAGCACGGTCGACGCGGCCCCCGAGTCGATTGCTCGGGCCGCCTTCTCGAGCCCGGCGGCCAGCGATTCCTCGAGGCTCTCCCCGATCCCGGCGAATGCCGCCAGCGCACCCGCGGCATTGAGAAGCACCGCGTCCCGAACGGGCCCCTCGTCGCCGGCGAAGACGCCCCGCGCCACCGCCGCGTTGGCTTCGGCGTCGCCACCGCGCAGCGCGTCCAGCGGCACGCGCGCGATCCCGAGGTCCGTGGGGTCGAGCTTCTGGGTCCGCACCGCGCCGCCCGACACCACGTGCACCACGGACGTCGTCGACGTCGTGAGCTCGTCCAGTCCGTCGTCGCCGCGCACGACGAGCGCCGAATTGCCGCGCTCCGCGAGCACCCCGGCGACCACCTCGATGAGGTCCTCGAACGCGCAGCCGATGAGCCCGGCGCGCGGACGGGCCGGGTTCGTCAGCGGCCCCAGGACATTGAAGACGGTCGGAATGCCGATCTCCTTGCGGGGCGCACCCGCGAACCGGAGCGCCGGATGGAAGACCGGCGCGAAGCAGAATCCGATTCCCACCTCCTCGACACAGCGGGCGACGTCCTCGGCGCCGAGGTTGATGTGCACACCCAACGCCTCGAGGACGTCGGCGCCACCGCTCTTGGACGAGGCGGCCCGGTTGCCGTGTTTGACCACGCGCACCCCGGCCGCGGCCACGACGACAGACGCCATCGTGGAGATGTTCACGGTGTTCGACCGGTCACCACCCGTTCCGACGACGTCGACGACGTCCGGGGAGACCGGCACGCTGCGGGCGTGACCGAGCATCGCGTCCGCGAGCCCGCGCAGCTCGGGCGGCGTCGCGCCCTTCATCTTCAGGGCCACGCCGAACGCGGCTATCTGCGCAGAGGTCGCGTTGTCGGACATGATCTCGTCCATTGCCCACGAGGCGTCGTCCGCGGTGAGGTCTGTGCCGTCGGTGAGGGCGCCCAGGATCGCCGGCCAGGTCCGGTCGGCCGCGCCCGCCACTCGATCCACTGCCTGCGCTGCCGACTGCCGCACCATGACGACCCCTTCTGCTGTTCGCCCACCAACCGGTCGGGCGGAGAATTGACGATCCGCAGCTTAGTGCGCCCGTCCGTGATCACACCGCCGGCGGCGGCTGCAGCCCCTCCCAGCCCAGTGCGGTCCCCCCGAGGCGCTGAGCCAGCCCCGCCATCCGCGACCGCTCCTGCGAGCAGTGCAGGGCGTCGAGGACCTGGACGCGTTCGAGGAGGACCGTCGCGACGCCGTCCTCGCCGACGGCGACGTCGCCCGCGAGCTCGTAGTCGTCCTGGCCCGCCAGAGTCAGTGCCTCCTGCACCCGATCCGGCGGCAGGCGCAGGTGGTGCCGGAGCACGGCCTGAGCGTCCGGCGTCCACGCGGGCACGCCGGCCGCGCCCCGCTCGAGGGTGGTCGAACACGCCTCGACGTCGTCGAAGCCGGACACCACGACGACGAGGTCCGCACGAGTCCGATCGAGGGGTGCGGGCGCGCGCCTGGACAGAAATCCGCCAAACCAACGAGCGACACCGCTCCTGAGTTCCATGCGCCTACTTTGTCACGTCCGCCGACGACCGCCACAACGGCCGCGGAACACCCTCTGACGTGGGTCGACGCGCCGAGACCGGACCCGGGTGGCTTTCCTTTACGACGAAGCGTCATACTTCTCAGCGTGACGAGCGCAGTAGGGACTTCAGGATCGGCAATCACCCAGCGCGTGCACTCGCTGAACCGGCCAAACATGGTCAGCGTCGGCACCATCGTGTGGTTGTCAAGCGAGCTCATGTTCTTCGCAGGGCTCTTCGCCATGTATTTCGTTGCACGAGCACAGGCGAATGGGAACTGGCCACCGGAGCCGACGGAGCTGAACCTCACGTTGGCCGTGCCGGTCACGCTGGTGCTGATTGCGTCTTCCTTCACCTGCCAGATGGGTGTCTTCGCGGCAGAAAAGGGCGACGTCTTCGGTCTCCGGCGTTGGTACCTGGTGACTCTTGCCATGGGCACGTTCTTCGTGCTCGGCCAGGGTTACGAGTACTACCACCTGGTGCACGAGGGAACGACGATCTCGAGCAGCGTGTACGGATCGGTCTTCTACATGACGACCGGCTTCCACGGCCTGCACGTCATCGGCGGTCTGATCGCGTTCGTCTTCTTGATCGTCCGCACCAAGGTCAGCAAGTTCACGCCTGCACAGGCCACTGCGGCGATCGTCGTTTCGTACTACTGGCACTTCGTCGACATTGTGTGGATCGGCCTGTTCGCCACGATTTATTTCATCCGTTAGCCAGCTGAACGACCAGGCAGCCCCCTGACGCTTCAGTCGTCCCGACATACCAAAGGGATACAGATGAGTTCATCCCCCCCTCCCGCAATCGAGGGTGACATGCCCGACCGCACCACCGCCGCCAAGGCGCGCCGCCAGCGCAAGCTGCGCCGGCGCGTCACCGGCGCGTTGATCCTCATGATGGGTCTCGTGAGCGCCGGATTCCTCGCCTCCGCCCTGACGCCTGCTCCGCAGGTCGCCACGGCGAGCGACGACTCCGCTGCGCTGATCCGCGAGGGTAAGCAGCTCTACGACACTTCCTGCATCACGTGCCACGGCGCGAACCTGCAGGGTGTCCAGGACCGCGGCCCCAGCCTGATCGGTGTCGGCGAGGCAGCCGTGTACTTCCAGGTGTCGTCCGGTCGCATGCCGGCCGCTCGCAACGAGGCGCAGGCTTCCCGCAAGCCCGCCAAGTTCGACGCCCGTCAGACCGACGCCATCGGCGCCTACGTTCAGTCCCAGGGTGGCGGCCCGACCGTCATCCGCGACGAGAACGGCGAGATCGCTCAGTCCTCGCTGCGCGGCGGCGACGTCGCCCGCGGTAGCGAGCTGTTCCGCCTCAACTGCGCGTCGTGCCACAACTTCACCGGTCGCGGCGGTGCGCTGTCGTCCGGCAAGTACGCCCCCGTTCTGGACCCGGCCAACGAGCAGCAGATCTACGCCGCGATGGTCACGGGCCCGCAGAACATGCCCAAGTTCTCCGATCGTCAGCTGACGCTCGAGGAGAAGAAGGACATCATCGCCTACGTCAAGCAGTCCAGCGAGAACAAGAACCCCGGCGGCTACGGCCTCGGTGGAATCGGACCGGGTTCCGAGGGTCTCGCGATGTGGGTCGTCGGCATCGTCGCTGTCGTCGGTGCAGCACTGTGGATCGGAGCAAGGTCATGAGCGACGCCGGCAGCGGCGATACGCCGAAGAAGTACACGGACGAAGAACTCGACCGTATGAGCCGTGACGAACTCGTCACGCTCGGTACCAACCTCGACGGTGTCGATGTCGCCTTCCGCAAGGACCGCTGGGCGGTCAAGGGCACGAAGGCCGAGAAGCGCGCAGAGCGTTCGGTCGCCTTCTGGTTCATCCTTGCGGGCGTCTCCGCGATCGCGTTCATCGCGATCTTCCTGTTCTGGCCGTGGGAGTACGCCGGTCCGGGTGAGGACACCTACTCGGCATACAACCTGTACACCCCGCTGATCGGTCTCACCATGGGTCTCGCGATCCTCGGTGTCGGCGTCGGCGCGGTGAAGTTCACCAAGAAGTTCGTCCCCGAAGAGGTCTCGATCCAGGACCGCCACGACGGCGGTTCGTCCGAGGTCGACAAGCGCACCCTCGTCGCGGAGCTCGGCGACACGCTGGACACCTCGACGATCGGCCGCCGCAAGATGATCAAGCGCAGCCTGATCTTCGGTGGCGGGGCCATCGGCGTCATGTCGGTCATGCCCCTCGGCGGCATGATCAAGAACCCGTGGGCCAAGGGCGACGACTCCCCGCTGTGGGTGTCCGGCTGGACCCCGCGCTACGAGGGCGAGACCATCTACCTGCGTCGCGACACCGGGCGTCCGCACGACATCGTGCTGGTTCGCCCCGAGGATCTCGACGCCGGCGCCATGGAGACCGTCTTCCCCTTCCGTGAGTCCGAGCGCGGCAACGACGAGGAGCTGTTCAAGGCTCTGCGTGGCATCCGCAACTCGGTGATGCTGATCCGTCTGCGCACCGAGGACACCCAGAAGGTCATCAAGCGCAAGGGCCAGGAGAGCTTCAACTACGGCGACTACTTCGCCTACTCGAAGATCTGCACCCACCTCGGCTGCCCCACCTCGCTCTACGAGCAGCAGACCAACCGAA
This sequence comes from Rhodococcus parequi, assembly GCF_046042785.1. Taxonomy (NCBI): domain Bacteria; kingdom Bacillati; phylum Actinomycetota; class Actinomycetes; order Mycobacteriales; family Nocardiaceae; genus Rhodococcus; species Rhodococcus parequi. The sequence continues at coordinate 536,220 of NZ_JBDLNV010000001.1, read as the reverse complement.
TCCTGTGCCCCTGCCACCAGTCGCAGTTCGACGCGCTGCAGTACGGCAAGCCGCTTTTCGGTCCCGCCGCTCGTGCTCTTCCGCAGCTGCCTATTACAGTGAACGAAGAGGGCTACCTCGTCGCCAACGGTGACTTCATCGAAGCCCTCGGCCCGGCATTTTGGGAGCGTCGACCGTGACCACTACCACTCAATCCAGAGTTGCCGCCCAGGCAGAGGGAGTCGACTCCCGCTACCACCTCGCGGCAGGTATGAAGCGGCAGATCAACAAGGTCTTCCCCACGCACTGGTCGTTCATGCTCGGCGAGATCGCGCTGTACAGCTTCATCATCCTGCTGATCTCCGGTGTCTACCTGACGCTGTTCTTCGACCCGTCGCTGGCCGAGGTCACGTACAACGGTGCCTACGAGCCGCTCCGCGGCGTCGAGATGTCGCGTGCCTACGCAACGACCCTCGACATCTCGTTCGAGGTTCGCGGCGGTCTGTTCGTCCGTCAGATCCACCACTGGGCCGCGCTGATGTTCGCCGCGTCGATCATCGTGCACCTGCTGCGCATCTTCTTCACCGGCGCGTTCCGTCGCCCGCGTGAGGCGAACTGGGTCATCGGCTCGCTGCTGCTGATCCTGGCGATGTTCGAGGGCTTCTTCGGCTACTCGCTGCCCGACGACCTGCTCTCCGGTACGGGCCTGCGCGCCGCGCTCTCCGGTATCACCCTGAGTGTTCCGGTCGCCGGCACCTGGCTGCACTGGCTGATCTTCGGTGGCGACTTCCCCGGCACCCTGATCATCCCGCGTCTGTACGTTGCGCACGTCCTGCTGCTGCCCGGCATCATCCTGGCGCTGATCGCTGCCCACCTGGCGCTGGTCTGGTACCAGAAGCACACGCAGTTCCCCGGCCCCGGCCGCACCGAGAAGAACGTCGTCGGCGTTCGCATCCTCCCGGTGTTCGCCCTCAAGGGTGGCGCGTTCTTCGCGTTCACGTTCGGTGTCCTGGCCCTGATGGGCGGCCTGCTGCAGATCAACCCGATCTGGAACATCGGTCCGTACAACCCGTCGCAGGTCTCCGCAGGTTCGCAGCCCGACTTCTACATGATGTGGACCGACGGCCTGGCACGTCTGTGGCCGGCGTGGGAGATCTACCTGTTCGACCGGTACACGATCCCCGCGGTGTTCGCCGTCGCGGTGATCATGGGTCTGGTGTTCGCGCTGCTGATCGCCTACCCGTGGATCGAGAAGAAGTTCACGAAGGACGACGCGCACCACAACCTGCTGCAGCGTCCGCGTGACGTCCCGGTCCGCACCGGCATCGGCGCGATGGCCATCGCGTTCTACCTGGTGCTCACGATCTCGTGCATCAACGACATCATCGCGTACCACCTGGACATCTCGCTCAACGCGATGACCTGGATCGGTCGCATCGGCATGGTGATCCTGCCTCCGATCGCCTACTACGTCACCTACCGGTTCTGCCTGGGTCTGCAGCGCAGCGACCGCGCGGTGCTCGAGCACGGCATCGAGACGGGCATCATCAAGCGCCTGCCGCACGGTGAGTACGTCGAGATCCACCAGCCGCTCGGCCCGGTCGACGATCACGGCCACCCGCTCCCGCTGGAGTACCAGGGCGCCGCGGTCCCGAAGAAGATGAACAAGCTCGGCTCCGCCGGCAAGCCCGGCTCCGGTAGCTGGGTCACCCCGGACCCGGTCGAGCAGAGCCAGGCGCTCGAGGCGGCCGATCACAAGGCTGAGCACGAGCAGCTGAAGATGCTCACGGAGTACCAGGACCGCGCCCGCGGAAACGGCTCCGGCAACGGCAACGGCGAAGCGCACTAGTTCGCCGAGACCGACGAGGAAGGCCCCGAACCGATATCGGTTCGGGGCCTTCCTCGTTCCGGATCCGCCAGGAAGCACCCGAGCACCCCGGCGGGCCTCTACTGTGCTGGACAACGACGATGCACCGGGGGTCGATGGTGGCGAGCTACGTCGACGAACGTTATGCGCCGGTCCGCACCGAGCTCACCGAGTTCGATCTCCCGGTACGGGGAGCGATCCCGGAATGGCTCGACGGCCGCTATCTACGCAACGGCCCCAACCCGATCGCGGACGTGCGCCCGGACGAGTACAACTGGTTCACCGGCGACGGCATGGTGCACGGCGTCCGGATGAGCGGGGGACGCGCGCTGTGGTACCGCAATCGCTGGGTCGATTCGGAGGTCACGTCGAGGGCCCTGCACCGGTCCGCTCCCCCGGAGCACGGCCGCTCCCCGCTGCACGGCCCGTCGGCGAACACCAACGTCGTCGGTTTCGCGGGCCGCACACTCGCGCTGGTCGAGGCCGGCGTCGCGTGTGCCGAACTCTCCTACGACCTGGACACCCTCGACGTCTGCGATTTCGACGGCACCGTGCGTGGCGGCTACACCGCACATCCGATCGAGGAACCGGATACCGGTGAGCTCCATGCCGTCTCGTACCACTTCGGCCGGGGCGACACCGTGCTCTACACCGCCGTCGGGCCCGACGGCCGACTCCGCAGGAAGATCCCGATCCGGGTCGGCGGCAGCCCGATGATGCACGCGTTCTCGCTGACCCGCGACTTCGTGGTGATCTACGACCTACCGGTCACGTTCGACGTCCGCAGCGCCGTCACCGCCAACGTCCCGCGGCCCCTCCGCCCGCTCGCCGCACTGGCGCTGAGCGCCACGATCGGACGGGTCCGCATGCCCCGCCCCGTCATGAACCGGCTGCCGACGACCCGGGCGGGGAGCTTTCCGTACCGTTGGGACGACGGCTATGCGCCCCGGGTCGGGCTGATTCCTCGCCACGGCGATCCGACACCGCTGTGGCTGGACGTCGAGCCGTGCTACGTCTTCCATCCGGTCAACGCCACCAGCGTCGACGGGACGGTGGTCGTGGATCTCGTCGTGCACGAGCGGGTGTTCGACGCCGACCGCACCGGGCCGTCCGAGGGGCGGCCGCGACTGGAACGGTGGCATCTGGAGCCGCGGGTCCGCAACCGTGTCCGCCGAACTCGGCTCGGCGACGAGAACGTCGAGTTTCCGCGGTTCGACGAGCGCTACACCACCGCGCCCCATCGTGACTGTTGGCTGGTGGTCGGCTCCGACGACTCGTCCGGAGAGCACCGGCTCATCCGGTCGAGCCACGCCCACGGCGTCGAGGCCATGCGCGACTTCGGTCCCCGCTCCGCGGTGGGTGAGTTCGTCTTCCACCCCGAGGCTCCCGGCGCCCCGGAGGGGCACGGTGTCGTGATGGGACTGGTGACCGATCTCGCAGAGAACTCGACGGCACTTCGGATCCTCGATGCCCGGACGCTCGAGGATCAGGCGTCGATCGCGCTGCCGCAGCGAGTTCCCGCCGGTTTCCACGGGAACTGGCTGCCGGACACCACGTCGGCGCCGTGAAAAGCTCCGACAACGGCGAAGGCGCCGAACCCGGCAGGGGTTCGGCGCCTTCGGCGTCGTTCTGGGGGAGCGCTAGTGCTTCTCGGGTCCGAGGTGGTACTCGAAGACGAGTCCGGCGGCGGCAGTGAGAACCAGCACCACGGCCACAGCGATCATCCACGGCTGGAAGAACGCGAGCGAGACGGCCGCGAAGGCTGCCGCACCGGCCAGCAGGATGGGCCAGAAGCTACCGGGGCTGAAGAAGCCCAGGTCGCCCGAGCCGTCGGAGATTTCGGCCTCTTCGTAATCCTCGGGGCGGGTGTCGAGACGCCGCGCCACGAAGCGGAAGTACGTGCCGACGATCAGGCTCAGGCCCGCCGACAGGATGATGGCGGTGAGGCCGGCCCACTCGATTCCGGTCCGCGACATCGCGGTGAAGACACCGTAGACGATCGCGACGAGAATGAAGAACACCGTCAGGATCTCGAAGAGCTTGGCTTCGATCTTCATATCAGTTCTTGTCCTTGGTCAGTGGTTCTCGGGCGTCAGTTCCCGTTGGCCGATGCCTCGCGCACGGTGCGATCGGAGTTGAACGGGGAGGTCGAGGTCGCGGTGGGCGACTCGCCGATCGACGCCAGCGCCTCGCCGGTGTTCATGCCCTTGCCGCCCTCTTCGACCGACTTGCGGGCCTGGATGTACTGGTCGAACTTCTCCGGCGACACTGCGCGGACCTCGAAGTTCATCATCGCGTGGAAGGTGCCGCACATCTCGGCGCAGCGGCCCACGAACGCGCCTTCCTTCTCGATCTCGCTGATCTGGAAGACGTTGTCCGAGTGGTTCTCCTTCGGGTTCGGGTTCACGTCACGCTTGAACAGGAACTCCGGGACCCAGAAGGAGTGGATGACGTCGGAGGACGCCAGGACGAACTCGATGCGCTTGCCGGTCGGCAGGACGAGGATCGGAACCTCGTTGCTGGTGCCGACGGTCTCGATCTTGTCGTACGCCAGGTAGGACAGATCCTGCGGGTTCTTGCCGTGGATCGCGCCGATCTTCTCCTTGCCGTGCTCGTCGAGGCCCTCGGGCTTCGACGCAGCGAGCGCGGCTTCGGTGGCAGCCTCGTCGATGCCCTCGTACTTGGCGGTGCCGTTGCCGAGGTCGATGCTGCGGTAACCGAACTTCCAGTTCCACTGGTACGCCGTCACGTCGACGACGACGTTCGGGTTGTCCTTCTTCTCGGTGACGTAGTTCTGCACCACGACCGTGAAGTAGAAGAGGACAGCGATGATCACGAACGGAACTGCCGTGTAGAACAGCTCCAACGGCACGTTGTATGCCGTCTGACGGGGGAACTCGGGCGAGTCCTTCTTCTTCCGGTGGAAGACGACCACCCAGAAGGTGAGACCCCACACGATGACACCCATGACGAGGGCGGCGATGACCGACCACGTCCACAGCTCGCGCATACGTTCTGCCTGCGGGGTAACTCCCGAGGGCCACCCGAAGCGAAGCACCGAGTTGTCGATTGAACATCCCGACAACAGCATGGCAGCTATGCCCAAAGATGCTGCCAGCCCGGCTCGCCGAAGGATCCGACCTTGCGCCACGTTCACGCCTTCCTGATCGCCGCAATTCCACTAGGGCACACCCGAAGGGAAGGCCCAATTACTACGCAGCGTAGACCAAAGGCGCCGATCCTCCACTGTCGGGTCGGCGCCCGTGTTGCAGTCAGGACCAATGGCCCTCCACAGTACGCGCCCCACCTGGGATTCAGCTGAGATCGAAGGGGGCAGTCGCGGTCCGCCGACGATGCCGTTCGCAGAACTGCGGCATACTTCCTTGGGAAATCGGCGAGCCCCACGGACCACCGGTCTCCGACCGACAACCGACTCTGAATCGAGGTACTGGACGCTGTGTGCGGACTGCTCGGACTACTCACCACCGACGGCACCAGCGACGACGCCGTCGCCCGCGTCGATGCGGCCATGCACTGCCTGCGCCACCGCGGCCCGGACGAGCACGGCACGTGGCACGACGACGACCTGATCTTCGGTTTCAACCGGCTCTCGATCATCGACATCGAGCATTCCCACCAGCCGCTGCGGTGGGGACCCCCGGAGAACCCCGAGCGTTACGCGCTCACGTTCAACGGTGAGATCTACAACTACCTCGAGATTCGGGCAGAGCTCGCGAAGGATCACGACGCGCAGTTCCGTACCGAGGGCGACAGCGAGGTCATCGTCGCCGCCTACCACTACTGGGGAGCCGACGCCGTCCGCCGGCTGCGCGGCATGTTCGCGTTCGCGGTGTGGGACACGGAGACACGTGAACTGTTCGTGGCTCGTGATCCGTTCGGCATCAAGCCGCTGTTCGTCGCGACCGGGACGGGCGGGACCGCGTTCGGCAGCGAGAAGAAGAGCCTGCTCGAACTCGCCGACGTCATCGGCATCGACACCGACCTCGATCCGCGGGCGACCGAGCACTACACGGTGCTGCAGTACGTCCCCGAGCCCGAGACGCTGCACGCTCGGATCCGTCGGCTCGAGTCCGGCTGCTACGCGCGGCTGACGCCGGGTCGGGCTCCCGAGGTGACGCGCTACTTCACCCCCACCTTCCCGGCGGTGCCCTTCGCGCCCGGAAGCGAGGCGTCGCGCTACCGCGAGATCGCGGAGGCGCTCGAGGACTCGGTCGCCAAGCACATGCGCGCCGACGTGACCGTCGGCTCGTTCCTGTCCGGCGGCATCGACTCCACCGCCATCGCGGCACTCGCGATGCGGCACAACCCGAACCTGATCACCTTCACGACCGGTTTCGAGCGGGAGGGCTACTCGGAGGTCGACGTCGCGGCCGAGTCTGCGGCGGCGATCGGCGCCCGGCACGTGGTCAAGGTGGTCTCCCCCGCCGAGTTCGCGGCCGCGATCCCCGAGATCATCTGGTACCTGGACGATCCGGTCGCCGACCCCGCTCTGGTGCCGCTATGGTTCGTCGCGAAGGAGGCCCGCAAGCACGTCAAGGTGGTCCTGTCCGGCGAGGGCGCGGACGAGCTGTTCGGCGGCTACACGATTTACCGGGAGCCACTGTCGCTCAAGCCGTTCGAGTACCTGCCGTCGCCCCTGCGGCGCGCGGCGGGCAAGCTGTCCGAGCGCATCCCGGAGGGTACCCGCGGCAAGAGCCTGCTCAGCCGTGGCTCGATGACGCTCGAGGAGCGCTACTACGGCAACGCGCGCAGCTTCAACGACGCCCAGCTGCGGGCGGTGCTGCGCGACTTCCGGCCCGAGTGGACGCACCAGGACGTCACCGCGCCCATCTACGCGCAGTCCCGCGACTGGGATCCGGTCGCGCGCATGCAGCACCTGGACCTGTTCACGTGGCTGCGCGGCGACATCCTGGTCAAGGCCGACAAGATGACGATGGCGAACTCGCTCGAATTGCGGGTGCCGTTCCTCGATCCCGAGGTGTTCGACGTCGCGTCCCGGGTGCCGCTGGATCAGAAGATCACGAAGACCACCACGAAGTACGCGCTGCGGCAGGCGCTCGAGGGCATCGTGCCGCCGCACGTGCTGCATCGCGCGAAGCTCGGCTTCCCGGTCCCGCTGCGCCACTGGCTGGCCGGCACCGAGTTGTTCGACTGGGCGCACCAGCAGATCGCCGAGTCGGGCACCGACCACATCTTCGACAAGGCCGCCGTCACCCGGATGCTCGACGAGCACCGCGCCGGCACGTCCGATCACAGCCGCCGGCTGTGGACGATCCTGTGCTTCATGGTGTGGCACGGCATCTTCGTCGAGAAGCGCATCGTGCCGCAGATCCAGGAGCCGGTGTACCCGGTGAGCCTGTAACCGTTCGCGCCCGAAACACATTCCGCCCGGGTCCTCGCAAGAGGAGCCCGGGCGGAGTCGTGTCCGGAGCCTTACGGCAGCAGCGCCGCGATCTCGTCGGCGGCGTCCTTGCCGTACGCCTCGGTAAGGCGCTTGAGGGCATCGTCACGCTGGAAGGTCCACTCCTGGGTGCCGACGGTCTCGAGGACGTAGACGGCGACGAGTGAACCGAGCTGGGCGGACCGCTCGAGGCTCAGCCCCGCCGAGTGCGCCAGCAGGAAACCCGCGCGGAACGCGTCGCCGACACCGGTCGGATCGACCTTGCCGCGCTCGGGCACGACGCCGACACGGACCCAGTTGCCCTCGGCGTCGACGATCTCGACGCCCTTGGCCCCGAGAGTGGTGACACGCAGGCCGACCTGGGCGCGGATCTCCTCCTCCGAGAGCCCGGTCTTCTGCTGCAGCAGACCCCACTCGTATTCGTTGGTGAACAGGTACTTGGCGCCCTGGATCAGCTTCTTGGCGTCGTCTCCGGACAACCGGGCCAGCTGCTGCGACGGGTCCGCGGCGAACGGGATGCCGAGCAGTCGGCACTCGTCGGTGTGGCGGAGCATCGCGTCGGGGTCGTTGGCGCCGACGAGCACCAGATCGACACTGCCGGCCGACTTGGCGACGGCAGCGATCTCGATCTCCCGCGCCTCACTCATCGCGCCCGGATAGAACGACGCGATCTGCGCCATGTCCTCGTCGGTGGTGCAGACGAAGCGTGCGGTGTAGGCGCTGTCCGACACGCGGACCGCGCTGCAGTCGACGCCGTTGGACTCGAGCCACGAGCGGTACTCGGCGAAGTCGGCGCCGGCCGCGCCGACCAGCAGCGGCGAGCCGCCCAGCACACCCATTGCGTACGCGATGTTGCCGCCGACGCCACCGCGGCGGATCACCAGGTCGTCGACCAGGAAGCTCAGCGAAATGTGCGCGAGCTGGTCGGCGAGCAGCTGCTCGGCGAAGCGGCCCGGAAACCGCATCAGATGGTCGGTGGCGATGGAACCGGTTACCGCAATGGTCACGCGGGTGCCTTTCAGCTCGGGTGGCGTCGTTCAGGACGCCAGTCGGGGGCTCAACGCAGTCTGACGCGGAGCCCGCCGGTGAGGCAGACTCCGCGTCAGAATGCGTCGAGAAAGTTGTACGGGACTCAGTTGAACGAGTCGCCGCAGGCGCAGGACCCGGTGGCGTTCGGGTTGTCGATCGTGAAGCCCTGCTTCTCGATGGTGTCGACGAAGTCGATGGAGGCGCCCTCGACGTACGGAGCGCTCATGCGGTCGACGGCGAGGTTGACGCCGCCGAAGTCGACGACGAGGTCACCGTCGAGGCTGCGATCGTCGAAGAACAGCTGGTACCGCAGGCCGGCACAGCCACCGGGCTGCACTGCGATGCGCAGCGCAAGGTCGTCGCGGCCCTCCTGGTCGAGCAGCGCCTTCGCCTTCGCGGACGCAGTCTCGGTCATCGTGACGCCGTGAGTGGCGGTCTCGTTCTGCACAGTCATGGGCTCTCCCTGTCGCTCGTACCAAACCCGTGATCGCTTCAACGGTACTCTCCGCGTCGCTATTCCTCATGTATCGGGCCGGACCGTGCGGGACCGGGCCCACCCCGCCAACCGTCTGCGACGCACGACGTCAGAGCCTCGAGCCGGCCCGGGGCGTCGGCCATGGCCCGCTCCACCGATCCCGCGAACTCCGCGACCGAGAACGCCGCGGCGATACCCGCACCGCGGGTGGTGTCACGGTCGAGCGCGACCTGCCCGGCGAGGACGACGGTCGGCACCCCCCGCCGTCGGGCGGCGGCGGCGAGCGAGGTCACGAGTTTGCCGCGCAGCGACTGGTGGTCGAATCGCCCCTCGCCGGTGACCACGAGGTCGGCCTCCGCGAGCTGGCCGGCCTGGCCGGTGCAGGCGGCGACCACCTCCGCACCGGATGCCCGCGCCGCACCGAGCGCGAGCAGCGCGGCGCCGAGCCCGCCGGCCGCACCGGCGCCCGGCAGCTCCGCCACGGGGCGCCCGCACACCCGCTCCAATTCGTCCGCCCAGGCCGCATTGCGCTGCTCGAGGATCTCGATCGTCGACGGATCGGCCCCCTTCTGCGGCCCGAACACCCACGCGGCGCCGTGCTCGCCGAGCAGTGGGTGCTCGACATCGGTGGCGGCGACGAGCGCCACACCACGCAGTCGCTCCCGCGACCGGTCGAGTCCGCCGAGCGCCGCGATCATGCCTCGTCCGCCGTCGGTGCAGCAGGAGCCGCCGAGTCCGACGACCACCTTGCGCGCGCCAGCGTCGAGCGCCGCGCCGATCAGTTCCCCCACGCCGCGGCTGTGCGCCTCGAGGGAGGTCGTCCGAGTGGGTGGCCCGTCGAGCAGCCCCAGCCCCACTGCCTGCGCCGATTCGATGTACGCGGCGCCGTCGGCCAGGACCCAGCGTGCTTCGGTGGGCCGGCCGAGCGGGCCCGCGACGCGCGAGGTCCGCATGCCGCCGGTAGTCGCGGAAATCACATCGGCGAACCCGGGTCCGCCGTCCGACTGCGGGGCGAGGACCACGATGTCGTCGGGTCGCGCGCCCGACCAGCCGGCAGCCATCGCCTCGGCGGCCTCTACCGCGGTGAGGGTTTCACCGAACGAGTCGGGGGCGATGAGCACACGCATCAGCGCAGTGTATGGCGGGCATCCGACCTCGGCATTTCGAGGCGCGTCCTGGCGGTTCGACGGGTAGTCGGTTTCGACTGCGCGCCGGTTATCCCATAGCCTGGTGACGTGAAGCTGCTACGCCGAGGCGACTCCGACAATTCCGACAAGCGCGACGTCGAGGTCATCGAGTCGACCGCGGAGACCTCCTCCGACGAGTCCGGGACCCCCGACGTCACCGGTGCATCCACACCGGGCAAGGGCCGTCCCACCCCCAAGCGTCGCGAAGCCGAGGCCAAGAAGCGCGGCCCGGTCGCGCCCGCGCCGCTCACCTCCAAGGAGGCCCGCGCCCGCCGCAAGGCCAACCGTGGCGACAAGCAGGAGCGCAAGGCCGCGGCCGCCGAGCGCCGCGCCGAGTCGGCGAATCGCCGCGCCCGGATGCTCGCCGGCGACGAGAAGTACCTGCTGCCCCGCGACAAGGGCCCGGTCCGCGCCTACGCGCGCGATCTCGTCGACAGCCGCCGCAACCTGGTCGGCCTCTTCATGCCGCTGGCCCTCGTACTGATCATGGCGATGTTCCTGAGCCCGATCATCCAGAACTACGTCACGCTGGCGATGCTCGTGATGATGCTGTTCATGGCCGGCGAGGGCTACTTCCTCGGCCGCATGATCAACAACAAGGTGCGTGAGCGCTTCCCGGACAGCGTCGACGGCGGCTTCAAGCTGGGCTGGTACGCCTTCGTCCGTGCGTCGCAGATCCGGAAGATGCGCGCACCGGCACCCCGGGTCAAGCCGGGCGACGCCGTCTGACCCACTCGCATCTCGGGCCGGTCCTCGCACTGCGGGGACCGGCCCGATGCGATTGGTAGCGTCTAGCCTCGTGCCCTCCCCCGATTCGCCCCGCGCTCGTCGCACTCTCGTGCTCGGGGGCGCGCGGTCCGGCAAGTCGGCGCACGCCGAGGGGCTGATCGACGATCTCCCCCCCGGCTCGACCGTCCGATACGTGGCCACCGCCCGCCGCTACCCGGGCGACCGCGACTGGGACGCCCGCATCGACCAGCACCGCCGCCGCCGCCCCGATACGTGGACGACGGTCGAGACCGGACACGACGGCAGCCTCGTCGCTCTGCTGAGCTCCCCCGGACCACACCCCCCCACGCTGGTCGACGACCTGGGCACGTGGATCACCGGCGAACTCGACGACGCCGACGCCTGGGACGCCCCCCGCGGGACGATCGCGTCCCGCACGGACGGCCTGGTCGACGCGGTGACGTCCTACCCGGACCGGCTGCTGCTGGTGAGTCCCGAAGTGGGCATGGGCGTGATCCCGGAGCACCGCTCGGGCCGATTGTTCCGCGACGAGATCGGCGCGCTCAACGCCCGTCTGGCCGACGTGTGCGACGACGTGATCCTCGTCGTCGCCGGCCTCCCCCTGACCATCAAATGACCCGTGCCGATACGAAAGGCTTAGCGTGACAAGCGAACCCGTGAGCCCGCCCGCTCCCCTCTACGAGCCGCTCACCCCGCCGGACGCCGGGGCGCGGGAGCAGGCACTGGCCCGCCAGTCGATGCTGACGAAGCCGACCGGTGCGCTCGGCCGGCTCGAGGAATTGTCGGTGTGGGCGGCGGCCTGCCAGGGCATCTGCCCGCCACGGACATTCGTCCGCCCGCGCGTGGTGGTCTTCGCGGGTGACCACGGCATCGCCCGCAGCGGCGTGTCGGCGTATCCCCCCGAGGTGACGGCTCAGATGGTGGCCAACATCCGGAGCGGCGGCGCGGCCGTGAACGTGCTCGCGGACGTCGCGGGCGCGTCGGTGCGCGTGCTCGACCTCTCCGTCGACGCCGACACCGATCCGGTCGTGTCGGCGTACAAGATCCGCCGCTCGTCGGGATCGATCGACCGTGAGGACGCGCTCACGCACGAGGAGACGCTGCGCGCGGTCGCGGCCGGGCGGGCGATCGCCGACGAGGAGATCGATTCCGGAGCGGACCTGCTCATCGCGGGCGAGATGGGCATCGGGAATACCACTCCGGCAACCGTTCTCATCGCCGCACTGACCGACACCGAGCCTGTCGCCGCCGTCGGACGCGGCACCGGCATCGACGACGCCGGGTGGATGCGCAAGACCGCCGCGATCCGCGATGCCCTCCGCCGGGCCCGCCCGCACATCCGGGACGCGGTGGGACTGCTCCGCACGGTGTCCGGCGCCGATCTGGCCGCGATGGCCGGGTTCCTGGCGCAGGCGTCGTCGCGGAAAACGCCCGTGATCGTCGACGGGCTCGTCGTCACCGCGTCGGCCCTCGTCGCCGAGGAACTCGCACCCGGGGCGCGGGAATGGTGGGTGGCCGGTCATCGCTCCACCGAACCGGCTCATTCGATCGCGCTGCGGCACCTGGGTCTCGACCCGATCCTCGGCCTCGACATGCGCCTCGGTGAGGGTTCGGGCGCCGTCGCGGCCCTGCCGATCCTGCAGGGTGCGGTGGCGACCCTCGCGCACATGGCGACGTTCGATTCCGCCGGCGTGAGCAACAACACCGAGACGGAGACCGCCGAAGACGCGGCACCGGAATCGAACTGATCGTGCGCGCCGCGGTCACCGGCCTGTCGACGGCGCTGTCCTGGCTGACGGTGCTGCCGGTGCGCGGCCCGCAGGACATCGGCCGCGACGAGGGCCGGCGTGCCATCGGTGCCGCGCCGGTCGTCGGCGCGCTGCTGGGGGCGGGTGCGACCGGCCTGCTGTGGGTGCTGCTGTGGGCAGGTCTCGATCCGGCGCTGGCAGGTCTGCTCACGGTCGGCGCGCTGACCGTGTCGACCCGCGGGATGCACGTCGACGGTCTCGCCGACACGGCCGACGGCCTGGGCTGTTACGGTCCGCCCGAACGGGCCCGCGAGGTGATGCGCAGCGGCGGCGCCGGGCCGTTCGGTGTGGCTGCATTGATCGTCACGATCGGCGTGCAGGCCCTCGCCTTCGGCGCCCTCGGCGCGAGCGGTGCCTGGGTCGCGGTGGCCGTCGCCGTCGCAGCCGGACGGGTGTCCGCCGTGTTCGCGTGCCGCCGTGGTGTTCCCGCGTCGAGCCCCAGCGGCTTCGGTGCGCTCGTAGCGGATTCGCAGCAGCTGTGGGTGGCCGTGCTGTGGGGTCTGGCCCTGTCGGTCGCATCGCTGTGGGCGGTGCCATACCGGTGGTGGCAGGGACCGGTCGTGGTCCTCGTGGCTCTCGCCGCGGCGGCCGTGCTGGTCCGCCACTGCGCCCGCCGCTTCGCCGGTATCAACGGCGATGTGCTCGGAGCCGCCATCGAGTTCACGGTTGCCGCGACGGCTGTCGGGCTGCTGCTCGGAGCCTGATCCGGCTGCCCCGCCGAACGCGATCGGGCCCTCCCGCCGAAGCGGAAGGGCCCGAAGCGGGTCGGTCTGCGAACTCAGCGCAGCTTGGTCATCCAGCCGTGGGTGTCGGCGAAGGTGCCGCGCTGGATCCCCGTGAGGGTGTCGCGCAGCGCCATCGTGATCTTGCCCGGCTCGCCGTCCGCGATCGTGAACTCGCCCTCGGCGGACTTCACGCGGCCCACCGGCGTGATGACAGCGGCGGTGCCGCACGCGAACACCTCGGTGATCTCGCCCGACGCGGACTTCTCGCGCCACTCGTCGGTGCTGATCTTGCGCTCCTCGACGGCGAACCCGGCGTCGGCGGCCAGCGCCAGCAGCGAGTCGCGGGTGATCCCCGGCAGCAGCGAACCGGACAGCGACGGCGTCACCAGGCGGGCGTCGGGGCCCGAGCCGAAGACGAAGAACAGGTTCATCCCGCCCATCTCCTCGACGTACTTGCGCTCGATGGCGTCGAGCCACACCACCTGGTCGCAGCCCTCGTCGGACGCCTGCGCCTGCGCGAGCAGCGACGCGGCGTAGTTGCCGGCGAACTTCGCGGCGCCGGTGCCGCCCGGTGCCGCGCGCACGTACTCACGCGAGAGCCACACGCTCACGGGCTTGACGCCGCGCGGGAAGTACGCCCCGGCGGGGGAAGCGATCAGCAGGTAGCGGTACTCCTTGGCCGGTCGGACACCCAGCCCTGCCTCGGTGGAGAACAGGAACGGGCGCAGGTACAGCGAGTCCTCACCGCCGGCTGCGGGAACCCACGACTCGTCGACGTCGAGCAGGGCGTCGATCGAGCGGACGAACAGGTCGTCGGGCAGCTCCGGCATCGCGAGACGGCGGGCGGACTGGCGCAGACGCTCGGCGTTCGCGGTGAGGCGGAACGACGAGATGCCGCCACCCGGCTGGCGGTAGGCCTTGAGACCCTCGAAGATCGCCTGACCGTAGTGCAGCACCATGCCGGCCGGGTCGAGTTCGATCGGCCCGTAGGGCAGCACCTCGGCGTCGTGCCAGCCGCGACCCTCCGTGTACATGATCGAGACCATGTGATCGGTAAAGTACCGACCGAACCCGGGCGCCTCCAGAATCTCGCGCCGCGCCTCATCGGTCGCGGGAGAAGGATGCTGGGTGCGCGCGAATTCGAGGCCGTCTGTCATAAGCCGTGATCCTATCTAACGGAGTTTCGCCGCTTTTTCCCTGGTACCGAGCGTTACTTGGTGTGGACCGGCACGAACGGCGGCGTGACGACCTCGCATCGGAGGCTACGCCCGCGCACGTCGACGGCGATCTCGTCGCCCGCCGCCACTCCCGACGCGGTGTCGAGCAACGCCAGAGCGATCCCCACCTTGAGAGTCGGCGAGAAGGTACCGGACGTGGTCTCGCCGATGGCCGCACCGTCCTTCGTCACCGTCTGTCCCTGCCGCAGAACGCCGCGGTCGAGTGCCTTGATCCCCCACATCCGGCGGGCCGGACCCGCCGCCTTTTCCGCGGTGAGCGCGTCCCGGCCCCAGAACTGCGGCTTGGCCCAGCCGATGGCCCATCCGCAACGCGCCTGCAACGGCGAGATGTCGAGCGAGAGCTCGTGCCCGTGCAGCGGGTAGCCCGCCTCGGTGCGGAGGGTGTCGCGTGCACCGAGGCCCGCGGCCTGGCCGCCCTGCGCACGGACCGCGTCGAGCAGGGCGAGGAACACCGCCTCGGAGTCGGCCCAGCGGTGCAGCAACTCGAATCCGCGCTCCCCGGTGTAGCCGCTGCGGCACACCCGGACGGGGACGCCGTTCCAGTCCGCGTCCACGAAGCCCATGTACTCGATGTCGGTCGGCAGGCCCAGGGCCGCGAGGACGTCCGCGGACTTCGGTCCCTGCACCGCGAACACCGCGTAGTCGCGGTGCTGGTCGGTGATCTCGAGACCCGCGGGCGCCGCGGCCCGCAGGCGCGCGACGACCTCGGCGGTATTGGCGGCGTTGGGTACGAGGAAGATCTCGTCGTCGGCGACGTAGTAGGCGATCAGGTCGTCGACGACGCCGCCGCCCTCGGTGCAGCACAGCGTGTACTGGGCCTGTCCCGGGCCGATCCTGCCGAGATCGGCGGTGAGCGTCGCGTTGACGAAGTCGGCGGCGCCGGCGCCCTTCACGAGCGCCTTGCCGAGGTGGCTGACGTCGAACAGGCCCACCGATTCACGAACCGCGGTGTGCTCGGCGACGGTGCCGGCGTACGAGACCGGCATCTCCCACCCGCCGAACGGGGCGAACGTGGCGCCGAGATCGACGTGAACGGAGTGGATGGGGCCCTGCAGCAGCTGCGCGTCGCTCATGGGCGACAACGCTAGCCGACGCCGACCGGGCCTCCGAACAGCATTCCGGGCACTAACATCGAATGTCGGCAATCCCATTTCCCCTTCCCCACCTCAGGAGATGCCCGTGCGCGCAACCTCTTCCCCCGTCCGCCCCCTGGGACCCGAACTGGCACTGGCCGGTTCGCTCGGCAAGCGGGCCGACGTGCTCGTGGTCGGTCTGACGACCGGATCCGACGGACCCGAGGCGCTCGTCGGCGTCGGGGTGGACGAGGAGGTGCTGGCGGGTCTGCTCGACGACCTGCAGGCGGTCGGTGCCACCGGCAAGGCGGAGGAACTCACTCGGGTCCCCGCGCCCACGGAGCTGCCCGTGTCGAGCGTGCTGGCCGTCGGACTCGGCGCCGCCGACAAGATCGATGCCGACCAGGTTCGCCGATCGGCGGGTGTCGCCGCCCGCGCACTGACCGGCGTCGCGACCGCCGCGACCACGCTGTCGGCCGTCGACCTCGGTGCCGCGGCGGAGGGCTTCTATCTGGGCGCGTACGCGTACAGCGAGTTCAAGGCCAAGTCGGCTCCCGCTGCCGGCGCGCAGCCGCTCGCCCGCGTCGAACTGCTCGTGGAGGCGCCGCGCACGAAGGCGTCGAAGGACGCGCTGACCCGCTCGGCCGCGATCGCCGAGGCCGTCGCCACCGCTCGTGAACTCGTCAACACCCCGCCGAGTCACCTGTTCCCCGCCGAGTTCGCGGCCCGCGCCAAGGCCCTCGGCACCGCCGCCGGCCTGACCGTGAAGGTCCTCGACGAGAAGGCGCTCGCGAAGGCCGGCTTCGGCGGCATCGTCGGTGTCGGCCAGGGCTCGTCCCGGCCGCCGCGCCTGGTGCAGATGACGTACTCGTCCGGCAAGCGCCGCGGCGTCAAGAAGGTCGCACTGGTAGGCAAGGGCGTCACGTTCGACACCGGCGGCATCTCCATCAAGCCGGCCGCCGGCATGGAGAACATGACCTCCGACATGGGCGGCGCCGCAGCCGTCGTCGCGACCGTCGTGCTCGCCGCCAAGCTCGGCCTGCCGGTCGACGTCACCGCGTGGGTGCCGATGGCCGAGAACATGCCGTCGTCGACGGCCCAGCGCCCCGGTGACGTGCTCACCCAGTACGGCGGCACCACCGTCGAGGTCGTCAACACCGACGCCGAGGGCCGGCTGATCCTGGCCGACGCCATCGCCCGCGCCTGCGAGGACCACCCCGACTACCTGATCGACACCGCGACGCTCACGGGGGCGCAGATGGTGGCGCTCGGCAACCGCACCGCAGGCGTCATGGGCACCGACGGGTTCCGTGACCGGGTGGCCGCGATCTCGCAGGAGATCGGCGAGAACGCGTGGCCGATGCCGATGCCCGCCGAGCTGCGCGCCGACCTGAACTCCCGCGTCGCCGACCTCGCGAACGTCACCCCGCACCGCTGGGGCGGGATGCTCGCGGCCGCGATCTTCCTGAAGGAGTTCGTCGCCGACGACGTGCAGTGGGCGCACCTCGACGTGGCCGGTCCGGCGTTCAACACCGGCGGCCCGTTCGGCTACACCGGTAAGGGCGGCACCGGTGTCCCGGTCCGCACGATGATCTCGGTGATCGAGGACATCGCCGCCAACGGCTAGGCGCTCCGCGCCCGTGCGCACTTTCAGTAGCTGGGACTACCGAAAGTGCGCACGGGTGGCGCAGCCGCCTACAGTTCGCGCTGACGTTCGCGTTTGCGCTCGATCCGACGGCGGTTGTCGTAGTCGCGCATCCGCTGCGGGTAGCCGGTCTTGCGCACGTCGTACACCGGGATCTTCAGGTCCTGCCCGAGTTTGCGGGCGCCCCGCTCGCCGCCGACCTTGCGCCGGGTCCATTCGCCGTCGTACGCGACGAGGACCACGGTCAGTTCGGTGACCGTGGTCTCCGGCTCGATGTAGCCCTCGACGCCGCGGTGCGAAGCCGCCCAGTCCGCCAGGTGACGTGCGTCGGACTCGACCCCCGCCCTCGTACGCGCCCCACCCCGGCGCGTGAATCGGTCGAACAACCCCACGTGAACTCTCCTCCCGGCGCTTCGCGGACGACTCCGCAGCGATCTGTCCGATTTTGCCAGCTGGCGACGGCGACGACGACGAAATTCACATGACACGCCCCTCGCACGACGCGCTCCGGGCATCAATGAAAGGATGGGCGGAGGCGCCGCACGACGGGTCCGAAGCGCAGCACACCGCCGGAGTGAGGCGCCTCGGAAACGTCGTACAACGCCGCCGGAACCGTGCTTCTCGAGCACAATGGTTTTCGACCACAAGTCGACAAAACTCAACAACCCGAACACAACCGTCGAGGAGTCAAAAGAAATGGCCTTCTCCGTCCAGATGCCAGCCCTGGGTGAATCCGTCACCGAGGGAACTGTCACGCGGTGGCTCAAGCAGGAAGGGGACACGGTCGAAGTAGACGAGCCGTTGCTCGAAGTCTCCACCGACAAGGTCGACACCGAGATCCCGTCGCCCGCCGCCGGCGTCCTGACGAAGATCGTCGCGCAGGAGGACGACGTCGTCGACATCGGTGGCGAGCTGGCCGTGATCGGTGAGGCCGGCGAGGCTCCCGCCGCCGACGCCGCTCCCGCTCCCGCCGCCGAGGCCGCTCCGGCTGCCGCTGCCGAGCCTGCTCCGGCCCCCGCCGCCGAGGCTGCACCGGCTCCGGCCGCTGCGCCCGCCGCTGCTTCTTCCGACGGTTCCGCGTCCGGCACCCCGGTCACGATGCCCGAGCTGGGCGAGTCCGTCACCGAGGGCACCGTCACCCGCTGGCTGAAGGCTGTCGGCGACGAGGTCGCCGTCGACGAGCCGCTCCTCGAGGTCTCCACCGACAAGGTCGACACCGAGATCCCGTCGCCCGTCGCCGGTGTGCTGCTCGAGATCAGCGCGCAGGAGGACGACGTCGTCGACGTCGGCGGCCAGCTCGCCGTCATCGGTTCGGGTGCTCCGGCCGCCGCCCCGGCCGCTCCTGCCCCGGCACCCGAGCCGGAGCGCCAGCCCGAGCCTGCTCCGGCCGCGGCTGCTCCCGCGCCCGCTCCTGCTGCCCCCGCTCCGGCTGCGCCGGCCCCGTCGTCCGCTCCGGCTGCGCCGGCCCCGTCGTCCGCCCCGGCTGCGCCGGCCGCATCGACCGACAACGCCCCGTACGTGACGCCGCTCGTGCGCAAGCTCGCCGCGGACAACAACGTCGACCTGTCGAAGGTCTCGGGCACCGGCGTCGGTGGCCGCATCCGCAAGCAGGACGTCCTCGCGGCCGCCGAGGCCGCGAAGGCACCGGCCGCCGCTCCGGCCGCCGTCGCTCCCGCTGCCGCCGCCCCGGCCGCCGCCGCCACCGCAGGCGTGCGTCCGGAACTCGCGCACCTGCGTGGCACCACGCAGAAGGTCAACCGGATCCGTCAGATCACGGCCGTCAAGACCCGCGAGTCGCTGCAGAGCACCGCCCAGCTGACCCAGACCTTCGAGGTCGACGTCACTCGGATCGCGGCGCTGCGCGCACAGGCCAAGGCCGACTTCGCCGAGCGCGAGGGCGTCAACCTGACGTTCCTGCCGTTCTTCGCGAAGGCCGTCGTCGAGGCGCTCAAGGTTCACCCGAACGTGAACGCGAGCTACAACGAGGGCGCCAAGGAGATCACCTACCACGCTGCCGAGCACCTGGGCATCGCGGTGGACACCGAGCAGGGTCTGCTCTCGCCGGTCATCCACAACGCCGGCGACCTGTCGCTGGCCGGTCTGGCCCGCGCGATCGCGGACATCGCCAAGCGTGCCCGTACCGGTGGCCTCAAGCCGGACGAGCTGTCCGGTGGCACCTTCACGATCACCAACATCGGCAGCCAGGGCGCCCTGTTCGACACCCCGATCCTGGTGCCGCCGCAGGCCGCGATGCTGGGCACCGGCGCGATCGTCAAGCGCCCGGTCGTGGTCCAGGACGAGAACGGCAACGAGTCCATCGGCGTCCGCTCGATGTGCTACCTGCCCCTCACCTACGACCACCGCCTGGTCGACGGTGCCGATGCGGGTCGATTCCTGACCACCATCAAGCAGCGTCTCGAGGAGGCGTCGTTCGAGGCCGACCTGGGCCTGTAAGGTCCCGCGGATCGCGAACGCGACACGAATGACCGCCGAGGGGCACCACTTCCACGCGAAGTGGTGCCCCTCGGCGTATCGGCAGGAGACGTCGGAGGAGGAGAACACATGCGGATCGTCGTCGCCGGATCGTCGGGACTGATCGGGAACGCGCTCGTCACATCGCTGCGGACGGGCGGCCACGAGGTGACACGACTCGTGCGAAGACGGCCGTCGGGCCCCGAGGAGTCCGAGTGGGATCCCGGTCGTGGACACGTGGACAGTGCCGTGCTGCGCGGCGCCGATGCGGTGGTGAACCTGTGCGGCGCCGGGATCGGCGACAAGCGCTGGTCCGGTGCATACAAGCAGGCGCTCCGGGACAGCCGGCTGACCACGACGGACGTCCTGGCCCACGCGGTCGCGGAGACGGGCGTGCCGGTGCTCGTGAACGGCAGCGCGGTCGGCTACTACGGCGACACCGGTGATCGGATCGTCGACGAGCGGTCGCCGAGCGGTCACGGCTTCCTCGCCGACCTGTGCCGGGACTGGGAGGCGGCGACCGCGCCGGCGCGCGACGCCGGCGCCCGCGTCGTCACCCTCCGGACCGCGACCGTGCTGTCCCCCGACGGCGGCATGCTGGGCAAGTTGCGTCCGCTGTTCTCGCTGGGCCTCGGTGGCCGCCTGGGCAACGGGCGCCAGTACCTGTCGTGGATCTCGCTCGCCGACGAGGTGGCCGCGATCGAGTTCGCGCTCACCCACGACGACGTGCGCGGCCCCGTCGACCTCTGCGCTCCGGAACCGGTGACCAACACGGCCTTCACGTCCGCGATGGGCCACGCGCTGCACCGGCCGACGCCGTGGATCGTGCCGGGCTTCGCGGTGTCCGCTCTGGTCGGCGAGTTCGCCCGCGAGGCCGTCCTCACCGGCCAGCGTGCTGTCCCGAAGGTGCTGACGGACGCCGGTTTCGAGTTTCGGCACCGCACGGTCGAGGACGCGCTCGGGTACGCCTTCGGCCAGGCGTAACGTCTTCGATCATGAGCAGTGTTTTCCCGGCGGCCACCGGCACGGCCCGCTTCGGTTCCCAGCCGATGGTCGTCGAGCATCTCGGCCGCATCGACTACATGGAGGCGTGGGATCGCCAGCGCGTCCTCGCCACCGCCCGAGCGGACGACGAGGGCGCCGACACGTTGCTGCTGCTCGAGCATCCCGCGGTCTACACCGCGGGCCGACGCACCGCGCCCGAGGATCGCCCCGCCGACGGCACGCCGGTGATCGACGTCGACCGCGGCGGCAAGATCACGTGGCACGGTCCGGGTCAGCTGGTCGGGTATCCGATCGTCAAGCTCGCCGAACCGGTCGACGTCGTCGGCTATGTCCGCCGGATCGAGGAGGCGCTCATCGCGGTGTGCACCGACCTCGGCCTCACGTGCGGCCGCGTCGAGGGCCGGTCCGGGGTGTGGCTTCCTGCCGCGCTGGTCGACGGCAACTGGTTGCCCGAGCGCAAGGTCGCGGCGATCGGTGTGCGCGTGCAGCGCGGCGTCACGATGCACGGGTTCGCCCTCAACTGCAACGCAGAACTCGACGGCTTCGACAACATCGTCCCGTGCGGCATCACCGACGCCGGCGTGACGACCCTGTCGCGCGAACTCGGCCGCGACGTGACGATCGACGACGTCGCCCCCGCCGTCGTGACGGCCGTCCAAGCGGCACTCGAAGGGGCACTGCCGGTGACCGCCCACGACATCGATCGTGTGACCTTCGACACCGCCGCGCGGGCCCCCGAGTTCACGACGGTGCGGTTCGGTTGAGGCCCACCGCCCAGCCCGGAGCGACGGTTCGGTCAGGCGTACGATCAACGGCGTGACTGTCGCCCCAGAAGGACGGAAGCTGCTCCGCATCGAGACCCGAAATGCGGAAACTCCGATCGAACGCAAGCCCAATTGGATTCGGACCCGCGCGAAGATGGGCCCGGAGTACACCGAGCTCAAGGGCCTGGTGAAGAACGAAGGCCTGCACACGGTCTGCGAAGAGGCCGGCTGCCCCAACATCTACGAGTGCTGGGAGGACCGGGAGGCGACGTTCCTCATCGGTGGCGAGCAGTGCACGCGCCGTTGCGACTTCTGCCAGATCGACACCGGCAAGCCGGCCGCGCTCGATCGTGACGAGCCGCGCCGGGTTGCCGAGAGCGTCAAGGCGATGGGCCTGCGCTACTCCACCATCACCGGTGTCGCCCGCGACGACCTGCCCGACGGCGGCGCCTGGCTGTATGCGGAGACGGTGCGCCAGATCCACGCGATGAACCCGGGCACCGGTGTCGAGAACCTGGTCCCCGACTTCAACGGCAAGCCCGACCTGCTGGCCGAGGTGTTCGAGTCCCGCCCCGAGGTCCTCGCGCACAACCTCGAGACGGTCCCGCGCATCTTCAAGCGGATCCGTCCGGCGTTCCGCTACGAGCGCTCGCTCGGCGTGATCACCGCGGCCCGAGACTTCGGCCTGGTCACCAAGTCCAATCTCATCCTCGGCATGGGCGAGACCCCCGAGGAGGTCCAGCAGGCGATGGTCGACCTGCACGAGGCGGGCTGCGACATCATCACCATCACGCAGTACCTGCGCCCGTCGCCGCGGCATCATCCCGTCGAACGGTGGGTCAAGCCCGAGGAGTTCGTCGAGCACTCCAAGGCCGCCGAGGACATCGGATTCGCCGGTGTCATGGCCGGTCCGCTGGTGCGCTCGTCGTACCGCGCCGGACGTCTGTACGCCCAGGCGATGGCCCGCCACGGTCGCGCTCTCCCCGAGGGTCAGGCCCACCTCGCCGAGGAGGGCAGCGCCTCCCAGGAGGCCAGCTCGGTCCTCGAGCGCCTCGCCGCCCGCGCCTGACGTGCTCCCCGCCTCACCGCGCGCGCGATAGTGCGCGGTGAGGGTCGTATCCTGTGAGGTATGGCGAACGGCAGTAAGTCCGGTAAAGCGGGCAAACCAAGCAAGGAAGCAAAGGCTGCGGCGAAGGCGGCCCGCAAGCAGGCGTCCAAGGAACGCCGGACTCAGCTCTGGCAGGCATTCCAGATGCAGCGCAAGGAAGACAAGCTGCTGCTGCCGATGATGATCGGTGCGCTCGTCGTGAGCGCACTCGTGTTCTTCCTCATCGGCCTCATCTTCAGCATCCAGTGGTTCCTGCTGCCGATCGGCATCCTGGTCGGCGTGCTGCTGGCCTTCATCATCTTCGGCAAGCGGGTCCAGAAGACGGTGTACGGCAAGGCCGAGGGCCAGGCCGGTGCCGCAGCCTGGGCGCTCGAGAACATGCAGGGCGCATGGCGCGTGAAGAACGCCGTCACCGGCACCGCCCAGCTCGACGCGGTCCACCGGGTGATCGGCCGTCCCGGCGTCATCCTGGTCGCCGAGGGTTCGCCGCAGCGCGTCAAGGGCCTGCTCGCGCAGGAGAAGAAGAAGACGGCCCGCCTCGTCGGCGACACCCCGATCTACGACATCGTCATCGGCAACGACGACGGCCAGGTGCCGTTGTCGCAGCTGGTCAAGTACCTCAACAAGCTGCCGCGCAACATCGACACCAAGCGGATGGACTCCATCGAGTCGCGTCTCGCCGCACTCGGTAGCCGGAGCGGTGCGGCGATGCCCAAGGGGCCGCTGCCGCCCGGCGCACGGATGAAGGGCATGCAGCGCACCATCCGCCGTCGCTGACCCCCCGCACCAACGCCGAATGTCACATCGGTTCAGTCAAACCGAACCGATGTGACATTCGGCGTTTACGGGTTCGGTTACCGGCCGGGGTGACGTATCAACGCGTGCGGACCAGCGCGGTGCCGGTGGCACGGTCGTGCATGCCGCGACCGTCGACGTCGGTGATGACGGCCGGCGCGATGAAGACGATCAGCGCCTGGCGGGCCAGGGCGCGCACGAAGCCGACGGGGACGGGACCGTCGACGCGGGCGACCTGCAGGCCCATCGCGTACTGCCCCGGCGTGAACGAGAACAGGGTGACGCAGACGAGGCCGACGACGAACCACAGCCCGAGCGTGTACGTCGAGACGTAGGAATCCCACGGCGCCTGCTGCATGAACAGCATGACCACGCCGGCGGACATGAACCAGTCGATGACGAGGGCCCCGATGCGGCGGCCGGTGGTCGCGAGCGACCCGGGGCCGTCGGCCGGAAGCCCGAGTAGTTCGCCTCGGTACGCCTGCGCCTCGGTCTGGTCCTTCGGCAGCGCCGCGGACGGTCCGGAAAGCCAGGAACCCATCATTCGTGCCATGCCGTCCAGGATAGGCGTCGACGTGCGGGTTCCGACCGGCCCAGGCGCCCGCGGTGCCCTCCGTCACACTGACGGAAGTAGCGGGCCCCGTGGGAATGGTCACATTCACACCCCGTCCAGCCGCCGAATCCCGACGTGTAACACTGGCGAAACATAGGCTTGATTAACGGGCAACACCGGCTCTCTACCGTCTTGCCTCGACGAAGCCGCCGCAACCCGACCGGCAGGTAACCGACTTAAGGAGCACCAACGTGGCGTTCACCACGGCCGATGAGGTCATCAAATACATCGCCGAGCAGGACATCGAGTACGTCGACATCCGGTTCAGCGACCTGCCGGGCGTCCAGCAGCACTTCTCGATCCCCGCCTCCGCGTTCAACCAGGACGTGTTCGAGGACGGCTTGGCGTTCGACGGCTCCTCGGTCCGCGGCTTCCAGTCGATCCACGAGTCCGACATGATGCTGCTCCCCGACGTCGCGACCGCGCGGATCGATCCCTTCCGCAAGGCCCGCACGCTGAACATGGACTTCTTCGTCCACGATCCGTTCACCCGTGAGGCCTACAGCCGCGATCCCCGCAACGTCGCGCGCAAGGCGGAGGAGTACCTGAAGTCGACCGGCATCGCCGACACCGCGTTCTTCGGTGCCGAGGCCGAGTTCTACATCTTCGACTCGGTCCGCTACGACTCGCAGATGAACGGCGCGTTCTACGAACTGGACTCGGTCTCGGGCGCCTGGAACACCGGCAACGACGTCAACGCCGACGGCTCCCCCAACCTGGGTTACAAGGTCCGCGCCAAGGGTGGCTACTTCCCCGTCGCGCCGTACGACCACTACGTCGACCTGCGTGACGCGATCTCCACGAACCTCACCAACGCGGGCTTCGAGCTCGAGCGCGGCCACCACGAGGTGGGCACCGGCGGGCAGCAGGAGATCAACTACAAGTTCAACACTCTGCTTGCCGCTGCCGACGACCTGCAGCTGTTCAAGTACATCGTGAAGAACACCTGCTGGCAGTACGGCAAGTCGGCCACCTTCATGCCGAAGCCGCTGTTCGGCGACAACGGCTCGGGCATG
This sequence comes from Rhodococcus parequi, assembly GCF_046042785.1. Lineage (NCBI taxonomy): Bacteria > Bacillati > Actinomycetota > Actinomycetes > Mycobacteriales > Nocardiaceae > Rhodococcus > Rhodococcus parequi. The sequence goes on along the minus strand of NZ_JBDLNV010000001.1, from coordinate 511,249 downwards.
CACGTGCACCAGTCGCTGTGGAAGGACGGCAAGCCGCTGTTCCACGACGAGGCCGGCTACGCGGGCCTGTCGGACCTCGCCCGCTGGTACATCGGCGGCATCCTGCACCACGCGCCGTCGCTGCTCGCCTTCACGAACCCGACGATCAACTCGTACCACCGCCTGGTTCCGGGCTACGAGGCCCCTATCAACCTGGTGTACAGCCAGCGCAACCGCTCCGCCGCGGTCCGCATCCCGATCACGGGCAATAACCCGAAGGCCAAGCGCATCGAGTTCCGCGCACCGGACTCGTCGGGCAACCCGTACCTGAACTTCGCGGCGCAGATGATGGCCGGCCTGGACGGCATCAAGAACAAGATCGAGCCGATGGCTCCGGTCGACAAGGACCTCTACGAGCTCCCGCCGGAGGAGGCCCGCAACATCCCGCAGGCCCCCACCAGCCTGTCGGCCGTCATCGACCGCCTCGAGCAGGATCACGACTACCTCACCGAGGGTGGCGTGTTCACGTCCGACCTGATCGAGACCTGGATCTCGATCAAGCGCGAGCAGGAGATCGCCCCGGTCAACCTGCGTCCGCACCCGTACGAGTTCTCGCTCTACTACGACTGCTGAGTCGTAGGACGCGCCGACCTGTCGCGTCAGTAGTTTCCGAGTCGACCCGCTCGGCGATCACCGAATCGATCGCCGAGCGGGTCGACTCGTCTGTATCGGCCGCCGCGTATGTCGGCCGACTCGGGCGTTGGTCACGCCCCGTCGTTCCGGTTGCGGTTAGATCTGAACCACGTGCACCGATCGGTTCACGTGGAGAGGATGCCGTGCCCGCTCACATCGCCACTGCAAGTCCCGTCACCCACGCTGCCCTACTGGGCCTCGGCGTGTATCGGCCCCGACGTGTGGTCCCGAACTCCGAGATCGTCGACCGCATCGACTCGTCCGACGAATGGATCCGGACTCGTTCCGGTATCGCGGCCCGCGGCTGGGCCGAGCCCGACGAGACCGTCGTCTCGATGAGTGTGGCGGCCGCCCGCGACGCGCTCGCCGCAGCGGGTCTGGTGGCCGAGCAGATCGACGCCGTCGTGCTGGCCACCTCGTCGCAGATGGTGCTCGGGCCGTCGGCCGGAGCGGTCGTGGCGACGCAACTCGGCATGCAGGACACCGCCGCCTTCGACGTCTCCGCGGGGTGTGCAGGCTTCTGCTACGCGCTCGGCAACGCCGCGAGCCTCGTCCGTGCCGGGCAGGCCCGACACGTGCTGGTGATCGGGGTGGAGCGGCTGTCCGATCTGCTCGATCCGACCGACCGGACGTGCGCGTTCATCTTCGCCGACGGCGCCGGCGCCGTCGTGGTGGGTCCGTCGGATGCCGAGGGGGTCGGTCCGGTCGCGTGGGGGTCGGACGGAAGCCAGACCGCAGCGATCAAGCAGGACAAGGACTTCATGCAGTACTTCGCCGAGGTCGAGGCGGCCGAAGCCGAGGGCGGCAGCACGGAGCGACCGTACATCCGGATGGACGGTCAGGCCGTCTTCCGTTGGGCGATCACCTTCCTGGAGAAGGCGTGTCGTGACGCGCTGGAGAAGGCCGGTGTCACAGCGGACGACCTGGACGCGTTCGTGCCGCACCAGGCCAACAGCCGCATCACCGACGCCCTGGTCCGGACGCTGGGGCTGCCCGACACCGTCGCTGTCGCTCGCGACATCGTCGACAGCGGAAACACCAGCGCGGCGTCGATCCCGATGGCGATGGAGCAGCTCCTCCGTTCGGGTGGCGCCCGGCCCGGCGACACCGCACTGTTGCTCGGTTTCGGCGCCGGACTGGCCTACGCCGGCCAGGTCGTCCAACTACCGCCGATCGCCTAGCACGCGCAGCAGCGACGAGCCCGTCACTCCTTCAGGAGTGACGGGCTCGTCGGTGTCGGTGCCGAGCGCTCGGCTCAGTAGCGGCTCGCGCCGGAGAAGGTCATCGAGTCCAGCGGCGAGATCTTCACGTTCTCGCCCTCGGTCGGAGCGTGGACGACACTGCCGTTGCCGATGTAGATGCCGACGTGCTCGGCGCCGTAGAAGGCGACGACGTCACCGGGCTGCAGGTTGCCCTTGGACACCGAGGTGCCGCCGCCGACCTGGTCGTAGCTGGTGCGGGGAACGGACTTGCCGGCCTGCTTGTAGGCCCACTGGACCAGACCGGAGCAGTCGAAGGAGCTGGGGCCGGTGGCGCCCCACACGTACGGCGAGCCGACCTTGGACTGAGCGGCGTTCGCGACGGCCTGGTTCGAGCCGGCCACCGGGGTGGTCTCGATGGAGCTGCTGCCCCAGCTGGGCGCCGTGAACGGCTGCGCCATGGCGGGAGCGGCGGGGATCATGATGGCGCCGGCGGCGACAGCGCCGAGCAGCAGGCCGCGGGTGGTACGGGTCAGGCGGGTGTTCTTCAGGGCCATTCGAGGGTCCTCCGAGTATTGCTGTGGTCCGACACTTGGTCTGGCATCGGTGTTCGGGCACAACCCAGAGTTCCGTCGTTATGGTTTCGATACATCCGTAGAACTACGCGCACGGGTACCTGTTCGGGTATGCAGGTATACGTGGTCGTCGTCCGGCCGGGGCGTCAGGGCAGCCGGAACTACCTCGCTGAGCAGCAGTTATGCGCGCACAGCCCGGCCGGGTGCAGAAGAGGGAGCGACCGGGCGGTTCGTGATCCAGGTGACAGAAGCGGCGCTGTGACCTGGCCCGCGTTCACCCGACGGAGCGCAAGGTCACGGCCCGAAGGTCACGGTTTCGTCTACGCGAGCGATGATCGCGACGGGTTCTCGACCGCGCCTCAGCCGGGCAGAGTGCTCGCCAGCACGTCGACCTTGGTGATGGTGGGGTGCGCGACGAACAATTCGTCGGCACGCGCCATGAGAGCCTGCGCGACCTTCCCGGCGAGGTGCGCCTGGCGCCCCGCGTCGTCGGGGAAGGCGTCGAAGATGCCGAAGGTTGCCGGGCCGAAACGCAGCGCGAACCAGGCGGTGGTGTCCGGCTCCTCCTGCACCAGAGACAGCGCACTCTCGAGGAAGTCGGCGACGGCGGTCTCCTTGCCGCGCTTCGCCTCCACACGGACCAACAGTGCTGCGCCAACCATCGGGCACCTCCGAGGAACGACTATCTCTCACTGTTCTCGCGGGCGCGGGCCGCGTCAACGAGGAGCGGGCGCCGCGACCACTGCAGTCACGACGCCCGCTCCCGGGATGTCTCAGTCGAGTGCGGCGAACCGCGGAATCAGGTGCTCGGCCACCTGCTTCGCCTCGTCGATCAGCGGCCACCCGGCCAGGATCAGCGTCGTCAGTCCGGTCCGCTGCTTCAGCACCCGGACATGGTCGGTGATCTCGTCGGGTGCGCCGACGTAGTAGACGGCAGACGACCCGGTGGCGAAGATGTCGAGCGGCGACCATGCGGTGATGCCGGCGTACAGGCCGTCACCGAGATAGAGATCGTCGGGCTCGGGGATCTTTCCGGCGACGATGGTGTCGACCCAGCCCTGCCGCTGCGCGTCGCGGGCGGTGAACGTCTTCAGGTCCTGCTGACCGCCGGTGCGGCGCCGCACCGCCTTGTCGAGAACGTCGCTGATCTGGTCGATGCCGGCCTTCTCGAACAGCGACCGGAACCGGTCCATCGCCTCGTCCCGGGTCGGGCGGACGATCACGCCGGACAGCGCGCCGAAGTCGGTGAACTCGCGTCCCGCCACGGCCGCGGCAGCCCGCGCCCCCTCGAACTTGTCCTCGATGAACGATGTCTCGCGCAGCATCGCCAGGTACGCGTCGAGCACCCGGCCCGAGTTCGCCAGCCCGGCCGGAGAATCACCGGTGCCCCACAGCGGCACCTCATGGTCGGCCGCACTGTCGATCCGCAGCGGCGTGTTCGGGAAGTTCGACTCGGTGCCCTCCCGGTAGTAGCGCCGGAAGTCCGCCCAGTACTGCTCCCCCAACTCGTAGCGGCGATCGTGTTCGACGTTCATGTCGTACTTGGTGAGGATGTTGTCGCGGCCGTTCACCGAGTTGATCATCAGCCGGCCGCCCGTGAAGGCGTCGAACGTGAGCGCCTTCTCGGCGAGCAGACGCGCGGGGATCATGTTGGCGTAGATCGCGACGAGGAACTTCATCCGGCTCGTGTGCGACGCCGCCCACGTCGCGGACGCGAAAGGATCGTTCGACCACGTCGCGACCAGGGCGCCGTCGAAGCCGCCGTCGTCGATCGTCTCGGCGAGTGCGATCTGCCGCGCCCCGTCCACCGGGTAGAGCCCGCCCGGGCTCCACGGAAAGTCGCCGTCGGCCTGGGTGAGGTACCAGAACGTCTTGATGCTCACCGGTTTCCACCCACGATCGCCAGGTCGAGCGATTCGATGCGGGCGCGCTCGGTGAGCGTCGCCGCGTCGACGGCGGCCAGGGCATCGAGATACTCGACCGCGAACGATCCGGGACCCGACGACTTCGCTGCGGCGATCTCCGACGCGACCGCGACGTGTGCGTGTGCGGCGGCGAGGCCGACGAGCGGGGAGGGCGCGACCGCGAGGTAGGCCGCGACCAGGCCGCCGAGCGAGCAGCCGGTCGATGTCACCCGTGGCAGCAGATCGCTGCCACCGCCGATCCGCACACCGACGACGTCACCGTCCGCGTCCCGCCCGACCAGGTGGTCCACCGGCCCGGACGCCGAGACGACGTCGGCGTGGTCGAGCAGGGCAACTGCCGCGGGCACCGCCGCGGCGGCGTCGTCGGCGCTGTCGACCCCGCGGGTGTCGCCGCCCAGGCCGGCCAGGGCGATGATCTCCGACGCGTTGCCGCGGATCGCGGTGGGCCGGTACTTCAGCAGATCGACCGCCAGCCCACTGCGCCACGGCAGGCCGCCGACACCGACGGGATCGAGCACCCACGGGGTGCCGGCGTCGTGCGCGGCCTCGGCGGCGAGTGTGAACGCCGCAGCTGTGCCGTCGTCGGGGGTGCCGAGGTTGACGAGCACTCCGCCGGCGATGCGGGCGAATCCCGCTGCCTCGTGGGCATTGTCGATGTGGGCGTTGCTGGCGCCGGCCGCGAGCACCACGTTGGTGAGGAAGTTCGCGGACACGATGTTGGTGAGCGAGTGGACGAGCGGCACCTGGGTGCGCAGCGCGTCCAGAGCTGCGGCGAGGTCGTCACCGGTGATGGTGTGGGTCATGGAAATCCTTGGGAGAAGAGCGAGTTCGGGCGGGCGGGGTCAGGACCTACGACATCGGGTCACAGTTCACCGCCGGGCAGGGTCACGAGTGGCAGCGCCGGATCAGCCGTCCACTCCTCGAGGGATCCGTCGTAGATCCTGATGTCGTCTCGGCCCGCGACCACCAGGCCGAGGGCAGACAGGCACGCCGAGATGCCGCCGCCGCAGTAGAGGACCACCGGAGACTCGGAATCGGAGAGTTCCGCGGCCGCGAGGACACGGAGTTCGTCGACCGAGCGGAGCCGGCCGGTGGCGTCGAGCAGGCTCTTCGCCGACAGGTTGCGGCTGCCGGGAATGTGGCCGCGTCGCGAGTAGCGGGTCTTCTCGGCGCCGGAGAACTGTGCCGGCGCGAGGGCGCAGACCAGGGTGCCGGGCGCCCGTCCCTCGACGATCGCGGTCACGTCCACCCGATCCGCCCACGCCGGGCGATACGCCGTCACGTGGAGCGGTGCCGCGGGCGGACGGACCGGCGCGTCGTCTCCGGTCGCGATCGGCAGATCGAGTGCCCGCCACCGGGCGAACCCACCGTCGAGGACGCGGGCGTCCACTCCGACGCTGCGGAGCAGCCACCAGACGCGGGAGGCCCAGGTCATCGATCCCTGGTCGTACAGGACGACGTCGGAACCGGATCCGATGCCCAGTTCGGCGAGCTCTTCCACGAGCCGGCCGACCGGGGGCCGGGAGAAATGCAGGGTCCGGCCGGTGTCCGACAGTGCGGCAAGGAGATCGACGTGCCGCGAATCCGGAACGTGGGCTTCCCGCCACCCGGCCGCACCCGACTCGGGCCGGTAGTCGCCGTCGAAGCGAGCCGGCGCGAGCAGAACCGTGACGTCCAGCACAACGGGCGCCCGTCCCTCCCCGAGAAGGGCGGCGAGTTCCTCCGCCTGGATCAGGGGCCACGCAACGCTCGACAACTTGTACATCCTCACTACGACGATCAGCGCCCACGAACTTAAATGACGACTTGCGTATACGCAAGTATCCGACTGGCGTCGATGGCATAATCAGCGAGTCCGAAGCAGAAACGACAGATGGGGCACCGATGACACACGGGGACGACCTGACGGAACTCGGCGCGCTCTTACCCACCGATGCCGCCGGCCGCTCCGACCAGACGTCCCGGCAGTACCTGCACCTGCGCGCCGACATCCTCGCCGGCAAGTTCCCGCAGGGCGCGGCGCTGCACGAGACGCAACTGAGTGAGAAGTACGGCGCCTCCCGGACCCCGATCCGTGAGGCCCTGAACTGGCTGGCGCACGACGGCCTGCTCGAGCGCGCCGCGCGTGGCTTCCGGGTCCGCTCCGGCACCCCCGAGGACGTCATCGAGATCTACGCCGCGCGCGTCGCACTCGAATCGGAGGCCGCCGGCGCCGCCGCGATTCGGCACACCGACCTCGACATGGCCCGGCTCGAGCGGTTGCACAACTCGTGCTGCGGAGCCAAGGACGACGCCGAGGTCCGCACCGACAACTTCCGCTTCCACGAGGCGCTGTGGCAGGCCGCCCACAACACGACGATCATGACCTTGCTGGTCCGGCTAACGACGCAGTTGCGGATCTACGACAGCGGGCCGCCGTCGAATTACGGAGAGCCCGACCTGCTCAATGCCGAGCACAGCAACATCCTCGAGGCGATCCGCACCCGGGACGAGCGCGCCGCGCGCGAGCACATGCGCACCCACCTCGAGCGCAGCCGTGAGCAGCGGATCCACCTCTTCGCGAACGGCTGAGGCCGACACTCCGCCACAGGTCCGCGGGCGTTTCACCCGCGGACCTCGTCGGTTCGGAACCAGACAAAGGGCACTCAGGTAAGGCTTACATTAGTTTGTTCTTCCCGGACGTGAACCACGAACTACGCCAGCGCATCCGGGAGACCTACCGCACGCTGTACGCGTACGACGTCACCGATACGGACGTCGACCGCATTCTCCAGGTGCCGGCCAACTCGGGCAGCGCGGGCTATGACACCTTCCGTGCTTGAGACCGCAACCGAGCAGCGGGCGCGGCGGTCGTCGCGCATCGTGGTGCCGGTGATCCTCGCCGTCGGGATCGTCGCGGTCGGTCTGATCTCGCTGTCGGTGGGCCGTTACACGGTGCCGGTCAACGAGGTGGCCCGCATCCTGATCAACGAGGTGATCGCACTCCCCCGCACCTGGACCGACGCCGAGTCCAATGTCGTGCTGGGGGTGCGGCTTCCGCGCGTGCTGCTCGGCATGCTGGTCGGCGGCGGCCTCGCGCTGGGCGGTGCCGCACTGCAGGCCGCGTTCCGCAATCCGCTGGTGAGCCCGCAGATCCTGGGCGTCTCGTCCGGCGCGTCGTTCGGCGGCGTGCTGGCGCTGATGTTCGGGCTGGGCTCGACGTTCCTGGTCGGCGGCGCATTCCTGTTCGGACTCGCCGCGCTCGGCATGGTGCTGCTCATCGGCCGGACCCGGTCGGGCGGCGCGATCCTCATGATCGTCCTGGGTGGCGTGGTCACGAGCGCGTTCTTCTCGGCGTTGGTGTCGTTCATCACCTACGTCGCCGACCCGTACTCGACGCTGCCGTCGATCGTGTTCTGGCTCATGGGTTCCCTGGCCACCGCAGACATGACGAAGGTGCTGATCGCGGCGGTCCCGATCCTCGCGGGTTCCGCCGTCATCGTCGGGCTGCGCTGGCGAATCAACATCCTCTCGCTCGGCGACGACGACGCCGCCTCGCTCGGAGTGAACCCGGGACGGCTGCGGGCGGTGCTGCTGACGATGGTCGCGCTCATGACGGCCGGCGCGGTCGCCGTGTCCGGCGTCATCGGCTGGGTGGGTCTGGTGGTTCCGCACATCGCCCGGTTGTGGGTAGGACCGGATCACCGGATCTCGATGCCGACGACGTTCGTGCTCGGTGCCGCATACCTGACGATCATCGACACGCTCTCCCGCACCGTCAGCTCCGGCGAGATCCCGCTCGGCATCCTCACCGCGATCATCGGTGCCCGGTGTTCTTTCTGCTGCTCCGGAATTCGCGTAGACAGGCCTTCATCGATGCTTGACAGCAGTGCCCGACTCGAATTACGGGACGCCGGTTTCCACTACCCGCGCCGCGACTGGGTGTTCCGACACGCGACCCTGCGGATCGACGGCGGCATCACGTCGATCCTGGGCCCCAACGGCCAGGGCAAGACGACGCTGCTCCGGTGCATCGCCGGGCTCACACCGCTCCGCGAGGGACGGGTGGAGCGGAACACCGCGATCGGCTACGTCCCGCAGGCCGGCCTGTCGAGCTTCGCGTACTCGGTGTTCGACATGGTTCTCATGGGCCGGGCGAAGAAGGTCTCGGCGTTCGCAGTGCCCGGCAAGGCCGACATCGCCCGCACTCGTGAGGTCCTCGACCGGGTCGGCATCGCCGATCTTGCGTCGCGCAGCTTTGCCGAGTTGTCCGGCGGGCAGCGGCAACTCGTGCTGATCGCGCGGGCACTGGCGTCGGACGCCGAGTTCATGATCCTCGACGAGCCCGTCTCGGCCCTGGACCTGCGCAACCAGGCTCGGGTGCTGGTACTGCTGCGCGACCTCGCGGCCGACGGGATGGGCGTCCTGCTCACCACGCACCATCCGGATCACGCGCTGCACCTGGGTGGGTGCGCGATCGTGATGCGCTCCCCCGCGGACATCCGTCTCGGTTCCGTCGCCGACCTCGTCACCGACGACATGCTCACCGAGCTGTACGGCATCGACGTGGTGAGCGCCACCATCGACGACCGCGGCGCCCCGCGCACCGTCCTCTACACCCGGTACGACACATTCACGGCCGCAGAACGCGCGGCCACGCTTCAGAAGGCTTCACGATGACTCTCGACACGACTGCCCCGCAGTCACTTCCACCGGTCCTGCACCTGGTGATGGGCACCAACACCGGGATGTCCGGTGGCACCACCGCCGCGCGCCGGGTGCAGTCCGTCGACCTGTACGACCTCGGCACTCTCGACCTCGGCGGTGTTCGCGGCCTGCTGATCAACGGCAACTGCGACCAGATCTTCCTCGAGCGCCGCCGCGAACTGCTCACCGACTTCGTCACTGCCGGTGGGCGCATCGCGATCATGGGCCACCCGCTCACCGACTTCCTGCAGGGTCTGGGACAGTGGCGCAAGCTGCAGTACTCGGGCCCCAAGGATCTGGCGATCACCGCAGGCGACCCGCATCCGGTGTGGGAGGGCGTCGATCCCGCCGACGTCAGTTTCCGGCGCGGGGTGTCCGGCTTCTACGGGCGCGGCTACAGCCAGAAGCTGCCCGACGGCGCGGTCGTCACCAACCGCATCGGCCGCCACGCGCTGCCCGTCGACTACGTGTATCCACTCGGTGACGGCGAGGTGCTGGTGCACGGCGGCATCGATCTCGCCGTCTATCAGGAGGATCCGAACACCTCCGCCCGCATCTTCCCGCAGCTGCTCACGTGGCTCGCCCGGCAGGAGTCCCAGGCATGACCGTCATCGAACCCTTCGCCCGCACCGATCGCGCGCCGCGTTCGCGACGTCGACTCGCGCTGGTGCACGGCGGATCGCACTTCCACCTGCAGACGCTGAAGGATCCGGCGGTCATAGCGCACCAGCCCGAGTTCCTCTACCTCGCGGACCTCGCCGACGGCGATCTCGACGCCTTCGACACCGTGATCCTCGCCGACCGGCTGCACCCGGAACTGTTGCGGAAGCACACCGCGCAGATCCTCGCGGTCGCGCAGCGGGGCGGAACTCTCGTCGTGCTCGGCGAGAACGCCGCGCACACCTGGCTACCCGGCGTCCGCTGGACCGCGCGGCCCACCAACTTCTGGTGGTGGCTCGAGGGCGAGGACCCGCTGATCCGCACCCGCAGCCCCGAACACAACGCGTGGGAGTACCTGTCGACGAAGTCGGTGATCTGGCACCACCACGGCCTGCTGCACACCGACGCCGACGTCGTCCCGCTGCTGGTCTCGGAGGAACCCGACGAGAACGGCGACCCGCGTGACGCCGGGATGATGCTGTTCGAGGACACCGTCACCACGCCCGGACGGATCATCGCGACCACGCTGGACCCGACGTACCACCACGGCAACAACTTCATGCCCGGGTCGACGCGCTTCCTCTACGCGCTGCTCCGCTGGCTCGACAACACCGGCAGCTAGCACCCAACAGCTGAAGGGTCCCTTCGTGCGCTCGCAGGCGCCGAAGGGACCCTTCAGCTGTTCAGGGGAACGTCAGTCGACGTCGTAGGCCTCGGTGGCCGGCACCGCCAGCAATCGGTCGGTCATCTCGCGCTTGAGCACGACGAGGCGGGCTTCCTCGGCGTCGGTGCGTCCGGGCGTGTTCACGAGTTCGATGAACTCGTCCGCCACGAAACCCTCGCGCACCTGCAGCGTCACGGTCCGACCCCGGTAGGTGAGCCGGAAGACGTAGTCGGCGAGCGTGTTTCCACGATCGGGCCGGGCCAGCGCGGGATCCACGACGTACCTTCCGCCGGTGACCGCGCGGGTCACCATCTCGAACGCGTCCCGCACGCCCGGTCCCCCGTGCGCTGTCGCGATCTCGACCTCGCGGCGCTCGACGGGAGCGCCGTCACCGAGCAGTGGCAGCGCCCGCTGCAACACCGTGAACGCGTGCGCGACACCGCCGGGCGCGTCGGGGCCGTGGTACTTCATCAGGTCGTCGAACATGTAGACCAGCGGCGTACCGCCCTCGACCACCGACAGCTCCGAGCTCACGGTCACTCTCCTCCGAACACGCGCTGCACCACGGCCTTCGCCCGGCGGGTGACGCGCAGGTAGTTGTCGAGGAACTCGTTGGCGTCGCCGCCCGGCCAGCCGGCCACCTGCGCGACGGCGGCGAGCACCTTGCCGGGCCCGGGCAGCTGGTCGGTGGGCTTGCCGCGCACCAGCACCAGCGCGTTGCGCGCCTTGGTGGCGAGCAGCCAGGCGTCCCGCAGCAACTCGATGTCGGTCTCGCTCAACAACTCCGCCGCGCCGATCGCGTCGAGCGTCTGGAGAGTCGACGTGTTGTGCAGCGCCGGGATCTCGTGGGCGTGCCGCAACTGGATGAGCTGCACGGTCCACTCGATGTCGGCGAGGCCGCCGCGTCCGAGCTTGGTGTGGGTGGCCGGGTCGGCGCCGCGGGGCAGGCGCTCGGAGTCGACGCGGGCCTTGATCCGCCGGATCTCCCGGACCGCCTGCTCCGACACGCCGCCCTCCGGGTAGCGGGTCTTGTCGATCATGTGCAGGAACCGCAGCCCCAGGTCCGCGTCCCCCGCAACCGCGTGCGCCCGCAGCAGCGCCTGGACCTCCCAGGCCTGGGCCCACTGCGCGTAGTACGCCTCGTACGAGGCCAGCGTCCGCACCAGCGGCCCGCTGCGCCCCTCGGGCCGCAGGCCGATGTCGACCTCGAGCGGCGGATCGGTGCTCGGCGCGCCCAGCAGGGTCCGCACCCGGTCGCCGATGAGGTTGGCCCACTTGACTGCCCGCGTCTCGTCGGCGCCCTCACGGGGCTCGCACACGAACAGCACGTCCGCGTCGGAGCCGTAGCCGAGCTCGCCGCCCCCGAGCCGGCCCATGCCGATCACCGCGAACCGCGCCGGTGCGGGCCGGCCGGCCTCGGCCTCGTCGGCGCGGATCACCGCGGCGAGCGATGCGTTGAGCACGGCCGCCCACACCGACGACAGCGCCTTGCAGACCTGCGGGACGTCGAGCATGCCGAGGATGTCGGCGCTCGCGACGCGGGCCAGTTCGTAGCGGCGCAGCGACCGGGCGGCCCCGACGGCCCGCACCGGGTCGACGTACCGCGCCGACGACGACAGGATGCCGCGCGCGACGTCCTCGGGCTGCGGGTCGAGCAGTCGCGGACCGGACGGGCCGTCCGCGAACAGCCGGATCACGTCGGGAGCCTTGATGAGCAGGTCCGGGATGTACGCCGACGAACCGAGCACCGTCATGAGACGCTGCGCCACCGACGCCTCGTCGCGGAGCAGGCGCAGGAACCACGTGGCGTCGACCAACGAGTCCGAGAGCCGTCGGTACGCGAGCAGCCCGGCGTCGGGATCCGGTGTGTCACCGAGCCATTCGAGCAGCGTCGGCAGTAGCAGCGCCTGGATGCGACCCTTGCGCGACGCCCCGCTGGTGAGCGCGGTGAGGTGTCCGAGCGCGTTCTGCGGCGCCGAGTAGCCGAGCGCCGCCAGCTGCCGGACGGCGGCGTCGGGGCCGAGCCGCAGCGCCTCCTTGTCGAGCCGCGCCACCGACTCGAGCAGCGGGCGGTAGAACAGCTTGGCGTGCAGGCGCCGGACGCGGTGCGAGTTGCGCTTGATCTCCGCGTTCAGCACACCGAGCGCGTCGTTGCGGCCGTCGGGGCGCATGTGCGCGGCGCGGGCGAGCCAGCGCAACGCCTCCTCGTCGTCCGGCGGCGGCAGCGTGTGGGTGCGCTTGAGCTTCTGCAACTGCAGGCGGTGCTCGAGCAGACGCAGGAACTCGTACGACGCCGTCAGGTTCGCGGCGTCGTCCCGGCCGACGTATCCGCCGGCGGCCAGGGCGGTCAGCGCGTCGACGGTGCTCTTGACGCGCAGCGACGTGTCGGCGCGACCGTGCACCAGTTGCAGCAGCTGGACCGCGAATTCGACGTCCCGCAGGCTGCCGCGCCCGAGCTTGAGTTCACGTTCGCGCAGTTCGGGCGGCACGGAGTTCTCGACACGGCGACGCATCGCTTGCACCTCGGGCACGAAGTCCTCGCGCTCGGACGCCGTCCACACCATCGGGCCGAGGGCGTCGGTGTACTGCCGCCCCAACTCGAGGTCGCCGGTCATCGGCCGGGCCTTGAGCAGCGCCTGGAACTCCCACGTCTTGGCCCACCGCTTGTAGTACGCGATGTGCGAGTCCAGCGTGCGGACGAGTTCGCCCCGCTTGCCCTCGGGACGCAGCGCCGCGTCGACCTCGAAGAACGCGGCCGATCCGACCCGCATCATCTCGCCGGCGATGCGGCTCGAGATCGCATTCGACGGTTCGGCAACGAACACGACGTCGACGTCGCTGACATAGTTGAGTTCGCGCGCACCGCACTTGCCCATCGCGATTACGGCGATGCGTGCGGGGCACGGCTCGTCCGGGCTCACCGCCGCGACGGCGACCGCGAGCGCCGCCGTGAGCGCGGCGTCGGCCATGTCGGAAAGCTGGTGTCCCACCGTCTGATACGGGACGACGGGCTCGTTCTCGACGGTCGCGGCGAGATCTGCGGCGGCCAGCACCATCATCTGGTCGCGGTAGCACTTCCGGAGCGCCGCAATCGCTTCGGGCCCGGCCAGCTCGGCGCGGTACAGCATCGCCGATGCGTTCGGACCGGTCTCGGGAACCGCGCCGACGCTCGCGAGCAACCGTCTCGTCAACTCGTCCTTGGACGGCAGCGTCATGTCACCGGCCAGCAGCTTCCACGACGACGGATCCGCCACCAGGTGGTCGCCGAAGGCACTGGATGCGCCGATCAGCCCGAGGAGCCTGCCGCGCAAACCCTTGTCGGTGTGCAGGGCGCGGTCGAGTTCGGCCCACGCGTCGCCGAGCCCCTCCTGCATCCGCACCAGGGTGCGGAGGGCGAGGTCGGCGTTCGCGGCACGCGAGAGCGACCAGAGCAGCTCGACGGAGTCCAGATTCGACCAGCCGATGGCCTGCAGCTCGGCCGGCGCCGTGGGCTCGACGAGGCCGAGCCGGCCCACCCCGGGCACTGCCGACCGGGCATACGGGGGCTTCATCGGATCACCCCGATCCGGACGTCGTCACCAGCGGAACATGGACCGGCCGGACGGGGCACGCGCGTCACCTCTCGGGATCTTCCTGATCGGATCGGCCCTACAGGCCGAGGTAGGCCTTCAGCTCGAACGGAGTGACCTGGCTGCGGTACTCCTCCCATTCGCGGCGCTTGTTGCGGAGGAAGAAATCGAAGACGTGCTCGCCGAGCGCCTCGGCGACCAACTCCGACTTCTCCATCTCGGCAAGGGCTTCCGCCAGGCTGCCTGGCAGCGGCTTGTAGCCCATCGCACGACGCTCGGCGCCGGTGAGCGCCCACACGTCGTCCTCGGCCTCGGGCGGCAGCTCGTAGCCCTTCTCGATGCCGCGCAGTCCCGCTGCGAGCAGAACCGCGAACGTCAGGTACGGGTTGCAGGCCGAGTCGGGGCTGCGGACCTCGACGCGCCGCGACGACGCCTTGTTGGGCGTGTACATCGGGACGCGGATCAGCGCGGACCGGTTCGACGGTCCCCACGTCGCCGCGGTGGGCGCCTCGCCGCCGTGGACGAGACGCTTGTACGAGTTCACCCACTGGTTGGTGACGGCGCTGATCTCGTTGGCGTGCTCGAGGATGCCGGCGATGAACGCCTTGCCGGTCGCCGACAGCTGATTCGGATCGTCCGGGTTGTGGAAGGCGTTGGTGTCGCCCTCGAACAGGCTCATGTGCGTGTGCATCGCCGAGCCGGCCTGGTCGCCGAACGGCTTGGGCATGAACGACGCCCGCACACCCTCGTCGATCGCGACCTCCTTGACGACGTACCGGAACGTCATCACGTTGTCGGCCATCGACAGGGCGTCGGCGTAGCGCAGGTCGATCTCCTGCTGACCGGGCGCGGCCTCGTGGTGGCTGAACTCCACCGAGATGCCCATCGACTCGAGCGCGTCGATCGCGTGACGCCGGAAGTTGGGGGCGCGGTCGTGCACGGCCTGGTCGAAGTAGCCGCCGCTGTCCGCGGGGATCGGCGGGCTGCCGTCGATCGGGCCGTTCTCCAGCAGGAAGAACTCGATCTCGGGGTGCACGTAGCACGAGAAGCCGAGGTCGCTGGCCTTCGCCAACTGGCGGCGCAGCACGTGCCGGGGGTCGGCCCAGGACGGGGTGCCGTCGGGCATCGCGATGTCACAGAACATGCGCGCCGAGTGCTGGGCGCCGTCCTTGTGCGCCCACGGCAGGATCTGGAAGGTCGAGGCGTCCGGCTTGGCGACGGTGTCGGCCTCCGAGACCCGCGAGAAGCCTTCGATCGCGGAGCCGTCGAATCCGATGCCCTCCTCGAAGGCGCCCTCCAGTTCGGCGGGCGCGATCGCCACCGACTTGAGATAGCCGAGGACGTCGGTGAACCACAGTCGCACGAACCGAATATCTCGCTCTTCGAGGGTGCGTAGCACGAACTCCTTTTGGCGATCCATGCTCGCGAGCGTAAGCACATCGCGTTAAATCTGTGTTACATCGTGAAATCGGTCTCGTCGGCGCAGCTCAGCACGTCAGGTCCGGATCCGGAACGGTGAGATCGACGAAGTAGCGCGTCAACGGATCGTCGATGCAGGCGACGCCGTCGAACGACGCGGTGTGCTGCGCGCCGCGGTACGTCACGAGCGCGGCGTTCAACTGCTTCGCCAGGTCCACGCCCGCCTGGTACGGCGTGGCAGGGTCCTGCGTCGTCGACACCACCACGAGCGTCGGGAGCCCCTCGATCGCCACCGGGTCGATGGTGTGCGGCGCACCGGTATTCGGCACGGGCCAGAACGCGCACGCATCGAGTGGTGCGTTGCCGGTGCCGCGGCCGTCGTCGAGGAACGGCGCCGCCTCCCGGTAGCGCATGTCCGCCTCCCCCGCCACGGCCCGGTCGGTCAGCGGCGGGTCGTCGACGCAGCGGATCGCGTTGAAGGCGTCGTTGATGTTCGAGTAGCTGCCGTCGTCCGCGCGCCCCTCGTAGAGGTCCGCGAGCAGCAGCAGCGTGTCGCCGTTACCGTCGGCGAGGCTCGACAGCCCGCCGCGCAGCGAACTCCACAGGCTCGGCGAGTACAGCGCCTGCGTCACCCCGGTGATCGCGTCGGAGTAACTGAGCCCCCGCGGGTCCGTGGTGGCGGCCGGCCGCGCGACGAGCGGATCGACCAGGGCGCGGAAGCGGGCGTTCGCGCGACTCGGATCGGTGCCGAGCGGGCAGTTCGCCGTCTGCGCGCACTCGGCCGCGAACGCGTCGAACGCCTGCTGGAACCCCGCCCCCTGCAGCACCACCTCCTCGACGGGGTCCTGCTCGGGATCGAGCGCGCCGTCGAGCACCATCGCCCGCACGTTCCGCGGGAACGTCTCGGCGTACTGGGTGCCGATCCGGGTGCCGTACGAGAACCCGAGATAGTTCAGCTTCGCGTCGCCGAGGACCGACCGGATGACGTCCATGTCACGCACGACCTCCCGGGTCCCGACGTGCGCGAGCAGCGGCAGCCCCGAACGCTCCGCACAGCGGGCGGCGTACGTCCGGTTCTTCTCCTCCACGTACGCGATGCCCGCCGGGCTCATGTCGACGTCCGCGTCCCGCCGCTCGGCGTCGCTCTCCTGCGGCGTCAGGCACCGCACCTGTGGCGTCGACGCCCCGATCCCGCGCGGGTCGAAGCCGATCATGTCGAACCGCTCCGCCAGTTCGGTGCCCTCCGGAATCGACGCCGAACTCAGCCCCGACGCACCCGGGCCGCCGGGGTTGACGAGGATCGAACCGAGCCGGGCGCCCGTGGCGGGGGCCCGGGAGATCGCGATCTGCGCGGTGTCACCGGCGGGCGCCGCGTAGTCGAGGGGCACGGTGACCCGCGCGCACTCGAGCGACGGACTCAACTCGTCGCCGTCGGTGGCGAACCCGTCGCACGAGCCCCACGCGATCTGCTGCGTGTAGAACGTCTCGAGCCCGGGCGGCACCTGCCCCGCCCCCGCGACGGCCTCGGCCACCGGGGTGCCGACCACGGTGTCCGATCTGTCCGCCGAGCTGCAGCCGGCCGCCAGAACGGCCACCGCCCCGATCGCAGCGGCCGTGAGCAAGCGGGGTCTGGACTGCATACCTCGATCGTGCCACGCGACCCTGAACCCCCAGTTGACCCGCGGAGGAGAGGTGTGACGAACGGCACCGAAACAGCTCTACGTGCCCCCGCGACACGGTGGCAGACTGAGACCGTCAGCATCCCACCCGGGGACCCGCACAGTCGGGCCTCGAGGCCAGAAAGGGACAACGATGTCCGAAAACGCTGTCTACGGTTCCGCCGCTCCCGCGGCACCCAAGCGCAAGACCCGCATCCATCATCTACAGGCGATGAAGAGCGAGGGCACCCGCTGGGCCGAGCTCACCGCCTACGACTACTCGAGCGCTCGGCTGTTCGAGGAGGCCGGCATCCCGGTGCTCCTCGTGGGCGACTCCGCCGCGAACGTCGTCTACGGCTACGACACCACGGTGCCGGTCACGATCGACGAGATGCTCCCCCTCGTCCGCGGCGTCGTGCGCGGCGCACCGCACGCCCTCGTCATCGCCGACCTGCCCTTCGGCACGTACGAGGCCTCCCCGCAGCAGGCGCTCGAGACGGCCTTCCGCTTCATGAAGGAGGGGCAGGCGCACGCCGTCAAGCTCGAGGGTGGCGAGCGGGTGGCCCCGCAGATCGCGGCGCTCACCGCTGCCGGGATCCCCGTGCAGGCGCACATCGGCTTCACCCCGCAGTCCGTCAACAGCCTGGGCGGCTTCCGCGTGCAGGGGCGCGGCGACGGCGCCGAGCAGCTCGTTGCGGACGCGATCGCCGTACAGGAGGCGGGTGCGTTCTCCGTCGTCATGGAGATGGTGCCCGCCGAACTGGCCGGCCAGGTGACCCGCAAGCTCACGATTCCGACCGTGGGGATCGGCGCCGGCAACGAGTGCGACGCCCAGGTGCTGGTCTGGCAGGACATGGCCGGATTCACCACCGGCAAGACCGCGAAGTTCGTCAAGCGCTTCGGCGAGGTCGGCACCGCGCTGCGCGACGCCGCGGCCGCCTACGCGTCCGAGGTCCGGTCCGGGGCGTTCCCCGACGCCGAGCACAGCTTCTGACGCGTCCCCCGCATCCCACGACGGGAAGGTCGTCCGACGAGATCGGACGACCTTCCCGTTTTTTGGCACACTCGACATTCCGGACTGCGCAGCAGCTCCCCGACCAGAACCGAGGTGCATCCATGACCGCACGCCGAGGACGCCTCGCGGCCACCGTCGCCGCGACCGCCGCACTCGCCGCCCTCGTCGGCGGCTGCAGCAGCACCGGCGATTCCCCGACGCCCGGCAACAGCGCGCAGACGTCCGCGCTGACGTCGACCCCGAAGTCGTCGGCCACGCAGCCCTCGGCCACGGCCGGGGGCGAGAGTGGTGCGGCCACCGGTGTCACCGACGCGCAGGCCACGCAGCTGTGCTCCGACATCGACGAGCAGTTGCAGAGCTGGCGCACGTACACGCCGACGATCGGCAAGGGCGGTCTCAACACCGTCGTGATCTCGTGGGCCACGGCGAACGGGATCGATCTGTTGAAGCTCGCCGGCGACCGGGGGCAGATCGACACCATCACCACCGCGCAGTGCCCCCAGGTCCGCGACGGCGCGCTCTACGCGCTCGAGATCCCGAACCTCGCGTCCGCGCTGATCGGCTTCTGAGCCGTGCGTACGCCGTATCCCCCGATCTCCCCACACGAGACGGGGTTCCTGTCCGTCGGTGACGGCCAGCTCCTGTACTGGGAAGTCAGCGGCAACCCGGACGGCAAGCCCGTCGTCTTCCTCCACGGCGGTCCCGGCGGCGGCACCGATCCCGCGCATCGCGGCTTCTTCGATCCCGCGGCCTACCGGATCGTGCTGTTCGACCAGCGCGGCTGCGGACGTTCCACACCGCACGTGGCCGACGGCGCGGACCTGTCGGTGAACACCACCGATCACCTCGTCGCCGATATCGAGGCGCTCCGGCAGCATCTCGGTGTCGACCGCTGGCAGGTGTTCGGCGGCTCGTGGGGATCGACGCTGGCCCTGACCTACGCGCAGCGTTTCCCGGAACGGGTCACCGAACTGGTACTGCGCGGGATCTTCCTGCTGCGCCGCAGCGAGATCGACTGGTACTACAACGGCGGCGCCGGGAACGTGTTCCCCGAGCGGTGGGAGCAGTTCCTCGCCCCGGTGCCGTCCGAGCAGCGATCCGGCGACCTGGTCGAGGCGTATCACGCCCTGCTGCACTCCGACGATCCCGACGTCGCACTGCGGGCCGCGATCGCCTGGTCCAGTTGGGAGGGCGCGACCAGTACGCTGCTGCCGCGGCCCGAGCGCGTCGACGAGACGTCGGAACCACGATTCGCGTTGGCGTTCGCGCGGATCGAGAACCACTACTTCCGCAACGCGGGCTTCCTCGACGAGGGCCAGTTGCTGCGCGACGCCGCCGCGCTCGCCTCGATCCCGGGGGTGATCGTGCAGGGCCGCTACGACGTCGTGTGTCCGGCCACCAGCGCATGGGAACTGCACCGCGTGTGGCCCGGTTCCGAACTGCACATCATCGACGACGCGGGCCACGCCGCCGCGGAGCCGGGTATCACCCATCGCCTGGTCGAGGCCACGGACCGCTTCCGCGCGTGACGGTTTCGGTCGACGCGCACCGCCCGCACTGGTAGACCTGAACCGTGGCGGCACGACAGCACGGGGCCGGGGTGCCCGAGGTGATCGTTCCCGCGGCGCGGGGACACTACGAGCGACTGGTCTCGCTCGCCGCGGACGTGCGCGCGGACGCCGACGACTCGGTGCACCAGATGCGGGTGTCCACGCGACGGCTCCGGAGTGTGCTCGGCTCCTACCGGCGGGCCTTCCCGCCGGAGGCGACGAGAACGGCACGGGCCGAACTGCGCTGGCTCGGATCGGTTCTCGGGAAGGCCCGTGACGCGGAGGTCCTGGCGGACCGCTTCTCCACCCTCATCGACGCGCAACCGGGCGACCTCGTCGTCGGATCGGTGCACCAGCGGCTCGTGGGCACGCAACAGGACCTGTATCGCGGCGCGCACGCGAACGCCGTCGAGGTTCTCGCCGAGCCGCGGTACGCGGCGCTGTGCGCACTGCTCGACGAGATCACCTCCGGCGAGTATGCGGTTCCCCCCGACGTGACGCTGCGCGCCGGCCTCGACAAGGCGTACCGACAACTCCGCAAGGCCGCGAAGAAGGTCCGCAGGCTCGTCGACGAGGACGGCGCCGACGTCGGGCCGGCGCTGCACCGGGTTCGCAAGCGGGCCAAGAAACTCCGGTACGCCGCCGAGGCCGTCGCGGTGGCCGAACCGTCGGCGGCCGACCTCGGCCGCGCCGCGAAGACTCTGCAGACGCTGCTCGGCGATCACCAGGACGGGGTGCTCGCCCGGGCGTGGATCATCGACACTGTCGTGCAGGCCCGTGAGGACGACGAGGACACGTTCACGTACGGACTGCTGTACGCCACCGAGGAGGAGACGGCCGGGCGAGCGCTGGACGCACTGCCCCGCCACGTCAAGGCCATTCGACGGGCCTACCGGGACCTCGACCTCCGGCACTGATCACGCGGGGAACGCGAACTGCACGGACCTGCCCACGACATCGGCCTGTGTCAGGCGCACCTTCACCTCGTCGCCCTCGCCCGGATCACCCGTGCACTTCGCGATCACCGAGACCGCCGGCACGAACACCTCCGCCCCGCGTCTGCCGTTCGAGGCCCGCAGCACCGTCGCGTCGAACACCTCACCGACGCGCCCGGCGAGCAGGGTGGCCTCGGTGAGGTCCACGCACGCCCGGTCGACCCGACCGGCCCGGAAGTCGGACGTGCGCATCAGCGCGGGCAGCGACGGGAGTGCCGCGCGTACCCAGTCCGGCACCGCCACACCCGCCGAGACCGCCAGGCACACCTCGGCGGCGAACCGATCGGACAACCGCCGCAACGGTGCCGTCACGTGCGCATACGGGCCGCCGATTCCCGAGTGCCCGACCGCGTCCGGGATCTCGCCGTCGAATGCCACGTAGTCGGCCCCGCGCAGCAGCGTCGTCGCCTCGGTCATCATGACGAGGGACGCGGCGGTGTTCGGGTCGAGGCCGGCCAGCACTGCGCCGACCCCGGCCCCGTCCGTCCACGCCACCCCGAGCGCATCGGCGGTACGCCGCAGCGACTCGACCGCGGAGGGCGCCGCCGCCGGCATCGTCCGCAGCACACCGACGCCCGCGTCGAGCATCATCCGGGCCGCGCACATTCCGGTCAGCAAGGACACCTCGGCATTCCAGTCGTCGGCCTCGGTGCGCGGTTCGATCTCCACCCGCCAGCCGTCGCCGTCGGCGACGACGCGCTGCTCGGGCAGACGCAGTTCGATCGCACCCCGGTCGAGCGCGGCCGCCGCCCGCAGCCTGCCGAACTCGGGCAGTGCCGCGATGGACGGGTGCAACGTTCCCGACCGCGAATCCGCCTGCACCGTCGCGTAGTCGAAGCGCGCAACGGAACGGACCAGCGCCCGCACGACGCTCGCTTCGACCGGGTGGGCGTCGTGGTCCAGTTCGATCCGCCACAGAGCGGCGGGCCGGATCGTGTCCGGCAGCAGGCTCGCGGACCCCTCCGACAGCGGCCGCGGGTGCAGCGGCACCGAACCGTCGGGCAGGTAGACGGTCTGGCCGCGTTCCCGCGCCGCCAGGTCCAGGGCGCCACCGGGCCGGATCACCGCACCGACGTCGGCGATCGCGTAGTGCAGAACGAATCCGCTCGCGGTGCGTTCGAGGTGCAGTGCCTGGTCCAGGTCCATCGACCCCGGCGGGTCGATCGTCACCAGCGGCAGCGCCGTCCGGTCCGCGCGCTCGCCGAGCCAGGCGTCCTCGGCCGCCGCCACCTCGGCGAGCACGGCCGCGGAGAACTCCTCCTCGAGCGCGAATTCGGCGCGGACCGAGCGGAAGTCGACGCCGTGGGCCGTCATCCGGGCCATGGCGACGGCCCGCGGGGTGTCGGTCAGGCGTTCCACTCGTCGTCCGCGTCGTCCGCGGCCTTGTTCCGTTCGGCCGCGGTCTGCAGCGCCCGTTCGGCGCTCTCCCGGTCCGGGTACGGCCCCATCCGATCGAACACGTTGGCCGCCTTGCCCTGGCTGACCGATCCGTTGCTGAGACTGAAGTACCACTGCTTGTCGTCGTCGCTCATTCCCTCAGTGTGCCCCGCGCGGCGCCCGCCCACCATCGCATCCGCGATCGGTGCGCGGCGGGCGTGTGACGACGCAGGGAAGACGAGGGGAAGACGCGGACGTAGGTCTGTGACAATTCGACTCCGGCTGCTAATCTCTGCGCGTACCGCGCATATTCGCCGACGCCTCGCGTCACCCCAGTTTCGACGCGCTGGCGTCACAGATCGGAGCCCCGCATGTCCTACATCATCTTCGACACGCTTCTTCCCTACCTCGGCCAGACCGGCGCCGAGTACTGGGCCAAGCTGCTCATGATCAACCCGATCGGCGGCTACTTCCAGTAGGACATACGACGACGAAGGCCCCCGGTGTCGACCGGGGGCCTTCGTCGTATGGCGGGTGGGCGGACGAGTCGGCGTGTAAGCCGGATCCTGTCCCCGACGCTCGCGCGCCGGGTGGCGACCATCCATCTGGGCACACCGTTGCCGGGTACCTCGAGCGGTCCACCCGCAGGCTCGGGCGAGCAGCCCTCGAACACCTGCGCAGCCGCACCGTCGTCCCGGAGGACACCGGTGCGGCCTTCGACCTTGCTCCGGGCGGGGTTTACCTAGCCGCCCCGGTCACCCGGGGCGCTGGTGCGCTCTTACCGCACCTTTTCACCCTCACCGGCGCCTGAGCACCGGCGGTCTGTTTTCTGTGGCACTGTCCCGCGAGTCACCTCGGGTTGCCGTTAGCAACCGCCCTGCTCTGTGGAGTCCGGACTTTCCTCGGCCCCGGGCCTCGCATCGCGCGGATGCCGGTTCCCGTGGCCGCGGCCGCCCAGCCAACTCGTCCGCACGACAAGACTACTGGGTGCGGTCGCCGTGTCCGAACCCGCGGTGTCGGTGCACCGCACTATCGTCGCGCCATGACGCGTTACGTGGCACTTCTGCGTGGAATCAACGTCGGCGGCATCAACATCAAGATGGCCGACCTGCGCCAGGTCTTCGTCGACCTCGGGTTCGAGGGGGCGAAGACCGTCCTCGCGTCGGGCAACGTCCTGTTCTCCTCGGACTCGACGGACCCCGCGGGTCTGAAGGCGACCATCGAGGCCGCGCTCCGGAAGACCTTCGGCTACGAGGCCTGGGTGTTCGTCCTCGAGACCGCGGCCCTGTCCCGGATCGTCGAGTCGTATCCGTTCGACCCGGAACGTGAGGGCTGGCACCCGTACGTGATGTTCACGGCGGACACCCCCGTGCTCGACGGACTGCTCGAGGTGAAGGATTCGCTGGACCCCGAGATCGAGCGGATCGAAGCCGGCGACGGCGTCCTGTACTGGGAGGTGGAGCGCGGGATGACGCTGAAGAGCAGTTTCGGCAGGAACACCGGCAAGCCGAAACTCAAGGCGGTCACCACGACCCGCAACCTGCGCACCCTGGTGAAACTCCTGAAGTGAGTGTTCTCCCGATCGCGGCGATCCTGCTCGTGGCCGCGGTGCTGGTCTTCGCGACAGTGCGCCCGCGGGGTCTACCCGAGATCGTCGTGGCCGGACCGGCGGCGGCGGTGGCAGTGGCGATCGGTGTCGTGACGCCGTCGCAGGCGTGGGCCGAGATCACCGCGCTGGCGCCGACGGTCGGGTTCCTCGCGGCGATCCTCGTCCTCGCGCACCTGGCGGACGCGGCGGGCGTCTTCGGCTGGGTGGCCGGGGTCCTCACCCGCGACGGCACGCGCGGCCCCGTGCGCCTGCTCGTGGCGGTGTTCGCGGTCGCGTCGATCACGACCGCCGTGCTCAGCCTCGACGCGACGGTGGTGTTGCTGACCCCGGTGGTGATCCGAGCCGCCCGCACACTGGGCCTCCCCGCTCGGCCGCACGCGTATGCCACCGCACACCTGTCGAATTCGGCGTCGACGTTGCTCCCGGTGTCGAACCTGACGAACCTGATCGCGTTCTCCGCGACCGGGCTGACGTTCGTTCACTTCTCCGCGGTGATGGCGCTGCCGTGGGTGGTGACGATCGCGCTCGAGTGGGTGGTGTTCCGCATCTTCTTCCGCCGCGACCTGGCTGCGGCCGATGCGCCGGACGAGTCCGCCGCCCCGGCACCCGAGGCCCGCCCGGCTCCGGTGTTCGCGCTGTCGGTGTTGGCGGCGACCCTCGTCGGATTCACCGTCGGTGGCCTGGTCGGAGTCGCCCCCGGATGGATTGCTGCGGCGGGCGCGCTGGTGCTGGCCGTGCCCGCACTGCGCGACGGCCGCACCACGCCTCGTCGGATGCTGTTCGCGGCCGACCTGTGGTTCTGCGCGTTCGTGCTCGCGCTCGGCGTCGTGGTGGCCGGCGTCGCATCGGGCCCGATCGGCGACTGGCTCGCCGGCCTGCTGCCCCGGGATGCGAGCCTCGCGGGCATGCTCACCGTCGCGCTGGTCGCCGCCGTCACGGCGAATCTGCTCAACAACCTGCCGGCGACGCTGCTGCTGCTCGCGGTCCTGGGGCCGACGGCGCCGACCGGCCTGGTGCTGGCGCTGCTGATCGGCGTCAACCTCGGCCCCAACCTCACCTACGTCGGATCGCTCGCGACCATGCTGTGGCGCCGCGTCGCGGCGGCCGGTGGATGCCGGCCCGAGCTCGGCACCTTCACCAAGCTCGGGCTGGCCACCACTCCCCTGACGGTCGTCGCGGCGACGACCGTCCTGTGGCTGGTTCTGTGAATCAGCGGGTCGGTTCGAGCGACTCGTCCGCGAACGGGTCACCCTGGCGCGGCGCGTTGTACAGCTCCTCGTCGAGGATGCCCTCCCGCTTGGCGACGATCGTCGGGACCAGAGCCTGTCCCGTGACGTTGAGCGCGGTGCGGCCCATGTCGACGATCGGCTCGACCGCGAGCAGCAGACCGACACCGGCCAGCGGCAGCCCCAGCGTCGACAGCGTCAGCGTCAGCATCACGGTGGCGCCGGTGGTGCCGGCGGTGGCCGCGGAACCGATCACCGAGACCACCACGATCAGCAGGTAGTCGGTGACACTCAGGTCGATGCCGTAGAACTGGGCCACGAAGATGGCCGCGATCGCCGGGTAGACGGCCGCGCAGCCGTCCATCTTGGTGGTGGCGCCGAGCGGCACCGCGAACGACGCGTACTCGCGCGGCACACCGAGGTTGCGTTCGGTGACCCGCTCGGTGAGCGGCAGCGTGCCGATCGAGGACCGCGACACGAAGCCCAACTGGGTGGCGGGCCACACGCCGGAGTAGAAGTTCTTCACCGACAACCCGTGCACGCGGATGATGATCGGATACACGACGAAGAAGACGATGGCCAGACCGATGTAGATGGCGACGGTGAACACGCCGAGCTGACCGATCGCATCCCAGCCGTACGTCGCGACGGCCTTGGCGATCAGCGCCGCGGTACCGATCGGGGCCAGGCGGATGATCCACCACAGCACCTTCTGCACGATCGCGAGCAGCGCGGCGTTGAAGTTCAGGAACGGCTCGGCCTTCTCGCCCACCTTGAGCGCGGCGATGCCGATCGCGATCGCGACGACGAGCAGCTGCAGGACGTTGAAGCTCAGCGACGTGGTCGCGGAGAACCCGGAGGCGGCATCACCGGTGACGGTGGTCTTGGCGCCGAGGCCGAGGAAGTTCTGCGGCACCAGGCCCGTGAGGAACGCCCACCACGACCCACCGCTCTTGGGTGCGGACGCCGCGTCTGCGTCGACGGTGGTGTTGGACCCCGGCTGGGTGATCAGGCCGACGACGATTCCGATCAGCACCGCGATGAACGCGGTGATCGCGAACCACAGCAGCGTCTGCACTGCCAGACGCGCTGCGTTCGCGACGTTGCGCAGGTTCGCGATGGAACTGACGATCGCGGTGAAGATCAGCGGGATGACCGCGACGGTCAGCAGCGCCACGTAGCTCGAGCCGAGCGTCTTGACGGTACCGACGAGCCAGTTCTCGTTCCCGTCGGCGGCGTCGGGCATCGCGCGGGCGATCAGACCGAGCACGACGCCGAGGATCAGGCCCGCGACGATCTGCGGGCCGAAGGAGGTTGCCCACTTGGGCAGAGCGCGCCGGGGCGCGTCGAGGGTGGGGGCCGACATGAGGGCCTTTCGGGTGGAGATGTGGAGACGGCGGCGCACGACGACACGTGCGCGACCGAGGAGGACGCACGACAGGCTCGGAAGAAGGAGCCGATCCGGGACTCGGAGTGGTCGACCGGATGTCAGCAGTGACAGACCGCGCTCGCCTGCAGACAGTTGTCCACGTAGCGGCGACAGGTCAGCAGGGCGTTCACAGCGGTCGAGGCTACGCCTGCTGTCCATCCGTAATCCAATCGGATGCTCACCGGGTGGGAGTCCGGGAAGAATGGGTACCCGAGAGTCGAGCAACAGTGTGCCCACCGGAGGTGGATTCGATGGACGAGCCCGAAGGCCTCGCCCGGACGACGACTCAACTCGCCGCGACCGTCGTCGCGGCTGCCCTACTGGCGATCGGACTGCTCGGTTTCGTTCCGGGCGTCACGTCCGGCGTCGACGACATCGCGTGGGCCGGCCCCGGAACGGGCGCCCGCATGTTGGGGGTGATCGAGGTGTCCGTCCTGCACAACGCCGCGCACATCGTCAGCGGGGTCGTCGGGCTCGCGATGTCGCGCAAGCTGGCCGCCGCCGAGATGTTCCTCATCGCCGCCGGCCTGGTCTCGGTCATGTTGGCGGTGTACGGGCTGGTGATCCGACCCGAGACGGCGTCGAACTTCATGTCGATCGATCACGCCTCGAGCTGGCTCCACCTCGTCGCCGGCATCGTGCTGGTGTTCCTCGGCGTCGCCCTGCCCCGGCACGACGACGGTCCTACAAGTGCGACGTATCGTTGACCAGCCGGACCGACGAACCGCCGTCCGGGTAGAACTCGGCGATGCTGAGCGACGCCAGGTCCAGGTGCAATCGGTAGAGCAGGGACGGCCCGACGTCGAGCGCCAGCTGCAGCAGCGTCTTGATCGGCGTCACGTGCGTCACCACCAGGATGTTCGCCCCCGCGTACGACGCCGTCAGGTCGTCCCGGACCGCCTCGATCCGGGCCCGCACCTCGTCGAAGCTCTCGCCCTCGGGCGGACGCACCGACGTGTCCGACAGCCAGCGGCTGTGCACCTCGGGGTCACGCCGCTGGGCTTCGGCGAACGTGAGCCCCTCCCACTTGCCGAAGTCGGTCTCGGTCAGGCCCTCGTGGACGGTGACCGGTAGACCCAGCGCATCGGCTGCCGCGGACGCGGTCTCCCGGGCGCGGCCGAGCGGCGACGACACCACCGCCGCGATCGCGCCCTTGTCGGCCAGCCGCCGCGCCGCCGACCGCGCCTGTGCGCGCCCGAACTCGGTGAGCGCGGGGTTGCCGCGGCCCGAGTAGCGGCGTTCGACGGACAGTTCGGTCTGACCGTGGCGCAGCAGCAGCATCCGCGTCGGCGCGCCGACCGCACCGGTCCAGCCGGGCGCCGCGGCGGTCTCGGAGGCGGGCTCGGCGGCGGGCACCGGCGCCACCTCGGGTGCGTCGACGAGCGCCGTGTCCGCCACGTCGAACCCGGAGGTGATGGCGTCCTCGCCGTCCATGGCCTCGTTGGCTAGGCGGTCGGCGTGCGAGTTCTCGGCCCGCGGGATCCACGTGTACGTCACCCTCGCGAACCCGCCGGCCACCTCGCGGGCCCGCTGCGCGAGCGGAATCATGTCCGGGTGCTTGACCTTCCAGCGACCCGACATCTGCTCGACGACGAGCTTGGAGTCCATCCGGACGTCCACCTCGTGCGCGCCGAGGTCCCGGGCGGCGGTCAGGCCCGCGATCAGCCCCCGGTACTCGGCGACGTTGTTGGTGGCCACGCCGAGGAACTCACGGCGCTCGGCCAGCACCCGGCCCCGGTCGGCGTCGAACACCACGGCGCCGTAGCCCGCCGGCCCGGGGTTGCCACGCGATCCGCCGTCGGCCTCGACGACGACTCGGCCCGAGGTCACAGACCGGACTCCTTGGTGCGCACCATGATTGCGCTGCACTCGGGGCATCGGACGACAACGTCGGCGGGGGTGGCGGCGATGCGGGCCAGCTCGCCCCGGTCGATCTCGATGCGGCAG
The DNA here is from genome assembly GCF_046042785.1 of Rhodococcus parequi. Classification (NCBI taxonomy): domain Bacteria; kingdom Bacillati; phylum Actinomycetota; class Actinomycetes; order Mycobacteriales; family Nocardiaceae; genus Rhodococcus; species Rhodococcus parequi. Next base: position 483,074 of record NZ_JBDLNV010000001.1, on the reverse strand, counting down.
GCGCCGCAGCGGCGGGCCTGCAGCAGCGCCGCGCCGACACCGCGCTCGGTGCGCTGCTTCTCGTAGATTGCGAGCAGGTCGTCGGGGAACAGTCCCACCAGGCCGGCGCGGTCGGTGTCGCAGCGTTCCTGCGTCTTGTCGAGGTCGGCGACGGCGTCGTCGCGGCGGCGCTCGGCGTCGATCAGTTCGTCCTCGACCTGGGTCAGGCGGGCGCCCGCGTGGTCGTGATCAGCCTGCGACGCCTCACGGCGCTCCATCACCTCGAGCAGCTCGTCCTCGAGGACGCTCTGCCGGCGCTCCAGGCTGCCGAGTTCGTGCTGCAGCTCGGACAGCTGCTTCGGGGCCAGGGTGCCGCCCTCGAGCAGCTTGCGGTCCCGTGTCTCGCGCTGGCGGACGGCGTCGACCTCACCCTCGAGCTTCTTGATGTCGCGGTCCAGGTCGTCGAGCACGATCTCCACGGCCACGGCCGCATCCTTGCGGGAGAGACGCTCGGCCTCGAGCCGCTCCACTTCCTGCTGCTCGGGCAGGGCGGAGCGACGGTGCGCGAGCCGTGCCAGCTCGGTGTCCACACCGGCGAGCTGGAGAAGCTTGGACTGCACTGAGGGATCGACGTTCACGCGTGGAAGCTCCTGCTGTGTTCTTGTTGGTCACGAGTTCTCGAACGGGCCGAGATCAGGTGTCAACCGTACCCCCGACGACGCGATGCACCGACCACATCGGGCACCCCGCCGCGGCCGGTGTCAGTGGCAGGCGACGGTCCACGGGTCGGTGCGCAGTTCGGTCACCCGCACTCCCCATCCCTCGACGCTCCCGAAGCGCGCGTCGAGCACTCCCTTGGCCTGCGCACACCACGGCTGCTCGCTGGCCCAGTGCGCCACGTCCACGAGGGCCGGGCCGCCCCGGCGCAGGTGCTCGTCGGCCGGGTGGTGCCGCAGGTCGGCGGTGACGTAGACGTCGGCGCCGAGACCGGACACCGTGTCGAGCAGGGAGTCACCCGACCCGCCGCACACCGCGACGGTGCGGACGACGCGATCGGGATCGCCGGCCGCCCGCACACCCCACTCCGTGCGGGGTAGCGCCGCGGCGACCCGCGCGGTGAACTCCCGCAGGGTCTGCGGCTCGGGCAGCTCACCGATGCGGCCCAGTCCCCGGCTCCCGGGGAAGTCCGCCGTCTCGAACACGTCGAACGCCGGTTCCTCGTACGGGTGCGCCGCGCGCAGCGCCGCCAGGATCCGGGCCCGCGCCGTGCGCGGTGCGATCACCTCGACGCGGTCCTCACGCACCGCCTCGACCTCGCCGACCGCGCCGAGCGCCGGGGTCGCGCCCGGCAGCGGCCGGAACTGGCCGTCGCCGGTCACCGTCCAACTGCACTCGCGGTAGTCACCGAGCTCGCCGGCCCCGGCCGCGAACAGCGCCTCGCGCACCCGCGCGGTGTCCGTGGTGGGCACCATCACCACCCACTTGTCGGTGACCGTGTCGGGGATCGGGATCAGCGGGCGGGTCGCGACCAGGCCCAGCGCGCCGGCGAGTGCGTCCGAGACCCCGGGATCGGCCCGGTCGGCGTTGGTGTGCGCGCTGTAGAGCGCACATCCGCCGCGGATCAGCCGGTGCAGCAGCGCGCCCTTCGGGGTGTGCGCGCCGACGGTGTCGACGCCGCGCAGCAGCAGCGGGTGGTGCACCAGCAGCAACTGGGCTCCGGTCGCGAGCGCCTCGTCGACCACCGCGGCGGTGGCGTCGACGGCGACCACCACGGTGCGCACCTCGTCGGCGGGGTCACCGGCCACGAGGCCCACCGAGTCCCACGACTCGGCCAACGCCGGCGGGTATGCCGCCTCGAGGACGCCGATCACGTCCGCCAGGGTCGGGGCAGTCGGGGTGGTGGTCACAGGATCTCCCTCATCGTCACGATCAACTGTTCGGTCATCGCCCGCGGTCGCACCGCGATGCGCAGGAAGTCGGGGCCGAGGCCCGGGAAGGTGTCGCAGCGGCGCGCCGCGACGCCGCGCTCACGCAGATGGCTGCGCATGCGCTCACCGTCCGGCAGGCGCAGCAGCAGGAACGGAGCCGCCGCAGGGGTGTGCACGGCGATCCCCGCGTCCCGTAGCAGCGCCACCGCAGTGTGGCGGTCGGCCGCGATCCGCAGCGCCTTCTCCCCCGCCTCGGCGACGGCGGTGGGCTCGCTGCACGCGGTGATCGCCTCGAGCTGCAGGCTGCCGACCGGCCAGTGCGGGCGTCCGACGCTCAACCGGTCCAGGACGTCGGGGTGGCCGAGGGCGTAGCCGCAGCGCAGTCCGGCCAGTGCCCACGTCTTCGTCAGGCTGCGCAGCACCAGGACGTCGGGCAGGGCGTACCCGGCGACCGATTCCGTCTCCCCCGGCACCGCATCCATGAACGCCTCGTCGACCACCAGGATCCGTCCCGGCCGGCGCAACGCGAGGACGTCGGCGGCGGGGTGCAGCACCGACGTCGGGTTGGTGGGGTTGCCGATCACGACCAGGTCCGCGGACTCGGGCACCGACGAGGGATCGAGCCGGTACGGGGCATCGAGTGTCACGTGCGTGACGGGGACACCGGCCTCGCGCAGTGCCAGTTCGGGCTCCGTGAACGACGGGTGGATCAGCGCCGCCTCGCGCGGTTGCAGCCGCGGCAGCATGGCGAACCCCTCGGCGCCCCCGGCGAGGGGCAGCACCTCCTCGGGGTGGCGCCCGTGCCGGCTCGCGACCTGCTCGCGCGCACGACGGTCCGCCGCCGCGGCCGGGTACCGGCCCAGCCCGGTCAGCGCGTCGGCGAGTCGGCGTCGCAACCACTCCGGCGGGCCGTCACCCTGCACGTTCACCGCGAAGTCGAGCAGTCCGGGGTCGGCCTCGGCGTCGCCGTGGTGCCGCAAGCGCGCGAGCGCGTCCAGCGCCGTCCCCGAACCGAATTCCATAGCCGTCGAGCCTACGGCGCGAGCCGATGAGTGCCGCCGCGGGCGCTCGATCACAATGAACGGGTGACATCGTCCGCTTCGCCCCTCGCCCCTGTCCTGCTGTTCGACCTCGACGGCACCCTCACCGACTCCGCCCTCGGCATCCACAACGGTTTCCGGCACGCGCTCGCCGCGGTCGGTGCGCCCGCCCCCACCGCCGAGATGCTCGGGACGGTGATCGGCCCGCCGCTGATGGACTCGATGCGCGGCATGGGCCTGGACGAGGCGGCCACCGCGGCGGCACTGGCCGCGTACTTCGAACGCTACGACGCCCTCGGGTGGTCGGAGAACGAGGTGTACGACGGGGTCGAGGCGATGCTCGTGGCGGCCCGTGGCACCGGAGCGAGGATGGCGGTCGCGACGTCCAAGACGGAGAAGTTCGCGATCCGGATCCTCGAGCACTTCGGGTTGGCCCACTACTTCGAGGTGATCGGCGGCGCCAGCAGCGACGGATCGCGGCGCGCCAAGGCCGACGTGATCGAGCACGTTCTCGGTGGGCTCGGGCTGCCGGCAACCGTGGGCGGGACCGTCGACGTCGTCATGATCGGCGACCGTGAACACGACGTGCACGGCGCCGGGCACTGGGGCATTCCCACGGTGTTCGTCGAGTGGGGCTACGGGACCCCCGTCGAGGCAGAGAAGGCCCGATGGACGGCGCCGACGGTCGCCGAGCTCGCCCGGATCCTGACCCGGGCGGCGTGACATGGGCATGATTCACGTCACGTTCGTGTGCACCGGAAACATCTGCCGCTCCCCCATGGCGGAACGCATCTTCGCCGAGCACGTGCGCCGCGCGGGACTCGACCACAGGGTCCGCGTCTCGAGTGCGGGCACGCACGGGTACCACGTGGGTGACGGTGCGGACCCGCGCACCGACAAGGTCCTCGAGGCCGCCGGCTACCCCACCGGTCACCGCGCCGCGAGGGTCGACGACGAGCATCTGTCCGCCGACCTGGTGGTTCCGCTCGACTCGGGGCACGACCGGATCCTCGCTCGGCTCGGGGTGCCCGCCGAACGCCGCCGGTTGCTGCGCAGCTTCGATCCCGGTGCCGACGGTGATTCGGTGCCCGACCCGTACTACGGCGACGTCACCGATTTCGAACTCGTCCGCGACCAGATCGAGGCGGCCGTGCCCGGCCTGCTGGACTGGGTGCGGGAGAACTGACCTGCGCGCGAGCCAGTACCGTGGTAGCCGTGCGTAGGCTGACGTTTCTGCTGCGACCCGGCTGGCTGGCATTGGCTGCCGTGGTCGCCGGTTTCGCCTTCATGTGCTTCACCGTGCTGGCCCCGTGGCAGCTCGGCAAGAACACCCGGACCGAGCAGCGCAACGGACTGCTCGAGCAGTCGTTGAACGCGGAGGCGGTGTCGATCGACACGCTGCTCGACGCGGGCGGCCCGGCAGCGGACGACGAGTGGCGCAGGGTCCTCGTGAGCGGAACCTACGTCCCCGACAGCGACCTGCTGGTGCGGCTGCGCTCGGTCGAGGACAAGCCCGCGTTCGAGGTGCTCACGCCGCTCCGGATGACCGACGGCGACACCCTCCTCGTCAACCGCGGCTACGTCCGCCCCGAACAGGGCACGCAGGCCCCGCCGATTCCGGCACCGCCCACCGGCCAGGTGACGGTCGAGGGCCGGATCCGGATGTCGGAGGGCACCGTTCCCGGTAAGGAGCCGATCAACGAGGCCGGCACCCGCCAGGTCTACTACATCGACTCCGGCCAGATCGGCCAATTCATCGGCACCGATCTGGTGAACGGCTACCTGCAGTTGGACGACGCCCAACCGGGAGGCCTCGGCACCATCCCGCTCCCGCAGATCGACGCCGGCCCGTACCTGTCGTACGGCCTGCAATGGCTGGCATTCGGCATCATGGCCCCGCTCGGCCTCGCCTACTTCGTGCGCGCCGAACTGCGGGAGCGCCGCAAAGCCAAGCAGCGGACGGCGGAGACTGCGGTCCCCGGGAGCCCCGACGTGCCCGATGTCGTCGCGCCCGCCCCGACCGTCGCGGCGCCGGCGGCACCGGCCGTGCCCGAGCCGACGGCGTCGGATCCCGACGAGTTCCAGTTGCCGGCCCGCCGCGGACTGCGCCGCAGGAACAAGACCGAGGACGCCCCGATCACGGCGTCGGAGGCCAAGCTCGCCGACCGCTACGGCAAGCACCGCTGACGGAGCGCCTGCCGGTCACGGACGGTCGCACTCGAATTCACCGACGTCGATCGCCAGGATGCGCGCCGCCAGGTCGTCGCCGGGTCCGTCGCCACGGAAGGCGTCGAGGGCGGAGCGCGTCGTCCACATCTCCAGGACGTTGATCCGATCGGGTTCCAGTAGGTCGGCGCCGAGCGAGTACTCGATGCACCCGGGCGCTGATCGGGCCTGCGCCACGACGTCCCGGCACGAGTCCAGGTAGGCCGACCGGTCCTCCGCCGCGACCGTCAGATGCCCCGCCACGATGATCATTGCTGCCTCCTCGCTGCAATCCTGCAGGGAGGGACCTCGACCGCGGCGAGGAATCATCGCAACAGTGTCAGGCGCCCCGCGACCGGCGCCGGCCCAGGATCAGGGCGGCTGCAGCGGCCACCACCGCCGTCCCGGCCTGGACCGCCGACGACAGGCGCGCGGCCCGCTCGAGATCTGCGACGACGGGCGCGGGGCCCGAGCCGAGGGTGGGCCGCAGCTCCACGCCGTGCGCGTACTCGGTCCGGCCACCCAACTGCACGCCCAGCGCACCTGCCGCCGAGGCCTCGGCCACACCGGCATTGGGGCTCGGGTGCGCGGACGCGTCCCGCCGCCACGCCTCCCACGCCGCGCCCGGGGAGCCCCCGACGACCGGGGCCGCGGCAACGGTCAGCGCCCCGGCGAGGCGGGCCGGAGCGAGGTTGACGACGTCGTCCCAGCGCGCTGCCGCCCAGCCGAACCGACCGTACCTGTCGTTGCGGTAGCCGATCATTGCGTCCAGCGTGTTCGACGCCCGGTACGCGAGCAGGCCGGACACCCCCGCCACCGATCCCCAGAACAGGGCGCCGACCGTGGCGTCGGAGGTGTTCTCCGCGACGGATTCCAGGCTGGCGCGGGCCAGCCCGTCGGCGTCGAGGACGCTCGGGTCGCGCCCGCACAGCGACGGCAACAGGGCACGAGCCGACGCCAGGTCACCGGTCTCGAGGTGCCGGGCCATCGTCCGACCGGTGCTCGCGAGCGAGGTGCCGCCGAGGACCGTCCACGTCGCCGCGGCGGTCACCGCCGTCTCCCCCGCCCAGCCGGCCCGCCTGGCGAGACGCTCGGCGAGCACACCGACGGCAGCCGTGGCGCCCACCAGAATTGCGGTGTGGGTGGCCCCCGAGAGTCGGCTGTCCACGTAGGTGCGCTTCTCCAATGCCATTGCCGCGAGACCGAATCCGGCCACCGGGTGCATGCGCCGGGGATCGCCGAAGGCCCGATCGGCGACGTATCCGAGGACGAGTCCGGCCGCGCGGGCAGTGGGCCGGGGACCTCGCCGAATTGAAGAAGACACGACGGTATTTCTATCAATCCGGGCGTCCGGCGGCGTAGCCGGCGCTCTACCGCTCGAACCCGCGACGCATGTCGTCGACGATCCGCGGCCGGTCGAGGGTCGACGGTTCGAGGACGGTCCGTGGACGGTCCAGCGGGAACACCGCGGCGGCGGCGAGGTTCGCGTCGTCGAGGAACCTGCGGGGCGCCGCGGACGGCGAGAGGGCCAGGGCCGGGGGCGGTCCCGCCTGCGCGAGGACGTAGCCCCAGTCGCCGAAACTGGGCACGTACGCGTGGTACGGCGTCACCCCGAGGCCCACCGATTCGACGGTCGACACGGTCCGCCAGTAGGCGTCGGGTGTCGAGTACGGGCTGCCCGACTGCACCACCATCAGCCCCCCGGGATTGAGCGCGGTCCCGACCAGCCCGTAGAACTCGGTGGAGTACAGCCGGCCCAGCGTCGGAGTGTCGGGGTCGGGCAGGTCGACGATCACGGCGTCGAACCCGTCTCCGTCACGTTCCCGCAGCCACCGGAACGCGTCGGCGGTCACGACCTGTACGCGCGCGTCCTCGAGCGCGCCGCCGTTGAGGTCGCGTAGTCGGGTGTTGGCCAGCTCCAGCACCGCGGGGTCCAATTCCACCTGGACGATCTCGCGGACGCCGTCCTGGCGCAGCACCTCTCGCGCGGCCAGTCCGTCTCCGCCGCCGAGAATCAGCACCCGCTGCGGATCGCGTGCGAGCACCGGGTACACCAGCGTCTCGGTGTAGCGATGTTCGTCGCGGCTCGAGAACTGCAGGTCCCCGTCCAGGTACAGGCGGATGTCGCCCGAACGCTCGGTGACCACGATCTCCTGGTATTGCGAACGCTGCGCGTACACCACCGGGTCGGGGTAGAGCCGCTGGCGCGACGTCGTCTCGATGTCCGACGCCCGCACCAGCAGCGCACCGAGGAGGGCCGCGGCGATCAGCAGCGCCAGCATTGCCGCCGCTCGTGCCACCGGCTTGAGGTGTCCGCGCAGCAGGAACAGCGCCGCGACCGCCGCGGCCACCAGATTCACCATGCCGGTGAGCGCGGTGCCGCGGATCAGCCCGGCCGCCGGGAGCAGCAGGAACGGCCACGCCAGGCCGCCGACGAGGGCGCCCGCGTAGTCGGCGGCGTTGAGGTTGGCGAGCACCTTGCCGGTGTCGGCGGCGTCGGTGTCCCGCCCGGTCTGCAGCAGCGTCATGAGCAGGGGCACCTCGGCGCCGACGAGCATCCCGATCGCGGCGGTCGCGAGCACCAGCACCCACGTCGACGACCCCAGGAACGTGAAAGCCACGTACAGCGCGGCGGCGCTCACACCACCCACCAGGCCCAGCACAACCTCGACGGCGACGAACGACGGCGCCGCCCGGGTCAGCAGCGGCTTGGCCGCGAGCGCCCCGAGGCCGAGCGCGGCGACGAATCCGGCCACGATGAGCGAGGTCTCGGTGATCCCGCCGCCGGTCAGGCTCGCCGACAGTGTCAGCAGCGCCAGCTCGTAGACCAGCCCACAGGCCGCGCACGCGGCGACGGCAGCGAGCAGCAGCACCCGCGACCGGCGCCCGAGTGCTGGGGCCGTCGACGACGGCTCCGGCGGAGCGGTCGCCGTCACGACAGGGCGGCGGCGTTGACCAGGCCCACCGAGAACAGGGTCACCGCGACGGCCCACGCCGCCCCGCACATGCGCGGTTCACCCACCAGCGCGACGAGCCGGCCGGGCAGCAGCACGTTCATGATCGACAGCGCGGCCGCCTGCAGCACCACACCGACGACGCCGTAGACCAGCGAATCGGTGAGCCCCTGCGCGAAGCCGTCGGAGCTGGTGACGATCGCGGTGACCACGATGATGGCCAGCGACAGGTGATTGGCACCGAGCAGCAGCGCCGCGTTCGGGTTCTTCTCCACGTACACCTGGTGACGCAGGTTGCCCGGGGTGAGCGCGTCGAGCATCGCGAAGCCCGCCGCCAGGACGGCGACCCCGACCGCGAAGAACGCGAGGGTGGCGAGCACGCCGCCCACCATCGGCAGGAACTCGACGGTTCCGATCTCGGTGGCCGCGGCCAGGTTCGTGACGGTCATGTTCGCGCTCCCGGATTGCTGAGTGATGGTGGTCATTTCGCGCCTCCGGATCCCCCGGAGGTGTTGCCCGCGGCAGGCGATCCGGGCGTGAATCCGGGCCCGAGGTAGACGAAGTGCCCGCCACGGTAGCGGCCGTCGAGGTCCTCGACGGAGATGTTGCTGCCGCCACCCGCGGCGGGGCCGACGGTGACGATGTCGTCGTTGTAGCGCAGGTACTCGTTGCCGCCGTCGGCTTTCCGCGCCGCGGGTTCGTCGTCGTCGACGATCCGGCTCACGGTCGTGCCCACCGGGTCCGGCGACCAGTAGTTGGTGATGTCGCCCTGCGAGCCGCGGTGCTCGAAGCCGGCGGCGAGGTGGTCGCGTACGCTGCTGCCGCCGCAACCCGCCGTCAGCAGGACGACGGCGCCGAGGACCGCGCCGGCCACTGCCCGCCTCACGGTCGCCACCAGCTCTCGGTCGAGACGACGGTTCCGCCGCCGGCGCCGGGATACAGGTGCCACGTAAGCCAATGCCATTGCCCCGCACGCGCCGTCGCGGTGAGCGCGGTCAACGCGTCGCGATCGCCCGGGAACGCCCCGCACACCCAGCCCGTCCCCGACGCCTGCTCACGCAGGGCCGCCGCACGTCGCCGGAACTCGTCCTCCGGCACCCGTTCGGTGCGGGAGACGAACCGATAGCCGTGCCGCTCTTCCACTTCCGGCAGGCGCGTACCACCCGACCGGACGGCCTCGCACGAGACCTGCTCGGTGAGCATCCGCCCGCCCGCCTGGCCGATCACCACGTGGGACGCACCGAGCACGCCCAGTGTCAGCGAGCCGGCGAGGCCGTCCTGCAGGCGCAGGTCCGCGAGCGTCGGCGGCGCGGGGGCGTCCAGTACCAGCCCGAGCGCATCCGCGGCGACATCCGTCGGCTCGACGTCGAGTAGGTGGACGCTCACTGCGCCGGACCGGCGTGGATCACCGTCAGTTCGCTGCGAGTGACGGCACGCCCGGTCGAGACCTCCCACGACGACGTCCGAGCCCAGCGCTCGAACGCGAGCAGGCCGGTCTTGTCCGCGGTCTCGTAGTCGGCGTAGTCCATGGACCCGGTCGGGGCCGTGCCGGTGGTGCCTTCGGCGGTGAAACGCGCGGACCCGGACTCGATCTTCCGGTACACCCGGTCGTCGAGGATGACGTCGCCGCCCGGCTCCAGACCGGTGCCCTCGCGCCGCATCCACAAGGTCATCTCGAGTTCGCCCTCGTCGTCCTCGACGGTGAGCCAGCGGCGGCCGGTGGAGCCGTCGAGCAGGTGCTCACGCCACTGGTAGCCCTCCTCGTCGAGGACGATCGTGCCGCGCACGACGTGGTCGATCCCCGCGTACGTGATGATGTCGCCGACGCCGATCTTGTGCGGGTCGTAGACCTCCGGGTAGTCGGCCAGCGGGTCGACGCGGCGCGGCGCCGACTTGGGTTTCGTGCGCTGGACGACCACGACGATCCCGACGATCAGGACCAGGATCAGTACGACAAGAAGAATCATCACACCCATTCGGACATTTCCCCCATATTCGATGTGTTCCGGGGCACGACCCTACCTGCGCGCCGCGGGCGGCATCCAACCTACGAGTTCGGACAGCCTTCCATTGCTGGTCGGGCGCGCGCGGCGGCAATACTCTTCGAGAGGTGACCTCGCACAAGGAGTCGCCCGAACAAGCCGGTCCGGCCGGTGTCCACGACGCCGAACCGCACCTGGGCTCGCTGTCGTCGCGCCTCAACTGGCTGCGCGCGGGCGTACTGGGCGCCAACGACGGCATCGTCTCCGTGGCCGGTCTGGTGGTCGGTGTCGCGGCGGCCACCACCGACCGCGGCCCCATCCTCACCGCGGGCCTGGCCGGCCTCGCCGCCGGCGCCGTGTCGATGGCGTTGGGCGAGTACGTCTCGGTCAGCACGCAACGCGACACCGAGCGGGCGCTGTTGGCCAAGGAGAAGCTCGAGCTGTCGACGATTCCCGACGCGGAACTCGCGGAACTCGCCGCGCTGTACCAGGCGAAGGGGTTGTCCCCGGAGACCGCGCAGAAGGTGGCCGAGGAATTGACCGAGCACGACGCGTTCGCCGCGCACGCGGAGGCCGAACTCGGGATCGACCCCGACGAACTCACCGACCCGTGGCAGGCCGCGGGCGCGTCGGCGATCTCGTTCACCGTCGGCGCGATCCTGCCGATGCTCGCGATCCTGTTGCCGCCGGCCACCGCGAGGATTCCGGTGACGTTCGTGGCCGTGTTGGTGGCGCTCGCGATCACGGGCAGCCTCAGCGCGCGACTGGGTGGGGCGCGCCGGTCCCGCGCCGTGCTGCGAGTGGTGACGGGCGGCGCGCTCGCGATGGCAGTCACCTACGGGATCGGACAGTTACTCGGGGTCGCGGGCGTCTGACGAGGACGCCGCCGGTTCGCCCAGCAGCCAGGCCTCGAACGCCTCGTTGCACAGGCAGGCCGGTGAGCGCCGCTCCCGCAGTACCGCGATCGCTCCGGCCGGGTCCGCCTCGTCGGACAGCACCATCGCCCGCGCCGCCACCAGGCTCGACCGGTTGAGCCCCACCTGGCAGTGGACCAGCACCGGGCCGGTCTCCCGGCACACGTTCACCCACGCCGCGAGGGCGTCGACCTGTTCGAACCCCTGCTCGGCACTGTCGTACATGCGCACGTACATCTCGGAATCGACGGTGTGCCGGATGTCGTACTGCTCCCACGGGTAGAGCGAGACGAGGTGTTTGACGAAGTCCGGCAGGACCAGGCCCTCCCGGCAGCCGCCCTGCCACAGGTTGAACGCGATCTCACTGATCACCGGGACATCGAACGGCAGGTGTTTGTGCGCAGTGATCCCGACCAGGTGCTGCCGCATCGGGTCCAGCCTGATGTCGATCGCTGTCGGATCGACGGTGGGGTCCGTCGCCATCTTCGTCCGTTCCGTCGTCGTCCCTCCAGTATCGGCTCGGCCGGGACAGGATTCGGTGTGAACGAACGTGAAAAACCCCGCATCGCAATGCGCGAGTGCGGGGTTTCGATGTGGGCGCGGAGGGTTTCGAACCCCCGACCGCTGGTGTGTAAAACCAGAGCTCTACCACTGAGCTACACGCCCGAAATCCGGCGACGTCGCGTCGCCGGATTTGCATTCAGGACTTTAGCGCGGTGAGCGCCTTCTCCCAAGCTGCCTGGTCACGGGGTTCGCCGGGGCCGTTCATCTCGGCGAACCGGATGACGCCTTCCTTGTCGATCGCGAAGGTGCCGCGATTGGCGAAGCCGAGTTTGTCGTTGAAGACGCCGTACGCCTCGGCGACCTCACCGTGCGGCCAGAAATCCGACAGCAGAGGAAATGTGTAACCCTGCTCGGCCGCCCAGATCTTGTGGGTCGGCGACGGGCCGACGGAGATCGCGAGAATCTCGGCGTCGTCGTTCTGGAACTTCGGGAGCTCGTCCCGTACGCGGCACAACTCGCCCTGGCAGACGCCGGTGAACGCCAACGGATAGAACACGAGAAGGACGTTCTTCTCACCCCGGAAGTCCGAGAGCGTGACTTCTTGGTTGTTCTGATCCTTGAGTGTGAAATCGGGCGCGACGGCGCCCACCTCGAGAGGCATGCCTGATCCTAACGTCGGGTACGGCAGCACATCCGTCACGACCAAAGTACGCCGTGCGGAGGGGCCTGGAAGAGACTTCGGGCGGTCAGCGCTTGGGTGCGCGGGCCTTCGGCTGCACCAGCCGGCTACCGCTCCACATGCCGAGATTCGCGGCCGAGGTCTGCGTCAGACCTGCGGTGGGTGCGGATTCGGCGATCTCGCTGGGCTCGACGTGTCCGGGCTGCCCGGTCTTCGGGGTGAGCACCCACACGAAGCCGTCGTCGGACAACGGGCCGATCGCGTCCATCAGGGCGTCGACCAGGTCACCGTCCCCGTCGCGCCACCACAGCAGCACGACGTCCATGACCTCGTCGGAGTCCTCGTCCACCATCTCCCCACCGATGGTCTCCTCCACCGCCGAACGAATGTCGTCGTCGGTGTCCTCGTCCCAGCCCAGTTCCTGAACCGCCATTTCGGGGGTGATGCCAAGCTTCTGAGCGTAGTTCTGAGCGTCCGCCGCGGCGACCACGGTGGTGTCCTCCTCTGTTCGGTCGGCCGCAGCACCTCGCGAAACCCTCCGCGTGGTCCTGCTGACCTTGTGGTGACGATCGATCTTCTGTCGATCAATAGGTGAAAGCGAACATGGTCGGGAGCTTTCGCGCAAGCCGACGACGCCGAAAACCTCGAGAAAGTCGCCCCCGATTCCTGAGAATCGCCGCGAACTGGACGTTCTCGGGCCGAACCGTCGGTCCGCGACGCGCCGGGTACCGGACAACAGGAGCGGGGGTGCCTCCCGAGTCCGGATGGGGAAAGATGAGGGCTGCGCCATATTCATATGGAAAGTCGGACGGTCCTAACAAGGACCGCCCGGATGGAGCGGACGCGACACCGCGCGTCCCACCACAATGAGGAGCACACCTTGTCAGACCTGATCCAGGGGCCCGCGTCTCAACCGAACGCCGACACACCGGGCGTTTCCGGAGCGGTCCAGCCACCTGCCGCGAATGCACAGCCCGGAGCCGACGGCCGGGTTCGCGTCATCCGCGAGGGCGTGGCGTCCTACCTGCCGGACATCGATCCGGACGAGACCACCGAGTGGCTCGAATCGTTCGACGGTCTGCTCGACCGTTCGGGATCGGCCCGCGCCCGCTACCTGATGCTGCGCCTGCTCGAGCGCGCCGGGGAGAAGCACGTGGCCATCCCCGCACTGACGTCCACCGACTACGTCAACACCATTCCGACCGAGAACGAGCCGTGGTTCCCCGGCGACGAGGACGTCGAGCGCCGGTACCGCGCCTGGATCCGCTGGAACGCCGCGATCATGGTGCACCGCGCGCAGCGGCCCGGCGTCGGCGTCGGTGGCCACATCTCGACGTACGCGTCGTCGGCCGCGCTCTACGAGGTCGGCTTCAACCACTTCTTCCGCGGCAAGGACCATCCGGGCGGCGGCGACCACATCTTCGTCCAAGGTCACGCGTCCCCGGGCATCTACGCTCGCGCGTTCCTCGAGGGCCGCATCCCTGCCGAGCAGATGGACGGCTTCCGCCAGGAGGCCAGCCACGCGCAGGCCGGCGGCGGTCTGCCCTCGTACCCGCATCCGCGCCTGCTCCCGGACTTCTGGGAGTTCCCGACGGTGTCGATGGGCCTGGGCCCGATGAACGCCATCTACCAGGCGCGCTTCAACCACTACCTGCACGATCGCGGTGTCAAGGACACCTCCGAGCAGCACGTGTGGGCGTTCCTCGGCGACGGCGAGATGGACGAGCCGGAGTCGCGCGGTCTCGCGCACGTCGCAGCCACCGAGGGCCTCGACAACCTGACCTTCGTCATCAACTGCAATCTGCAGCGTCTCGACGGCCCGGTCCGCGGCAACGGCAAGATCATCCAGGAGCTGGAGTCGTTCTTCCGCGGCGCCGGCTGGAACGTCATCAAGGTCGTGTGGGGCCGCGAGTGGGACTCGCTGCTGCACGCCGACAAGGACGGCGCGCTGGTCAACCTCATGAACGAGACGCCGGACGGCGACTTCCAGACGTACAAGGCCAACGACGGCGCGTTCGTCCGTGAGCACTTCTTCGGCCGCGACCCGCGCACCAAGGCGCTCGTCGCGGACATGACCGACCAGGAGATCTGGAACCTCAAGCGCGGCGGCCACGACTACCGCAAGATCCACGCGGCGTACGCGGCCGCGATGTCGCACAAGGGCCAGCCGACGGTGATCCTGGCGCACACCATCAAGGGCTACACCCTCGGCAAGCACTTCGAGGGCCGCAACGCCACACACCAGATGAAGAAGCTGACGCTCGACGACCTCAAGCGCTTCCGCGACATCCAGCGCATCCCGATCTCCGACGCGGAGCTCGAGAAGGATCCGTACCTGCCCCCGTACTACCACCCCGGTACGGACTCCCCGGAGATCCAGTACATGCTGCAGCGTCGCAAGGCGCTCGGCGGGTTCCTGCCGTCTCGCCGCACCGACGCCGCACCGCTCCCGCAGCCCGCGGACAAGACCTACGACGTCGTCCGCAAGGGCTCCGGCAAGCAGGAGGTCGCGACCACTATGGCGGTCGTGCGCATCCTCAAGGAGCTGTTGCGGGACAAGGAGATCGGCAAGCGCATCGTGCCGATCATCCCCGACGAGGCCCGCACCTTCGGCATGGACTCGTGGTTCCCGTCGCTGAAGATCTACAACCGCAACGGCCAGCTGTACACGTCGGTCGACGCCGAACTGATGCTCGCCTACAAGGAGAGCACCGTCGGCCAGATCCTCCACGAGGGCATCAACGAGGCCGGCTCGACGTCGTCGTTCACCGCGGTCGGCACCTCGTACGCGACGCACGGCGAGCCGATGATCCCGGTCTACATCTTCTACTCGATGTTCGGCTTCCAGCGGACCGGCGACGGCCTGTGGGCAGCGGCGGACCAGATGGCCCGCGGCTTCGTGCTCGGCGCCACCGCCGGGCGCACCACCCTCACCGGTGAGGGTCTGCAGCACGCCGACGGTCACTCGCTGCTGCTGGCGTCGACCAACCCGGCGGCGGTGTCCTACGATCCGTCGTTCTCGTACGAGATCGCGCACATCGTCAAGGACGGTCTGCGCCGGATGTACGGCGGCACCCCGGGCGTGGACGGCTTCGGTGGCGAGAACATCTTCTACTACCTGACCGTCTACAACGAGCCGTACCAGCAGCCCGCCGAGCCGGAGAACCTCGACGTCGACGGCCTGCTCAAGGGCATCTACCTGTACAAGCCGGCCGAGAATTCGGGGCCGCGCGCCCAGATCCTCGTCTCCGGCGTCACGATGCCGGACGGTGTGCGCGCGCAGCAGCTGCTCGCGGACGAGTGGGGCGTGGCCGCGGACCTGTGGTCGGTGACGTCGTGGGGCGAGCTGCGCCGCGACGGCGTCGAATGCGAGCGTCAGGCGCTGCACAACCCCGGCGCCGACGCTCCGACCCCGTACGTGACGAAGGCGCTCTCGCAGGCGCAGGGCCCGTTCGTCGCCGCCTCCGACTGGATGCGCGCGGTGCCGGACCAGATCCGCCAGTGGGTCCCGGGCTCGTACACGACGCTCGGCACCGACGGGTTCGGCTTCTCCGACACCCGCCCGGCCGCGCGCCGCTTCTTCAACGTCGATGCCGAGTCGATCGTCGTCGCGGTGCTCTCCGCGTTGGCGAAGTCCGGTGAGATCGACCGGTCGAAGGCCGTCGAGGCCGCTGCCCGATACCGGATCGACGACGTGCTGGCCGCGCCGGTGTCGACGTCGGATCCCGGCGTCGCCTGAGCAGACCCGACCACGCGGCCTCGCCGCCGCTGAACACGCCCGTCGCCGGCTCGAGTGTCCCCGAGACCTCGTACCGGCGGCGGGCGTAAGTTCCTTTCATGGCCGAGGATCAGCCCGAGAGGTCGAACAGCTCGTCGGAGGTGCCCGCGCTGCACGAGGCGCCGGCGCCGACCCCGGCGCGACGGGTCCGCTTCCAGCCCCCGCCCCCCGGTACCGGCGGACGGCCCACCCGCGATTCGCTGCCGGACGCACTGTTGCGCCGGGTCAAGCAGTTCTCGGGGCGACTGTCCACCGAGGCGATCGCCTCGTTGCAGGACCAGCTGCCGTTCTTCGCCGACCTCGACGCCGAGCAACGCGCGAGCGTCCAGATGATCGTCCAGAAGTCGGTCGTGAACTTCCTCGAGTGGCTCACCGACTCGGAGAGCGACATCCGCTTCACCATCGACGCCTACCAGGTGATTCCGCAGGACCTCGCCCGCCGACTGACACTGCGCCAGACCGTCGACATGGTGCGTGTGGCGATGGAGTTCTTCGAGCAGCGGCTGCCCGCACTCGCCCGTAACGACCGCCAACTGGTGGCGCTCACCGAGGCGATCCTGCGGTACGGCCGCGAGTTGGGCTTCGCCGCCGCCTCCGTGTACGCCAGCGCGGCCGAGTCCCGTGGCGCGTGGGACACCCGGCTCGAGGCCCTGGTCGTCGATGCGGTGGTGCGCGGTGACACCGGCGCCGATCTGCAGTCCCGCGCCGCGACCCTCAACTGGGACGCCACCGCCCCCGCGACGGTCATCGTGGGCACTCCCCCGCCCGAGGAGAGCGTGTCGGTGATCAGCACCGTGCACAGCACGGCGCAGCGGCACGGCCGCGGCGCGCTGGCGGTGATCCAGGGCGACCGTCTCGTCCTCGTCGTCAGCGGCGAGTTGCACGGCAGCAAGGCGGCCCGGGAGTTCATGACGGATCTGATGGACAAGTTCTCCGAGGGACCCGTCGTGATCGGACCCACCACCCCGAGCCTGGGCGCCGCACACTTCAGTGCGGTCGAGGCGCTGGCGGGGATGGAGGCCGTCGTGGGGTGGCGCGGCGCGCCCCGGCCGGTGTTCGCAGCGGAGCTCCTGCCCGAACGTGCCCTGCTCGGGGACACCGCGGCGGTCGTCGCTCTGAACGAGCGTTTGATCCACCCGCTGTCCGTCTCGGGAACCGCCCTCGCGGACACCCTCGACGCCTATCTGGACTCCGGCGGTGCCGTCGAGGCGTGTGCCCGTCAGCTGTTTGTTCATCCAAATACGGTTCGGTACCGCTTGAAGCGAATTTCAGAAATCACGGGACGGGATCCCACCAATCCGCGCGACGCGTATGTGCTCCGCGTCGCAGCGACGGTCGGTCGACTTGCCCAAACGCCCGTTCAAACGTCGACTTCCGACACATCCGTCACAAATTTCACAATCCGGAACGTTGGCACGTAACGCGAGGGCGCCCGATTTCGATAGCGGCCGGCGACGTGCATTTTTGTAGGGAACCTACAAAACACGTGTCCGGGATTCATCCCCGACAACATCTCGCGTCGCGGTGCGAGGGTGTTCCCTGGAATGCGTGATTTCGTTGCTAGCCCCGGGTCAGGGCTCTCAGACACCCGGCATGCTCAGCCCCTGGCTGGACCTGCCGGGCGCGCACGATCGCGTGACACTGTGGTCGAAGGCTGCCGGCCTCGATCTCGTCCGGCTCGGCACCACCGCCACGGCCGAGGAGATCACCGACACGGCAGTTACTCAGCCGCTGGTCGTCGCCGCCGCGCTCCTCGCCTACGAGGAACTCGAACGGCGCGACCTGATTCCCGCCGACACGATCGCCGCCGGACACTCGGTCGGCGAACTCGCTGCGGCGGCAGTCGCCGGGGTGCTCTCGCCCGACGACGCCGTGACCCTCGCCGCGATCCGCGGCGCGGAGATGGCGAAGGCCTGTGCCCTCGAGCCCACCGGAATGTCGGCGGTCCTCGGCGGGGACGAGGCCGCGGTGCTGTCCCGGCTCGAGGAACTCGACCTCACGCCGGCCAACCGCAACGCGGCCGGGCAGATCGTCGCGGCCGGGCGGCTCGATGCTCTCGAGCAGCTCGCCGCGAATCCTCCGGAGAAGGCCCGCGTGCGCGCCCTCCCGGTCGCCGGGGCGTTCCACACCCGGTTCATGGCACCGGCGCAGGACGCCGTCGCCGCCGCGGCCGCACGGATCACCCCCGGGGATCCGACGCGAACGCTGCTGTCCAATTCGGACGGCGCGCCGGTCACTTCCGGCGCGGACGCCCTGACTAAGCTGGCCGCGCAGGTGACCCGACCTGTGCGCTGGGACCTGTGCACCGCGACGCTGCGGACCGCCCAGGTCGCGGCCATCACGGAACTCCCTCCGGCAGGCACCCTGATCGGGATCGCCAAGCGTGAGATGCGTGGCACCCCGACGGTGGCGCTGAAATCTCCCGGAGACATTCCCGCCCTGACCGAACTCACCGAAATCGGTTAGCTCCGTGCGCGCGCACCACGCACGCACCGGTCCGGCCGCGGTCGGACCGAACACCGAGACACGAACATCGAACAAGAAGGGAGCCACCTAGTGGCCGCCAACCAGGAAGACATCATCGCCAACCTCGCCGAGATCATCGAAGAGGTCACCGGCATCGAGCCGTCCGAGGTCACCATCGAGAAGTCGTTCGTCGACGACCTCGACATCGACTCGCTGTCCATGGTCGAGATCGCGGTCCAGACCGAGGACAAGTACGGCGTGAAGATCCCGGACGAGGATCTGGCCGGTCTGCGCACCGTCGGCGATGTCGTCGCCTACATCCAGAAGGTCGAGGCCCAGGGTGGCGAGGCCGCCGAGACCGTCAAGGCCAAGCTCGAGGCCGCCAAGAACGACGACGAGTGAGCCAACCGTGACTTCCGCTTCTGCCCGAGGGCGATTACCGAACATCGTCGTCACCAGCCTTGCGGCTACGACGTCGGTTGCCGGAGATGTGGATGGCACATGGAAGGGCCTGCTGGCCGGTGAGAGCGGCATCGATGTTCTCCACGGCTCGTTCGTCGAGGAATTCGATCTGCCGGTGCGTTTCGGTGGCCAACTCAAGGTCCCGTTCGACGATGCACTGAGCCGGGTCGAGATCCGACGGATGAGCTTCGTGGAGCGGCTCGCACTCGTTCTCGGTCGACAGGTCTGGCAGAACGCCGGCAGCCCCGAGGTCGACAAGGATCGTCTCGGGGTTGTCATCGGCACCGGACTCGGCGGCGGCGAAGCTCTCATCGACGCCGTCGACAAGCTGCGCGAGGGCGGATACCGCAAGGTGTCGCCGTTCGCGGTCCAGATGGTGATGCCGAACGGTCCCTCGGCAACCGTCGGTCTCGAGCTCGGCGCGCGCGCCGGTGTCATCACGCCGGTCTCGGCGTGTTCGTCCGGGTCGGAGGCCATCGCTCATGCGTTCCGCATGATCGCGCTGGGCGACGCGGACATCGTCGTCACGGGTGGTGTGGAGGGCGCTATCGGCTCGGTTCCGATCGCGAGCTTCGCCATGATGCGCGCGCTCAGCACCCGGAACGACGACCCGAAGGCGGCCTCGCGCCCCTTCGACAAGGACCGGGACGGGTTCGTCTTCGGTGAGGCCGGAGCCTTGATGATCCTCGAGACGGAGGAACATGCGAAGGCACGTGGGGCGACGATCCACGCGCGCGTGCTGGGCGCCGGCATCACCTCGGACGGTTTCCACATCGTGGCGCCCGATCCGGAAGGCACGGGCGCGGCACGCGCTATGTCCCGGGCCATCGAGACCGCAGGTCTCACCAAGTCCGACATCAAGCACGTCAACGCGCATGCGACCGCCACCCCGATCGGCGACATCGCCGAGAGCATCGCCATCAAGGCAGCGGTCGGCACGCATCCCGCGGTGTACGCGCCCAAGTCGGCCCTGGGCCACTCGATCGGCGCCGTCGGCGCCCTCGAGGCTGTGCTCACGGTCCTCAGCGTGCGGGAGGGTGTCATTCCTCCCACACTGAATGTGGACAACCAGGATCCGGAGATCGATCTCGACGTCGTGAAGGGTGAACCCCGCTACGGCGACATCGATTTCGCGATCAACAACTCGTTCGGTTTCGGTGGGCACAACGTCGCGCTCGCCTTCGGCCGGGCATAACCCAGCCGAACCTTGCTGGATCGCCAGGTGGGGACCCGCACCCGGGTCCCCACCCCCGAACCTTCGCCCCAGGTGGGCGTGCTCAGGAGGACATCATGACCGTCTTGGCTCCCGCGACGCAGTCCGAAGCATCGACCGATCCGCGCGATCCGCTCGCGCGTCTCGCCAAGTTGTTCGATGCCGGCACCGTCGTACCGCTACACGACCGCGACAAGTCCGGTGTGCTTGCCGCATCGGGTGAGATCGACGGTGTTCGCACCATCGCCTACTGCTCCGACGCCACCGTCATGGGCGGCGCGATGGGCGTCTACGGCTGCAAGCACATCGTCGCCGCGATCGACACCGCCATCGCCGAGAAGGCCCCCGTCATCGGCCTGTGGCACTCCGGCGGTGCGCGCCTCGCCGAGGGCGTCGAGGCTCTGCACGCCGTCGGACTCGTCTTCGAGGCCATGGTCCGCGCGTCCGGTCTCGTCCCGCAGATCTCCGTCGTGCTCGGCTTCGCTGCCGGCGGCGCCGCGTACGGCCCCGCGCTCACCGACGTCGTGATCATGGCCCCCGAGGGTCGTGTGTTCGTCACCGGACCGGACGTCGTCAAGAGCGTGACCGGCGAGCAGGTCGACATGGCAACCCTCGGTGGACCCGACACCCACAGCAAGAAGTCCGGCGTCGCGCACATCGCCGCGCGCGACGAGGACGACGCCTACCACCGCGCACGCCGCCTGGTGTCGATGTTCTGCGAGCAGGGCGAGTTCGATCTCGCGGCCGCCGAGCACGGCGACACCGACCTGCGTGCGCTGATGCCGGAGTCGGCCAAGCGCGCCTACGACGTGCGTCCGATCGTGCACGAGTTCCTCGACAACGTCGAGGGCGAGTCGAGTTTCGAGGAGCTGCAGGGCAACTGGGCCCGCAGCATCGTCACCGGTGTCGGTCGCCTCGGTGGCCGGACGGTCGGCGTCATCGCGAACAACCCGCTGCGCCTCGGCGGTTGCCTCAACTCGGAGAGCGCCGAGAAGTCGGCCCGCTTCGTGCGTCTGTGCGACGCCTTCGGCATCCCGCTGGTCGTGATCGTCGACGTTCCCGGCTACCTGCCCGGCGTCGGCCAGGAGTGGGAGGGCGTCGTGCGCCGCGGCGCGAAGCTGCTGCACGCGTTCGCCGAGGCGGCGGTCCCCCGTGTCACGCTGGTCACCCGGAAGATCTACGGCGGCGCCTACATCGCGATGAACTCTCGGGCGCTCGGTGCGACCGCGGTCTACGCGTGGCCCGATTCCGAGGTTGCCGTCATGGGCGCCAAGGCCGCTGTCGGCATCCTGCACAAGCGTGCTCTCGCGGCAGCACCCGAGGAGGAGCGCGAGGCCCTGCACGATCGCCTCGCCGAGGAGCACGAAGCCCTCGCCGGTGGCGTCGGCCGTGCGATCTCGATCGGCGTCGTCGACGAGACGATCGATCCCGCCAAGACGCGCAGCATGATCACTCGCGCACTCGCCGCGGCGCCCGCGAACCGCGGACAGCACAAGAACATCCCGCTGTAAGCCGCTCCGGCACAGTCGAACACCGAGAGGACGAGGCCTCCCGCACCTGCGGGAGGCCTCGGCTTCGTCTGCGGCGGACGTCCCCGGACCGATCACTCGGAACGCGGTTCGCCCGTCAGCCTTCGAGGCTGCCGGTCACGTCGACCGACGAACCACCCGCGCTCCCGGCGACGCTACCGACCGAGCTGCCGAGACTGCTCGTCGAGCTTCCCAGGCTCCCCGAACTGCCCAGACTTCCGGAGCTGCCCAGACTTCCCGGTTCCGGATCCGGCGCGAAATTCCAATGGGTGCACCCGAACTGGAGGCTGTCGACGTAGGAGGTCGACCCGCCCGCGCCGGTCCCGACGTTGACCCCGTACGCGTAGATCTGCGCCCTCGGGTTCGCCGCCTTGATCTGGGACAGCGACACCGGGTTCGCCTGCCCGCCGGTGGCACCGGCGATCGACTGGGTGCTCCACCACTGCCCGTTCTCGAGCCCGGTCTCGTCCACCCAGCCCGCCGTGGGTCCGTTCGGGATGCGGTCCCAGACCAACGAGGTGAAGCCGAGGGGCTGCCGTCGGTTCGGCTCGCTCCGATCACCTTGAACTGGTACGACGCGGACGCGCCGGCCGACGTGTTCACCCGGAACCCGAGATCGGTCGCGCCCTCCAGGGGCGTCAGCCCGAACTGGTAGTAGTCGACCTTCTGGGAGTTGTCCGCCGCACTCAACTCGATCGAGCCGTCGTCGGTCGCCCCCGCCGGCCCGTCCACGAACTCGGGTGCAGTTCCGTCCAACGGAGCCCAGCCCTGCTGGTCCGACGGATGCACCGCACGATCCCCGCAACCCGGCGCCTGTGCGGTCGCCGTGCCCGGGAGTAGACTCGTCGCCACCGCAGCGACGACGATGGATCCCGCGAAAACTCCACGTATTCTGGTCATTCCACGCCCTCCGAATGTCGTCGAAAAGTCATCGAAACGGTCATTTCGCAGTCGCCGACCCGACTCTCCTGAACCACGGGTTGCGACGTTTCACGTTCTTTCGACCACGCGCACAAAGGACGCTATCGGCAACAACCGGTCCACCGGATGGAAACTGCGAAACGAGCCCGTTTCGGACCGACTCTCGCGCTCCCGAAAGGGCAGTACCCCAACATCTTTCGAGAACTCAGACGGCCGTCCGTTTGAGAAAAATTCGTTGTACCGCAACCAGATTCGCCTCGGACTTCGAGAGGTGGAGCAACAGAGGTCAACCCACGTCGCGACGCAGCCAGGTCACCTCGGCACCCTCACCACCACTGCGGTACGGTTCGAGCACGTCGTCCCATTCGGTGCCGAGCGCGTGCGCAAGTGCGTCCGCCAGATCATCTTCTCGATCCATCAGCAGGGACCGCAGCCGCATCTCCCCCACCACCACGTCGCCGCACGCGCTCGTCGCACCGTGCCACAGGCCGAGGCCGGGGACGTGGCTGTATCGCTCACCGTCGACGCCGTCGCTCGGATTCTCGGTCACCTCGAAGTACAACATCGGCCACGCCCGCAACGCCGCGGCGACGCGGGACGCGGTGCCCACCGGCCCGATCCAGTCACAGGTTGCCCGCAGTGTGCCGGCGGCGGCCGGCTGGGCGGTCCACCTCAGGTTGGGCCGGGCATCGAGGATCGAGGTGAGTGCCCACTCGACATGCGGGCACAGCGCGGCGGGCGACGCGTGGACGTAGACAACTCCGGCCGTCGCATCCGCGAACTGGTTCAACGAGCGCACTGCAACACCTCCAGCTTCGACGAGGGACGTCTTCCCCAACGACCTCGGCCGATACATGGAGCTGGATGCGCCGCAACGGGACACACCGTCGACCAGTGTGCCCTGTGATACCACTGTTACGCCAGTGGTAGCTGTAAATTGATCTACCCGCGACCGCTGAGGTCGGCGACGACCGCGTCGCCGAGGTCGGTCCACAGCGGCTTGGCCCAGTCCCCGAATGCCCGGTCGGTGAGGACGACGCAGGCCGCGTCCAGGGCCGGGTCGACCCACAGGAACGTCCCGGACTGCCCGAAGTGACCGTAGGTCGCGGGCGAGTTGCCGGTGCCGGTCCAGTGCGGCGACTTGCCGCTCTTGATCTCGAAGCCCAAGCCCCAGTCGTTGGGCCGCTGCGCGCCGTAGCCGGGCAGCAGGCCGGCCAGCCCCGGGAACTGCACGGTGGTGGCCTCGGCGTGTGTCTGTGGGGAGACCAGCGTGGGCCGGAGCAGCTCGGCCGCGAATCGACTCAGGTCATCGACACTGGCCTGCGCGCCGTGGCCCGCCGGTCCGACGAGCGCCGCGGTCGCCATCCCCAGCGGCGCGAACACACCCTCGGACACATACTCGGCGAACGGAATGCCCGTCTCGGCCTCGACGAAATCCGCCAGCACCTCGTACCCCGCGCTCGAGTAGATCCGCTTGGCCCCCGGCTCCGCCTGCACGCGGTGTTCACCGAAGGCGAGGCCCGACGCATGCGCGAGTAGGTGCCGCACCGTGGCGCCGGGCGGGCCGGCGGGCTGGTCCAGTTCCACCGCGCCCTCTTCGACGGCGACGAGGGTGGCGTACGCGCACAACAGCTTCGTGACCGAAGCGAGCGGGTACACCCGCTGCCGGTCCCCGAAATGCGCAACGCCTCGGCTGCCGTCGACGACGGCAGCCGAGGCGTTGTCCACCGGCCATTGCCCGATCCGATCGAGAGTCTGCACCCGATCAGACTACGAGGGCCACTGGGTCAGGCACTCACCAGTCCGCTTCGGTGTAGCGAATGACACCGCGGATGTTCTTGTTGTCGAGCATGTCCTGGTAGCCGTCGTTGAGCTGCTCGAGCGAGTAGGTGTTGGTCACCATGTCCTCGAGGTTGAGCAGGCCCGCCCGGTACAGGTTGAGCAGGTTCGGGATGTCGACACGGGCGTTGCAGCCACCGAAGATGTTGCCCTTGAGGTCCTTCTGCAGCATCGACATCAGGAACGTGTTGAGCCTGACGTCCATGTCGGCCATGTGGCCCATCGCGGTGACGACGCAGCGGCCGTTCTTGGCGGTGAGCGTCATGGCGGGGTCGATGTACTCGCCCTTCATCTCACCGACCGTGATGATGGTCTTCTGGCACATGCGGCCCCACGTGATCTCCATGATCGGGGCGATCGCCTCTTCCATGGACGGGAACGCGTGCGTGGCACCGAACTTGAGGGCCTGCTCGCGCTTGAAGGGCGACGGGTCGATCGCGAACACGTGGCGTGCGCCCGACGCGACGGCGCCCTGCAGCGCGCTCATGCCGACACCGCCGACGCCGATGATGGCCACCGACTCACCCGGCTTGACCTCGGCGATGTGCGTCGCCGAGCCCCACCCGGTCGGAACGCCACAGCCGACGAGGGCCGCGAGCTCGAACGGGATGTCCTTGTCGATCTTGACGACGGAGGACTCGTGCACGGTCATGTACGGAGCGAACGTGCCGAGCAGGCACATCGGAATGACGTTCTGGCCCCGCGCCTGGATGCGGTAGGTGCCGTCGGAGATGGCCTGGCCACTGAGCAGCCCCATGCCGAGATCGCACAGGTTCGAGTGACCCTCCGAACACGACGGACAGCGTCCGCACGCCGGGATGAACGAGAGCACGACGTGGTCGCCCACCTCGACGCCCGTGACGCCCTCACCGACCTTGGTGATGACACCGGAGCCCTCGTGCCCACCCATCGCGGGGTATGACGGCATCGGCGTCGCACCGGTCACGATGTGGTGGTCGGAGTGGCACATGCCGGCAGCTTCCATGCGGATCTGCACCTCGCCGGCAACCGGGTCACCGAGCTCGATCTCCTCGATCGACCACTTCTCGTTGACACCCCACAGCAGCGCGCCCTTGGTCTTCATTGATTCCGCCCTTCGATACCGACTACCAATGGCTGTGACGATAGCCACAAATCTTTCAAATTGAAACATGTTCTAGGTGCCGAGTAGTGAAACCGCCCGCTGACCGGGAGATTTACACCGCCCGCACCGGTGTAACGCGTGCTGATGAATCGGTCAGTCGACCAGTTGCCGCCGCCCGGACACCCGCACCGACGACGAATCGTTCATGCCCGCGCCGTCCCCCTGACGCCCGCGGTGCGCCGGGACGACACCGGCGGAGTCGAAGCTGTGCAACCGAGTTCGATCCGACCCAGACCATTCCATGCGACCAGGAGATCCCTGCCGATGAACCTCGCTCGCCGGACGACGTCCGCCGCTCTCCTCGCGATCACCCTCACCGGCGCCGTCGCGGTCGGCACCGTCGACGCCGCCCCGCTGCCCGGCCCCGCCACCGCCCTGTGCGATGCCGCGACCACGTTCGCGGGTTCGCCGGCGACCGGTTCACTGACGACCACTGGTTCGCTCGCCGATCCTGCGTACCTGTGCGCACGCCCGGGTGATCTGCTCGACGTCCGGATCGGGGACGTCCACGCGACCCAGCCGTCGCTCGGATACGACGAGGTCTACTACAAGCTCGGGCGCTACACGCTCGGCAAGGATTCGATCAACAAGAAGTTCGACGACTGGTGTGAGGCCAACGGGCAGGTGAAGGCCACCGCCGCGGCCCCCGGCGCGACGCTGTCGGATCCGGCCTCGTTCGATTGCGAGCTTCCGCTCGGGCAGGAGACCACCGAGAGCATCGCGCCGATGAAGACCGTCGTGATCGGCCCGGGCGGGCGCCCGTACCTCACCGACGGCCATCACACGCTGACCTCGTTCTACGAACTCCCCGACGGCGGGCCCGACCTCCACGTCCGGCTGCGGGTGCTCGACAACCTCAGCGGCTCGTCGGTACCGGACTTCTGGGCCGAGATGAAGCGGAACAAGTGGGTGTGGGACCGGGACGTGGACGGCAATCCTGTTGCCGTCGAATCACTTCCGGAAGGCGTGGGTCTCGTGAACTTCGCCGACGACCGGTACCGCAGCCTCATGTACTTCGCGCGCGACATCGGGTTCACCGCCGGCACCGTTCCGTTCCAGGAGTTCTACTGGGGATCGTGGGTCCGGAGCCGATCCGGCGTCGACCTGAGCACGTGGAACCGCAACGACCCGACGAGCTACCTCGACACCGTCAAGCGAGTGACGACGGCGCAGACCGCGCTGGCCGCCGATGCCGTCGTGGAGGCCGGCTTCACCGCCCGCGAACTCGGCGTCCTCGCCCAGTGGAACGACGGCAAGGCCGAGGGAAAGGGCGAATTCGCGAAGCTCGCCAAGCCGTTCACGGACGAGAAGCCGGGCAAGTTGGCCTACTCCCTGGCGTACAAGGGTGGTCTGCGCTGACACATCGGGGTGGGCGGAACCGTCCGGCGGGTCACACGAGGGCACGCAGCGTCGCGTACTCCTTCGCGATCAGTTCCATGTAGTGATCGAGGTCCGGCATCATGCCGGTGTCACAGGACACCGCGAGCGTGAGGGCGTCCCCGATCGACGTGGCGACGTGTCCGACGCCGCGTCCGTCCACCACCTCCGGGAAGCTGACGGTCGTCTGGACCGGGATTCCGAGGAACGCGAGGTTCGCGGCGCCACGCGGCACGTTGCTCACGATGGTGTTGGGATGACGTATCACTTCGGCCGCCGCAACCGGGCGGGCGGCGGGGGGCCGCGAGAGCAACCGGAGTATCGGGGCGGGAATGGAATTGAGGAACGCGATGTGGGCGGGCCCGGATCGTGTCACCCGTGCTCGTTCACGGCCCGCCGATTCCGCGATGGCCTCGAGCCGAGCACGCGGGTCGGAGAGATCGGTGTGCAGGTCGACGATCATCGCCGCGATACGGTTGCCGACGGGCGGGCCCCCGGCGCGAAGCGACAGCGGGACGTGCACCGCCAGAGAGAAATCGGGGAGCTCGCCCCTCTCTTCGATGTAGGACCGCTGCGCCCCGGCCACGATCGCGACGACGACATCGTTGATCGTGTACTCCCCCAACGCCTTGGCCGTGGACTTGAACTCCGAGACGGTGAAGCTCAGGAACCGATGCGCTCGTCCGCCGTCGGCGCTGCCGTTGAGGCGCGTGCGCGGACGAAGCGCAGTCGGCACCGGAACATCGCGGAGGCGGCGTGCTTCCATCCGCCGCCGGGCGGTCACCCAACCCATTCGCGCCAGCAGTGCGGGGAAGCGGATAGGCGCGGCGATCCACCACGGAGCGCTCGGCCCGAACTGCCATTCGGTCGTGGCACTTTCACCGAAGATCGATCGGAGCAGATGGACGAACCCGAGGCCGTCCGTCACCGAATGATGAACTCGGAGAGCAACGACGACGGCACGCTCCGGAAAGCCTTCGACTCCCGTGACGTCGGTGAAGACCGATATCTTCCACGGCGGCACGTCGCGACGCAGTCCCTCCGCGGTCATGCGCACCAGCTTCTCTCCCAGCGCATCCCATCCCGCGTCGGTGTGCTGCTCGACCGAGACGTGCCGCGTGATGTCCACCTCGGCCCGCACCCATCGCGGGTGGTCGACGAAGCCCGGCACCGGCACCAGCCGGTGAGTCAGGATCGGCGAGCGATCCAGCCGCGCCGCGAGCCACCCCTCCACCTCGGCCTGTTCGATATCGCCGCGGTCCTCGAACACCAGCACACCGACCATGGTGGGACGGTTGGACAGGTAGAAGACGGTGTCGGCGGTCGACAGGCGGGCGGGAGCGGTGTCCGTCATCCCGAAACCGTAACGCGCACGAGGGCAGTACCGCCGGGCGAGACACTCGGCGATGCGCCCCCGGATCTCGTTCCCGAAGGTCCCAGGCGAGTCGTCGACGTCGGCGAACGCGCCGGGGTTTCCCGCGCGTCGGAGTTGGCGCGGACGGAACCGATCAATGCCCGCTAGGCTTCGCACGAGTCGAACCGGGAGGTGAAGTTGAAGCAGCGAACCGGCACCGTCCTGGGGTTCGTCCTCCTGATCTCCGGCGCGCTGGGCGCAGTCGGATCGATCGTCCTCTACCCGCTCGTCGGTGCTCTCCTCGGCGCTTTCGCGACCGTACTCACGCTGCTGTTCGTGGTATCCGGGGTACTCGGCACGATACTCGTCGGCTGGAGTGAGCAACGCCCTCGCTGAGCTACCGCCGACCAGTCTGGCGAAAACGTCGCGCGCCGTGAGTCCAGCACCGCGCCGGATCAGGCCACCCACATGAAGGCCGTGGTCACCACGCCGATACACGCCAGCGCAGCGAGTCCCCATGCCCGGACACCCCGGCGAAAGGCCCACGCGACGACACCGACGACGAGACCGAGGGCCGAGGTTCCGACGACCCGCCCCCACAGCCGCGCATCATCGGCGCGCTCGAGACTCGTACTCGACGGAGACTCACCGAAGAACGACGCCTCCGAGATCAGGATGACATACACGAGCCAGACCGGAACGACCACCAACCCGACGAGTCCGACGCACCATGCGGCCGCGCGTGCCATTCCGATCACCCGGCGGGCGCGAAGGGGTCGGTAGCGGCCGCGATCCGCTCGGACGCGTTCACCAGCACGGCTTCACCGTGGCCGAAGCCGGCTATCCGAGCTCCCGTCGCGGCGAGGGCCGCCAGCGAACGGCTCGCCTCCGCCCGGTCGGTGTTGAACACGCCGAGGATCACCTGGCCGTCGAACTCGGCTACCGCATCGCCGGTCAGCAGGGCGGCGGCGTCGGGCAGGAACAGGGCGATGCTGCCCGGGGTGTGTCCGGGAGCAGCGACGACACGTGCGCCGCCGGCGAAGTCCAGAATGTCGCCGTCCCGCACCTCCCGGTCGACACGGCACGGCGGGCCGTGGGAAGGCTCGTCGGACTCTGCGTGGATCGCCTTCTCGGGATCGGTGAGGACCGGTAGCGGACCTCTCCGGGCCCCGGTCACGTACCGCGAGTCGCCTGCACCTGCGATCACCTCGACGGACGCCCACGTCGCGATCTCGGCGGCAGACCCGGTGTGATCCTCGTGGAAATGCGTGAGCACGATCCTTCGGACATCCGTGCGGTCACGTCCGAGGGCTGCCAGCGCAGCCGCGATCAGTTCGGCACTGTCCGGCCAGCCCGTGTCGATGAGCGTCACGCCGTCCGAGTCGAGCCAGATGTAGCAGTTCAGCAGGTGAGCAGGCCCTGTCGGGATCCGGAGGCGGTGCAGCGAGGGCGTCAGCTGCTGAAGATCGGGACTGGACATGACCTCACGGTAGGCCGGCGACCCGGAAATCTTCAGTCGATTTCATTCTCGGCGAACGTGTTTCATCCCGCGTAGGTACCGATCGAACGGGAATCCCGTACTCGCCGCCCACCGGACCAGACGCGATGCGACACCCGAAAACGGGTACTCGAACAGGTAATAGTGCGGTTACTCATGTCGTACCCAGGCGATCAGACTGGACCGGTACCATCAGCCGAACCGCGGAGAAAGTGCCCATGATGTGCTTCGGGCTTGGACTGGTCACCGAGGACACCAGGCTGCTCCGCTCCGCGCGAACTCTGGCGGGTGCCCTGACGCACCCGGCGCAGGCGGGATCGGTGATCTCGATTCGTCGTGTGATCCGTGGACCGCAGAGCTGGGACCACCTGCCCCGCACGATCGCGATCATCGCCCTCGACAGCGGCGCGTGGTGCTTTGCCTGGATCGTCGGCGGAAACAGTGTGACCGGCGCCCGGGCCCGCCTCCTCGGCCACGTGCCGGGCGCGACGTATCCCACCTTCACCACCGAACAGACCCGCTGACCCGTACGTGCCGGAATCGTGGGACGGCCCCGGCACGACGATCCTGCGCCGGGCGAGAAAGAAGCTTTGTGGGGCGGGCGGGGCTCGAACCCGCGACCAATGGATTATGAGTCCACGGCTCTAACCGACTGAGCTACCGCCCCGTACCGCGGCGTGTGTCGCCGACCGCCGAATGTTACCGCCCGAGCGCGGCCGCGCACCTGCGTGGGGTGCCGTGTGTCGCAGCCCGCGCCGCGCTGTCGGTGCCTGCGAGCAGACTGACCGGCGAACACCCGAGCAACAGACTCGGACGAATGCCGAAGGACCGCGATGACCCACTGGACCACTCGACCGATCTGCGCTTTCGACCTGGAAACAACTGGCCGAGAACCGCTCTCGGCGAGGATCGTCACCGCGAGTGTGGTCACGGGCGACGCCGGCGCACCTCGGACGCGGAACTGGATCGTCGACCCCGGCGTGGAGATTCCGGCGGGTGCCGTCG
Organism: Rhodococcus parequi; assembly: GCF_046042785.1. NCBI lineage: Bacteria > Bacillati > Actinomycetota > Actinomycetes > Mycobacteriales > Nocardiaceae > Rhodococcus > Rhodococcus parequi. Next base: position 452,303 of record NZ_JBDLNV010000001.1, on the reverse strand, counting down.
CGATTCACGGAATCTCCACCGCCCACGCGCGCGAGCACGGTCAGGAGTACTCCACGGGATATCGGGAGATTCGGCAGGCACTCACCGACGCGTGGGCAGAGGGCCACGTCGTCGTCGCCTTCAACGCCGCCTACGACCTCACCGTGCTGGACGCCGAGGGGCGCCGCCAGGGGTGGCCGCCACTGTCGGACTACGGGCTCGTCGTCGACCCGTACGTGATCGATCGCGAGATGGATCGCCGGCGTCACGGCAAGCGCACCCTCGGAGCGCTGTGCGAGCACTACGGGGTCGTGCTGGGGTCCGCGCACGAGGCGGAGTCCGACGCCCTCGCGGCCGCGGAGCTGGCGCGGATCCTGCCGCAGCGGTTTCCCGATCTCGGAATCCTCGACGACGTGATGGCGAGCCAGACGACGTGGCACGCGGAGCGCCAGCGCGACCTCGTCGAGTACCTGCTGGGCGAGGGACGCGACGCGTCCGACGTCGACGGCCAGTGGCCCATTCGCATCGCCGCGTGATCAGTACGATCGTGACCTGGAACGACCGAAGGCCCCTCACCCGTGAGGGTGAGGGGCCTTCGGTTGGGCTCCCCCGGCTGGACTCGAACCAGCAACCGTTCGATTAACAGTCGAATGCTCTGCCAATTGAGCTACAGGGGATTGTCCTGCTCGGCGCTGCCCTTTCCGGCGGCGCCTGAGAAACTTTAGCCCATACCCCTACCCAAGTACCAAATCGCCTGAACAGAGACCGATCAGGCAGGATGTACGCAGGCACTTCGACGGGAGGAATCCGGAAATGTTGCGGTTGTTGGTAGGCGTCGCTGCGGGGTACGTGCTGGGTACCCGGGCGGGCCGGGCCCGGTACGAACAGATCAGTAAGGCAGCCAAGGCCGTGGCAACGAGCCCTGCCACCAAGAAGGCGATCGAGGTGGGTCGGCAGAAGCTGTCGGACTCCCTCAGCACCCAACCGAAGCTCGAGCCGATGAAGCCGATCGACGAGCAGACGACGATCCTGGTCCCCCAGGACCAGTTACGCCACAACTGAGCCGCACACGCGGCGAGGGTCAGGCGATGCCCTCGCCGCTGGTGTCGCCGATCGCCTGATCGAGCAGACTCCGGCGGTACTGCTCCAGCGCGACGAGATCGCCCAGGAGGGAATGGAACTCGTCGGAGTCGGTGGTCGGAGAGATGCGCTGCAGCTTCGACTTCAGCTCGGCCACCTGCTCGCCCACCCACACCTCCTGCAGGCGCGCGAGCACACCGCGAATGTATCGGGGGGCGATGTCGTCGTCGGTGGGCAGCGGATCGACCGCGAGTTCCATCACGATCGAGTGCACGGTGCCGTCGCCTGCGGCCCGGCCGACCGCATCCACCCACTCCGCACCGCCGATTCCGGCGCTCGTCCCACCCGCCGCGGCCACGGCCTCGCGCACCGCCGCGTAGGCGGGGTGAGTGAACGACTCGGGCGGCAACGAATCGAAGACAGTGCCCGCGATCGCCGGATACTGCAGCGCCGCCTTGAGTGCGTCGCGCTGCGGCCAGAGCGTCGGGTCGTTGGGGCGCGGGCGCACGATCCCCGGCGCCGGCGCCGGGAACGCCTCGATCTGGGTGGTGTCGACGGGGCGGCGCTTGGCGGCCGGGGCTCCCCCGCCACGGGCGAACTTGCGCGCCTCGTCGCGCACCCGCCGGCGGACGGCGGGAATGTCGTCCCAGCCGACCCAGCCGGACAGCTGGACCGCGTAGCCGTCCCGCAACGTCGACTCCTTGATCCGGGCCACCACCGGGACGGTGCGGCGCAGCGCCTCCACCCGCCCCTCCGCGGTATCCAGATCATGTTCGGCCAGCAGCGATTTCACGACGAACTCGAACATCGGCGTGCGGCGGGCGACGAGGTCGCGGACCGCGGCGTCACCCGACTTCTGTCGCAGTTCGCACGGGTCCATCCCGTCCGGCGCGATCGCGACGAACGTCTGCCCGGCCATCTTCTGGTCACCTTCGAACGCCTTCATCGCGGCCGCCTGGCCGGCGGCGTCGCCGTCGAACGTGTAGATGATCTCGCCGCGGAAGTAACTGTCGTCCATCAACAGTCGACGCAGCATCGCGAGATGTTCGTCACCGAACGCGGTGCCGCACGACGCGACGGCCGTCTTCACCCCGGCCAGGTGCATCGCCATGACGTCGGTGTAGCCCTCGACGACCACCGCCTGGTGCCCCTTGGCGATATCCCGCTTTGCCAGGTCGAGCCCGAACAGCACGTTGGACTTCTTGTAGAGGATGGTCTCGGGGGTGTTGACGTACTTTCCCGGCATGGTGTCGTCGTCGAACAGCTTGCGGGCGCCGAAGCCGATGACGTCGCCGGAAAGGTTGCGGATGGGCCACAGCAGACGACGATGGAACCGGTCGATCGGTCCGCGGCGGCCCTCCTTGGACAGACCGGCGGCCTCGAGTTCCTTCGCCTCGAACCCCTTCGCCATCAGGTGTTTGGTGAGCGTGTCCCACCCGTCGGGCGCGTAACCGCAGCCGAACTGCGCCGCCGCGGCCGCGTCGAAGTTCCGTTCGGTGAGGTAGTCACGGGCGGCCTGCGCGTCGGGCTCCTTCAGCCGCGCCGCATAGAACTCCTGGGCGGCGGCGTTGGCCGCGACCAGCCGGGCTCGCGTGCCACGGTCGCGCTGGACCGACGGGCCGCCACCCTCGTACGAGATCTGGTAGCCCATCCGGTCGGCGAGCTGCTCGACGGCCTCGACGAAACTGACGTGCTCGATCTTCTGCAGGAACGAGTAGACGTCGCCACCCTCACCGCAGCCGAAGCAATGGAAGTGGCCGTGATTGGGCCGCACGTGGAACGACGGAGACTTCTCGTCGTGGAAGGGACACAGCCCCTTCATGGAGTCGCCGCCCGCGCGCTTGAGCGAGACGTACTCGCCGACGATGTCCTCGATCCGAGTGCGCTCGCGAACGGCCGCGATGTCTCTGTCAGGGATTCGGCCGGCCACCACGACAGTCTAGGCGCTCCGCGCCCGCCGCCTACCCCCAGCTGGCCTGGGCCCCCAGGCTCTGCTTGTCGATCCGCTCGAGTCGGCTCTCGGTGCACGACGCGATCTGGTCGACCACCACCCGCACCCGGGCGGCGTCGTCGGCGGCCCGCTCCCAGGCGGGAAGGAACAGCGGATCGAGGCCGGCGGGCGCGGTGCGCAGGAGCCATTCGGCGACGCGGTGGATCCGCTCCCGTTGCCGGCCCTGGTGCTTGAGGTGCCCGGCGTCGGACATCACGTAGTACAGCGCGACGGTCTTGAGCAGCACCACCTCGGCGGCGACGATCGGCGGCACCTCCAGGTCGGCCCGATACCGCGCGAGGGGCCCGGGGCCGGTGACCGTGCGGGTGCCCGCGACCGCCGCCGACGCGAAGCGCCCCACGAGTTCGCTGGTGAGGTTCTTCAGCGCGACCGCGCTCGTGAGGGTGCCGTCGTAGCGTCCGACCGCCGCCACCACGGGCAGCCGTGACAACCGGGACGCGGCCTCCACCAGTTCGTCGACGGCGGGCCCCGGGAAGCGCGCCGCCCCCAGTTCGGCCAGTGCCCGGACCTCGGCGGCGTCGGCGAGCGCGCGCAGATCGATGCGTCCGGCGATGACGCCGTCCTCGACGTCGTGCACCGAGTACGCGACGTCGTCCGCCCAGTCCATCACCTGCGCCTCGAGGCTCTTGCGGCCCTCGGGCGCCCCCTCCCGGATCCACGCGAGGATCGCCGCGTCGTCGTCGTACGCACCGAACTTGGCGCCGGGCCGCGGACGGGTCCACGGGTACTTGATCGCGGCGTCCAGCGAGGCCCGCGTCAGGTTGAGGCCGACGCTCCGCCCCTCCGCGTCGAGCACCTTCGGTTCGAGGCTGGTGAGGATGCGCAGATTCTGGGCGTTGCCCTCGAAGCCGCCGCACACCGCCGCCACCTCGTCGAGCGCCCTCTCCCCGTTGTGGCCGTACGGCGGGTGGCCGATGTCGTGCGCCAATCCGGCCAGGTCGACCAGGTCGGGGTCCAGGCCGAGTCCGTCGGCGATGCCCCGGCCGATCTGTGCCACCTCGATCGAGTGGGTGAGCCGGGTGCGTGGCGTGTCGCCGTCGCGTGGGCCCACCACCTGGGTCTTGTCCGCGAGCCGGCGCAACGCAGCGGAGTGCTGCACCCGTGCGCGGTCACGGGAGAAGGGACTTCGGTGCTGCGCCCCGTCGGCGCCCGATGTCAGGTCGGCGGTCTTGGCCGGCTCGGTGACACGGCGCTGCAGATCGTGCGCGGTGTACGCCGCACGGGTCGTCGATTCGGTCATTGACCCGCCGTGTAGCCGAAGTCCGCCGAGAAGTGCGTCAGCTGATACCACAGCAGAGCGCCTGTCTCCCTGACGATTCCGTGCAGCTGCGACTCGCGGGTCATGACGGCCGGGCCCTGCCGCGTCGGCGCTGTCCAGGCGTCCAGGCCTGCGTCGCGGGCCATGGTGCGGGTGCGCAGCGAGTGCCACGGGTCGCTCACGAGGACCGCGGAATGCATGCCTCGTGCCCCCATCTCGCGACTGACCGCCTCGACGCTGAGCAGCGTGTCCGATCCCTCCTCGACCGCGACGATCGCGCCGCCCGGCACACCCTGGTCCACGAGGTAGTTCCTGCCGGACGCCGCCTCGGTGTACTCGTCGCCCTCCTGCTTGCCGCCCACCGTGACGATCGTGGCGGCCACGCCCTGCTCGTACAGCTTGTGGGCCTGGTCGAGCCGGGCCTCGAACACCGACGACGGGGTGCCGTCGTACTGCGCGGCGCCCAGCACGACGATCGCGTCGGCAGGAGTGGTGTCGGTGATGCGGGCCACCTGCCACACCCGCAGCGCCGTCCCGCCTACCAGCACCAGACCTATCAATAAGGCGCCGACTACCAAGCGGGTGGCCCAACGGGCGACCCCGGCCCCGAAGGACCGGCGCGGCACGGGACGTGTCGACAACTCCGGCGGGTCGTAGCTGGGCGCGGTACTCACTCCCCGATTCTGCCAGTCGGCCCCCGGGGCCGCCGATGACGACGCGCCACAGCGGATAGATTCGTCACATGGCCCAGGCTCTGTCGCGTCCTCTCCCCCACCGCCGTGCCGCCCGCGGAACCGTTGCCGCCGCGGTCGGCACACTGTTCGCCCTCCTCGCGGCCGTGTTCGCGCCCGCGACCGCGACGGCCGAGGCGCCGCTGCGGCTGCCGGACCACATCACCGATTCCGCCGGGGTCCTCGACGCGGGGCAGCGGGCCGATGTCCAGGACGCCCTCGACACGCTGTACGACGAGCACAAGGTCAGTCTCTGGGTGGTCTACGTCACGGACTTCGACGGACTCTCCGAGGAGGCATGGACGGAACAGACCGCGAATCTGAGCGGACTCGGCAACAAGGACGCGCTGCTCGCGGTCGCGACGACCGACCGGGGCTACTGGTTCGACGTTCCGGCCGCGCTGTCGGAGGTCACGAACTCCGAGATCGACTCGATCACCGAGGGTTCCGTGCAGCCGGCTCTGCGTGAGCAGGATTGGGCGGGTGCCGCGATCGCCGCCGCGGGCGGACTGGGCGACGCGATGACCGCGACCCACACGTCGCTGAAGGTCCTGGGTGTCGGCCTCGGCGTGGTCGTCGTGGTCGGCGCCGGTGTCTACCTGTACTCGCGCAAGAAGCGCGGTGACCGACTGGAGTCGTCGATCGCGCAGGCACGCCAGGTCGATCCGACCGACGCCGCCGCGCTGTCGGCGTTGCCGATCCCGGCGCTCGACGCCCTCGCCAAGGACGAACTGGTGGAGATGGACAACGCGATCCGCACCAGCGAGGAGGAACTCAACCTGGCCGTCGGCGAGTTCGGGGCGGACGCGACCGCGCCGTTCACCGCGGCGTACGACCAGGCCCGTGCGACGCTGGCGTCGGCGTTCGCGATCCGCCAGCGCCTCGACGACGACATCCCCGAGACACCCGAGCAGCAGCGGCAGATGCTCGTCGAACTCATCACGACCTGCGAGCGCGCCGACCGCGAGCTCAATGCCCGTGTCACCGAATTCGATTCGATGCGTGACCTGCTCCTCGACGCACCCGCCCGACTCGACGCCCTCACCCAGGCCGTGGTCGCGCTCACCGTGCGCATCCCGGCCGCCGAATCCACGCTCGCCGCTCTCGGCAGCCAGTTCCCGCCGTCGGTGCTGGCGACCGTGCGGGAGAACCCGGCCATGGCGCGTGAGCGGATCACGTTCGCGGAGCAGAACATCGAGGCCGGGCGCAAGGCAGCGACGCTCCCGGCTGGCAAGCAGGGCCCGGCGGTGATCGCGATCCGGGCCGCCGAGGGTGCGCTCGACCAGGCCCGTCAACTGCTCGACGCGGTCGATCGCGCCGACACCGACATCCGGCACGCCATCGCGACGTTGCCCGCCGCGATGGCCGACGTGCAGGAGGGGATCACGGCCGCCGGAGCGCTCACGGCGAAGGGCGGACCCCGGCTCGCCGAGGCTAAGGCCGCCGCGGAGGCTGCGCTGCAGAATGCGCAGGCCGCCAAGGACACCGATCCGCTGGGCAGTTTCACCAAGGTCGTCGAGGCCGACGCCCGCCTGGACGCCGTCCTGGCCCAGGCGCAGGAAGCGAGCCGGCAGGCCGAGCGGGCACGCGCGCGTCTCGACCAGGATCTGACGGCGGCGAGGTCTCAGGTGACGGCGGCCGCCGACTTCATCTCCACCCGGCGCGGCGCCGTCGGGGCGGAGGCCCGCACCCGGTTGTCGGAGGCGCAGCGACATCTCGAGGCGGCGCAGCAACTCGCCGACTCGGATCCGTCGAAGGCATTGCAGCACGCGCAGTCGGCGACAGAACTGGGATCGCGCGCACTGTGGGCCGCGCAGGCCGACGTCAACCGTTACCAGGACAACCAGCGGCCGCCGAGCGGTGGCGTGTCCGGCAGCGGCGGTAACGCGGCCGGCGCGATTCTCGGCGGCATCCTCATCGACAGCATGCTGCGCGGTGGATTCGGTGGCCGCGGCGGCAGCTGGGGCGGACGCGGGGGCGGCGGTTGGGGCGGGCCGGGTCCCGGCTCGTTCGGCGGCCCGAGCAGTTCGGACCGCATCGGTCGCGGCGGCGGCGGCCGCTTCTAGGCGCGGAGCGCCCTGCCCGAAAACACCGAATGTCACATGCGTTCAGTCGAACTGAACGCATGTGACATTCGGTCGGGGAACTAGGAACCGATCAGACGCTGGGCGAGGTAGCCCTCCACCTGGTCGAGGGCGACGCGCTCCTGCGCCATGGTGTCGCGCTCGCGGATCGTGACGGCCTGGTCCTCGAGGGTGTCGAAGTCGACCGTGATGCAGAACGGCGTGCCGATCTCGTCCTGGCGACGGTAGCGGCGGCCGATGGCGCCGGCGTCGTCGAACTCGATGTTCCAGTGCTGGCGCAGCGTCGTCGCCAGATCCTTCGCCTTGGGTGAGAGGTCGGCGTTGCGGCTGAGCGGCAGCACCGCGGCCTTGACGGGCGCGAGACGACGGTCCAGCTTGAGCACCGTGCGCTTGTCGACGCCGCCCTTGGCGTTGGGGGCCTCGTCCTCGGTGTACGCGTCGACCAGGAAGGCCATCAGCGAACGGGTCAGGCCGGCCGCGGGCTCGATGACGTACGGCGTGTAGCGCTCACCGGAGGTCTGGTCGAAGTAGCTCAGGTCGGTGCCCGACGCCTTGGCGTGCGTCGCGAGGTCGTAGTCGGTGCGGTTCGCGACGCCCTCGAGCTCGCCCCACTCGCTGCCCTGGAACTGGAAGCGGTACTCGATGTCGACGGTGCGCTTCGAGTAGTGCGACAGCTTCTCCTGCGCGTGCTCGTACAGGCGCAGGTTGTCCTTGTTGATACCGAGGCCGGTGTACCAGTCCATCCGGTAGTCGATCCAGTACTGGTGCCACTCTTCGTCCTCGCCCGGCTTGACGAAGAACTCCATCTCCATCTGCTCGAACTCACGGGTGCGGAAGATGAAGTTGCCCGGGGTGATCTCGTTACGGAAGCTCTTGCCGATCTGGCCGATGCCGAACGGCGGCTTCTTCCGCGACGTGGTGAGCACGTTCGCGAAGTTCACGAAGATGCCCTGTGCGGTCTCGGGGCGCAGGTAGTGCAGGCCGGTCTCGCTGTCGACCGGGCCGAGGTACGTCTTGAGCAGGCCGGAGAACGCCTTGGGCTCGGTCCACTGACCCTTGGTGCCACAGTCCGGGCACACGATCTCGGTCATCGCCACGGCGTCCGGATCGTCGAGCTTGTGCTTCTCGGCGTACGCCTCCTGCAGGTGATCCTGGCGGTGGCGCTTGTGACAGTTGAGGCACTCGACGAGCGGGTCGGTGAACACCTCGACGTGGCCCGACGCCTCCCACACCTGGCGGGGCAGGATCACCGACGAGTCGAGTCCGACGACGTCCTCGCGGCTGGTGACCATGTTGCGCCACCACTGCTTCTTGATGTTCTCCTTCAGTTCCACGCCGAGCGGACCGTAGTCCCAGGCCGACTTGGTACCGCCGTAGATCTCACCGCATGGGTAGACGAGGCCACGGCGCTTGGCGAGGTTGGCGACGGTATCGATCTTGGACTTGGGTGCCACTTGGCTGCTCTCCATCTGGGTAATAGATGCGTGGTTCACGTGCGGATTCGCCCGTCCAGCCTATCGGTAGCGGCGAAGGCGTCCCACGCGCCCGGTTGACATGCATATTCATGCATATCAAAATGGAATTGATTTGCAATAAGGTGGCAGGTCCGGGTCCGTTCGGTGCCCGTCCGATCGCATGGGAGGAGGCGCACGTGAGTATCGCCGACGCGAGCCACCTGGACCCCGCAACCGCCGATCACGGCGCCTGCTCCGAGACGGCGCCGGCCCCGCTGCCGCCCAAGGAGACGCTCACCGCTGCGGGCGAGATCCTGCGTGCCCTCGCCGCTCCGGTCCGCATCGCGATCGTGCTGCAGCTGCGTGAATCACAGCGGTGCGTCCACGAACTCGTCGCCGCGCTCGGCGTCACGCAACCGCTCATCAGTCAGCATCTGCGGGTGCTCAAGGCCGCCGGCGTCGTGCACGGCGAGCGCAACGGACGTGAAGTGATGTACCGACTCGTCGACGACCATCTCGCCCACATCGTCGTCGACGCCGTCGCCCACGCGGAGGAAGCATGACCGAGAACGTGACCGACCGGAACGACCAGGGTGGGCGGGCCGTGGTGGGAGTGCGCTCGACCAAGCAGCGCAGCGCCATCTCCGCGCTGCTCGACGAGATCACGGAGTTCCGGTCGGCGCAGGAATTGCACGACGAACTGCGACGGCGCGGCCAGGGCATCGGCCTCACCACCGTGTACCGGACGCTGCAGACCCTCGCCGAGGCCGGCACCGTCGACGTGCTGCGCACCGACACCGGTGAGTCCGTGTACCGACGCTGCTCGTCCGGGCATCACCACCATCTCGTGTGCCGCGCCTGCGGATTCACCGTCGAGGTGGACGGACCGGCCGTCGAACAGTGGTCGCAGACCATCGCCGACAGCAACGGCTTCACCGACGTCAGCCACACCGTCGAGATCTTCGGTACTTGCCGGGACTGCGCGCAGGCGCGCTGACCGAGGCGGTCGATCACTCTCACGCCCCGGCCGACGCATTGTGATCGATGACCCGAACCACACGCACTCATGCTCCCCGATCCACACGATCATCACCGTTCTGTCTACGAGCGCGAGGCGCTTCATCCCCTGACCCCGGTCCCGCTGGTCTCTAAGGTGACTGCATGGCAGGAAGCGAGAAGCGCTGGCATTGGGCGCCCAAGGAACTAGCACTCGCCTCACGTCCCGACGCCGGTCGATGGATCGCGGAGTCGTTGCGGCGCGGCTCGTTCGATGTCGGAATGCTAGTGCCCCCAGTCTTTCCCGCCTACGCACGCATCTTCCACCCCGTCTACCTCCACCGCAGCGGCGACCAGTGGATTCGAATCGACTGGCGAACCGTCGCCGAGGAACACGGCACAATCGCTCACGCCGCGATGAGCTGGCAGACCATCACCGGAACCCACCAGCGCGGCGACGACCGGAAGAAGGCTCCCTGCCTCAACCGGAGGCCCGCACCCTCGCGACGATCCTCCGCGACCACACCGCCACACCGGACGAATGCTGGTTCGCGATCTGGGACGGATACGGACACGAAGGCGAACCCCTACCCGGTCTCGAGCTCCTCGACGCCTCCAGACAAACGGCCGTCCTCCACGGATCGATCGACGCCGCCGAAGCCCGTTTCGGCGCAACCCCCCACCGCCCGGGCGGCGGCTACAGCGCGAACCTGTGGTGGCCAGAAGACCACACCTGGTGCGTAGCAACAGATATCGACCACAAAACGACCTACGTCGGCGGCAGCACCGCCTGCATCGACGCCATCCTCACCGACCCACACCTCGAAGCCTTCCCCGTCCCGGACACCCACTTCATCGGCTGGACAGCCGACACCATCAACCCCCACCCGCCATACGGGACATGACAACGGCTACGACATCGCGGCAACTGACTCCCGGGAAGTGCCGGCGCGATCCGGCGGGAGTCGAGCCGCGATTGATCGCGGCCCGCCGCTCCACGATCGGAGATGTCGCCGAAGACCCACATGCAGTCACGCTCACACCGACGCAGAATCCGGGGCCGACGAGTTCGGCCTCGGACGGTAGTGGCGCTCGTTACGGCTCCTCGCAGGCTCTCCCTCCGCTCCGGCGACGTCGAAACCGCCTGCCGAGAGCATCTCGAGAAGCCACATCAGGGTGGTGTCGGTCTCAGGAGAGGTCGCGCCAGCAGCCCAAAAGGCACTGAGCGAGATCAGCTCACATTTCTGGAGAGCGTTCCTGGTCTACATCTTCAGACAGCATGACGGCAGCGAAACCTAGCAACATCCGGGGATCGCGTTGCTGCACAGTGGCAAAAGCCTCTCGTACAGCTGGCAGTGCTTGCTCCAACTCCATGCTTGTCCAGGGCCGTTCGGTGACAAGACCAGAAGAATAGGCGCGTCCTGGGTCAGATGCCCCTATGTGGCAGAGGTCCGCGCTGAGAACGCGCGGTTCGCGCAGGCGGTCGCATTCCGATGCGCTCGGCGCGCGGAATCTGCACAGTCCTTGCGGGGGAAGCTCAGTGGGAGTTGTGTTCTCGGCGCGCAGCGTCGGTAAATCACGGGCGCGGCGCGGGGTGGTCAGCGCGCGGCGTCGAGCAGCACCCGTGCCGCATCCCGCGCCTGGTGCGCGGGTGCCGGTGACCCCGTGATGGCCGCGGTCGCCATCGCCCCGTTCGCGAGGATGGCCAGTTGGTCGGCGAGCTCGGCCGGCCGGCCCGCGTTCGCGACCACATCGCGCAGGCACGCCAGGAATGCAGCCTTGTGCGTGCGCGCGATGTCGGCGACCTCCTCGTTGACGCCGCCGAGCTCGCCGAACGTGTTGATGAAGGTGCAGCCGCGGAAGTCGTCGCGCCGGAACCAGGCATCGAGATAGTCGAAGACGCCGAGCACACGTTCGGCGGGCTCGTCGTACGCCGCCAGGAATGCGCCGAGCTCGTCGCGGACCACCTGGTCGCGCCGCTGCAGTACCGCCTCCACCAGGCGATCCTTCGACGGATACAGCTGGTAGAGCCGCTTGAGTGAGACCCCGGATCCGGACCGGATCGCATCCATCCCGACGGCCTGCACCCCGTGCTCGTTGAACAGCACCTCTGCCGCGTCCAGCAGTCGCGACTGCACGATCTCCGGATCCATTCCTCACCTCACCACTTGCGCGGAGAACCAACGTTCTCTACTCTACACCTCACACCGGAGAACGATCGTTCTCCGCCTGATCCGAGGAGTGGACATGTCCGGATTCGATCTGCGCCACCGCACCGTCACCATCGCCGGCCAGGAGGTCTTCTACCGGGAGGCGGGCGACCCCGCGAAGCCGACGATCGTGCTGCTGCACGGCTTTCCGAGCAGCTCGCACATGTACCGCAACCTCATGGCCGAGCTCGCCGACGAGTACCACCTGATCGCCCCCGACCACATCGGGTTCGGCCGGTCCTCGATGCCGGCGATCACCGACTTCGACTACAGCTTCGACCACCTCGCCGAGATCACCGAGGCCCTGCTGGACGGACTCGACCTGGACCGCTTCGCGCTCTACATCCAGGACTACGGCGCCCCGATCGGGCTGCGCGTTGCCGCCAAGCACCCCGACCGGGTCACGGCGCTGATCACGCAGAGCGGCAACGCCTATCGGGAGGGCTTCACGCCGTTCTGGGATGTGCTGTTCGCACACGCCGCGGACCGAGCCGCGCACGAGTCGGCGGTGCGCGCACTGCTTGAACTCGACGCGACCCGCTGGCAGTACACCCACGGCGTGCCGACGGACCGGCTCGAGCGCATCGCCCCAGAGGCCTGGCTCACGGACCAGGCCGGTCTGGATCGCCCGGGCAACCAGGAGATCCAGCTGCAGCTGTTCTGGGACTACCAGTTCAACCTCGACGGCTACCCCGCGTTCCAGGAGTACTTCCGCACGCACCGGCCGCCGACGCTGGTGGCCTGGGGGCGCGGCGACGAGATCTTCGGCCCAGCGGGCGCCGAGGCCTTCGCGACCGATCTGCCGGACGCCGAGATCCACCTGCTCGACGCCGGACACTTCGCGCTCGAGACCCACGGCGAGGAGATCGCCGGCCTGATCCGTGACTTCCTGAGCCGAAACCTCTGAGTCCGCAACACCTGACAGAAGGAGCCCCATGTCCGTGCTCACCAGCTGCTCCCCCGGCGTCGCCCGCCGGGGAGCCGCAGCCTCGGGACTGCGCGCCGCCGCGGCCGCGCTGATCATCATCACCACCCTGCTCGCCGCCGAGCATCTGCTCGGGCTCGCGGTCTTCGCGCTGCCGTTCGTGGCGTCGGCCGCTCTCATCGCGCTCGCACCGGCGGGTCCGCCCGCGAGCCCGGGCGCCGTGCTGCGCGCCTACCCGGCCGCGGCGGCGACGGCCCTGCTCGTCACCGCGATCCTCGGGCCCTCGGAGATCGCCGCCGCCGCCTCGGTCGTCGCAACGGTGGCGCTCATGGCCATCCTGCGCGCGCCCCACGTCCCCGCGGCGCTGTGCGCGGGCGGTATCGGGCTCACCGATCCCGGCCTCGGCTACCTGCTGCAGACCCTCGTCCCCGCCGTGGCGATCGTGCTCGTGGCCGCTGTGGCGGCGGGGCGGATGGTGCCGGGCTTCGACTACCCGCAGCGTTCGTCCTGACCTCCAGGTGACGCCGAGCCCGCGGCACCGACGGCAGTATCGCTCAATGTATTCCGCACCCGGGTTGTCAGCATCGCGCGCTCCGCCGCGCGGAATTCGCGCGGCGGCGGACACATCGCCCTCGCCTCGCCCAGCCCCCGGCCCGGACGGCGGGGGCCCCGCGGTTTCGCCCCGACTGATTCTGCTATTTCCCGCTGTAGACGGGGAAGATGCTGTGCTCGCCGTAGTTTCTGGCAGCCATGTTCCGCAGCACCTCCATGTCCTCATCGGAAATCGAGAAGTCCACTTCGGCGTTGCTACGCATATGGTCGGGGTTGGCGGTCTTCGGTAGCGACACGGTCCCCAGCTGCAGGGTGTAACGGATACACAGCTGCGGCACGGTCACCGAATAGCGGTCTGCCATCGCTGTGAGGTCGTGGTTCTCCAGGATTTCTCCATGCGCAATCGGCGAATACGCCTCGACGAGGATGTTCTTGCTCTCACAGAAGGCGATGAGATCGGCCGGTGTGTTGCCCGCGTGGACGAGTAGTTGATTCACCTGCGGTGCAACGGAACACATTTGCAGGATGTTCTCGAGATCCTGCTGCTCGAAGTTGGAGACCCCGATGGAGCGGAGCTTGCCCGCGTTGTAGAGGTCTTCGAGGGCACGCCAGGCCTCGCGGTTGCCCTCGGCATAGTCACCGCCCCGAAAATCATCCCAAGGCTGTGGGCTGTGGATCAGCATCAGATCGATGTACTCGAGCCCCAGAGCGGCCAATGAACCGTCGATCGCCATGACTGCCTCAGGATAGTTCTTGATCTCCGCAGCCAACTTCGTCGACACGAACAGCTCGTCGCGCGCGACACCGCTCGTGCGGACTCCTTCGCCGACACCTCGTTCATTGCCGTATGCCTGTGCGGTGTCGATATTGCGGTATCCGATCGCGATGGCGTCCTTGACAGCTCGGGCAGCGTTGGCATCCTCGATGAACCACGTGCCCAAGCCCAGCTTGGGGATCTCGATCCCACCCGACAGCGTGTATGTCTCGTTCAGAATCATGCGTTTGTGCTCCCGTCCGTGCTTACGTGCTCGCCGCCTGGAGTTGGGCCCAGGCTCCCGACGTCTTCCCGCAGTTCGCCGCCCTGGCGGTGACCGACCACGTTCCGTACACCGCTCATGGCGTCCATGGACTCCCCCTCCACGTTATTGGCAGGACGCGAGGTGGGGTAGGCCCGATCAGAAGTCTTCACAGCAGGGGAGGCAAAACGACCGCAGGTACCTTACGTGCGAACCAAGGCGGCCTCAGTGGCGAACATCGAGACCAAATATCAACATCATCCGTACGTCGCAGGTACGGGCGCGGGCTACGCCGGCGCTAGCGGGACGCCTCTACACAAGATGTCTTCTACCGCGGTAGTCGCCCGTAATCGGTCGCCAACAGTGAAGCCGAGGGTGCGGCCGTCGGGGGGAATGCTCATCGACTTCGCTAAACCGACGATGGTGCGCAGGTTGTTTCGACTGCACGGCAGGCACAGGCCATACCGAGCTGGACAGAGATGTCGGTCCGCGACGTTCTCGGGTCGTCCACTGGACTGCCGCGACCGGATCGACTGCGCGCCCTGTCGACTCGGGTAGGTCGGATCACATTGTCCGCCGACATCAAGGCCGGGTCATTCACTCCGCGTCGCGCCCTGTGCGTCGAGACAGGGTCGGGCATTCGTTGTTACAGGGTGTGGCGACACCCCCTACTCGTCGCCACACCCGATAGGACGCTGACGGCGTCGGGAACCCGGTCATGCACTCCCGATCGGGAAGAGCCGGTTGATGCAGAGGCCTACACCGTGGCGGGATCGATCTGCTTCCGCACCCGGTCGACACGGTCCTGCCAATAATCGAGCCAGTCGGGTGAGGGAAAAATGTGAGTCTTACCCGCAGCCATGCCGGCAACAACAAGGTCAGCGACGAACTCCGTGGAGACGCCCTTGTCGATGTCGCTGTTCACCTGATTCCGTAGCTCCGCGAGCTTTGGGTCGGCCTGCTCGCGGGGAACATGCCCGGTAGGAGCGTTCCGCTCGTCGTTGCGGATGGATGTCGCAGTGTAGGCCGGACAAAGTACGGCCACGCCGACATTCGGGAACTCCGTCTCGAACTCGTGAGCCATGGATTCCGACAAGGCAACCACGGCCGCTTTTGAAGCCGTATATGGATGTAGGGGCGCGGTAGTCATAAAGCCTGCCATCGACGCCGTATTCACGATATAGGCTTTGTCCTGCGCAGCAAGCAACGGAAGAAAGATGTTGCACCCGTTGATGACACCCCAAAGGTTGACTCCGAGTGTCCATTCCCAGGTAGCCAGGCTCGTGGTAGCGAAACGCTGCATACCGCCTACCCCCGCGTTGTTACACAGGACGTGGACTGCGCCGAAGTGCTCGATGGTTGCGTCAGCTAGTGCCTGTACCGAACTGGCGTCGGCAACGTCCGTGTGGACAGCCAGAACGTCACCCAGTTCGCGAAGGCGTTCCGCCGCTCTGTCGAGGTCGGCAACATCGTTGTCTGCGATGACAACACGCATTCCTTCCTGTAAAAATCGTGTGGCCAGACCAAACCCGATTCCGTTCGCACCGCCCGTCACAACGGCTACGCGACCCTTCAAGTCCTTCACAGCTATCTCAACCTCGATCAGTGTTGGTGGCGCACGTTTTCAGTGGATGGCACTCCAGTCGGCCCGCAGTCAGCGGAATGCGGATGCGTCCAGCAAATATGCTCATCGGGTCAGGAGTAAGCCGGGATGTCCGCCCAGTGGACACTCGGCGGGCCATCGGCCGACAGCGAAGACCAGGAGCGTGACGAATTCTGTAGCGGCTACTCGTTCTCGCGGATAGCCGCCGGCGTGGGTCAACGCGGCCGTGTTCGGTTCTGCTCTGGCCGTACGAAC
Organism: Rhodococcus parequi; assembly: GCF_046042785.1. Classification (NCBI taxonomy): domain Bacteria; kingdom Bacillati; phylum Actinomycetota; class Actinomycetes; order Mycobacteriales; family Nocardiaceae; genus Rhodococcus; species Rhodococcus parequi. The sequence goes on along the minus strand of NZ_JBDLNV010000001.1, from coordinate 436,149 downwards.
GCCAGCTCACAGTGCACCGGCGACCGGATGCTCGACCTGGCCCGCGAGCACCACCTCGAGGGCGTCGTCGCGAACGCGTCGACTCGACATACTGGCCGGGACGTCGGGCGCCGGCCTGGATCAAGACCCCGCTGCGCAAGAACACCGAGGCGATCATCGTGGGCTGGGTCGACGGCAGCGGCACAGCACGCAACGGCGTCGGATCCCTGCTACTCGGCGCGTACGACGACGACGGCAACTTTAGTTACATCGGGCACGTCGGCACCGGATTCACACCGCACTCCGCCGATCGCTCCGGCGGCAACTGGCCGCGCTCGAGCGGCTCACGAGCCCGCTCCCTGCGCCACCGCCGAATCGGGAGGCGAGGGGCGCGCACTGGGCTCGGTGACGACTTGCTGCGTTGGTTGAGCGAGCACCCTGGGCCCGTGCGGGTCTCGGACAGAGCATCGAGACCCGCACGGGATGTGGTGTCAGCGCAGCATGAGCGCGAAGACTCCCCAGCCGAGATACTCGCGCAGGTAACGCGTGTAGCGTGCGGGCTCGGCGGTGAGCTCGGCCCGAACCCCCGGTGCCAGTTGGTCTTCCGGGTTCACGTCGAGCCAGCGGCGCATGTTGAGCCACTGCGCCGCGGTGTAGCGGTCCCAGTCCTCCTGGTCGGCGAGCATCATCTCCACGACGTCGCACCCGAGTTCGCCGAACTGCTCGATCAACCCGGGCAGCGGCAGGAAGTCGGCCACGCTGGTGGCGTGGCAGGCCACCGCTGTTTCCACGTCGGGAGGAGTCACGCGCCAGTAGGGCTCGCCGATCAACATCATCCCGCCGGGACGGAGGCTGCGGGCGAGCAACTCGGCGGTCCCGGCCACGCCGTTACCGATCCACGTGGCGCCGACGCACGCGGCGAGATCGACCGGCTCGTCCGCGACGTGACCGGAGGCGTCGCCGTGGACAAACTTTACGCGGTCCGCGACACCGAGTTCGACGGCGCGGGCGCGGGCCTGCTTGGTGAAGATCGAGCTGATGTCCACGCCCGTGCCCCTGAAACCCAGGTCACGTGCCCACGTGCAGAGCATCTCGCCCGAGCCGCTGGCCAGGTCGAGCACCCGCGTGTCGGGCGCCAGATGGAGTGACCGGCCCAGGGAGGCGAATTTTTTGGGAGTCAGCGGATTGTGGATGCGGTGGCTGCTCTCACGGATGGTGAAGATACGGGGAAGATCCATTACGAAACACCTTTCAAGACTTGGACTTCGGGGAGTTCTTGATGGCGCGGATCCCGCAGCAGACGGTGGTAGCTATCGAGACGCCGCTGCGTGAGACAGCCGTCCTCGACGGCGGCCAGGACTGCACAACCCGGCTCAGCGCCGTGGGCACAGTCGGAGAAGCGACAGTTGTCGGCCAGCTCGGTGATCTCGGCGAACGTCTGGTCCAGACCCTCGTCGACCTCGCGCAGGCCCACACCGCGCAGACCGGGCGTGTCCAGCAGGACCCCACCGCGCGGCAGCGGGACCAGCTCCCGCCATGCAGTGGTGTGGCGGCCCCTGCCGTCGCTGCCACGCACCGCTCCGGTCGCCAGGCGGTCCTGACCGAGCAGGTGGTTGCCGAGGGTGCACTTGCCCGCGCCGGAGGGACCGAGCAAGACGATCGTGCCGGACAGAGCGTCGACGAGAACGTCCATGCCCTCACCGGTCACGCTCTAACACTTCGACGACGGTGGCAGCGGTGGAACGTGGTTGCTGGCCGCACCGCCACCCAGTCGCCGGGACACGGCGACAGTCGGTCTTCGGCGCTCGACGCGGGAAGTACTTCCGCCCGGACCGCCCCGACACCGGGGACGATCTCGCACAGGCCGCGCTCGGCTCGCACGACCCGGCCGGGAACAAGTCCGTCCGGCCGGAAGCGGGCGAAGGAGCGATCGTACTCGCCGTCCCAGCCGTAAGCGGTCAGGTTCAAAGTGCGCTCACGAGTGTGGGATTGAGGACATGGAGAAATCGGTTGGTGAAACAAGGTGGAAACCCTTTCGAGAGGGTCACTCCGGACGGCGCATACGTCGAAAGAACTCCCCCTAGCGGGAGGACAGCAGGCGCAATCTCAGGAAGAAACCCGGGAGGTGAGGATGATTCGGACACTGCGCGCGACAGTGGTCTCCACGACAGTCATCAACTCGCCTCCCTTCGATCTCATGGAGGGCACTACTTGCCACTTCCTTCAACGAGGATAGCAGTTCTGTGCGCTCGGGGCACCGGCTGGGGTCGCGGGTTCGCGGCCCACCCGTGGCGGATGTCTTGGCTGACTCTCCTACAAATCCGTTGTGCGCAATAGCGATTAGGTGTTCATCCACCGCTCGGAGAAACTCATCAGATGCGTTGCCCGACCAACCACAATCGCACAGGCGCCGGCACTCGCAGTGGGCCGTTTTGAACTATCCGAGTTTGGCGCTGCACCACCCAGAGTGGACGATGTCCTGAGCGCGGATCGGGTTCGCGCAGATCGGGCGCCGGATCGACGACGACATCGAGCGGTTGTGATTACTCTGCAACGCGCCGCGGTCCTTTCGCGACAGTCGTACCTCTGGGAGGGGCGCATCGGGGTCATCGCATCATGCCGGGGCGAGCGGACGGATCAACTCGTGTTCGCGAAACTTCATGGGGGTAGCGCGCCGATTGAATCGTTGACTCTGGCTGTTGGTCGGGCAGGCCGTGGAAGCGTTGAAAGGTTCGGCAACTACCGAGTTCTCCCAGATGCGGGCATGCGCAGTTCGATGAGGTCGATGAGGTCGCCTACAAGGGTGTCGAACTGGTCGTCGGGAGTCGGGCTGGGAAGCAGCGCAGCTTCGCGGGTGGCGGTGAGGTCGAGGTCGGGATACTGATCGAGCCAACTCGCTGCGATGCCGGCAGCGGACGGCCGGGCCGGGGCCCTGTGGTCCGCGGGATAGTCGACGAGCAGCGCGAACGAGAACAACGCGAGCGCGAGGTGACGATGGGCTTCGAGGGCCGCACTCAGGGAGAGACCGGCGCCTCGTAGGAGCTGCAGGAAACTCTCCACGTTGACTAGCCGGTTGGGGTGAACTGTTGCGGGAGTGGCCTCTTCGTCAAGGATGATCAGGAGCGCTCGGGGCCACCGCCGGTAGAGCTGGCGCAGGGCGGCGGCGTAGTCGGCAACCGATGTTTGCCAGTCCGCGGAATCCAGCTGCGGCGGCTGCCACCCGGCGAGCATCTGGGAGATGGCCAGGTCGATGACGCGCTGCCGATCGTCGACGTAGTTGTACAACGCCCTGACGGTGACACCCAGTTCGGCGGCGAGGCTACGCATCGTCACGGCACTGAAGCCCTGGATGCCCGCCATCTCCAGCGCTTTCGTAGCGATGATCTCCTCGGTCAGCACAGGCCGTCCGTTGCGGGTGGTGGGTCGACGACGAGGTGTAGATGGCACGGTCCCACGCTAACCCCACATCTTGAACTTCACACTATGTTGACTTTTATGAAGATCGGCTGCACGCTGAGACGCGACGTCAGTCATCTACGAAAGTGGGCAAGGATATGGTCGGTCAGTCCCGTCGCCTACCACCGTTGAGCGCAGTGTTGGTGTTGGTGATGGCCAGCACCGGACTGGTAGTCATAGACATCACCATCGTGGCAATCGGAATGCCGCAGATCAGGACCGATATCGCCGCCGGCGGATCGGTCGAGTCTGTCGTGGTGACCTACATGGTCGCGATGGGCGCGTTGACGCAGATCGTGGGATCTCTCTCGGACAGGTGGGGCCGACGACCGCTGTTTCTGACCGGAATCGCAGCGTTCACCATCGCCTCATTGGCCGCGACCCTCGCTCCAACACTGTTGTGGCTCAATATCGCCCGCGTCATTCAAGGTGCTGGTGCGGCCGCGATCATGGTCAACGCAATTCCCTTGCTCTCGGACCGGTACTCCGGGGAGGAGAGGAACCTGGCGATCGGAGCATGGGGAACGTTCGCTACCGCGGCCGGATTGATAGCCCCCACCCTGGGTGGGTTGTTGATCGACGGTTTCGGATGGAGGGCGATCTTCGCGATCAACCTGCCGTTGGGGCTCGCGGCATGGGTGGTGGCGGTACGCGTCTTGCCTCGTCCGCAGCCTCATCCGAAACCGAATACGCGGATCGTTCCCTCGGAGCGCCCTGATTGGGTGGGTAGTGCGAACCTGGCGGTGGGACTGGGCCTGGTGACGACACTGCTGCTCGGCGAGGATGACTGGTCCGGCATCGACACCGGCCTTCTTGTCGTGGCAGCGGTGACGCTGGCAGCCTTCGCCGTAGTGCAATTGCGGGTTCCTGCACCGGCATTGGACTTGCGGATGTTCACGCGGCCGGCATTCAGCGGTGCAATGCTGGCGGTGTTTCTGTCTCGGGCTTTGACCATCGGGGGCGCGGTCTACCTCGTTGTGTACTTCGCCGACGGCCTCGAAATGAGCCCAACTCAGGCAGGGCTGCTCATGACGCCGATCTTCGTGGCGCAGATGATCACTGGAATGGTCGGCTCGAAGATGCTCAGCTATCTCGCCCCTGGAGTGGTCATTGCGTCCGGTTATGCGCTCAAGGCCGTGGGACTGGGTATGCTGGCGATGACCATCACCCCGACCTCGTCGTGGTGGTCACTGGCGCTTCCCCTACTGCTGTGGGGCGCGGGCGGGGGTATCGCCGGTGCGCCGGTGATGGCAGTGGCAGTGAACGTCAGCCCACCCGAACGCGTAGGCATGGTCGCGGGAACGCTCGCCACACTGGCCTCGGTCGGAGCGGGTATCGGCACCGCAATCCTTGGCGCCGTGTTCACCTTCACCGGCGGTACCGACCGCCTCGGCGTGACCGACGGCACCCGAGCGGTTCTCACAACGTCTGCCCTGTTGGCGATGCTGGCCGTCCTGGCGACACTGGTCCTGATCAGCCCTCGACGCCTACCCGCACCACCACGACCACGCCCGAGGCCTGTGGAGCAAGATGCAAGATCCAAGGCATAGGCGTAGCAATAACCCGGCGGGTGCAGCAGCATCCTGACAACGCAGCTCGGAACAGGCAAACAGTCCGGCCGGGAGCCACCGGCGCTATGCCGCAGACGGCAAGGGCGCTCCTTGCCGCCGCTATCACCGGCCTTGCCAGGTGCGTCGTCGACGGCCTCGGTGAGGAACGGCCATCCTGATCGGGCAACGGTGATGAAAACTGATGGCCCACCCGGGCGGATGCAAAGACCGCGGAAAACCGTGTGCGACCTCAGACCGGGCCACAGTGTTCGACGATGAGGTCGCCGAGGACGGTGATGTACTCCTTCGACAGCTCGGCCGCCGGGATGGTCAGGTGCACGCCGCCCGCGGTGTCGCCGCTACCCCGAAGGGTGCGGATCGTCAGCTCGAGCACCTCGTCGATCTCGCACTTAGCCCAGGCCATCTGCCACCGCCTCGCCGGCCAGTCCGATTGTCCGGCGGGACGAGACCCAACTGCGCCGACACCGAGTCACAGCAACCGCACCTTGTCCGACGTCTGGAACGGGGCACCTTCGGGACCGGCGATGTGGACTCGATCCATCTCGGGCGATAACGGTGCGCTCGGATACCAGTGCCGTTTCCAGTGCCCGCGCACCGCCCATGGGCGCGTGGAGGGTCAGCCCGGCTCCCTGTTGTCAGTTGGAGGTGGTCCTGTGGCCATTTCCGGAACAGCGGTCCCGCAGCGTCGACACGCCCGGCCCGGTGAGGTCGTCACAGTAGGCACCACGACCGGCCATGACCATCGTGAGCGCGAGGGTCGTGCCGCTGACTATCGGGCCGGCTCCCGTCGTGAAGGGCCCGTCGGTCGCTTCGAGACGAAGACCTTCGATGGTGCTGCGGCCGGCCACGGTGAAGTCCCGCCGGGAGTAGAAGCGGGCAACTTCGGTGACCGTCTCGACGGCGGGCGTGCGCGCGAACCCGAGCGGCCGCCGGATGTCCTGGGCATGCACCACCACCTCACCAAGCCACGCTGCGGTGGGACCCGGCGCCGACGTCGTGCTGTTGACGACCCGCTGGAACCGCTCGAGAGTCTCGGCGGGGGTCGCGCCTCGATACTCGGCCAGACGCCGGGCGTTGTGCAGGTCAAAGTCGAACCGTGCCCCCAGGACACTGCCAAACCAACGAAGCGCACCGACACTCGCCGCCGCCGTGAGGTGAGCAACGACCTCCTCTACCACCCACCGTCCGCACAGCGACTGCTGTGCCCACTGCGCCTCGTGAAGACCAGCGAGGTCATCGGCCAGAGCGGCGCGTTCGGTTGCGGCCGCAGACCATAGGGTGGCGCGAGTGAGGGAATTGCGCACGGCGACCTCCAAGTTGAATGGCTGACACCAACGGAGACTGCGCGCGAGCGCGAGAATCATCGGTCAATCGGTAACCAAGGTAGCGAGTACATGCGCTGTCCGGAGCGACCGGCGTCCGGCTACCAATCCCTATCCGGTGGCGATGTCCGCGAACCGTGCTGCGATGCAGGTGAATTCATTTTGCCGATAGCCGCATCTAGCCTGGTAGATGCGGCTATCCTCGGCTCACCACATCGGGAGCTGATCGTCGCTGCCGCCCGGCCGTCGACGCCGCTTCCTGTGCTCGGACTGCGCTGCGGTGGGCTCGTCGGTGACGATCCCAGCACATCGGGCGCGCTCAAGCTCGGGCGCGGGTCGACTCCGGCTGCCGCCGCGATTGCGGTCTTGATCCGGGTGCGGTGTGCGAGTTCGGCGCGACCGGCGTCGGTGTCGCGGGCGGCCCATGCCTGCCGCCATTCATCCGGCCGACGTTCCGCCGTCTCCGCCCGGGCAGACCTACACCGCCGTGGCGGCGGGAACGTGGCATTCCATCGCGTCGACGTCGGGCGGTGAGATCGTCGCCTGGGGTTCTGTGCCTCAAGGGCAGGCGGTGCCGGCGCCGCCGACCGGCCAGACGTACACCGCGATCGAAGCGGGGCCGTTCCACTCGCTCGCGCTGACGTCCGGCGGACAGGTCGTCGGCTGGGGCTCGAGCGGTAACAGCCAGCTGGCGTTCCCCACAAGGCAGACGTACACCGGGTCGCCGCGGGCACCTTCCATTCCGCGGCACTGACCGCAACCGGGCAGGTCGTGGCGGTGGGCTCGAACGACAAGCAGCAGCTCAGCATTACAGCGCCTGCGGAGGGCCGCACGTACACCGCGCTGGGCGCGGGCGGCGAGATCACGCTGGCGGTGGACGGTCAGATTGCGACCGATCCCGAGCCGGGGACGGGATCGCTCGATTTCGGTTCGCTGACCGACCTGTTCGGCTCGCAGAGCTGATCGAAATCAGCCACCGGCGGCAAGCATGCGGACCCCCTGACGCGGACGGCGTCGGTAGGTCCGCATTGCGTCACGGTCGGCAGTCAGCTGCCGGTGTGGTCCAGCCAGTCAGCAACGGGTAGAGGGAACGCGTCGAGCCGGGCATGAAGTTATTGTGGTGGTGGTAGGTCGGATCGAGCGTGGTGACGATGAGCCGCCCCGGCATCGAGACGGCGTCCCCGAGAGCAGGACCCCATCGTCGCGGCGCTCGCCGTTCTCGTCAGGTTCCTCCGTCACGACGAGCGGTGTGACCCGAGCGTCGCGAGCGGCTCTCCTGGTCCCTTCGACGGCTGCCGTAGGTAGCGCCCGCACGCTGAAGCCAGCCCCCCTCCCGGCGCATCGACCACCTCAGCGAACAACATCAGCATGTGGTGCTTGTCTCGAGGTCTGGAGGACTGTCGAGACCACTTCTATCCTGGGGTTGTCCCGCAGTTCAGCAGTAAGCTACGGGGCATCCGCCTTCGAAAAGTTCTCCCCGGATGGTGAGTGTGAATGCCACATCGGATAGCACCTCGGACTGAAGTACCCCCGCAGTTTCGGAATCCAGACTTCCTGACTTCTGATCTACCGCCGTCGAGTCGGCCCGGCCACAGCAAACCATCGTTGGCCTCTGGCGGTGGCCGAAGCCGCACGGGCTACCAGGCGAGCGTCGTGGCAATGGTGATCGTCGCCGCCGGTGTCGTCCCCGGGCTGTTGACGTGGTGGTTGTCCGGCACGTTAGCTGACGGTCTCGTCGTGGGCGGGTTCGCGGCACTGGGCGCGGCGGCTGCGGCCGTGATGCTCACCTGACGGTGTGTAGTAGTGGACCGCGAACGCCGATCCCGAACGCATTCACTCGCGCGCTGACAGCATCAACCGCCTCGAGCCCACACCGCCGTGCCACCGCTGCAGGGTGGGAAGCTGCCGCAGCGCACCGACGTGCCAGACGATGAGCGGACCCGTGCGAACGGCTGCCAGTCACACATGACCGCGGACCGGACGATGCCGCCTGGGCCGCAGCTACCGCGTCATGCGGGAGTTGACGACGCGAAGGCGTCGAGGTCGAGGTCGATCTCGACACCTTCCTTCTCTACGACGATCTTCGCGTGCACCGCGCCGCGCCGCTGCACTACGGGCTGTTCGACGCGCGCCTGTTCACTACGACGGCGGCCGTCGACGGGCGACCCAGGTTGAGGGCGCCGCCATCAACGTCGCAGGGAACTGGTGGAACATTCTCGCGCGCAAGGCCGTCAGCAGACAGCAGTAGTCACCGTCCAAGACCCACACCCGACCGATGAATAAGCGGTAGCGTGGTTTCCAAGGCCCGCCATCGACAACCACATCAGTGGTCCACCCGCCGCGATCGTCCGATGGCGATCCTCAAGCCACTGCTGCTGACAGTGTTCCGCTCCGGATGGATCATCCACAACGGCACCAGATGCAGCATCGACCTGCTCCGCCATCGCGTCGGCGGCCGCAAGTCCCCGCTCTCACCTGTCGGTGATCAACCGCTCGACGTAAGAAGGTTGGCTGGGCCGGAAACGGGTATGCGGCGCGGTATGACAGCTCCACCGAACGTCCCGCCCACCACACTCGGACTGGCCAAGGCCCACGGCCTCTTCAACACCGTGGGCGGACTGTGGCCGCTGGTGCATCGGCGAAGCTTCGAGGCACTGTTCGGAGCCAAGTACGATCGCTGGCTGCAGTACACCGTCGGAGGCCTGCTCGCCGGGAACGGCGTGGTCCAACTGCTGGCAGACGACACACCTTCCGGCTACCGCGGTGCCCGAAACCTCGGAATCTCCACAGCCATCACGCTGCTCACCATCGACCTCGTCTACGTGCCCGCCGGAAGGATCAGGAAGACCTACCTGTTCGACGCGGCAATGGAGGCAGCCTGGCTGGCCGCGTGGGCGAAGCGCACCGAGCCATGAGCGCGAGCGGTGATCAGTCCGAGGGCACGCCGGCCGGCACATCGGTGGGCGTGGAGTACTTCGAACACATGTATCGGAGAAGTCCCGACCCGTGGGGGTTCGGACACCGCTGGTACGAGGAACGCAAGCGGGCATTGACACTCGCGATCCTCCCCCGCCAACGCTTTCGCCGAGCATTCGAGCCCGGCTGCTCCATCGGGAACCTGAGCACCCTTCTCACAGATCGTTGCGACCACATCGTCGCCAGCGACATCGTGGACCGTGCCGTCGACCTGACGCGGACGCATCTCGCCGATGCCATCGCCGCGAACCGAGCCAGCGTCGAGAAATGGTCGCTCCGGTGGCCCTGGCCCAACGACATGTTCGACCTCATCGTCCTGAGCGAGATCTGCTTCCACCTGTCCGCCCCGGAGCTCGATCGACTCGTCGAATCAGCGGTCACGCATCTCACCCCGGACGGCACCGTGCTCGCCGCACATTGGAGACACCCCGTACCCGAATACCCCTTCACAGGCGACGGTGTACACGCGTACATCCGCCGCACGAGCGCGTTGAGGTCGACCGCCTGTTACACAGACGCGGATGTCGTGATCGCGTCTCCCTGTGAGACCAGACCAGGTGGCGATGTCATACTTGTGTCCGCGACCGGCCGGATGCCCTGCCCGGGGGCTTGCAATACGAAGCCGGGACGCTGTGAAACTCGGCCTGCCAGGCAGCGCGCTGCCGCAAGTTAAACGTGGCCGCTGGCATTTCACCATTCGTACGTCCATCTGTGAGCGGGGAAGCCCCTTTGCCGCGAAAATGCCCGGGACATGTCTGTCCACGAATTCGAAAGAGACCAGTGTGGAAGCGCCTGCGGGAACTCGGGCGACGGGGCCAGACCCACATTGGTGAAGCCCGGCCGTCCCGGCGCCCAGGGGGCACTAGCCGCTTCGTATTCGCAACAGCTGTGCGCGGCAGTGGTGCAGCGGCAGCATCAGCCGACGGAGGGAGCGTTTGTGCAGGAGGGCCCTCAGCATGGGTCGCGTAACCGATGGCGGCAGCACCAGCGGCGAGTATGACTGTTACTCCTACGAAGAGGACAGCCGCCCGCGTGCGACACATGGAACCACTCGTGGACGTAGCCGAGCATCAGGAGTCTGTTGTCGGCGCCGTACGCACGGATTCCTGGTTGTTGGTGCGGCGAGTGGACGCCGACGTAGGCGCCTTCGTATTCGAAGATCATGGACTCCTCTCTGATCTTGTCCAGGACGGGTTGAATTCCGTTTCTGGGCGGTGTTCTGGTGCGACGCGGCGCGGACGTTGAACCGTTCTGAAGGCTAGGTCCCTGGTAGGTCTGCCTTCGTTGCGCGAGCGGAGGTTTTGAATCCTTCTTCCAAGTGCACTCCCGAGACCTAGCCTGATGAAGGGGATCGTCCCGCGGGTTCGCCGCCGATGGGCACGTGGAGAAGGTAGGCCGGTCCTGGCCTAGCTGCACCGGTTGTGGCCCGTTGTTCGGCGGACACTGCCCATGAGGAGGTGAATCGAAATGGATTTCCCCTGGTTCGTGTGGCTGATGCCGTGGCCGTTCTTCAGTGAGTGGGATCGCCAGTGGGCCATCGACAACGCGCCCTGCTGGTTGAAGGGCTCGTCCTGCACGTGAGGAGGTTCGACGATGGGTGACACCTTCTGGTTCCTGCCGTTGCCGTTCGAGACCCTGCGGTGGGTGGCCGCGACCTATCCCTGCCTTGTTGACTTCCGACAGGCTTGTGGGTGACGACGATGCTCGACTACTTCATGTTCTTCGGGCCGCTCAGCCCGCTGTACGTGGCCGCTATCACCTGGCTCGTCTCGATCGGGGTGCTCTGATGGATTCCTGGATCTGGTTCATCCCATTGCTCCCAGAGGACACGAGACTGTGGCTCATCAGCGTGCTGCCGTGTTCCCTCGGTGGCCGGTGCAATGACGGGCCTGTGGTGTGCCGTTCGTGAACGATGAAACGAGGGGGTGGCTGATCACCCTGTCGTACGAACTCTGGAAGCCCAGCTTCCCGGCTATCCAGGCTGAAGCGCGAACTTCGACAGCGAGCCAGCAACGCCCCGACTCCTCTTGGAGGTCGACATGATCGGTTTCGTTCGCCGATCGGTAGCCTTCGCCGCGATCGTGGCCGGTTCGGCTCTGGCGCCGGTCTCCAGGACTAGGAGCGGTCCACCAGGTCAGAACGTTCAATCGATGAGACCAGACCACCGCCTACGCCGAGCATCGATCGGAATCGGAATCGGAGTCGGGGTCGCGCTGCTCTGCGGGGCACAACCGGCCACCGCCACACCGATCGACACCGTCTTCCCTGTTCCCGTTGTGGGGATCGGGGTCTCTCCGCCTGGACTCCCCACCGCGGGCTTCATGTATGTGATCGCCACAACCGACCCGGCAACGCCAGGCGTCACCCGGTTTTCCGACGACCTCCACTGCTGTGGCTTCATCCATTGGCGAAACATCTCCACCGGCGCAGCCGGCATCGCATACCTCGGATATCCGAGCGTCGAGGCTCAAACCGGGTCGGGCACCGTAGTCGCCACTGTCACGGTGCCCGATGGGCTGCCTGGGTATCCGGCAATGACACTTCTTCCCGGTGCTGGCATCTGGACAGTTCCCTGACCGGTGGAACGCCATCCCCTCGAGTCGGATGTCGTACCCGACTTACCCCCCCGGAGCGTCTGCCTGACCTCACCACTCCGGGCCGGTCCGCATCCAGACCGCACGGGCGTTGTCGGGCGCAGGCGTCGTTCGCTACACCGGTCGCTTCCATAGCCGGACAACCACGTACACATTGACCACGGCGATCGCGAGGTTCGGGACGAGCACCAAGGACGCTGCGAGAGGCGAGAGTGCCGGACCCCAGCTATTAGGGTCGCGCCTCTCAGGCGCAGCCGTTTCGGCGACTACTGTATGCGAAAGTAGCGACGATGAGCATGACTGCGGCACTACCGATAGAGGCGAGCCAGCGTCCGAAACGGAACTGTTGCTTCAGAGCGGCCGCGCCGAACAGCGACACCACCATCGCGGGGACGAACACCACCAAGCCGAAGGCGCCCACCAAGATCCACGTGCCCTGCACGTCGCCGAGCATCGGCCAGCGATTGCTGTCGAATACTGCTGCCAGTACCGAAACGAGAAGCAGAAGGATCGGTAGAAGGGCCACCCACGCGACCCAGCCGGTGTCCCGCGGCCGCCACTCGATACTGGCAAGCGGATCCTCTTGAAACTGCACGGTCATTCCGTCAGGCTGTCACAGCAGATGGAACCCGCCGAACTAGAAGGCATCGGCCGGCGTACCCCAGTCATTTGTGGACTTTTCTGGCGGGCGGATCACGGGACCTAGCTACGGTCGCCGAGCTTCACGAAGGCGTAGTTGGCGGGATTCGCGGGTCGACTCTCGGGCGCATGTGAGAACGATGTAGACACGGCCGCCCAGCGGCTGGCCTCGTCTTGAAGGGCTCGAAGTGCACCTTGCCTGAATGAAATGGCCAACGCGGTGTCCGGCTCATCGGACGCGCGACCTTCAAGGGCTTGAACCTCATTCTCAAGGTCGCGCATGTCGTAACGGATCTGGTCGCTGATTTGCTCACATAGCAACGACAACAGCTCGGACCGTGGAACCGCTTCCGTCAACATCTCCACAGCGCGCCTGACCTGGGCCCGATTCCCGCTCATCACTCCACCCTCTCATGGAGGCCGGTCCGGTCACGGGCCGACGCGCACCCAGCGGTCACCCTCCGTGCAGGGCCGACCGCGAGCGATGCATGGTTACCGAACCAAGTGGGTTCCAGTCGTCGTAGCGAGCTACCTCGCCGCCGACGACATCGCCGAACACGACGACACCCCGGTCATCAGCGACGCCGGCTGGGCGGCGTTCGTCGCCTACCCTCCCGTGACCTGCGAGCAAACCGCCCGATCATCCCGGATGCTTTGTCACACTGACAGAGGTGCTTGGTTTCGTCTCCACCTCGTCGGGGTCAGCCGAAGGAGGAAGCTATGACCGTGGCCGCTCGCTCAATGCGCAGTCGTCGCCACTTTGTTGCCGCATCTGGTGCGATCGCGGCGTCGGTGGGCATCGTGCTGGCCGCATCGCCCCCCGCTCACGCAGCTCCGACCGACTACCAATTCCCTAACCCGGTTGTCGGCATCATTGCAACCGCACCACCGTGGTACCTGGCCTCCAATGGTGGATCGGTTGCAGCGCGAACCGATCCGACGTCTCCGGGCATCACTCGATTTGTCACCGGTGCAGGCTGCTCCTGCATCGTGCAGTGGCGCAACCTCACGACCGGTGCCACGGGAGTCTCCGAGGTGGGTTGGGCACTGGACGATCGACCCCTACACGGCTACGCGAACACTGGGTCGGGAATGCTGGTCGCCTCGGTCTGGCCAGACAATTCTCTGGGCAGACCGGCCATCACGATTCTGCCGACGGCCGGTTCGTGGACAGTTCCTTAGCTCTTGGAGGTCGCCATGATCGAGTTCGTTCGCCGATCGGTCATCTGTGCTGCGATCGTGGCCGGTTCAGTTCTGGTGCCGCCGGCTGCCGCCTCCGCCGCGGTTACCGTTCCGTTCGCGATGGACCCGTACGGCAGTTTCGATTTTCCCTCGGTCCGCTGTGTGGCTGTGGTCGGCGAACAGCCTGGGACGGTGACGATCACAGGTTCGGAGGAACGCAGGCGGGAAGGCCGATCGGGGTGTCTGCAACTGTCCGAAGTGCACTGGCTGAACCTGTGGAGCGGAGCCTCCGGCTCGACCGGGATGTCGGACGGATACCCGGAAGCGGTCTTGCCGACCGGGGCCGGGCAGGTTGTCGTCATCGTCGTACACACCGGCAGCTCGTTCGTCACACCGGGCGTCGCAACCGTCTACGTTCCGTAGTCGCCGTGATCCCGTGTGACTTCGGCGGACACTGCCCCCGATTGGAGATGTTCGACATGCGCGGTGGAGATTGGCCGTGGTTCGTGTGGCTGATGTGGCCACCATTCTTCAGCGAGCGGGACTGGATGCGAGCGATCGAAATTATGCCCTGCTGGCTCGGCGGCACGAACTGTTGACAGGAACCGGCAGCGGACCGGTTCCGAGCTATGGACTGCTGGGCCCCGGACGCCAAGACCGCTGTCAGAACGGGTACGGGACGGGTCCCACGGCATGCCCGCGAGCGTTCCCGAGCGGCCCCGACGCGTGGTTGCCGAATCAAGTGGGTTCAAGCCGACGGAGCGGCGACCTCGTCGCAACAACGGCGAATAGGCTAGAGATCCGGGGGAGTGCAACTCGAAGCACAGATGCACGGGTACCTCCACTGTTGGCTCCGGGTCGCAGACGGCCGCTGGATCGGGCAGGTCTGCGTGCCGGTTCGGTCGGCGAACCGCAGCAGCTGCATGGAGCTGTGGCTATGGGTCGACGCCTCGAATGTCACTCCCCGCTCGACGTGAGGTGCGAACTCTCGGTGGAGGAGGGACGCGGTGAAACCAGGGATCACTCGAGCGCTAACCCGATCCCGACAGTGATCGCGTTGCCACTGCGCGAGTTTCCATGTGCGCGCTGCGCCGACAGCGAGGAGATGCCACTGCTCTCCGGCTCGTCCGATCGCGCCACGGTCGAGCTCGCGGCGCGACCGGAGGTCACTGCAGACCCGGCCGACTCAGGAACCGAGGCCCTCGAGCGATCCGACAAGACCCTCGAGCGAGCCTGCGGTCCATTGCATCGATCCCGAAACCGATCCGCTGAACGGTGTCAGCGCGCCGCCGTTGAAGAGGTCGTACAGCCAGAACAAGATGTCCATAATCGACTCCATGGTCGTTGAGGCAATTGACGGCACATTCGACCACACACATCGAACCTTGGGCGACAACCCCCGTATGGGGAGCTCGCGTTCAATCCTGAAAATGAAACGCCCGCCCCGAGATTGTCTCGGGGCGGGCGTACGTTACAGCGTGCTGCGCTGCCGGCGCAGTTGTGCGCCGGGTCGTTTCAGGCACCGTCCGTTGACGTATCGGCAACGCTGTTGCGCTGCTACGAAGTCCGGGTGGGTCGGAGATAGAGGAGAGGGTGGCACGATCGCGCGCGCCACCCTCTCGGTCCACAGCGCAGGCCTACCCGGCGAGGCTGCCGGTATCGAACGGGAACACCCAGATCTCACGCACGCCGGACATGGGTGCGTTGGTGGCGTGATTGGTGATGATCGGGATCAGCTTGTGAACCGCGCCGTTGACCGTCTGCGTGCAGTCCCAGATCTCGTTTCTGAACCCGTGGCATTGGAGACCGGTGTTGCCGTGAGGGCTCAGGATCAGGCCCTTGTCGGTGTGCTCGGTGAAGGCGCCGGGCTCCCACGGAGCGATGAAGCGGTGTGTGGCGTCGTAGGGGCCCGTGGGGTCGATGTAGTCGTCGGCTGTCGCGGTCGGGGCGAGTGCGGCGGCGCCGGCAAGGGCCAGCGTAGTGGCAGCGAGTGCGCGCTTGATCATCGGTAGATTCCTTCACGTTCGAATGCCGACAGTTCCTTTCGAGGGCTATCGCAGGCGTGGGACGCGGGCGTTACCCGGCGCCAGCACCGGAAGTCAGCCCTGGCGAATAGATACGATCGACTGCGTGTCGACATTTGGAGACAACCTCGGCCCACTCGCGGGCACTGCTCACATCGCCGAAGCTGGTGAGAGGGCCGACGTTGTCGCTCGCGCCGTCGATGCAATCGCCGCAGGCGATCTCGATGACGGTCGCCGGGTTTTGCGCAACGAGTATCCGTTCGTCCCCGTGGAGAAGGCCTCACGCCGGTACACCGAACGGCAGTGCTTGCGGGTGTTCTACCGGGACGGCTTCCTCGACCGCTACAGCGGCGCCAAGCTCGTGCACCCGGGTGCGCTACGGGCGTTGTCGTTGATCGCGCCGGAGGAGTTTCCCGCCCATCCAAACTGGTTGATGTCTCAGTCTCACTTCGCGTTTTGGGAATTGCCCCCGACGACCGACCATCTGATACCTGTTGCTCGGGGCGGTGTAGACGACGAGTCCAACTGGGTGACCACGTCGATGCTGCGAAATTCAGCGAAGGCGCACTGGATGCTCGACGAACTCGGCTGGACACTCAGTCCGCCCGGCGATTACGCGGAGTGGGACGGGCTGTCTGGCTGGTTCGTCGAGTACGTCGGCGCCCAACCCGAGTTGATGGCCGACAAGTATCTCGCACGATGGTTCCGCGCGACCGTCGATGTCCGCCGCGAGTACTAGGCGGAATCGTTCACCGGCCGAATGATTCGCATGGGTGTGCGGTTCGACGGGACGCGCTCAGCCTCGACGAACGATGGGATTGATCGTGTCAGGACGGGTTTTCTAGATAACCCGTATTATCTAGCAAAGGTGACGCTCCTCCGCCTGTCGCCCAACAGCGCACCGAAGCTCGTGCCCAAGCCCTTCCGAGCGCGACGATACTGTCCGGGTCCACGCGGGCTACGGCTTCACGCCCGCAGCCCGCGTGTCGCCAACCCGACGGCTTGGTACACCTAGGCGGCGAATGCCGCAGCCGTCGCTGCCGTGTCCTCGAACAGATGCATGCGCGTGATCTTTCCCGCCTTCACGGTCAAACGCAGCGCAACGTCGGTGTGGAACGGGCGCCCGGTCGGCGCTGCGACGTGGTCGAACGCACCGAAAATGACGGCATCCTCGCCGTCGGTGACGACAGCCTCGACCGAGACGACGCTCTTACCCGGTTCGAGAGCGGCCCACAGGGCACGGAAGTAGTCGGGCACCTCGCTCTTACGCGAGCGAGCGCCGACCCAATGCGCTACCGCCGGATCGCCCGGAACGAACCAGTCGATCTCCTCCGCGAACAGCTCGCCCATTCTCTCCGCATCCTGTGCTCCGAGGCCCTCGAGGAAGGCGGTCGCAATGTCTGTAGTGGTGGGGGTCATCAGGTGTCCTGTCTCTCGTGGTGGTCGCCGGCCACCGAATTGTGTAGTGGTCGATACAGAATGCTAGCAGATCTGTAGTGGTCCCTATAAAATGAATGCATGGGACGGCCACGCAGCTTCGATCGAGACACCGCACTGGACAAGGCGATGCGCCTGTTCTGGGAGCACGGCTACGAGCAGACCTCCATCGCCGACCTCACGCACGAGCTCAGCATCTCCGCGCCGAGCCTGTACGCCGCGTTCGGCGACAAACAGGCCCTGTTCAAAGAGGCCGTCGCCCGCTATGAAGCCAACCCCGCGTCCGTGACGACAGCCGGGCACGCCGGGACGACTCCGCACGAGGTGCTGCGGATGATGCTCAACCGCGCATGCCAGGAGTACGCCAGCGAAGCCCATCCGCGCGGATGCCTCGTCAACACCGCACCCGAGCTCACCGGCAACCGCAACCAGAACCGCGCGATCACCGCAGACCAACTTCGGAGAGTCGCAATCGACACGGAAACGGGCGTCGACGCCGAAACGCTCGCCGCCTTCGCCCATGCCCTGCTCGTGGGCCTGTCGTCCTACGCTCGCGACGGCGCCGATGAGGAGCAGTTGCGCCGCGTGGCCGAGCTGGCCATGCGGGTGACAAGGGCCTGAGCGGTACCCTTCTACCTCGCCGCCGCGGTTCTGAATGCATCCTGCGAGTTCCGCATGAAGTGCACCCGGTAGCGCGCCACGAAGGACCACTGAACTGTTGTGTCACAGCAGCTTCAACCCGGCGTGCGCTTCGGAGACGACCAGGTGCACTCCCGACAGACCCCGTCCCCGTAACCCGACTAGGAACTCACGCCAGAACTCGGACGACTCCGAGTCGCCGACCGCGGCCCCGAGGACCTCCCGGGCGCCGTCGATCGACATCCCCGTCGCCACCACCAAGGCATGGGAGACCACGTGCGCCCCGACCCGCACCTTGCACCCTTGATGACAGCGAGGCGGGCCAGCCAGCAGTGCAGAATGCTCATGCGTCATCGCGTGGTCCTTCGTGTCGAGGCACTTTGGTCGGTAACTCGTTCACCTCTACGCTGATCGCCCCGGGTAACCCTTTCAGCCCGTTGCAGATTACGATGCACACGTCCCCGGTGTCGCGGTTCTTGATCTCCGTCAGCACGGCGAGCCAGAACTTCGCGCCCTCGCCGCCGTCACCGGCCCACAATCCCCGGGGGTCCCTCCCTGCACGCAGTGCTTGGGGGCGGATGTCGCGGTGCCCGTCCACGGTCACGCCGATCGCCACATAGACCGGCCGGTTCGTGACCTGGCCGTCGCGGACCTTGACGTGGATGGCATCGATGAATTTCCGCGGGATACATCGAATCAACAGTCATGCTGCCCATTCGGTCATCTCGGCGAGCGCCTTGTCGGTGGGGGCGCCTCCCTGCACGCAGGGGAGAGCCCTCTGGGATGACGGGAATCGGTTGAGGCCCTGACCGGCAGGTATGCCGCGTGTCGGTCCCGCACCGAGGATGGGCCACGGGGGACGCTGGATCGGTCGAGCAGGCCAGGTTCCCCGAACCTGCGGTACCGGTTCACCCACTTGCTGGCGCATGCTCGTCCGATCTCCCATCTCGGCGGCGACATGGGAGATCGGACGAGTCTGGCAGCGCTCGACGAGCCTGCGACGGCCTTCGACGGACAGCGGGGCATTACTGTGGGGCACGGACGGGTCTTTCCGGTCGCGGATGTGTTGGTGGTACTTCTCATCCTGCCCCCCGGAAGACCCGTCCGCTGCGTTCAGCCCCGTGTCCCGGTGTCTACAACGTCATGACCCGCAACACCTAGCCCATTCCGCCATAGGTGGCCAGTCGCCACTCACCAGACCGACCAACGTCGCCAGACATCGCATGATCGACGCCGCCAGCTCCGCGGGCGTGTCCTCCGGGACGAGGTAGCCCGCGCCAGGAATGGTCTCGAAGCGGGCTACGGGGATCGATGCCGCGAGCTGCGCCCCTTGCCTGCAGGGATCAGATGTCTCCGCCGGCTCGTGTGCGCACACACAGGCGAGCCCCGGGTGGTAGGCCGGGGCATCAACACATGGGATGATGCGGGCGTCGGATGTGTCTCAGCCGGGCTCGTGGCGGCGTAGATACGCGAGCACGGCCAGCACCCGACGATTCGTGTCGTCGGTCGGCGGCAGCACCAGTTTGTTGAAGATGTTGCCGACATGCTTGCCCACCGCCGATTCGGTGATGAACAACTGTGCGGCGATCGCCGCATTCGAATGTCCCTCCGCGATCGAGGCGAGGACCTCGCGTTCGCGCGGCGACAGCTGCGCCAACGGATCCCGCCGGCGGAGGAACAACTGCTGTATGACCATCGGATCGATCACAGTGCCGCCGGCGACCACTTGACGCAGAGTGGAGACGAACTCCTCGACATCGACGATGCGATCCTTCAGCAGATACCCCACCCGGCCCCCTTCCGCACCCATGAGTTCGTCGGCGTAACTCAATTCGACATACTGGCTCAGCGCCACCACGGCAAGCCCCGGATAGGTTCGGCGCAGTGCCACTGCTGCGCGCAACCCCTCGTCGGTGAAACCCGGCGGCATCCGCACATCGGTCACGACCAGATCCGGACGGTGTTCGGCGACAGCCGATTCCAATTCCACGGCATCGGGGACCGCGGCCACGACCTCGAACCCGAATCGTTCGAGCATCGCGGCGAGGCTTTCGCGCAGCAGTGCACCGTCCTCGGCGAGGACCACTCGCACGGCAGTCAGTTCTCGATCCACGGCAACTCCACACGGACAACGGTGGGCCCGCCAGGCGGGCTGGACAGCAGCATTCTCCCGTCGACCGCCGCGACCCGGTCGGCCAGGCCCGTCAGACCGCTCCCCCGCTCCGGATCTGCGCCGCCGCAGCCGTCGTCCACGACCTCGACGACCAGGATGTCCCCGGCGCGTCGGACAGCCACGTCGACGACCGTCGCATCCGCATGTTTGGAAACGTTGTTGAGCGCCTCGACCACCACGAAGTACGCCGCGACCTCGACATCCGGGGCGGGGCGGGACGGGAGGTCCGCGGTGACACCGACCGGGGCCACGAAGTCTTCGGTCAGTGCACGCAACGCGTCTGGCAGGCCACGGTCGGTGAGGACCCGGGGATGGATTCCCCGAATGAGTTGCCGCAGTTCCGCCATCAGTTCCTTGGCCTGATCATGCGCCTGCGACACGCTTTTCGCGGCCGCGGAATCCGGTGGGAGGTCGAGTTTGGCCATACCCAACTGCAAAGTGAGGTTGACGAGCAGCGACTGTGCGCCGTCGTGCAGGTCCCGCTCGATCCTGCGGCGTTCCGCCTCGAAAGAATCGACCAGGCGGGCCCGGGACCGGGACACCTCCACGAGTCGTGCGCGAAGGGCGTCCGGGTCGTCACCGCACAACAGCGACCGGCCGAGCGCGCCGTGCAGGCCCGCGATGAGAGCACTCACGTACGGAATCGCCGGCAGCAGGAGCAGACCCGCGATCGCGTACGGAACGGCCTGGTCGACCGACGTGATCTGACTGAAACCAAGCGCCACTGCCTCGTCGCCGTCACGCACCAGCAGAGGGCTCACCACCATCACCACGATGAGTCCGACGATCACCGCACCCGAGAGCCACAAGGCGGGCACCAGAGTGAGCAGCAGGAACGTGTAGCCGAGTTCCCGCCACGTCGCGGCTTCGGTGTAGCGGGTGCGCACCCACGCCCACAGGCCCGCTGCCGGAGGGCAACGGTGGGCCGAGAGCGCCCGGTCGCGGCTCACCAGGCGCAGGCGCGTTCGTTCCAGGGCTGCGAGCGGTATCGCCACCAACGGGCCGAGCCCGAACACCAGCACTGCGCCGAGGACACCGAGGAACAGCACTCTGCCGAGTGGTTGTGGATACATGCCGGCGCCGGACCATACGGCGAGCACGAGCCACGGGACGCAGAACGCTGCGAATGGCAACGCGACCACGCACACCACCGGGGCGGTGGTCAGCACGTGACCCAGCGACCGCCACGGCCACCCGGTCAGTAGGAAGCGCCGCCGTGTGATCGCGGTGAGTACCGTGGTCGGTTCGTTGGAGGACACCGAGTGAGCCTATCGACGCGGTCGCTGCCTCAGGACGAGGTGGAGTGCAGCCGAAAGGTGGTGCTGGCACCACCTTCGATCGGCGCGTGGACCCAGTGACCGCACCACCGGTCGAATGGTCAGCTGAAGTCATGCAACTGGAGCTGAACCACGTCACCAAAACCTATCGGGGTACACAGGCCGTCGCCGACGTCAGCCTGCGGATCGGGCCCGGGGTTCTCGGCCTCCTCGGCCCCAACGGAGCCGGTAAGTCGTCGCTGATGCGCATTCTCTCCACGATCACCCGCCCGACCACCGGTACGGTCATCTGGAACGGTACCGACATCGTCGCTCGGCCGGAGCCGCTCCGACGCGTCCTCGGTTACCTCCCGCAGGATTTCGGCGTCTACCCGAATCTCAGTGCCGGAGAGTTCCTCCGGTATCTCGCCGCAGTGAAAGGTCTGACTTCGCGGTCGGCCAAGGCGCGGGTCGACGAGCTGCTCGAACTCGTCAACCTGACGGAGACCGGATCGCGGCCGGTGGGTACGTTTTCCGGCGGAATGCGCCAGCGTGTCGGTATCGCGCAGGCACTCCTGGGCGACCCCGAGCTTCTCGTCGTCGACGAACCGACGGTCGGGCTGGACCCCGAGGAACGCATGCGGTTTCGCAACCTGCTCGGGGACCTGGCGAACGACCGGATCGTCATCCTGTCCACTCACATCGTGTCGGACATCGAAGCGATCGCCGATGACATCGCGATCCTCACCGCCGGCGAACTACGTCGGCGCGGCACCCCCGAGGAACTTCTCCGTTCCGCGGACGGCCTGGTGTGGGAAGCGACGGTCCCGGTCGACGCTGTGACCGAGATCCGGCAACGAGCGACGATAACCCGCACGGTCCGAACAGCACAGGGCGTGCGTGTCCGTGCCGTCGCCGTAACATCTCCGATGCCGGGGGCTCGTCCTGTCGAACCCGATCTCGAAGACGCGTACGTCAACGCGGTCCACAGCCCGATGGCGCCCGCCGGGGTCATCCGATGACCGGCGCCGTCGCTGCCGTCGCGATGGCAGACTTCCGGGATCGTTCGCGGCGTCCCGCGTTCCTGGTGACGGTGCTCGGCGCTGTCGCACTCGGCTATGTGGCCGTCCCGCCGGTCTCTGCAACCTACGCAATGGTCAAGGTCGGATCGTTCCGGGGACTGTACGACAGCGCGTACATCGGCATGTTGCTCGCCATGATCGGCAGCCTGTGGTTGCCGCTGTTCGGGTTCTACGTCGTCCGCAGCAGCATCGCGCGCGACATCTCCACCGGCGTAGGCGAAACGCTTTCCGCCTCCCCGTTGCGCACGCCGATGTATCTGCTCGGCAAGTACCTGAGCAACCTGGCGGTGCTCGCGGCGATGGCAGCCGCACTGGCTCTGATCGCACCCGTGATGCAGCTTCTCCGCGGGGAATGCACGAGCCTCGACATGACGGCACTCTGGCTTCCGATCGTGCTGTTCTGTCTTCCTGTCCTGACCGTGGCCGCAGCAGCCGCCGTCGTCTTCGAAACCGTCCCGCTCTTGCGAGGTGGTGCGGGAAACATACTGTGGTTCTTCGTGTATCCGTCGATGTTCCTCGCCGGGATTCCACTGGTCTACGGATCAATTACCGCAGGGTTCCAGGCAGACCTGGCGACGCAGCACCCCGGCATGGATGACGAGATCTCGATCGGGCTCACCGCGGAACCGGGCGCACTCGGGCAGTTCACGTGGTCCGGGATGGACATCGACACGACGCTCGTCGCCGCGAGTGTGGGGTTGATTGCCGCCTCCACGCTCGTCGCCATCCTTCCCTCCCTCTGGTTCGGCCGGTTCGACCCCGCACGGTGGCAACGCACTCCCTCGCATATGTCTGCCGCACCTGCAACCGAAGCTCCCGTTGCACCGGCGTTCTCACAGAGCGCGCGAACACTGTCGCCGGCCGAGCGTGGACAGTCGTTCCCGGGGTTGCTGCTCGGCGAGGTGCGCATTCATCTCGAAAGCGTGTCGCGGTGGTGGTGGCTCACGCTCGCGATCGTGACGATCACAGCCCTCGCCGTTCCCGCTGATCGCGCGGGCACCGCACTGCTCTTCGCATGGTTGTTGCCGGTGCTGCTGTGGTCACGTCTCGGGACACTCACCTACGAACAAGGCGTCGCTCCCCTTGTGCAGTGCGGTGTCTCGCCTCGGATCAGACTCGTCGCCGAGTGGGGTGCAGGCGTGCTCATCGCGGTCATCGCGGGTGTCGGTCCGCTCGTGAAAATGCTGCTTGCAGCGGACGCGACCGGCGTCGCCGCGTGGGTTGCGGGCGCGACGGTGATTCCTGCCCTTGCGCTGCTGATCGGGTCGATCGGCCGGAGCGCACGCGCGTTCCAAGCTGTCTACCTGGTGATCTGGTACGCCGTGCTCAACGGGGTCGCTGCGGTCGACGTCATGGGCGCGCTCCGCACCGATGAGTCGCTCGCCGGCCCGTCCCCACTGTTGTCCTTCGGCGTCGGCGCCGCGCTGATCGCCGCCACCGCACTCGTTCAGGAGATTCGCCATGCCCGTCGTTGAAACCGCACCCCGGAAGTTCCGCCTCCCCGTCAGCGTTGCGGCACTGGCACTCTCGTCCGTGGCGCTCGCCGGCTGCACTGCCGATTCCACGAGTCACGAACAGCGGAACGACAGCTACAGCGGCGCCACGGCCGTCACACTCGATTTCGATGATGCGGGTGCCAAACAGTTCGGTGTGACCACCGCGGCCCTGAGCGCTCAGGTGATCGGCTCCGACCGCGACGACATCGAGATCCGGCGCTCCTTCGAGTTCACCGACGGCGACAAGCCCGAGGAACGCATCGACACCAACGGGTCCGGTCTGACGATCAGCGCGAGTTGCCCCGACAGATTCGCCGTCGGCCGCCCCACCTGCGTCGCCCTGTACGAGATCGCCGTCCCGTACGGGACCGTCGTCCGAGGGAGTTCGCAATTCGGCGATCTGACGGTGACCGACACCCGTGCCGCCGTCGACCTGAACTCCCGCTACGGTGACGTCACGCTGGTCACGGGCCCGGGCGGTTACGCGGTGGACGCCGTCTCGGCGACGGGCCCGAGCACCATCGAGGTGTCGCAAGATCGCGCCGGCATCCCGGTGCGCCTACGGTCCGGAGATGGCGCCGTCTCCGCAATGACGGACCCTCGCTGAGACCAGAGCGAAGTACCCAGAGTGAATGCACGCCTCGCAGGGACGCTTACTACCAGGCGGCCACTCGAGGTGTGTGGTATCGGTCGTCGTCGATCTCGCCGCGGGCCAAGCACTGGCGAGGAGCTGCTCAGGAGTATCGGCGTGAGGATGGGGCGGCTGTGTGTCCGGGCGAGTACTCGAATCACCAATCACCGCGAGGACGATCAACACCCCGAACGCGATCATCATCGCGAAGATCATGAGCGCGTAGCCCCACCCGTTCATGCTGTTGGCGTACCAGAACATCATCGGTGTGCCTCTGCATTGCGCCAGATTCGTCGCTCTTCAGGCAGCCCGCGCGATCGCGATCTTCACCCGGGTCCGGCGCACGAGTTCGGCGCGGCCGGCGTCGGTGCCGCGAGACGGCCCACACCTGCTGTCTCAGCGATCGCATCGGGTGGCACTTCACTCGCGCCCGCTCTACTTTCTGTTGATTGGCGTCCAAGTACGCCGAGGCGTTCTTTCAAGGACGCGATGTCATTGTCCTGCTTGAACATCTGCTTGCGGAGACGGGCGAGCTCGGGGCGTTCCGCTGCAGTCAACCGCTCATCGCCGGTCGTAGTTGCTGCTTCGATCCGGTGGCGTTCATCGGCGACCCAGCGGCCGAGCAGACCTTCGAGAGTTCGACGATCACGTTCGTGTGGCGGTGGGCTGGCCGTAACACAGTTGCCATGCCCGGCGATGAACTAGGGACAGGAAACACATGAGATCGAGGGAAGGCGCACACACGATGGGTTCGAACGATTTTGCAGCTCAGATCGGGAGTTGGCTCCGCGACGGCATGCTCGCCGGGAATCCGCTGGCAATTGCGGCGGCTGCGATCCTCGCGCCACTCGGCATGATCCTG
This sequence comes from Rhodococcus parequi, assembly GCF_046042785.1. NCBI lineage: Bacteria > Bacillati > Actinomycetota > Actinomycetes > Mycobacteriales > Nocardiaceae > Rhodococcus > Rhodococcus parequi. The sequence continues at coordinate 410,830 of NZ_JBDLNV010000001.1, read as the reverse complement.
GGCTCGACGACCCTGTAGCTTCACCCCCGTGCCCCCGCCCCGGCTCCCGGGGTGGGGGCACGTCTGCCCCACCGACAAGGCCGAGATCGAACTTGGCGATCGACATGTCCCACAATCACATCAACGGTGCACGGTTCGAGCGGTCATCAGGGACTGCTGCACGATCAGGTGACAGGTTCGGTCACGCAGCCTGACCGCGATCGACGGCAGAGACGATCCAATCGTCGCCACCGAATACCCCCGAACCCTGGCACCCCACTCATCCAAAGCCAATGGGTACAAACCGACCAGCACTAAAGTATCGAAATGACCTGCAAAACAAGATGAAACACCTGATGAGTACCCGGACGCACTCTTACGAACCGTTGCGAGCAGATTCAATCGTCCTCTACGGTGATCGTTGGGGGACTGGGAATCACCGCGGTGGTCAAGGCGATGCGGGTGCGGTCCCCGTCGGAGTCGGTTTGGTACGTCGTTCGTGAAGAACTCGAGATAGGCGACCGCTCCTCGGGGACGGGTGCGCCAGAGTGACCGGTCCGGGATGCCAAGATCACCGCTATGTCGCAGCATTCGGAAGAGAGCGCTCTCTACCTCGCCGCCATGCCGCACACGCGTGAGCAGGTGTTGGCCCGCCCCTGCCCGGTCCCTGCGGCTCCGGGGGTCTACGGGTGGTGGTTCCGCGAGCTGCCGACCACGCTGGATACCTCCAGGTGTGTGAAGAAGGACGGGCTGACGCTGCTGTACACCGGGATCAGTCCGAAGAAGCCGCCGGCGGGTGGCGGAGCTCCGAGCCGTCAGACGCTCCGCACTCGCATCAAGACCCACTACACCGGCAACGCGGCGGGTTCGACCCTGCGATTGACCCTCGGGAGCCTGTTGGCCGACGAATTGGGAATCGCGCTGCGGCGCGTCGGGTCCGGGAACCGGTTGACGTTCCACACCGGCGAGAAACAACTGTCGGAATGGATGCACGCCAACGCGCTGGCGTCATGGATCGAGAGCGTCGAACCGTGGGAGGTCGAGCAACGGCTGATCACTGCGCTCGATGTCCCGCTCAACTTGGACAGCAACGGCCACAACGAGTTCTACCCGATACTGAAAACGGTGCGGTCCGAAGCGAGACGGCGCGCCGGCGAGCTGCCCGTCCTCCCCAACCCCGGAGTCGGCGGACGGTAGCGCCGACAGGCCAGGTTGGACCTGGGCGCGGTCAGGCGCCGGCCAGCCCTGCTACCGCCCCCAGCTCGACCGGGACAACGAGGGCGTCGCGTGCGAATAGCATCGAAGGCCATGACCACAGACCCGGCAGCCATGCCTCGCCCGAACCGGCGGGCCGGGCGAACACCGGCCGTGCTGTGGGCGGACGGCATCGCGCACCTCGAGGGGTTCATCTCCGAACACGGCCACGCCCGCGTCCCGAAGGGCTACGTGTGCGCGGACGGGATGCGGTTGGCGTCGTGGGTGATGCACCGCCGCGAGGACCGTCGCCTCGGCGCCGACCGGCTCACCCCGGAGCGGATTGCGCAGCTCGACGCGCTCGGGTTCGATTGGGCACCACCCCGGCCCGGCCGCTCCGTCGACGACTTCGCCGCCCAGTGGGCGGCCATCCTCGCGCGCCTGGCGCGGTACCGGGACGAGCACGGGAACCTCGACGTGCCGCACCGCTGGGTGTGCGAGGACGGATTCCGGCTCGGAGAGTGGGTGAGCCGGCGCCGCACCGAACGACGCAGCCAGACCCCGACCTTGACCCCCGAGCGGATCCGCCAACTCGACGCGCTCGGCTTCGACTGGGGCCCGGCAACGGGCCGAGCAGCGGTCGAGCAGCAGCGGTGGGCGAACGCTATCGCCCACCTCTCCGACTACGTCGCCGAGCACGGGCACGCCCGCGTCCCCCACCGATTCACCTGCACCGACGGATTCCGCCTCGGACTATGGGTCACCACCCGCCGCGTCGACCGCAGCCACAGCCGGCCATCACTCACCCCGGACCGCATCACCGAACTCGACAACCTCGGCTTCGACTGGGGCACCACCCGAATAAAACACTGACCGTCAAGGCACCACCCAGCCGCCGGCGCCGGGGAGCAACGTCAACCCCGACCACGCGGCGAGCATGACCTCAGAAGGGGTCGCGGTGGCGACGACGATGCCGGGCCCGGTGTGGACTTCGACGCTCGGCCACTCCACGATCACGCTGCCGTTCGCGCCGGTCGAGAGGTTGCGCCAATGGACCGCGTAGGGCGTCCCGGTGAACCGGGTGACACCCGGCGTCGCCGAATCAGTGCCGGCGGTGATGTACTCGATGTCCCCTCCGGGGAGATTGGTGACCCCGCGCACGACCCACATCCCTCCGCCAGAGTTCCACGTTCCACGTCCGCCGAATCTGCTCGGAGGGCCAGAATCTGTCGATCGATCTCTACGCAAAAGCCTCGATCGCAAGCACAACACTGCCGCAATGGCCGTGGCCTACAAGGACGCGGTCTGTTTACCCGGTATAGATGTGCCCGTGCCGCAAACGAATCCGTTGACCCTTGCCCTAGACGGCGGCGATCCAACGCCGCACCGCGATCGTGTTTCTCCAGGCCGCTTGGTTTCCTACGGCTTCGGATCATTGATCGCCATCGCCGCAACTGTCTGGTTGTTCGCAGAACTTTCCACCCCGAATGGCAGTTGGATAACTGCCGATCTTGGAGGCTTAGGGCGGACGGTCGGCTTGCTTGCTGCGGCCGCGGTTGGCGTTCCTGCCGCGGTCCTCGCCTATCATCGGCAACGAGCGCTCGACACCGCCAACCGGACAGCCGCGGGACAGCACGAACACAAGGTTCAGGCCGACTACCGCGAGCACCGAACGGGTGTCGAGCGGCATCTTCGTGAGCGGTACACGATCTGTGGCGAACAACTCGGACATGACAGCTCAGCTATCCGTCTTGCAGGCGTCTATGCTCTTGCTTCACTCGCTGATGACTGGCACGACTTCGGGCGCAAATCCGAACGGCAGGTCTGCATAGATCTCCTGTGCGCCTATTTGCGCACCCGAAGTCGGCATCCGGTGGGAGCTCCTGTGGAACCCGAAGACCCCGACACTTGGCACACCGGTGAAGAGGCGCAGGTACGGTCGGCAATCATCGGTCATATCCGCTCACGAAACCAGAGGGCGGACGGAGAATGGTTGGGCTGCCACTTCGAATTGTCCGCCGCGGACTTGATCACTGCGAACCTGTCAGATGCGGACTTGACCGACGCCCGCCTGATTCGCGCGAACCTCACCCGCGCGCGCTTGACCGACGCGAACCTGACCGGCGCAAACCTGGTCGGCGCAAATTTGACCGGAGCGGACCTCACCGGCGCGGATCTTATAGGTGCGGACTTGACCGACGCGAACTTGACCGACGCGAACCTCACCGGCGATGTGAACTTCACGGACGCGAACCTCACCGACGCAGACCTCACCCGCGCGCGCCTGTCAGGCGTGAACCTGTTCGGCGTGAACCTGACCGGCGCAAATCTGATCAGTGCGCGCTTGACCGAAGCGGACTTGATTGAAGCGGACCTGACTAGCGCGGACCTAACCGGCGCAAATCTGACTGGCGCAAACCTGACCGGCGGCGCGGACCTGTTCGGCGCGAACCTAACCGGCGCGAACCTGGCCTATGCAGACCTGACCGGCGCGGACCTCACCGGCGCAATCCTCACCGGCGCAATCCTCACCAGCGCAATCCTCACCGGAACCAACCTCACCCATGCAGATCTGACCGGCGCGGACCTCACCTATGCGGACCTGACCGATGCCCACCTATCCGATGCACACCTCGCCGACGCGACTCTCAAGGCATGCAGATACTCGGACACGACTTTCTGGCCATCGGGATTCACACCACCTCAGCCACAAATGGTGCCCAAATTACATGGGGGGGAATAAAGTTACGCGGTAACCAGGGTTAGCGCGGACCATCGACGAGCAGCGATCTACAGTCGCGAAGTACCATGAACCATCAGACTTCCAACTCGGAGAAGGACCTGCAGTTACTGATGAGCACCGATCCAGGCCGATGGGCACGGCACCAGGGGATTCACTCGTAGGGCCAAGCCCCGGCGGCACATTCGCCGTCGTAGGTGGTGCGAGACCTCGGTCCACTCAACCTCGATCTTCACCGTCTCCATCGCTACGTCCGTCACCGGCGCACTCCCATATGGCGCAAGCCAAAGTGGGGACGGTCCCCGACTAGGTGGAAGAGTTCGCCTTGTCGAGTGTTGTCCTCATCTTCTCGACCGCCTTCTGCGTTCCCGCAGCAGCTCGCGCGCCGGTCCGGTAGTCGTCGATAATCAAGATGTGGGTGTGCTCAACCGGCCTGTACGGTCCATTCGGTTCGATCTTGACAGTGAACTTCTTGTGGTTCGCGCTGTCCTTGAAGTCGAGGACTCTCGCCAGATTCCAGGCCATCTCACGGACTGGAGGGCGCGAGGAGAATCTGTAGTCCTGCTCGTACGGTCCGGCGCCAACATCCAACCGAGTGTTCTCGCCCAAGGCGGACCACCGACGATCCGCCCGTCGATCGAGGGCGCGATAGATCGATCCAGTATCGTCCTTCACTGAACCGGCCTTGCACAATCCAGTAATCGTGCAGAGCGCTCGCCACACACCGCGCGTCCGCGGCCGAGTCAGGATCACTCAGGCTGTACCCCAACGCACTTCGAATGTTCGGGGCTTCGTGGTCCAGCCGCGTCATCCATCCGCCCTGGCGACGTCCGATCCAGTCGGCGCCGACCCATAGCTCGAGCTGCTAATACCAATCCCCGGTTCCGCCGCCGCAGAGACGTCCACTCGTCGTCAGCAAGCAAGTCGAGGCCATCGTCGCGGAGCGTCTTGAGCACGCCGTACTGGACTGTCGAATCCTGGGGTCACCGCGGTAGTTCACCGACTGGCGGTCACCGTGCGCAACGCGCTCGTCGTGACCGTGTCGCGCTGCGAGCGAGCGACAACGGCTGACACAACTCTCGACCCAGTCAATCGTCAGATCAAGGGCGCACCTACGCGAACACGGCGCGCATCAACCGAGCAGCCAGAAGGACATCGAATCACGGTCGCCCGAACCTCCTCTCGATTCGGACGATGGCCGATCTCGTCCGTGGCGACGCCTATGCCCGTATTTCGGGACGGCAGCGACAGGCGTCCGACGTTTCGTGGGACGCGGGCGTGGGTATGTATGTCGGCATGCCGTTTCGAGATCGCATCGCGGAACCGTGGGGTGACCGTCGGCCATACGAGCCCGGCGAGTCGTGGCCGTCGCGGGTGGACTGCCATCTGGCGGCAGGAGTTACCCCTGAGAGCGTCGAGCGTTGGGTGCAGTCCGCGTCCATCCTGCATTCCAACGGCGACGCGATGGACATCGCGGTCCGCAACGGCACGATCGTCGGGGTGCGCGGCCGGGCCGGCGACCGGGTAAACCGGGGCCGTCTCGACCCGAAGGACCTGTACGGCTGGCAGGCGAACGGTTCCCGGGACCGGCTCGCCCGGCCGCTGGTGCGGCGCGGGGGCGAGCTGGTCGAAGCAGACTGGGACACGGCGATGAACGAGGTCGTCCGCCGCAGTCGTTCGCTGCTCGATGAACAGGGTCCGAGCGCGATCGGGTTCTACACATCGGGTCAGCTGTTTCTCGAGGAGTACTACACGCTCGCGGCCATCGCGCACGGTGCCATCGGCACCAATCACGTCGACGGCAACACTCGCATGTGCACGGCAACGGCCGCGGAGGCATTGAAGGAATCGTTCGCGTGCGACGGGCAGCCCGGGTCGTACACGGATGTGGACCATGCCGACGTCATCGCACTGTTCGGTCACAATGTCGCCGAGACCCAGACGGTGCTGTGGGAGCGGATGCTCGACCGTTTGGAGGGATCACGTCCCCCGGCGCTGGTGTGCGTCGATCCGCGGACCACCGTCGTCGCGAAACGTGCCACCGTGCACCTCGCTCCTGTGCCGGGCACGAACGTCGCGCTGATGAACGGTCTGCTGCACGAACTCGTGGAACACGACTGGATCGACCGCGACTACGTCGACGCGCATGCGGTCGGGTTCGACGAGTTGTGCAAGCGTGTGGCCGAGTATCCGCCCTCGCGTGTTGCCGACATCTGCGGGGTTTCGGTCGACGATCTGCGGCATGCGGCGGAACTGATTGGCACCGCCGAGCGGTTGCTGTCGACGGTACTTCAGGGCTTCTATCAGTCGCAGCAGGCGACGGCAGCGTCGGTGCAGGTCAACAATATTCACATCGTGCGGGGAATGCTCGGTCGTCCCGGCTGCGGTCTCCTGCAGATGAACGGCCAACCGACCGCGGAGAACACGCGGGAATGCGGTGCGGATGGCGATCTCACCGGTTTTCGCAATTGGGCCAACGACTCCCATATCGCCGAGCTTGCGGACCTGTGGAATCTGGAGATGGACCGCATTCCGCACTACGCACCGCCCACCCATGCGATGCAGATGTTCCGATACGCCGAACAGGGCACGCTCCGGATGCTGTGGGTGAGCGCCACCAACCCCGCCGTGTCACTGCCTGAATTGTCCCGGATACGAAAGATCCTGGCGCAGGAGCGACTGTTCGTGGTGGTGCAGGATATCTTCCGCACCGAGACCGCCGAGCTCGCCGACGTGGTGCTGCCGGCCGCCACATGGGCGGAGAAGACCGGCACCTTCACCAATGCCGACCGCACCGTCCATCTCACCGAGAAGGCCGTCGAACCACCCGGTGAGGCCCGCGCAGATCTTGACATCTTCCTCGACTATGCACGGCGGATGGATTTCCGGGACCGGGACGGGCAGCTGTTCCCTACGTGGCACGACGCGGAATCGGCATTCGAGGCGTGGAAGCGTGCCAGCGCCGGCCGCCCCTGCGACTACACCGGTCTCGACTACGCGAAACTCCGTGGCGAGAGCGGCATCCAATGGCCGTGTAACGCCGAGAACCCCGACGGGACCGAACGGCTCTATGCGGACGGGCAATTCTGGAGCGACCCCGACTACTGCGAGGCGTACGGAAAGGACCTCGTCACCGGTGCACCGCTCGAGCCCACCGAGTACCGGGCGATGAATCCCTTCGGCAAGGCGATCATCAAAGCCGCCGAGTATCTACCGCCGCACGAGATGCCCGACGACGACTACCCGTTCGCGCTGATCACCGGGCGCACCCTGTATCACTTCCACACCCGCACCAAGACGGCGCGGGCGCCGCAACTCGACCGCGCCGCGCCCGACGTGTGGGTCGAGGTCTCCCCCACAGACGCCGGCCGGCTCGCGATCGCGGAGGGCGATCAGGTCGAGGTGGCGTCACCGCGCGGCACGCTGCGCGCGCGGGCACGCGTCACGGGGGTGCGGGACGGCGTGCTGTTCGTGCCGTTCCACTACGGGTACTGGGACTGCGGCGACGGCGACCACGAACGAGCAGCGAACGAGCTGACGATCACCGACTGGGATCCGGTGTCGAAGCAGCCGATCTTCAAGACCGCCGCGGCGGCGCTGCGCCGCGTAGGCGCGGGGAGCGGGCCGGCACCCGCCCCCACCACCACGGCCTCGGCTCCGGTGACGGACGGGGTTGCTCCGACAGTGGGTGGCCGGTCGGCGCAGACACTCGAACTCGAGACGAAGGAGACATCGTGAAGATCGGGCTGGCGCTCCGGGAGTTGCATCGGTCGGAGCGCAAGCTCGCGCGCGATCTGTCCACCGTCGCCGCCAGGCACCGAACCGAACACGAGGTGTACCACGTCGCCCGCGACGTGGCCGCGTGGTCCCGGAACCACCTGCGGCTGCTCGCGGACGCCGCGTCCCGCTACGACGTAAATCTCGACGCCGAACCCCGGACCCGGGCACTGACCGGCCCACTGCAGGAGAAGGTCTCGGTGCTGCTCGGACGTCGACCCGAGCCCGGTCTGGTGCTGTTGGCCGACCTGCGACACCTGCACCGGGTGGCGGCCGGGGCGTCCCTCGACTGGGAACTGCTCGCGCAGACTGCGCAGGCCGTCGGCGACTCCGACCTCCTGGCCGTCTGCCAGCGATGCCACCCCGAGACGCTGCGCCAGATGCGCTGGGCCAACTCCACTCTCAAAATTCTGTCCCCACAAGTACTGACGTCGTGAGCGACGCCTGACCCGAGGAGGTGGACCATGGCGGGTACCCCGGTCGTCGTCGTCACAGGGGCGAGCGCAGGGATCGGGCGGGCCGTCGCCCGCGGCTTCGGCACGCGGGGCGCACACGTCGTGCTGCTGGCGCGCGGCGCGATGGGACTGAACGCGGCGGCAGCCGAGATTCGAAGGACCGGCGGCTCGGCGACTGCCATCGAACTGGATGTGGCCGACGCCGGTGCGGTCCACGCGGCGGCCGACCGTGTCGAACGTGAGATTGGGCCGATCGACGTGTGGGTCAACGACGCCTTCACGTCGGTGTTCGCGCCGTTCCACGAGATCGACGCGGACGAGTTCCGCCGCGTCACCGAGGTCACCTACCTAGGTTGCGTGTACGGCACGATGACAGCGCTGCGCTGGATGCGCACCCGCAACCGCGGCACGATCGTGCAGGTGGGCTCGGCGCTGGGCGTCCGGTCGATTCCGCTGCAGTCCGCCTACTGCGGCGCCAAACACGGCGTCAACGGCTTCACCGAATCACTCCGCACCGAGTTGCTGCACGAGGGCAGCAACGTACACGTCACGGTCGTGACCATGCCCGCCGTCAACACGCCTCAATTCTCGTGGGTCCTCTCGCGGCTACCCAAGCATCCGCAACCAGTGCCCCCGATCTACCAGCCGGAACTGGCCGCCCGAGCCGTCCTCCACGCCGCCGACCATCCGCGTCGCAAGCACTACCTGGTGGGCGCAAGCACGCTGGGAACCGTGATGGGACAACGCTTTTTGCCCGCGTTGCTCGACCGGTACCTCGCGCGGACGGGGTACGCATCGCAGCAGACCGACCAACCGGTGTCGCCCGATCGCGCGCAGAACCTCTGGGAGCCGCTCGATGGTCCCGGCGGCGAGGACTTCGGTGCGCACGGCGAATTCGACGATCGCGCTCATGGGCGCAGCGCGCAGCTGTGGTTCGCGCTGCATCCCGCCGCGTCGGCCGCCGTCGCCGGCGTCGCCGCACTCGTCGGGGCGTCTGTATGGGGTCGTCGCGTTCGGGAAGGAGTAAAGTGATGTCCGCCGAAATCGGCATCGAGCCGGTCCAGGACCACGAGTATCGCGTACGCGTCGTCGACGCCGGCGAGGGCACCGACTTCGAAGTCGTCGTCCACCCCGACGTCCTGGCGGATCTCGGATTCACTTCGGCCGACGAGGAACTCGTCGTCCGCCACACGGCTGCCTTCCTGGCTGACCGCCAACCGGTCGTCGACCTTCCGTCACTGGTCTATCTCGACGAGGTCGCCGCCGCTTATGACGACTACCCCGAACAGCTCCGGCGTCGGTGCGGTGATGACCGTCCGCGTCCGGGCCCCCATCCTGATACCGGCGCATAACATGGGCGGCCGTGGGTAGTTCAGTGACATGCCTGGACCGCACATCCCAGTCGACTCCGTCACGGCGGCCGCCTACGAGATTCCCACCGACCAGCCCGAGTCCGACGGCACGCTCTCGTGGACGTCGACCGTTCTGGTGGTGGTCACCGCGACCGCCGGTGGGCGCCGCGGCATCGGATACACGTACGCGGGACCGGCCGCTGTCCGGGTCGTCGACGACACCCTGGCCGGTGTCGTCACCGGGGCGGACGCGCTCACTCCTGCCGCATCGTGGGCCGCGATGCAGATCGCGGTCCGGAACCTGGGACGCGCAGGGGTGGCGGCGTGCGCCATCTCGGCGGTCGACATCGCCCTGTGGGACCTGCATGCACGCCTGCTCGATGTGCCGCTGTCGGTAGCCCTCGGCGCGATCCACGACAGCACGCCGGTCTACGGCAGCGGCGGATTCACCTCGTACGACGACCGCACCCTCGCCGCCCAGCTGTCCGACTGGGTCGCGGCGGGCATTCCCCGGGTGAAAATGAAGGTGGGACGCGATCGCGACGCCGACCCGCATCGGATCCGCGTCGCGCTCGACGCCGTCGCCGGCGACGCCGACCTCTTCGTCGACGCCAACGGGGCCTACGGGCGCAAGGACGCGCTGTGGTGGGCGGAGTATTACCGCGGCCTCGGCATACCGTGGCTCGAGGAACCGGTGACGTCGGACGACCTCGCGGGACTGCGACTGCTCCGTGACCGTGGACCCGCCGGTCTCGACATCGCGGCCGGCGAGTACGGCTACGACCTTGCCTATTTCCATCGCATGCTCGACGCCGGTGCGGTCGACTGTCTGCAGGCCGACGTCACCCGCTGCCTCGGCTACACCGGGTTTCTGCGGGTCGCCGCGTTGTGCGATGCACGCGGACTCGACCTGTCTCTGCACTGCGCTCCGCAGGCGTCGGCGCACGGCGGCACGGCGGCGTGGCACCTCCGGCATCTCGAGTACTTCCACGACCACGTCCGCATCGAGGCCATCGCGTTCGACGGGGTCCTGACACCACAGCCCGGTGGCGTACTGAAACCGGACCGCGGACGTCCAGGTCACGGGCTGGAGCTGCGCGCGCCGGATCTGGAGCGCTTCCGGGTTCTGTGACGCGCGGATCCAGCGACTCAGGTGGCGGTGCGGCTCGTCTCGGCGCGGACGAAAGGTGTCCAGGAACGTGTGGTCGACAAGTAATCGGGTACCCGCCCGACACACGAGCGAAAGCGAAAGGGCGTCGACCGAATGACGGCGATCGCGCAGCGAATAATTCTGCACAGCAGGATGTATCGCCTGGTGACCAGCTACCGGTACGTGGCCGTGGATCTGCCGCGGACGACGGCGACCGTGCTCGGCGCGGCGCTGCTGGGGCTCGCCGCAACTCACGTCTACATTCTCGTTTCCGAGCCTGTGGTTCCGCTCTACCTGGTGATCTACGTGTGGGTGCTCGTGGCGGTGTGCATCGCAGCGGGCGTGGCGCTCGCCCTGGCGCCGGGTCCGATCGCGCGCGTGGGACGGGCGGTAGGGGCGGGGACCAGTGTCGTGTTCCTGGTCGGGTACGTCACGAGCCGGCTGACCGGTCTTCCCGCGCTGCCCGGCGTGCGCGGTTGGTGGGACTACGCACCGGGCACATTGGGGGGTCTCTGCGCAGTCGCCTATCTGGCGATCTCGGGGGCGGTTCTGCTCGGCATCACCGTCGCGCGCCCCGAGGAGCAGCATTGGCATGACTGAACTCGACTTCCCCGCGTGGCTGCGCATCGAGCACTGGCTCAATTTCCTGTTCCTGACGCTCGCGTTGCGCAGCGGCCTCGAAATTCTCGCGACCCACCCCAAGCTGTATCGGCGGCCCGACAGCGCACCCGGCACCGAATGGGCACGGTTCACACGCAAGACCATGCCGACCGACAAGCTGTACGACACGCTCGACGAGGAGGAGAGCTACTCGCCGCTCGTGGCACTGCCAGGACGACGGAACCTCGGCATGGGCCGGCACTGGCACTTCGTGAGCGTGCTCGCCTGGATCATGGTCGGCGCCGTCTACTACGTGCTGCTGTTCGCGACCGGCCAGTGGCGCCGCTACATCCCCACTTCGTGGTCGGTGTTCCCGCAGGCATGGGACGACGCGGTCACCTATCTGTCGTTCAACCTTCCCCCGCTGCTGCCAGGCGAACCGCTCGACGCCATCCAAAAACTCACGTACGCCGCCGTGATCTTCCTGTTGGCGCCGTTCCAGATCCTCACCGGAGCCCTGCAGTCACCGGCGATCGAAGCCCGATTCCCGTGGGCGGTACGGGCGTTCGGGGGCAGGCAAAGCGTCCGCACCCTGCATTTCCTGGGTCTGCTCGCGTTCGCCGGTTTCATCGTCATCCACCTCGCCATGGTGTTCTTCTGGAGCTGGGGCCAACTGAATGCGCTGATGATCTTCGGCGAGGTTCGCAACATCTACTGGGCTGTCGCACTGTCGTTCGTCATCATTGCGGCGGTCGTCGCGGCGCATGCGGCCGCCACGGTGTGGAGTCTGCGCAGACCCCGATCGGTCCAGCGCCGTCTCGGCGCGATCGTGGGGCCGTTCCGGCGCCTACTGCTGCGCCCGCTGCGATCCCGGCAGGACTACCCCGTCCGAACCGTGTCCGAGCAGCACCGCGTCAACGGCAAGCCGCCAGATTCCACCGAGTACAAGGTGATGGCCGTGCATGGCTTCCAGGACTGGCGTCTGCAAGTCGGCGGCCTCGTCGAGCATCCGATGACACTCGACCTCGATGGGCTGCGCCAACTCGGCGACAGGCAACGACAGCGTGTCCTGCACAACTGTGTTCAGGGCTGGTCGAGCATCGCCGAATGGGGTGGTCTGCCGCTGGCTGAGCTGGTGGCGCGAGTGAAGCCACTGCCGGACGCCAGGTACGTGTGCTTTCTGACCATGCAGGACACCGGACGCGACGAGCCGAGCGCCAAAGGTAGGGGCCGTTTCTACGAGGTGATCGACCTCGCTCTCGCGTCGTATCCGCAGGTGTTGTTGGCCTACGAGATGAACGGGGCACCGCTGCCCATCCAGCACGGTGCCCCACTACGCCTGCGAGTGGAAACACAGGTGGGTTTCAAGATGGCCAAGTGGATCGATGGCATCGAGTTCGTCGAGGACTACGCCGGTATCGGCCATGGGATGGGCGGGTGGCGCGAGGATTACGTGCATTACGACAAGGATGTGGAGGTCTGAGCATGGACGAAGGCCCGCGGCCAACCCCGACGGACTGCGTGCCTCTCACCGCACCCGAGCGCACCGAAGTGCTCGCGGTGATCGACCGGCAGAAGCTACGCTGTCCCGGCTGCAGCGACGCGGACTTCACCGTCGGACCCGCACTACCACTGGGATTTCTCTTTTTGTCCGAGGATGCGGAGAGTTTCATGGTCGCACTCACGTGCCGCACACCGAATTGTCCGCGTCCCCGCACCGGAATCCGGCTGACGGCCAGCGATTTTCGTGTCAGCGGATCACGGGTCGGGACAGCCCGAAGCGGTCGACGAGATCGGTGACGGCGTCGAGTTGTGCCAACAGGTCGCCGTAGCGTCGGCGCTGGTCGTCGGTGAGTGCACCCCGCTCGAAGTAATAGTGCAATCGTGGAAACCGGCCCGCCATCATTGTTCCCCATTCGACCGCGAGGGTGTAGACGCGGCCGGGATCTGCGTTGCGGCGTGGGTCGTCGGCAAGTGCGCGTAATGCTGCCACCATGGCGAACAGCACGTCGAGATCGGCTTCGACACCGTCGGCGGACCCGGCCATCGCCTCACCCCTCACACTCGCGGCTTTGCGACTCCGACCACCCACGGCGCACCCGAGAACGTGAGAAAGACCCGGTGGGCGGCCACGGTCACACCCGCCACCGGCGCATCCTTCGCCTCGCCGGAAAGCGCTGCGCGATAGTCGAAGTCCCGAATCACAGGGATCGTACTTCCGGCGTAACCGTCGAAGCTGTGAGTTTCGAGCACGACCACGCGCCGATCGGTCACCGCATAGATGCGCGTGTCATCGGTGGCGAGGAACTGCACGTCCTCCCCCAGATCAGCGGTGCCCACCACCTTCAGACCCTTTCCGTCCGAATCGGAGTCGACCGCCAGCACCTTTCCTGTGCCAGCCGGTCCTATGTAGACCCGACTCACCTTCGCCCTGTCGCCCGCCACGGCCGCCGCACCCGGCGTGAGCCGCCCGACGGATCCGACGGGCGGATCCACGCCCTGGTAGTGGGTGACAGCGGAGTCGTCCACGACGTGGAAGTCGAGTTGACGGCCGCGGGCCGCGCCCTGCACCAGCGCGCCGGGCCGGGCGTCGACCCGCGTCGCAGGCAACAGTCGGTCCCGGTGCAGATCCACTGGCGTAACCGTTGACGCGTCCGCGCTCAGCGACAGCAAAGTGCGCGAGCCCGAGTCGAGCGCCAGCACGTCCGGTTCGGGGCCCGCGTCGAGGGCGTCGGTTACCGACAGGTCGGCGATGTCGAGTCGGGCGACGCTCCCGGCACGGGGCTGCGGTACCAGCAGCGTCGATTCGTCGAGCGGAGAGATCTCGATGTTGCGGCCCATATCAGCCAGCGGCGCTGACAATGCGGTGTCCGCCTCACCGCCGCCGGACGCGAGGCCTTCCACCGCTGCGATTCGGCCGTCGTCGGTCACACCAAGAAGCTTCCCGTACTGAAACGACCACAGCGGCGCATGCAGCGCGGTGGCCATCCGGTCGACGGTGACCGCGTCGACGGCTTCGAGTTCCTCTCCCGGTGCGGCGCAGGACACCAGACATGCGAGCGCGGCGACCCATGGCAGCACTACCCGCCAGATCGGTGCGGGGCGGCTCACGGCGGCGCCGTCGAACGCGGGTCGTGGGGGTTCTCGGGCGCCAGCGCAAATTCGGTGATCGTGCGGGTCGCGAAGGCCTGCGCGTCGTCCGCGCTGGCGCCGGTGACGAGCCCGTGGTCGGCGACTACCGGGTAGGCGACGCAGTTGGCTCCGGCATCGAGGATCTGCGGGCGCAGCGATTCGGTGCAGCTCACGGTGCGGTTCCGCAGGACGCCGGCGTCGAGCAGCAGATGGACTGCCTCGCCGAGGACTGCGACGGGTTTCCCTTGCGCGAAGAATGCGCGCACGAACGCGATGATCGGGTCGGTTGTGTCGGGTCGGCCACCCAATGCCAGCAGGCCGTCGTAGCTGGACGCGTCGAGCCCGCTGCCCTGCACACGGTCGACGGCGGCGCCCGCTCCGGTCAACTCGTCTTCCACTGCCTCCCGTACACGCAGCTTCGCAGCGCTCGCCGGACCCGTGAGCAGAAGCGCGAACCGTTTCCCGGTCAGCTTTCCCATGCCGACTCCATCCTCCTGTCGCGCGTATCGACTACCCCACCGACGTGTCTGCAAACCTCGTCAGCTTCGCGGATCTGTGAGCCGGTGGGCGGTCTCGAACAGCATCGCGTGGACGAATGCCTGCGGCAGGTCACCGCGCATCTGCCGTTCGATGACGTCGAACTCCTCGGTGAACAGACCGGGCGGCCCGCAAGCCGCGCGGTTGCGTTCGAACCACCGCACCGCCCGCCACGCATCACCCTGCTGGTCATCGGCCAACGCCATGACGTAGCCGCACAGTAGGAACGCCCCCTCGGCATCTGCAAGTTCGCGGCCCCGATGCCTATAGCGATAGACATATCCGTCCTGGGTAAGGTCGCGGCGCACCGCCCCGAGCGTGTTCACGGTGCGCGGATCCGATGCCGCGACAGCGCCCCTGATCGCCGGCAGCAGCAGGGCCACATCGACACGGTCGTCGTCGGGGCTGCGCCGCCACACGCCGGTGCGCCGATCGAGGCACCGTGCCGACGTGTCGGCGAGGACGCGGTCGGCCAGCATGGTCCACTGCGCCGACTGCCGAGCCGGCGCGATCCGTGCGGCAGCCCGCAGACCGGCCACGCACACCAGTCGCGAGTGCGTCCAGTCTTCGTTGTCGATCTCCCAGATCCCGGCATCGGGCTCCGTCCACCGCTGCTCGATCGCCCCAGCCGCGATCTCCACTGCCCGCCACACGTCCCGGTCCAGTCGGTCCCACTGATCGGCAGCCGCGAACAACAGCAACGCCTCTCCGAACACATCGAGCTGAAACTGCTGGTTGACCCAGTTGCCCACGATCCCGGTACCACCGGGATAGCCGGGCAGGTCGAGATGCCGTTCGGTGGGCACCGCGCGCCCGTCGATGCGGTAGGCCGGCACCAAACCCGGTCCAGCGTCCAACAGTCGGGCCGAGACGAAGTGCACCGCATCATCGAGCAACCGATACGACCCAGCCGCGCTCACCGCCACCCCCGCGTAACACTGGTCACGGATCCAGCAGTACCGATAGTCGTAGTTCCGGCCCTGCTCGGCCCGCTCGGGAAGCGCCGTCGTCGCGGCCGCGACCATCCCGCCCCCGGACGAGGTCAATCCCCGCAACACCGCGTACGCGTGCCGCGCGTCCCGGTCCGCGAGGGTGCCCTCCACTGCCGGAACGTCGGCTCGCCACGTCCGTTCGGTCCTTGCCCAGGCCGATACAGCGTCGACCGGCGAATCCTGCGGCTCGCCGCAGGCGATCTCGAGAACGAGATCGCGGTACCCTCCACGCGGCACCGCCACGACCGCCTCGAGCCGACCATCACGAAAGTGGCCGTCCGGTATGCCCGACAAGCGCAGGTGCAGATCTCCGGTACGGAGCGTCCACACACCGTCACGAACACCGCACTCGTGGGCCTGGTGCACGTCGAACCCCGCCCGCGGGGTCAGCGCTACCCTCACTTCCGCGTCACTGTCCACCGCGACGACCCTGCGCAGCACGACTGCCCGCTTTGCCTCCCCCGGGAGGGCCAGGGCCGCTCGACATTCCGTGGCGCCACTGGTGGTGACCCACCGGCTGTGCCAAATGAGCGTGCCGTCCTCGTAGTAGCCGCCCCATGTGTAACGCGTGGTCGTGGGCGCCACGACATACTCGCTCACCCCTCCGAGAAGGGAGCAGAACACGGCATCGGAATCCCACGACGGCGCGCACATCCAGACCAGATCACCGCGGGGGCCGATCAGCGCGCCGCGCTCGCCGTCTGCGATGAAGGAGTACTCCCGCAGCACGTGCGGCGCGAATTCGCCGCCGATAGTCCCGTCACCCATCGGAGCACTCCTTTCGCACCACCGCGTCCGTCGTTTGCCCGCGCACACGCGGGGGTACCCGACACCGACCGGTCCGAAACGACCGCCTGGCAGGACGATTCACATCGAAGGAGGTCGCGATGGCCAGCCAGAACGTTGCCGACTACCTGTTGGAACGACTGCGGGCGTGGGATATCGAGCATGTCTTCGCGTACGCCGGCGACGGCATCAACGGGATCCTCGCCGCGTGGGGAAGAGCCGACAACCATCCCAAGTTCGTCCAGGCCAGGCACGAGGAGATGTGTGCCTTCGAAGCCGTCGGATACGCGAAGTTCTCGGGCCGGTTCGGAGTGTGCATGGCCACGTCCGGCCCGGGCGCGATCCACCTCCTCAACGGCCTCTACGACGCCAAGCTCGACCATGTCCCGGTGGTCGCGATCGTCGGGCAGACGAATCGGAGCGCGATGGGCGGTTCCTATCAGCAGGAGGTGGACCTCGCCAGCCTGTACAAGGACGTCGCGGCCGACTACGTACAGACCGTGAACGTCCCCGAACAGCTACCGAACGTCCTCGACCGGGCAATCCGCACCGCGCTCTCACAACGCGCGCCGACGGCCGTGATCATCCCCGGTGACGTGCAGGAACTGCCGTACTCCCCGCCCACCCACGACTTCAAGATGGTGCCGTCGAGCCTCGGCTTCGAACTTCCGCGGATCGCTCCGGACGACGACGCGATCCGACGGGCCGCCGACGTCCTCAACGCCGGCTCCAAGGTCGCGATGCTGGTCGGCACCGGGGCGCGCGGGGCCCACGCCGAACTCGCCGAGGTGGCCGACCTACTCGGCGCGGGCGCCGCGAAGGCTCTGTTGGGCAAGGACGTGCTGTCGGACGAACTGCCCTGGGTCACAGGGTCCATCGGTTTGCTCGGCACCCGGCCGAGCTACGAGATGATGAGTGGGTGCGACACCCTGCTGACCGTGGGTTCGAGCTTTCCGTACAGCCAGTTCATGCCCGAGTACGACCAGGCCCGCGGAGTTCAGATCGACGTCGACGCGCGTTTCGTCGGCATGCGGTACCCCAACGAGGTGAACCTCGTCGCCGACGCACGCACCGCGTTGCGCGCCCTGATCCCGCGCCTCGAGCGGAAACAGGATCGGTCGTGGCGCGAGAAGATCGAGTCCGACGTTGCGCGCTGGTGGGAGACGATGGAGATGCAGGCGCAGGTCGCGGCCGACCCGGTCAACCCGCTGCAATTGTTCTCCGAACTCTCGCCGATCCTGCCCGATGACGCGATCGTCACCGCCGATTCGGGATCGGCGGCCAATTGGTATGCGCGCCAACTCCGTTTTCGGGGACACATACGCGGCTCACTGTCCGGGACGCTCGCGACGATGGGTCCCGGTGTCCCGTACGGCATCGGCGCGAAGTTCGCCCACCCGGGCCGGCCGGCGATCGTGTTCGCCGGCGACGGTGCGATGCAGATGAACGGGATGGCCGAACTGGTGACGATCAAGCGGTACTGGCAGGAGTGGTCGGATCCGCGCCTGATCGTCGCGGTTCTGCACAACAACGATCTCAATCAGGTGACGTGGGAGATGCGGGCCATGGCCGGCGCACCGAAGTTCACCGAGTCGCAGACCCTGCCCGACGTCGACTACGCCGCGTTCGCCGCGGGCCTGGGTCTGCAGGGGATCACCGTCGACGACCCCGACTCGATCAGCGGCGCATGGGAGCGGGCGCTGACCGCGGATCGACCCACCGTGCTCGACGTCCACACCGACCCCGACATGCCACCCATCCCGCCGCACGCGACGTGGGAGCAATTCAAGGACGCGACCGCCGCCGTTCTCGGCGGCGACGAGAACGCGTGGGGGTTCATCAAGACAGGGATCAAGACGAAGGCTCAAGAGTTCCTGCCCCACAAAGGAAGTTGAACGGTCATGACAGCAGTGCTGTTCCGGCGCCTCGCCGAGCAACTCCACGACCGCGTGGACGGCGAGGTCCGCTTCGACGACGGGTCACGCGCAACGTATTCCACCGACGCGTCGAACTACCGGCAGATTCCGATCGGTGTCGTGATACCGCGCACCGTGGATGCCGCGGTCACCGCGGTCGAGGTGTGCCGCGACTTGGACGTTCCCGTCCTGTCCCGCGGAGGCGGCACGAGCCTGGCCGGCCAGTGCTGCAACGCAGCCGTCGTGCTGGACTGGAGCAAGTACTGCACACGGGTGGTCTCGGTGGACCCAGACGCCGGGGTTGCGATCGTGGAACCGGGCATCGCTCTCGACGGCCTGGACGACGAACTCGAGCCGACGGGCTGGATGGTCGGGCCCCGACCGTCGACCCATGTCAGTTGCACGATCGGGGGCATGGTCGGCAACAACTCGTGCGGGTCGACCGCGCAGGCGTACGGAAAGATGTCCGACAGCGTGCGTCGGCTGGAGGTGCTCACCTACGACGGCACCCGGATGTGGGTCGCGGCGACCTCCGACGACGAGTATGCCCGGATCACCGCCTCTGCCGACCGCCGCGCCGAGCTGTACCGGGGGCTGCGCGAGCTGGCGGACCGTTATGGCGACGAGGTACGCGCCCGCTTTCCCGACATCCCGCGAAGGGTGTCGGGATACAACCTCGATTCGCTCCTGCCCGAGAACGGCTTCCAGGTGGCGAAGGCGCTCGTGGGCAGCGAAAGCACGCTCGTGACGGTTCTGCGCGTCGAACTACAGCTCGTCCGCCGTCCGCCGGCGAACGCGCTCGCCGTGCTCGGCTTCGACGACATCGCCGCTGCCGCGGACGCGGTTCCTGCCGTCCTACAGCATCAGCCCGCCGCGCTCGAAGGACTCGACCACCGCCTGGTCGAACTCGAGCACAGCAAGCATCTCGCGGAGAAGGCACTGCGCCAACTACCGTCCGGAACTTCATGGCTGATGGTCCAGTTCGACGGCGACAGCCAGGAAGAAGCCGACCGCAAAGCACACGACCTCGTCGAGCACGCCGAACAGAACCTCACCGACCACACCACCATCCTCGACGACCCCATGCAGAAGAAGCAGGTGTGGGAGGCACGCGAGGCCGGCCTGGGAGCGACGGCATATCCCCCGAACGACCCCGAGACACACGAGGGTTGGGAAGACGCCGCGGTGCCACCGGACCAGCTCGGCAACTACCTCCGCGACTTTCGCGACCTACTGGACCGATACGACTACGGAACCGCCTCGCTATACGGGCATTTCGGACAGGGCTGCGTGCACACCCGGATTCCGTTCGATCTCCGCACTGCCGATGGAGTGGCGAAATACCGGCGGTTCGCGGAGGACAGCGCCCGACTCGTCGTGCGCTACGGCGGTTCGCTCTCCGGCGAACACGGTGACGGCCAGTCCCGCGGCGAACTTCTCCCGATCATGTTCGGCGAACATCTCGTCGGCGCCTTCGAAGAACTCAAGGCGCTGTTCGATCCCGCCAACCGGATGAACCCAGGCAAGGTCGTGCACCCGAACGCACTCGACTCGCACCTGCGCCAGGGCGCGGCGTACCGACCGTGGGAACCCAGCACCCAGTTCACGTACGGCGAAGACGACCACCGGTTCAGCCGTGCCGCGGCCAGATGTGTCGGCGTCGGCAAGTGTCGCGGCCACGAATCCGGGGTGATGTGCCCCAGCTACCGCGTGACCCGCGAGGAGGAACACTCGACCCGAGGCCGGGCCCGTCTACTGTTCGAAATGGTCGAGGGCGACGTCATCACCGACGGCTGGCGCTCGACCGAAGTCCGCGATGCGTTGGACCTGTGCCTGGCCTGCAAGGGTTGCAAGCGGGACTGTCCGGTGAGTGTCGACATGGCGACGTACAAAGCGGAGTTCCTGTACCACCACTACCAGCACCGGTTGCGGCCGATGTCCCACTACTCGATGGGCTGGTTGCCGCTGTGGGCCCGGGCCGCCGCGTTTGCGCCCCGCGCGGTGAACGTCCTCACGCACACGCCGGGAATGTCGAAGGTGGCCGCGCGAGCCGCGGGCGTCGACCCCCGGCGGCCCCTGCCGTCCTTCGCGCGCGAGCGCTTCACCGAGTCGTTCCGGCCCGATCCCACAGGGGTGTACCGCGGTCGGGTCGTGCTGTGGCCCGACACGTTCGCCAACAACTTCGACCCGCACGTCGCGCACTCCGCGGTTGCCGTTCTTCGCTCCGCCGGCTTCGACGTCGAGGTACCCGACCGGACCGTGTGCTGCGGGCTGACGTGGATATCGACCGGGCAACTCGGCGTGGCCGCGCGTATCCTGCACCGCACACTCGCCGTACTCGGCCCGCACCTGCGGGTGGGTACCCCGATCGTCGTACTCGAACCGAGCTGCGCCGCCGTCTTCCGCTCGGATCTCCCCGACCTGCTACCCGGCGACGAGGATGCGCGCCGACTTGCACAACAGACCTACACACTAGGTGAAGTGCTGGCACGGTACGCCCCCGACTGGCATCCCCCGGCACTACACCGCGCGGCGATCGTCCAGCCGCACTGCCACCAGCACGCCGTCCTCGGCTACACCCACGACCGCGACGCTCTCACCGCCGCCGGCATCGATGTCGGAGTGCTCGATGCCGGATGCTGTGGCCTGGCCGGGAATTTCGGGTTCGAAGCCGGTCACTACGACGTGTCCGTCGCATGCGCCGAGGACAAAGTGATGCCCGCCATCCGCAAGTCCGAACCCGACACCCTCGTCCTCGCTGACGGCTTCAGCTGTCGCACCCAGATTCGCGATTTGGAACCCGGATCGCATCCTCGGCACAGTGCAGAGGTACTCGCAGCTGCGCTACGCCACGGGGTCGACCTTTCGTAACAATCTTCACGCCAGGGTTTTTCGTCTCCTTGTGAGACCGAACCCGTCGCCGTGATTTCGCTGCACCCGCGACCGCGTGGACGCCCTGACCGGGGCTTTGCGCCTGCGAAGCGGGGAGGAGTCCGGCCGCAACGGGGCGGCTCTCTGCGACAAAAGTCGATCAGCAGAGGTTTCGGGGTGACTCGCTGATTCCCTAGGCGTTGCAGGGGATGACAACGTACGTAGGCGATCGCATCGTCCGACGTGTGGGCCAGATAGCCCATCGCCAGCTTTCAATGCGCGAGTATTTGTCCAATCGACTTCGCTCGATGTGTTACCGCCGAGGGCCGGTTGGTACAGGTCAGGGCTGCGGCAAGTCGACTGGAATGCCACCGTTCGGGTGGCGGCCGTGCCCGATGTGTCGTTTATCCGCCGGTCGACATCGCATCCCTCCCCCGCACCTGAGGCCCCCGGAAAGTGGACAGTGGCTACGCGACTATGACGGGCGCGTTCAGTGACTGCAGCTATCAACGAGTAGAGCTCTACTTTCGTTGATTGGCTGCGGATTACGCGGATGCTTTCTTCGGGAACGCGATGTCCTTTTCCTGCTCGGCGACCTACTTACGTAGCCGGGGGGGAGTTCGGTGCGTTCCGCTGTGGTCAACGGCTCATCACCGATCACGCCTGCTGTGTTGATACGGCGTCGATCGTCCGCGGCCCAGCGGCGAGCAGCCCCGCGTTCACGCCCAGGTCGCGGGCGACCTCGGCGATGGTGCGGCCGGAATCGATCACGCTGCGGGCGGCCTCGACCTTCTACTCGGTCGTCAACGACGGGTGTTTATGGGGCATGAGGGCATACTCTCAGGCGATCGTTAGTACCGCTATCTCGGTGTCCACCGTTCGGGGAAACCTCAGTCGCCCTGCCCACCCCATACGTCCTCCGGTGCGAACCCTTCTCATCCAGCGGGCGAAAGCCTGCCCGCGGTCGGCTTGATCTGGCTAGCGTCCTATCGGGTGTGGCGACGAGCAGGGGGTGCCGCCACACCCTCCAACAACGAATGGCCCACGACACCGCGTGCGTTGATAGTCAACGTTTCGGGAACAGGGGCATCGGCGCCGCTACATTGGCGATCGACGACAGCTAGATGCCGCGGGGCCTACCTACTCACCAGGCGCGCCGCCAAGCCAGCAGCCTCTGATGTTGTCAAAAGGCCGACCCACGACGAGTCGAGCGCAGCCGACGCCTAGCAGCATTGAAAGCGGCAACCACGGACACAGCGAAGAATTCGTGCGACTGCCGTCGGCACGCCTCCCGCAGCCCGTTCATGCGCAGCTACCCTGGACCGCTGAGAGCGGATCGTTCGCGACAACGCGCGCCGGCGCGAACTCGACGACCTGCGTGATCAACTGACGAGGTGAACTGAGGTGTACTCGGCCAGGCGCAGGTCGCGTGCGCCAACTCGACAAGTCATCCGTCTGCGCGACGATAAGACACCAGGTTAGGTCGACCCGGCCGGCCGGCACGACAGCGCGTGCGCCCCGCAAGCTCGGCATGGTCTAGCAGGTCCCTCGTTGCGGCTGTCGGCGGAGCTGCTGGTCCGGCTCAGCTGAGCGCCGTTGCCAGCAGCGCGAATGCCGCGACGATGACGGCGACGCGGATGTAGTGGAAGCGGTCCCAGTGGTTCATCTGCTCCTTCCAGTTGTCGGGCAGGCTCTCCGGGGTCCACGTCTTCCCACGATTGTTGATCGGGACGAGCAATAGAAGCGACATGATCACGCTCAGGATCAGCAGTGCGGCCGCGATAACGACGAGTACGGCGCCGTGATGAGGCCAGGCGACGACGGCCCAGACTGCAGTCAGTACGAGCGAGCCGATGTACCAGAACGGCATCACGGCGCCGAGCATCCGGCCTCCATGAGCGCGGCCTCGCACGAGGCTTTCGTCGGGAAGCCCCTTGAGGATCGGGTTGATGACGAAGGCTACGGCAAACTCCACCCCTACCATCAACCCGACGATCACAGTGGTGGCGACCGCTAGTGCGTTGAGCATATGACCTCCAATTCTAGTGCTGCTAGATTTTCGTTCAACGCTAAACCTATCGCTGCTTACTTGTCTAGCGCTGCTAGCATCGAGAAATGTCTACACAGGAACGCAAGCAGCGACAACGGGCCGCCCGCGAGCGCCTTATCGTCGCTACGGCCCGTGATCTCGCTGAGCAGGAGGGCTGGGATGCAGTCACGACTCGCCGACTCGCCGAGCGGATCGAATACAGCCAGCCCGTCCTCTACAGCCACTTCCGCGGCAAACGCGAGATCATCGGCGCCGTCGCCCTCGAGGGCGCTGCAGGAATGGCTGCGGCGGTCCGGGCCGCGACGTCTCATGCGGTTGACTCCCACACTCGCGCCACCGCCCTCGCCCGCGCCTACCTCGACTTCGCCGAGCGTCACCCAGCGGTCTACGACGCCATGTTCCAACTCGACGGTGGCCTCCTGTTCGCCAACGAGGACACCCCCGAACCACTGAAGGATGCCTTCGCCGCTCTCCTGGAAGTCCTGCAAGATATCGCCGGGGACGGCGTGCATCCGGCACTGTTCACCGAGGTCTTCTGGGCGGCCCTCCACGGGCTGGCGACGCTGACCCGTGCGGGGCGGTTGCCGCCAGGGGACGTCGAGCGCCGAGTAGCACTGCTGGTCGACCGACTCGCCAAGATCTGACAACATCGGCCCGCTTCTAGTGCCGCCGCGTCGCGACGCGCTGCGGCTGGAGACCTACATCCAGGATGCCGAACGCGACGGCGACACCGAACTCGCCGATTTCTTCGTCGGACACAGAGCGTCATTCGCAAAGGCGGCGAAGAGGGAAACGTCTGCTGCTGGATAGGCTTTCACGATCTCAAGGCTGCGGCAGGTAGATGGCTGGATACTGCTGCGTCGGCGATCTCGATGCGCTCACGATCGCGCCTCCGACTCGGTTCATTGTGCGAAAGTGCCGGTGTACCCCATCACTCCTGCCGATGACCAGTTCTCGAAATCCTCCAAACACGGCCCAGACGAGCCGGGCGCATGCGCGGACCCCCGGCCTGTTACGACAGCGGCGAGGCAACCTCAGAGGACGCAGCACACCCCCAGCAATCCACAGTGGCCGTGGCCGAGGAAAGGACAGCGGTGCCGACACCAGAGTGCCGGGAAAGTAGGTTTTCAGATTCCCCAGTTGGCGCTCCATGCCCACGTTCCTGGCAGGTCATCGCGGATTGGTGCTATCACTGACAGATGAGTGACGCGGTGGAAAGCCCGGTCGCCTCGGCAGAACCCGCGGCCCCGCCGCTCTCCCCCGCGGTCGGATCATTTCGCTTCTTCAGCAAGAGCCAGCTTTGGCAGTGGTCCGCCGAAGTCGCCCACATGCACGGATATCCGGACGCAATGGAAGTCACCACTGAACTCGTCCTGGGCCATAAACACCCTGATGACATCGAGCGCATCGCCACTACGATTCAAACTCTGATCGCATCAGGACGGGCATTCTGCAGTCGGCACCGCATCATCGACATCCACGGCCACGAACATCCGGTCATGGTCATCAGCCACAAGATGCTCGACAAGGACGGCACCGGCCTCAGATCCGAGGGGTTCTACATCGACTTGACCGGCACACGAGACATCGACGTGGAAGAAGTGATCGACAGCCGCGTCGCCGACGCTGCCGCGTCCAGGGCCGCGATCGAGCAAGTCAAAGGCATGTTCATGCCGTGTCTACGGCATCGATGCCGAGACCGCCTTCCACCTACTCACCTGGCGGTCCCAGGTCACCAACACCAAACTTCGAACGCTTGCCGAAACGATCCTCCGACAGGTCCGGCACGACCCGGAACCGCCTGAACTGCGGGAAAGACTCGGCCACCTTCTCCTGACCGCACACCGACACACGTAGCGGCAAGCGCCTGAAACCCCTTTGCCCTCAGCGCCGAGAACGGATTCGATGCCGCCGAAACTCGGGCCGGCGCCTCAACCGAACTCTGCGCAGCATCCCCACTCGATGGCTCGGGAGAAGAGGAAGGGGCACCGACACTGATCAACTCTTCAACGGCAGTCACTCTCGAGAGTCGAGGACCTCACGCACACCGTCACCTCCGCCGACCCGAGTCTTCCTGCAACGGTCGGATGCGGCCGCAACCGGCCAGCGTCAACCACAGAGCGACAGATGAACTAAGGGTGGGCTTGCCGTACGAAGTGTAGTGCCGATCGAGAGCCGAGTCGGCGCTGACGAGACATGTCGACCTCGTAAACCTATCAAGATCAACTTCGGTGATATCTTGGGTTGGCTCATTTCATCTGCCGCCCTCCCCGTGGTGTAGCGCGAACCACCATCAATGTCGGAGACTGGAGTGCTCACCTCACACAGCGAACTAGATGACATCTCGCACCGGCCGCGACTGTTTTCTCGGTTGGCGGACTCCACTCGTCTGACCGTCGTGTACGGAACTAGGTTCGCAGGAAAGACGTCGCTGGTGCGTTCGTGGCTGGCCACCGATCCGGTTGCAGGCACGACCGTAATCTTCGTCCCCAGCGGTAGCGTCCATACCTCCGCAGACGCGTATTGGAGGACTGTTTCGGCAGCTGTCGGCGGTGAGTGTGCCGACGAGACGAACGACGGCGGGTCACCGTTCGAGGCTGCATGCATCGGCATCGTGTCTCGCGAGGGACCCGTCCGTCTCGTGCTGGACGATCTTCCCGTTGTCGACGGGATCGAAAACAGCGTCGGCGAACTGGCCTGTCGTTGCCCTGACCTGCGGATCGTCGTGACCGGTCGCGTACGCGGTGCATGGCATCGCCTGGGCAGACCCATTCCAGTGACGCTGATCGGTCCCGCGGATCTTGCCTTCACCTCCGATGAGACATCCACCTATCTGCGTTCACGAGGAATCGAGCACGACCTCAGGTGGGCGCAGTGGATCACGCGTAGGACAGGGGGGTTGGCCGCGATCATCGACGCCCTCGGGGTGGAGATCGAAAAGCAGGGCGCGGACATCGGATCCCTGGGCGACACCTTCCTCACCCGCACCATCGACGAGTCGATCGCACGCGTTGTCAGCAACGACGCGATGCTGGTGCGGCTCGGGCCGACCGTCGCACTGGCGGCCGCCGCAGTCCCCCTCGTTCCCGACCTAGTCGCGACCCTTCCGGGAGTTCCTGACGACATGACTCTGCCCACGGTGTTGGAGAGACTCGGTGTCACCGAACAACTCGAGGCCACGGACGCACAATGGCGATATCCCGACCCCGTTCGAGAGTCTCTGCTGCGCAATATCGATACCACCCACCACAACGACCTCCGTTGTGCACGAGCGGCATTCGTCGAATACTGGCTCGACCACGACTGCCCACACAACGCGTTGGCAATCGCGATCGAAGGCGAAGACTGGCATACAGTCCTCGACGTAGTCAGTGAACATTGGACCACCCTGTATACAAGCGGGTTTCTCGCGTCCATCGACGAAGCACTCATCGACCGCATTCCCGAGCATGTCGCCCAGGGCCATCCGACAGTCGACGCGATCCGCCGCATGCATCGCCGGTTCGCCACTCCACGCGACGTCCCGGTAGTTGCGGCTACCCCCGAAGCGCCACCGGAGGACACTGCTGGGCCGGCAGAGGTGATGATGCGAGTGATCACCTTGCGCATCGAGGGTGCACTCCTCGATGCGGCCGCGTTGTGTGAAGATCTTGCGGCGGCCCCGGTGCCGGCCTTCGACGAGCTGGACGAGCGCATCCGGCACGCGTACGCGTTTCTCTACCTTCATATCGGAATCACCTATCAGTTGGTCGATCGAGCCGACGAGGCGACGACGATGTTTCGGCGGGCTCACCGTGCCGGCGCCGGAATGTTCGTCGAGCGGGACGCAGCCGGGAAGCTGGCCCTGATGTACGCGGTGCGAGGTGCGTGTTTCGACGCACAGCGGTGGTTGGACGAAGAACAGCGACATCCTCCACTGCCGTCGAAGGAGAGTGAACGGCTCGTTCGGACAGCAGGAATGGTGGCCGCCGCACTCATCGCTGTGGATCGTCTGGAACCGGAATCAGCCCTGGCGATGTTGACAGACCTCAGTTCGCCAACCGACCGCGAAGAGTACTGGGCTCACGTGCTGTATGCCGTCGGCCAGCATGCCTTACTGGCAGGCATTCCGGCCGAGGGGCTGCGACGGATCGTGCATCATCTCGAGCATTACCCGGAGCTCCACGGAGAAGGGTCGGCAGCCGGACCGATGCTCGATGCCGTTCGCGCGAATCTCTATCTTGCGATCGGCGAAATCGACTCGGCGCGCAATCTTGTCGGACAATCACATCACCCGCAGACGGTGGCAGCCCGGGCACGGATGCATCTGTTCGCAGGCGAACCCGATGATGCCGAGAGTCTGGCCGACCAGTACTGGACCAACGTTCGCTGTTCCGCGCGAGAAGCGGTGGAACTGTCGGTCATCGGTGCCGTCGCAGCCGACACGAATGGAGATCGGAAGAGGGCGCTCCAGCATTTGGGGCGCGCGGTAGCTTTGTCGCGCCAACACGGACTCCAGCTACCTTTTGCTCTGCTCGAGCCGTCGATGGTGCGTCGCCTCGCCACGCTCGGGGCCCCGCTTCCAGTCAAGGCCGACCGCGTAGCGGACGACCTTGCCGTCTTCCGCCCGATCCTGCCGGCAGTTCGGCTCACGAAACAGGAAAACGATCGTGCTTACCGCCCTGGCGAACGGCGGAACGATCGCGGAGATCGCCAAGCGTAGATTCGTCAGCCCTCACACCATCAAGTCACACACCATGTCGCTGTACAGGAAGCTCGGCGCGCACTCCCGCAAGGAAGCAATCTCCCGAGCCGTCCGCCTCGGTCTCCTCGTCGATCGTGACAGTTGAGCGGGCATTTCAAGGGCAGGTGGCGGTAAGCCCAGGAATGTGCCGGAGCGAGTTCTAGCTCTCTGCAGTAGGGCTGGACGTGGGCCAGACCTTGACGGGGCGACGCCGAGCCCGTTGCGATGACGACTGAAAGGAGCGGGAAACAGCCCGTTCATGCGGGCCCAAAAGGACTATCCCGGTGGAATTCTCCCGAACAGCGGGAAGCTCGCGCGAATGCCGGCGTAGCGGGCGAGTGCGCAGCACAGACGCTTGTCGATTTCCCTTGCCGGCATCGGCACCTTGGCTATAACGGTGTCAGCCATAGGATCCCAGAGCAGATCCGACTCGGTCGCAGCAACTTCCCGGGCCAGTCCCCTCGCCCACTGCGCTACAGCCTCATCGTCGAGAGTGGGATCCCAGGCACGGATCCAGGCGCTCAACGCCACCCATCGGAGCTCCGGGTTGCGGACAGTGAGCCGCTTGGCGTTCGGGTGCACTCCGTGAGTGTAGATACGGGTCGGCAGACATGCCTGGCACGCGTCGGGCGACGGGTTCGAGAGTCGCGAACAGGCGACTGGTTGGTGCTTATCGGTTCACCGCCAGTGCATTCGTACGTCCGCGGGAGAACGGTCGAGGTAGGTAGGAAGGCTGTTTCTGCCTTGCTGAGTCGCTACTCGCCTTCACGGTCGGTGTTTGCTGCTGCAGATCCGGCCTCCACTGTCGTAGGGCGTTGGCGTTGTTCTTCTTCGCGTGCGAACTCGTCGAACTCGGCGTCACTGGGAATCCAGTCCGAGGAGTGCTGCAGGGTCTCGAGTGCGGAGTCGAAGGCGTCGATCAACAAGGGATCGCATGCGCTGGCCAGCACCAGCGGTGCTCCGGCGTCTTCCTGGCAGATTCGAATCAGCCACGTTCCGGAGGTGTCCGGATCGTCCGACAGTCCCTCCATGCTGTTGGCTGCGAGAACGAAACGGTTGTGCGCGAGATCGACGCGGATCGCGTAGCGGCCGTCGAGGTTCACGACGTTCGCCGGATGATGCGTGGCCTCCGCCAGCGCAGCCAATGCATCCGCATATCGTGCTGCGTGTTCGCGTCTTCTGGGCATCAGTCGAGCCTACGAGGGAAACACCCGCGGTGCCACGCCTACATGGGGGACGGCACCGCGTCGCCCGGCGCAGCGCCGTCCCGTGGCGCGTTCGTCACCACTGTGACGCCCGCGCTGTGCGCCATCTCGAAACCGCACAACTCGAGGGTAAATGCCACTTCGACCACCGACGAAGGTGATGGGCTCCCTGCATTGAAGTCGTGACGACTTCGGTCGATGAAACTCCGCGTCAGTCTGGAAGGACCCCGACCTGGGGGTGTGCCGCGGCGTGACTTCAGGCGATGTGCCGGAGTAGTCGAGCGCTGCGGGGATGTATTTGTCCCGGATGCAGAGGGATAGCTACTCGCAGCAACCGGCGCCTGTGTCGTGCCCGTACGTGAAGGTGTGGGTCACTGTGCTCGGATCCTCGAGTGTGAGTCGTGCTTGCAGTGTCAGGTCGGTCCAGTTCTCGACCAGATGCTCGTCGAGGTGGGCGATCGCGACGTCAACGGCTGCGGCGTCGGACAAGCCGGCGGGAAGGTTGAGACTCAGTCGCACGATTCCCATGGCTGCAGCCTAAGCGCTCAGCAGATTCGGTGCGCGCCTCCAACGTCCCGCGAGAACGTGTTCCTACCGAGGCACCATCACTCCTGTGCCCGTTGAAGCCCGCCACCCGACCACGCACCTTCCGGAAGGAAGACCAGAAAGTCTGTCCTCGGTCCTCGCCCAGTGGTGGACACGTCACAAATGGGCGGCAACGTGCGAAGTTGATGGATCTCTTCGGTTGGTGTCCTTACGCTCGGGGAACGTGTCGTGTCGGTGAGGGCTGAAGGGGACGACCGCAGCGAAGGTGAGGCCCAGCATGTCCGCCAATCTCTTTCAGCTGCTCGTGGTGTTGGTACTCGGACTCGGCGTCGGCGGTACGCTCTCGACGATCGCCGGCTTCCGTATTCGTCCGCCTCGGCCCAGTGCATTCACGTCCGGTCGTCGGCGCCGTCTACGCCGCCCCGGATCGGGGTAAAACCTGAACTCTCTAAGTCGGCTCAGCGGACTCTCGCCGAGCCCCGGATGAGTTCGGTGTCCACGCCACGGTGTGCACTCTGA
Source organism: Rhodococcus parequi (assembly GCF_046042785.1). Classification (NCBI taxonomy): domain Bacteria; kingdom Bacillati; phylum Actinomycetota; class Actinomycetes; order Mycobacteriales; family Nocardiaceae; genus Rhodococcus; species Rhodococcus parequi. Next base: position 380,306 of record NZ_JBDLNV010000001.1, on the reverse strand, counting down.
GATGCGGTGGGGCCGAACCGTAGTCGTGCGGCGGCGGCGACTCCGCGACGGTACTTTCGCGGGTGGCAAGTCGGATCGCCACCGATCGTGGTTGGGCAACAAGTTCGGACAACGCCACTCGCGGCGGAGGCAGTGAGCGAGACAGGCTTTGTAGACCCGCGGGCGAAACTCGCTGGCGACGGTGTCCCGGGTGTGCCAACTCGGACTGACAGTGCACACACCTCTGAGCTGCCGGGGGCGGGTCGGTCGCGGGCTGGTAGTTTGCACTCCATGGATTTGCGCGAGCACCGGCGACAACCATCGTCGGATCGCTCGCGTGGCGTGTTCGGAATCTCGGTGATATCCGAGCTCACTGGGGTCGGCCCACAAACGTTGAGACTGTACGAGCAGCGCGGGCTGATCACCCCGAGCCGAACGTCTGGCGGTAGGCGCCGCTACAGCCACGCAGATCTCGAAGTGCTCACCCGAATCACCGAACTGGTCGACGCCGGCGTCAATGTCTCCGGCATCAAGCTGATCCTCGCTCTCGAACAGACGAATCTGAGACTTCAAGAAGAGCACGTCCAACTCCGCAGCCGCGCCGAGGTTGAACGACGCTCGTAGGTGTCCGACTCTCCCCTCGGGCGACGCGCCCCGCGTGCGTTCCGAGTTGCCCCCTCCTGCAACACCATAGCGCCGAACACAGTCATAACCGTATTCACTTTCAACACGCCGACGTGTACGACCGGTCGGGCGCCGCACGGCGCGGCGCGTGAGCGTTCACTACGTCCTCCCGCCACTACCGTCTCCTTTCAAGGCATCTGCACAATGACGCCCCGGCGTCGTGGCCGCTAGTGGGACAATTGTAGTTACATCAATGGCGGGGGATGCGCCGTCCTCAATCAGGGGAAGTCGACGGTTTGAGATCAGGCGGCTTTCAAGACGTCCCGCAGCACGTCCTCCAGCGTGGTCTTGGCCAGCTCCCTACGCAGGGCGGCCTCCACGTCGTCGAACACGGCGGTCATTGCGGGCCCACTACCGTGGCCCACGACGCATTCGGGGTCGGTGTCGCGCGATGCAGGGCGAAGACCGGTCCCGGTTCGATCGCCTGGTAGACGCCGAGCAGGTGATCGCCGCCAGGTCCCGCGCGAGCGTCCAGCCGCCCCCGCCGTGAATCGGCCAGGCCAGCCTGACGCAGCTCGCCCAGCAGGCGGCGGATCACCACGGGGTTGGTGTTGACGTTCGTCGCGATCTGCTCGGAGGTGGTGACTTCGTGGCCACGCCGCTGATACAGGCCGATCCATGTCATTCCGGAATCAGCCGCCGTGAGCGAGCGCCGACCGACCGCGGCCTGGCCCCGGTCATCGTCAACGAGGCGATGGGGGAACAGATACTCAAGGAGACCGGGCTAGGGCGTGTCTGACAAACACCTCGTCCACGTGATGACGGCATTCAGAACCACGGCGGCGAGGTAGAAGGTGTACCACTCACGCCCTTGTCACCCGCATGGCCAGCTCGGCCACGCGGCGCAGCTGCTCCTCATCGGCGCCGTCGCGAGCGTAGGACGACAGGCCCAAGAGGAGGGCATGGATGAAGGCGGCGAGTGTTTCGGCGTCGATGCTTGTTTCCGTGTCGATTGCGACTCTGCGCAGTTGGTCTGCGGTGATCGCGCGGTTCTGGTTGCGATTGCCGGTGAGCTCGGGTGCGCTGTTGACGAGGCATCCGCGCGGATGGGCTTCGCTGGCGTACTCCTGGCATGCGCGGTTGAGCATCATCCGCAGCACCTCGTGCGGAGTCGTGCCGGCGGTCCCCGCTGTCGTCACGGACGCGGGGTTGGCTTCATAGCGGGCGACGGCCTCCTTGAACAGGGCCTGTTTGTCGCCGAACGCGGCGTACAGGCTCGGCGCGGAGATGCCGAGCTCCTGCGTGAGGTCGGCGATGGAGGTCTGCTCGTAGCCGTGCTCCCAGAACAGGCGCATCGCCTTGTCCAGTGCGGTGTCTCGATCGAAGCTGCGCGGCCGTCCCATGCATTCATTTTATAGGGACCACTACAGATCTGCTAGCATTCTGTATCGACCACTACACAATGCGGTGGCCGGCGACCACCACGACAGACAGGACAACCGATGACCCCCACCACTACAGACGTGACGACCGCCTTCCTCGAGGGCCTCGGAACACAGGACGCGGAGAGAATGGGCGAGCTGTTCGCGGAGGAGATCGACTGGTTCGTTCCGGGCGATCCGGCGGTAGCGCACTGGGTCGGCGCTCGCTCGCGTAAGAGCGAGGTGCCCGACTACTTCCGTGCCCTGTGGGCCGCTCTCGAACCGGGTAAGAGCGTCGTCTCCGTCGAGGCTGTCGTCACCGACGGCGAAGACGCCGTCATTTTCGGTGCGTTCGACCACGTCGCAGCGCCGACCGGGCGCCCGTTCCACACCGACGTTGCGCTGCGTTTGACCGTGAAGGCGGGAAAGATCACGCGCATGCATCTGTTCGAGGACACGGCAGCGACGGCTGCGGCATTCGCCGCCTAGGTGTACTGAGCCGTCAGGTGGGCGACACTCGGGCTGCGAGCGTGAAGCCGTGGCCCGAGTGGACCCGGCCAGTATCGTCGCGCTCGGAAGGGCTTGGGCACGAGCTTCGGTGCGCAGTTGGGCGACAGGTAGAACTGATCGGACTGACCGAGGCCAAGATCGTTGGCCCCCAATGAATTCCGTCACTAGGGCATGGCGGATAAACGGTAGCGGCGCAGCACGCGGCTGATCACAGCTCAGTTAGGAATCGCCTGTCGACCATCATCTCGATCCGCCGGGGTCGATATCGGCGCCCGCTGGTAGCAAAGCAGGCGACTTTGGTCAGGACTCGGAATAATGAAGAGCGGGGTCGGATCAACACCGAATCCACTTAGCCGCGGCGTTGCCCTTGATCGCCGCGTAGATCAGGGCGATGAGCACCGCCAGAAGCGCAGCGGGTGCAGCGACAGCCGTCGCCACAGATCCGAAACCTGCCACGATACCGATGATGACCTGGATGGACAGTCCAGCAACGGCTGTCCACACCGTCCGGCGCAGAAGTGGCCGAGCAACGCGATGGGACAGCTTCCACGCTGCAGGGCTCGACATCGTCGCCTTGGTGCGTATGCCCACAACGGAATTCGGTTTATCGCCGACGATTCGTGGCATAAGTGCAGCGGCAAGGGCAATGACGAGCGTCGACGACATCAGCGAAATCGTCAGACCCAGCAAGTCAGATGACCCCACTACCAGCCCCCTGCCTACGGATTTGACACAACGGACATACCGACTTTCCCGACTGGGGTCCGCGGGGTCCCTCATGCCTGCATGTGAACCGCTGCGTGTGAGCCTGTTCGTGTGACGCGGCTTCAGGTGTTGTCGGATGAGCAGTGGGAGTCGATCTCGGACTCGCTGCCAATCCGGACCGGTCGCCGGGGCCGGCCGTTCTCCGATGCGCGGACGATGGTGAAAGGCGTTGTCTACTGGTATCGGTGTGGGATTGCGTGGCGGGACGTGCCGAAGGTGTTCGGGCCGTGGCAGAGGATCTGGACCTGGCACCGCAGACTCGCCGATGACGGGACCTGGGACCGGGTACTGCAACGCCTGCTGACCGCCGCCGACGCTTCGGGGAAGATCGACTTGGCGGTGTCACTGGACTCGACCATCGCGCGCGCTCATCAGCACGCCTCGAACACCACCCGTCACACAGGGGGATGGGTCGAATTACGTGAATCCTTCGGCCGAGTCGCCTGACCATGCGATCGGCCGCTCCCGCGGTGATCTGTCGACGAAGATCCATCACCTCGTCGACGGCCACGAACGACCGCTAGTCGTGCTCATCTCACCGGGCCAGTCCGGGGACTGCCCGGCCTTCCCCCTGCTCGACCACCTCAAAGTTCCCCGGCTCGAAGGCGGGCGGCCACGCACGCTGCCGGATCGGGTTCGTGGCGACAAGGCGTACTCCTCCCGCGTCAATTGGGAGCTGTTGCGTCGCTGCGGAATCGGTGCGGTCATCCTTTGAACCGTCCGACCAAGCCGGGCACCGTCGTCGACGCGGCTCACGCGGTGGCAGGCCACCGGCGTTCGACTCCACCGACTACCGTGGCCGCAATGTGGTCGAACGCCGGTTCTGTCACCTCAAGCAGTGGCGCGGTCTGGCCACTCGCTACGACAAACTTGCCATCGTCTACCGGTCAGCGATCGTCCTGCACGCCGTGATCGCCTGGACCCGCCGATTGTCAGACATGCCCTAGCCGTCCTCCTCGTCGAACAGGCCGTCGAGGCCGCGACGAGCGTGGTCGACCACGTAGCCGTTCTCGACCCTGGGAAGGTCGTGACTCGCCGGCGTCGGAAATCGACGAGATCGCGGCGCTGCGGGACGCGTACTGTGGCCTCGTCTGAACCTCACTGCACACACACCCTGAAATGGGAATCCACGGCACGCTTCGCTCGCGACACCGTGGCGCGGGGCTCCCGTTCGGTGTTTCACGGGCAGGAACAGGAGGGAGATAACACATCAGGGATGGGAGCTACGCTGGACGTGGGGCTGTGAGGAGCGTCGGCAGCATCTCCGTCGCTCTTGCTAGCTGCTGCCAAAGGCGGCGAAGACCCCGCACCAGGGGGTAGCACGGGGTCCTCACCGACGCTGCGGCACAGCGCATTCAACGTATCTCACCGGAAGGTTTCACTCAAATCCGCTCGGACAGAACGCATCATGATGAGCATCGACTCATGGTCGCGCCCGTCCGGTTCTGCCCGCTACTGCGATATGCCCGAATCACACCTCGACCGTCATCAGCCCGGAGGTTATCCCCCGGCATGACTCCGCGATAGCACCGTCTTATCCGCTAGCCCTGTGGCGTTTTGGGCAGCAGGCTATCTAGACGAGCCGAGCAGGCTCTGGGTGATCGTCACAATCGCTGATCGGTGACGGTTAACGGCGGATGATGCTCCCGCCATCCACGGGTAGAGCGACACCAGTGACGTAGGAGGAGCGCGGTGAGACCAACCAGACTGCTGCGTCTGCCTGTTCCTCGGGCCGTCCCGCACGTCCAAGGGGAATCGCGCTCGTACGAGCCTGATAACCGGCGGGATCCATCTCGGCAATGCCTCTGATCGCTTCGGTTTCAGTGCTTCCGGGGCATAGTGCGTTCACCCGAATGCCGAATCGTCCGTTCTCGACGGCCGCAGATTGAGTCAGGCCGATCACGCCCCACTTTGCGCCGCCGTAGGCCGCGAGTCCGGCGAGTCCGCTCAGACCAGCAGTCGACGCCGTGTTCACGATCGCACCGCCGGCGTTCTGCTTTCGCATCTGGATGATTTCTGCCTTGAGGCAGTAGAAGACACTCATGTAGTCGAGTCGGATTGTGTGTTCGAAATTCTCCTTGGTGTCCCTGTGGAGTGGACGCCCCGCGCTTCCTCCTCCGGCGTTGTTCATCGCGAAGTCCAGTGAACCGAAAGCCTCCACAACAGCTTGGACCATTGCGAACACCGCGTCTTGGTCAGTCACATCAGTGTGGAGGTACTCCGCGGTTCCGCCTGCACTCCGGATACGTTGAACGGTCTCCACACCTGCGTCGTCATCGATATCGGACACCAGCACGTTGGCACCCTCACGGGCGAGACTTTCGGCCATCGCTCGGCCGATTCCGTTGGCGCCGCCGGTGACAAGTCCACTTCGGCCATCCAAGAGACCCACTTCTTCTTCCTTTCTCCGCGGCCACGCGCGAATCCCATCCCGTGACAACTCGTGGCCCGAGAACGATAGATGTCCATGTTTGCTGTCACCGAGACGATTCCGCTCAACGGAAATTCGAGATCGACGAATCGTGCGGAGGACACTGGAACCACCGGCCTCAACATCGAAGTCACGGAAGCCGACGACAGCAAGTCCCGTTCCCGGACGCATCTTCGAGTCTATCGGCGCGCACACGCTGTGGCGTGATTCGGGAACGCACGGTTGCTGGCCCATGCCTCCTAGCCTTCGCAGACGCCGACGGCCGCTGTCTCGCTTCTTTCGCTGAGCAGACAGCCTGCCTAGCGGAGAGCGGCGGCCGCACAGTCGCCGCCACGCTACTGCCCAGGCCGATACTCCTGAATAGAATCGCAGCCACGTTCGGTTGCGAGCCAGCATCACCAGCGCCTCCCGAGGGCCGAGCGAAACCGTTGTCCGAGACCTGGGTTCGCGAGATCTTCAGCCGGATCTCGCCGCTGCGTCCCCAACGCCCATTCGTTGACGTCGGGGATCCACAACAGTGGGTGGCTCGAGCGGTCGTGGGAAGTGCCACGAGGCAACGGGATTACCGCTCGACGTCACCATCGTCGGGTGCGCGCCAGTGTGAACGATCATTGGGCAATCTGGGAATACGTTCGTCCGGCATGGCCCAGGCCGGTCTGCGGGAGCTGTCGGCGACAGGCCTGGCGACGAGTAGGAAACGCTGTCGCTGACCCGTGGCGAGTTCGACAACCTCGCCGCCCGGGAGATCTGCAGCCGTCGGGCAGCCCACTGAAGCTGTCCCACTCCTTCGCAACAGCATCTGCAAGGCCGCTTCAAGCCTCCTCCCGGCTGCCGGCGCTGGTGTCGCGGACGGCATGCCGGTATGCCAGGCATCCGGGCCGGGCCCGACGCTCCGAGGACGGTGTCCGCGGTCCGCTCGAGCAGGACGCCGATCTACTCCACAATAGTCTCGGCGGCTCGGCGGCTCGGCGGCTCGGCGATCGCGTCTTGCGGCACTTCCCTCGCACCCACACCGCGCAGCGTAGGTCGGATCCGGAGCTCCGACCTCTGCGCTCCAGTACCGTCCCTTGATTCGAGCCCTAACCGACGATCCGGGTTTCGGTGCCGGTGCCGGACAGCCCTCCGTGAGCCGACCGCCGGATGACGCGGAGGTGCTGGGTAGGTATCCCGGCAAGCTGAAGGGCACGCGAGAAGACCCGCTCGCTCGGGGTTCGACAGATTCGTCAGAGTTCCGGGAGGGCGCACACCGTGTCGAGGCCGAGGACGTGGTTGAGTCGGCCCGAGACGATCCAGGAGCCGATGGACATCGTGAGCTCCACGATCTCGTGCTGGTCGTAGTGCTCGGCCATGCGGGCCCAGAACTCGTCGTCGAGGTTGTGGTGGTCGAGCGCGTACCGCTGCGCGTACTCGGCGGCCAAGCGGGTCCGGTCGTCGAATATATCTGTGGTGCGCCAGCTCTCGACGGCCTCGAAGAAGCCGTCCTCGACCCTCTCGCCGTCGCGTTCGGTGCGCCAGTCCATGCAGACGATGCACCCGTTGATCTGGGCGATGCGCAGACGAGCGGCCTCGAACTCGCGCAGCGCGAGCGTGGACTGCGAGTAGACCGCGCGCGACAGCCTGGACGCCGCGACGCCGATACCGGGGACCATCTCGCCCCACACGTATCCGACGGGGTCCTTGCCTTCGGGGATGTCGATTCTCAATTGCCGGGTCCTTTCCGTTGACTCCAGTCTGCCCAGCGCCGACGATCCTGTCTCCGGAAATCCCAGTGGTCGACGATCGCAGCGGGAGCCGCATCACCGCACACTCCGGCGACCGCGTCAGCGCTGGTCGACGTGCGCCGTGAAACGAACAGCCCCCGCAAGATCTACAATCGCTGTAGACCTTGCGGGGACACAGAGGGCGACCTGCCGCAGTGGGATCCTGCAGGTTGTGTCGGTCAGGTATTTTCACGACGCTGCCGGAATCCTGGCCTAATCCTGTGGGATCTGCACTCGGTAGGAGCCGATTAAGGAAGAGTTACGTCTATGGGAGCGTTCGAGCGGCCGCCTCTCGGTACATCACCATGCCCGCGTGGTACAGGACGTCGTCGCGAAACTCGCCGTCGGCGGAGAAGCCAGTGTCGTCGCGGTAGTAGATCATGGCGCCTTCGATCCGATACGCGCCGGTGTAGGCGGCCTCGCGGTTGCCGCGAGCTTCGACGTAGCGGCCTTCGGGGAGGAGGCGTTGGCGGATGTGCCCGTCGGCCGTTACCCATAGCCCGACGAACGAATGCTGCATTGCTGTAGCCCTTTTCGTGTCTCCAGCGTCTCCCCTGTCTCCGGTATCCCTCACAGTGCCGCCACCCGCCGGGTGATGTCGTCGCGCGAGCGGACGACCTCGGCGCGAAGTGCGTCGATGTCTTCACCGACCAGCGATCCCGCCCATTTGCGAGGATTGCCGGCAACCAGAACGGTGTCGATGTTGCGGGCATCCGAGCCGAGTACCAGGGTGCCGATGGCGTCGTTGAGGGGCATGTTGTTGATGTCGTCGGCGCGGACGATGAGGAGGTCTGCGTCTTTGCCCGGGGTCAGCGAGCCGGTGACATCTCCGAGTGCGTTGGCGCGGGCGCCTTGAAGGGTTGCGAAGTCGAGGACGTCCCGTGTGGTGATCTTGCTGCGCGACTCGTCGGTGCCGTAGGTGGCGTTGGTGGCGCGCATCCGCTGGATGGCGTGGAGGGCCCGCATCTGGGTGAACATGTCGCTGGCGAGTGCCACTTCGACGTCGATGCTCAGGCCCGGGCGGATCCCGACGGTGAGGGCTTCGTCGACGGCGGGGACCGCGGTGTCGAGACCGATCTGTGCGTCGGATGTCGGCGCGAGCGACACCGTGACCTCGGCATCTCCCATCGCCGACCAGGCATCGGCAGTGAGCCCGGTCGAGTGGATGAGGGTGAGGGTCGGGTCGAGGATACCCATCCGCGCCCACCGCAGAATCGCCTCCGACGACGGCACTCCGAAGACGGCGTCGATGCTGGTCCACAGGCCGAGGTCACGCGCCACGGCCGCGAGCTCGGGCCCGTATGCGATGGCCGGGCCGGCGATCTCGTCGGTGGACAGCGCAGCGAGTCGCACGGTCACGAGGCCGCCCGCGGCGCCGTGGAAGTCGCTCACCAATCGGCTCATGTCGGCGGGCCACTGACGGTCCCACTCACCGAAGTGAGGACCCATCGAGGCGTGTACGCCTCGGATTCCGGAGTCGACGAGTGCGTTGAGCGCCGCATCCGAGTGGGCGGTGCTCCGCGAGTTGTGGGAGAAGTCGAGCATGGTCGTGATGCCCGAGTCGAGCGCGGTCAACGCGGCGAGGCGGGTGCCGATGTACATGTCGTCGGGGGTGTAGCTCGGTGCGATGCCGGAGAGCGTCGACATGACGTATTCGCCGAGGTCGCTGACGTCAGGGATGCTGCGGCGCAGTTGCGCTTCCCAGGCGTGGCGGTGGGTATCGACGAAGCCGGGGCACACGATCGCGCCACGGGCGTCGACGACGAGCGCTGATGCGGCAGCAGCGCCGTGGTCGGGGTCGGAACGGAGGTCGAGTCCAACGGCAATGATGCGCGAGCCGACGAGCAGGACATCGCCGGAGTCGAGATCCGGAACATCTGGGTCCATCGTCACGACGGCACCGCCGCTCAACAGGATCGGGCGGCCGCTGGCGCGAGCGGCGTTGAAGTCAGCAAGGGAGGTGTGCATGTGAGTCTCTTCTCAGTCTCAAGTCGAGGTCAGGACCGGTGGAAGGTGTATCCAGCGTGGTGCAGGGTGCCATCGATGAATTCACCGAAGGCCCAGAAGCCGAGGTCGTCGCGGTAGTCGATGCGGTCCCCGGTGATCCAGAAGGAACCTTGGAAGGCGTGCGGTCGCCCGCCGCGGGTTTCGTCGTAGCGGCCGTCGGCGGTCAGGTGCTGATGCACGAAGTCGTTCTCGTCGATCCAGGTGCCGAGATACTGGTCCGAGGGTGCGTTCGCGACAGCGGGCGCTTCAGCGGCGTCGCCGGTGTTGACACTCTGCCCGCCCCAGAGAACCACGTCGCCGGCGATGACCACCGTGGACGCGGACTCCGGGGCGCCGAGGAATCGGCAGAGCGCGGCGGATGCTGATTCGTCGGAGTCGATGGGCAAGACCGCGAAACTGGCCGGATTGCCGGGTGCAAGCGCGGTCGGCGACCGGAACGAAGCCTCGCGGTGGCCGCGCAGCTGAGCGATGTCGATGTCCATCGGCACGATGACGTAGCCGTCGCAGTCGATGACGATGGCGCCGTCGTCGTCGGCCGCGGTGAGTAGCCCGGGCCCGATGCCGACCACGCGGGAGCCGCCCAGAAGAACATCACCGCGGTCGAAGTCACCGATCAGTGAGTCGTCGGTGATGACGCGGGCGTTGCCGAACAGAAGTGGGCGGTGCCCGGTGGCGCGGTTGGTGTTGATCAGCTCGAGCAGTTCAGGGCTGAAGGGGGTGTTCATGTGAGCTCCAGAATGGCGATTCGAGGGACGCCGGTGTTCCCGGCGAAATCCACTATCGGGCTGGATGGGTGACTGGAACAGGCCGGTGTGTACCTGGGTGCGCTACGGCCTGGTTCATGCTCGCTAGGGAGGAGAGAGTCGAATCCTGCCGATCTGCGGCATCTCTGAAAGGACTCGCTCCCATGACTTCACCCGCACTCTCGCGAATACGCAGTGTGGTCACTGTGGCGGTGCTGACGGTGACGGGCATCCTCGCCGTCGGACAGACCTATGTTGTGCTCGGTCTCATCGATTCGATGGCCGACAGCTTGCGCGTCCCGCCCTCAGCTGTGGCAGCGTCGACCACAGTCTTCGGGATCGCTTACGCCTGTGGGTTTTTGGCCGCCGGACCGCTTGCCGGGCGCTTCGGCGCCAAACCTGTCCTGCTCGTTGGCTTGGTGTGCGCCAGTGCAACGGCGCTGGCTGCGGCCGCGCCGACATCGATCAGCGCGGAGCTGGTAATCCGCGCGGGGCAGGGTTTCGTCACCGCTGCTTTTGCGCCCTGTGCGTTGGTGTACGTGGCACAGCAGTTTCCCGCGCGTCTTCGGACCGTCGCCACGACCGCCTTGACAACCGGGTTTCTGGCATCGGCTGTGGTCATGCCCTTGATCGCCGGTCCGGCGGCCCACTTGTGGGGCTGGAGAGGCGTTTTCATCGCGAGCGGAACGGGCCTAGCAGTGTGCGCCGGCCTACTTGCGGTCACGCTGACCGGAGGTGCGGTTGCGCCCGTACCAATGACCCAGGCATTGCTCGTACTTCCCCGAGTGATACGACACGGACGGATGATCGCCCTGTATCTCGCGACCGCGGCGGTGCTCGGCGGTTACGTGGCCCTGTTCACAACATTGCAGCTCAGTGATTCTGCCGTCGTCGCGGGCTTCCCCGGCGGCCTGCAAGGTCTACGGATCGCCACCCTGCCCGCCCTTGTTCTCGTGACGGTGGCCGCGATTTTTCTGCACGGCGTTCCGGCTCGCCACCGTGCCGTTGCAGGGTTCCTTCTCGCCGCGATCAGCGCAGCAGTTGTCGCCACGCAGGCCGCTACCGCGATCGTCGCCATCGGCGTCGTCGTCTTCGTCGCAGCGATCGCACTCACGACGCCTGCTCTGATCGCGCGGATCGTGGAGATAGCCGCACCGGAACAGACCGCCGGCGCGACCGCTTGGTACGGCGCCTTCATGTTCCTCGGCGGAAGTATCGGCCCGGTGATCGCGGCATCTGCCCACCGCGGCAACCTGACTGTCGCGGCTTTCATCGTGGTTGCAATCACACTGTTGGGTGCTGTCCTGGTCGCCTCGGTCAACCGACCTCTGCCAGGGTGCGCCACGGCCTGCCAGACCCGACACCGAGAAGCTAGCGTCGTCTCATGAGCTCGACCGAACTGGGAACGTTCCTCAAAGCACGACGCGGCCACGTGCAGCCGTCCACCGTGGGCATCAAGGCCCAGCCCGGCCGCCGCGTCTCGGGGCTCCGCCGCGAAGAAGTAGCCATGCTCGCCGGCGTCAGCGTCGACTACTACACCCGGCTCGAACAGGGCCGCGAGCGAAATCCTTCCCCCGGGGTGCTCAACGCTCTGGCGGGTGCGCTCGACCTCGACGCCGATCTGCGCGAGCATTTGTTCCGCCTTGCCGGTCTGGCGCCGGCACCGCGTACGCCGATGCGCGAGACCGTCGACGATTCGCTCCGTCAGCTTCTCACGTCGTGGTCGCACACCCCCGCGCTGATCATCAACCGCCAGTTGGATGTTCTCGCGTACAACGACCTCGCTGGCGCTCTGTACAACGGTTTCGAACGCATCGACAACATCGCCCGTATGACGTTCCTCGACCCCTTCGGGCGCCGGTTCTTCACCGATTGGGAGCGCGCTACAACCGCCTGCGTCGCGAATCTTCGGCTTGCTCTCGGCCACATCGGCTCCGCAGACGACGTCCGGGCACTCATTCTCGAGGCACACGCTGCGAGCGCAGAGTTCCGCGACCTCTGGAACCGGCACGACGTGAGAGGCAAAACACACGAGGCCAAGGCATTTCGCCACCCCGATGTCGGCGACCTACTACTCGAGTACAACGCATTCGATGTCCGCAGCGCACCCGGACACCAGCTGATCGTGTACCAAGCACCGCCCGGATCACCGAGCGCCGACAAGCTCCAACTGCTCGGAGCCCTCGCCGCAACAACGAGCCTCGAACTCCCGTAGATCGTCGTTCAACCAGGCAGGGCCTGCCTATACATCAGGGTATTTCGAGTGTGACCCTTGGCAAATAGAGCGGCGGCGTTGAGGGTGCTGGTGCCACCTGTAAGGACGGTGCCCAGCCCAAGCGAGTTGGATACTGTTATCTATCGGCGAACCGGCCTCTCCATGAGGAGATCACGCCTTCTGGTGGACGGCGAGATGACAGGTCATCGGTGGGATACCCACCGCGAAGGAGAAGATGCAGTCCATGCGAAAGGTTCTGGTCACCGGCGCGTCGAGCGGCATCGGCCGCGCCACCGCCCATGCATTCGCCGAACTCGGTGACACCGTGGCAGTGCACTATGCGACCGACCGAAAGGGCGCCGAACACACGAGGTCAGAGCTGCCCGGTGAAGGGCACACGCTCGTCAGCGGTGACATCGGAGATCCGGGGCAAGCACGAAACCTCGTAGAGCAAGCGGTCAGCGCGCTCGGCTCGTTGGACGTGCTTGTCAACAACGCCACCGTAGCGCCGTCCGCAATCAACCGCCATCCGATTGCGGATACCAGCTACGACGATTGGTGCGCCATCTGGACCCGGGTGGTAGACGTGAACCTCCTCGGTTCTGCTCGCGTGACCTGGGCAGCCGTCCAGCACATGACCGCAGGGGGCTGCATCATCAACGTCGGCTCTCGCGGAGCGTTTCGAGGTGAACCCGAGCACCCCGCCTACGGTGCAACCAAGGCCGCACTGCATGCCCTCGGACAATCCCTGGCGATCGCCCTCGCACCGCGAGGAATCACCGTGAGCAGCGTCGCACCCGGATTCATCTCCAGCGAACGTCAGCAATCAAAGCTCAACAGCCAAGAAGGCGCCGCACTACGGCAACAGAGTCCCCTCGGCCGCGTGGGGACACCGGCCGAAGTAGGCGCAGCCGTCGTCTATCTCGCCTCACCCGAAGCCCAATGGGCCACCGGAACGATCCTGGACCTCAACGGCGCTTCCCACCTTCGAACATGACCAGCGGAACGCCACCGGTCTCTACGGCCATAAGCACACTCCTCGTCTATAACGGAGGTTTGTGAGCCATTGATGTCCACGGTTCGTCCCAGGTCCCGGTGTAGTCGCCGCTGACGTCACCGCCAGCGACCAAGCCTGCTGTCCTCGCCGTCGATGTCCTCCTGTGCCGGTGGAGTTGGTGACGGAGACCGAACAGCTCATATCAAGGACTTCACGATCGACTCAACCAGTCCCTCGAAACTATGGCCCGTGACTTCTGCATGCCTTGCCATCACGCAGCAAACCCGCTTGTTCGCCAACTTCACACAGCAGAACATCGATCGGGTCGGGATGCTGTTCGAGTAGTCGTTGCAGCAGACCATGAGACGCCCCTGCTTTCGTGGCCAGAACAAGAGGTTTCGACGCCCGAACGGTCAGCCGCCCGGCAGCGGCGACTGCATCCAAAGCGATACGCGCCTCCCGATGGAGCACAGATCCGGCTTCGGTGAGCGAGACACCGCGACGGTCACGCACGAACAACTGAACTCCGAGTTGATGTTCGAGCTGTCGGATCGCCCTCGACAACGGAGGTTGAGCGATGTGCAGCTTGTCCGCGGCTCGTCCGAAGTGGAGAGCCTCGGCGACGGCAAGGAAGTAGCGCAGCTGACGTGTCTCGAGATCCTCCACTCGACCACCTTAATACCCGGTGGGTATCACCATCGCCGGAAAGGGTAATGGACAGCTGCACCCCGGGCATCGAACATGGCTGTCGTGAACGATACGAAAACTGCGCTGGTCACCGGCGCGAACAAGGGAATCGGTTTCGCCATCTCCGAGGGCCTCAGCAGACTCGGCTTCAAGGTCGTGATCGGTGCGCGCGACGAGGAGCGAGGCAACACCGCTGCGGCACAGCTGAGAGAGCGTGGACTCGATGCAGTGGCGGTGGTGCTCGATGTGACGGACGCCGACAGTGTCTCCGCAGCCGCGGAGAAGTTGGATCGTCTCGACGTTCTCGTCAACAATGCCGGGATCGGTGGCCGGACCAGTTCCGGCGCTCAGAATCCGACCACCCTCGATCACGACGTTCTGCAAACCGTTCTGGATACCAACGTGTTCGGTGTCATACGAGTGACAAACGCATTCGTCCCGTTGTTGCGTCGATCACCCGCACCACGGATCGTGAATGTTTCAAGCAACATGGGGTCACTTGCACTGCAGACGGGTCCGCAGATGGCCGCCTATGCGCCGTCGAAGACGATGCTCAACAGCATCACGGCACAGTACGCGCGAGAACTCGCCGACACCGGCATCATCGTGAACGCGTGCTGCCCGGGTTACGTCGCCACCGACTTCACCGGACACCAATCTGCGCGGACGCCCGAGGAGGGCGCCGCTGTTGCGATCAGGCTCGCAACCCTCCCCGATGACGGACCACGCGGAGGATTCTTCGACGACAACGGAATCGTGCCGTGGTGAAGCACCACACGCTGTCGCGAACCATCAGATGAAGTGAGATTTCACGTTGCCACGCCTATGCCACGTACGTGAAGAACTACCCACTCAACGACACTGACTGCGCCCGATCGTTCGAAGGAACTGACGCAGGGTCGACCAAACGCCCGCCCACTCCCCACCGGGACCCTAAGAGACAAAACTATGACGCGCTTCGGCTACAACGCCATACAGCTCGCAGGCGGCGGGTGTGCAGCCCGCGGACGGCCCCACCAAGAAGTGGGCGGGACACCTGCAACGTTCGTGATGGAAACGTTCGTGATGGAAGTGGTGGCGCTATCGCCGTCGTCATCTGGAGGAAGTCCTCTCCGACGAGGACGCCTCTAGTGGGTGGGGCGGGAACAGTCGGAGCAGGCGGATGCCGTCCTCGATGGAACCGTCGATCAATTCGCGCAGCTGCGGGACGAGTTCTCGCATCCGCGGTGCCCCCAGATGAGCGTCGAGCGGCTCGCGCTGCTCGTAGCGCTCGTAGATGATGAACGTGCCAGGCTCGCACGCAGTAGTTGGTGCCGACGGGGATTCCATCGATGATCGGATGGAGCTGGTCGGTCGGCACCACCGAGCTGTTCGGGGTGGCCCAGCGCACGGCGATGCTCACCGCAGTGATGCGGAACATGGAGGAGAAGGTGATCGACGAGGCCCTGGACCTGTTCCAGTTCCTGATGGCATCCCAGCGCCTCCACCGAAGAGACGACACGACACCTCGTCCCCGCCGCGAAACACCGGCCCACACCTGATCAGCGGAAACACGCCTGCCATTCTCGGAAAGACAACGGCTTCTAAGCGAGCTGTCGGCCGGATGTCAGTCAGCTGACGGAGGCTGTCGGCACGGTGGCCGAGCCATTCTCGTGGAGACATCGAAACCGCCCGGTACCCGGGCGAGACCACGAGGAGCACACCATGAACACCATCGCGCAGCACTGGATCAACGGACAGTGGACCGGCTCCGACTCGGTTCTGGAATCGATCAACCCGGCCGACGGCACAGTCGTCGGCTCGTTCTACGACGGTGGCGAGGCGGAGGCCTCGGCCGCGGTGGACGCCGCCGCCGCCGCGTTCGAGACCACCGAATGGTCGCGCAATCCCTCGCTTCGGGCGACCGCACTCAGTCGACTGGCCGACAACCTCGAGGCCCGGGTGCCCGAGGTTGCGGCCATGTTGTCCCGGGAGAACGGCAAGCTACTGGGTGAGACCACGTGGGAAGTCAGCGGTGCGGTCGGGTGGCTGCGATACGCGGCGGCCTCTGCGCGCACCCAGAACGCCGGGCGCGCCGCCGAGACAGCACCTGGCCAGTACACCCACTCGGTGCCCGAGCCGCTCGGTGTCGCCGGGATCATCTCTCCCTGGAACTCTCCCGTCATGCTGACCGTGCGGGCGCTGGGCCCGGCGCTGGCCGCCGGCTGCACCGTCGTGGTCAAGCTTCCGGCTCAGACGGCGCTGACCAATGAGCTTTTCGCGCAGGTCCTGGCCTCGGTCACGGAGATCCCGGCCGGCGTGGTCAGCGTGTTCACCGAGTCCGGCAACACCGGGGCCCCGTTCCTGGTCTCCTCGGACAAGGTCGACGTGATCAACTACACCGGCAGCACGCCGGTCGGGCGCCGTATCGCGGCCGCGGCCTCCACTACGCTCAAGCGGCTCGGTCTGGAACTGGGCGGCAAGGCGCCGATGGTAATCCTTCCCGACGCCGATCTGGACATCGTGATCCCGACCGTGGTGCAGTCGCTGGTGCTGATGAACGGGCAGTTCTGCTGCACCGGCTCCCGTGTACTGGTTCACCGGGACATCGCCGACCAGGTGCGCACCCGACTCACCAACGCGCTCGCTCAGGTGCGGCTCGGCTCGGGCGACGACAAGGATGCCCAGCTCGGCCCGCTGATCGACAGGGCGTCCGCCCAGCGGGTGGACGCGATCGTCGAGGAAGCCACCTCGTACGGCACGGTACTGCTGCGCGGCGGCGCGGTCACCGACGGCCCCCTGGCCGCCGGTGCGTTCTACCGGCCGAGCCTGATCGAGGTCGACCGCACCGATGTCCGGATCGTGCAGGAAGAGGTCTTCGGTCCGGTCCAGACGTTCGAGATCTTCGACGACGAGGACGACGCCGTGACCAAGGCGAACGCCACCATCTACGGCCTGGCCGCCTCGGTGTTCAGCTCGGACTCGATGAAGGCCCGCCGGATCGCCCGACGCATCCGCACCGGCACTGTATGGATCAACACCTGGGGAGCCATCAGCGAGGACTTTGAGGAGGGCGGCGTCAAGGGCAGCGGTTACGGCTATCTGTGCGGCCCGCGAGCGATTGAGGAGTTCCAGGCCCTCAAGGTGTATGTGGAGCAGGACCACACCCAGTCCACTCACTGATCAGATCATGACCCGACCGGCGCCCGCCGGGCTCCGGGCCCGGCCCCCGCACCAGGAGGCCGCACCATGCCGTCGATTCCGATCACCGGCGCGACGAACGGTCTCGGTCTCGCTCTGGCAGAGGAGCTTCCGGAAGCCGGGCACCAGTTGCTTCTGCACGATCGCAACCCGCAGCAACCGATGCCGATCGCGCAACATTTCAAGGCCGAGCAGTACATCGCAGATGTGTCCATTCCGGCCAAGACCCAGCGACACGCGGCCGAAGTGGCGGCACGACACCAGCAGCGGCTGGCGGTGAACCATCTGAGTCCTGTGCTGCTCACCTGGCAACTGCTGCCGCTGTTGCGCGGGCAGCCCATCACGCAGCGCCAACATCGCCTCGGTTGCGCAGGAACCGATGGAATCAAGACGCAGCATTTCGATTTGGAGTGGTCCATGAACGAGAGAATTGTTTCCCATGCCTACAGTGCCGACGATCCTGGGCTGCCAAGCCCACCGGCAATGACAGACATCCGGCACACGCTCCGGGAGCAGAGCCGGAACGCGTTCGCGAAAGCCGAACCCCGGCTCGGCCCCACCGTTCCAGCCGACGTCCGGCGTTGGAAGCTGTGGCTGCTCACCGTGTGCGCTATCTACCCCACCATCGTCCTGCTGGGCCTGGCTACGAACCCTGTTCTGGAGGATCTGTACCTGCCGGTGCGACTCGCTGTACTCGTCCCGGCGGCGGCAGCAGCGATGGTCTGGCAGATCAATCCCCGACTGCAGCGGCGTTTCGGAACTTGGCTCACCAGATGACAAGCAGCCCGGCTCCGCCGCCGGTATGCCCCGCGGCGCCCGCACACCACAGACCACTGCGCAGGCTCACTGCGCGAGGCCGCGATGAGACCCACCGCGGCGTCTCCTCACTGGAACTCTTCTTCGACCTGTGCTTCATCGTGGCCATAGCCCAGGCAGGCGCCCAATTGGTACACGCCATGGTCGGGGGGCACACGAGCGAGGGGATCCTCAACTACTTGATGATCTTCTTCGCCATCTGGTGGGCGTGGATGAACTTCACGTGGTTCGCCTCGGCTTACGACAATGACGACGTGCTGTACCGGATCGTCACGCTGATCCAGATAGCCGGCGTGCTCGTCCTGACGGCGGGCGTCTCCCAGGCGTTCGAGGAACACGCGTACCCAGTCGTCATTCTGGGCTATGTGATCATGCGGCTCGCGATGACGGTGCAGTGGCTGCGCGTGGCGCGGTCGAGCCAGGGCCCCGAACGGACGATGGCGCTGCGGTACGCCATCGGGCTGTGCCAGATCGGCTGGCTGGGGCTACTGGCCCTGCCGGAGGCAGACCGCCCATGGGTCTTCCTGGTGATGGCGCTGGTGGAGATGGTCGTACCGCTGTATGCGGAGCGGGCACATCCGACGCCCTGGCACCCCCACCACATCGCCGAACGGTACGGGCTGCTCACGCTCATCGTGCTCGGCGAGACCATCGCAGCGGCCACGGTCGCAGTGAAGTCGGGGATCGACGAGCACGAGGACCTGGGGGAGTTGGTGCCCATCGCCGCCGGCGGACTGCTGATTATCTTCGCCGCCTGGTGGGTGTACTTCGCGGTCCCCATCCACGGGCACCTCCGGTCCAACCGGCAGTCCTTCCTCTGGGGCTACGGCCACTACCTGATCTTCGTCTCAGGTGCCGCGATTGGGGCCGGCTTGGAGGTGGCGGTGGAGCAGGCGGTGGGCAAGGCGCACCTTTCGACGCTGTCGGCGTCGGCGGCGGTGACGCTGCCGACAGCGCTGTTCCTGCTCACGGTGTGGGCGCTGCACTCGCGCTTCTACAAGATGGGGATCGCCCAGCAGTCGGTGCTGCCGGCCACGGCGCTGCTGGTGGTTGTCTGTACGTTCCTGGGTCACTGGGCGGTGCTCGCGGCGGGGCTGGTAGCGGCGCTGGCGGTGGCAGCCGGGGTGACGCTGACGGCGCTCTGGGCGAGCCCGGAGCGTGGGAAGGGCGAGGAAAGCGCCGCGGTGCCAATTCTGTGAGGGAACCCTCGCCGCCGCGGGAACCTGGCCGGCAACGCCGGCGCCCGTGCCGTGCGCCCGCTGCTCCTACTCAACGACGGCGGCACGTTGTTCACGCCGACGACGCGGACGCACCCGCTCGGCACCGCGAACCCGCTGGCCCTGGACGACGTCCTCACGGAGCCTCTGGCTCCACAGCAAGGCCACGTCACCATCACCGAGGCAGACCTGATCGTTGCCGACAAGCCCTTCCCGGTCCTCAAGCGCACTCCTACTGTTCGGTCGACAGCTGCGCCCATGTGCCCGGCTGGGTCTGCCGCTGGAGCCACCGTCCGATGGCGACGCTTTCCATCAGCACTACGGGCTAAATTTCGGGAAGGCTGCCGGCGGAGGCGACCATGTCGTCCGGGTATTTGCCGGGCGGAGGACGACGGCGCGATGATCCGCGTGACCTTCGTGCTGTCGCTGCGGTGAGGCTGCAGCGCCCGGCTGTGTTCTGCATGATCTTCGCCTGGGAACTGCGAGTGTCGGCGAAGCGAATGGCTTGACGATCCGTTTGCCAGTGGATGCGATAATTGCTGGTCAAGTGCGCGGCTGATGGTTCGACTGCTTCGCGAGGTACGACGAAGGACGCGGCGAATGTGGGCGAAGTCAAGAGCAGCAGACATGAGCGTCGGCCCAGCCGGACTGGTCGGTCGGGAGGGCGAGCTCACCGAGCTTGCGGCGTTCCTGGATATGGCCGGGACGAACGGAGCCGCCCTGCTGCTCACCGGTGATCCGGGTGTGGGGAAGACTGCGCTCCTGGACGCGACCGCCGAGCTGGCGGTGGCGAAGGGAGTGCGGGTCGTCCGCGGGAGCGGCGTCGAGTACGAGACTGACATCAGCTTCGCGGGACTCCATCAGCTCATCGGTTCGCTGCCGGACGAGCTTGGTCATCTGCCGCGGTCCACGCGGGAGGCCCTCGAAGTCGCCCTCGGTCTCGGCGTTGGTCCCGCGGCGAGCCGGATCGCCGTCCTGAACGCGGCACTCGCCCTGTTCGACGACGCCGCGAAGGAGCGGCCGTTGCTACTAGTGGTCGATGACCTTCATGCCGTCGACGAGGCGAGCCACGCTGCGGTGGGTTTCGTCGCCAGAAGACTGGGCGGTCGCCGCATCGGGCTGCTCGGAGCACAGCGAGACGAGTCCGACAAATCCTTCCGATCCACCGGTCTGCCAGAGCTCGAGATCGCGCCGCTGGACGACTCGGACGCCCTGCGACTGCTGTCCCGGCGCTTCGCCCACCTCCCCCGCCGGGTCCTTTCGACCGTGGCGCACGAGGCACAGGGAAACCCCCTGGCTCTACTCGAGTTTGCCGGGTCCACGGACGCGTCCGGCGATCACCGCGGCCAAGGGACGGGGTGGGCGAGCGGCCCGGGGCGGGACGTGCGCGCTCTGTACGGCGCCCGCGTCGGACGACTACCGCAGAGAACGCGCGAGGTACTGCTGCTCGCAGCTCTCGAGGGCTCCGGCGACATCGGCGTTCTCGAGGCGGCCGGCGGGCCCGGCAGCCTCGAGGAACTCGCTCCCGCGGAGCGTGACCACCTGGTCATGGTCGCGGAGAACGGCCGCGCGGTGCACTTTAGGCACCCGCTGGTCAGGTCCGCGGTGGTCGACGGTTCCACCGGCGAGCAGCGGCGCAGCGCCCACCGCCGACTGGCCGACGCGCTGGGCGACCAGCCCGAGCGGCGCGGTGATCACCTCGCGAGAGCCACGACGGCGCCCGACGAGACGGTCGCCGCCGTCGTGGAGTCGGCGGCCCGGAGCAGCCTGCGACGCGGTGACGCCGACGGCGCGATCGCGAGGCTGCGGCGCGCGGCCGAACTGAGTCCCGACCGAGAAGTCCGCAGGCGCCGCCTATCGAAGGCTGCCTACGTCGCCGCCTGGGTCGCGGGTCATCTGGAGGTCAGCCACGAGATCATGCGTGAGGTCGAGGGCGATCCCGCGGCCCGGTCGCTCTCGGCGGCCGCGGCGGCCGGCTTCCTCGTGCTCGTCACGGAAGGCGACGCCGATACGGCGCACGCGCTCTTGATGGAAGCGGTCGGGCAGGCCTCAGCGATACCCGAACCGCCGCGTGAGGAGCTAGAGACCGCGCTCTTCACTCTCACCCTCGCCAGCCAGTACTCGGGCCGGCCCGAGCACTGGCAGCCTCTCGTCGACGTGCTCGACCGGTTCCCCCAGGCATCGCCCGCCGCCGCGGCATCGCTGGGGCGCGTCCACCACGACCTCGGTTCCGTCACTGACGTCACGCTGCGCCGCCTGGACGAGGAAATCTCGCGGCTGAGGGACCAGAGTGACGCCGACGTGGTCATCCGCACCGCCCTGACCGCCTCGTACCTCGACCGGCTTCCGGGCTGTCGCGAGGCCGTGTCCCGGGTCATACGCGACGGCGGCGCGGTGGGGTCGAGCATGCCGGCCCTGATGTTCGTCGCCCTGGACAACCTGTACGCCGGCCGGTGGCAGCCGTCGGCCGACGCCGCGGACGAGCTCATCGCACTGTCCGAGGAGACCGGATACCACTTGTTCGCCCAGGTGGGACACTACGTCGCCGCAATGACCGCGGCCCAGCGCGGCGACCTCGACGCGTGCCGCCGCCACTGTGAAGCAGTCTGGGGGTGGTCGAGGCCCAGGGGACTGCAACGGCTGGAGAACTGCGCCCACCAGGCGGCCGCCCGGGGGGCCCTCGGCGCCGCCGACTTCGAAACGGCCTTCCTGCACGCCACAGCGATCTGCGCCCCGGGTGTGCTGCCGCCGTTCAGCCCCGAGGCCGTGTGGTCCGCGCCGGACCTCGTCGAGGCCGCCGTGCGCACCGGGCGGCACGCGGAGGCGCGACAGCACGCGGACGCGCTGCGCGACGCCGGTGTCGGCCACCTCTCGTCGCGGCTCGCGTTGAGCTCGGCCGTGGTCACAGCGATGACATCAACTGCCGAGGACATGGTCCAGTGCTTCGAGGAGGCACTCGGACTGCCGGGCGTCGAGCAGTGGCCCTTCGAGGTCGGCCATGCTCGTCTGGCGTACGGCGAAGCGCTTCGCCGGCAAGGACTCAACCGTGACGCCCGGGTGCAGCTGGCCGCCGCCCGTGACCGCTTCGAGGAACTCGGGGCCCGTTCGTGGGAGGCCCGGGCCGCTGCGGAGCTCCGCGCCACCGGCATGACGCGGACTGGCCGGGGCAAGGCCGGTGAGGCCCTCACCCCCCAGGAGCTGGAGGTCGCCAGGCTGGCGGCGACGGGGCTGTCCAATCCGCAGATTGCGTCGCGTCTGTTCCTTTCGCCGCGAACCGTGTCGTCGCATCTCTACCGTGTGTTCCCGAAGCTGGGGATCACGTCGCGGGCCGAGCTCCGCGACGCTCTGGAGACGCTGCCTCCCGAGCCTTCGGCCACCCAGCTGTGAAAGCTACCGGTCGGGTCTCAGCACTGTCGGCCGTGATCGGGCCGCTGGTGTCGGCCCCGGCACTGACGTAAGCGAGCCGCCGGCCGGATGTCAGTCAGCTGACGGAAGCTGTCGGTACGGTGGCCGAGCCATTCTCGTGGAGACATCGAAACCGCCCGGTACTCGGGCGAGACCACGAGGAGCACACCATGCCATTCGTCACCGTCAGCGACGGAACCGAAATCTTCTACAAGGACTGGGGCTCGGGCCGGCCGGTCATGTTCCACCACGGCTGGCCGCTGAGCTCGGACGACTGGGACGCCCAGCTGCTGTTCCTCGTCCAGCGGGGCTACCGTGTCATCGCCCACGACCGCCGCGGGCACGGGCGCTCCGCCCAGGTCGGCGACGGGCACGACATGGACCACTATGCGGCGGACGCCGCCGCCGTGGTGGCGCAACTCGGCCTGCGCGACGTCGTCCATGTCGGCCACTCCACCGGTGGTGGAGAGGTCGCCCGGTACGTCGCCAGGCACGGTGCGGGGCGGGTCGCCAAGGCCGTCCTCATCGGAGCGGTCCCGCCGCTCATGGTCCAGTCCGAATCGAACCCAGGAGGGCTGCCGATCGAGGCCTTCGACGACTTCCGCGAGGCCGTGGCCACCAACCGCTCCCAGTTCTACCTCGACCTCGCCTCTGGGCCGTTCTACGGGTTCAACCGCCCGGGCGCGGACATCTCCCAGGGCGTCATCCAAAACTGGTGGCGCCAGGGAATGACCGGCAGCGCGCAGGCACACTACGAGGGGATCAAGGCGTTCTCGGAGACCGACTTTACCGACGACCTCCGGGCGATCGACGTGCCCACGCTCATCATGCACGGCGATGACGACCAGATCGTCCCGATCGCCAACTCCGCCGAGACGGCGGTCACGTTGGTCAAGAACGCGCGTCTGAAGGTCTACGCGGGGCTGTCGCACGGCATGTGCACCGTGAACGCCGACACCGTCAACTCCGACCTCCTCGACTTCATCGAGAGCTGACACCGGCCCGGTACCGACACAGCCTGTCAGCACGGAACAGAAAAGGAATCACCATGACCGCAACACCCACCAGCTACGTGACCGTCGTCTGGGACGCGAAGGCGAAGGCCGGCCGGGAAGCCGACCTCAAGGCGTTCATCACCGCCGCCGTCACCCCCTCGCGCAACGACCCGGGCAACATCGACTACGAGGCATACGAAGTCGAGGGCAAGCCCTGCGAATTCGTCATCTACGAACGCTGGGAGACCCGCGCCCACCTCGACGCCCACCTCGCCGCGCCCCGAATGCGGGAACTCGTCCCGCAGATGCTCGAACTGATCGACGGATCCATCGAGGACGGCATCCGCCTCCTGCGCCCGTTCCGTCCCGCCCACTAGCACCGGACGCCCGCCGGCACCGACGCCGGCGGGCCTCACCACCGCGAACCTACCCCAGGGGTGCTCCCGGTGACCGCTTCTGCGGGACCACCCGCTCAGACGACACGCACAGGAGAGACACGACGTGACCACCACATTGATAACCGGCGGCAACAGAGGCCTCGGCCACGAGATCGCGCGCAGACTCGTCCAGGCGGGCCAGACGGTCTGGATTGGAGCCAGGGACGCCGAGAACGGACGCAAGGCCGCCAACCGGCTCGGCGCAGACTTCGTCCAGCTGGACGTGACCGACGACGCGTCGGTCGACGCGGCGGTCAAGATGCTGCGCGCGCGGATCGGCCACCTGGACATCCTCGTCAACAACGCCGGCATCCTCGGTGAAGTGACGGCCCCCGAGGACATGACGGCCGACCAGATCCGCCACGTCTACGAAACCAACGTCTTCGGACTGGTGCGGGTCACGCACGCGTTCCTGCCCCTCCTGCGGAAAGCGGCCGCTCCGTCCGTCGTCAACGTGACCAGCGGCCTCGGCTCGTTCACGCTGACCCAGGATCCGGAACGGGTGGAGTCGCAGTACCCGCTCGCCGCGTACGGCTCGTCGAAGAGCGCGGTCACCATGCTGACCACCCAGTACGCCAGGACGATTCCCGACGTCCACTTCAACGCGGTGGACCCCGGCCAGACCGCGACCGAGTTCACCGGCCACATCGGACAGAGCGTCGAGGAGGGCGCCGAAGCGGCAGTACGTATCGCCACCCTTGGGCCCGACACGCCCACCGGCACGGTGACCGACCGCACCGGCGTGCTCCCCTGGTGACGGCGGCAGGCCCGACGCCAGGACAGGCTTGTCAACCGCCCTCACCCGCACCGCACTTCCCGGGCGCGGACCGCATCAGCTCCTGAGCGCCTCTCATCGATCGCTCCTGCCCGCCTGATTCCTTGCCGCCTCCGTGCGCGTTCGGCGAGCCTGTCGATGTACCCGTCACTCGGGACGAAGGACCACATCGACAGGACAAGCTCACAGGACTACCTGCCCGAGAGGAAGGCCCTTCATCTGTAGGGCAGGATCCGATTCAGCGGTTTGCCACCGCTGAATCAAGTTGTCCTCGAGCGCTTCAGAGTGCACCCCGTCAAGTCAATGGCGTTGCCTCTGGCGTAGATCTGAACTCTGTACCGCTGTGCACCAGGGTACGAGGACACTGACCGTGGGCGAGGCGTTCAACGCCGGCTGAGCGGAGGGCACCCAGGGACCCCACGGCCCCGGGGCCGCCCGGCCGGGCACGTACGCACGGGCCAGCCGAGACACAGCCGAAGCCGAAACGGAGAGCAGAACTCGCCCCCAGCCAATTGCTGCCGGTGGGCGCGAAAGTCACTGGGGCGGTCAGCTTTCGGCGATGACTGCCGACCAGGTCCACCAGCGTCGCCAGGACACCGGCCGGTGTCCCATGTCGACCAGGGTGCCGCACGACGGGCCTGCCGCGCCAGGAAATTGACCGGCGCCCAGTAACTTTCGCGCCCACCTGGTTCCGCCGGTCTTCTAAACGCCTCGCCCGGCTGAATGGTGTTCGCCAAACGATCGTTTGCCGACAGGCAGGCGCCGCGTCCCACGAAACCGTGCGTTGCGGGGTTCCCGCAGCGCGAATCCAATCAGATCCGATGGCGATTGCTGACAGCGGTCGTAGCCAAAACTTCACTCCATCCTTCCGTCAAGATCGACGGAGCGGGCGTTTGATTGCGAAACCCCCGCCCGCTCCACCCACCTCGATGCCGCACGAAAGTGCATCTGCATATCACTGCCCGCGGCTGTGTTCGGCTAGCGCGTCCATCCCGACTACCGGCCCGGTCCGGAGAATCAGAGCCTTCTTACGCAAGAACCGAAGGAGCCCAGCCGGGCCCATTCGAGACCCTCCCAAGCCGGAGCCCTTGAACGCGACCTTCTCGACGTCGCGCATGATTCCAATCGTCAGTGACGTGTCTTGCAGGCTGATCGCCCCAGCGTCTAGCCGGCGTGCGATCGCCTCCGACTCTTCCACACTTCCGGAGATGACAGCGCCCGACAGTCCGAACTCCGTGTCGTTCGCGAGATTGACTGCCTCGTCGATACCCTCGAACGGCATCACTGGCATGACAGGACCGAATGTCTCCTCGGTCATCAGCTTCATTGTGTGGTCCACGCCGACTACGACGGTTGGCCGCATGTACAACCCGCCACCGAGCTTCACGCTCGTACCTCCAGTGAGCAAAGTTGCTCCACGGTCCACGGCGTCCTGCAGCTGGTCGTCGACAATCTTCGCTTGCTGTTCAAGAATAAAGGGTCCGATATGGCCGTGAGAGGGATCGGGATAGGTCAACTCCAGGGCCTCGGACTGACTGACCAGCTCGGCTACAAAAGTGTCATAAATAGTCCGATCGACGTAGATTCGCTCAGTTGAGAAGCAGAGTTGTCCGGTGTTGTGGACTGAGCCCTTGAGCACTGCTGCGGCAGCAGAGGAGGGGTCGGCGGAGCTGGTGACGATCGCAGCATCTTTCCCACCAAGCTCGAGAAAGGCCGGGATGAATCGAGACGCACAAGCGGCAGCTACGGTCCTTCCGGTGGAAACGCTTCCGGTGAAACACAGTGCGTCGACGTTGTCGATCAGTGTCCGGCCGACGTCTGCTGCACCGGGCACGTAGGCGAAAACAGCTGCAAGCTCCGGCACTCTCGCGATCGAAGCCATGACAGGTTCGATGAAGCGTGGAGTGATCTCGCTTGGCTTGACCAGGACGGCGCAGCCGGCGATCAGCGCAGGAATGGCGTCTGTCGAGGACAACAGAAAGGGGTGATTCCAGGGACTGATTATCCCTACGAGTGCATAGGGGTCCAATTGCGTGGTAAACGTGACATCGGGCATGACACTGGAACGTCCTTCCAGTACTGCGCTTTCCACGATACCGGGCGCTTTCGCGCACCAATCACGGACGGCCGCACTGACCATGTACGGAACCTCGTCGGAAACGCGCCGACGACCGGTGTCGATCCCCTCAGCCGTAGCGATTCGGTCATGCTCGCTGTCGATGGCGTCTGCCCACCGCAGCATCACCTCGATTCGACCCTCGATCCCGAGATCCCGCCACCTGCGCTGGGCGTTGCGTAAGGAGGCCGCGAGTGACTCGACCTCTGAGGGCGACGGAGGCGTCACGACGTAGTCTTCCTTACCGGTCCGAGGATTCCTGGCCCGCAGCCGCCGACTCGGAGACGAGGGCTCGGCCCCTCCGTCGGTCTGCACCCGTGTCGTTGCAGAGATCGTCATTTGTCCACCTTAAAAGCTGTTTGTTCCAAGAACTATTACTCAGTTCGATGTCAACCAATAGTCGATCGGCTATCGAACAGGGTTTCCCGCGAAGGCCCCATCGCCTCGAGCGCCATCTGCGTGTAGTCGGCAGCCGTTGCATCGCCTGGCGCAGATCCATTGAAGGCACTAGCTGCCGCAAGCACGCTGAAGTCCATTAGTTTTGAGCGATCGACGCCCAGAGCTTGAAGTCCGTTGGGAAGGCTCAGCCGTCCGGTGAACGCGATGAGGTCCGCCGACAGCGACTCTGGAGTGGACCCCAACGCCGCCGAGACTGCTGTCATCCGCTCGGCGGGCACGACGGTCCGGAGGAAACCGACAGTATGCGGCAACAGAACGCCGACGACGGTGCCGTGGTGCAGACCCAGGTCGTCGAACGGCATCGACAGCGCATGCGACAGACCCAGCCCTTTCCATGTCGTCATTGCCGCTTCGAGAGCACCCATCATTACGTTCCAACGCGCTTCGCGGTTTGTACCGTCGGACACAGCTCGAGGAAGCCACTCCCAAAGGCGGCGGATCGCATCGAGTGCGATGGCATCGGCCGGCGGGTTCACGGCGGGAGACAAGTAGGCCTCAAACGCATGGCTGAACGCATCAATCCCGGTCGCGGCGGTCAGCCACGCGGGAAGTCCGTGGGTGAGTTCGGGATCGCATATGGCAACTCGTGGAACCAGGTTGGGGCTGAGAAATACCTCCTTCTCACCTGAGTCGAGGGTGATACCGGCGCCGCGTCCAATCTCGCTGCCGGTACCCGCTGTCGTCGGAATCGCAATGATCGGTGCGACAGCATCGGTGATTCGTGATTCGCCAGCCGACCTGGCAAGAAACGATTCGAGAGGCCCGTCATGGGTGGCCAGTAATGCGACGGCCTTCGCGCAATCTATCGGGGACCCGCCTCCGACTGCGATGATGCCGTCGCAGTCGCCGTGCCGATACACAGCGAGGGCGGCCTGGGCGGCTGCTTCGGTGGGGTTACTCGGCACCTCTAGGAACTGTGGCATGTTGATTGTGCCGTCCAGGTGCTCGAGTGCCGCCGTGAGTACTCCGCATGCCTCAAGACCACGATCGGAGATGATCAGTGGGCGCCGGAGCTTGAGTCTGGCGAGCTCATTGGGTAGCAACCCCCGCGCGCCATCGTCGAATTGAATGCGGCCAATGTACTGGATGAATGCCATGTCTTTCCGTTCTCTTGGAGACTATTCGAGCACGGCCGTCGTAACGGCGAACCCCGCAAGGAACTCCTTGATGGGCCGGTAGAACCGAAAGTCGACACGGTACTCACCGAGGGCAGCTAGTGCCGCATATGCGGCGACCCACGTGCGGATCTCGTGCGAGGAGTTTCCCGCCACGTCGGTCATCCATTGGGGACTCCAGCTGTCGAGTGAAGACAGGTCTCCACCGGCAACAATGTCGAGAAATCGTTCATCCCATTCGGGTGCGAGTTCCTTGATATCCGCCTTGCCCGCCACGAAGTCGTGGGCGGCGCGGATCACTCTTCGCTCCCGCTCATCCCGGGCGTCGGGGGACAAATGGCGACCACCACCGAGTAATGCTTCCCGCTGTTCCGCGCTGGCGGTG
Organism: Rhodococcus parequi; assembly: GCF_046042785.1. Lineage (NCBI taxonomy): Bacteria > Bacillati > Actinomycetota > Actinomycetes > Mycobacteriales > Nocardiaceae > Rhodococcus > Rhodococcus parequi. The sequence goes on along the minus strand of NZ_JBDLNV010000001.1, from coordinate 351,267 downwards.
GCTAGGCGAGGCACCGGTGGATCATGCGACAGCCCTCCCGACGCAAGAAAGAGCACGCGCTGCTCGGTGTTGGCGAAGTATCGACCGATGGCCGCGCCGAGCGCTCGGACCCGAGCCAGCGGAACGAAGGGCGGCGCAACCGAATTGACAAATACTGGTATGACCGGTTTCGCCGAGATCGACCCATACACGATCTCGAGGGGTTGAACCGCACCGTGATCGATTTCCATACGAAGCGAGACTGCTAGGTCTACGCCCTGATCAAGCACGTATTCGGCGAGCGCCCTAGACGTATCCGCGGGCACGTCCAGGGGACCTGCCTGGCTTCCGTAGTCACCAATGCTCACCGCGTTGTAGCCGACACAGAAGGGGGGCATGAGATCGTAGAAGAAGCCGTTGTAGTGGTCGGGGCTGAAGCACACGATGAGATCGGGGTCGAAGTCCTTGACGAACCTCCGAACAGAGTCGAACGCTGACTCGACCGCGGACGTCGTGTCCGGCCCGGGATCAACCCGCCCCAGCAGGGGGCTGTGCGACATCGCAGCCAAAGCAATAGGCATTATGGCCCTTTCGGCTAGTCGTTCCCGAGGAGGAAATCGAGGTGGATACGGTCGAAGGTCGCCGTGTCCTCATACTGCGGCCAGTGTCCGCAGTTCTCCATTACTGCCAAAGTTGAATTCGGAATGAGTGAGGCGATCCGACGCGCCTCGTCAACGGGGCCGGACGGGTCCTTCGTCGTCCAGAGGACGAGTGCCGGCGCCTCGATGCCCCGGAGATCGTCATCGGTGATCATATTGCGCGCACGCGTTTCCGGATCCTGCAGCGCCATGTTCATCTGGCACGCCATCAACCAGTCAGGCTGCTGAAAGATCATCTGACGGGTTCGAATGAGGTCGTCCGTGACCATCGCGGGATCGGCCATCAGCCATTCGAGTCTGGCACGCACGTTTTCCCAGCTGGGATCCCTGGCAGCGTTCATCGACAGAGTCAGCAGACGTTCCATTACCTTGGGGTTGGCCATGGTGCCTCCCATCGTGTTCAGGGCGATCCGATCGACACGCTCGGGGTGCTGCTGGGCAAGCCGAGCAGTGACCCAGCCCCCGAGCGATTCGCCGGAGAACGACGCCTTGTCCGCTCCGATTGCTCCAAGGAAACCTTGAACCTGATGGACATAGTGCTGGATCTCGAGGGGATGGTTTGGTTTGGCACTGTAGCCGTGTCCGATGAAATCGATGGCCCAGACATCGAAGTGCTCCGCGTGGGAGGCAAGGTTTCGGACATATGCCTCTGCGTGTCCGGTGATGCCGTGAAGCAGCACCAGCGGCGGCTTCGAGGAGTCACCTGCGTGCAGGTACCGGGTGCGGTAGCCACCGGCGTCGATGAAGCCTTGGCTGAACTCGACCTGATTCAGGTCGGACCAGACGCTGCTGTAGGGCCGTTCAGGCATCGAAACGCTCCATTTCTGTGCTTCCCGCAGTTGGTGAGCGGGAGAGCGAGGGGGTCTGTTGTGCACATGACGCTACGGCTGTAGGTTCGATTGCTCTATGACGTTGTTGGATCTCGTTTCATAGCCGTTCGGCTATGAAGCTGGACGAGCGGAACCGGAGGCCGATATGGCTGCCGACTTTAGAATCTCGTTACAGAAGCTCGAAGTCTTCTGCAAAGTCGCGGAACTCGGCGGTGTGCGCCGTGCCGCCGAGGAGCTGTATATCTCACAACCAGTGGTGAGCGCCCATCTACGCTCACTGCAGGAACGGGTTGGAGCGAGACTTTTTCATCCCGAGGGGCGTGGGATCGCGCTGACCGAGGCAGGCGCACGCACACTGATATGGGCGACCGAAGTACTCAAAGGACGGATGGAACTCGAGAAGGACCTCGCCGAATTGTCGGATGGTCGTTCCGGGTTTGCCTCGGTCGGTGCAAGCATCACTGTGGGCAACACGATCCTGACCTCCGAGGTGATCGCGTTCAAGTGCGAGAATCCCGGCGCCTCGGTCCGACTCGAGATCTCCTCAGTCGAGACAGCGCTGGAACAGACACGACTTGGCCGACACGATTTCGCGGTGGTGGCAACTGACGCGGTGCTCGACTCGCGTTCGTTCGATACCGAACTGGTCGCCCAGCCGGCCTGGACGTTGATCGCCTCGGCCCAGAACAGCGACATACCCACCTCGATCACGCCGAGCCAGCTGGCGAGATTGAGCTTCGTGTGCCCTCCTGGTGGAATGGCAATCCGGCGAAGCCAGGACAATGCGCTCGCCTCGATCGGAGTGACAAACCGTCGGGTAGAGATCGAACTCGGAAGTGCCGAGTCCATCAAGCAAGCTGTGATGGCTGACCTCGGCGTAGCGTTGCTCTGGCGGCCATCGGTGGAGGCCGACATCATGTCCGGTCAGCTGCGCGAGATTGTCATCGATGCACCTCCGCTACGGGACAGATTGTTTATCGTGCGCCGCACAGACAGCCGCCTGACGCCGTTGCAGAATCGGATGCTCGATCAAGTGCGACGGGCAATCAATGACAGGTTCTCTGATACTCCCCCGAGTATCACTTGAGGAAGCAGAACCTAATGGTGCAACGCCGGCAGTGCCCCTAGCGTTGACGCCGTCCTCCGGTGACTGCAAGGGAGAATGACGAATCATGCGCGAATCCAGATTGACCAAGTACGCAATCGACACCCACCACCATGTCGGGGAGTTGTCTCTTGGAATCGGAGACGACGTAACCGGAAGAGACGACACTAGTATCCGTCCCGTCGAGATACATGAGCAGATGCTTGACTCCTTCGGCTTCACCGCGGCGTGTGTCCTTCCGGGCTTTCAGTACGACCGCACCGACGGCATCGCGAACACGAGGCGCGTCAACGACGCCATTGCCGCATACCGGGACAGCAAACCGACCCGATTCCCCGTTGCCTTGGGCACTCTCGAACCACTCCACACCTTCGACACATGCCGGGACGAGGCGGACCGCCTTATCGACGACCTGAACATCGACGGTTTAGCGTGGCATACTCGCTATCAGGGCGTGTTTCTTTCGGACCGACGAATGCACACACTCGTCGACCTGGCGGTGGAGCGCGGTCTTCCGTGTTTCGTCCATCTGTTTGCGGAGTCGAACATGGAAGCACCTTGGTCGCTCCTCGAGCTGGCGAGGGCGCACCCTGAAGCGACCATCGTGGCGTTGGACGGGTTCTCAGGCTCCACACAGACGCGCTATCTCATGGACATCGCCGAACGATGCCCGAACGTCCTATTCGACACCGCCATCTGCTTCCCACTCACGCGCCCCCTCGACACATTCGTCGAGACATTCGGGTCCGAACGCTTGCTGTTCGGAACCGACTCTTACGCGCGACCCGTCCTGTACAACACCCCATCGGTCCTTCATGAGTTGATGGCGTCGGACATGCCACAGGATGATCTTGAGAACATCATGTGGCGCAACTTCGTTCGCTTGTTTCCCCAAGCACTGACTCGTATGAATTTAACTATCGGTGCTGATGAAACTACGGCATAGTGCTATCGGCCACAACCATCATAACGTCGTCGTGTGTTCAAACCTCAGAATCAAACCTCATCTACTCAGGCGTCGGACACTGCGTTCGCGGACAAGGTCTGGGACGTCGTTGTCGTCGGCGCCGGTCCGGTCGGAATGACGCTCGCCACCGAGCTGGGTATGCGCGGCGTCGAGACGCTCGTGATCGAGAAGGCCACCGAAACCACGACCAACCCCCGCTGCAATACGACGAATGCCCGGTCTATGGAGTACTTCCGGAGACAAGGTACCGCCGACCGTATCCGTCGGGCCGGTTTGCCGCTCGACCATGCCACTGACGTCGTCTATGTCACGAGCCTCGACTCATACGAGCTCACGCGTTTCGAGTTCTCGTCGAGCGGCGCGGTTCTCGACGGTACCGCAGACGAGTTCGATGAGTGGCCCACGCCCGAACCGCAGCACCGTATTTCGCAGATCTTTCTCGAGCCCCTACTAGCCGAGCGACTCGACGAGCTGCCCAGCGTCACAGTGCTGCGGGGATGGCAGTCCGACACCGTAGAGCAGGACGGCGAAGGCGTCGAGATCACTATTCGTGAGTCCTTGACTGGAGCGTCACGAACCGTGCACGCGCGCTATGCAGCCGGATGTGACGGTGGCGCCAGCATCGTTCGCCGAGCCATTGGTGCCCGCCTCGAGGGCGACTCGGAGGCAGCCGAGCGGCGGCTTTCCATCTACTTCCGTTCCGACGAGCTCGTGTCTCTACTCGGCGACAAGCCCGGGTGGATGTACTGGTGGTACGGACCCGAGCTGCGTGGCTCGTTTCTGCAACTGGACGGGACGAGCCTGTTCCTCTGCCACGCAAGAGTTCCGGAGGGTATGGACCCTGAGGAACTCGACCCCGATCGTGTGCTCGAAGCTGCCATCGGCCGCCCGATCCCACACGAGAAGCTTCAGGTGATCCGCTGGACGCCCAGGCGGCTCGTTGCCGACAAGTTCCGCAACGGTCGAGTGATACTGGCAGGTGACGCAGCCCACCTATGGCTCCCACTCGGAGGCTTCGGTATGAACACCGGCATCGCAGATGCCGTGGGATTGGGCTGGAGACTCGCTGCGATCATCGGTGGCACCGGGACCGAAGCGCTGCTCGACGACTACGAGATCGAACGTCGCTCTGTGGGAGAGGCCACCTCTCGAGCAGCTCTCAAGATCGACAGAGATATGACCGCGATAGGCCGGGATCCGGAATTGCGCGAAAACTCTCCTCGTGGGGCAGAGTTGCGCGCCGAGGCTGGCCGCCTGATCCAGTTGATCGACCGCCAGCAGTGGCATAGCCAGGGCGTACAGTTCGGATCTCGCTATGAGAACTCGCCAGGGATCGTGTCCCCCGCGGTCACCGACCCCGTCGGCACCCCGACGATCGCGGCAATCGACAAGTACACGCCTTCTGTGCGCGCAGGGTCCCGCCTTCCGCATCTCTGGCGCGAGGACGGCACCTCGCTGTTCGATGCGTTGGGTCGTGACTGGAGTCTGATCGTCCTCGACACCGGGGACACGCGGGACGTCGAGGACCTGGTGACGGCGGCGCGGACGTCAGGTATCGGCCTGACGGTGGTGCGACTGAGTGTGGACGAAGCGAAGGGCGTCATCGACGTGCCGGCAGTGGTGGTGCGTCCTGATCTGTATATCGCATACAGCGGACCGATACCGAAGGATCAGGACTCGATCTTCAGCCATCTGCTTGGTTCGGAGCGTCCTGCTATATCCTCCCGCGCATCCACACCCGCCTGACCAGCCAGCATCTTCCCCAACTCACGTCATTCGTTTCGACATCACCCCCGTGTAGATCGAAGGCAAAACTATGAGCATCGTCAACAAACAGAAGTATCCGATGTATGTCGGCGAAGACGGCAGCGAACTGAAACGCGTGCTGGCGTCAAGCTACATCGGCAGCATGGTCGAGTACTACGACTTTGTGTTGTACGCGGCAGCATCCGGCCTTATCTTCAACAAGCTGTTCTTCAATGACCTCTCGCCGGCAGCTGCGACCCTTGCGGCATTCGGCACTCTCGCAGTTGGTTTCGTCGTTCGACCAGTTGGGGCCGTGATCTTCGGTTACTTCGGCGACCGAGTCGGCCGCAAATCCGTATTGGTACTGACAATGAGCATGATGGGTGCTGCCACGGCATTGATGGCATTTCTGCCCACCAGAGACCAGATCGGAGTTATGGCACCGATTCTGCTCATTGTTTTGCGCATCGTGCAAGGGCTCTCGGTGGGAGGCGAGTGGGGCGGGGCGGCGTTGATGGCGTTCGAGCATGCCCACCCGAAACGCCGAGGATTCGCAGCGGTTTTCGCAACGGCCGGTCAGCCAAGCGGGTCCATGCTCGCCGGTATCGTATTGGCACTATTTGCCTTGATGCCCGATGAACATTTCCTCAGCTGGGGCTGGCGAGTGCCATTCGCGCTGAGCGGCGTACTTGTGATCTTCGGCCTTTGGATCCGGTTGCGTGTCTCAGAGTCCCCGCTCTTTCTGCAGGAACAGGGGCGTCAAGCCGCGGCCGCGGAAAAGTCGAAATTGCCTATTATCGAAGTCCTGCGGCATCCCGGCGCACTCATCCTCTCGTTCGTCGCTCTTCTCGCGCCGTTCCTCTCGTTCACGTTGTCGGGCGCCTTTGGCATCACCTACGGCGCCACACATGGTTTGACGACGTCGAGCGTTCTGTTCATCTCCTCCGCAGGATCACTCGTATGCATCGGCGCTGAACTGTACTTCGCGGCGCTTTCCGATCGTATCGGGCGTAGGCCCGTGATGATCGGGGGCGTCATTGCGGGTGCCGCGTCCGTGTATCCGTTCTTCCTACTCCTTCAGACAGGTACGACATGGGGTGCGCTTCTTGCCTTCTCACTCATCAACGGACTCGGAATCGGCGCTACCTTCGGTCCACTCGCAGCTTTCATGGGTGAACGATTTCAGACCGGCTCCAGGTTCACCGGGCTGTCGCTTGGTTATCAGATCGCAGCGACAATTGGCGGCGGATTTGGGCCACTGATCTTCACGGCACTGCTCGCGAGCAACGAAAGTGACGCTATCCCGATCGTCTGGTTCGTCCTCGGAGTCTCGTTGCTAAGCATCCTCGCGCTGGCGCTCTCCAAAGAAAACGCCGTTGACGGACCTGACGGCACCGAAACCGCTCGCACTTCGAGCCAGCCTGCGACAAGCGAGCCAGTGAAATGATCGCGCCGGAGATGTACCATTCGAAGTCACCGTTCGGCGAGGCAGACATCGAGGTTGCCCACCTCGCCGACGGGGTAACCGAAATTCGTTCGCGCGCAATGCCATCGCAGGCGCCAGCGACAACGTTGCACTGGTTACGACATTGGGCGAGCAAGACCCCGTCTGCACATTTTTTGTCGGAAGTGATCGACGGGCACCGGGTGACATTCGACTACCTGTCTACCTGGTCTGCTGTGGTTCACGGTGCTCAGGCATTGCGTGCACGGGGTGTCGTCCGCGGCGATCGTGTCGTTGTAGTGGCGGCTAACAGCTTCGAATCATTCGTTGCCGGCCACTCAGCGATGCTGGCGGGGGCGATCTGGGTGCCCATCGCCACCCAGTACCTGGGGGCAGGGGCGGACCCGACGAGGATCGCCAACGTACTCGACTTGGTCGACCCTGCACTCGTTTTGGTTCCTGACACCGCACTGCACCCGCAGGTGCCGTCGGACTACGAAGTTGTGGATCGGGTCGCCGCGCCAGCCTGGAAGGGGACGGGCCTGGATGGGGACGGTCTACTTCAAAGCTGCCGTGAAGGCGACGTGGCTAAGTTGATGCTCACATCCGGGTCAACGGGAACACCGAAAGCGGTCGTCTACACCCACCGAATGCTGGTGAGTAACGCCCGTGCGACAGCCGATGTCTGGACATTCGTGACCGACCACCCACCCATTCTGGTCGATTGGCTTCCCTGGAACCATGCATTCGGAGGCAACGCCAACTTGAACATGGTGCTACTCGGTGGAGGCACCCTTCACATCGACGATTCGTACGGCCGACCGACGGAACTCTGGCGCACAATCGCCACCATTACCGCGTTCGAGCCGACATTCTACGCAGCGGTGCCGGCCGGTTTTCATGCGCTGCTTCCAGCCTTGGAAACCGACCGAGAATTCAGTCGTGCACTGTTCGGCCGCTGCGATGCAATGTTTTCCGCTGGTGCCGCCATGCCTGCTGCCACGTTCGAACGCCTACGCGACCTGTCTTCGACAGTCCGTCAGTCGCCTGTGCCTGTGCTGACCGGATGGGGGTCGACCGAGGTCGGGCCAGGAGCGACGATCGTCCACACAACCAACAGCGAGCCGGGCATTATCGGGCCGCCCCTCCCTGGTGTTGCGATACGAATGGTTCCAACGGGCGACAAGCTCGAGTTGCGAGTGAAGAGCCCCGGGGTAACACCCGCCTATTGGCGGGATCCTGAACGGACGACCGCAGCGTTCGACGAGAACGGCTTCTACCGCACGGGCGACGCAGGCACGCTCGTCGACGAGCATCGGCCTGAGCTGGGGCTCCGGTTCGACGGCCGAATCGCCGACGATTTCAAGCTGGCGAATGGATCATGGGTAAACGTCGACCGCTTGAGAAGCCGGCTTCTCGCCCTTGCAGGGACACGTGCGCGCGACGTAGTGATCGCGGGCCCGGATCGTTCGCACCTCGTCGCGCTGTTCTGGCTCGGAGCCGACGAAACACTTGATGTGCAGTCGATACTGCACGCCCACAACTCGACGACCGCCGGACAGACAAACATCATCGTCGCTGGGGCCGTGATCGATACCGATCCGCCGGCCGAGCTGCTGTCGCCGAAGGGGCTAATCAAGCCCGCCGCTTTTCGCGCAGCGGCGCGGAAGACGATCGACGCGCTCTACGACACTGTTACAGTCCAAGGTAAGGAAGAACACAGTTGATTGCAGTTGACTCAGCAAGCGACCTTTCCGACAAGGTTGGAACACTACTCGGCCGGAGCGAGTGGATTGATCTGTCCGCCGACGCCATCGCAGCATTCGGCAAGACCACGGGTGACGAGCACTGGATCCATGTGGATCGCGAGCGGGCATCCAAAGAAGGGCCCTTCGGCGATGTCATCGCCCACGGCTTCTTCTTGCTCAGTCTAGTAACAGGACTCGGTAACCAGTGCTACCAAGTGCGCAACGCACAGCAATGGACGAACTACGGGCTTGATCGCGTCCGCTTCACCGCGCCGGTGACGCCCTCCGACTCGGTACGACTCGCAATCAGCCTTGAGTCGCTGGACAGGACCGCATCAGGATTCCGACTCATCTTCGATTGTGAACTGGAGTTGAAGGGTTCGCCGCGACCAGCGATGGTGGCGCGCTGGATCGTCCTGCTCACGGAAAGAGCTACACCATGAACGAGTTCAGCAATATCGGCCAGGAGGGAACGTTCCTCGGTCACGTCGGTGGAATCGAATGGAAAGAGGACGCGGACGGAGTACGCACCAGATTGACAGTGCGCCCGGAGCACGTCAATCCGAACGGAACTACCCACGGTGGTCTCCTGCTTACACTCCTCGACCTTACTCTTGGCATTGAAGCAGAGCGCTCGCTGGGGGATGGATTGTTGGGGCATCCGATCACAATCCAGTTGTCCAGCAGCATGATTGGCGCAGCATCTCTTGGCGAGACCATCGAGGGCAGCGCACGTGTGACCGCGCAGACCAGAACCATGACCTTCGTGACAGGGGAAATCGTATCCGGCGAGCGGGTACTGACCACTGCGAGCGCGGTCTTTCGGAATCCGCGCAATCAGCCGCGCTGATGCCTCGACCGAACTCGTATGGAAGGTGAGCCTGCCTAGCCCTAGCCTCGATCTTTCTCCCCGGTGAAGTGCTGGCCTAGTTGCACTGCCCAGGGACGTTGGTCAAGCGGCTGAAGGGAACGTTCCTGCCGATGGCGGAGTGTTGCCGGTGGTGATTGTAGGTGTGCAGCCACCCCGGCAACGCTGTCCGTCGGGCGTGTTCTGACTGGTAGTGCCGGGCGAATGCCCATTCGGCGGCCATGGTGCGGTGGAAGCGATCGATCTTGCCGTTCGTCTGCGGCCGATACGGGCGGGTGCATTTCGGTCTGACACCGAGTTCGGTGCAGGTCTGCTTCCAGAGTTTCGAGCGGTAGCAGCCGCCGTTGTCGGACAGGACCCGTTCGACGGTGACCCCGCGGTCGACGATCCAGCCGACCGCCCGCCGCAGCACGGCAGCGGCGGTGTCGGCGGTTTCGTCGTCGTGGATCTCGGCGTAGGCGACGCGGGAATGGTCGTCGATCACGGTGTGCACGAACGCGTGACCGAGTAGTTCGTTGTGGTGTTTGCTGCGTTTGGTGCCGGGTGTGGCCTGTCGGTTCTTGCGGCCCTGTTGGCGGTCGGCGAACCGCCAGCCGCCACCATCCGGGATGTTGCCGAGCTTTTTCACGTCGAGGCGGATCATCGATCCCGGATGGGGGGTGTTCGTAGCGGCGGATCACCTCGCCGGTGCGGATGTCGATGTGCGAGAGCCGGTTCAGCTGGCACCGCACCAACACCGCATGCGCGGTCGAGACCGACATATTCAGCCGGGAGGCGATCGCCTGGGGTGAGAGGCGTTTGCGCCAGCGCAGGTCGACGATCTTGCGTTTGGTTGGCTCGGGGGTGCGGTTCGGGCTGTGGTGCGGGCGGCTGGACCGGTCGTGCATTTCGTCCGGACCCATCTCCAGATAGCGGGTGGCGCAGCGTTTGGCGGTGGGCCAGGAGACGTTGAAATGCTCGGCGGCCCGCACGATGGGCCAGCCGTCGTCGATGATGCGCTGGGCCAGCAGTAGCCGGCCCTTCGGGGTCAGGGGTGCGTTAGCGTGAACCACGAAGGTCTCCTGTCGGTCGGTGGTTGTCTCAGCAACTTCCACTTCACGACAGGAGACCTTCGCTGTTCAACGACCAGCTACCGCGTGTCGTCGCAATCCCTCAACCAACCTGCCTGGGCAGTACAGCTAGCCAGGCGAGTTGCATCGGGACTTCACCGGTCGCGAGTGACAAGCTCTCAGGAACTACTAGGACGTACGGATCGACGACCAGTTCAGGGAATCGAATGGGCCGAGCGTCAAGGGAATGACCATGTATGCCCGGGAGATGCTTGGCCGGTCATCTTCCGCCGGCCAAGCATCTCCGATGTCACTCGGGTGGGCGCTGTGTCAGCTGAGGGTGCCGCCGCCACCGATGAAGGCGGCGAGGCCGGCGGCTGCGCCGAGACCACCGAGGACCCCGGCGACGCCACCGATCACCGTGGCGATGTTGCCGATCAGCTGCAGGTCTGACTGTGTCGAGCCCATTGTGTTTCCTCCTGTTCGACTGCGCGTTCATCACGCAGATTGGGTGTGCTCCCGCCGATCGGCGGGAGCGTGTCTCGCGGCACCGTCCAGTGGTGGAGGTGCGGACGAGCACGATCGGTTCAGTCGGCCAGGGGCGCTGATGGGGCGTCTGCTTGCTGGATCGACCGGGGTATTGCCATTGCGGCCAATGCGCCGATCAGGGCTGCGCCGGCGACCATGGCAAAGCCGATGGAGATACCGGTGTCGGAGTAGAGCGCGCTGCCTTCGGCGACAAAAGCGATGTGCGAGTTCAGCATCGCGAAGACGAGGATCGGTAGAATCGCCGGAAGTATGTTGCCGGCGGTCGACGCGATCGCGCCGGCCGTGGCGAGGAGTTGCCGCGGGACGGCCTCGATGAGCAGGTTCGGCGTGGCCGCGTAGCCCATGCCTCCGCCCAGACCGATGACCGCGGCGAGAAGGATGACCATCGCCTTGGAGTCGTGCGAGACCGCGAGGAGCAGGCTTCCTGCAGCGACAAGTGCGAGTCCAGCGATCATCATTAACTTCGGCCGGACACGCGGGACGAGCGCGCCCACGACGAGTCCGCCCACCAGCGTCATCGCTGCGTCGGGCGCATGGAACCAGGCGTACTCTCCCGCGTCGGCGCCGAATCCGTATCCGAGACCGAGATCGTTCGGAGTCATGACCATCATCGGCAACAACATGACGAACGCGGCGATGGCAGCCCAGCACAGACCGGAGCTGAGGGAGGTCAGTGCAATGGGGCGTTGCGAGAGGATCGAAAGGTCGATGATGGGGTCACGCAGCTTCCTTGCCGATGCGAGCCAGGCGAGCATGAAGACCAGTCCGACGGCCAGCCAGACCAGCGTCGACGGTGTTGTCCATCCCCAATCGGGTCCGAAGCTGATACCGAGTAACAGTCCGGCGAGTCCCATGCCCAGGAGAGTGGCGCCGATGAGGTCGATGCGCCCCGGGAGCCGGATCGGTGACTCCTCTGTGGTGACGCGGATCAGTGCTGCCAGTAGGGACAGCCCGATGACGAAGAACCAGAACACGCCGCGAAATCCGAAGTTGTCGACGATCCAGCCGGTGAAGAACGGAGCCGGGACGGCGATCAGGCCCATCCCTGTGGTCGAGACACTCACCGCCATCGTGACTGTCCGGGGCGGGTACACGTCGCGAATCAACGCATAGACCAGGAACAGGCATGGACTGAGAAGGCCGGTCAGAGCCCAACCCAGGACCAGCATCGGGAACGTCGGAGCTACAGCGGCGATCAGAGCCCCGGCCGCCGACAGTAGTACGCAGGCCAGGAGCACTTTCCGTTTGCCATGCGTGTCGGCAAGCTTGCCCAGCAAGGGTGAAGCGACCGCCCCGACTAGAAGGAACGCCGTGAGTATCCATACGCCTTGCGTGGTCTGGAAGTGGGACGAAATCTGCGGGAGCGCAACAGAAACCATGAGATAGCTACACGCGAGCATCTCCAGTACGAGCACCATGGAGACGAACGAGAGGGCCAAACGTGGTGTCCAGCTTCCGGTACCGGAAGCTGCGGGAGCGCCGGGCGTGACGAGAGTGTCACTGTCGGGGGGTGCGAAATCCATGTGCGTGGCCTTTCAGGTGGAAACCTGTACGAGGGATCGATCCGACTTCGCGCGCACGGGTGCACAAGCGCACGGGCGCACACGCGAGTGGGGCAGAGCAGGGTGCTGCCGATCAGACGTTGGTCGGCGCGTGTATCTGCGATGGCAGAGACATGGATGGGCCCGCTGGATTCGCGCTGCTACACGTACGGGCGGGCAGGGGTGCCGCGCTCTGCGCGTGGATGCGCGCGGGCACAGAAGAAGCGATAGAGGGCCGTCGGGGCCGACGTGCAGGGATTAGCGGGCGTCGACGAGGTAGGCGGTAGCCTTCATCTCCACGCGCGGCATCACTGCTGATCCTCCCCCGAGTTGGGCCACACCGACCGCGGTCCAGGCCGGATAGGGCTCGCGGATGAATTGGTCCTTGACGGTCGTGAACGCGTCCAGGTCGCCCTGCAGGTCGGTGTGGAAGGTGATCAGGTCGACCACGTGGGCCAAAACAGCTCCCGTAGCAGCGAGGACGCGTTCGAGATTCTCGAATGCGAGGGTGAACTGCGTGGCGGGGTCCTCCGGGATTGTGCCGTCGGGGTGCTGCCCGAGGACACCGGAGCAGATGAGGAAATCGCCCACCTTCACGGCGGGAGCGATATGCCAGTGCCGGTAGACGTGGTCCATTCCGGCCGGGACGACGGGGCCGCTCGAGAACAGCATGTGGTGATCCGGTTTCTATTCGAGGGATATCGACGCGGGGGTCAGACGGTTGCGGCCGCCTGCACGGGACGCGCGGGTTCTGGCTGTGCCCAGCGCGCCTGGAACGCCGTGTGCGGAAGGCTGTCGGTCCACACCGCGTCGATCGTGAGGTTTGCTGTGAGCCTGCCGATTTCGTCCGCTGCCATCGCGCCACGCTCGCCCTCGATGGCTACCACAGTGTGCTCGTCCACCTGATCGATGTAGGGCAATGCCGTCGGGGTCTCACACACCATGCAGGGTCGGGTGTGTGCGGGGCCGAACCATTTGCCGGGCAGGAGCTCAGCGAGTAGGTCGAGCGCCTCACCGATGTCCTCGCGGCGCCCTCCCGTGCGCACCCAGCGCGTGATCGCTTCAGCGGAATCGAGCGGGTTGTCGAGAAGGCTTCGGCCGGAGCACTTGAGATACCAGCGGCCATCCGGATACTGCAGCGGCGACATGACGATCCCGCCGTAGGCCACTTCGCCGCCGACAGCTTTCAGATACATCATGGCCGGGATGTCGAACGCTGCCGGATCCGGCACCTCGACAAGGACGACGGTCGCACCGTAGGTGCGCATGTCCAGTGGCTTCGGGAGTAGTCCGCTGACGTTCGTGGCAGCGCCCGTGGCCACGACAACCTTGCCGGCACGCCAGGATTCGCCTGATCGAGAGACAATTCGAACGCCCCGCGCCACATGTTCGAGACTGTCGACCGTGTCGCGGACCACCACGGCACCCCGCGCGACAGCCGCAGCGAGTTCGGCCTTCACGAGCGCCCGAGGGTTCACGATGAAGGCGTCGCGCTGAACGATGCCGACGTGGCCGGGCGCGAACCGAAGGTCCGGGTACTGCTGCTGCAGTTCTGTGGCGCTGAACTGCTCTACGGCGACATTGAGATCTGCAGCATTACCGGCGAGCAGATCCCGATTGAACCAGTCGGTGATCGTGCTCCTCTCGGAGGCGTCGGGCATGACCGTGAGCGACTGACGCGGTGTCGCGAAGTCCACGCCGGTCCGTTCCTGCAGGTCAGCGAAGCGTCGGATCGACCTCATCGTCAGCATCGAAGTCATGAGCGGAACCTCGAGGACGTGCGCCAGTCTCCCCTGGTCGTAGTACCCTGCCCACGTTCCGTCGTGGTTCACGAAGCCCTCGGGCTCGTCCGGGCCGACGACGAGCACTGAAGCGCCCCGCTCGGTCAGGTGCCGGGCGGTGGCGGCGCCGATGGGCCCGGCTCCGACGACGACGACGTCGAAATGCCTTTCGTCCTGCATGGAATTCTCCTCGTTGACGGGCCCGGAATGGAATCAGTGCCGGGCAGATCTCGATCGTGATGCCGGCGCCGCAAGCAGGCTCTGGAAGGCTGGAAGCACGTGTGCGGCGGCGTGTGACGGAAATCATCCATCGCCCGACGGGTTAAGTCAACAGCGTGTGTCGTTAATAGTGTGTTGCGGAGAAGGAGATCGTGTTGAGCGACAAGCCCGAGCGGGTTCGGAGCGGTGGCCGGAGCGAGAAGGTGCGCCGCGCGGTCGGCGAGGCGTGTCTGGGCTTCCTGGCCGAAGGTCGCCTTGACTTCACCACCGTCGAAGTCGCGGCACGCGCCGGTGTCAGCCGCAAGACGATCTACCGGTGGTGGCCCACCCACAACGACCTGCTCGTGGAAGCAGTGTCAATGCATGTCCGCCAGGTCAACCCCCCGGACACCGGATCGTGGGCGTCCGACGTCCGGGCTTTCGCCGAAATGATTGCCGAGTATGCCGACAGCCCTGTCGAAGTCGCATGCGCTGCCCTCATGGCGAGCCGCCGGTACCCCGAATTCAACAAGCTCGTCCTCGAACAGTATCGACCGGTCCTCGACGCCTGGAAGGAGATGGCACAACGCGCGATCGACCGAGGCGAGGCCAACTCGGACCACACACCGGAGGCCATGGTGAACGCGCTGGCGGCGCCATTGTTCATGGCACCGATGACACTCGGCCGCAGATCGTCCGGTGATGAGCTGGAACGAATCGTCAGAGTCGTGCTCGCCGCTACCCGGCCGCACGCCGCACCCTGACTGGCCCGACAAGGCGCTGGCCCCCTCGCAAGTACGCAAGTAGTAGCCAACGCCGACGCTCGAATCTCCAACACTCTCGAAGTGATCCGCGACGACGAACGATGCCACGGAACGACATCTCTACGCCTGAATACATCGCCCAGCTCGACGCCCTCGGTTTCGACTTGGGCATCGAGCAACTGACTTCAGGGCACCGTCCGGCCACCAGCGCCGGCCAGCAGCGTCAATCCCCCCCTGTCGCGGTGGCCACGACGATTCCGGGCCCTGCCCGAACATCGACGCTCGGCCACTCCACGAGCACGCTGCAGGTCGCGCCGGTCGAGAGGTTCCGCCAATGGCCCGCGTGGGCCGCCCCGACGAACCGGGTGACACCCGGCATCGCCGGATCGGTGTTGGCCGTGATGTATGCGATGTCCCCAGAGGGGAGGTTGGTGACCCCGAGCCCGACCCGGCGCAGGCCGACGATGCACGTCAGCCTACGACCGCGGTGGCGCAGGTCACGGCGCTTTCGGAATAGGTCAGCCGGCATGGGCGTTGTGCCTGTTGGATCGGTTGCGTTCCGTGTCCCCCGGGCTCAAACCCTTGCCCTCGCAGAGTTCCGTACGGCTGGAGCTGCGTTGCGCCTATCGCCGAGAGGCGACCGAACGCATCCGGTCCTTTTCGATGTCCGTAGCGCGGTGCCGCGCTGGTGTCGGCTGCCGCGAATATCGTGCGCGTGTACGTGCAGCGACGGGAGACGCCGGCGTGTGTGGACGGTACGCCTCGACGACGACCGACAAGGAACTGCGCTCACTGTTCGATGTGGTCGACTCCGTGGACGCCGAGTTGCCTCCGTCGTACAACGTGGCTCCCACCCATCAGGTACGCGTCGTGTCGAACGTGGGCCCCACGAGGAGCCGACAGCGGGCGAAGCGCCGCTGAATCACCCCGCCGGACGGCTACCAACGCACGACGATCTTCGACATGAGCACACCTACCCCCAGCCAGACGCCAATCGACGTCGCGACAGGTTCCGGTGCATCGTCTGCACCGGGCCCTGACGTCCACTGTGAGTTCACATCGCGGCGCCGCCGTCGGCCTGGGCGATCCCGACGTGCTCGTAACCGCCGCCGATGTGGTCGACGTAGTTGTCCACGAACTGGTCCCGCCCGACCGTGGTAGGGGACGCCAGCATGCCTCTGTCGACCGCCAGGCAAGCTGCTGTGCCGGGTGCAGATCGAGATGAGAGGTCGAGCCGGACTGAGCGAGGAGCGTCAGCGATGGCTATCGCGTGAGCCGACCGCAGGCGCCGGGTCGGGCGGATACGTCACCACCCGGCCAGGGCCCACTGACGGCCTGGCTCCCCACTGCCCCAGCCGATGCGGCCGCGGCGCGGCGTTGTTCACGAGATACACCACCGTCCAGCCGCGGGCGGTCAGCGTGTTCGCGATCAGCAGGCGGTGACATCGCCACGGCATCGGCTCGCCGCACATGATCGCGACGTGCCGATCGGCGGCCAGTGTGGTGAGTCGGTTCAGGCCCGCCTCGAAACGCGCGGTGAGCGTGTAGTCGGCGTAGTTCTTGAAGCTCGTGTTCTGCCAGCCGGCGTTGATCGTCGGGTCGACGTCGTGCTGTGTGGACCGCCGGCCGGCGAGCTCGGTGAGGTGGAGGTACTCGATGTCGGCGGCGCCCAGCCACGCGGTCATCTCGTCGGCGTCGAACTGCGGACTGCGCCGCGATCCCGGCATCTTCCGGACGTCCACGACCATGTCGATGTCGGCCTGCCCGAGCGTGTCGAGCACGACGGACTGCGGGCACGTCCAGTGCCCGATCGTCCACACTTCACCCGGTTCGGCGCTCATGACCCCATGCTCGCAGCAAAGCGCCGATCACACCGGGTAGGCGCTCAGTTCGGGTCGGCGGCTTCGAGGCGCTAGCCCGTCTCGTGTGAGCACGCGGCTTCACGCGCCAGATCGACGGCGGCCGCGATCGCCATCGACACCACCGGGCCGTGTCCGGGGACGATCGTGTCAGCGTCGAGGCCGGCGAGATGATCGAGGGCTGCGAGTGTGTCCCCGTGAGCGTGGTCGAAAACCGGTGGGAGCAGCTGCGGTCCTCGGATCTTCGACAGCGGATGCGCGGTGACCAGAGCATCGCCGGTGACCACCACCCCCTCCTGCGGCAGATGGAACGCCGTGTGCCCGGAGGTGTGGCCGTGGGTGGCCACCGCCACTGGTGCACTCGGGAGATCCAAGGGGCGACCGGCTGTGATGGCCTGAGCGTTCGGACACCGACCTGGTGGCGCCGGCGCGGGCGATGCGCACCAGCCACGGCAGCACGCCGTGCTTGTGCAGCATCGGGATGAAGTCCTTACCCGTGGCCTGCTCGAGGTACTCCCGTCTCGCGTGCGCCACCTCGGTGGAATCGGTGAACACCGGGATTCCGTACCGCTCGTGGAACGCCACGACCGCACCCATGTGATCGACATGCGCGTGCGTGAGCAGCATGCCCTCCACATCCTCCGGCCGCCGGCCCAGTGATCGAATCGCCCCATCGACCGCGGCCACATCCCCTGGATACCCGCCGTCGATCAGAGTGAGCGCGTCGCCGTCTCGCAGGAGCACGAAGTTCACATCCGTTCCGGTGCCACGGAACACATCGGGCGCTACTTCCTCGAGTGTCGTCATGGAGATCCATTGTGGCGCACCCGTCAAAGGTTTCCTGACCTGCGAGTGGAGCGATGTCGATTCCGATCCGGCAAAGCGTGCATACCAAACACCTGGTTTGGGTATGTAGTCGTTCACAGCGCTCGATCGCCGAATGACGGGGCGGAGCGCAGAGGGGAGATCATCATGAATCGGAAAGCAAAGGCCGCGTTGGCCGCCGGTGCCGCAGCAGTACTACTGCTGGGTGGTGCCGGAACGTTCGCGTTCTGGCAGGACCAGACGGAATCAGGTGGGGGAACGATCACCTCCGGCACGCTGGCGCTCAGCGAGTGCACCCCGACGTCGGGATCGGGCTGGCGAGACGTCACCGGCGGCGAGTCCGTCGCCATCGATCTCCCGGACTTCCGGATCGTTCCCGGCGACACACTCGAGTACTCCTGCACCAGCACCGTCACGGCCAGTGGCACCAATCTGTCGGCGACGCTGGCCGCCGACACCTCCGAAATGTTCTCCGAGCTCAGCGATCCGGCACTGCAGGCGCAACTGATCGACACCTCGCTGACCGCCACCACCAGCGGCGGAGACTTGCTACCCGATGCGCAGGTAACCGATCAGAACGACGGGGAGACGCTCACGATCGCAGCCCGGTTGACCTTCGACCCCGAAACATCGGGCACGGTCGCCCAGGGCACCAGCGTCACCCTGAACAACGTGCTGATCACGCTCACCCAGAACTTGAACCCTGCTCAGTGACAACGCGGATCGCAGCGGGGGTGGAGAGTGCGCAGCTTCAAGTGGATCGCCGCCGCCGGTGCGGCGGCGGCGATCGTGGCGTTCGGGGCGGCCCAGCAGACGGGTGCCCTCTGGCGTGGTGAGACGCGGATCGACGGCGGCACCATCCGATCCGGCACGCTCGCGTTACGCGTCGGTGGTGCGAGTCCAGAGACGCAGGTGCAGAACTACCAGTTCACCGGCTTCGGGGGCGCCGACCTGGCACCGGGATCGGTGGTGCAGCGCGCCTTGACCATTCGCAATGCCGGCGACGTCGATCTGCGCTACCGGTTGCAGTCGGCGCGGCAGGGTTCGACGGCCCTGCCGCTCACGCTCGGGGTGTGGACGGTGGCGACCGAGGGCGGGTGCCCTACGTCGTCGCCGCCGGCCGGCGCCGCGCTGTACGAGGGACCGCTCCCGTCCGCGCAGGCACCGCCCGCGCCGCAGTGGGCGCCGGTGCTGCGACCGCAGGAGACGATGGTCTGGTGCCTGCGTGCCACAGTGGGAGCCGACGCCTCACCCAACACGTCCACCGCGGTGACCCTCGAATTCGCAGCGAGTTCGGTATGAGCACGCCTGGGCCGGCCGACAACGACGGTCGTACGTGGTGGCTGCGGACCGTTCTCGGGTGGACGGTCCTGCTGGCAATGTTCGCACTGCTGACGGCCACCGTCCTGGTCCCGGCCGTGGCGGGAGCAGAACGTTTCACGGTCCTCACCGGATCGATGCGCCCGACGTATCCGCCCGGCACGCTCGTGGTCGTGCGCCCCACCGAGGTCGACGGCCTGGCCATCGGAACCCCGATCACCTATCAACTGGAATCGGGACGACCCGACGTGGTGACACACCGCATCATCTCGGTGCGCCACAACGCCAAGGGCGACATCTCTTTCCTCACCCAGGGTGACGCCAACGACAAGCCGGACCCGAAACCGGTACGGACGGAGCAGATCCGCGGGCAAGTCTGGTACAGCATCCCGTATCTCGGCTACGTCAACAACTGGCTCTCCGGGCAGAAGCGCGCGGTCACCGTTGCGGCCGTCATCGTCGTGCTGATCGGCTACGCACTGTTCAACCTCGTCCGAGACATCCAAGTCCGCCGAAAGGGGTGACCGATGCGCCTCGTCCCCGCTCTGCGCAGGCACCGGATCGGCATCCGGGTGCGCGCCGTGCTCTGTCTCGGTGGGCTTCTCGGAATAGGGGCGGTGGGCACCCTGGCTGCCTGGAGCGACAAGGCGACCGCCACTTCCGGCACGTTCGCGACCGGGACGATCATCATCCAACTCGACAACACCAAGACCCTGGCGATGAGCACGCTGGCCGCGCTCAACCTGCTGCCGGGTGAGGGCGTCGCGGCCGTCGTGACGGTGCAGAACAAGGGCACGCTGCCGCTCACCTACACGATGGCGGCGACCACGCCGGCAGGGAGCCCGGAAGTGACCGCGCACCTGGCCGTTGCCGCATACTCCGGCGGTGCCGCCTCCAATGCCGCCACCAACGGCCTGCGCGCCGGCTCCTGCAGCGGCACAAAGATTGCGGAGGCCGCACTCACGGCCGGCGGTTCCGCGCCTGTGGCGACCACGCCGCGCCCCCTCGCCGCCCGCACCGGTACGGAAACGCTGTGCGTGACCGTCCGGCTGTTGCCGTCGGCGCCGGTGAGTGTGCAGAACCAATTGCTCGGCACCGCGCGCCTGGTGTTCACGGCCACCGTCGGGAGGCAGCCATGAGACGGATGGTCCGCGTCGCGCTCTGGGTGGGCGCCGTCGTCGGCAGCCTGTGCATAGTCGCCACGCTGGCGGCGCTGGCCCTCGGGATCAAGCCACTGATCTTCCGATCGGGATCCATGGCACCCGACATCGGTACCGGCGCGCTCGGCTTGTCACGCACGGTGCCGGCCTCCGAACTCCGCCCGGGCGACGTCGCGTGCGTCGAAGACCAGACCGGGCAGCGGATCACGCACCGCGTGGTGGCGGTGGACGCAGTCGCGGGCGACACAGCCACATTGCGGCTGAAAGGAGATGCGAACGTCGACGACGACGCGCAGCAGTACCACGTCGAGACCGCGGGGAAAGTCTTCTTCCATGTCGAGAAACTCGGCTACGCGGTGGTGTGGCTGTCGGGTCCGCAGGCCGTGTTCGCCGGCGGGATCCTGGTGGGCCTGCTGATCGCCGTGGCCGTGAAACCCGACTGGCTCGACCGCCGCCGAGACGCTCCGGAAGAGCGTGGCGGCAGTCCGGCACTGACGGCGGGGGCCGTGCTCGCTGCGGTGACGCTGACGCTCGTCGGTGTCGTGCGGGTGCCCTCCACCGCGGCGGCCTATGCCGACACAGCGACCGGGGTCACCGGTGGATTCGGAACGAAGGCGGCCTTCGTGCCTCGCCTCGCGGCGATGAACGGCAGCACGAGCACCTACGTCACCTGCAGCGACAGGAGCATCTCGGGGCCGGACCCGGTGACCCTGACGTGGTCGCATCTGGGCGCCCCGTACCGGTACCGGATCGTCCTACGGGACCTGGACGGGATGATCTGGCGGACATGGGACGTCACCCCGGCGAGCAGCAAGACCGGCGATCCGGTGTCGTTCACCATCGACGGTGCGGGCATGCCCTCGCACGCCTCGATCTGGCAGTACAACGCCGAGATCCACACGATGCTCCCCGGCCCGCCCACCTCCTCCGGGGCCGTCTCCACCGACTGGCGCGGCATCGGCGTCTCGCAGCACCTCCAGCTGGGCAACGAGGATCTGTTCTGCAGCAACCGCGGCGAGCAGTCCGGCTCGCCGGCGTACGTGCCGCCCCCGGCCTCGGTGGCGTGTGTGTCGCAGCCGGCCGGCGCGCAGCCGGCGCGCGCGGTGCTGTCGTGGCCACACCTGGGATCGCCGTACACGTACAACGTCTCGGTCCGCAACGAGAACAACCGCAACATCGTGCTCCGACGCACGGTGACCGCGGTGCCCGCACAGGCCGGTCAACCCGTGAGCACCACCGTCCTCGGTTCGGACCTGGACTCGGGGACCCTCTCCGGCACCACCGCGATCGCGGAGATCCGGACCCTCAGTGGCTCC
Source organism: Rhodococcus parequi (assembly GCF_046042785.1). Lineage (NCBI taxonomy): Bacteria > Bacillati > Actinomycetota > Actinomycetes > Mycobacteriales > Nocardiaceae > Rhodococcus > Rhodococcus parequi. The sequence goes on along the minus strand of NZ_JBDLNV010000001.1, from coordinate 329,559 downwards.
GCGGAATCCGCGGGTTTCGTGACCCAGCGGCTCACCGTGAGCAGGACTGCGACCGCCTGCGCGGCGGCCACGGCCCTCACCAGAGCGGCACCCGACGCCACGGCGACCACCACCCCGGTCCCCGAGACGACACCCTCGAGCACCTCACATGCGCAACCGACACCGGGTTCGGACGCCGCGCCGACCACCGGTACGTCACAGACCGAGGCGTCGACGACCACGACACCCACGAATCCCGGCAGGCCGCCGTCCGACACGACTTCGACGACTCCCACCGGACCGACATCCGAAACGGCCGCGCCCCCAACACCGCCCGTCACCGTGCAGATCATGGCCACAGCCACGTCGGACAGTGGACGGCAGGCGCGACTGGTGCACGACGGCCAGTGGTGGGTCCAGGTCGTCGACGGCTCCGGCGCCGAGGTCGCGCGCACCCCGGCGGAGCCGGACACACGGATGCACTGGTTGAGCGGAACCGAACAGCTGTGGCTCGCCTCGGCCCGCGGCACGGTCCACCTGGACGAGAGCACGAGCTGGAACCCGGCGCAGCCACAGAGCCCGGTCCCCGCGGAGATCGACGAAGCGTTCGAGTGATCGGGCGCCGGCCCGGCGCGAGCAGGCGACAATGTTGCGGCCCGGCCGCACCGACGGGCGCCGACTGCCAGAGTTGACCACGATCCGTGCGGCAGCCCCGAAGAGCTTCGGATGTGGCTCAGCCGACCTCGCACCATCGAGGTGCCGCGAAACCCCTACGCGAGCAACCCCCGACGCGCATCCTCGATGCCCGACAGCACGAGCAGCAACATCGTCGCCAGGGGCGCGTCGGTCAGTCCCGTGGCCGGAAAGGTGTAGCGCAACACGACATCCGCGAGGTTGCCGCGGGTGATCACGCCGATCGACCCGAACTGCGCCTGCGCATTGCGCTCGGCAACCCGCTTGTGCAGCGCCGGTTTGAGGGTTCGGTCCCAGGCCAGCACCCCGGTCAGCGACAGCACGTCGAGCCCGTCGGCGAGGGTCACCGCGCGCAGCGAACACAGCGCGCCGCCGTACTCGAACCGCAGCGAACCGTCGTCGTCGGAGTCGACGGCCACGAAACCCGCGAGCGCCGCCCGCGCCCGCTCCTGCAGCGCCTCGGCCGCGTCCATCGCGCTCACTGGTACTTGACCCCACCACTGTGCTGGATCATTTGACTCCGCCAAAGCGGCGATCCCGGGACGCGTACTCGACGCACGCCGCCCACAGGTCCCGGCGGTCGAAGTCGGGGAACAGCTTCTCCTGGAACACCAGTTCCGCGTATGCCGCCTGCCAGATCAGGAAGTTCGACGTCCGCTGCTCGCCGGAGGGACGCAGGAACAGGTCGACGTCGGGCATGTCCGGCTCGTCGAGGTACTTCGCGAACGTGGACTCGTTGATCTTCTCGGGATCGATCTCCCCCGCGGCGGCGCGACGGGCGATCTCCCGGGCCGCATCGGCGATCTCGGCGCGGCCACCGTAGTTGACGCACATCGTCAACGTCATGACGGTGTTGTCCTTGGTGAGTTCCTCGGCGATCTCGAGTTCCTTGATGACGCTGCGCCACAGTCGCGGTCGACGCCCGGCCCACCGCACCCGCACACCCATCTCGTGCATCTCGTCGCGGCGGCGGCGGATGACGTCGCGGTTGAAGCCCATGAGGAACTTGACCTCGTCGGGGCTGCGCTTCCAGTTCTCGGTCGAGAACGCATACGCGGACAACCACTTCACGCCGATCTCGATGCACCCTTCGAGCGTGTCCATGAGGACGGCCTCGCCGCGCTCGTGTCCCGCGGTCCGCGGCAGCCCCCGGTCCTGCGCCCAGCGGCCGTTGCCGTCCATCACGAGTGCCACGTGGTTGGGAATCAACTCGGGCTGGAGGATGGGGGGACGCGCACCCGACGGGTGCGGGGCGGGCGGGCGGATAGCCCGGTCAGGCTGAGCTTGCGGTTCGCGTCGTCGAATCACGCTCTCCATCCTGCCTGACCGCCTCACCCTCACCGACCGCCGCATGGGGTCGGTGACGTTCGATCAGCGGCAGGGTGCGCAACTGCCGTTCGAGGTGCCATTGCAGGTGCGCGGCGATCAGCCCGCTGGCCTGGCCGCGCATGGCCGGTGTCGCGGTCTCGGTGTCCTCCCACTGCCCGTGCGCGAGCGCGTCCATGAGATCGAGCACACCGGGCGACGGCGTCGCCGCGCCGGGGGGTCGGCAGTGCACGCACACTGCGCCACCGGCACCCACATGGAACGCGCGATGCGGACCGGGGGCTGCACACCGCGCACAGTCGGTGAGGGCCGGCGCCCAGCCCGCGTAACCCATCGCCCGCAGGAGATAGGCGTCGAGGATCAGTTCGACGGGCCGCGTCTGCTCCCCCACCGCACGCAGTGCGCCGACGGTGAGTCCGTGTAATCGGGGAACCGGGGCCTTCTCCTCGCCGGCCAGTCGCTCGGCGGTCTCGAGAATGGCGCACGCGGTGGTGTACCGGCCGTAGTCGTCGACGATGTCGGCCCCGAACGCGTCGACGGTGCTCACCTGGGTGACGATGTCGAGGCTGCGGCCGGGATGCAGCTGCACGTCGATGTGCGCGAACGGCTCGAGCCGGGCGCCGAACTTCGACTTGGTGCGGCGCACCCCCTTGGCGACCGCGCGCACCAGACCGTGCTGCCTGGTCAGCAGGGTCACGATGCGGTCGGCCTCCCCCAGCTTGTGCTGGCGCAGCACCACCGCATAGTCCCGGTACAACCTCACCCGACCAGTGTCCCACGTGGCACCGACGCTGCCGCACAGGCGCGTCCACCGAAACCACCCCACCGAAAACTGGAACACGTTACTGTTCGTTCGAACGAACGGTACTGGGCGAGGGGCAGGCAATGAGGACGGAACTGCGGGAACAGGGTGTCGAGCGCTACGCACCCGGACTCGAAGAGCAGGCGGCAGCACTCGCCGCGGGGCGCACCACGTCGGTCGCGGCGGTCACCGCCGCGCTGGACCGGATCGATGCCAGCCAACCCACCCTCAACGCCTTCCGGATCGTGCGCCGCGCCGCGGCACTGGCGGAAGCGGCCGAGGCCGACCGCCGACGCGCCTGCGGGGAACGCCTCCCCCTGCTCGGTGTCCCGATCGCCGTCAAGGACGACGTCGACATCACCGGCGAACCCACCGCCTTCGGCTGCCCCGGCGACTTCCCGGCCAAGACCGCCGACTCCGAGGTGGTACGGCGCCTGCGCGCTGCCGGCGCGGTGCTGGTCGGCAAGACCAACAGCCCCGAACTGGGCCAGTGGCCGTTCACCGGCGGCGGGGCATTCGGCCACACCCGGAATCCGTGGAGCCGCGACCGCACCCCCGGCGGCTCGTCGGGCGGGAGCGCTGCTGCGGTCGCGGCCGGCCTGGTGGCCGCGGCCATCGGGTCCGACGGCGCCGGATCGGTCCGCATCCCGGCGGCCTGGACCCACCTGGTCGGCATCAAGCCGCAGCGCGGGCGCATCTCGACGTGGCCCGAGGCCGAATCGTTCCACGGCATCACCGTCAACGGCCCGCTCGCGCGCACCGTTGCCGACGCCGCGCTGCTGTTCGACGTCGTCGCCGGCAACCACGACGGCGATCTTCACAAGCCTGCGCCGGTGACGGTGCGCGACGCGGTCGGCCGCGATCCGGGACGGCTGCGCATCGCGCTCTCGCTGCGCATCCCGTTCACGGCGACACCGACGGCGCTGCACCCGGAGATCCGTGCCGCGGTCGGACGCACCGCCCACACCCTGCGCCGTCTCGGACACGACGTCGTGGTCGACGATCCCGAGTACGGAATCCTGTTGGGTCTCAACTTCCTTCCCCGCTCCCTGGCCGGTATCGAGGTGTGGCTCGATCGACTGCCCGATCGCACCCTGGTCGACCCACGCACCCGCGCCAACGGGCGCACCGGACGGCTGCTGTCCGGGTGGCCGCTACGCGCCGCGCGGGCCGCCGAACCCCGCATGCGTCGGCGTATCGGCGCGATCTTCGACGACGTCGACGTGGTCCTGGCTCCCACCACCGCCACGCCCCCGCCACGTGTCGACGCGATGGACGGGATCGGCGGTGTCGCGACCGACAAGGTGATCACCGCGGCGTGCCCGTACACGTGGCCGTGGAACGTCCTCGGCTGGCCCAGCGTGAACGTCCCCGCCGGGTTCACGACCGGCGGGCTTCCGATCGGCGTGCAGTTGATGGGCCACGACAACTCCGAGCCACTACTGGTTTCCCTTGCCGCGCAACTCGAAACCGTCGACCGGTGGCACGACCACCGGCCGGATCGGTGGTGGTGAGCGATGGGAGCGACGACGGTTCGCGACCGCATCCTCGCCGCGGCGCTGCACATCGTCGGCACCGAAGGGGTCCCGGCGTTGACGAACCGACGCATCGCCGCCGAGGCGGACGTGGCACTGGGTTCGATCACCTACCACTTCGCAACGCAGTCGGACCTGCTGCATGCCGCTCTCACCGGGTTCGTTTCCGAGGAAACGGCACGGCTGCGCGAGATCGCGGAAGGCTACCGCGACAACGGGCTCAGCCTCGAGGATGCCGCGGCGATCACCGAGCAGGTGGCCCGGGATCTCGGTTTCTCCGCCGAGCGGATCGCGCCGTTCGAGCTCTACATCCAGGCCGGCCGCGATCCGGCCCTGCAGGACGCCGCGACCGCGTGCTTCGCGGCCTACGACGAGTTGACCGAGACGATCCTGATCGCGCTCGGGGTCCCGAACCCGAAGTCGTTGGCCCCCACCCTCGTCGCGGCCATCGCGGGTCTGCAGTTGCGCCGTCTCGCCACCGGCGACGGTGGCCAGGACATCTCGGTCGCGGTGCTCCAACTGATCCGCGGGGCCTTCCTCCCGACGTCGTGACGCGGCACCGATCGGCGTCGGGTTCGCGTCCCGAAGTCCTCCACCCGTCGCGTCGGGGCCCTCATCTCGTCCCGAGGCGGTCGGTACTCCGCCACAACTGCGGGTGACGTGGACGCACGCGCCGTGACAGTACGAGGAACACCAGTGCGATGAGCGGCAGCAGGAAGTCGGTGGGGAGCGCCCACACGTTCATCGGTTCGGTGTTGTCGTGCGCGACCCACTGCATGATGTGCCCGATGCCGTCGCCCCAGAAGGAAACGAGCAGGACGAAGACGGCCGCACTCATCCACCCGCCCCGGTTGGCCTTCCACGCGCACGCGACACCCGCGGCGCCGATCGCGATGTCGGCCCAGCCCACCTCCCACTGGAACATCGACTGCGCGTAGCCGATGCCGTCGGCGATGTCGTCCGACGTCGGTCCGAGGTGACCGATTCCGCCCACCACGGTCCACACGCCACCGCCGACGACCGCCCACAGCGCGATCAGTTCGCACCTCCGCCTCGGCGTGCGCCGCTCCGGCTGCCGGTCGAGCGCGACGTGCACTGCGGCGCCGAGGATCAGCACCCCCCACTGGACGAGGAAGAACCCCATGACATCACCTTCTCGCTCCGAGAGGCCTGTGCAGGTCGACGGGTCGATCGTCCCACGCGCCGGGGTGCCGCCGCGCCGAAAACAGTCGTGCCGCTCCCCCCCGATCGGAGGAGCGGCACGACGAGAACCGGAGCGGCGGAGGCTAGAAGCCCAGGCGACCCAACTGCTTGGGGTCGCGCTGCCAGTCCTTGGCGACCTTGACGTGCAACTCAAGGTAGACCTTGACGCCGAGCAGCTTCTCGATCTGCTTGCGCGCCACGGTTCCGACTTCGCGGAGCCGGGCGCCACCCTTGCCGATCACGATGCCCTTCTGGCTGGGTCGCTCGACGTACAGCAGCGCGTGGACGTCGAGCATCTCGCCCTGCTTCTCGGTGCGACCCTCGCGCTCGCGCACCTCCTCGATGACGACGGCCAGCGAGTGCGGCAGTTCGTCGCCGAGCCCTTCGAGCGCGGCCTCGCGGATCAGCTCGGCCATGAGGGTTTCCTCGGGCTCGTCGGTGAGTTCGCCGTCGGGGTAGAACGCGGGCCCGGGCTCCATCAGACCGGCGAGGACCTTCACCAGCAGTTCCACCTGCTCGCCGGAGACGGCGGACACGGGGATCACCTCGGCCTCGGGGCCGAGCAGCGAGGACACCGCCATGAGCTGCTTGGCGACGCCGTCCTTGGTCAGCTTGTCGATCTTGGTGACGATGCCGACCAGCTTGGTCTTGGGCGCCATGTGACGGACCTGTTCGAGGATCCACCGGTCACCGGGACCGATCTTCTCGTCGGCCGGGATGCACAGGCAGATGACGTCGACCTCGGAGTACGTGTCGCGCACGAGGTCGTTAAGGCGCTGGCCGAGCAGCGTCCGCGGCCGGTGCAGGCCGGGGGTGTCGACCAGGATCAGCTGCGCGAAGTCGCGGTGCACGATGCCACGGATGGTGTGGCGCGTCGTCTGCGGCCGCGACGACGTGATCGCGATCTTCTCGCCGACCAGCGCGTTCGTCAACGTCGACTTGCCCGTGTTGGGCCGGCCGACGAAACAAACGAAGCCGGAACGGAATTCGTTGTCGGTCATATCACTCCTGGTTCACGTTTCCGTCTTCGTCCACCTGGCCGGTGTCACGGTGTTCGGTCGGTACGCGTTCGACGTAGACGGTGCTGATCCGCACCCGCCCCCGCACGTCCGCGCCGCCCTCACCGCGCAGGCGCAGCCCGGCGGTCTCGATCTGCGAGCCGGGCAGGGGCACCCGGCCCAGTTCGTAGCCGAGCAGTCCGCCGACGGTCTCCACCTCGTCGCCGGGGATCTCGACGTCGAACAGTTCGCCGAGGTCCTCGACCGGCAACCGCGCCGACACCCGGTAGGTGCCGTCACCGAGATCCTCGATCGGCGGGGTCTCGTCGGTGTCGTACTCGTCGGCGATCTCCCCGACGATCTCCTCGATCACGTCCTCGATCGTCACCAGACCGGCGATGCCGCCGTACTCGTCGACCAGCACGGCCATGTGATTGCGGTCGCGCTGCATCTCGGCGAGCAGGCTGTCGAGCGGCTTCGAGTCGGGCACGAACACCGCCGGACGCATCACCTGCGCCACCGTCACGCTGCGGCCGCCGTCGGACGAGTAGTAGGTCTGCTGCACCAGGTCCTTGAGGTAGACCACCCCGAGGACGTCGTCGACGTTCTCGCCGATCACCGGGATCCGGGAATGACCGCTGCGAACCGCGAGCGACGTGGCCTGCCCGGCCGTCTTGTCGGCCTCGATCCACACCATCTCGGTGCGCGGCACCATCACCTCGCGGGCGGACGTGTCGCCGAGTTCGAACACCGACTGGATCATCCGGCGTTCCTCGGCCGCCACCACGCCGCGCTCCTGCGCCAGGTCGACCAGCTCGCGCAGTTCGATCTCCGACGCGAACGGCCCGGCCCGGAATCCCCGGCCCGGGGTGAGCGCGTTACCGACCAGGATCAGCAGTCGGCTCACCGGGCTGAGCAGGGCGCCGAGCGCACCCAACGGCACCGCGGCCGCCAGCGCCAGGGGGTAGGCGTGCTGCCGGCCCAGGGTGCGGGGGCCGACGCCGATCGCGACGTAATCGACGAGCACCATCGCCGCGATCGTCACGGCCATGCCCCATCCGGCGCCGATCAGGTCGATCAGCGCGCCCGCGAGCAGCACCGCGGCCGCGATCTCGCACAGGATCCGCAGCAGGACCATGAGATTGACGTACCGCGGACGGTCGGAGACGATCCGGACCAGTCGCATCGCGCCGGGCCGCTCGTCCTTCGCCAACTCCTCCACGCGGGCGGGTGAGAGCGTATTCAGTGCAGCGTCGAGCGCCGCGAAGAGGCCGCCGAGCGGCACCAGGACGACAGCGACGAGTACCAGGACGACTGCGTCGTTCACCTGTCGATCACCGTCCGCCGAGCGTCACTGCTCGGTGCCGTCGAAGAAACCGGCCTTGCCCAGCAGACGCTGATCGCGTGCCGCGAGTTCGGCCTCGCGCTCGGCGCGGCGCAGGTCCTCGTACCAGTCGGCGAGCAACTGGTTCTGCAGACCGAACATCTCCTTCTCCTCCTCCGGCTCGGCATGGTCGTAGCCGAGGAGGTGGAGGACGCCGTGAACGGTGAGCAGCGCCAGCTCGTGGTCGAGCGAATGCCCCGCCTTGTCGGCCTGTTCGAGCGCGAACGACGGGCACAGCACGATGTCGCCGAGCATCGACGGACCGGGCTCCGGGGCGTCCGGGCGTCCGCCGGGCTCGAGCTCGTCCATCGGGAAGGACATGACGTCGGTGGGCCCGGGCAGGTCCATCCACCGCATGTGGAGGTCGGCCATCGTCGCCGAGTCCACGAGCACCATCGACAGTTCCGCCGCGGGGTGCACGTCCATGCGCGCGATCACGAATCGGGCGACGCTGATCAAATCCTCGTCGGAGACTTCCATCCCCGATTCGTTGGAGATCTCGATACTCATCTACGTCGTTCCTTCGTCGGCCGCGGACACGCGGGAGCCGTTCTTCGCGGAGACAACCCTACCGCCGGTGGGACCGCGGCTGGACCGCCCGCCGCTGCGCCCGGTTCCCCAGCGGGACGTCCGCGTTGCGCGTCGACTCGAACCGGTCGTAGGCGTCGACGATGTCGGAGACCAGTCGGTGCCGGACCACGTCGGAACTGTCGAGCACCGCGAAGTGGATTCCGTCGATGTCGTCGAGGATCTCGGTCGCGGCCCGCAGGCCCGACCGTGCCCCGCCCGGCAGGTCGACCTGCGTGATGTCGCCGGTCACGACGATCTTGGACCCGAATCCGAGCCGGGTCAGGAACATCTTCATCTGCTCGGCGGTGGTGTTCTGCGCCTCGTCCAGGATGATGAACGCGTCGTTGAGGGTGCGGCCACGCATGTAGGCGAGCGGCGCGACCTCGATGACCCCCGCCTGCATCAGCTTCGGGATCGCCTCGGGATCCATCATGTCGTGCAGCGCGTCGTGCAGCGGACGCAGATACGGGTCGATCTTCTCGTGCAGCGTGCCTGGCAGGAAGCCGAGACGCTCACCGGCCTCGACCGCGGGACGGGTCAGGATGATCCGCGTCACCTGCTTGCTCTGCAGCGCCTGCACCGCCTTGGCCATCGCCAGGTACGTCTTACCGGTGCCGGCCGGGCCGACGCCGAACACGATGGTGTTCTCGTCGATCGCGTCGACGTACCGCTTCTGGTTGAGCGTCTTGGGCCGGATCGTCTTGCCGCGGCGCGACAGGATGTCCAGGCTCAGCACGTCGGCCGGCGACTCCGAAAGCCCCTGCGTGAGCATGCCGTGGGTACGGCGCACGACGTCGGGGGTGATGGGCTGGCTGCGGCGCACCAGGGCCGCGAGCTGCTCGAGGACTCGTTCGGCGAGCGCGACGTCGGCCGGCGTCCCCGTGAGGGTGACCGCGTTCCCACGGACGTGGACGTCGGCGTCGAGCACCCGCTCGAGAGCGATCAGATTCTCGTCGGAGGACCCGAGCAGGGGCGGTACCACCTCGGGCGGGAGTTCCATGCTCGAGCGCACGGTGCGCTGAGCCGGCTGTGCAGGATCCTGCGGGGTGTCGCGGAAATGCGACCTGCCGTTCTCGACTTGTTCACTCACGTGCGGGCTATGGCCTTCTTCCAGGTCCGATGGGTCCACGACCGGGTCGTCGTGTGTGCCCAAAGTCTAGCGCCAGCTGCCGACGGCGCCCACCGAGTTACTCGCCGGCGGCCGCGCCGGGGTCGCCTGTTTCCGCGAGTCGGCGCGCCGCCTCACCGACGACCTCGACGGCCGACTCGGGTCGCAGCCCCAACAGCACCAGCCCGGCAGTGGCGAACGTCTCACCCCGATCGGAGATGGCGCCACGGTTCGCGTGCTCGAGCAGCGTGAGCGTCATGCCCTCGTACATCGCGACCAACAGCTCGGCGGGCAGGTACGTCGAGAACACGCCCTCACGCTGCCCGCGCTCGACGTTGCCCACCGAGATCGTCCGCAGCGGCTCGAGCAGGTCGTGGATGCGCTCCTCGCCCAGCTCGCGCCGGGCGAAGGACAGCAGTACCCGGAACCGATCCCCGACCGGCCAGGTACGCAGCGCCAGCACCGCCACTGCCAGATCGGCCCGCTCCGGGGCGGGCGGCCCCGACGCCAGGCTCGTGGCGATCGCCCCGGACGCCTCGGCGACCAACCCCTCGATCAGCGCCTCCCGGTTGGGGAAGTGCGAGTACACCGTGCGGCGGACGACACCGGCAGCTCTCGCGACGTCCTCCATGCTCGCGTCCGGATCTCCCGCGAATGCGGAGATCGCGGCATCGAGGATGCGCGCCCGGTTCGCGCGCGCCTGCGCACGCATCGGTGGTCGACCGGACGCGGGAACGGTCGGGGGCTCGGAACTCACCCGCTCATCTTCCCTCACCGGTACCGCCGCACGCCGGACAGCGGTGTCGGTCGACGCCCGTTTCGGCGGCTCCCGGTGCACGGCCCGGACGACCGGGGAAGTGTGAGCTGCCCCACCTCCTTATTGCACAACGATGTGCAACTAACTAACTTGCACATCAATGTGCAAGATCTCCGGCGGTCGCCCGCCGGGGCGCGGGAGGGAATTCGAGGATGACGATCACGCTGTCGCAACTACCGGGCATCGCCGGCACTCCGGTCGAACGGATGGATCGGCCGTACCCACGCCGCTGGGCCGCGCTCGGGGTGTTGTGTCTGAGCCTGCTGATCGTCGTGATGGCGAACACCGCGCTCATCGTCGCCGCGCCGGACATGACCCGGGACCTGCAGCTGACGAGTTCGGATCTGCAATGGGTCATCGACGGCTACACGGTCCCGTACGCCGCACTGATGCTGCTGTTCGGCGTCATCGGCGACAAGTACAGCCGACGCGGGGCCCTGTTCGCGGGCCTGTTCGTCTTCGGCGGCGGCGCGATCCTCGGCAGCCTCGCGGACAGCACGACGTCGGTGATCGCGGCCCGGATGGTCATGGGCATCGGCGCCGCGATCATCATGCCCGCGACACTGTCCCTGCTGGTCGCGACGTTCCCGGCCACCGAACGCGCCCGGGCCATCGCGGCGTGGGCCGCCACGTCCGGTCTCGCGATCGCGCTCGGACCACTGCTGGCGGGATGGCTGCTGGAGAGCCACTCGTGGCACTCCACCTTCCTCATCAACGTCCCGATCGCCGCGTTCGCCGTCGTCGCCGCGCTCGTCCTGGTGCCGCCGTCGAAGGCGCACGGGCTCGGGCGCATCGACTGGCTGGGCGGGCTGCTGTCGGTCGTGACGATCGGCTGCCTCGTCTTCGCGATCATCGACGGCTTCCACTTCGGCTGGGGTGCAACGTCGCTCACCACTGCGGCGATCTCGGCGATCGGCCTGATCCTGTTCGTCGCATGGGAACTGCGTCACCCGCAGCCGCTACTGAACGTCCGCAAACTCGGCGAACGCGCCGTCGGCGGCGCCTCTCTGGCCGTGTTGCTCGTGTTCCTGGCGGCGTTCGGCGCGATGTTCTTCATCGCCCAGCAGTTCCAGTTCGTCCTGGGCTTCGGCCCGCTCGACACCGGTGTCCGGCTGCTGCCGCTCGCGGCCGCGGTGTCGGTCGGCGCCGCGGCGAGCGCCAGGCTGACCCCACGCGTCGGCACCCGGGCGATCGTCGCCGGCGGCATGCTCGTCGCGGCGGCGGGCGTCCTGCTGCTCTTCCGCATCGACGGCGCCTCGACATACCTCGACTTCGTGCCCACTCTCGTTCTGCTGGGCATCGGTGTGGGCCTGGCGGTCTCGCCGGCGACGGACGCCATCATGGGCAGCTTCCCCGACAAGGACCTGGGCGCCGCGGGCGGTCTCAACGACACCGCGATCGAACTCGGTGGATCACTCGGTATCGCGATCCTCGGCTCGGTTCTCGCCTCCGCATACAAGGACGGCATCGCCGGCTTCCTCGCATCGCTCCCGGTCCCGAAACTGACGGGCCCGCAGGCGGATCTGCTGGCGCAGGGGCTGCAGGCGTCGGGCGAGTCGGTCGGCGGCGCGGCCATCGTCGCCGAGGAGTTGGCGAAGAACCCGCTCGGCGCCGCCCAGGCACAGCCGCTGCTGGATGCGGCGACGGTCGCCTTCGCCGACGCCATATCCCGCGCGAGCCTGGTCGGCGGTCTCGCCCTCGCCGTCGGCGCGGTGGTGGTCGCCGCGATCCTGCCGAGTCGAATCGCCGCCGCGGGTCAGGACTGAGCGCCGAGCAACAACTCGCGGGAGAGCTTCCAGCTCTGCGTGTTCGGGTCGAGGAACGCGAAGTGGTCCTCCCCCTCGATCAGATGCAGATCCACGGGATCCCCCGCAGCCCGGGCCGCCTCGTGATACCGGGACGCGATCTTCGCCGGCACCTGGGCGTCCTCGGTGCCGTGGAGCACGGCCACCGGCACGCCGATCGGCACCCGATGATGCGGCGACGCCGACCGGTACAGTCCGGGATCCTCCTCGAACGGCACGCCGAACAGGTCCTCGATGTAGCTGACGCGCCGACCGCGTTCGGCGGCCGACGCCAGGTCCAACGCACCGGCCTGCGACACGAACAGCTCCGGACGGATCGTCGTGTCCCGTTGCCCGGCAAGCCATACCGCGAGCTGTCCGCCTGCGGAATGCCCGACGACGCGGACCCGGTCCACGTCCAGCTGAACCGGTGACGCCGCCGCGACCGGACCGGCGATCGCCTCGAGCGCCGCCACGACGTCCGCCGACATCTCCGGCCAGCGGCCGCCCGCACCGATCCGGCGGTACTCGATGTTCCACACCGCGACGCCGCTGCGGGCCAACTCGACTGCGAAGGTGGTCCCGAGATTGAGCTGGTACTTCCCGCTCCAATAGCCGCCGTGGATCACCATGACGACGGGGACCGGCTCGTTCCCCGCGCCGTCGGGGGCGTAGAAGTGGCCGAACTGCTGCGGCTCGGGGCCGTACTCGATACGTGTCCTGGGCATGCTGTCGTCCCCGGTTCAGTCGATGGGCGCGGAGGACCAGCGATCGGTGAGCACACCGATCGCCCCCAACGCCACCGCGGCGGCCGTCGAGGTCCGCAGCACCGTCGGCCCGAGCAGGACCGCGGTCGCCCCGGCGTCGGAGAGCGCGGCGATCTCGTCGTCGGACAGACCTCCCTCGGGGCCGACCACCAACATCACCTCGGGCGCGTCCCGCAGCGGCAGCGACGCGAACGGCGTCTTCGCCGACTCGTGCAGGACCGCCACGACGCCTCCTCGTCCGACGACGTCGCGTGCCCGCTCCAGTACCCGGGGCGTGTGATGCAGGTCGGCGACCTCGGGGACGAAGGAGCGTCGTGCCTGCTTCGCCGCCGCGACCGCCGCGTTGCGCCACCGTGTGACGCCCTTCTGCGTCTTGGCGCCCTCCCAGCGGGCGACGCACCGCGACGACTGCCACGGCACGACGACGTCGATCCCCGCCTCGGTGGCGAGTTCGACGGCCAGTTCGGAGCGTTCGGCCTTGGGCAGCGCCTGCACCAGCGTCACCAGCGGCGTGGGCGGCTGCTGGTCGAGCCGGGCGGTCACCTCGAGATCGAGACGGTCCTTCCCGGCAGCGGTGACGACGGCGTCGGCGACCCCGCCGCGGCCGTCCGCGAGCAGCAGTCGCTCACCCGGCTTGATCCGCCGCACGGTCGCGGCATGCCGACCCTCCGGCCCGTCGAGCACGGCGGGGCGGCCGACGTCGGGCAGCGGGTCGAGATAGAAGACGGTCGCAGCCATCGGTGGGTCCGGCGCCGATCAGCGGCCGCTGAAGGCGTCGCGCAGCCGCGAGAACAGGCCACCGCTGTTCTGCGATCCGGTCGAGACGACCTCGGCGTGGTCGCGGTCGCGGTGGTTCTTGAACTCCTGCAGCAGCTTGCTCTGCTTGCCGTCGAGCCGCGACGGGATGACCACCTCGAGGTGCGCGTGGACGTCGCCGCGCACGCCGGAGCGCAGCTTCGGCATTCCGTGCCCGCGCAGGACCGAGACCGACCCGGGCTGGGTGCCGGGGTCGACGGTGATCTCGGTCGGACCGTCGATGATGGTGTCGAGAGTGACCGTGGTGCCGAGGGCCGCGTCGACCATCGGGACGCGGATGGTGCAGTGCAGGTCGTCGCCGTCACGGACGAACACCTCGTGCGGCTGCTCGATGACCTCGACGTACAGATCACCGGCGGGGCCACCGCCGGGACCGACCTCGCCCTGGGCGGCCAGGCGGATGCGCATGCCACCCGAGACTCCGGCCGGCACCTTCACGGTGATGTCGCGGCGCGCACGGACACGGCCGTCGCCGCCGCACTTGTGGCAGGGGTCCGGAATGGTCTCGCCGACACCGCGGCACGTCGGGCACGGACGCGACGTCATGACCTGGCCCAGGAACGAACGCTGCACGGACTGGACCTCGCCGGCGCCGCCACACGTCTCGCAGCGGACCGGCTGGGAATCGCCGTGCGTGCCCGAACCGGTGCAGCCGTCGCACAGGATCGCGGTGTCCACCGTGATCGTCTTGGTCACGCCGGTCGCGCACTCGGCGAGGGTCAGCTTGGTACGCAGGAGCGAGTCCGCGCCGGGCTGCACGCGCCCCCGCGGGCCGCGCGCGGCTCCGCCGCCGCCACCGAAGAACGCCTCGAAGACGTCGCCGAGGCCGCCGAAACCGGCACCCCCGAAGCCCGCGGCACCGGCGCCCGCGCCGGACTCCATCGGGTCGCCGCCGAGGTCGACGATGCGCCGCTTCTCGGGGTCCGAGAGCACCTCGTAGGCGGTGGAGACCTCACGGAACCGCGCCTGCGCCGCCTCGTCGGGATTGACGTCCGGATGCAGCTCACGGGCGAGCTTCCGGTATGCCCGCTTGATCTCCTGATCGGTCGCCTTCGGCTCGACGCCGAGTGTGCCGTAGTAATCCCGTGCCACTTTGGGTATCTCGTCCTTCTCTACATCGTTCGCATCACACGGTGAGCGCCTCCGGCACCGGACGTGTCCGGCCCGACCGCGTTACCCGACCGCGCATTATCGCTCGGCGAGTACCTCGCCGATGTACCTGGCAACGGCAGCCACCGAGGCAATTGTTCCCGGATAGTCCATCCGGGTGGGGCCGAGGACCCCCACACCGCCGAACACGGTACCGGCAGCGCCGTAGCCGGTGGAGATCACCGACGTGCCGCGCATCTCCTCGACCTGCGTCTCCTCGCCGATCCGTACGGTCACCCGGCCGGCGTCCTGCGTCGCCGCCAGCAACTTGAGAACCACGACCTGCTCCTCGAGCGCTTCGAGGACCGACCGCAGCGAACCGGGCAGTCCGGCCTGCATCGTGAAGTCGGCGGCATTGCGCGTCAGGTTCGCAGTCCCTCCCAGGACCAGTCGGTCCTCGGGATGTTCGACGAGCGTCTCGACGAGCACGGTGGCCGAGCGGATGACCGCGTCCCGCAGGTTCTCGGGCGCGTCCTCCGCGAGCTCCGACACCGCGATGGACGCGGCGGCGAGCCGCTTGCCCTCGAGGGCCCCACCCAGCAGGGACCGCAGCCGCGACAGGTCCTCGTCGTCGATGACGTCGCCGAGTTCGACGATCCGCTGGTCTACACGACCCGAGTCGGTGATCAGCACCAGCAGCAGGCGCGCGGGTGTGAGAGCAACCACCTCGAGGTGACGCACCGACGACGCCGACAGCGTGGGGTACTGGACGACGGCCACCTGGCGGGTGAGCTGCGCGAGCAGACGGACCCCGCGGCGCAGCACGTCGTCGAGGTCCACGCCGGACTCGAGGAACTCCAGGATCGCGCGGCGCTCGGCTGCCGACAGCGGCTTGACGTCGGAGATGCGGTCGACGAACTGGCGGTAGCCCTTGTCCGTGGGCACCCGTCCCGAACTGGTATGCGGCTGCGTGATGTAACCCTCGGCCTCGAGGACCGCCATGTCGTTGCGGATGGTGGCGCTCGAGACGCCGAGATTGTGGCGCTCGACCAGGGCCTTCGATCCGATCGGCTCCTGGGTGGAGACGTAGTCGGCGACAATGGCCCGGAGCACCTCGAATCGCCGGTCGTCCGTGCTCGACATCGCCACCACCTCCGCTTCGCCACGTGGCCCGGGCACCCCGGAGCCGGGGATCCCGCCCCAGCGCGGTATCCACCTCGGCACCCAGTCTAATGGCCGCGTCCGCCGCGAACTCCGCAGGCCGCGCCGGACATTCGAGGCACACAGAACAATTGCCGCGCAGGCCGTACTGTGGTCACCGGTCGGGCCGCAGGACCCGGCGGACGGTCGAGCAACACGGGCGGTACACATGATCTTCAAAGGCGTCAGGGACGGCAAGCCGTATCCGGATCACGGATTGACGCTGCGTGACTGGTCGCAGATACCGCCGCGGCAGGTGCGTCTCGACGAGATCGTCACGACCACCCGGGTCCTCCAGCTGGACCGTCTCCTGGACGAGGACTCGACGTTCTACGGCGACCTCTTCCCGCACGCCGTCCTGTGGGAGGGCACGATCTACCTCGAGGACGGCGTCCATCACGCGGTGCGCTCGGCACTGCGGAACCGTGTCGTGCTGCACGCCCGGGTCTACGACTACGACGCGGCTCTGTCCGAGTAGATCGGACGGCGGGTCAGTCCAGGATGTCCCGGACGACGGCGTCGGCGAGCAGCCGTCCGCGGTCCGTCAGCACCAGGTGACCCGATTCGACGACCGCGAGACCGTCCGCCACGACACGCTCCGCGGCAGCGCGTTCGCCGTCGTGCAGATCCGTCAGCGGCAGCCCGGTACGCAGGCGGACGGTCAGCATGACCCGCTCGACGTGGACGTCCTCGCCGGACAGCGTCTCGCTGCCCCCGACGGGCAGTTCGCCCGCCGCCAGCCGGTCCGCATACCGCGCGGGATGCTTGACGTTCCACCACCGCACCCCGCCGATGTGGCTGTGCGCGCCCGGGCCGGCGCCCCACCAGTCGCCGCCGTCCCAGTAACCGAGGTTGTGCCGGCACCGCGCGTCGTCGCCGGAAGCCCAGTTCGACACCTCGTACCAGTGCAGCCCCGCGTCCGCGAGGCGTGCGTCGATGCGCTCGTAGCGGGAGGCCAGGACGTCGTCGTCGGGCGCGGGAAGTTCGCCGCGGCGCACCTTCCGGGCCAGCGCGGTGCCGTCCTCGACGATCAGCGCGTACGCAGAGACGTGATCGACGCCGGCGCTGAGCACCGCATCCAGCGACGCGTCGAGGTCGCGATCGGTCTCGCCGGGCGTTCCGTAGATGAGGTCGAGGTTGACGTGGTCGAACCCGGCGGCCCGCGCCTCGCGCGCGGCAGCGACCGCCCGGCCCGGGGTGTGGGTGCGATCGAGCACCCTCAGCACGTGCTCGGCCGCCGACTGCATGCCCAGGGAGATCCGGGTGAACCCCGCCTCCCGCAGCGTCGCGAAGAACTCCGGCGACGTGGACTCCGGGTTGGATTCGGTGGTGACCTCGGCGCCGTCGGCCAGGCCGAAGCTCGTCTGCACCGCCCCGAGCACGGCGGCGAGGCCGTCACCACCGAGCAGCGACGGCGTCCCGCCGCCGACGAACACCGTGTCCACCTTCGGCGCACCGGTGATCTCGGCCGCCGACGCGAGTTCCCGCTTCAGCGCCTCGAGCCAGGACTGCGGCGACGCCGACGTGCCCAGCTCCCCTGCGGTGTAGGTGTTGAAGTCGCAGTAGCCGCACCGCGTGGCGCAGAACGGGACGTGGACGTAGATGCCGAACGGCCGCGTCCCCACCCCTTCGAGGGCCGACACGGGCAGTTCCAGGCGTGTCGATGCGACATCGACCACTGATCCACTCACCTCTCCAGTGTCCCAGCCACCCGATTTGCCGTCACGAACGCCCGCCCAACAGGACATTTCCCGAGAATTTCGGGGAAATATGCTCCCGGTGGTCGGCAGACGCCAAATCCCGTGGCAGAATGGCCCGCATGACAGATACCGGGGTGCGATTGGTGGCGCGGCGCCACGTCGACCTCAAGCGTGTCTGTAGCTGTTGTTGTCTGCCCTGCGGCGTGTAGCGGCCAGCGTTTCCCTGCTCTGAAGCAGCGGCGCTCGCCTGCGTTCGTCTCCCCCCCGTTAGGCCCGAAAATCCGGCCGGCCGAGGACGACCCCGCGAGGAAGCAGCCCTCCTCTCCCTGTCTTCGACCGGTGCACCGTGAGATTCACGAAATTCAGGAGCACCCATGACGTCGACCACCGACGCCGAATCTGCCGTGAGCCCGCCGGCGCGCACCGCGCGTCCGAAGAAGCGTGTCTCCGAGGGCCAGTGGGCCCTCGGCTATCGCGAGCCGCTCAACGCCAACGAGCAGATCAAGAAGGACGACAACCCGCTCAACGTCCGCGCCCGTATCGAGAACGTCTATTCGAAGCAGGGCTTCGCCAGCATCGACAAGGCCGACCTGCGGGGACGTATGCGCTGGTGGGGCCTGTACACGCAGCGTGAAGAGGGCTACGACGGCACCTACACGGGCGACGAGAACATCGACCTGCTCGAGGCCGAGTACTTCATGATGCGGGTGCGCTGCGACGCCGGTGCCCTGACGGCCCAGCAGTTGCGCACGATCGGCGAGCTGTCCACCGAGTTCGGCCGCGACACCGCCGACCTCTCGGACCGCGAGAACGTGCAGTACCACTGGATCGAGATCGAGAACGTCCCCGAGATCTGGCAGCGCCTCGAGGCCGTCGGACTCAAGACCACCGAGGCGTGCGGCGACTGCCCGCGCGTCGTGCTCGGCTCTCCGCTGGCCGGCGAGTCGTTCGACGAGATCCTCGACCCGACGCCGGCGATCGACGAGATCGTCCGCCGCTACATCGGTGACCCCGAGTACTCGAACCTGCCGCGCAAGTTCAAGACCGCGATCTCCGGGCAGCAGGACGTGGTGCACGAGATCAACGACGTCGCGTTCGTCGGTGTGAACCATCCCGAGCACGGCCCGGGCCTGGACCTGTGGGTGGGCGGCGGCCTGTCGACGAATCCGATGCTGGCACAGCGCGTCGGCGTGTGGGTGCCGCTCGACGAGGTCCCGGACGTGTGGGAGGCCGTGGTCTCGATCTTCCGCGACTACGGCTACCGCCGCCTGCGCGCCAAGGCGCGGCTGAAGTTCCTGATCAAGGACTGGGGCGTGGAAAAGTTCCGCGAAGTTCTCGAAACCGAGTACCTGAAGCGCAAGCTGATCGACGGGCCCGCGCCGGTGAAGCCGGAGCGCCCCATCGACCACATCGGTGTCCAGAAGCTGCGCAACGGCCTCAACGCGATCGGGTTCTCCCCCATCGCCGGCCGCGTGTCGGGCACCATCCTGACCCAGGTTGCCGCCGCGGCCGAGGCGGTCGGCTCCGACCGCATCCGCTTCACGCCGTACCAGAAACTGATCGTGCTCGACGTCCCCGACGACAAGGTCGAGGAGCTGATCGCCGAACTGCAGCCACTCGGGCTGCACGCACGGCCGTCGCACTGGCGCCGAAACCTGCTGGCGTGCAGTGGTATCGAGTTCTGCAAGCTGTCGTTCGTGGAGACGCGCAAGCGCTCGCAGGTGCTCGCGCCGGAACTCGAGGAGCGGCTCGCGGACATCAACGCCCAGCTCGACGTCCCGATCACCATCAACATCAACGGCTGCCCCAACTCGTGCGGCCGGTCCCAGATCGCGGACATCGGCTTCAAGGGCCAGCTGGTCGACGACGGCGAAGGCAACCAGGTCGAGGGCTTCCAGGTTCACCTGGGCGGCAGCCTCGGCCTCGACAGCGCCTTCGGCCGGAAGTTGCGCCAGCACAAGGTCACCAGTGACGAGCTCGGTGACTACATCGACCGGGTGGTGCGGAACTTCGTGAAGCACCGCACCGAGGGTGAACGCTTCGCACAGTGGGCAGTTCGAGCAGACGAGGGGGATTTGCGATGACAGTTGATCTGACCGCGGCGACCGAGGCCGACCTCCGCGCGATCGCGGAACGGGGCGCAGCCGATCTCGACGGCGCGTCCGCCCGTGACCTGTTGCAGTGGACCGAGGACACCTTCGGCGCCGAGACGAGCGCGAGCACCGGAGACCGCAACGGTTACATCGTGGCGTCGAACATGCAGGACGGCGTGCTGGTTCACCTTGCGGCACAGGTGCATCCCGGCGTGGACGTCCTGTTCCTGGAGACGGGTTACCACTTCCCGGAGACCATCGGCACCCGCGACGCGGTGGAGCAGGTGTACGGCGTCAACGTCATCAACGCGCAAACCGACGTCTCCGTCGCCGAGCAGGACGCGACCCTGGGCAAGGACCTGTTCGCCCGCGAACCCAACCGCTGCTGCGCGCTGCGCAAGGTCGCGCCGCTGAAGGCGACGCTGAAGAACTACCGGGCGTGGGTCACCGGCATCCGCCGGGTCGAGGCCCCCACCCGGGCGAACGCACCGCTGATCTCGTTCGACGAGGCGTTCGGACTGGTGAAGATCAACCCCATCGCCGCCTGGTCGGACGACGACATGCAGGCGTACATCGACGAGCACTCGATCCTGGTGAATCCGCTCGTCGACGAGGGGTATCCGTCCATCGGGTGCGCCCCCTGCACCGTCAAACCACTCCCCGGCGCCGATCCGCGTAGCGGTCGGTGGGCCGGTTCCGCCAAGACAGAATGCGGGTTGCACGCCTCATGACAATCGACATCTCCCTCCCCGAGCCGCGGCTTCAGCTCGACGGCACCAAGTTCGACACCCTCGACGCGCTCGAGTCCGAGGCCATCCACATCTTCCGTGAGGTGGCCGGCGAGTTCGAGCGGCCCGTGATCCTGTTCTCGGGCGGCAAGGACTCGACGGTGCTGC
This sequence comes from Rhodococcus parequi, assembly GCF_046042785.1. Classification (NCBI taxonomy): domain Bacteria; kingdom Bacillati; phylum Actinomycetota; class Actinomycetes; order Mycobacteriales; family Nocardiaceae; genus Rhodococcus; species Rhodococcus parequi. Next base: position 308,799 of record NZ_JBDLNV010000001.1, on the reverse strand, counting down.
TGCACCTGGCGATCAAGGCGTTCTGGCCCGCGCCGCTGCCGTTCGCGCTGCTGCACGTCGACACCGGGCACAACCTGCCCGAGGTGCTGGACTTCCGCGACCACGTCGTCGCGAAGTACAACCTGCGCCTGCACGTGGCCAAGGTCGAGGACTACCTCGCCGACGGCCGCCTCACCGAGCGCCCGGACGGCATCCGCAACCCGTTGCAGACCGTGCCGCTGCTCGACGCGATCGCCGAGAACCGCTTCGACGCCGTGTTCGGTGGTGCACGTCGCGACGAGGAGCGCGCCCGCGCCAAGGAACGGATCTTCTCGCTGCGCAACGCGTTCGGACAGTGGGATCCCAAGCGTCAGCGCCCCGAGCTGTGGAATCTCTACAACGGCCGGCACTCCCCCGGCGAGCAGGTCCGGGTGTTCCCGCTCAGCAACTTCACCGAGCTCGACATCTGGCGCTACATCGCACGGGACAACGTCGAACTGGCGAGCATCTACTACGCCCACCAGCGTCCGGTGTACCAGCGCGACGGCATGTGGATGACTCCCGGCGTGTGGGGCGGCCCGGCCGAGGGTGAGGAGTTGCAGACGCTCTCGGTGCGCTACCGCACTGTCGGCGACGGCTCCACCACCGGCGCGGTGCTGTCCGAGGCTGCCGACAACGAGGCAATCCTGGCCGAGGTCGCGGCCTCCCGGCTGACCGAGCGCGGCGCGACCCGTGGCGACGACCGAGTTTCCGAAGCGGCCATGGAAGACCGCAAGCGAGAGGGCTACTTCTGATCATGAGCGACCTGCTACGACTCGCTACCGCGGGCAGCGTCGACGACGGCAAGTCCACCCTCGTTGGTCGGCTGTTGTACGACACCAAATCCGTTCTGGCCGACCAGATCGACGCCGTCACGCGCGCGTCGGTCGACAAGGGCCTGTCCACCCCCGACCTGTCGCTGCTCGTCGACGGCCTGCGCGCCGAGCGCGAGCAGGGCATCACGATCGACGTCGCGTACCGGTACTTCGCGACGCCGCGTCGGTCGTTCGTGCTCGCCGACACCCCGGGCCACGTGCAGTACACCCGCAACACCGTCTCGGGTGCCTCCACCGCGCAGTTGGTGATCCTGCTGGTCGATGCGCGCAAGGGCGTCATCTCGCAGACGCGTAAGCATGCCGCAGTGCTGGCACTGCTCGGCGTTCCACGACTGGTGCTGGCGGTCAACAAGATCGACCTCGTCGAGGACCCGGCACAGGTGTTCGCGGACATCTCCGCCGAGTTCCGCTCGCTGACCGGTTCGCTCGGCTGGGCCGCCGAAGACGTTCTCGAGATCCCGGTCTCGGCGCTGCACGGCGACAATGTCGCGGTGCGGTCGGAGAACACCCCGTACTACGACGGGCCCACGCTGATCGAGCACCTCGAGTCGGTGCCCGTGGACAGCGACAACGAAGGCAAGCATGCCGTGGGCCTGCGGTTCCCGGTGCAGTACGTGATCCGTCCGCGCACCGCCGAGTTCCCCGACTACCGCGGCTACGCCGGTCAGGTGGCGGCCGGTTCGGTGGTGCCCGGCGACGAGGTCGTCATCCTGCCGTCCGGCACCCGGACCACGGTCACCCGCATCGACACCGCCGACGGTGAACTCGACGTCGCGCACGCGGGTCGCAGCGTGACGCTGGTGCTCGCCGACGACGTCGACGTCTCACGCGGCGACACCATCGCGGCACCCTCGGGCGCGCCGGAGCCGATCGACCAGTTCGACGCCACTGTCTGCTGGCTGGCGGAGAAGCCGCTGCGTCCGGGCGCGCGGCTGCTGCTCAAGCACGGCACCCGCACCACGCAGGCCATCGTCGGCGCGCTCGTCGAGCGCCTCGACGAGCAGGAGCTGACGTCGGAGCTGTCCCCGGAGTCGCTCGAGCTCAACGAGATCGGCAAGATCTCGGTGCGTGTCGCGGAGCCGATCGTGGCCGACGACTACACCGTCAACCGGCACACCGGCAGCTTCCTGTTGATCGATCCGGCCGGCGGCAACACGCTGGCGGCCGGTCTGGTCGGTGACGCCATCGCCGCGGTCGAACTCGGTGAGCGGGTCTGACACCGTGATTCCGCTGATCGCCGTCGCACACGGCAGTCGTGATCCCCGATCCGCTCGGGTGGTCACGGCTGCCGTGGCGGCGATCCGCGCGCAGCGGCCGGACGTCGACGTCCGGCTGTGCTTCCTCGATCTGAACGCGCCGTCGGTGGATCAGGTCGTCGACGCCGTCGCCGCGGAGGGGCATTCCGCTGCAGTGGTGGTTCCGCTGCTGCTCGGCAGCGCCTTCCATGCCAGGGTGGATCTTCCCGGAATCCTGGCCGCTGCCCGCGCACGGCACCCGCAGCTGACGCTCGTCCAGGCGGACGTCCTGGGCCACGATCGTCGACTCGTCGACGCGGTCCGGGACCGGATCACGCAGACCGGGACTGTCACGGACCACACCCACACCGGCGTCGTCCTCGCCGCGGTCGGGTCGTCCGATCCACGGGCGAACGATCGCACCCGCGCCCTGGCCGGCGTCCTCGCCGAGGGCAACCCGTGGGCGACGACCACCTGCTTCGCAACGTCCGCCGAACCGACCGTCGGACAGGCGATCTCACTGCTGCGCTCGCGAGGGGTCGAGCGCATCGTGATCGCACCGTGGTTCCTGGCGCCCGGCCGACTCACCGACCGTCTCGGCGCGGCCGCACTCGACGCCGCTCCCGACGTCGTGTTCGCCGAGACGATCGGCGCACATCGGAACGTCGCCGAAGTTGCTCTCGATCGGTACCGGTCCGCGCTCGGCGCAGCGAACTCGTGGCAACTGTCCGCCTGACGTTTACAGTGGGTCGGTGACGAACGACAAGCACGGCGCGGCGAGTGCCGCATCGCTGCGCGGCAGGTGGAGTTCCGAGACCACGGCCCAGCTCGCGCGCCAGTTCGTCGATCAGGCCGGATTCGTGGGACGCACACACGAGATCACGTCCCCGTTCGGAACCGACGACGACGGTCGTGTGGACCTACGGGGCGTGAAGACGGCTCGCGGATACCCGCTCTCGATCAAGTACCTCGCACTCGAGCGGCTCGACCTGAGCTATGCCCGAGGAATGCTCCACTTCGTCGAGACCGAGGTGAGCGACAGCCGCTTCGACGGAATCTCCGCGTCGGTCAGCACGTTCGACCGACTCTTCGCGCGGTGCAGCTTCAGATCGGCGCGCCTGACGAGGGCACGGATCGGGCGGCGATTGACCGACTGCGACTTCACGGGCGCATCGATGCGCAAACTCACGCTCGGAGAAAACACCGTGTTCGAGCGGTGCACGTTCCGCGGAGCAGATCTCACCGACGCGAAGCTGGTGGGCGGCCGCTTCGTCGAGTGCACATTCGCCGACACCACGTTCTCGGCGCTCACGACCTCACCATGCCACTCGACCCCGAGTCACCGCCCGGTCACGTCACGCCCTAGGCGTCTTCGGTTCGAAGGCCGAGACCGCGCTCGCCCAGCGAGTCGGTCAACACCCGGATCGCTTTAGGGCCGACGCCGTGGAGCGCGAGGAGGTCCTTCGCCGAGTGCTGCGCGACGGCCTCCAGGGTGGTGATGCCGGCTTGCGCGAGCGCCCGGGTGGCCGGACGTCCGATCCCGACGGGGAGATCGCCGGTGGTGTCGCGGGGTGGGGTCATGCACGTCATCGTAGGGAGCCGTACTCGTGGCGTCGACCACAATCCCTTTACCTCGAGTCAACTCGAGGTTCTAGCGTCGTCAGTGACACCACCGCCTCGACGAAGGACCTCGCGTTGACGACCGCTGCTCCGAACTCCCTGCTCGGCGAAGACTTCCGGCGCGCGTTCCGGGGTCACCCCGCGGGCGTCGCGATCATCACCGCACACGCCGCCACCGGCCCGGTCGGCATCACGTCGTCTTCGGTCGCATCGATCTCCGCCGACCCCGCGGTGCTCGGTTTCTCGCTGCAGGCACTGCGGGGTTCGGCCGCCGAGGTCGCCACTGCGTCGAGCGTCCTCGTACATCTGCTCACCGCCGACAACGTCGCGCTGGCCCGCCGGTTCGCGGCGGCCGGTAGCACCCGGTTCGGCGTCGACACGGCCTGGTCGACACCGGGATCCGGCGAGCCGCTCCTGCACGGCACCGGCACAGTGCTGCGCTGTACCCCGCTCACCCGTACCGAGGTCGGGCCGGCGCTGGTCGTGACAGCCGCGGTGGACGAGATCCACGACGCCGATTCCCTCGCGGCCCCGCTGGTGTACCAGGACGGCACCTACCACTGCGTGAGCGCCTGGACCGCACTCCCCTGAGCTGACGTTCGTTCGGGCGCGGGTCCGCCACGACCGCTGTGGGAGAAATCTGACGAGAAGCTTTACCGCGGATCTACTCTCGTGATCATGCAACCGACTCTCCGCCGCCCGTACCGACGGGCCGGCGTCGCGGTCTTGGCGACCGCGACATGCGTGGTGCTCGCCGCGACCCTCGCACCCACTGCCTCCGCCGCGATTCCCGTCCCGAACGCCGGATCGTCGACCGGTGACGGGTGGGAGACGCGCACCGTGGCCCGAGCCGCATCGAAGGTCGTCGGACAGAGTGCACCCGGCATGTCGATCGCGATCGTCAAGCGCAACCCGAACAGGCCGGACGAGGCGATCACCACCACGTACCACTTCGGGATGGCGGACAAGGAGCGGCATCGCCCGGTCGGCGTGCAGACGCAGTTCGAGATCGCCTCGGAGACCAAGACGTTCACCGCCGCTCTGCTCGCCAAGCGGATCACCGAGGGTCACTCCGACCTCGACGACCTCGCGCAGGACTACGAACAGAACGTCACGTTCCCGACGATGGGCGGTGCCGCAATCACGCTCGGGGACCTCGTCACCCACCGATCCGGACTCGCCGACGATCCGGGCAACCTGAACGCGGGCTGCCCGGGCGGCGGGACCCACGGCTGCTCGGACGCGAAGGCGCTCTACAACCGCACCCTGCTCTGGGAGGGGCTGGAGGCGCCGGGCGCGCTGGCCGACGCGCCGGGATCCGCCTGGCTCTATTCCGATTTCGGCTTCGGCGCCCTGGGCACCCTGATGGCGGACGCGTACGAGCCGGGCCACGCCGAACCCCGATTCGCCGACGTCGTGCAGCGCGAGCTCACCGGGCCGCTCGGCATGACCGGAACGGTCATCGAGAGCCCCACACCGGATCTGGCGGTGCCGTACTCGAACGGCACCCCGACCGACCTCTGGTACAACACCGGCGCACTCGCCGGCGGCGGCGGATTGATCAGCACGGCGTCGGACATGGCGAAGTGGGTCGCTGCCACCCTCGGCTACGGCGACGACCCGCTCGTCCCGGTCCTGCAGTCGATGCTCGAGCCGATCCCGGGTGTATCACCGACAAACATGCCGCACATGCAGATGGGGATGGCCTGGCAGCTCTTCCCCGCTCAGAACGGGATCAACCGTCCGTACGCGTTCAAGAACGGCGGCGCCTCGGGAACGACCAGCGCCACCTACCTGATGCCGTCCGAGGGGTGGGGCGTGACCGTCATGGCCAACGGCGACGACTCCGCGGCCACCGACGGAGCGGCCTTCGAGCTGATGCGTGAACTCGCCCCCGACTACCCGGCCACACCCGAAGGCGCCGTCGGCTCACTGTCGTTCGGTTCGCTCGGATCCTGACCCACCGCACGGACGAAAGCCCGGCTCCCCACGAGGGAACCGGGCTTTCGTGTTGCTCGGCGGGTCAGCCGGCGATGTCGCTGGGTCGCACGTACACGGTTTCGCCCTCGCGCAGCGCGAGTGCCTCGGCGTCGCTGCGGGTGATCTGCGCCGACAGCTCCTGCGCCCCGGTCTTGGGCTGCAGCTCGACGCGGACCTCGAAACCGAGGTGTACGACGCGCGAGACCGTGGCCGCGAACGACTGCGGCAACTGGTTGCGGTCCAGGCGCAGATCGTGCGGGCGCACCAGCTGCCCGTTGAGCCGGGCGACGGGTCCGAGGAACGACATCACGAAGTCGTTGGCCGGGGTGTCGTACAGCTCCTGCGGGGTGCCGACCTGCTCGATGCGCCCCTTGTTGAGCACCGCGATCCGGTCGGCGACGTCGAGCGCCTCCTCCTGGTCGTGGGTGACGAGAACCGTGGTGACGTGCACCTCGTCGTGCAGGCGCCGCAGCCACGTCCGCAGGTCGTCGCGCACCTTTGCGTCGAGCGCGCCGAACGGCTCGTCGAGCAGGAGCACCTGCGGGTCCACAGCGAGCGCGCGGGCCAGTGCCATGCGCTGACGCTGACCGCCGGACAGCTGCGCCGGATACCGGTGCTGGAAGCCGTCCAGCCCGACGATCCCCAGCAGATCGTCGACCTTCTTGGCGATCTCTGCCTTGGGCCGCTTGCGGATCTTGAGTCCGAACGCGACATTGTCGCGCACCGTCATGTGCTTGAACGCCGCGTAGTGCTGGAACACGAAGCCGATGTCGCGCTTCTGCGGCGGCACGTCGGTGACGTCCTTGCCGGCGATCGTGATGGTGCCGGAGTCCGGATGCTCGAGGCCGGCGATCGACCGCAACAGCGTCGATTTGCCCGAGCCACTGGGCCCCAACAGCGCGGTCAGCGAGCCCGACGGGATGTCGAGAGTGACATCGTCGAGCGCGGCGAAGTCGCCGTAGTTCTTGCGCGCACCGGTCACGGTGATCATGTCGTGCTCCTCTTGCGGTCGAGCAGAGTCATCAGCAGCAGGGTAATCAGGGCGATACCCATCAGCAGCGTCGCTGCCGAGTAGGCCCCGAAGGTGTTGTGGTCGTCGATGTAGCGGGAGTGCACGAGCAGGGTCAGGGTCTGCGACTGGCCGGGGATGCCGGACGAGACCATGATGACCGCACCGAACTCACCGAGTGCCCGGGCGACGGTGAGGACGACGCCGTAGGTCAGGCCCCACCTGATGGCGGGGAGCGTGATCCGGGTGAACGTCTGCCACTTCGACGCGCCCAAGGTCGCCGCGGCCTGTTCCTGTTCTTCGCCGATCTCGTGCAGCACGGGTTCCACCTCCCGCACCACGAACGGCAGCGTCACGAAGATGGTGGCGATCACCATGCCCGGCAGTCCGAAGATCACCTTGAAGCCGGTCGATTCGAGGCCGCCGAACCAGCCGTTCGCGCCCCACAGCAGGATCAACGAGACGCCGACGACGATGGGCGACACCGCGAACGGCAGGTCGACCACCGACTGCAGCAGACCGCGTCCGGGGAAGCGCCCACGCACCAGGGCGAGCGCCGTGACGATGCCGAACACGACGTTGAGCGGGACCACGATCGCCACGATGATCAGCGACATGTTGAGTGCCGAGACCGCGGCCGGGGTGCTGATGGAGTGATAGAACGCGACGAAGCCGTTCTCGAAGGTGCGGTACAGGATCACCGCGATCGGCATGATCAGCAATACGAACAGGTAGGCGAGGACGATGGTCCGCAGACCGATCCGCGCCGTCGGGGACAGCTTCACTGGGCGTTCTCCTCTCGGCGCTGGTTACGGGCCGCGAACAGGCGCAGGACGAACAGCGTCACGAACGCGATCGCCAGCAGCGCCACCGAGACCGCGGCGGCGCTGACCGGGCGGTCGATCTCGATCTGCTGCTGGATGTACTGCGACGCCACCTGTGTCTCGCGGGGAATGTTGCCGCCGATCAGCACGACCGACCCGTACTCGCCGATCGCGCGGGCGAACGCGAGGCCGGCGCCGCTGATGACCGCCGGGGCCAGGGTCGGCAGCACCACCGAACGGAAGATGGTCCAGTTGTTCGCGCCCAACGACGCGGCCGCCTCCTCGACCTCGCGGTCGGCCTCGATCAGCACTGGCTGCACCGAGCGGACGACGAACGGCAGCGTCACGAACGCCAGCGCGACGATCAAACCCGGCTGTGTTGCGTTGAGGTGGACACCGACCGGGCTCTGCGGTCCGTACAGCGACAGCAACACGATGCTCGCCACGATCGTGGGCAGCGCGAACGGAAGATCGATGAGCGCATTGACGATTCGTTTGCCGGGGAACTCGTCGCGGACGAGCACCCAGGCGATCGCGGTGCCCATCACGACGTTGACCAGGGCGACGATCGCCGAGACCACGACGGTGACCCGCAGGGCTGCGAGTGCGCCGGGCGCGGTGACCGCGTCCCAGAAACCGGACCAGCCGTTCTCGAACGAGGTGACGGCCAAGGCCGCCAGTGGGAGCAGCACGATCACGCTGAGCCACAGGCCCGCGATGCCGATGCCCAGCGGGCCGACAGCGCCGGTGACGGCGAACCTACGGCGGAATCGTGTCTTCGGCTTGGCCGACGGTGTCGGCGCCGACTGTCGAGTCGGCTGAGTAGTCACGGTCGTCATCACTTCGTCGCGTTCTCGTAGATGGCGGCGATCCGGCCCGAGCCCGGCTCGAACAGATCCTGGTCGACGGCGTCCCACCCACCGAGGTCGGTGATGGTCCACAGCTTCCGAGCTTCCGGGAAATCGGCCGCGAACTCGGCCAGGACGGCCGGGTCGACGGGCCGGAACCCGGCCTGCGCCCACTGGCGTTGGGCGGCAGGGGTGTAGAGGAATTCGCGGAACGTGACGGCGGTCGACGCGTTCCGGCCCGTGGAGACCACGGCGACCGGGTTCTCCACCTTGAATGTCACATCCGGCGTGACGTGCTCCACCGGGTCGCCCTTGCGTTCGGTGAACAACGCCTCGTTCTCGTAGCTCAGCAGCACGTCACCGGTGCCCTGCAGGAACATCTCGGTGGCCTCTCGTCCCGACTTGGGCTGCACCTTCACGTGCTCCCCCACGAGCTCGCCGAGGTAGTCGAGGCCGGCCTGCGGATCCTTCCCGCCGTCGCTCTTCGCGGCGTACGGCGCCAACAGATTCCACTTCGCCGATCCGGAACTGAACGGGTTCGGGGTGACCACCTCGATACCCGGCCGCAGCAGATCGTCCCAGTCGCGGATGCCCTTCGGATTGCCCTCGCGCACCACGAGGGTGACGACGGAACCGAACGGGACACCGCCGTACTCGTTCTCGTTCCAGGAGGCGTCCACCAGTCCCGCCTCGACGAGGCGGGTGATCTCGGGTTCGACGGAGAAGCTCACCAGGTCGGCCTGCGCGCCGTCCTCGACCTTGCGGGACTGGTCGCCCGAGGCGCCGTACGACGGGTTGAACCGCACGCCCTGGCCGTCCGTGGTGTCCGCGAACGCCGCGGTGACCTTGTCGTACCCGGGCTTGGGGACGCCGTACGCGAACAGATTGATCGTGCCGCCGCTGCCGTCGGCGCCGAGGTCTCCACCGCCCATGACGTCGCTCGAACCGCCGCTACACCCGGCAAGTGCCATCGTGCCGGCTGCGACGAACGCCGCCAGGAGGGAGCGGGACCGGTGGTTCATACGGAGTTACCTTCCTACAGGGCCGACAGATGCAGAAGAGCTCGCAGCCGATCGGACCGACCGGACGGTCGGACAGCGGGAGCTATCGGGGCACGGAGGTGTTCGCGGCACACGTGGGCGGCGAGGTGACGAGCGAAGAGCTACGCGTTCGGACGGAACGCGCGCGTGTCACGACTGGGCGAACACCGGCGGGTGAATCAACAACAGTCGACGTCGGCAACTGCGAGTCGGCCGACAGCGATCAACGCCAGTTCATGGCGGACCTGGTGGGCGACGACTACAGACACGCGGCAGACTTTAGCAGAGCGCCGAGCCGCCATCCGAATCGCATTTCTGGTGAATGGGACGGCGTCAGCGGGTGAAGTACCAGGCGATGACGACCAGGACGATAAGTGCGATCAGAGCCAAGGTCACGCGTGAGCGCGGCATCAGGAACCCTCCACCTTCGAGCGCGCCTCCGCGCAGACATCCGACGCGGCCGGTTCGGCACGACCGATCGCTGCGAACACCGCAGACAACACGCGATCGAGCAGCCAGGCGATACCGAAGCAGGCCGGGATCATCACCGCGAGCACCAGGAGAACCTGGGGAATGAACGGAAGGCCGGCGATCCACAGTTCGGCGCCGTCCCACCAGTTCGCGAGTTGATCCACCCGACCACCCTAGCGGCTGCCGACGCGGTGGCCGAACGCGGCGCAATCGTCGCCACGTCCGGTCACCGCCGCTCACGCCGTGCGCACGACGGCTAGTTGGTCGCCTTCTCGTAGATGACCGCGATGCTGCCGGTCCCCTGCTTGAACAACTCGGCGTCCACGGCCTTCCAGCCGCCCAGGTCGGCGATTGTCCACAGCTTCTGCGGCTGCGGGAAGTCGGCGGCGAACTCTGCCGCGACGGCCGGGTCGACGGGCCGGAAGCCGGCTTCTGCCCACAGTCGCTGCGCGTCGGTGGTGTAGAGGTAGTCGCGGAAGGCAGTCGCCTGGGCGGCGTTCGGGCTGTTCGAGATGACCGCGGCCGGGTTCTCGATCTTGAAAGTGGTGGGCGGGGTGACGTGCTCGACCGGGTCACCGTTGCGTTCGGCGAACAGCGCCTCGTTCTCGTAGCTCAGCAGCACGTCGCCGGTGCCCTGCAGGAACGTCTCGGTGGCCTCACGTCCCGACTTGGGCTGTACCTTCACGTGCTCCCCCACGAGCTTGCCCAGGTAGTCGAGGCCGGCCTGCGGATTCTGGCCGCCGTCGCTCTTGGCAGCGTACGGCGCCAACAGGTTCCACTTCGCCGATCCGGAACTGAACGGGTTCGGGGTGACCACCTCGATACCCGGCCGCAGCAGGTCGTCCCAGTCCTGGATGTTCTTCGGATTACCCTCGCGGACGACGATGGTGACGACCGAACCGAACGGAATCCCGTTGTACGCGTCCTTGTTCCAGTTCTCGTCGACCAACCCGGCATCGACCAGGCGCGTGATATCGGGTTCGACGGAGAAGTTCACGAAGTCGGCTTGCGCGCCGTCCTTGACCTTGCGGGACTGGTCGCCCGAGGCACCGTACGAAGGATTGAACCGCACACCCTTCCCCTCCTCGGTCTCGGCGAACCCGACGGTGACCTTGTCGAATCCTGGCTTCGGCACCGCGTAGGCGAACAGGTTGATCGTGCCGCCGCTGCCGTCGGCGGCGGTCTCGGTGCCACCGACCACGTCACTCGAACCGCCGCCGCACGCAGTCAGCGCGACGGCGCCGAACGCGGCGAGTGCAGTCAAGAACGAACGGGAGCGATACCTCATGGGGATTGCCTTCCTACCAGGCTCGAAAAGCGAAGGTGACGACGTACGGGATCGGCCCGGCACGAACCGGACCGCACACATGGAGATCGGACGGATGTCCTGAATGAGGGGCGTTCGGGACGAACCGCACAGACCGCGCATCGCCGGTGCGCTCCGGGGAACGGTATGGCGAAGGGTGCGGGCTGTGGTCGGATTCGACCGAAAGTGAACGCCGAGAAGGGCGTCAGCGACAAAGAATGTCGGCAACTGCCAGATCGCCGACAGCAATCAACGCCAGTTCATGGCGGACGCGGTGGGCGGTGGCAGCAGACACGCCGCAGAGAGTAACAGACACCCGCCGGCACGGCGAGCGCCGCCACTCTCGGGGGCGCCGCGGTCGAAACGTGGACGGCAGCGCTCACCGGGTCGATGATGAGGAGATGACGTCTCAGGCCGAGCAGTCAGTCACCGAACCGACGGGCGACTCCGATGAGGTGGCGCCGGAACACCGCAGCGTCTATCCACCGATCGACGACTACGCCTTCCTCTCGGACTGCGAGACGAACTGCCTCGTCGCGAGGAACGGGTCCGTCGAGTGGATGTGCATCCCGCGGCCCGACTCCCCCAGCGTGTTCGGGTCGATCCTCGATCGCAGTGCCGGTCATTTCCGGATCGGTCCGTACGGGCAGAACGTGCCGGCGGCCCGCCGGTACCTGCCGGGAGGACTGATCCTGGAGACGACGTGGCAGACGCAGACCGGATGGCTCATCGTCCGCGACGCACTCGTGATGGGCCCGTGGCACGCCAACGAGCAGCGGTCACCGACGCGTCGGCGAACGCCGTCGGACTGGGACGCCGAGCACGTCCTGCTGCGGACCGTGAAGTGCGTGAGCGGCACTGTCGAGGTGGAGATGAGCTGCGAACCCGCCTTCGACTACCACCGCGCCCCGGCCCGGTGGCAGTACACCGGCAAGGTGTACGAGGAGGCCACCGCCACGTGCCGCGCGTCGTCGGGCGAGCATCCGACGCTGCGTCTGACGTCGAATCTCCGACTCGGACTGGAGGGCCGGGAGGCTCGCGCTCGCACTCGAATGGTGGAGGGCGACAACGCTTTCGTCGCGCTCTCGTGGTCCGACCTACCGGCCCCTCGAACCTTCGCGGAGGCCGCCGACCGGATGTGGCAGACCACCGAGTGCTGGCGCCAGTGGGTCACGATCGGACGGTTCCCCGACCACCCCTGGCGCGGTCACCTGCAGCGCAGCGCGCTCACCCTCAAGGGCCTCACCTACGCACCCACCGGCGCGCTGCTCGCCGCACCCACCACGTCGCTGCCCGAAACGCCGGGCGGGGAACGGAACTGGGACTACCGGTACGCCTGGGTGCGGGACTCGACGTTCGCGTTGTGGGGCTTGTACACCCTGGGCCTGGACCGGGAGGCCAACGACTTCTTCTCCTTCATCTTCGACTCGTCCCAATCCGCCGACGGCGACCCCACGTCACTGCAGGTGATGTACGGCGTCGGCGGCGAACACACGCTCGTCGAGGAGGAACTGACCCACCTCAAGGGCTACGACGGGGCCCGCCCGGTCCGGATCGGCAACGGCGCCTACAACCAGAACCAGCACGACATCTGGGGCACCATGCTCGACTCGGTGTATCTGCACGTGCGGTCCCGCGACCAGGTCCCCGAGACCTTGTGGCCGCTACTCAAACGCCAGGTCGAGGAGGTCGTCGAGAACTGGCGCCGCCCCGACCGCGGGATCTGGGAGGTGCGCGGCGAGCCTCAGCACTTCACGTCGTCGAAGATCATGTGCTGGGTGGCGCTCGACCGCGGCGCCAAGCTGGCGGCGTTGCACGGTGAGAAGGCTTACGCGACACAGTGGGCCGACATCGCGGACGAGATCCGAGCCGACGTCCTCGAGCACGGTGTCGACGAACGCGGGGTGCTGACACAGCGGTACGGCAATCCGGCACTCGATGCATCGCTGCTGCTCGCGCCGCTGCTGCGCTTCCTGCCCGCCGACGACGAGCGCATCCGGGCCACAGTCCTGGCAATCGCCGACGAGCTCACCGAGGACGGACTGGTGCTGCGCTACCGCGTCGAGGAGACCGACGACGGATTGTCCGGCAAAGAGGGCACTTTCACCATCTGCTCCTTCTGGCTCGTTTCGGCGTTGGTGGAGATCGGCGAACTCGAGCGCGCCAAGCAGTTGTGCGAACGTCTACTCGGGTTTGCCAGCCCACTCAAGCTGTACGCCGAGGAGATCGACCCCAAGACCGGCCGGCACCTCGGCAACTTCCCGCAGGCGTTCACCCACCTGGCCCTCATCAACGCGGTCGTGCACGTCATCCGCGCCGAGGAGGCCGGCGACACCGGCACGTTCCAGCCCGCGCACGGCCCGTCCTGACAGGTCGGCGGCCACACCGGCGGCATCCAAGGATTCGTCCCGACAGCCGCCAAGCGGCCGGGCGCACGGTGGTGCGCGATGCGAATCCGTCGCACCGCCCGCCGACTCCAGAGGAGCGCCCATGCCTGTCGAGAGAGTTTCCGCGAGCGCGGCCACCCGCCGCGCCACCCTGACCGTGGTCTGTGTGACCACTGCGATGTTGATGCTCGACATCGCGGTGGTCAACACCGCCCTCCCGTCGATCGCGTCGGATCTCGACACCGGCGTGAGCGGTCTCCAGTGGGTGGTCGACGCCTACACCCTGGCGCTGGCGACCGCGGTCCTCAGTGCCGGTTCCTGGGCAGATCGGCGGGGTCGCCGCCACGTGTTCGGGATCGGGATCGTGCTGTTCACCGCCGCCTCGCTGGGCTGCACGCTGGCGCCGAACATCTGGATCCTCGACCTCGCCCGGGCCGCACAGGGATTCGGCGCCGCCGTGTTGTTCGCCTGCTCGCTGGCACTACTCGCGGACGTCTTCGAGAAGGGCCCGGCGCGCGCCCGCGCGCTCGCGGTCTACGGCGCCACCATCGGCGGCGCCTTCGCGATCGGCCCGCTCGTCGGCGGCGTGCTGACCGAGTTCGCGCACTGGCGCGCCATCTTCCTGGTCAACGTCCCCATCGGATTGCTCACGCTGGCCGTCACCGTCCGGTGGGTGCCGGAATCCCGGGATCCGCATCCGCGCCGCACCGACGTGGTCGGCCAGTTCCTGGTGTGTATCGGGCTGGGGGCGCTGGTCTTCGGGCTGTTGCGAGGCAACGAGACGGAGTGGAGCGCACCGGTGCCGGTGACCGCCCTCGCCGTCGGTGTCATCGCGCTGCTCGGGTTCGTCGGATACGAGCTGCGCACCCCGGAACCGATGCTGCCGCCGCAGCTGTTGAAGAATCGGGCGTTCGCGGGTGCGCAGATCGCGGCGTTCGCGATCTCGGCGTCGTTGTTCGCGGTGTTCGTCTACACCACCATCTACCTGCAGTCCGTCCTGCATCTGTCCCCCGTCGAGGCCGGCCTGGTGTACCTGCCCGCGACGATCGCGATGTTCGTCGTCGCGGGCGCCACCGCGAAGCTCGACGGGCGCGTCCCCGCGTCGGTCACGCTGACCTGCTCGTTGATGCTCGTGGCGGCCGGCCTCGCGATGATGACCGTCGTGGACGCGTCCAGTTCCCGGTACGCGATCCTTCCTGGTTTCGTCGTCGCCCTGGTGGGCGCCGGGGTGTTCAATCCGGTGATGAGCGGACTGGTGCTGGGCGAGAGCACCGCCGACCGGGTCGGACTCGCCGCCGGAATCAACGATGCGTTCCGCCAGACCGGGATCGCCGTCGGTGTGGCCGGTCTGGGCGTGTTCCTGCCCGCGCAGTCGATGCTGGCGGGCGGATCGCCCGAGGAGTTCGTGACGGGGCTGCACCAGGCGCTGATGGTTGCCGCTCTCATTGCCGCTCTGGGCGCGCTGGTGTGCGCGGCGATGCTGCCCGCGCGTCGCGGCCGGCGGGCCGACGCCGTCGGACGGGACGCCGGCGTGCCTGCACTTTCGTGATCGTTTGCGTCTCCTCCCCGCCCGCAGATACCTACACTCGACCCGTTCGGACGTGGGCGTCGGCAGGTGCGAGGAGTGCACGCATGATCTATCGGCTGCTCGGACCGCTCGAGGTGGCCGGATCCGACGACGGCCGACCGCTCCTCGACCTGGGTCCGCGGAAACAGCGCGCGGTCCTGGCGGTTCTGCTCCTGGCTCGCGGCCGGGTGGTGTCGACGGCCCGGCTGATCGACGCCCTCTGGGGAGACGACGCCCCCGCCAGCGCCCTGGCGAGCCTCCAGGCCTATGTCTCCAACCTGCGCCGGGTGCTGCGCAGCGGGCCCGGCGCCACGTCACCGATCGTGCGGCAACCGCCGGGATACGTCCTCGACGTCTCGTCCGACGAGGTCGACCTGATCACGTTCCTGGACGACGCCGAAGTCGCGCGGTGCCTCACCGAGAAACACGAGTGGGAGCCTGCCCTGAAGACGGCGGACCGCGCGCTGGCCTCGGTGCGCGGGCCGCTGCTCGAGGACCTCGGTGACCAGCCGTGGATTCGGTTGGAGGCCGCCGGTTTCGACGAGGTCCGGACCGCCTGCCGGGAGACCCGGATCACCGCACTGCTCGCACTGGGGCGGATCTCCCCGGCGCTGGTCGAGGCCGCCCAACTCAGCAGCGAATTCCCGTACCGGGACCGAACCTGCTGGCTCCGGATGCTCGCGTTGCACCGCGCCGGCAGGTCGTCCGAGGCGTTGGAGCAGTTCCAGGCGCACACCGTCCGGCTCGACACCGAACTGGGCCTCGTCCCCGGCGCGGAACTGCAGGATCTGCAGGGCGCGATCCTCCGGCACGACGCCGGTCTCGCCGCATGGCCGCGTACGCCCGGATGGACGGGGGCCGAACAGGTTCCGCTTCCTGCCACCCCGTCCACGGCTTCGCATCCCACCGACATCGACACCGGTCCGCAGGATCCGGCCGCCGCGGGCCGGCCTGCCCGCCTGTTCGTCGGGCGCGGCAACGAGACGGCAGCGATCGAGCGCATGCTCGACGACGTCCTCGCGGGCTCCACGCGATGGCTCGCCCTCACCGGGCCGGCCGGGATCGGCAAGACCCGCGTGGCGGAGGAGTGTGCGGCGCGGACGACCGCGGTGGGCGGAAAGCCGGTGTGGGCGCGGTGCCCGGAGGACGACGGGACACCGGCCTGGTGGCCGATCCGCCGACTGGTGCGCGAACTCGGCGGCGACGCCGACGCGGTGCTGATTCCCCCGACCGACGTCGATCCCGACGAGGCCCGGTTCGCGGTGTACGAGCGGGTCCGGGACGCGATCGAGACGGCGGCCGCGGAGACGCCGGTACTGACGGTCGTCGTCGACGACATCCAGTGGGCCGACCCGACGTCGTTGCGATGTCTGGCGTACCTGGCAGGGGCGCTGCGAGAGCGGCCGGTGTGGTTCGTGCTGACCCTGCGCGACACCGGGTCCGGAACGGTGGTCGGCACGCTCGTCGACGCCGTGCTCCGTGGCGACGGCAATCGCCACGTCGTGGTCCCGCCGCTGGCGTCGGACGAGGTCGCGGACCTGGCTTGCCACGTCTGCGGTGAGCAACTCGAACCGGCCGAGGTCCGACTCCTCTCGGATCGGACCGGCGGCAACCCGCTGTTCGTCTCCGAGTACGCGCGGCTGCCCCGCGACGAACGCCTCGGCGACGGCATCCCTCTGGCAGTGCGGTCGGTCCTGGGCCGTCGGCTCACTGCGGTGGACCAGGATGTGCTGCAGGTGCTCCGCGTCGCGGCCGTCCTCGGTGACGCGATCGAGGTCGACCTCCTGGCGGCGGCGACCGGCCTCGACGTCGACACGCTCGCCGATCGTCTCGATGCCGCAGCCGACGAGCGCATCCTCGTCGCCGCGCCCGACTCCGGCGGTTACGTCTTCGCGCACGGGCTGCTGCGACACGAGGTGCTCCAGGCCATACCGCCGGTGCGCCGTCAGCGCGTGCACGCGCGTGTCGCCGATATCCTCACCGACTCCGCCGACACCGACCGTGCGAGCCGGCGCGCCCACCATCTGTGTGCCGCACTGCCCCTCGTCGACCCTCGGGTCGCGCTCGACGCCTGCATCCTCGCGGCCCGGGAGGCGACGGAGCGGTGGAGCTCGGAGACCGCGGCGCACTGGTGGGAGGTCGCCGTCGAGACGTTCGATCTGCTGCCGGCCTCGGCGCGCTCGTCCGACGACCGGGACGACCTGGTGGTGGCCCGGGTGGAAGCGCTGGCCCGCGCCGGCCGCGGGCAGACCGTTCTCGACGTCGTCGACGCCGGTCTGCTCGACGCCGTCCGCGAGGGACGCACGTCAGGTGCGGGGAGGTTGGCGGCGGCGCTGCTGCGGGCCGCGGGCGCGTGGCCGTGGGTGTCGTACGGCCGGGATCCCGGACCGCTGCTCGAGCGCCTCGAAGCACTCGAGCCGTTCGTGGCGTCCGACCCCGTCGCGCACGCCCGAGTTCTCGCCGCACTCGCCGTCGGGTCGTGCTACCACCCCGACTCCGCGGTACCCGACGACATGAGCCGCCGGGCCGTCGAACTCGCCCGCGCAGAGGGTGATCCGGACGTGATCGCCGACGCGCTGCTGGCCCGTCTCCTGCTGTTCTCCGGAGTGGCGCGCCGCAGCCGGGAGTCGCTCGACCTGGCGGCCGAGCTGTTGCGGCTGCCCCACAAGCAGTCGCGGGTCGACGACGTCATCGTGCACGCCGTCGCCAGCATGACCCAGATGAACCTTGCCGACACCGCGTCCGCCACCGCGCACGTGCGGCGGGGAATCGTCGGCTGCGACCTGCTGCGGTTACCGGTGCTGCGCGTCCAACTCCGCTGGATGGAGGGCACGCTCGCCGAGTGGCGCGGCGACCTCCGACAGGCCGCGCACCACTACGCCACGGCGGCGCAGATCCATCTCCAGACCGAGTTGTACACCGCGGGCAGCGCCGACCTCGCGCAGAACACCGTCAAGTGGGAGCAGGGTGTGCTGGCCGACAGCACACCGGGGTTCGTCGAGCCGCGGGCATGGACCATCGCGATCGCTGCGGCGCGGGGTGAACGACAGGCGGTGATCGACGGCCTCGAGCGCTGGATGGCCGATCCGGGTCCGGACGTATGGACCACTCTCGGACACCACACGCTGCTCGCGCACGTGATCGCCGACCTGGCGCTCGTGGAGTACGCCGCACCCTTCGGTGACCTACTGGCCCCGTTCACGGACCGCATCGCCACCGTGGGGCAGGTCGGGGTCGTCGGTACCGTCGCCGAGGCGTCCGCGCGTCTGCACGCGTTGCTCGGTCGCGCCGACCGGGCGATGGCCCTGCTGGACGAGGCCGAGCGGATCGCGACCCGGACGTCGGGAACACCGACGCTGCTGCGCTGCAGATTGTTCCGCGCGCAGCTCGCCCCCGCCTCCGCCGCACGCGGTAGCGAGCTCGCGGCCGTCGCGGACGAGGCCGAGCGCCGCGGCATGCACGGGCTCGCGGCACAGGCACGGTCCCTGCTCGGCTGATCCGGCCGTCGGCTTGGCGGATTCTTGGATCGGCCGTCGGGCCGGTACAAGAACCGCCCAAGCGGGCTCGACCATCGTTTCGTCCACGCCGCGAAGGCGCCGACGAAAGGAAGTTTCGATGGAGCTCCAGACCCCGACAATCGACGCGGCGATCGAGTCGTTGCGGCCACGTCTCACCGGCTCGGTCGCCGTGCCGGGCGAACCCGGATACGAGTTGGCGACGCCGTGGAACCTCTCGATTCCGGTGACGCCGCGGGCCGTGGTTGCCGTCGCGGACGCGGACGACGTCGCGGTGACCGTGCGGTTCGCCGCCGAGCACGGCCTCCGGGTCGCGGTGCAGCGCACCGGCCACGGCGCCGTCCCCCTGGACGGGGACGTGCTGCTGGTGCACACCGCGCGGCTGAACGAGTGTGTCGTCGACCCGGACTCCCGCACCGCGCGCGTCGAGTCCGGCGCGATCTGGCAGGACGTCCTGGCCGCGGCCGCCCCGCACGGCCTGGCCCCGCTGGCCGGCTCGTCCGCGACGGTCGGAGTGGCCGGCTTCCTCACCGGGGCGGGTATCGGCCCGCTGGTGCGGACCTACGGGCTGTCCTCCGACCACGTGCGATCGTTCGACATCGTCACCGGGGACGGCGAGCGGCTGCACGTCACCCCCCACCAGCACGCCGAGCTGTTCTGGGGTCTGCGCGGCGGCAAGGCGACACTCGGGATCGTGACGGCGGTGGAGATCGAGCTGCTGCCGATCAGCCGGATCCACGGCGGCGCCCTCTACTTCGACGGCGCGGATGCGGCCGCCGTGGCCCACGCGTGGCTCGACTGGTGCCAGGACCTGCCCGAGCACAGCTCGACCTCGATCGCGTTCCTGCAGTTGCCGCCGCTGCCACAGGTCCCGCCGCCGCTGGCGGGCCGGCTGACGATCGCGGTCCGATTCGCCAGTGTCGCAGACACTTCCGAGGCCGAGTCGCTGATCGCGCGCTTGCGCGCCGTGGCGACCCCGCTGATCGATGCCGTCGGCCCGATGCCGTACGCGGCGCTGTCGGCGATCCACGCCGATCCGGTCGACCCGATGCCGACGCACGAACTCAGCGCGCTCACCGGCGCCCTGACGCACGAGGCCATCGACGCGTTGCTCGCGATCGCCGGACCCGGCTCCGGGTCGCCGCAGACGGTGATCGAGCTCCGCTTGCTCGGCGGCGCGCTGGCCCGCGAACCGCGGCACCGCAGCGCCTTCTGCCATCGCGACGCCGCGTTCGGGCTGATGGTCGCAGGAGTGTCCGCCCCGCCCCTCGCCCGGCCGGTCGCCGAGCACGCGCACGCCGTCGTGCGGGCGCTGGCCCCGTGGACCACCGGGGGCGCCCACCCGAACTTCTCCGCCAGCACCGATCCGGCGCGGATCGCCCGGTGCTACGACGAGGACACCCGGCACTGGCTCGGCGCGCTGGCCGACCGGCACGATCCGCGCGGCGTCCTGCGCGTCGGTCAGGTGGTTCGCACCCCGTAGTGACCGCGGGGACGGGACGATCCGATCCGTCCCGTCCGTCGTACCGGCCCCCGAGGCGCACGCGCTGTGCCAGGATCGACGGATGCTGGATCATCTGGGAATTCAATGCGCCCACATCGAGACCGCAGCCGCGTTCTATGATGCCGTGCTCGCTCCGCTCGGCGGAAAACGGCTCGTGGAGCCCGCCCCCGGCGTCATCGGATACGGAGTGCCACCGCACCCGGACTTCTGGATCAGCCCGCTGGTACCCGCCGACGCGGGCTTCCGCGAGAACCACGTCGCATTCGTCGCCGACACGCGCGCCGCGGTCGACGCCTTCTTCGCCGCCGCCGTCGAGATGGGCGCCGAGGTGCTGCACCAACCACGCGAATGGCCGGAGTACCACCCCGGCTACTACGGCGCGTTCGTGCGCGATCCCGACGGCAACAACGTCGAAGCGGTCTGCCACCGCCCCGAGTGAGCGTCAGAAGGTGCGGTGCAAGAGGCGTTCGGCGTCGGCGGCGATGGTACGGACGACCTCGCCGGCCGGACGCTCCGACGTGACGAGACCCGCCACCTCACCCGCGTAGACCACACCCTGGTCGGCATCGGCGGAATCATAGGCGGCGGAGAGCGTTTCGTTGTCGGCACCCTGCCCGTGCCACGTGGCCGTGTAGTCGTTGGCGAGCGCCCGACCGCCCCACCGGGCCGGCCACGGCTGGTCGCGGGCCTGATCGAAGATCGACGTGTAGACGGTGTCGGCGCTGCCGGCCTCGATCAGCTTGCGCCGGGCATAGTCCGGGCCGATCGTCTCGGGGCTCGCGAGCAGTGCGGTCCCGATCATCGCGCCCTCCGCACCGGCGGCGATCACGGCCGCCAGCCCCCGGCCGGTGCCGATACCGCCGGCCGCGAGCACGGGCAGGCTCGTGGCGTCGAGCACTTCCTGCAGCAACGGCAGAGTGCCGATCCGTCCGGTGTGCCCGCCCGCCTCACCACCCTGCGCGATCACGAAGTCGACCCCGGCGCGCTCGACGACCCGCAGGTCCTCGAGCGTGTTCACCTGGGAGACGGCCAGTGCTCCCGCCGCATGGACCCGTTCGACGTACGGGGCCGGGTCGCCGAACGACAGCGACACCACGCGCGGCTTCTCGGCCAGCGCCGCGTCGAGGAGAGTGTCGTCGACGTCCAGGGACCACGTCATCAATCCGATCCCGAGCAGCCCGCCGCCGATCTCGCGCGCGATCTCGGACTCGGCTGCGATCCACTCGGGCGTCGCGTAGCGCGCAGCACCCAACAGACCCAGGCCGCCGGCCCGGGTGACCTCGCCGGCGAGCCGGCCGCCGGCGCGGCCACCCATCGGGGCGCCGAAGATCGGAACCTCCAGCCCGAGCTCACGGGTCAACCAGGTGCCGATCATCGCGTCCCCTCCTACTTGCCCTTGGGCTTGTCGGCGACCGACTCGTTCGACAGCGCCGCCACGAAGGCCTCCTGCGGGACCTCGACGCGACCGATGGTCTTCATCCGCTTCTTGCCCTCCTTCTGCTTCTCGAGCAGCTTGCGCTTACGGCTGATGTCGCCGCCGTAGCACTTGGCGAGCACGTCCTTGCGGATCGCGCGAATGTTCTCGCGCGCAATGATCTTCGAGCCGATCGCGGCCTGGATCGGCACCTCGAACTGCTGACGCGGGATCAGCTCGCGCAGCTTGGTGGTCATCTTGTTGCCGTAGGCGAACGCGGCGTCCTTGTGCACGATCGCGCTGAACGCGTCGACGGTCTCGCCCTGGAGCAGGATGTCCACCTTCACCAGTGCCGACTGCTGCTCACCGGACTCCTCGTAGTCGAGGCTCGCGTAGCCCTTGGTCCGCGATTTGAGGGCGTCGAAGAAGTCGAACATGATCTCGCCCATCGGCAGCGTGTACCGCAGCTCGACGCGGGTCTCCGAGAGATAGTCCATGCCGCCGAGCTCACCGCGTCGGGACTGGCACAGTTCCATGATCGCGCCGGTGTACTCGCTCGGCGCGATGACGGTGCACTTGGCCATCGGCTCGTACACCTCGCGCACCTTGCCCTCGGGCCAGTACGACGGGTTGGTGACCTCGTGCTCGGAGCCGTCCTCCATCGTCACGCGGTACACCACGTTCGGCGCGGTGGAGATGAGGTCCAGGCCGAACTCGCGCTCGAGCCGGTCCCGGGTGATCTCCATGTGCAGCAGGCCGAGGAAGCCGCAGCGGAAGCCGAAGCCGAGGGCCACCGAGGTTTCCGGCTCGTAGGCCAGCGCCGCGTCGTTGAGCCGGAGCTTGTCCAGCGCGTCGCGCAGCACCGGGTAGTCGGAACCGTCCATCGGGTACAGGCCGGAGTAGACCATCGGCTTGGGGTCGCGGTAACCGGTCAACGGCTCGGACGCGCCGTTGCGGAAGGTGGTGACCGTATCGCCGACCCGCGACTGCCGCACGTCCTTGACGCCGGTGATCAGGTAGCCGACCTCGCCGACGCCGAGGCCGGTGGTGGCCTTGGGTTCGGGCGAGATGATGCCGACCTCGAGCAGTTCGTGCGTGGTACCGGTCGACATCATCGTGATCTTCTCGCGGGGACGGATCTTGCCGTCCACCACGCGCACGTAGGTGACGACGCCGCGGTAGGCGTCGTACACCGAGTCGAAGATCATCGCGCGTGCCGGGCCGTCCGCGTCGCCCACCGGGGCGGGCACCTGCTTGACGACCTCGTCGAGCAGTTCCTTCACTCCGACGCCGGTCTTGCCGGACACCCGCAGCACGTCCTCCGGCTCGCAGCCGACGATGTGCGCGATCTCGGCGGCGTACCGCTCGGGATCCGCGGCGGGCAGGTCGATCTTGTTGAGCACCGGGATGATGGTGAGGTCCTTCTCCATCGCCAGGTACAGGTTGGCCAGCGTCTGCGCCTCGATGCCCTGGGCGGCGTCGACGAGCAGCACCGCGCCCTCGCAGGCCTCGAGCGCGCGGGAGACCTCGTAGGTGAAGTCGACGTGGCCGGGCGTGTCGATCAGGTGCAGGACGATCTCTTCGGTCGTGCCGTCCTCGTTCTCGACCGTCCACGGCAGCCGCACGTTCTGTGCCTTGATGGTGATGCCGCGCTCGCGCTCGATGTCCATGCGGTCGAGGTACTGCGCGCGCATGGCGCGTTCCTCGACGACGCCGGTGAGCTGCAGCATCCGGTCCGCGAGCGTCGACTTGCCGTGATCGATGTGCGCGATGATGCAGAAGTTCCGGATCTTCGACGGATCCGTGAACGTCTTCTCCGCAAAGTTGCTGCTCAAGCCCAATTCCCTCGTCTCACTCGCGCACCGACATCGACCCGGTCCGGTCGCCCGTCCCGCACTGGTCCCGCACCAGGATCGCATCGACCGCGCCCCGTGCCCTCCCATCATCCCTTGACCATGGGTGGCCGTACACATCGAGGGTCACGGCGGGCGACTCGGGCGCGGGGTACCGAGCCGTCGCCGGGGCCGGCAGGGCCGCGAGGATCGACGACGATGCGGCGTGTCGGTCGTACCGCCAGTCGGTTTCAGCCGAGGGATCTGGCGCTTCTCGTGTCGGCTCGTCAGGAGCCGAGGGAACCCGCGCCCAGTGATCCGAAGTCGAGCGAACCGCCCGATGATGCGGCATCGACAGAACCCGACGCGCCCGCTCGACTCCACCCTCGGCAGCCGGCGGTCATGAACGCGTCGTCTCCCTGCTCGATCGTGACGGTGACCGGGTCGAACGAGTTTCCACCTTCGATGGTGACGGTGCCGCCACCCGGCAACTGGTCGATGCGGGACCAGATGCAGGGAATCAGGCTTCCGGGCCAGGCACCGGCCGTCGTGTAGGTCCCCGGCTGAACGTCGACGCCGACCTGGTAGAGGCCGTCCGTCAAGATCCTGGCCTGACTCACGCCCACAGATCCGGCCGAACCGGTGTCGGCGGCGGATGCCACCCCCGCGCCGCCGGCAGCCATCGCGACGGAGGCCAGCGCCGCGACCACACCCGCAACCCGCCTCGTCGGTCTGTGCCCGGGCCGGTCCGATCGATCGAGCATGTTGACACCTTCCCCGAGTAGTCTCGCGCGGGCTGCGCGTCCGGGGGAGGGTAGCCCGTAGCCGACCCCGTGGCGGCCGAAACGACGCGGGAAGTTGCCACCAGCGCCGGCCGCCCCGCTACTAAGCTCGGCTGTCATGGCGAGCACGTGGGGCAGCATCGGCAAGAAGCTAGGCGACTTCGCCGTCGCGCGGGGCCCGAAGCTCCTGCGCCAGGTGCAGAACACCCCCGCGGTCAGACGCGCGACGGCAGCGCTGTCGGGCCCGCAGACCGGCACCCCGGGACGGCCGGTGTCGCGCCGGACAGCACCGACCGCACACCGCGCCCGCAGGGTCGAGTACTCCCCCGACCTCGACGGGCGCGCCGACCCGGGCGAGATCGTCTGGACGTGGGTGGCGTACGAGGAGGACCCCGGGCAGGGCAAGGACCGGCCCGTGCTCGTCGTCGGCCGGGATCGCAGCACCCTGCTCGGCCTCATGCTCTCGTCCAACAGCGACCGCGACGACGCGCCGAACTGGCTGGCACTCGGCACGGGCGCCTGGGACTCGGACAACCGACCCAGCTGGATCCGGCTCGACCGGGTACTCGACGTCCCGGAGGCCGGTATCCGCAGGGAGGGCGCTGTCCTCGACCGCGAGCGATTCGAGAAGGTGGCCGCCCGACTGCGCGCCGACTACAGCTGGCACTGATCCCTCTCACGAACACGAAAGAGCCCGGCACACATACGTGCCGGGCTCTTTTCCTGTCGTGTCAGTCGTTCAGTCGGTTGTACCGGCCGAACAGCGCACGGTAGATGACCGCGCCCAACGCACCGCCGATGAGCGGGAAGACGATGAACAGCCACACCTGTCCCATCGCGCCGGGCTGGTACGCCGCGACCGCGAAGCTGCGCGCCGGGTTGACGGACGTGTTGTCGATCGGGATCGAGATGAGGTGGATGACCGCCAGGGTGAAACCGATCGAGACGCCGGCGAGCGGGACGTCGGACAACTGGTCCGTCGACGCGAGTACGACGAACACCAACAGTGCGGTGAGGACGATCTCCACGGTCATCGCCGCCCCGATCCCGTAGCCGGGCTCGACGAGCTTGCCCAGCGGACCCGTCTGAGCCGAGGGGCTGTGGACGCCCCAACCGTTGGCGGCGAGACCGTCCTCCCGCCGGTTGTAGGTGGGCACGCTCTGCGCGATCGCGTACACCGCGAGGCCCGCGACGAGACCGCCGACGACCTGCGAGAGCACGTAGAAGCCGGCCCTCGCCGCAGTCACCCGTCCGAGGATGAAGTGACCCAGCGTCACTGCGGGGTTGACGTGGCAGCCCGAGATGGGGCCGATCGCGTAGACCAGGAACATCAACGTCAGACCGAACGCGAGCGCGATCCCGAGCTGTCCGACGGTTCCGCCGGAGAAGACCGCTGTGCCGATAGCGGCGAACACCAGCACGAAGGTTCCGACACCTTCGGCCAGATACTTCTTCAGATCGGAGATTTCTTCCTTCTCCGCAATTTCCTGTGCTGTCGACATTCACACCCTCACTTCCGGACCAAAGCGCCTGATGTTTTCCGACCGGACTTTACGTACAACCCGGTCTCCTTTCGGCGAATTCGGCCCGCGCCGAGTCCGAATCGGTATGCGCGAGAAAATGTTCCGCAGGACCCCGGAAGCAACCGCGGGCCGCCCGCCGGGCCCGCACCCCAGCGGAGGACTCCGAGAGGACGGACAGGTAAGCTTCGGTGAGCCCTGGACGGCCACCGGTTTGAGAACACCACACGGGTACTGGTAGTGTCGTCGGTCGGCACACTCGTGTGCCCAGAGCTTTTCGACAGAAACCAAAGACGACAGGATTTTACGCGTGGCCAACATCAAGTCCCAGGTGAAGCGGATCCGCACCAACGAGCGCAACCGACTCCGCAACCAGTCGGTCAAGTCCTCGCTGCGCACGGCGATCCGTTCCTTCCGCGAGGCCGCGGCAGCCGGTGACAAGGACAAGGCCAACGAGCTCCTCGTCGCCACCAGCCGCAAGCTCGACAAGGCAGCCGGCAGTGGCGTCATCCACGCCAACCAGGCAGCCAACAAGAAGTCGGCGCTCGCGAAGGTCGCCAACTCCATCTGACAAGTTTCTGACGGTTCCACCGTCGCAAGCTCTGTAGAAATAGCCCCCGATCATCGATCGGGGGCTATTTCTTGTTGTCGGACGGATCGAGGGGCGCGACCGAGCCGGGCGGTCCCGCCCGGCTCGCAACTCGGATCAGCGGCCGCCGTGAAGCGCGACGATACGCTGTACCGCCGCTTCGACCGCGTAGTCGGCGTCGGCCGCCTGCCCCTTGACCTCGGCGTTGAGCCGGGCGACGACCTGCAGCGCCTCACCGATCGACGCCGGATCCCAACCGCGCGCCTGCCCCTGGGCCTTCTTGATCTTCCACGGCGGCATGCCCAGATCGGATGCCATGCGGAACGGGTCGCCGCGACCGGCCGACCCGACCCGCGCGATGGTGTGCACCGCATCGGCCAGGGCGTCCGCGAGCAGGACGTGCGGGACACCACGGTGCATCGCCCAGCGCAACGCCTCCATCGCACCGCGCCGATCCCCCGCGACGGCCTTGTCCGCGACGTCGAACCCGGACACCTCGGCCTTGCCCGAGTAGTAGCGCTGAACGGCGGTCGCGTCGATCTTGCCGCCGGTGTCGGCCACCAACTGCGAGCAGGCCGCCGCGAGTTCACGCAGGTCGGAGCCGACGGACTCGACGACCAGTTCGATCACCTCCGGCGACACCCGCACGCCCGCGGTGCGGAACTCGCCGCGCACGAAGTCCACTCGCTCGTTCGGCTTGAGCTTGGCGCACTGGTGCACCGCGGCGCCGGACTTCTGCAGCACGCCGGCCATCGCCTTCGCACGACCGCCACCGGAGTGCAGGACGACCAGTACGACGCCCTCGGGAAGGTCTGCGGCGGCGTCCTGCACCAGTACGACCGCGTCCTTGCCGGCCTCCGCGGCCGCCTCGAGAACTACCACCCGGTCCTCCGCGAACAGCGAGGGGCTGAGCAACTCCGCGAGTTCGGGGGCGCTCGCGTCACCGGCGCGCAACCGCGAGATCGGGATGTCCTGTCCGGCCGGGCCGGCAGCGGCACGCACCGCCGCGATCACCGACGCGACCGCCCGCTCGACCAGGAACTCTTCGTCACCGAGGACGAGGTGGAGCGAATCGGGCCGCGTTGAGGTGCTCACCGCACGATGGTCCCACGAGAATGACCCACGACGGCAAGCGCCCCGGACCCCGAGCGCGCCACCGCGACGTCGCCGTCGAGATCGGTCCGCACGGTCACGACGCCGAGCGCCGCGAGCCGTTGCAGGATGCCGGGATTCGGGTGCCCGAAGGTGTTGTCGGCGCCCACACTCACCAATGCCACCCGCGGCCGAACCGCTTCGAGGAACTCGGGACTCGTCGTGCGGGACCCGTGGTGCGGGATCTTGAGCACGTCCGCACGCATCGGCACCCCCGATCGCAGCAGCGCGCGCTGACCGGCTTCCTCCACGTCGCCGGTCAGCAACACGCTGCCCACTGCGGTGTGCGCCATCAGCACGAGGGAAGCTTCGTTGGCGCCGTCCTCCGCGGCCTCGGGCGTCCGAGGTTCCGGCAACAGCGGCCCGACGACGGTCAGCCGCACCGAACCGACCGTCAGCTCGCGCCCGGCCGTCAGTCGCACCAGCGGGACACCGGCACGTTCCGCAGCGGACGACACGAAACGGAACCCGCCCTCCGGGAGGCTCGCCGGGCCCGTCGCAACCGCCCCGACCGATCGGCCGCGCAGCACCGCGTCGAGCCCCCCGTAGTGGTCCGCGTGCAGGTGCGTGACGATCACCAGGGCGATCTCGTCCACCCCGAGGCGTCGCAGGCACCGGTCCATCGGACCCGGCTCGGGCCCCGCGTCCACCACCACCGCCCGGCGCCCGCCGAGCGACAGCACCAGCCCGTCGCCCTGCCCGACGTCGCAGGCCACCAGCGCCCACCCCGCCGCCGGCCACCCGGGCTGATGGAATCGCGTCGGCACCCAGACGGCCGCCACACCGACGGCGATCGCCAGCAGCATCCGGCGCGACCACCGATGACGCGCCGCGAGGCACGCGATTCCGATCCCGATCGTGACGAGCACCGCACCGCCGAATCCGTCACGGACCGCGAGAACTCCGCCCGGCACCGCCGCCGCCCGGGCCGCAACCTCGAGCAGCCACCACAGAGGTGGCCCGGCGACGCGCACGACCACCGTGGCCGCGGGCAGCCACGCCACCGCCAGGACCGCGGCCACCGCCCCGATCACGGTGATCGGGGCAACCACGGGCGCCACGAGAACGTTCGCGGCGATCGAGACGACGCTGACCGTGCCCGACATCGCCGCCACCAGCGGAGCGGTGACCACGAACGCGGCGATCGCGACCGCACACATCTCGGCCAGCCAGCGCGGCCAGCCCCGTTCCCGCAGCCCGTCCACCAGCATCGGGGAGACGACCACCAGCCCGGCAGTCGCTGCCACCGACAGCGCGAATCCGAAATCGACTGCGAGCGAGGGCAACAGCGCCAGCAGGACGACAACGGACGCGGCGAGTGCCGGAATCGCCTGCTTGCGTCGACCGGTGACCAGCGCCAGCAGCGCGACGCAGCCCATCGCGGCAGCGCGGAGCACGCTCGGCGACGGCCGGGCGATGACGACGAACGCCACCAACGCGACCCCGGCCAGCAGTGCTCCGGTGCGGGGCCCCAACCCGAGGCCACGCACCACGAGCAGCACGACACCGAGAACGATGGAGACGTTCGCGCCGGAGACCGCCGTGAGATGCGTGAGCCCAGCGGCGGTGAAATCGTCCTTGGTCTCCTGGGCGAGCGCGGAGGTGTCGCCGACGACCAGTCCCGGCAATAGGCCCGCCTGCTCGGCCGGCAGGGCCGCTGCTGCGGCCGCCGCGAGTCGATCGCGGACCGTCCCCGCCCACCGCTGGATCGTCGACGGCCCCTCGACCTCCTCCGGCGGACCGGTCGCCCGTACGACGGCGACCGTGAGATCGTTGCGCTCGGGTTCGGACAGCCGCCCCCGCAGCGTCACCCGCTGCCCGGGCAGCAGACCTTCCCATTCTGTCCCCTCGGCGAACACCAGCACCGACCCACCCGCCCGGACCGCGCCGTCGCCCGTGCGGACCTCGCGCAGCGATGCGCGCACCATCAGCTGCCGTTCGCCACCGAAGCCCTTGCTGCGCAGAACCTTCGGATCGTCGTCGAGCTCGACGGTGAGCGTCGCCGAGGCACCGGTCGCCGTCATCGCGGCCAGCGGATGCGTCTCGACGGCGTGGGCGCGAACGGCGACGGCTGCGGCAAAGCCGGCACCGAGCAACGCCGCCGCGACGACCCCCACCCCGATGCCGATCACGACCGACGTGCCGTCGCGGCGACGTCGCCACACGAGCACGGCGAGCACGACTCCCGCCCCCACCGACACGACGGCCAGCACCGCGGCCCAGCGCCACCCCGCCAGCAGACCGACGAGCGTCGCACCCCAGCAGGCGGCGGCCGACGGGACCAGCCGCAGATCGAGCGGCTGGTCCCGCTCGGTCACAACGTCACCAGCTCGCGCAGCTTCGCCAGCCGCGCGGGCCCGATGCCGTCGACCTCACCCAGCTGCTCGACGTCGGTGAACTTGCCGTTGGTCTGCCGCCACGACACGATCGCGGCCGCGGTGACCGGCCCGACGCCGGGCAGCGCGTCGAGTTCCGCCTCGCCCGCGGCGTTCAGGTTCACCTTGCCGGCGGCCTTGGCGCCCTCCCCTGCCCCGGTCCCCGCCGCGCCGGGGCCGATACGTGCGCTGCCGACGGTGGTGGGTCCGCCGTCGGGAGGGACCGCCCCGACGAGGATCTGATCACCGTCGTCGACCCGTTCGGCCATGTTCAACCCCAGGACGTCCGCGCCGGGGCGTGGCCCACCGGCCGCGGCCAGCGCGTCGGCGACGCGGGAGCCGGGCGGAAGTCGAACCAGCCCGGCCTGATTCACGAGGCCCACCACACTCACGACGAGTTGCGCGTCCCCGCCCGGGTGCGCCGCGGCGGTCGGCGACGGCACGGAGGGCTCGACACCGGGGGCCTCGACACCGGAGGGCTCGACACCCGAGGTGTCCGACTCGCGCACCTCGACGACCGGCAGTGGCGGCACCGCCTGCGCGGTGGGTCGGTCCCGCCACACGGCCACCGCCGCGACACCTGCGGCACACAGACCCACCAGAACGAGGACCGCCGCACCCCGGCGACCGAGCGCCAGGCGCGAGCGTGGCGAGAAGGCCGCGGGCTCGTCCGCGTCCGCCGCCCCGCCGCGCTCGAACAGCCAACCCGGGGCCCGCTCGTCGGCCTCGTCGAACGCGGTCACATCGTCGTCGGGTCCGGCCGCGGTCCGCGGCGACACCGACGCCGCGGATGCCTTGGACGCCGACATCAGCCGGTGACGTACCGTCGCACGTTCCTGATCGATACCCATGCGGCCGACGCTAGAACCCGCGGCGGTCCGGGCCCCCGCGGAATCAGCCGTCCGAAAGAAACCTGTGGATCAGTGATCGGCTGTGGATGACCGCGTCGAATCGCCGCCCGATGCAGGTAGATCCGCCCCTCCCGGGCACACCACCACACCGACCGCACCCGGGCCGACGTGCGCTCCGAGGACCGCCCCGATCTCGGTGACGACGACCTCGCTCAGATCCGGAATCCGGTCCTTGAGCTGGGCCACGACGTCCTCGGCCCGCTCGGCCGCATGCGAATGGTGCACCGCGACCGCGGCGGGACCCGTCCCCGCCTGCTCGACGGCGGCGTCGACGAGTTTCGTGAGTGCCTTGCTCGACGTCCGGGTCTTCTCCCGCAGCACCAGTTTCCCGTCGACGATGTGCAGCACCGGCTTCATCGCGAGCGCGGTGCCGAGCAGGGCGGCCGCCGTTCCGATGCGGCCGCCGCGACGCAGGTGATCGAGGCGATCGACGACGATGAACGTCCGTCCCCGCGCGGCGACTTCCACGGCCCGCTGGTACACGACCTTGAGACCGCCGCCGGCGCGCGCCACCCGGGCCGCCGCCAGCGCCGGGAACCCGAGACCCATCCCCGTCGACTCCGAATCGACGATACGAACCTTCTCGCCGAGCTTCTGGGCGGCCTGACGGCCGGCCTCCCACGTGCCGGACAGCCCACGGGAGATGTGCACGGCCACCACGCCGTCGCCGCCGCTCTGTTCGAGCGCCTCGGCGTACGCGTCGGTGAGCTCACCCGGCGAGGCTCCCGACGTCGTCACGCTGGACAGGTCGTCCGGGACCGGGTCGATGCCGTCCCGTAGATCCCGTCCGCCGCTCAGCAGATGCAGCGGCACCACCCGGATGCCGAAGCGGTCGACCAGTTCGGGCGACAGGCAGGCCGACGAATCGGTCACGACGACGACGGGCACGGCGCTACTCCGCTCCGGATTCGGTGGACGGCACTGGGCGCCGGACGTTCTTGATCGCGTCGATCATCGCCGCCGCCACCTCCTCGTGAGCGTCCCAGCCCCAGTGGATTCCGTCGGGGTTGGCGCGGTCGGAGAAGACGTTGTCGCGCACGGCGGCCGCGAGATCGACCATCGGCACTGCCTTCTGCGACGACCACGCCTCGAGCGCCCGCACCGCGGGTTCCCGCCCGACGTGCACCCGACCGTACGCGTCACAGCGATGCACCGACGGGTACGTACCGATCACCGGCAGGTCCGGCCGGATCGCCGCGAGCGCGTCGCGGCAACTCTCGAGGTACTCGACCGACAGCTTCGGCGGCAGGGCCACCGGACGCCCGAGCTTCGACAGCCGCGGCTGCAGCCACTGATAGCCGGAGCGCACGACGCGCCGCAGCGCCGGCGGGCGGATGTATCGCAACTGCTCGCGCAGGGCCGTCGGCAGCGGCGACGGCAGCGAATCCATGCCGCCGACCGCGAACACCACCGCTCCGGCCTGCGGGACCGCCGCCCACACCCGCGGATCCTGCGTGATCGCCCACCACGCGTCGCGACTGGTCCAACCGATGCGCGCCACCAACTCCACGCGCCAGCCCAGTTCCTTCGCGACCAGGCTGGGCCAGATCCGCGGGTGATCCGCGGGCAGCCCGCCCTTGGGTCCGTAGTACGCGAGCGAGTCCGCGACCACGAGCAGGACCGGCGGCTCCGCCTCCGGCGCCGTCACGACGTCGCCGCCGTCAGGCGTCGAGACGACGGCGCCGCCGTCAGAGCACGTCGCCGGCCACGTTCGCCGACGCGTTCCACACATCCAACCGCCATACCGGTTCCGTACCCTCCCCGTGTCCGCTGAGCTGCACCCAGCTGGTGTTCCCGAGTCCTCCGAGCACCGGCCAACGATCCGCCGGAAGGTCGAGCAGACGCGCTGTCAGCGCGGCGATCAGACCACCGTGTGCAACGAGAACCAGGGGGTCCGTGCCCCAGCTCCCGTGGCGTTCGAGCAGTTCCTGCACCACCGGCAGACTGCGCGCAGCGACGTCGATCCGGCTCTCACCGGCGGGCGGCGCCCACTCGGCGTCGCTCCGCCACCGCGCCCGCGCGCCGGGCGAGATCTCGTCGACGTCGGTGTGGGTGAGCCCCTGCCACTCCCCGAGATGCGTCTCCCGCAGCCGATCGTCGGTCTCGACGGGCACCCCGATGTGGTCACCCAACGCGAGCGCGGTGTCGTGCGCGCGACGCAGATCCGACGAGACGATCGCGAACGGACGCGTGTCGGCAAGGGCCTGCGCCGCGGACTTCGCCTGCGCCCGGCCCAGATCGGACAGATCGGTGTCGAGCTGTCCCTGCATCCGGTTGGAGGCGTTGTACTCGGTCTGCCCGTGCCGCAGCAGGATCAGCCGCCTGACCGCTGGTCCGGCTGCGGCCGCCGTCACTGCTCCGACTCCCCCGCCTCGTCGGCCGGCTCGCCGTCGAGCGACAGGCTGCGGGGCTCGACGCCCTCGACGGGGATCTCCGGGCAGTCCTTCCACAGCCGGTCCAGCGCGTAGAAATTGCGCTCGTCGGTGTGCTGGATGTGCACGACGATGTCGACGAAGTCGATCAGGGCCCAACGGCCCTCGCGCGCGCCCTCGCGACGCACCGGCTTGTGCCCGGCCTCCCGCAGCTTGTCCTCGACGTTGTCGACGATCGCGTTGACCTGACGTTCGTTGGCAGCCGACGCGATCACGAAACAGTCCGTGATCACGAGCTGCTCCGAGACGTCGAGCACCACCACGTCCGAGGCCAACTTCTCGTCGGCCGCCAGTGCCGCGATTCGTGCCATCTCGATGGCGTCGTTCGATGCGCTCACTCAGTGTTCTCCCGGTTCTGCTTGTGCTGAAGATTGTGAAGGTTCGGCGGACGACTGTCGCGCCGGGACCGGCTCCGACATCGTGACCGCGCCGTCCAGCCGCTCCACCCCTTGCGGCCGGTACAGGTTTCGTTTGCTGATGTACTGCACCACTCCGTCCGGCACCAGGTACCAGACCGGCCGGTGCTCGCTCGCCCGCAGCCGGCATTCCGTCGAGGAGATCGCCAGCGCGGGGATCTCGATCAACGTCACCGCGTCCCGCGGCAACCGCTCGAGGTGGGACGAGAGGTGCTCGGTGTGCAGTTCGTAGCCCGGCCGCGAGACGCCCACGAACTTGGCCAGCGCGAACAGTTCCTCCCAGTCCTGCCACGACAGGATGCTCTCGAGCGCGTCCGCACCCGTGATGAAGTAGAGCTCCGAGTCGGGGTGCTGGGCCCGCAGATCCCGCAGCGTGTCCACCGTGTAGGTGATCTTGCCGCGGTCCACGTCGACGCGGCTCACCGAGAATCTCGGGTTCGACGCGGTCGCGATGACCGTCATCAGGTAACGGTCCTCGGCCGGACTGACGTCGCGATCGTCCTTCTGCCACGGCTGTCCCGTGGGCACGAAGATCACCTCGTCGAGAGCAAATCGATCCGCGACCTCACTCGCGGCCACGAGGTGACCGTGGTGGATCGGATCGAAGGTGCCACCCATCACGCCCAGGCGGCGCCGCGGGGTGATCACTGTCGGCTGCTGCACGAGGATCCAGCTTACGGGCTGCCGCGGCGCACCCGGTCACACAGGCAGCAAACCGGCGACCACCGCCGCCAACTGCTGCGCGGACCGGCACTCGTGCATGTCGATCACCTCGTTGTAGACGAGGGCCGCCGAGTCCCCGGTACCCCACTGACCCCGCGGTTCGGGATTGAGCCAGTGCGCATGCTTGGCGACCGACACCAGGCTCTCGAGCGCGGGCAGTCCCGGATCGCGGTAGTTGTTACGGCCGTCACCGAGCACGAGCAGTGAACTCCGCCCGGTGAGGGTGTGCGCGTACCGTTCGGCGAACACCCCGAGCGAATGCCCGTAGTCGGAGTGGCCGTCGTACGTGATCAGCTCGGCCTCCCGGATCATCCGCGACATCGACACTCCGAGATCGGCCCCGGTGTCGAAGAAGCGGGTCACCTCGTCGGTGGTGTCGATGAACGCGAACACTCGAACCCGGGAGAACTGCTCGCGCAGCGCGTGCACCAGCAGCAGCGTGAAGTGCGAGAAGCCGGCCACCGAACCCGAGACATCGCACAGCAACACCAGTTCCGGGCGGGCCGGGCGAGGTTTGCGCTGCACCAGGTCGATCGGCACCCCGCCCGTCGACATCGACTTGCGCAGCGTGCGCCGCAGGTCGATCGAGCCCGAGCGGGCCCGGCTGCGCCGCACGGCGAGGCGGCTCGCCAGGAGCCGTGCGAGCGGGGTGACGCTGCGCCGCAGCGCCACCAGCTCGGAGTCGGACGCCCGCAGGAAGTCCACCTCCTCGGCAAGTTTGGGCACCCCGTAGCTCGCGACGCGTTCCTTGCCGACCTGCTCCGCGGACCGGCGCCGGGTCTCCGACTCGACCATCTTGCGGAAATCCATGATGCGCTGCACCGCGGCCCGCTTGGCGACCTCGGACGCGTAGTTGCCGGCGGCCTTGTCCTCCTGCGGCTGGTTTCCCAGCAGCCCGGACAGGATCTTGTCGAGGAGGGTGTCCGGTGCGACGTTCCGCAGCGCCTGGTACGCCGAGAACGACGGTCCGTTCGTCGACTCGTACCTACCGATGTCCTCGACCATCTTCGCGACGAGCGCCTCGAGCTGCTCGAGTGCCTCCGGCGAGTCGTCGGCCAGCAGTTCGGCGAGCAGTTCCTGCAGCGCGTCGAAGTCGATCTCGCCGTCCGGGGTCCGGGGAATGGTCGGGGCGTCGTCCGCGCCCTGGCCGCGCAGGCCCACTCCGGCCGGGAACCACAGGTCGAACAGCGCGTCGAACGTGGCCCGATGGGTGGGGCGGCGCAGCAGCGAACACGCGAGTCCCTCGCGCAGCGCCTCCCGATCGAGCAGGTCCAGCACGGACATCACCCGACCGGCGTCGACCGTCTCCGACGGGCCGACGGAGATGCCGCGCCGTCGCAGCGCCTCGACGAAGTCGACGAGGTGACCGGGAATGCCGTGCGGGGCGGGTGGACCACCGCGACGGTTCGCGGGCGAGGTGACCATCGGCTCCGCCCTCTCAGTTCAGACGCAACTCGGCGGCGGCGCGCTGCTGATCGGCGCGGTGCTTGAGCACCACGCCCATCGTGGCGCGGACCGCGTCGTCGTCGAGGGTGTCGAGCCCCAGCGCGAGCAGTGTCCGGCCCCAGTCGATGGTCTCCGACACCGACGGCACCTTCTTGAGCTGCATCCCGCGCAGCACGTTCACCGTGCGGACCAGCTGCTCGGCGACGGCCTCGGGCAGCTCCGGCACCCGGCTCGCGAGGATTCGGCGCTCGAGGTCGGCGTCGGGGAAGTCCAGGTGCAGGAACAGACAGCGCCGTTTGAGCGCCTCGGACAGTTCCCGGGTCGCATTCGAGGTGAGGACCGCGAACGGCTTGCGCGTCGCGGTGATCGTGCCGAGCTCGGGAATCGTCACCGCGAAGTCGCTGAGGACCTCGAGCAGTAGGCCCTCGATCTCGACGTCGGCCTTGTCGACCTCGTCGACCAGCAGCACCGTCGGATCCTCGCGGCGGATCGCGGTCAGCAGCGGGCGCGACAGCAGGAACTCCTCCGAGAACACGTCCTCCTTGGTCGCGTCCCAGCTGTGGTCGCTGCCGGCTTGAATCCGCAGGATCTGCTTAGCGTGGTTCCACTCGTAGAGCGCGCGGGACTCGTCGACACCCTCGTAACACTGCAGGCGCACCAGCTCGGCGTCCGACGTCTGCGCCACGGCCCGCGCCAGCTCCGTCTTGCCGACACCGGCCGGGCCCTCGATCAACAGCGGCTTGCCCAGCCGGTCGGCGAGAAAGACCGCGGTCGCGGTCGCCTTGTCCGCCAGGTAGCCGGTCTCGGCGAGACGCGCGGCGACGTCGTCGAGACTCGCGAACAGCGGAGGTGCGGTCGGCAGGGCGCGGTCCACACTCGCTCCTTTCGGGCCGTCAGGCCGGTCGGGTATGACCGTCTCCCCAGACAGTCCACTTGGTCGAGGTGAGCTCGCCCAGACCCATCGGGCCGCGGGCGTGCAGCTTCTGCGTGGAGATCCCGATCTCCGCACCGAACCCGAACTGCTCACCGTCGGTGAAGGCAGTCGAGGCGTTGACCATAACCGCGGCTGCGTCGACACGCGTGGTGAACTCGCGCGCAGCGGACAGATCGGACGTCACGATGGCCTCGGTGTGACCGGTGCCGTAGCGGTCGATGTGCGCGACGGCCTCGTCCAGGCCGTCGACGACCTTCAGGGCGATGTCGAGGGTCAGGTACTCCTCGGACCAGTCGTCCTCGGTCGCGGGGACGAGCCCGGGCAGGTCGCCGTGCACGGTGACGCTGTGCATCTGCAGCGCTTCGAGCAGCTTGGGCACCGCGGTGTCGGCGATCGCGGCGTCGATCAGCAGCGTCTCGGCGGTGTTGCACACGCTGGGGCGACGGGTCTTGGCGTTGAGGACGATGTTCTCGGCCATCTCGAGGTCCGCGGCGGCGTGCACGTAGACGTGGCAGTTGCCGACACCGGTCTCGATGGTGGGCACGGTCGCGTCGCGGACGACCGCGTTGATCAGTCCGGCACCGCCGCGCGGGATGACGACGTCGACGAGGCCGCGGGCCTGGATGAGATGCGTGACGCTGGAGCGGTCGGCGCTGGGCAGCAACTGGACGGCGTCGGCGGGCAGGCCCTGCCCGGTGAGCGACTCCCGCAGCACCTGCACCAGGGCGGCGTTGGAATGCGCGGCCGACGACGATCCACGCAGCAGCGCCGCGTTGCCGGACTTGAGCGCCAGGCCGAAGGCGTCGACCGTGACGTTGGGGCGGGCCTCGTACACCATGCCGACCACGCCGAGGGGGACGCGGACCTGACGGATCTCGAGGCCGTTGGGGAGCGTCGAGCCGCGGACGATCTCACCGACGGGGTCGGACAGGCCGGCCACCTGACGCAGACCCGACGCGATGCCCTCGACACGCGCGGCAGTCAGACGAAGTCGGTCGAGGAGCGAGTCCTCGGTGCCGGCCGCGCGGGCGGTCTCGATGTCCTCGGCGTTCGCGGCGAGGACGGCGTCGGTCGCGGCGACGACCGCATCCGCCGCCGCCTGCAGGGCAGCGTCCTTCTGCGCGGTCGTCAGCAGCGCCAGGGCCCGGGACGCGACGCGCGCGCGCCGGGCCGCGTCGTGGACCTCCTGGCGGGTGTCCCCGGAGTCGCTGGCGGCCGGTGAAGTGTGCGTCGCGGCAGTCATCTCTACAGATTAGCGATCGGTTCGGGCGCATAATCGTTCTGCCCATGCGCCGACTGCGTAAGGAAAAGTCAGTGTCACAACACGAGACGATTCATCAAGCACCGTCAGAGGGATACAGCCGCGGACTCAACGCCCGCACCGTGCAGATGATCGCGCTCGGTGGTGCGATCGGGACCGGCCTGTTCTACGGCGCGGGCGGGGCCATCGAGGAGGCCGGGCCGTCGCTCATCCTCGCCTACCTGGCGGCCGGTCTGGCGATCTTCGTCATCATGCGGGCGCTCGGCGAACTCCTGACGTACCGGCCGATCTCCGGCAGTTTCGCCGAGTACGCCGAGGAATTCCTGGGGCGGTTCTTCGGCTTCGCGACCGGGTGGGCGTACTGGGCAGTGTGGGCGGCCACGTGCATGGCCGAGATCACGGTGGCCGGCAAGTACGTCGAGTACTGGTGGCCGAGTGTCCCGACGTGGCTGACCGCGCTGGTGGTGCTGCTCGTCCTGTTCAGCGCCAACCTCATCTCGGTCAAACTCTTCGGCGAGGCGGAATTCTGGTTCTCCGCCATCAAGATCACCGCGATCCTGGGGATGATCCTGATCGGCATCGGCGTCCTCACGCTCGGCTTCGGCCACGCCACCAACCCGACGGTGACGAACCTGTGGGCCGACGGCGGTGTCTTCCCGAACGGGTTCGGCAGCGCGCTGATGAGCCTGCAGGTGGTGATGTTCGCGTACGTGGGCGTCGAACTCGTCGGCGTCACGGCCGGCGAGGCGAAGGATCCCAAGCAGACCCTCCGCAAGGCGATCAACACGCTCCCGTTCCGCATCGGCCTGTTCTACGTCGGCTCCCTGATCGTGATCCTGTCGGTCGCCAGCTGGCAGGACTTCCACGCCGGCAAGAGTCCCTTCGTCGAGGTGCTCGAGCAGATCGGCATCCCCGCCGCCGCCGGCATCATGAACTTCGTCCTGCTCACCGCCGCGCTGTCCTCGTGCAACTCCGGCATCTACTCGACCGGCCGGATGCTGCGCAGCCTCTCGCTCCGCCACGAAGCTCCGGAGGCACTGGGCAGGCTGAGCAGTCGGCAGGTGCCCTACGTGGGCATCACGATGTCGGCCGCCGCGATGATCATCGGCGTCATCGTCAACATCCTGTCGCCCGACCGCGCGTTCGTCTACATCACGTCGGTGTCGACGATCGGGATCATCTTCGTGTGGGGCGTGATCCTGGCCTGTCATCTGCGCTACCGCCGCTTCGTCAA
Organism: Rhodococcus parequi; assembly: GCF_046042785.1. NCBI lineage: Bacteria > Bacillati > Actinomycetota > Actinomycetes > Mycobacteriales > Nocardiaceae > Rhodococcus > Rhodococcus parequi. Next base: position 269,618 of record NZ_JBDLNV010000001.1, on the reverse strand, counting down.
TCGGGGCGCGCTGCCTGCCTCCGACTACCGGCTGCCCGGAGCGCCGTACACGAACTGGATCGCGTTGACGTTCCTGGCGTTCGTCGTCGTGCTGCTGTTCTTCACCGAGGCCGGCCGGATCGCGTTGGCGGTCGGCGCGGTGTTCGGCGTGCTGGTGGGCGGGGGCTACTTCGCACTGCTCGGACGCGCGTCGTCGCGCTACTGACTCCGCCCGTCGTGTGACGCTAGCCTCGGCACATGGCGCAGAACTCGGTGGTCGTCGTCGGCAGCATCAACATGGATCTGGTGGCACGCACCGACCGGATGCCGGCCCCCGGCGAGACGATCCTCGGCACCTCGTTCTCGACGTCGCCGGGCGGCAAGGGATCTAACCAGGCGGTCGCCGCGGCGAAGGCCGGGGCGGACGTCGTGTTCGTGGGCGCGGTGGGCGACGACACGTTCGCACTGGAACTGCGCCAGGCGCTGGTGGACGCCGAGGTCGACGCCGAACGCCTGCGGGAGGTGCCGGGCCCCAGCGGAGTGGCCGCGATCACCGTCGACGCGGACGGCCAGAACGCGATCGTCGTGGTGCCGGGCGCGAACTCCCGCATCGTGGACCTCACCGACGAGGAACTGACAGCGATCGCCGACGCCGACGTCCTGCTGTGTCAGTTGGAGATTCCCCTCGACACCGTGACCGCGGCGGCACGCCACGCCGCCGCGCACGACACCGTGGTCATCCTCAACCCGTCGCCGGCGCAGCCACTTCCGGACGACCTCGTCGACACGGTGGACGTCCTCGTCGTCAACGAGACCGAGGAGCGGCAGCTCGGCGAGAACACCCTCGCGCGGGTGCCGCACGTCGTCACGACCCTCGGCGCCGACGGGGCACGCTACCGAGGCCCCGACGGCGAGCGGATCCGCGTCGACGCCCCCGCCGTCGAGGCGATCGACACGACGGGTGCCGGCGACGCCTTCACCGGTGCGCTCGCCGTCGCCTGGCACCGCGGACCGCAGGACGCGCTGGCCGTGGCCTGCGCCGCGGGCGCGCTGGCCACGACACGGCCCGGGGCGGCCGCGGCTTCGCCGACCCGGACCGAGATCGACGCACTGGTGGCCGGGCGGCGCTGACCCGGCACGGCCGACCGGAAAACGGGTTGGCACCCCGAACCGCCGCGCGCACGGTCCCGGGGATGAGCAACTCGATCGAGCCCGTTCTGCGCCCGTGTCACGGCCCGACCGAATGGCCGTCCTTCGTCCGGATCTGGCGCAGCGCGGTCGAGGCCACGCACACCTTCCTCACCCCCGAGGACGTCGAGTTCTATGCGTCGCGGATGGAGAAGGACTACCTGCCGGCCGTCGAACTGACGGTCGCCGACGTCGACGGCACCCCCGCAGGGTTCTCCGGGATCGCCGGCAACTCCCTCGAGATGCTGTTCGTCGACGACGCACACCGGGGGCACGGCATCGGTTCCGCCCTGCTCGGGCGCGCGCTCACCGAACACCCCGATCTGGTCCTCGACGTCAACGAACAGAATCCGCAGGCCGTCGGGTTCTACGAACGCCACGGGTTCGTCACGGTGGGCCGTTCCGCGACCGACGGCGACGGCCGCCCCTTCCCGATCCTGCACATGGCACGGTCGGCCCACTGAGCGCAGCCACCGCTCCACCGCGCTGTCGGCCCCCTCGGGCACCATGGACCCATGACGACCGCGACCACCACCGAGTCCGCCGCCGATCTCCGTGACGAGGCCGAACGGTTGCTCCGCGATCTCGCCGGTCCGGACGCCCGGCTACGTGAGGATCAGTGGACCGCGATCGAAGCCCTGGTGGTCGGTCGGCGCCGGGCGCTGGTGGTGCAGCGCACCGGTTGGGGCAAGTCCGCGGTCTACTTCATCGCCGCGAAGCTGCTGCGCGCGCACGGGCACGGCCCCACGGTGATCGTCTCGCCGCTCCTCGCGCTGATGCGCAACCAGGTGGCGTCCGCCGAGCGGGCCGGCGTGCGGGCGGCGACCATCAACTCGGGCAACGTCACCGAGTGGGACGACATCCACGAGCGCGTGGCGGCCCGCGAGCTGGATGTGCTGCTGGTCAGTCCCGAACGGCTCAACAACCCCGACTTCCGCGACCAGGTCCTCCCCTCGCTGGCCGCCGATGCCGGGCTCGTCGTGGTCGACGAGGCGCACTGTGTCTCGGACTGGGGCCACGACTTCCGTCCCGACTATCGCCGCATCCGCACCCTCGTCGAGGAACTGGGCGAGGGCATCCCGGTGCTGGCCACCACCGCCACCGCGAACGACCGGGTCGTCGCCGACGTCTCGACGCAGCTGGGGGTCGGCGGCGCCGAGACGTTGGTGCTGCGCGGCACCCTCGAACGCGACTCGCTGAGCATGTCCGTCGTCCGCATCCCGGAGGCCACCCAGCGCGCGGCGTGGCTCGCCGAGCACCTCGACGAGCTGCCCGGGTCCGGCATCATCTACACCCTCACCGTCTCGGCCGCGCGCGACCTGGCGAGCCTGCTGGCCGACCGCGGGCACCAGGTCGCCTCCTACACCGGTCAGACCGACGCCGCCGAGCGGGAGGTACTGGAGAACGATCTGCTGAACAACCGCGTCAAGGCGCTGGTCGCGACGTCGGCGCTGGGCATGGGGTTCGACAAGCCCGACCTGGGGTTCGTCGTGCATCTCGGCGCCCCGTCGTCGCCGATCTCGTACTACCAGCAGGTGGGTCGCGCCGGGCGTTCCACCGACAGCGCCGAGGTGGTGCTGCTTCCCGGCCACGAGGATCAACAGATCTGGAGCTACTTCGCGTCGGTCTCGTTTCCACGTGAACACATCGTGCGCAAGGTCATCGACGTCCTCGATACCGAGCGCCCGCAGTCGACGATGGCCCTCGAGCCGCTCGTGGAACTCAACCGGACGCGACTCGACCTCGTCCTCAAGGTGCTCGACGTGGACGGTGCGGTGCGCCGCGTCCGGGGCGGCTGGGTAGCCACCGGGCAGCCGTGGACCTACGACGCCGAACGCTACAGCCGCCTGGACGCCGCCCGTCAGGCCGAACAGCAGGCGATGCTCGAGTACGAGCGCACCGACGAGTGCCGGATGACCTTCCTGCGCCGCCAACTCGACGATCCGGGCCTCGCCGACGCCGGTAACTGCGGCCGCTGCGACAACTGCGCCGGACCCAAGTACCGCGCCGAGGTGAGCGACACCACACTCGCCGACACCCGGCGGCGTCTGGAGCGGCCCGGCATCGACCTGGCGCCGCGCAAGCAGTGGCCCACCGGCATGGCCAAGCTCGGAATCAATCTGTCCGGCAAGATCTCCGACGGGCCGGAGCCGGGACGCGTGCTCGGTCGGCTGTCCGATCTGGGCTGGGGTCAGCGCCTGCGAGGCCTGCTGGACGGCCCCGACGCCCCGGTACCGGATGCGATCGTCGACGCCTGCATCAAGGTCCTCGCCGCCTGGGACTGGGCCGAGCGCCCGGGTGCGGTCATGGGTCTCGAATCCCCGACGCACCCGACCCTGATGCGCTCGCTCACCGCCCGACTGGCGGAGGTCGGCCGACTCGACGACTTGGGCGTGCTGCATATGCGGCCCGATCTCCCGCCGGTGTCCGCGGCCAATTCCGCGTACCGCGTCGCGGGGCTCGACGGACTGTGGGACGCCCCGGACCTGTCCGGCCTGAACCGCCCGGTGCTGCTTCTCGACACCGTCACCGACACCGGCTGGACACTCACGATGGCGGCTCGCACCCTGCGTCGGGCAGGTGCCTCCTCCGTCCTTCCTTTCGCACTCGCCACCCCCAAGTGATACCGGACGTGACCAGGGTCACATTCACCGTCTCACCTGCACGACTGCAGGGTCTTCTCTGTCCGATTTCGATGGTTCCGTGAAATCGAGGCGCCGGGTTGTTACGTTCGAACGACAAGGACGCCAACCACAATGACGCCATTACAGCTGAGAAATACCCCAACCACCGTGCCGGACGCGGTGGAGTTTCGTAAGCCCCAGATCTCAGACGGAGTCCGGCTCTGGGAGATCGCCAAGGATTCACAGGTGCTCGACCTCAATTCGAGCTACTCGTACCTTTTGTGGTGCAGAGATTTTCAGGACACCTCGATCGTCGCGACCGTCGACGACAGGGCCGTAGGATTCGTCACCGGCTACGTGCGCCCCGAGGTGCCGGCCACACTCTTCGTCTGGCAAGTCGCCGTGGACGAGAATCAGCGCGGCCGCGGACTCGCCGGCCGCATGCTTTCCCATCTTCTCGACCATGTTGCGCTGCAAGGCGTCTGGAAGCTCGAAACCACCATCAGCCCGGACAATGCGGCATCGATTGCACTGTTCACGTCCGTCGCCCACCGGCGCGGATGTGAGATCACCAAGAGTGAACTGTTCTCCCCCAACGATTTTCCCGACGGGCACGAGGCCGAGGATCTTTTCACGATCTCGCCACGGAACGCCTCCTGAGGAAGGAGCACCCATGACCACAGTCGAGACCAGCATCTTCGAATCGCTCGAATCCGAGGTGCGGAGCTACAGCCGCAACTGGCCCTCCGTGTTCGAATCCGCATCCGGTGCGTGGATTCGCGACGAGGGCGGACGCGAGTACCTGGACTTCTTCGCGGGCGCCGGCGCCCTCAACTACGGGCACAACAACCCCGTGATGAAGCAGGCGTTGATCGACTACATCGCCGGCGACGGCATCACACACGGCCTGGACATGTCCACCGTCGCCAAACGGGAGTTCCTGAAGAGCTTCCAGCGCAACATCCTCGAGCCCCGCGGGCTCGACTACAAGGTCCAGTTCCCCGGACCGACCGGCACCAACTCCGTCGAAGCCGCACTGAAGCTCGCCCGCAAGGCCACCGGCCGCGAGTCGATCATCAACTTCACCAACGCTTTTCACGGCATGACGCTGGGCGCACTGTCGGTGACCGGCAACTCGATGAAGCGCGCGGGTGCCGGTGTTCCGTTGGTGCACGCCACCCCCATGCCGTTCGACAACTACTTCGGCGGAGTCACCGAGGACTTTCAATGGTTCGAGCGCGTGCTCGACGACTCCGGCAGCGGGCTCAACCGTCCCGCCGCGGTGATCGTCGAGACCGTCCAGGGCGAGGGCGGCGTCAATGTCGCGCGGCCCGAATGGCTTCGGGCACTCGCCGACCTGTGCCAGCGGCGCGACATCCTGCTCATCGTCGACGACGTCCAGATGGGTTGCGGCCGAACCGGCCCGTTCTTCTCCTTCGAGGTCGCCGGGATCACCCCCGACATCGTGACCCTGTCGAAGTCGATCGGCGGCTACGGCCTGCCGATGGCGCTCACGCTCTTCAAGCCCGAGCTCGACCTGTGGGCGCCGGGCGAGCACAACGGCACCTTCCGCGGCAACAACCCGGCTTTCGTGACTGCGACCGCGGCCCTCGACCACTACTGGGCCGACGACGCGCTCCACAAGTCCACGCTCGCGAAGGGCGAGCGGATCAGCCAGATCTTCTCGAACCTGGCGCAGACCTTCGACGGCGTCAGCACCCGCGGCCGCGGCATGGTACAGGGTCTCGTCTTCGCGGATCCCGGTATGGCCGTCAAGGTGTGCGGAATCGCATTCGACGAGGGGTTGCTCGCCGAGACCTCGGGTCCGTCCGACGAGGTGGTCAAGCTGCTGCCGCCGCTGACCATCACCGAGGCCGAACTCGACCACGGCCTGAGCATTCTCGCCGAGGCCACCGCCAAGGTCTTCGCCTGACGCCTCCGAACCATCCGACAACATAGCGACGAGAGGAGCTTTCATGATCGTTCGCACCACCGACGACATCACCGACACCGACCGCGACATCACCAGCGAGGACGGGAACTGGCGCAGCAAGCGCATCGTACTCGCGGGTGACGGCGTCGGATTCTCCTTCCACGAGACCGTGATTCGGGCCGGCTCGGTCAACGAGTTCCACTACGCCAACCACATCGAGGCGGTGTGGCTGGTCGAGGGCGACGGCATCCTCACCGACCTCGACAGCGGCGAGGTGTACCAGCTGCGCCCGGGCACGATGTACCTGCTGAACGGGCACGAGCGGCACCGTGTGGAGCCGGTCACCGAGATGCGCATGCTGTGCGTGTTCAACCCTCCGGTCACCGGACGCGAGGTGCACGACGAGAACGGCGTGTACCCCCTCGTCACCCTCGACGAGAACGAGCGCGCCGCCTCGTAGATACGTGGCAAACGGATCTCGGACAACGGGATTCGGAACGACAGTCGGGGCCCGGTCGAATACGTCGACCGGGCCCCGACTGTTGCGGCGAGTCAGCCGACGCGCTCCATGACGACGGTCGGATCGTCCGCCGGAGGAACCTCCTGCACGTCCGGTTCCTGCCGGCGGCGCCACCAGACGGTGAACGCGACGGCGACGACGATCAGCGCGACGAGGGCCGCGACAGCCGTCCAGAACCGCGGCCCGTAGTAGCCGACCAGGACCATCCGCAAGGCGTTACGCGCCCACGTCAAGGGCATCAGGGCGTGCAGCCACTGCAGCGGCGCCGGCATCTGCTCGATCGGGTACACGGCACCGAAGGCGAAGATCTGGATCATCAACGCGCCCAACGCCACGAAGGTACCGTTCACTGCCCCGAAGACCACCGTGAAGAGCCGGCCCAGAGCCACCGCGGCGGCACCGACCAGGATCATGACCGCGGTGAGCGCGAGGGCACTCGGCGGATCGGCGTCGGCGACGACGAGTGACACCACCGACGCCACGAGGGCCGCGACGAGGGTGACGGCCGCGGGGACCCGGTACCGGCGCAGCCCCTCCCGGATCACGTTCTCGTGCACGCGCTGCGGGCTTCCCCGACGCGGGCGGACGACGAACCAGATCAGGATTCCGACGAGGAACAACAACACGGACATCACGGCCGGCACCGCGCCTGGCCCGAATCCGGCGGCCGGGTACGCGTACGTCTCCTCGACGGCGACCGGCGCCGACAGCAGCCCGGCGGTGGTGGCCCGCTGCTCGTCGGTGAACTGGGGAACCTGCGCGGCGCCGTCGGTCAGCCCCGTCGCGAGTTCGTTGCTGCCGCTGTCGAGCTGACCCATGCCGGTGGACAGCTGCCCCAGTCCGTCACGGAGCTGGACGCCGCCGGTGTTCAACTGGCCGAGCCCCGACGACAGCTCGCCGGCGCCGGCGCTCAGCTGGTGCGCTCCCGACGACAGCTCGCCCAGCCCGCTGTTCAGCTCCCCGGCACCCGCGGCCGCCGACATCAGCCCGCCGCGGTAGTCGGCTGCCGGATCGGTGAGCTGACGCGCGAGTTCGCGCGCACCGTCCCGCAGCTCCACGAGCTGGGACTGGATGTCACCCTGCTCGCCGAGGATGCTGAGCAGCGGTCCGGTGACCGTGTCCACGAGCTCACTGATCTGCTTCGCACCGGCACCCAGCTCATCGGTGCCACCCACCAGCTGGTTCAGGCCGGAGCTCAGCTCGCCCGAGCCGGCCGCCGCCTGATCGGCACCCGTCGCGAGTTCGCCGGCGCCGGCAGCGAGTTCCTTTCCGCCCTGGTTCGCCTCGCCGAGGCCGGTCGAGAGTTCCTTGCTGCCCGCGTAGAGTTCGTTGGTGCCGGCGAGGGCGTCCTTCGTGCCCGCCGAGAGCTGCTGCGCACCGGCCGCGGCCTCACCGAAACCCTTGCCCAGATCACCGAGGCCGATGAGGACCTGGTCGACCGACTGCTCACCGATCGACTCCGACACCGCCGAGCGCACCTGCGCGACGACGCTCTCCCCCACGGGGGTCGCGACGAGGCTGTTGTAGTCGTTGTAGACGACGTCGAGCCGGGCCTTGCGGCCGTCGCCGCCGGCGGCGCTCGCGACGTCCGCGCTGAACGTCTCCGGGATCACGACGGAGAAGTAGTAGCGGCCGTCGTCGACGCCGTCCTGCGCCTGCTGGGCCGAGACGACCTTCCAGTCGACGTCGCCGCTGTCGACGAGCGCGGCCACCACGTCGTCGCCCGCGACGATCCGGGTCCCGTCGAGGTCGGCGCCCGCGTCCGCGTTGACGATCGCGACCGGCAGCCTGTTCACGGTGTCGCCCGGATTCCACAGCGCCCACATGTAGAAGCCGGCGATCGCGAGCGGCGCGATGACCAGCAGCGCGAGAACTGTACGGACGACGTGGGCCCGGCGCGTGGCAGCGCCGGACCCACCGGGCGGAGATGTGGACACCATGAAGAGCTCTCTCGTTGCGGGGACCGAGGGTGGACGGCGCTCCGGATCCGCGCCGACGTGGACATACGTCCAATTTGGTCACGATAGAGAGTGAAGTCGCCCACGGTGGCGTTTCCCGCGAATTCGACGCCGCCGTGTCGCGGTCAGGACACCGGGTCCGGGAAGAAGAGCGCCCGCGCCCGGCGCGCCACCTCGGCCGGCGGGACGTCCTCGATCCGGGTGCAGACGGCCCAGCGGTGCCCGAACGGATCGAGGAACACCCCGTGCCGATCACCCGAGAACGCGTCGGCCACGGGCGTGACCAGGGTGGCACCGGCCCGCAACGCCGAGTCGACGAACGCGTCGGTGTCCTCGACGTACACCACGAGCGACGAGTGCACCCAGCCCTGCTCGGGCGCCTTCAGCCCGAAGTCGGGCATCTCCTGCGACAACTGGAGCATCGAGTCGCCGATCCGGATCTCGGCGTGCATCACGGTGCCGTCCGGGGCGTCCATCCGGTCGACGATCACCGCGCCGAGGCCGCAGACGTAGAAGTCCAGTGCGGCGTCGCCGTCGGGCACCGCCAAGTACGGCGTCAGGGTTCGGTATCCGTCGGGAATCGGGTTCACTGTGGTCATGGCGATCAGTCTCCGACGCCGACCACCGGCGGGGATTGAACGGATCGGACACGCCTACCCTGGATCGGGTGATCGACCGAATGCTCGAGCTGCTCCACGGCCGCCGCGTGTGCGTGCTGACCGGGGCGGGAATCTCCACCGACTCCGGGATCCCCGACTATCGCGGCCCCGATTCGCCGCCGCGGAACCCGATGACGTACCAGCAGTTCGTGGGCGATCACTCGTTCCGCCGCCACTACTGGGCCCGCAACCATCTCGGCTGGCGGTTCATGGATGCCGCCCGCCCCAACACCGGGCACCGCGCCGTCGCTGCCCTCGAACGGGCCGGCGTCGTGCACGGCGTCATCACCCAGAACGTCGACCTGCTGCATACCAAGGCGGGCACCCGGCAGGTCATCGACCTGCACGGCAGCTACGCGCAGGTGCGCTGCCTGGACTGCGGCGCACGCATGTCGCGGATGGCTCTCGCCGACCGCCTCGACGCCGCCAACCCCGGTTTCGCCGCCACCGTCGCCGCCGCCACCGGTGTCGAGATCGCGCCCGATGCCGACGCCGTGATCGAAACCACCGACCACTTCCGGATGGTGGACTGCGCGGAGTGCGGCGGCATGCTCAAGCCCGACATCGTCTACTTCGGCGAGAGCGTGCCGAAGCCGCGCGTGACCGCGGCGTTCGAGATGGTCGCCGGCGCCGACGCCCTGCTGGTCGCCGGGTCGTCGCTGACCGTGATGTCGGGCCTGCGCTTCGTCCGCCGCGCCGCCCGCGACGGGCTGCCCATCGTCATCGTCAACCGCGGCACCACGCGGGGCGACGAGTTCGCGACGCTCAAGGTCGAGCAGGGCTGTTCGGACGTCCTGCAGTCCCTCGTCGCCGCGCTCCCGGGCTGACGGGCTACAGCGCCACCAGGTCGTCGGCGTGCACGACGGGACGGTGCATGTCGGCGGGCAGATCCGCGGTCGAGCGGCCCAGCATCTCCTCGATCTCCGTCGAGTCGTACGCCACCACGCCACGCGCGACGGGGCGGTCCTCCGGCCCGACCAGCGACACGACGTCGCCTCCGTAGAACCTGCCCCCGACGGCGGTGATGCCGGCCGGCAGCAGCGAGCGCCGACGATCGACGACGGCGCGCACGGCACCCGCGTCGAGGTGCAGCGCGCCCTGCGTGTCCGCGGCGTGCCGGACCCAGAACTTGCGGGCAGACATTCGGTGCGGCCGGGCCGCGAACACGGTCCCGACATCCGCCGTCGTGAGCGCCGTCGCTGCATCGGACGCCGCGGTCAGCAGCACCGGCACCCCCGAATCGGCCGCCAACCGGGCCGCCGACAGTTTGGACGCCATGCCGCCCGTGCCGAGCGCTCCCCCGGACCCGGCCACCACACCGTCGAGATCCTCGGGGCTGTTCACCTCGGGAATCAGTGTGGCGCCGCCCTTTCGGGGATCGCCGTCGTAGAGACCGTCGACATCCGAGAGCAGCACCAGGGCGTCCGCACCGACGAGGTGCGCGACGAGTGCGGCGAGCCGGTCGTTGTCACCGAACCGGAGTTCCGTCGTGGCGACGGTGTCGTTCTCGTTGACGATCGCGACCGCGTGCAGGGCCCGCAGCCGGTCGAGTGTGCGCTGCGCGTTGCGGTGCTGCGTGCGCCGGGCGATGTCGTCGGCGGTGAGCAATACCTGACCGACGGTGCGCCCGTACCGCGCGAACGACGTGCCCCACGCGTGTGCCAACGCCAACTGGCCGACGCTGGCTGCTGCCTGCTTCGTTGCGAGATCCCGTGGGCGGTGCGTCAATCCGAGCGGAGCGAGACCCGCCCCGACGGCGCCCGACGACACCACGACGACGTCCGAGCCGGCCCGCATCCGCGCCTCGAGCGCATCCGCGAGCAGGTTGAGCCGCCCGACGTCGAGGCCACCGATCAGGCTCGTCAAGGCCGACGATCCGATCTTGACGACGATGCTGCGCGCGGACGCGATGGACGCTCTGGTCTCGCTCACCGGTTTTCGGGATCCTCGCTGTCGAGTCCGCGGCGCACACGGCGCGCGTGCTTACGCTCGGCCGCGCCGATGCGCTCGTCCTGGTCGAGGCGGGCATCGGTGCCACGACCGGTGCGGACGATGTCGACACCCGCCGCAGTCTGCGGCTCCCACTCGAATCCGACGTCGCCGATGGTGACGAACGCACCGGGCTCGGCACCCTGCTTGACCAATGCGTCCTCGACACCGAGGCGAGCCAGACGGTCCGCGAGGTAGCCGACGGCCTCGTCGTTGTCGAACGCGGTCTGCCGCACCCAACGCTCGGGCTGGACGCCGCGCACGATGAAGCCACCCGGGTTGTCCGGATCGGCGATGACGTCGAACCCGGTCTCCTTGGCCGCGATCGGACGGATCACCTGACGCTTCGGCTCCGCCGGCGGATGCGCCTCGCGGTACTCGGCGACCATCTTCGCGAGCGCGAACGTCAAGGGCCGCAAACCGTCCCGGCTGACGGCCGAGATCGTGAACACCGGCCAGCCGCGCGCCTCGAAGTCCGGCGTCACCATCTCGGCGAGCTCGGCAGCCTCGGGGACGTCTGCCTTGTTGAGGATCACGATCCGGGGACGGTCGGCGAGGTCGCCGAGGCTCGCATCGCCCTTGAGCGCGGGCTGGTAGGCCGACAGTTCGGCCTCGAGGGCGTCGACGTCGGAGATCGGGTCACGGCCCGGCTCCAGCGTCGCACAGTCGACGACGTGCGCGAGAACCGCACAACGCTCCAGGTGGCGCAGGAAGTCCAGACCCAGTCCGCGTCCCTCGCTGGCGCCCGGGATCAGGCCCGGCACATCGGCGACGGTGAACGTCGTGTCACCACTGGACACGACGCCCAGGTTGGGCTGCAGCGTCGTGAAGGGGTAGTCGCCGATCTTCGGCTTCGCGGCCGAGAGCACCGACACGAGCGACGACTTGCCCGCCGACGGGAACCCGACGAGGCCGACGTCGGCGACGGACTTGAGCTCGAGGATCAGGTCGCCCGCCTCGCCCTCCTCGCCGAGCAGCGCGAAGCCGGGGGCCTTGCGCGCCTTCGACGCCAGCGAGGCGTTGCCGAGGCCGCCGCGGCCACCACGAGCCGCGACGAACTGGGTCCCCACGCCGATCAGGTCGGCGAGGACCTCACCGTCCTTGTCGACGACGACGGTGCCGTCCGGCACCTTGAGGATCAGGTCCGAGCCGTTGGCGCCTTCGCGGTTGCCGCCCATGCCCTGCGTGCCGTTGGTCGCCTTGGCGCGCGGATGGAAGTGGAAGTCGAGAAGGGTGTGGACGTTGCGGTCCACCTCGAGCACGACATCTCCGCCGCGACCACCGTTGCCACCGTCGGGGCCGCCGAGCGGCTTGAACTTCTCGCGGTGGACGGAGGCGCAACCATTGCCGCCTTTTCCGGCGCTGACGTGCAGCACCACGCGGTCAATGAATCGGGACATGACTGCCGGATCCTTCCTCAGTCAATACTTCGGGCGGAGAATGCGCGGCGCGAACGTAGCGAGCGCACCGCTCTGGAACAACAAGCTCTGGAAACAACAATAGAGGCGGGCAGGGTTGTGAGACCCTGGCCCGCCCCTATTGGGAGATCGGATGCGATGTCGGACTCGTCAGCGTCTCGCGACGATAGGAGTCCGGATCACAGTTGGCAGCAGGCTCAGGCCTCTGCCGCGACCGGAACGATGTTCACGGTCTTGCGCCCGCGCTTGGTGCCGAACTCGACGGCGCCCGCAGCGAGAGCGAACAGGGTGTCGTCACCGCCACGACCGACGTTGACGCCGGGGTGGAAGTGGGTGCCGCGCTGACGCACCAGGATCTCGCCGGCGCTGACGGACTGGCCGCCGAAGCGCTTCACGCCGAGTCGCTGTGCGTTTGAATCGCGACCGTTACGGGAGCTGGATGCACCCTTCTTATGTGCCATGTCGAGTCCCTCCCAGGAATCGGTGAAAGCTGAATCGGTGAAAAGGTCGAGCTACTTGATGCCGGTGACCTTGAGGACCGTCAGCTTCTGACGGTGACCCTGGCGCTTGTGGTAGCCGGTCTTGTTCTTGAACTTGTGGATCCGGATCTTCGGGCCCTTGGTGTGCTCGACGACCTCACCGGTCACGGAGATCTTCGCCAGCTTGTCGGCGTCGGTGGTCAGCTCGGACCCATCGACCACGAGGACCGGGGCAAGCGAGACAGCGGTGCCGGGCTCACCCTCGATCTTCTCGACCTTGACGAGGTCACCAACAGCGACCTTGTACTGCTTTCCGCCGGTCTTGACGATCGCGTACGTTGCCATCGGACGGCTACCCCTTGCTACTTCGAACGTGCTCGCGCCGCTGCCGTGAGGCTTTCGTTGCTGCGCGACTGGTCTGGTGTGGCGGCTACCCCTTGCGCGCCCGTGGTAGGCCCGAAGTGGGCGCAGCAGAGCGGTATCGCCGGGTAGCGACCGGTCAAGATTACGGGACAGTGGGCGTCAGGGTCAAACTGACGCAACACCGTTCCCGCTGTGGTACTTCACCGCCCGTACCTGACGGGCGGCGAAACACCACGGGACGAATCAAGCGTCGGCGTCCACCGGAGGACCGGCGGGACGCGCGGCGGCACGGCGCCGACGCGGCTTACGCGGTTCGGCTGCAGGCTCGCTGGGGGCCTCGCCGTCGGGCGCCTGGGTCGCCTCCGCGACCTCGACCGCCGGCGTGGGCGCGGGCGAGGGTTCGGTCGACGGAGCGGGCTCCGTGGCCGACATCACGAACACCGTTCCCGACTCGGGGGTGTCCCCTGCCGGTGCGGCCGTGGCGCGGGAGACCCGCCGGCTCCGTCGCCGACGCGGCGTCGCCCCCTCCGACTCGGGTGCGGGCTCGGGCGCCGACGCCGTGACCTTCTGCAGGTCCGGAGTGGTATCCGGTTCGGCAGGTGCGGGCGCGACCGGCGCCGGCTCCGCCGCCTCTATCGAAGGGGCCTGCGTAGCCTCGTCGGATGCAGCGGTCGCCTCCACGGAGGTCGATTCCTCGGCCGTCTCATGCTCGGGATGGTGCGACGCCATCGCGAGCGCGACCGGGTGAGCCCGCTTGACGGTCGCGTCCACGGCCGCCTCCTCGGGCGACGGGTGCACGTGCTGACCGTCGGACTCGGCCTCCGGTGTCGGGGTGGGGGTCGATGCCGCCGCACGATCGCGGCCGCGCTTCTTGCGACCCCCGCCGCCCGACTCCTTGCCCTGTCCCTGACCGCGTCCACCGTCGTCGGAGGACTTCGCCTCCACCGGCTCGGTGTGGACGATGATGCCGCGGCCGTGGCAGTGCTCACACGTGGTCGAGAACGCCTCGACAAGCCCGGTTCCGAGCTTCTTGCGCGTGACCTGGACCAGGCCCAGCGACGTCACCTCGGACACCTGGTGGCGGGTCCGGTCCCGGCCCAGCGACTCGGTGAGCCTGCGCAGCACCAGATCGCGGTTCGACTCGAGCACCATGTCGATGAAGTCGATCACGATCATGCCGCCGATGTCCCGCAGGCGCATCTGCCGCACGATCTCCTCGGCGGCCTCGAGATTGTTCCGGGTGACGGTTTCCTCGAGGTTGCCGCCGGCACCGGTGAACTTGCCGGTGTTGACGTCGACCACGGTCATCGCCTCGGTGCGGTCGATCACCAGAGTGCCGCCGGACGGCAGCCACACCTTGCGGTCGAGCGCCTTCGCGAGCTGCTCGTCGATGCGATGCGTCTCGAACACGTCCGGGGTGCCGGGCGCAGGATCGTGCCGCTCGACGCGCGAGAGCAGATCGGGCGCCACCGTCTTGATGTAGGTCTCGACGGTGTTCCAGGCCTTCTCGCCCTCGATCACGAGCTTCGAGAAGTCCTCGTTGAACAGGTCGCGGACAACCTTGACGAGGAGATCGGGCTCCTCGTAGAGCGCCTGCGGCGAACCGGACTTGCCGTCCTTCGCCTTGGCTGCGTGCTCCTCGATCGTCGTCCACTGCGTCTGCAGACGGGTGACGTCGCGGGCCAGTTCCTCCTCGCTGACGCCCTCGGATGCCGTCCGGATGATCACACCGGCGTCCGCCGGCACGATCTCGCGGAGGATCTCCTTGAGACGCTTGCGCTCGGTGTCGGGCAGCTTGCGGCTGATGCCGGTCGAGGTTCCGCCGGGCACGTACACGAGGAATCGCCCGGCCAGGCTGATCTGCGTGGTCAGGCGGGCACCCTTGTGTCCCACCGGGTCCTTGCTGACCTGCACCAGCACCTGATCGCCCGGCTTGAGGGCCTGTTCGATCTTGCGCTCGCGACCGCCGAGACCGGCTGCCTCCCAGTTGACCTCGCCCGCGTACAGGACGCCGTTACGTCCGCGACCGATGTCGATGAACGCGGCCTCCATGCTGGGCAGCACGTTCTGGACGCGGCCCAGGTAGACGTTGCCGACCATCGACGTCGACGACGACCCGGTGACGAAGTGCTCCACGAGCACGCCGTCCTCGAGGACGGCGACCTGCGTCGACGCCGCCGGGTTGGCGCCGCCGACCTTCTCGCGGACGACCATGACACGGTCGACCGCCTCGCGGCGGGCCAGGAACTCCGACTCGCTCAGGATCGGCGGACGGCGACGACCGGCGTCGCGTCCGTCGCGGCGGCGCTGACGCTTCGCCTCGAGTCGGGTGGATCCGCTGATCCCCTGAACCTCGTCCTTGGTCCGCGGCTTGCTTCGCGGTTCGCGCTCGTGCACGACGGTGTTCGGCGGGTCGTCCTCGGAGGCGACCTCACCGTCGGCACCGCTGCGACGACGGCGGCGACGACGTCGGCGACGGCTCGAACCGTCACCGTCGTCCTCGGACTCCGACGCTTCGCCCTCAGCGCTCTCGGCGTCGTCCTCGGTCGCCGTCTTGTCCGCTGCATCCTTGTCCGCGGCGTCCTTGCCCGCAGATTCCGAGGCGGCGTCCTCGGTCTTCTGGCTGTCCTCGGTCTCGCCCTCGGACTGCTGCTCACCACGACCGCGGCCGCGGCCACGACGGCCCCGGCGACGGCGGCGCTGCTGGTCGCCACCATCGGTATCGCCCGATTCGTCGTCGACAGCTTCGGTGGTGGCTTCGGCGGCGGTCTCGGCGGTCGCGGTTTCGGCGGGGGCCTCGGCCTTCGGTTCCTGGGGCTTCTCGGTCGCCTCGGCCACCTCGGTCGGCTCGGGTGCGGCGGCGGCCCGGCGGCTGCGACGACGACGCGGCGCGGGCTCCGCGGCGGCCTCGGGCTGCAGGAACAACGGCGCCTGGACGACCGCGGGAGCGGCGGCCTCATCGCTTTCGGCGGTCGGGGCCGCGCTGGTGAACAGCGACTCACCCGCGCCGGGGGTCTCCACGGCCTCGGCCGGGGCGGCAGCCGACTCGGCGGCCTCGGCCGACTCGGCAGGTTCGACGACCTTCGCGGCCTTGGGAGCAGCCTTCTTGCGGGCGCGCTTGCGGGGGGCTGGCTTCTCGGCGGGAGCGGTCTCCGCCGCGACCTGCTCTCCGGCGGTCTCGGTCCCGGCGGTCTCGGTCCCGGCGTCGGGAACTGGTTCGGCGACCTGCTCGGGCGCGGCGGACGCGCCCGTCACGGTGGCATGGATCCGTTCGGCGATCTCACGAGAAAGACTCGACTGCGCGCTGCGCAGTTCGGTGCCGAGCGCGGCGGCCTCCGCGAGGACCTGCTTGCTCGTCACACCGAGAAGCTTGGCCAGCGCGTGCGCGCGGATCTTCTCGGGCAGTGCCGGGGTGGCACTCGCTTCGACCGCCGCTTCCGCGATCGGTTCCTGCACGTTTTCGGGCGGCGCTTGATCGGCCACGTATTCTCCTCGAGCCCCCGGGCGCGTCCATCCGTCTGTCGATCGGATGTGACGCGGCCGCACGGGGGCGATGGTTGTGTACTCGCACCTCGGGTACGAGATTGTCTGGTCTCGCTCCACGTGCTCCGCAGTGTCCGTTATCACTGCAGAATCGCGCGGTGCCTGGCTGGATGGCGAAGATCCACGGCGCGTGCGCCTGATCGTCACGGTACGAGCGCCTGCTCATCCAGCGTGCCGCACGTGGCAGGGATTACCTGCGCTGATACGACAGCGATGACGGGCTTCGTTCCGTGGGTGTCATCCGGCCGAATCCGCGTAGAACCAAATTGCGGTCCGGCCTCCCCCAGTATCCCACACGGCAGCGGTTTGTCTGCCCAGCGGCGCACCGATAGGTGACGAAACGAAGGGACGCTCCGCGGGCACGAAGGCCCGGGAGCGTCCGGAGGTTGGGGATCTCAGGCCCGGTTGAGCTGGGGAAACCAGAGCGCGATCTCGCGCTCGGCGGATTCCACGGAATCGGATCCGTGGACCAGATTCTGTCCGCCGTCCAGCGCCAGGTCGGCGCGAATGGTGCCGGGAACAGCCTTCTCGACCGGGTCGGTGCCGCCGGCGATCTGGCGGAACGCCGCAATGGCCCGCGGGCCCTCGAGGACCGCCGCGACGAGCGGACCCGACGTGATGAACTCGAGCAGTCCCGGATAGAAGGGCTTGCCCTCGTGCTCTGCATAGTGCGTGGCGGCCACGTCGTTCGGCGCGGTCCGCATCTCCATCGCCGCAATGGTCAAGCCCTTGCGTTCGATGCGGGAGAGGATCTCGCCGACGTAGCCGCGGGCCACGCCGTCGGGCTTGATCAGTACCAGGGTGCGCTCAGTCACGGCGAACAGCCTAGACGGTCAGTCTCGTTGTCCGGGCAGCAGACCCCGCGCGATGCGCTCGGAGATGTCCTTCCGCAGGTACACGATGTACAGCCACACCGCGCCGAACAGCACACCGATCACGCCCAGCGAGATGTCGATGAAGAAGCCGAGGATTGTCGCAACCTGGAGCGCCAGGTTGTACTTCATCGCCCACGGTTTCCCCTGCACGCCGGCGCCCAGGATCATCAGCAGCGCCAGAACACAGATGTAGAGGCCCGACGCCCACGTCAGACCCGTCGAGTTGACGACCGCCACGACCGGCAGGGCCAGCAGCACGACGATGGCCTCGAGGATGAGGGTGCCGGCCATCACGCCGCGGAACCCCTTCCACGGATCGTTCACCGGGGCACGGAACTCGGGTTCCGGGTTGTCGCTCACGCAGGGTCCTTTCCGAACAGGGATCGGGCGACGCCGGCGGTCACGACGGACCCCGTGACGACGACTCCCGCTCCCGATACTGCCTCACCCGGTTCGGCGACCTCTTCGGCCAACCCGATCGCGGTCTCCAGGGCGTCCGGCAGGCTGGACGCCACCACCACTCGTTCGTCACCGAACCGCGCGACCGCACGGTTCGCGAGGTCCTCGACGTCCATGGCGCGCGGGGAGCCGTTGTGGGTCACGACGATCTCGTCGAAGACCGGTTCGAGCGCCGACAGGATGCCGTCGACGTCCTTGTCGCCCATGACGCTCACGACACCCACGAGCTTGCGAAAGTCGAACTCCGCGGACAGCGCGGCAGCGAGTGCCTGCGCGCCGTGCGGATTGTGCGCGGCGTCGAGGAACACGGTCGGCGCGTTACGGACCCGCTCGAGCCGTCCGGGATTGACGACCGACGCGAAGCCCGCACGGATCGCGTCGGCGTCGAGCTGACGGTCCGGGCCGGCCCCGAAGAACGCCTCGACTGCCGCGAGCGCGAGCGACGCGTTGCGCGCCTGGTGCTCGCCGTGCAGCGGCAGGAAGATGTCGTCGTATACGCCGCCGAGTCCCTGCAGTTCGAGCTGCTGGCCCCCGATCGCGATCTGTCGGCGCAGCACCCGGAACTCGGATCCCTCACGCGCCACGGCCGCGTCGACGTCGACGGCCTGCCGCAGCAGGACGTCCATGACCTCGGGCGCCTGCTCGGCGATGATCGCGACGGTGTCGACCGGTGCGACGCCCTCGACGCCGCTCTCGCGGCCCTTCTTGATGATTCCGGCCTTCTCCCCCGCGATCGACGCGAGATCGGGGCCGAGGTAGTCGACGTGGTCCAGGCCGATCGGGGTGATCACCGCGACCTGCGCGTCTATGACGTTGGTCGCGTCCCACTTGCCGCCGAGCCCGGTCTCGACGACCGCGACGTCCACGGGCGCCTCGGCGAACGCGGCGTACGCCATCGCCGTGGTGACCTCGAACTTGCTCATCGCGGGGCCGCCGGCAGCCTCGGACTGCTGGTCGATCATCCGGATGTACGGCTCGATCTCGCGGTAGGTGTCGATGTAGGTGCGGACCGAGATCGGCGCTCCGTCGATGCTGATCCGTTCGGTCGCCAGCTGCAGGTGCGGGCTGGTCGTCCGGCCGGTCCGGCGGTGCAAGTGCGTCATCAGCGCGTCGATCATCCGCGTCACCGACGTCTTGCCGTTGGTGCCGGCGACGTGGATGGCCGGATAGCTGTGCTGAGGGGATCCGAGCAGATCCATCAGCGCGGAGATGCGTGTCAGCGACGGCTCGATCTTGGTCTCGGGCCAGCGCTTGTCGAGCTCCGCTTCGACGAGCGCGAGTTCGGCGAGGTCGACCGGGTCGGGTGCGCCCGGACGTTCGGTACTCACGCTCCGCCCAGCTCCTTCAGACGTGCCGACATGCGCGCGATCTCCTCCTGCGCCACCTGCTTGCGAGCGCGGATCTTGTCGACGACCGCGTCGGGGGCCTTCGCGAGGAACGCCTCGTTGGACAGCTTCGCGGTGGTGCCGGCGAGTTCCTTCTCGGCGACCGCGAGGTCCTTCTCGAGACGCTTCTTCTCCGCCCCGAGGTCGACGGCGCCCGACGTGTCCAGTTCGACGGTGACGGTGGCCCGGCTCAGCCGCACCTCGACGGACGCGGTGGCCGCGAACGTGTCGGTCGGCTCGGTGAGCTTGGCGAGCGACGACACCGACGCCAGCTGCGACTCGATGTCGGCCTCCGCGGCACCGGTCAGTCGCGCGGCCACCTTCTGCGACGGCTTGAGACCCTGGTCGCTGCGGAAGCGGCGCACCTCGGTCACCAGGCGCTGCATGTCCTCGACACGCTGCGCCGCAACGGCATCCACCGCGAGGCCGGTCGCGGCGGGCCACTCGGCGACGACGACGGACTCGCCGCCGGTGAGCACCTTCCACAGCGTCTCGGTGACGAACGGGATCACCGGGTGCAGCATCCGCAGCAGGGTGTCGAGCACGTTGCCGAGCACGGCCTTCGTACCGTCGGCGTACACGCTGCCCTCGGCGAGCTGCGGCTTGGCGAGCTCGAGGTACCAGTCGCACACCTCGTCCCACGCGAAGTGGTAGAGCGCCTCGCAGGCCTTGGAGAACTCGAACTTCTCGAACGCCTCGTCGACCTCACCGCGGACCTGCTCGAGGCGATCGAGGATCCAGCGGTCGGCGTCGGTGAGCGCGTCCCGGGCCGGCAGGTCGGCCACGACAGCGCCGTTCATCAGCGCGAACTTGGTGGCGTTGAACAGCTTGTTGGCGAAGTTGCGCGACGACTGCGCGTGGTCCTCGCCCACTGCCAGGTCGCTACCCGGGTTGGCGCCGCGGGCCAGGGTGAAGCGCAGGGCGTCGGCGCCGAAGCGGTCCACCCAGTCGAGTGGATCGATGCCGTTGCCGCGCGACTTCGACATCTTCTTGCCGAACTGATCGCGCACCAGGCCGTGCAGGAACAGGTCCTTGAACGGAACCTTGCCGCCCTGCACCGCGTCGTCGCCGGCCACGTACGTGCCGAACATCATCATGCGGGCCACCCAGAAGAACAGGATGTCGTAGCCGGTGACGAGAACGCTTGTCGGGTAGAACTTCTCGATCTCGGCGGTCTTCTCGGGCCAGCCCATCGTGGAGAACGGCCACAGACCCGAGGAGAACCACGTGTCGAGGACGTCGGGATCCTGCTCCCAGCCCTCGGGAGCAGTCTCGTCCGGACCGAAGCACTGCACCTCGCCGTCGGGGCCGTACCAGATCGGAATGCGGTGGCCCCACCACAGCTGACGCGAGATGCACCAGTCGTGCATGTTGTCGACCCACGCGAACCAGCGCGGCTCCTGGCTGGCCGGGTGAATCACGGTGTCGCCGTTGCGCACCGCGTCGCCCGCGGCCTTCGCGAGCGCGTCGACCTTGACCCACCACTGCATCGACAGCCGCGGCTCGATGGTCTCGCCGGAGCGCTCCGAGTGGCCGACGCTGTGCACGTACGGACGCTTCTCGGCGACGACACGGCCCTGCTCGGCGAGCGCCTCGCGCACCTTGACGCGGGCCTCGAAGCGGTCCATGCCGTCGAACTGCGTTCCGGTGTCGGCGATCTTGCCGGTCTTGTCCATGATGGTGGGCATCGGCAGGTTGTGCCGCAGGCCCATCTCGAAGTCGTTGGGATCGTGCGCGGGCGTGATCTTCACGGCGCCCGTGCCGAACGCGGGGTCGACGTAGTCGTCGGCGATGATCGGGATCCGGCGGCCCGTGAACGGGTGCTCGAGCGTGGTGCCGATCAGGTCCTTGTAGCGGTCGTCCTCGGGGTGGACGGCCACCGCGGTGTCACCGAGCATCGTCTCGACACGCGTGGTGGCGACGATGACGTGCGGCTCGTCGTCGCTGAGCGAGCCGTAGCGCAGCGAGACGAGCTCGCCCTCGACCTCCTCGAACTTCACCTCGATGTCGGAGATCGCGGTCTGCAGCACGGGCGACCAGTTGACCAGGCGCTCGGCGCGGTAGATGAGGCCGTCGTCGTAGAGGCGCTTGAAGATCGTCTGGACGGCGCGGGAGAGCCCCTCGTCCATCGTGAAGCGGTCGCGGCTCCAGTCGACGCCGTCGCCGATGCGCCGCATCTGCCCCTGGATCGTGCCGCCGGACTCGCGCTTCCAGTCCCACACCTTCTCGATGAAGCCCTCGCGTCCGAAGTCTTCCTTCTTCTTGCCCTCCGCGGCGAGCTGCTTCTCGACGATGGTCTGCGTCGCGATGCCGGCGTGGTCCATGCCGGGCAGCCACAGCACCTCGAAGCCCTGCATCCGCTTGCGGCGGCACAGCGCGTCCATCAGCGTGTGGTCCAGCGCGTGGCCCATGTGCAGCGAACCGGTTACGTTCGGCGGCGGCAGCACGATCGAGTAGCCGGGCTTGTCGCTCGTCGGGTCGGCGGTGAAGTAACCGGCGTCCACCCAGCCCTGATACAAGTCGGCCTCTACCGCGCTGGGGTCCCAGCTCTTGGGGAGGGCGTCTGCGGGGTTCTGGGGAGTCTCTGGCGCACTGGTCACCCCCCAATCGTAATCAGTGGACGCGAATCGCCCGGACCCGGCTCGTCACCCCCTCGGCCGCCTCCTCCACCCCTCGCTCCTCCCCCCCGCGTTTTGCGCACTTGCCGCGCGATTTCGAGGATCGGAAGCGCGACAAGTGCGCAAAACGCGGATCAGAATCGCTGGACGAACGCGTACCAGTCCCCCTCGATGTGCCGATACCCGATTTCCCCGCCGCGGCGGGGGTCGCCGAGGTAGGGCCGCTCGCCCGGCAGATAGGCAACTCCGACGGAGTCGACCAGCCCGCCCTCGACAGTGAATCGACACCCGCGATCTCCGACTCGTTGGACCGAGTACACCCGGTACACACCGATCCGCCGGGATCGGAGATCGGCACCGTCGGCCGGATCCGCGCACGCGACCGCGGCCTGCTGCAGGTCGTCCTTCGATACCCACCACCCGAATCGCCCCGGCAGCTCGACGGCCGCCAGCCCGACCGTGACCAGAACGATGACGGGCGCGACGAGCGTAACGCGGCGCCAGCCGTAGCGGATCGAGCCGAACACGACCGCGGCCAACCACACGACGCCGACGATGATCAGCGTCCCCGACGCCAGCACGTACAGGGGGTAGAACACCACGGGCGGCACCAAGCTCCACAGCACGACCAGACACGCCGCCGCCGCGAGGAGCGGAATCACCCCACCGACCGTCAGACGCCACCACAGCGGCACCGGGCGCCGGGCCGGCTTCCCCTCACCGACCTCCGGACGCGTTTCGTCCATCCCGTCAGCCGAGGACGTCGGGCAGCGGGACGTCCTCCTCGAGCACGTGCTCGGCGAGGAACGACTCGACGACCTGGTACCAGACCTTGGCGTGCTGGGGGCTGAGCACCCAGTGGTTCTCGTCCGGGAAGTACAGGAAGCGGTGATCGGTTCGGCCCTCGGCGTCGGCGGGCAGCCCGGACTCGGACAGCAGTTCGTACCAGAGGCGCAACCCCTCGCCGATCGGCACGCGGTAGTCCCGGTCGCCGTGGATCACCAGCATCGGGGTGACGATGTCGGCGACAGCGAGGTGCGGCGAGTTCTCGAACGCCATCTCGGGGGTCATCTCGCGCGCCCAGTACCAGGCTGCGTCGGTGGTGGGGGCGAACTGGTCGAGCGCCCACAGGCTCGCGTGCGTGACGATCGCCTGGAACCGGTCGGTGTGCCCGGCGATCCAGTTGGCCATGTAGCCGCCGAAGGAACCACCCATCGCGGCGGTGCGCTTCGCGTCGATCTCGGGCAGCGCGACGGCCGCGTCGGTGATCGCCATCAGATCGGTGAACGGCGCCTGACCCCACTGCCCCCAACCGCGCTGGACGAAGTCCTGCCCGTAGCCCGTCGACAGCGCCGGGTCGGGCAGGAGCACCGCGTAGCCCTTCGCGACCAGCAGCCACGGGTTCCATCGCCACGACCACGTGTTCCACGAGTTCAGCGGCCCACCGTGCACCCACAGCACGAGGGGTGCCGGCGCATCGGAGGACGCGGTTTCCGGCAACGCCAGCCACGCCCGCAGTGGCGTGCCGTCGTCGGCCTGCCCGACGACCTCGGTGAGCCGGCCCGGCACCCGCGGCGACTCGGACGGCGCGCGCAGCTCCGTGACGCTGCCCGCGTCGTCGCCGGTGAGCGCGATCCGGACCGGATGCGGCGGCCGCGCGTACGACGCCCGCAGCGCGTACGCGGCCGAGCCGTCCGGCGCGACCAGCAGATCGGTGTAGGCGGCGGCGTCGGTGGTCAGCGGCGCCGGGTTGCCGTCGCCGCGGAGCACGAAGACCGGGCCGCGACCCCGCTCGTCGGCGGTGATCAGCAGTCCGGCCCCGTCCGGGAGCCACACGGCCGAGGTGGGCCAGCGATCCCAGTCCGACGCGAGATCCGATACGCGACCGTCGGCGAAATCGAAGCGGCACAGCGTGATCCGCGGCGCCCGGTCCGGATCGCCGTACGACTCACGGAGGTACACGACGCTCACACCGTCCGGGGAGATCACGGGGCGCGAGACGTCCGCGGCGTCGTCGTCGACGAGCGTGACGCGTTCGCCGGTCTCCGCGTCGATCCGCACCAGTACGGTGCGCATCGAACCCAGCACGCCCGGCAGTGACCACGTGCTCACGACGAACGAGCCGTCGGGCGACAGGTCGTAGTCGGCCTCCCGCAGCGCGACACCGGGAGTCGGGGTGAGGTCGGCGAGCGGGATCTCCCCGTCGCCGTCCGTCGCCCCGGCGAGCAGGTGCGGGACGTCGGGACCGAGGTCGTGGTCCCAGTGCCGAACCGGGTAGCCCGTGTGCAGGATCGCCCGGACCTTCTTGTCCTTGCGCTCGCCGCGGATCCGCTCGTCGGCCTCGGCGGAGTCACCCAGCGCGGACGTGGACACCACGACGCGCGGCGCCGAGCGCGCCGCGCGCACCCCGGAGATTCCCCCGCCGCGCGTCGCCACGCGGGACGCCTCGCCGCCCTCGGCGGGCAGCCGCCACAGCGCGTTCGGGGCGTCGTCGGACTCGTCGACCGCGGGACGCGACGCCGTGAACAGCAGGTCACCGGCGCTGGTGAACGCCGCCCCGGACTCCCCCTTCGCTCCCCACGTGATCCTGCGGGCGCCCCGCTCACCGGACGGGTCGATCTCCCACAGCGCCGAGAGATACCTGGTCTTGTCGGCGTCGAGGACGGCCTGCGAGACCACCAGGCGCGAGCCGTCCGGCGACAGCGCGAGACCGGACATGCGGGGCAGTGCCAGGTACTCGTCGAGGTCGTCGAACGGTGTGCCGAGAGGGAGCTGCGGAGTGGAGGTCACCCCTGATTGGTACCACTGATCGGTACGCCGCCGAAGTCAGCGTGGATCGCGCCACATCTTCCACAGTGTCGGACCGCCGTTCGGGATCACGATCTCGCCGGTGACCTCGAATCCGAATCGTTCGTAGTACGGGATGTTGGCGTGCTTGCTGGATTCGAGGTAGGCGGGTGCCCCCTCGGCGTCGCAGCGCGACAGGCGCGAGTTCAGCAGCGCCTTCCCGTACCCGCCGCCGCGCCCGGCCGACGACGTCCCGATCGTCGACAGGTACCAGTGCGGCTCGGTGGGGTGCGCGGATTCGAGGGCGTGGGAGACCTCGGCCCCGACGCGAAGTCGGCCACCCAAGGCGCGCATGACGGCGGGCAGGCTCCGCAGCGAGTCGTAGCTGGACTGCTTCCACCGATCCGGCGGATCCCACAGTGCGCCACCGACGATCGTGCCGTCCGGTGTCTCGGCCAGTTCCGCGCCCCCGCCCGCCAGGTGGTGGTAGCGGGTCTCGGCGGCGAACAGCCGTGCCATGCCGGTGGGCCGCTTCGCGTCGTGCGGGAACATCCAGCACATGACGGGGTCGTCGTCGAACGCCTCCGCGAGAGCGCGCGAGAGCGCCGGGATGTCCGATCGGGTCACTGGCCTCACGCCCATGACCGCGAGCGTACCGGCTGGGTCAGGCGAGCAGGGGCGCGATGCGTTGCGGGATCTGGTCCAGCGCGTACGGCAGGCTCACCACCGTCGACCACGCCATCGCCTCGGCGGCCTCGTCCTCGAGGACGATCGTGCGGCCGTCCTTGACGACGTCGAGCGTCTGATACACCGGGGTCTTGGCCAGTTCGGCCCGCAGGTCGTCGCCGAATCCGCCGCCCGCGTACCAGACGAGCAGGTCGACGTCGGCGAGCGAGAGCTGCTCGGTGCTGATCTCCGCGAAGTTCGTCTTGCGCACCTGTTCCGCGACAGGCGGATTGACGAAGCCGAGTTCGGTGAAGAAGCGGACCTTGGGATCCTCGGGCCCGTACACACCGAACTGGCCGGGCCCCTTGAGGGCGCCGACGAGAACCGTCTTGCCCGCGAACGCCGGGTTGGCCGCGGCCACGTCGGTGAAGCGCTGCTGCACGCCCGTCACGAGTTCGGCGGCCCGGTCCTGCTTGCCGAGCACCTCGCCGAGGATCGTGGTCTGGTCCTGCCAGCGCACGCCGTAGTCCGCGACGCCTGCCGGCTGCGCCACGGTGGGCGCGAGCGCCGACAGCTTGTCGTACTGCCCCTGCGTCAGCCCGGAGTAGGTGCCCACCACGAGGTCGGGTGCGACGCCCGCGACCTTCTCGATGTCGATGCCGGTACTCGCGCTGCCGATGATCGCCGGCTGGGCGTCGCCGAGCAGCGGCTGCGACCACGGCCACACCGCGTACGGGTAGTTGCCGTACCAGTCGAAGACGCCCACCGGTACCGCGCCGAGCGCGAGCAACGCGTCCTGGTCGTTGTAGCCGACGCTGACGATCCGCTGCGGGTTCTCCGGCACCGTCGTCTGGCCGTACTTGTGGGTGATCGTCGCGCCGGACGCCCCGTCCGAGCCGCCGTCGCCCGACCCGCTGCTGCACGCGGCCGCGAACGCGACGAGCGCACCGGTGCTGCCGATCAGGAATCCGCGGCGCGAGATCGCGCCGGCTCGCGACTGGAGATCACCCATCGAAGGCCCCTTGGTGTCGTGGTGGTGCGTTCAGGAGAAGGTAAGGCTAGCCGACACTACCTGGTGGTTCGGTGCGTCGGATCGTGCGGACCGAACCGAATCGGGCCAGTATGGGGTCATGACGCGCACGGGGCCCCGGGAGGACATCGACGAGAACGCTCTCGTCGTCGACCACGCGAAGGACTACGCGGCCGGAGTCACCGCAGTACTGGTGTCGCTCGAGCGGGCCGTCGAGCAGATGGGTGTCTCCCGCACCGCGCGCACCCTCACCCGGCTCAACCAGCGCCACGGGTTCGACTGCCCGGGTTGCGCGTGGCCCGAGACGCCCGGCCACCGCAAGCCCGCCGAGTTCTGCGAGAACGGCGCCAAGGCCGTCGCCGAGGAGGCGACGCTGCGGACCGCGACGCCCGAGTTCTTCGCGGCGCACCCGATCTCCGCGCTCGCCGACCGCACCGACTACTGGCTCGGTCAGCAGGGCCGGCTGACGCATCCCATGGTGGTCCGCCCCGGCAGCGACCGCTACGAACCGATCGAGTGGGACGACGCGTACCGGCTCATCGCGGACCACCTGCGCAAGCTCGACAGCCCCGACGAAGCGGTGTTCTACACGTCCGGGCGGACCAGCAACGAGGCAGCGTTCCTGTACCAGTTGCTGATCCGCAGTTTCGGCACCAACAACATGCCGGACTGCTCCAACATGTGCCACGAATCTTCGGGCAGCGCACTGACCGAGACCATCGGCATCGGAAAGGGATCGGTGTCGGTGCCCGATCTCGAACAGGCCGATCTCATCCTGCTCGCCGGCCAGAATCCCGGCACCAACCACCCGCGCATGCTCTCGACCCTGGAGAAGGCGAAGGCGAACGGCGCCCGCATCATCGCGATCAACCCACTGCCCGAAGCGGGACTGCGCCGCTTCAAGGACCCCCAGAAGGTGGGCGGCGTCCTCGGCCGTGGCGTCGACATCGCCGACGAGTTCCTGCAGATCCGTCTCGGCGGCGACATGGCGCTGTTCCAGGGCCTGGGCCGACTACTGCTCGAGGCCGAGGACCGGTCCCCCGGCACGGTCGTCGACCGCGCGTTCGTCGAGGCGCACTGCGCCGGCTTCGACGATTACGCCGCCCACATGCGGGACGTCGATCTCGACACCGTCGCGCTGGCGACCGGTCTGACGCGGGGCCAACTCGACGAGACCGCACGCGCGCTCGCGCAGTCACAGCGGACCGTGGTTTGCTGGGCGATGGGGCTGACGCAGCACACGCACGCGGTCGCCACCATCCAGGAGGCCGTGAACCTGCTGCTGATGCGCGGCATGATCGGCAAGCCCGGCGCCGGGGTGTGTCCGGTCCGCGGGCACTCGAACGTGCAGGGCGACCGGACGATGGGCATCTGGGAGAAGATGCCCGAGGAGTTCCTCGCCGCGCTCGACGCCGAGTTCTCCATCGAGAGCCCTCGCACGCACGGTTGGGACACCGTCGCCGCGATCCGCGCGATGCGCGACGGCCGCGGGCTCGTGTTCATGGCGATGGGCGGCAACTTCGTCGCGGCGACACCCGACACCGCCGCCACCGAACAGGCACTGCGCAATTGCGAACTGACGGTGCAGGTCTCGACCAAGCTCAACCGCAGCCACGTCGTGCACGGGCGCACCGCGCTGATCCTGCCGACCCTCGGCCGCACCGACCTCGACGTCCAGGCCACGGGTAAGCAGCTGGTATCGGTCGAGGACTCGATGTCGATGGTGCACCTGTCGCGCGGACGTCTGAAGCCCGTCAGCGAGCACCTGCGCAGTGAGGTGGCGATCGTCTGCGGGCTCGCGCGCGAGTTGCTCGGCGCCGACCATCCCGTCCCGTGGTCGACGTTCGAGGGGGACTACGACCGGATCCGGGATTCGATCTCCCGGGTCGTCCCGGGCTGCACGGACTACAACACCCGGGTCCGTCGGCCCGACGGCTTCCAACTCCCCCATCCCCCACGGGATTCGCGCGAGTTCCGCACCCACACCGGCCGCGCCAACTTCACGGTCAGCCCGCTCGAGTGGACGCCCACACCGCCCGGGCGGTTGATTTTGCAGACCCTGCGCAGCCACGACCAGTACAACACCACGATCTACGGTCTCGACGACCGTTACCGCGGCGTCAAGAACGGTCGCAGGGTGGTGTTCGTCAGCCCCCACGACATCGCCGAGATGGGTCTGCGTGACGGTCAGCCGGTGGACCTGGTGTCGGAGTGGACAACCGCCGACGGCACTGTCGAGGAACGCCGGGTCCACGACTTCCGGGTGGTGGAGTACAGCACCCCGCGCGGCAACGCCGCCGCCTACTATCCCGAGACCAACCCGCTCGTCCCACTCGATCACGTTGCCGCCAAGTCGAACACGCCGGCGTCGAAAGCGATCGTCGTGCGACTCGAACCGACCGGGGACCGTTAGATGGGCCGGATCACCGCCCGCCGACCGGTCCTGCGCATCACGCCGGAGGGCACCCGGCGCCGGCCCGACGCGTTGGCCGTCGAGGAGCCCCTGGAGATCCGCCTGGGCGGGCGGTCCCTCACCGTCACGATGCGCACCCCCGGAAACGATGTCGACCTGGTCCACGGGTTCCTGCTGACGGAGGGGATCGTCGAGGCCGCCGACGACGTCGAGGTGGTGCGCTACTGCGACGGTGTCAACGCGGACGGCGCCAACACGTACAACGTCCTCGACGTCTCCCTCGCCCCCGGGGTGCCGGATCCGGGGAACCGCGGACGGCGGGAGTTCCTCACGACGTCGGCGTGCGGCGTGTGCGGCAAGGCGTCCCTCGACGAGGTCGCGGTGCGGAGCCGATATCCCCTGTCCGACAACGCTCTCGAGGTGACCACGACGGCCCTGTGGTCGATGCCCCCAACCCTGCGCAGCGGCCAGCGCGTGTTCGATGCGACGGGTGGTCTGCACGCGGCCGGCCTGTTCACCGCCGACGGCGCGCTGCTCGCGCTCCGTGAGGACGTCGGGCGGCACAACGCGGTCGACAAGGTGCTCGGCTGGGCGCTCACCGCGGGTCGCGTTCCGCTGTCCGACGCCGTCCTCATCGTCAGCGGCCGGGCGTCGTTCGAACTCGCACAGAAGGCTGCGGTGGCGGGGATCCCCGTCCTCGGCGCGGTGTCGGCGCCGTCGTCGCTGGCCGCCGACCTGGCCCGAGACCGCGGTATGACACTCGTCGGATTCCTGCGCGGCGACAGCATGAACGTGTATGCGGGCGAGGAGCGGATCAAGATCTGATTTCCGGTCGCCGACGCCCTCCCGGCGCCGCATGCCACAGTGGAGACCACGCAGGTCGGGCGAACGGGAGGGGCGTCACGTCATGACCCAAATTCGTCGGCGGCACACCGTGACGGTCGCCGGGGGCGCACCGGCCGTGGCCGGGATGTTCGGCGCCGCACCGGCGGCGGCGAGGGTGACCAGCCAGGGCGACGTGCGCACCTTCGGAGACTCGATCCTCGTGACACTGCAGAACATCGGCTCGACCACCGACACACCGGCCCGGTGTGCCACCGTCGTCTTCGACACGGCTGCTCGGACCCTTCTAGCAGAGGCCGGCCGGCGTCTCCCCTGCCTGCAGCGCGCCGAAGAACTGTTCGGCGTCGTCGAACGACTGCGGCACGGCGGACCGGTGATCGGCACCCTCGTAGGTCTTGTAGGCGACCTCGGAACCGTTGCTGCACAACGTCTGCACCACTGCCCGACTGCCCGGCTCCGCGATGAGGGTGTCGGCGGTGCCCTGCAGCACCAGCGTCGGAACCGTGAGCGTCAGCTGTCCGAGCGACTGCTTCTTCAGGTACGTCACGAGCTTGTCGATGTCGGCGCCCGGCGCGAACGCCTTGTCGACCGGCACCGACCCGATCACGTCGCGGATCTGACCGACGCAACCGGTACGAGCGGCGGTGAGCAGCACCTGCGACTCCGGCGTGACGTACGAATCGGCGACGATCGACGGATCCGCGGCCTCGGCACCCAGCAGGATCAGCGGCAGGAAGGCCAGGGCAGGGGCGACCGCGGGGTCACCCGACGCCAGGTACTGCGGCGTCGCGCTCGTCTCGTTGCCCGGGGCGATGGCGACCGCCCCGCCCAGGTCGAGTTCGGGTGCGCGCTCGGCGCCTTGCGCGGCGGTGAACAGCGTGGCGTGGCCGCCCTGGCTGTGCCCCATCGCGTACCACTGGTTGCCGATGGAGTCGTCGAGCTCGCGGCTCGCGCGGACGATGTCGACGACCGCGTTCGCCTCCGTGCCGCCGTCCATGTACGGGTGGCCACCGGGTGTGCCCATGCCCACGTAGTCGGTCTGCACCACGACATAGCCGTCGGCGACGTACCTGTCGAGTACGGCGTCGACGCCGCCCAGGTAGTCGTGCGCCGGACCGTCGCTGGTGTCGTTCGACGGCGCACAGATGTCGGACACACCGGTGGTGCCGTGCGCCCAGCTGAGCACCGGCCAGCCGCCGTCCGGGGCGGGCGTACCAGGAATCGACACCGATCCGGACACCACCACGGGGTCACCCTGCGCGTTCTGCGACACGTAGGTGATGAGTTCACTCCGGCCGGCACTGGGGAGCACAGGCGCACCGCGCAACTCCTGGACCGAAAGCAGTTGCCCGGGTTCGAGAGCCGCCGGGGCCTCGTCGGACTTACCACTGCTGCATCCGGCCGCGACGAGCGCGACCGTCGTGGCAGCAACCGTGAAGAGGCCGGCACGACGGGCGCGGACGCCCCCGTTCCTCGACAACGGATTCACGAACACCTCCAAAGATTAAGAAATATGTCTCAGGTCGAACAACATAACCTATTCAGTACTGTTACCGCCATGAACTCGAACGGCCGCGACACGATCCTCCTTGTCGCCGAGCGCCTCATCGCCGAACGTGGACTGCACGGGGTCTCCGCCCGCGAGATCGTGAGAACGGCAGGACAGCGGAACAACTCGGCCATCACCTACCACTTCGGATCGTGGGACGGACTGCTCGAGTCGGTGTGGCTCGAACACATCGGCAGCATCAACGCGGTGCGCGGCGAGATGCTCGACGCCATCGACGACGACGCCCCCGACCGACTCGACCGGCTGGTCGCCGCCTACGTACACCCGTTCGTCACCGAGATCGCCGCACACAAGCCGTCGTATTGGGCGCGATTCAACGAGCAGTGGCTGACCGGAGTGCGCATGGACTTCGTCGACCGGCCCGCGACGCTCGTCCCCGACGACGCCCGGTACCCGCGCATCGAGGGCATGGAGCTGCTCAAGGACCTCTTTGCGGGGATAGGCGCCGAACTGGGGCACCTCGATCCCGACGCCCGGACCCGACGGGTTGCGATGACGGCCCGGTTCGTCGTGTCCGGCCTCGCCACATGGGAGCGCGAGGCGACGACCGGCAACGCGCCCGACCTCGACATCTTCGAAGGCGAACTCACCGCGCTCGCCGTCGCGTTGCTGCGGGCCCCCTGACACGACAGAGGGGCTCGGGTGCCGTCGGCACCCGAGCCCCTCCACGAGGCTTCTCTGCTCCTACGCGCTCTTGTCCCGGCGCTCGCGCTCCGGCTTGCGCGGCACGATCGTCGGAAGCACGTTGTCGTTCACCGTTTCCGCGGTCACGACCACCTTCGCGACGTCGTCGCGGCTGGGGATGTCGTACATCACCGGCAGGAGCACTTCCTCCATGATCGCGCGCAGACCACGTGCACCGGTGCCGCGATGGATCGCCTGGTCCGCGATCGCCTCGAGCGCGTCTGCCGTGAACTCGAGCTCCACCCCGTCCATGTCGAACAGTCGCGTGTACTGCTTCACGAGAGCGTTCTTCGGCTCGGAGAGGATCGTGACGAGCGAATCCTTGTCGAGGTTGGTCACCGACGCGACCACGGGAAGGCGGCCGATGAACTCGGGAATCAGACCGAACTTGATCAGATCCTCGGGCATGACCTCCGCGAAGTGATCCTGCGTGTCGATCTCGGCCTTCGACCGGACCTCGGCACCGAAACCGATGCCGCGCTTGCCCACCCGATCGGACACGATTTTCTCGAGGCCCGCGAAGGCGCCCGCGACGATGAACAGGACGTTCGTCGTATCGATCTGGATGAATTCCTGATGCGGATGCTTGCGTCCACCCTGCGGGGGAACACTCGCCTGCGTGCCCTCGAGGATCTTCAGCAGCGCCTGCTGCACACCCTCGCCGGAGACATCGCGGGTGATCGACGGGTTCTCGCTCTTGCGGGCGATCTTGTCGACCTCGTCGATGTAGATGATGCCGGTCTCGGCGCGCTTGACGTCGTAGTCGGCGGCCTGGATGAGCTTGAGGAGGATGTTCTCGACGTCCTCGCCGACGTAGCCCGCCTCGGTGAGCGCGGTGGCGTCCGCGATCGCGAACGGCACGTTGAGCATCTTGGCGAGGGTCTGCGCCAGGTACGTCTTGCCACACCCTGTCGGGCCGAGCATGAGGATGTTCGACTTCGCCAGCTCGACGGTCTCGCCGCGAGCGTCCCGGCCACGGTCCCCGGCCTGGATGCGCTTGTAGTGGTTGTACACCGCCACCGCCAGCGTCCGCTTGGCCGAATCCTGGCCGATCACATAGTTCTCGAGGAACTCACGGATCTCCGCGGGCTTGGGCAGTTCGTCGAGCTTGACCTCGCTCGACTCCGCCAGCTCCTCCTCGATGATCTCGTTACAGAGATCGATGCATTCGTCGCAGATGTAGACCCCAGGTCCCGCAATGAGCTTCTTGACCTGCTTCTGGCTCTTACCGCAGAAAGAGCACTTGAGCAGATCGCCGCCGTCACCGATGCGTGCCATCTCGTAAGGTCCCTACTTCCTTGTCTACGTGCGAGCATCCTCACCCGGTTCCCCACCGCCACGGATGCAGCGGATGCGAACCCCGAATCCGGATCGAAGGCCCCTGGTGTGACCGTACCCGCAGATCGGGAACGAGGTCGACCAATAGCCGTTGATTCGCGCGCGGCGCACGTTGCGGGCGACGGAATCAGGCCGACGTCGTGCGCGGACTGTCCTTCTTGACGGAAACGCATCCCGGCCCGCCGCAAGCCGCCCCTCGGGCGTGTCGGCGAACCGGGATGCCCCGCATCACTTCTGCGCCGACAGCTTCCGGTACTGGAGCACGTCGTCGATGATGCCGTACTCCTTCGCCTCCTCGGCGGTGAGGATCTTGTCGCGATCAGTGTCCTTGCGGATCACGTCGGGATCCTTGCCGGTGTGCTTGCCGAGCGTGGTCTCCATGAGACGGCGCATCCGCTCGATCTCCGCGGCCTGGATCTCGAGGTCCGACACCTGGCCCTGGATGCCGCCGGTGGCCGGCTGGTGGATCAGCACGCGCGCGTTCGGGAGCGCGAGACGCTTGCCCGGGGTGCCCGCGGCGAGCAGAACCGCCGCGGCGGACGCGGCCTGGCCGAGGCACACCGTGGTGATGTCGGCACGGACGTACTGCATCGTGTCGTAGATCGCCATCAGCGAGGTGAACGAGCCACCGGGCGAGTTGATGTACATCGTGATGTCACGGTCGGGGTCGAGCGACTCGAGCACCAGCAGCTGCGCCATGACGTCGTTGGCCGACGCGTCGTCCACCTGCACGCCGAGGAAGATGATGCGCTCCTCGAACAGCTTGTTGTACGGGTTCGACTCCTTGACGCCG
This sequence comes from Rhodococcus parequi, assembly GCF_046042785.1. NCBI lineage: Bacteria > Bacillati > Actinomycetota > Actinomycetes > Mycobacteriales > Nocardiaceae > Rhodococcus > Rhodococcus parequi. The sequence goes on along the minus strand of NZ_JBDLNV010000001.1, from coordinate 235,504 downwards.
TAGCTGGAGTGCTCGATGAACGACGGAAGGATGTAGCGCGACTGTGCACCGGCCGGAGCCTGGCCACCGAGCGCGTGGGCGGCACGGGGATCGAACATGTTGGTCATCAGTTCTCCAAGGATGAGTGGGAGCGGGAGGAGGAGCGGGGCGCGGCCTAGTTGCCCGCGCCGCCCGCCTGCCGTGCCCGGGTGACGACGTGGTCGACGAAGCCGTACTCGAGAGCTTCCTTCGCGGTGAACCAACGGTCACGATCCGAGTCGGCGGTGATCTGCTCGACGGTCTGACCGGTGTGCTCCGCGATGAGCTCGGCCATCTCACGCTTGGTGTGCGCGAACTGCTCCGCCATGATCGCGATGTCGGACGCGGTGCCACCGATGCCGGCGGACGGCTGGTGCATCATGATCCGCGCGTGAGGCAGGGCGTACCGCTTGCCCTTGGTGCCGGCCGACAGCAGGAACTGTCCCATCGAGGCGGCCAGGCCCATGCCGAACGTCGCGACATCGCACTCGGCGAACTGCATGGTGTCGAAGATGGCCATGCCGGCCGTGACCGAACCACCCGGCGAGTTGATGTACAGATTGATGTCCCGCGTGGGATCCTCCGCGGACAGCAACAGGATCTGGGCGCACAGCTTGTTCGCGATGTCGTCGTCCACCTGCGTACCGAGGAAGATGATGCGCTCGCGAAGCAGGCGTTCGAACACCGAGTCGCTGAGATTCAGGCCGGAGGTGGCCGAAGTCATGGCGGGGTTCTGGTAAGTCACGGTACCTGCCTTCTGATAAGTCGTTGGTTCCTGACACAGACACTAACGAAGTAGGGCGGCACCGGAGTCCCGGTGCCGCCCTACTTCGCTGAAAGCGGAAAACTGGCTCGCCGTTCGGCGAGCAGAAGAATTACTTCTGCTCGTCGCCCTCCGCAGCCTCGTCGGCCTCTGCAGCTTCCTCGGCGGTGCCGAACATCTCGGCCGTGTCGATGGTCTCGCCGGCGGTGTCGGTGACCGTGGCGGCGTCGACGACACCCGCGAGGGCCTTGCCGCGACGCACGTCCGCGAAGACGGCGCCGAGCTGGTTGGCCTGCTGGATCTGCTGGATGAACTGCTCCGGGGCCATGCCGTAGCGCTGCGCCTGGAACAGGATGCGCTCGGTGAGCTCGTCCTGGCCGACCGTGGTGCCGGCGGCGTCGGCGATCGCGTCGAGCAGCAGCTGGGTCTTGACCGAGCGCTCGGCAGCCTCCTTGGCATCCGCGTCGAACTGCTCACGCGTGGTGCCCTGCGACTCGAGGAGCTCGTTCAGCTTCTCCTCGCTGTGATCGAGCCCGTGGATCGCGTCGTGGAGTGCAGCGTCGACCTCGGCCTTGACGACGGCCTCGGGCAGCGGAACCTCGACGGTCTCCAGCAGCGACTCGAGCACCTTGTCGCGGATCTGACCGGCCTGCTCGACCTTGCGGACGCGGGCAACGCGCTCACGCAGGTCGGCCTCGAGCTCGTCGAGGGTGTCGAACTCGCTTGCCATCTGGGCGAACTCGTCGTCGGCCTCGGGAAGCTCGCGCTCCTTGACCGAGTTGACGACGACGGTGATGACCGCGTCCTGGCCCGCGAAGTCGCCGGCGACCAGCTTGGAGGTGAAGTCCTTCGACTCGCCGGCCTTGACGCCGACGACGGCCTCGTCCAGGCCCTCGATCAGCTGGCCCGAGCCGACCTCGTGGGACAGACCCGACGCGGTGGCCTCCGGAACAGGCTCGCCGTCGACGGTGGCCGACAGGTCGATCGACACGAAGTCGCCGTCCTGGACCTCACGCTCGACACCCTTGAGGGTGCCGAAACGCTGGCGCAGCGACAGCAGCTGCTCGGCGACGGCCTCGTCGGTGACCTCGATCGGGTCGACGGTGACGGCGACCGTGGAGAAATCGGGGAGGGTGATCTCGGGGCGGACGTCGACCTCCGCGGTGAAGACGAGCTCCTGGCCGTCCTCGAGCTTGGTGATGTCGATCTCCGGCTGGCCGATGACCTTCACGTCCGAGGCCGAGACGGCCTCCGAGTAGCGGGCCGGCAGCGCGTCGTTGACGACCTGCTCCAGCACGGCACCGCGACCGACGCGGGCCTCGAGCAGCTTGGCCGGGGCCTTGCCCGGGCGGAAGCCGGGGAGACGGATCTGCTGCGCGAGCGCCTTGTACGCCTTGTCGAAATCAGGCTTGAGCTCCTCGAAGGGCACCTCAACGTTGATACGGACTCGCGTCGGGCTGAGCTGCTCGACGGTGCTCTTCACGGATCTGGCTCCTTCGTAGTGGTGATGCTCTTCGTTGCTCTATGTCGCACGTCGGTGTCGCGATCGCGACACCGACGCACACGTGGTCGGGATGACAGGATTTGAACCTGCGACCCTCCGCTCCCAAAGCGGATGCGCTACCAAGCTGCGCCACATCCCGTCCGAAAACAGAACCTCACCAACCTCGCGAGGACCCGAGGCAGAATCCTACGGCCCCCCGATTAGGAAATCCAAAGCGAGGTGGGTACAGTTCCATCTCGCACACGGCATCGCTGGCGATCCCACTAATGTCGTATGCACGGGGATGTAGCTCAATGGTAGAGCCTCAGTCTTCCAAACTGATTACGCGGGTTCGATTCCCGTCATCCCCTCCGCGAGGAGGAAACCCCCGCCCGGCATTTACGCCCGGGACGGGGGTTTTGTCGTTTCCGGACACAGCTCCGCCGCGCTCGCGAGTGACGCTTGTCACAGTCCCGTCGTCGCGCCTGATTCGAGCGATTCGCCACCCACCGCGACCAGGCCACCCTAAGTTGGAACCTGTTACAGAAACAGGCCAGCGAAGGAGTGCCGGATGCACACCCCCCTCTGCGACGAACTCGGCATCGAGTTCCCGATCTTCGCGTTCACCCACTGCCGCGATGTCGTGGTCGCCGTCAGCAAGGCCGGCGGATTCGGCGTCCTCGGCGCCGTGGGCTTCACCCCCGAAGAGCTCGAGATCGAGCTGAACTGGATCGACGAGCACATCGGCGACCGCCCGTACGGCGTCGACATCGTGATCCCCAACAAATACGAGGGCATGGACTCGAACCTGTCCGCCGACGAGCTCACGAAGATGCTGCAGTCGATGGTGCCGCAGGCCACCCTCGACTTCGGACGCAAGATCCTCACCGACCACGGTGTGCCCCTCCCCGACGACGGCAGCGACAACGCGTTGCAGTTGCTCGGCTGGACCGAGGCGACCGCCACCCCACAGGTCGAGGTGGCACTGCAGCACCCCAAGGTCACGCTGATCGCCAACGCGCTCGGAACCCCGCCGGCGGACATGATCGACCACATCCACGCGGCGGGGCGGAAGGTCGCCGCTCTGTGCGGTTCGCCGTACCAGGCGCGCAAGCACGCCGACGCCGGTGTCGACATCATCATCGCCCAGGGCGGCGAGGGCGGCGGGCACTGCGGCGAGGTCGGCTCGATCGTGCTGTGGCCGCAGGTCGTCAAGGAGGTCGCCCCGGTTCCGGTGCTGGCCGCCGGCGGCATCGGCAGCGGTCAGCAGATCGCCGCGGCGCTGGCCCTGGGCGCCCAGGGCGCGTGGTCGGGTTCGCAGTGGCTGATGGTCGAGGAGGCCGAGAACACCCCGGTCCAGCAGGCCGCCTACGCGAACGCGAGCAGCCGCGACACCGTCCGCAGCCGCTCGTTCACCGGTAAGCCGTGCCGAATGCTGCGCAACGACTGGACCGAAGCCTGGGAGAAGGAGGGCAACCCCGAACCCCTCGGCATGCCGCTGCAGTACATGGTGTCGGGCATGGCCGTCGCGGCCACCCACAAGTACCCGGACGAGACCGTCGACGTCGCGTTCAACCCTGTGGGCCAGGTCGTCGGACAGTTCACCAAGGTGGAGAAGACGTCGGCCGTCATCGAGCGCTGGGTGCAGGAGTACCTCGAGGCGACCGGCACGCTCGAGCAGCTGAACGCCGCCGCCGAGGCCTGATCCGGCAACTATTCGTCCGGCAGGATCGGCACGCTCACACCGCGGTCGCGCCCGAGCAGCGCGGCGCGGGTGACCGCGACCGACCCGAACTTTGCGCGCACGGCGTCGAGCGCCGTATCGAGCCGGACACCGTCGACCTCCGCGACCGGAGGCCCGGTGTCCGGCTCGAACGGCAGGGCCAACTGCTCGGCGCCCTCCCGATCGAGGTTGGTCAACGCGACGCCCACCAGCGTCAGGCCGCGCTCGGCGATGAGCGGCTGCGACTGCACGAGCAGCGATCGCACCGCCGCGAGCACCACCTCCGTGCGCGCCGACGCCTCGCCGAGCGTGATCGAACGGGTGGCCCGTTCGAAGTCCGCGAACCGCATCCGGAGCACCACCGTCCGGCACACCCACCCGGCCGCTCGCAGCCTGCGCACGACGCGATCCACCAGCGCCGCGGCCATGGACTCCACTTCCGCGAAGCTCCGTTGCCGCCGACCGAGGGCGTGCTGCGCGCCGATGGACCGGCGCCGCCGACCGGTCTGCACGCGCCGCGGGTCGCGGGCCCACGCCAGCGCGTGCAGGTGCCGCGCCGAACCCGGCCCGACCACCGTCGACAGCTCCCGTTCGGACAGCGCCGCCAGTTGTGCGACGGTCCCGATCCCGTAGTCGTGCAGCTTGCGGGAGGTGACCTTTCCCACGCCCCAGAGCCGCTCGACGGGAAGTGGGTGCAGAAAGTCGATCTCCCGGTCCGGCGGGACGACCAGCAGACCGTCGGGTTTTCCGACCGCACTGGCCACCTTCGCCAGGAACTTGGTACGGGCCACGCCCACGGTGATCGGCAGTCCCACCTGCTCGCGCACGTCGCGGCGCAATTGTGCCGCGATGCGCGTCGGGCTCCCGGAGATCTTCCGGAGCCCGCCGACATCGAGGAAGGCCTCGTCGATGGAGATGCCCTCGACGAGAGGCGTCGTCTGGCGGAACACCTCGAAGACCGCCCTACTGGCCTCCGCGTAGGCGGACATCCGGGGCGGCACGACGATCGCGTCCGGGCACAGTCGCCGTGCCAGCGCGCCGCTGCTGGCGGTACGGACGCCACACGCCTTGGCCTCGTAGCTGGCGGCGAGGACGACTCCCCCACCGACGATGACCGGCCGCCCGCGCAGTCGCGGGTCGTCGCGCTGTTCGACCGACGCATAGAACGCATCGAGATCGGCATGCAGGATCGACGCCTCGAAACCCTGCGGGTTCTCGGGCCCGGATGCAGCACCGACGTCGGACACGAACATATGTTCGCATCGACCACCGACAGGAATTCGTGTCCGAGTCGCGCGACACCCGGTCCCGGTATCCTGGAGGTTGTCCGATTTGTCGCCTCCGGAAGGCACCCCGTGGAACTCCTTCTCATCGTCGCCGTACTCGGCGCCGTCGTATTTCTGGTCATGAAGAGCCAGAACAAGAACAAGGGCCACTCGGCGAACCAACTCGAAGACGCCAAGGCGGATGCACGCCAGGCGATCGAGCGGTTGGGTGGCCAGGTCTACAACCTCGTCGGCAGCGACGAGGCCTCCAAGCAGGCGCTCGCCGACGCGTCCGAGCGCTACACCGCCGCCGGCTCCCAGATCGAGCAGGCCACCACCCCGGTGCAGGCGCGTCTCGCGAAGCAGACCGCGCTCGAGGGCCTGTACTACATCCGCGCCGCGCGCACGGCGATGGGCATGGACCCGGGTCCCGAGGTGCCGAGCATCGACGGCCAGAAGGCGGCCGGTTCGGTCACCGAGGACCGCGAGGTGGAGTTCGAGGGCCGTCAGGTGTCGGCCTCGCCGAACCCGTCCGCCCGCACGCCCAACTACTACCCGGGCGGTCGCGTCGCCGGACGTCCGGTTCCGGCGGGCTGGTACTCGGAGCCGTGGTGGAAGCCCGCGCTCGTCGCCGGCGCGTGGGGCATCGGTTCGATGTTCCTGTTCTCGGCGATGTTCTCGGGTATGGCTGGAGTGCCGTACGACGCGCAGGCGTTCGAGGACGGTGCCGGTGACGGCTCCGATGCCGGCGGCGACGCAGGCGGAGACGCTGGTGCCGACGGCGGCGACGGCGACTTCGGCGGCGGCGATACGGAGTTCGGCGCGGACGGTGGGGACTGGGGCGGCGACTTCGGTGGAGGAGATTTCGGCGGAGGCGACTTCGGCGGCGGAATGGACTTTGGCGACTTCTAGTCCGGCTGGCAGCCGGGGCACCAGAACAGGTTGCGCCCCTTCATGACAGCGTGAGCGATCGGCGTGCCGCAGACGCGGCACGCCGATCCTGCTCTGCGGTAGGTGTAGGTGCGCGGCCGATCCTTCGCGTACGCCGGGTCCCCGTGATCGTCTTCGGGCCGCACGACGTGCATCTTGCCGCGGCGCACCCCGATGTTCATGAGGTGGACGAGGTCGGCCCACATCGCGTCGAACTCGCCGCGGCCGACCTTCTTCCCGGGCCGGTCCGGATGGATGTTGTGCCGGAACAGGATCTCTGCGCGATAGACGTTGCCGACGCCGGCGAGCACCGCCTGATCCATGAGCAGCGCGCCGATCGGAGTCTGCGACTTCGAGATCCGCGCCCACGCGCGGTCGGGGTCGGCGTCCGTGCGGAGCGGATCCGGGCCGAGCCGGGCCTCGATCGCCGCGACCTGCGGCGGGTGCAGCACCTCACAGGCCGTCGGCCCCCGCAGATCGGCGCCGTACTCCGTCCCGACCATGCGCATCCGGACCTGGCCGACCGGCGCCTGCAGCGGCACCTCGGCCTCGGTGAACTTCCCGTAGAGGCCGAGGTGGACGTGCACCACCAGACCGTTCTCGTAGTGGTGCCACAGGTGCTTGCCCCACGCGTCGGAACGCACGAGGACGCGGCCGTCGATCAGGGCCGCGTCCTCGGCGAAACGTCCTTGCGGGCTGGACACCCGCACCGGCGATCCCGCGAACCGTCGTTGATGCAGACGCGCGAGACGGTGCAGGGTGTGTCCCTCGGGCAAGGTGGTCTACCGGTGTCCGTCAGGCCTCGGGAGCTGCGGGCACAGCGGGTGCGACGCCGGTCTTCTCGTACTCGGCGAGAATGTCGATGCGGCGCTGGTGACGCTCCTCGTCGGACCACTCGGTGGCCAGGAACGCGTCGACGATCGCGAGCGTCTCCTCGAGCGAGTGCATGCGGCCGCCGATGCCGATGAGCTGAGCATTGTTGTGCTGACGTGCGAGCTGCGCGGTCTCGACGCTCCACGCCAGCGCGCAACGGGCGCCGGGAACCTTGTTCGCGGCGATCTGCTCGCCGTTGCCGCTGCCGCCGAGGACGAGGCCGAGGCTGCCCGGGTCGGCGACGACGCGGCGCGCCGCCTCGATGCAGAACGCCGGGTAGTCGTCGACGGCGTCGTAGACGTGTGCACCGCAGTCGATGGCCTCGTGGCCGTTCGCGGTGAGGTGTTCGATGATCTGGTTCTTGCGTTCGAAGCCGGCGTGGTCGGCACCCAGGTATACGCGCATGGTCTTAATTCTGACAGGCCACATCGTCGCGGCGCCCCGCGGGGACGCCGCGACGGGTGTCGCGTGCGGCCGGAGACCTCAGTCGAACTGCGGGTCTTCCGTGCGGGTGCGCTTGAGCTCGAAGAAGTGCGGGTACGACGCCAGCGCGACGGTGCCGTCCCACACCCGGCCGGCGTCCTCGCCGCGCGGGATGCGGGACAGGACGGGGCCGAAGAACGCGGTGCCGTTGACGTGGATGGTCGGGGTGCCGACGTCGTCGCCGACCTTGTCCATGCCGGCGTGGTGGCTGCGGCGCAGTTCGGCGTCGTACTCGTCGGTGTCGGCGGCCGCGGCCAGCTCCGCCGGCAGGCCCAGTTCCGCGAGGGCCTCGACCACCACGTTCGTCAGGTCCTGATCGCCGCCGTTGTGGATGCGGGTGCCCATCGCGGTGTACAGCGGCAGCAGGATCTCGTCACCGCGCTGCTGCGCCGCGGCCATGAGGACCCGCACCGGGCCCCACGCCTGGGCCATCCGCTCGCGGTACTCCTCGGGCAGTTCCCGGCCCTCGTTGAGGACGGCGAGGCTCATGACGTGGAAGTTGGCCTCGATGTCGCGGACCCTCGTGACCTCGAGGATCCAGCGCGAGGTGATCCAGCACCAGGGGCACAGCGGATCGAACCAGAAATCGACGGTGTCCGTCGCGTCGTCGGCGCCGGGGGTGGTCTGTGCGCTCACTCGCATCTCCTTGTCCGGGGTGCGGCGACGTCCACGCAGCACCTCTCGGTTCAAGAGAACCACGACGACGCGTGAATGCTTCCCGAGCACGCCGAGACCCGGTTAGGGTCGGATGCGGACAGCGAAATGACAGATCCAGTCGCGACACTGGAACGGAGCATTCACGTGACTTCCCCCGAGCCATCGCAGCGCACCTTCGTCATCGTCGGCGGCGGCCTCGCCGGTGCCAAGCTCGCAGAATCCTTGAGAGCCAGGGATTTCGACGGCACCGTCGTGCTCCTGAGCGCCGAGGACCATCTGCCGTACGAGCGACCACCGCTCTCCAAGGAACACGTCGCGGGCAAGAAGGCCCTGCCGGACTTCACGGTGCAGAACGGCGACTGGTACCGCGACCATCACGTGGATCTGCGCCTGGGCACCAGCGCGGAGGCGATCGACCGCGACAATCGACGCGTCGTGCTGCCCGACGGTTCCACGCTCGGCTACGACAAACTCGCGCTCGCGACCGGATCCCGCTCCCGCCGCCCACCGATCCCCGGCGCGGACGCCACCGGGGTGCACTACCTGCGCACGATCGACGAGTCGGACGCGTTGATCGCCGCGTTGACCCCGGGATCGCGCCTGGTGATCGTGGGCGCCGGGTGGATCGGGCTCGAAATCGCCTCGGGCGCTCGGGGCAAGGACGTGGCGGTGACGATCGTCGAGGCGGCAGAGCTGCCACTGCTCGCGGCCCTCGGCCGGGAGATGGGCGCGGTGTTCGCGGACCTGCATCGCGAACACGGCGTCGATTTCCGGTTCGGCACGAAGGTCGAGGAGATCACGGTCTCGGACGGTCACGCCGACGGTGTGCGCCTGGGCGACGGGACCGTGCTGCCCGCCGACGCGGTGCTGGTGGCGGTGGGCGCGCAGCCCAACATCGAGATCGCCGAGGCCGCGGGGCTTTCCGTGGACGGCGGTGTACTGGTGGACGGCACCCTGACGACCAGTGATCCGCACATCGTCGCGGTCGGCGACATCGCAGCGCAACAGCATCCGCTGCTGGCCGCGCGGATTCGCGTCGAACACTGGGCGAACGCCCTCAACCAGCCCGCGATCGCAGCCGCGACGATGCTTGGTCATCCCGTCGAATTCACGAATCTGCCCTACTTCTTCACCGATCAGTACGACCTCGGGATGGAGTACGTGGGTTGGGCGCCCGAGTACTCGAAGGTGGTCACCCGCGGCGACGTCGGCGGCCGCGAGTTCCTGGCGTTCTGGCTCGACGAGGAGAACCGCGTCCTCGCGGGGATGAACGTCAACATCTGGGACGTCACCGACGACATCAAGGCACTGGTCGCCTTCTCCGGCCCGGTCGACCCGGATCGCCTCGCCGACCCCGCCGTTCCCCTCCCCGATCTCCTCCCCTGACCCTCGCGTTTTGCGCACTTGTCGCGCGCCGCGGCCCCACACCACCGCGACAAGTGCGCAAATCGCGAGAGAGGTGGAATGCGTGATGGGATAGCAGGAAGTGTTCGTCCACCCGTGATGAGGAGTTCTCCGTGGCCCCACCGAATCTGACCCGCACTCAGGCCGCCGAACGGTCGGCGGCGGTCGCGGTCGACAACTACCGCATCGACCTCGATCTCACGGACGGCTCCGGGCGTCCGGGCGAGACCACCTTCCGGTCCCGGACCACCGTGACGTTCCGGGCCACGGCGGGGGCGTCCACGTTCATCGACATCATCGCCGCCACAGTGCATTCCGCGGTCCTCAACGGCACACCGATCGACGTGTCGTCGTACGACGAGTCCACCGGCATCGCGCTCGACGGCCTGGCCGAGGCGAACGAGCTGGTGGTCGACGCGGACTGCATGTACACCAATACCGGTGAGGGCCTGCACCGGTTCGTCGACCCGACGGACGACGCGGTGTACCTGTACTCCCAGTTCGAGACGGCGGACGCCAAGCGAATGTTCGCCTGTTTCGATCAGCCGGACCTCAAAGCCACCTTCGACATCTCGGTCACCGCGCCCGAGGACTGGGCGGTCGTCTCGAACGCCGAGACCGTGCAGACGCTGGCGGCCACCCCGGGACGGCACGTCTTCCGGACGACGCCGCGCATGAGCACGTATCTGGTGGCGCTGATCGCCGGACCGTACGCGCAGTGGACCGACTTCTACACCGACGAGCACGGCACCATCCCGCTCGGCATCTACTGCCGCGCCTCACTCGCCCCGCACATGGACGCCGACCGCTTGTTCACCGAGACCAAGCAGGGATTCGGCTTCTATCACCGCAACTTCGGGATGCCGTACGCGTTCGGAAAGTACGACCAGCTGTTCGTGCCGGAGTTCAACGCGGGCGCGATGGAGAACGCGGGCGCGGTGACGTTCCTCGAGGACTACGTGTTCCGGTCCAAGGTGACCCGCTACTCGTACGAGCGTCGCGCCGAGACGGTGCTGCACGAGATGGCGCACATGTGGTTCGGCGACCTCGTCACGATGCGGTGGTGGGACGATCTGTGGCTCAACGAGTCGTTCGCGACGTTCGCGTCGGTGCTCTGCCAGAGCGAGGCCACCGAGTACACCAACGCGTGGACGACGTTCGCGAACGTCGAGAAGTCGTGGGCGTACCGACAGGACCAGTTGCCGTCGACGCATCCGATCGCCGCCGACATCCCCGACCTGGCCGCGGTCGAGGTCAACTTCGACGGCATCACGTACGCCAAGGGCGCGAGCGTGCTCAAGCAGCTCGTCGCGTACGTGGGCCAGGAGCCGTTCATGGCGGGCCTGCGCGACTATTTCGCCGAGCATGCGTTCGGCAACGCCACGTTCGACGACCTGCTGCGGGCGCTGGAGAAGGCGTCCGGCCGCGACCTGTCGAGCTGGGGCGCGCAGTGGCTCAAGACCACCGGCCTGAACATCCTGCGCCCGGATTTCCAGATCGAGCCCGACGGCACCTTCCGGAACTTCGCCGTGCTGCAGGACGGCGCCGAGCCGGGTGCCGGCGAGACCCGCGTACACCGGCTCGCGGTCGGCGTCTACGACGACGACCCGGCCACCGGCAAGCTCGTCCGCACGCACCGCGTCGAGCTGGACATCGAGGGCGCGAGCACCGACGTCCCCGAACTTGTCGGCGTGCCGCGCGGCAAGCTCATCCTCGTCAACGACGACGACCTCACCTACTGCTCGCTGCGCCTGGATCGGGATTCGCTCGACACCCTCGTCGGCCGCATCGGCGACATCGCCGAACCGCTCCCTCGCACCCTGGCGTGGTCGGCGGCGTGGGAGATGACCCGCCAGGCCGAGATGCGGGCCCGCGACTTCGTCAGCCTCGTGCAGCGCGGCATCGGCGCCGAAACGGAGGTGGGCGTCGTGCAGCGACTGCTGCTCCAGGCGCAGACGGCGCTGTCCGCGTACGCGGAGCCCGGCTGGGCCGACGCGTTCGGCTGGCCCGCGTTCGCGGACCGGCTGCTCGAGCTGGCTCGCGAGGCCGAGGGCGGCTCCGATCACCAGTTGGCGTTCGTCAACGCGCTGACCGGCTCCCAGCTGTCGGCCTGGCACACCGAGATCCTGCAGGAACTGCTCGACACCACCGATCCGGCGACCGTGGGCCTGGCCGGTCTGGTGGTCGACACCGATTTGCGCTGGCGGCTCGTGCACGCACTCGCCGCGGCCGGCGAGATCGACGCCGACGGCCCCGCGACGCCCGTCATCGACGCCGAGGCCCAGCGGGATCCGACCGCGGCGGGCGCGCGTCAGGCGGCGTCCGCGGCCGCGGCCCGCCCGCAGGCTGCCGTCAAGGAGCAGGCGTGGACGACGGTGACGGGCGACGACACCGTCCCCAACATCACCGCGCGCGCGGTGATCGGCGGCATCGTGGCGCCCGGACAGTCGCAGCTGCTCGAGCCGTACGTGGCGCGCTACTTCGCCGAGATCCCGGCGGTGTGGGAGCGGCGGTCGAGCGAGGTGGCGCAGACCGTCGTCGTCGGGCTGTACCCGTCGTGGTCGATCACCGAGCAGTCGGTGGCCGCCGCGGACGCGTTCCTGGCGGGCGAGCATCCGCCGGCGCTGCGTCGCCTGGTCGTCGAGGGCTGCGCCGGGATCGTCCGGTCGCTGAAGGCCCGTGCTTTCGACGCCACCTGAGAAGGTCTGCAAACGCCGGTGACCCGGTGCCGTGCGGCACCGGGTCACCGGGGGTGGAGCGTGAGTGCAGGGACTACTTGGCGGCGATCGCCGCGCTCATCACCCGCAGCGCGGAGACGAGACCGTCGACGAGGTCGCCCTCGCCGAAGGACGCGAGCGCGGCGGTGACGCCGAGCTGGGCGACCCGGTCCGTGACCCGGTTCTGCACGGCCCGGCCGCCGCGGATCTCGATCGTCCGCTGGTTGGGCGAGACCGCGATGAGGACCGAACGCTCGGCCTCGGGGGTGTGCGGGAAGACCGCGTCGGCGCCGATGGCGGGGTTCTCGCCGAGGTCGCCGACGTAGATGTTGAATCGCACCTTGGTGGAGCGGGTCGCATCCGTGAGCGCGTCGTCGAGGCGCACCAACTGGTCGGTCGTGAAGGGCAGAAGGTCGTCGAACGCCTCGCCGATGCGGTGCACGCCGGAGAGGCGTCCGCTGGTCGTCACTACGGTGCCGACCGGCAGATCTGCCGGGGCCACCGAGGTCTGGATAACGTCACCACTTGCCACTTGCCGAACCTCCGATCACGTCTGCACCCGCGGCGTGCGCCGCGTGATGACCGTGCGTGGTCACCTCGTCGACGGCGCTCCACAGGACCGGCTGATGGGTCCAGCGCTCGCCGAGGCGGTACTCGGTCGGCACGAAGCCGGGCGACTTCTTGGTCATGAAGGACAGACCCGCGACGATCGCGATCACCAGGACGGGTATCCCTACGAATATCAGCACTGTCTCGAGAATGCTCACGACGCAAACCGTAGCCGAGTCCTGCCGAAATGGAAGCGTCGGGGCCGAATCGAGTCCCGGCTCAGGCGGCGCCCTCGCCGAGATACGGTAGCCACGTCGGATGCAGCTCGGTGGTGCTGGACAGCAGCCTCCAGTGCGGACCCGACGGGGGCACGAGCGCTGTGCGGAGCGTCCACCCCAGTTCCGCGAGCAGTCTGTCCGCTTTGCGGTGATTGCACGGCGCGCAGCACGCGACGCAGTTCTCCCACGAATGGCCGCCGCCGCGACTGCGCGGCACGACGTGATCGATCGTCTCTGCCTTGTCGCCGCAGTATCCGCAGCGGAAGCGGTCGCGGTGCATGAGCGCCGCCCGGGTCATCGGAACCCGGGAGCGATACGGCACCCGGACGTAGTTGCGGAGGCGGATCACCGACGGCACCTGCAGAGAGGATCCCTCGGAGTGGATCACCGGACCGTGCGGATCCTCGTGGACGGCGTCGGCCTTGTCGCAGACCATCAGTACGACGGCTCGGCGTGCGGGCAACGCGGTCAGTGGTTCGAATGTGGCATTGAGCAGCAGCACGCGGCGCTTGTTCCAGCCCGGCTGCGGGCTCCGGCCCGGCAGAACGAGCCCGGACACGCCGGGCTCGGGAATGACATGCAGCGGAAAAGCCCCCGACGTGCGATTACCCCGCACATCAGTGGGCACGAGTTGTCGATGCGCTCGCGCGCCCTGTCGGTGTGCCATGCGACCTCCGCGAAGACTGACCCAAGTTGACCACGGATGATGCGGTCACGCACACCCATTTCCGTGAAAAAGTTGCTGCACGATCGGTGAACGCGGGGTGCCGGGCACCACACCGCGACCGGGCTCGGGCACCTTCACTGCGAGAACGGGCACAATGGGACACGCCATGACTGACACGAACCCCACGACGCAGCAGACCTTCTACGACGCGGTCGGCGGAGCCGAGACGTTCCGCAAGCTCACCGCCCGGTTCTACGAGGAGGTGGCGAAGGACGAGATCGTCCGGCCGCTGTACCCCGAGGAGGACCTCGGGCCGGCGGAGCGCCGTATGCGCATGTTCCTCGAGCAGTACTGGGGCGGCCCGCGCACGTACTCGGAGGAGCGCGGGCACCCGCGCCTGCGGATGCGGCACAACCCGTTCAAGATCGGCCCGATCGAGCGGGACGCCTGGCTGCGCTGCATGCACGTCGCGATCGCGTCCATCGACGAGCAGACTCTCGACGAACCCCATCGCCGCGCTCTCGTCGACTACATGGAGATGGCGGCGGCATCGATGGTGAACTCGCCGATCTAGGACGGCGACACAAGCGCATACGCGCGCTCCCGACGCCACCGATGCGGCACTATGAATCACTGTGACCACCGGTGAGGATCAGTCCGCCGCACACGAACCGGCCGATTCGCGTTCCTGGTGGACGAATGCCGTCTTCTACCAGGTCTATCCGAGGTCCTTCTCCGATTCCAACGGTGACGGCGTCGGCGATCTGGGTGGTGTGATCGACCGCCTGGGTTACCTCGAACTGCTCGGGGTGGACGCGATCTGGCTCAGCCCGGTGATGCGTTCCCCGATGGCCGACCACGGCTACGACGTCTCCGACCCGCGGGACATCGATCCACTGTTCGGCGACCTCGCGACGATGGACACGTTGATCACCGAGGCGCACGCTCGCGGTATCCGGGTCACGATGGATCTGGTCCCGAACCACACGAGCGATCAGCACCCGTGGTTCCGGGAGGCGCTCGCCGCCGGCCCCGGCAGCCGCGCCCGCGAGCGTTATCTCTTCCGGGACGGCCGCGGGCCGGGCGGCACGGAGCCACCGAACAACTGGCCGAGTGTGTTCGGAGGCCCGGCCTGGACGCGGGTGACGGAACCCGACGGCTCCCCCGGCCAGTGGTACCTGCACATCTTCGCCGCCGAGCAACCCGACCTGAACTGGGACGACCCCGAGGTGTTCGACGACCTCGAGCAGACGCTGCGATTCTGGCTGCACCGCGGCGTCGACGGCTTCCGGATCGACGTCGCGCACGGTATGGCGAAGCCGGAGGGCCTGCCCGACCACCATTGGGACACCAACGCGCTGCTGCGCAACGAGGACGACGACCCGCGGTTCGACAATCCGGCGGTGCACGAGATCCACCGCGGCATCCGCCGGGTCGTGAACGAGTACCCGCACGCGATGTCGGTCGGCGAGATCTGGGTGCGCGACAACGCACGGTTCGGCGAGTACATCCGTCCGGACGAGCTCCACCTCGGCTTCAACTTCCGCCTCGCCGAGACACCGTTCGAGGCCGACGCGGTGCGGGCCGCGATCGAGAATTCGCTCGACGCCGTCGCCCGAGTCGGTGGGACGCCCACGTGGACGCTGTCGAATCACGACGTCGAGCGTGAGGTCACCCGATACGGCGAAGGCGGCCGAGGGACTGCCCGTGCACGCGCCATGGCGCTCGTCGAACTCGCGCTACCTGGGGCGGCGTTCGTCTACAACGGCGCCGAACTGGGCCTGCCGAACGTCGCCCTTCCCGATACTGCTCTGCAGGACCCGGTGTGGGAACGGTCGGGGCATACCGAACGCGGCCGGGACGGGTGCCGGGTACCGCTGCCGTGGGAGGGGACACGACCGCCGTTCGGATTCTCGACGGAACCCGACACGTGGTTGCCGATCCCGGCGAACTGGGCACACCTGACCGTCGAATCACAGCTCGAGGACGTCGGTTCGACGCTGTCGCTGTACCGCGCAGCCCTCGAGCTGCGGACCACTCTCCAGGAGTGCTCCGGCGACGAAATCGATTGGTACGGAAGCCCTCCGGGATGCTTCGCCTTCCGTCGCCGGGGCGGGCTCATCTGCGTCCTCAACGCGACCGACGGCTCGATCCAGCTGCCGCCGGAGACCGTCGTGCTGTCGAGCCTGCCGCTCGCCGACGGACTGCTCCCCGCCGATTCGGCAGCCTGGCTGGTGTGACCGCCCGTCCTCCCGCCCAGCGGGAGAGACGATGTCGCCGCCCTTCACGCGCTTCCTAGGGTCATGGACGCGACGCGACCGGGCACACCTGCCTCGGGTCGTCGTCTCCCCCACGCACCCCGAGGAGTTCCGCGATGCCCGCGACCGAACCCAACCAGACCGAGCAGTCCGCCGAATCCCAGTGGGACCACGAGGTGGACCTGCTCGTCGTCGGCAGCGGTGCGGGTGGCTTCACTGCCGCTCTCGCCGGCGCGGCAGAGGGCCTGGAAACCCTGCTCATCGAGAAGGCCGACGTCTACGGCGGCGCCACCGCACTGTCCGGCGGCGGCGTGTGGGTACCGAACAATCCGCTGCTGGTCCGCGAGGGGCTGGGCGATTCCCGCGCGGACGTCCGCCGCTACCTCGATGCCATCCTCGGCGACCGGGTTCCGTCGGCCAACATCGACGCGTTCATCGACGAGGGCCCCACAACCCTGGTGTTCCTCGAGACGTCGAGCCCGCACATGCGATTCCAGTGGTGCACAGGCTATTCCGACTACCACCCCGAGCAGCCCGGCGGCCGCCCCGCCGGCCGGACCATCGAGCCGCTGCCGGTGGATCTGAAGAAGCTGGGCGCGGACGAGTCGCTGCTGCGCCCCGCGGCGCTGGCGACGCCTCCGGGATTGTTCATCACGTCCAAGGACTTCGTGCAGCTCAACATGGTGATGCGCACGTGGAAGGCCAAGTTCACGGCCCTCAAGACGGGGTTCAACGCCGTCAAGTCGATCCTGTTGCGCCGCCACATGGACACCCTCGGCCGCGCCCTGATCGCCCGGCTTCGACTGGCACTGAAGGATGCCGGCGTGCCGTTGTGGCTGAACACCCCGATGCAGTCCCTCGTCACCGACGAGTCGGGTGCCGTGATCGGCCTCGTCGCCGAGCGCGCCGGTCGCACCGTCCGGATCCGTGCACGACGTGGTGTTCTGCTCGCCACCGGCGGCTTCGAGTTCAACCAGGACATGCGCAAGCAGTATCTGCCCGAGGGCGGCCGCGACAACTTCAGTGCGGCGTCGAAGCACAACACCGGCGATGGCATCGTCGCGGGCCAGAACGTGGGCGCCGCAGTCGATCTCATGGACGACGCATGGTGGATGCCGTCGTTCCAGCGACCCGACGGCGTCGTTCAGGTGATGGTCGCCGAGCGCTCCGTTCCGCGCTCGATCATCGTCGATCAGCACGGCAAGCGGTTCACGAACGAGGCGGCGCCGTATGTGACGTTCGTGCACGACCAATTGGCCGGTGGTCACGAGCCCACATGGTTCGTGTTCGACGAGCGCGCGAAGAAGCGTTACCCGATCGGCGGCATCATGCCGGGCCAGAAGTTCCCCTCGGCGTGGATCGACGGCGGCCTGATCGTCGTCGCCGACACCATCGAGGAACTCGCCGGCAAAATCGACGTCCCGGCCGCCGGGCTCACCGAAACTCTCTCCCGCTTCAACGGATTCGCCCGAAACGGACGCGACGCCGACTTCCTTCGCGGTGAGAGCGCGTACGACAACTACTACGGCGACCCGAGCCTGCCGCACCCCACACTGGACGTGATCGACACCGCGCCGTACTACGCGCTGCGGATGCGCGCGGGCGACCTGGGCACCAAGGGCGGACTGGTGTACAACGAGAACGGTCAGGTCCTGCGCGCGGACGGCTCCGTGATCGACGGCCTCTACGCCACCGGCAACACGTCGGCGGCGGTCATGGGGAACGACTACGCAGGTGCGGGCGCCACCATCGGACCCGCGATGGTCTTCGGCTACATCGGCGCCCGCCACGCCGCCCGAGGCAAGTGACGATTCGAATCACTGGAAGGTGAGCCACATGAGTGAATCCGCAATGCTGTCCGACAAGGTCGTTCTCGTCACGGGCGGCGCCCGCGGCCTGGGTGCCGCGTTCGCGCGCCGCATCGTCGACGGCGGCGGCAAGGTGGTGATCGCCGACGTCCTGGACGACGACGGCCGCGCCACCGCCGCCGAATTGGGCGACGCCGCCCGCTACGTCCACCTCGACGTCACCGACGCCGACGCGTGGCGGTCGGCGGTGGAGTTCGCGGTCGCCGAGTTCGGTGCTCTGACGGGCCTGGTGAACAACGCCGGCGTATCGACCGGCCAGTACATCGAGCACGAACCGGTCGAGCACTTCCGCCAGGTACTCGAGATCAATCTCGTCGGTGTCTTCAACGGCCTGCAGGCGGTCATCGCGCCGATGCGCGCCGCGGGCGGCGGGTCGATCGTGAACATCTCGTCCGCCGCCGGGCTGATGGGGCTCGCGCTCACCGCGGGCTACGGCGCCTCGAAGTGGGGCGTGCGCGGACTGACGAAGATCGCCGCCGTCGAACTCGGCACGGACCGGATCCGGGTCAACTCGGTCCACCCGGGCATGACCTACACCCCGATGACTGCGGGTGTCGGCATCCAGCAGGGCGAGGGCAACTACCCCAACACCCCGATGGGCCGGGTCGGCGAGGCGGACGAGATCGCCGGCGCGGTGACCTATCTGCTGTCGGATGCGGCGTCGTACGTCACGGGCGCCGAGATCGCGGTCGACGGTGGCTGGACCGCCGGGCCGACCGTGAAATACGTGATGGGACAGTAGGAAACGATGGCCACTGCGCAGCTGCTCACGGCCGGCGCGGTGGCACTCGCGGGACTGACCGGACTCCTCCCCGGCACCGGATCGCTCGGTGCCGGGTCAGTGGAGGTCGGCTCGCTCGCGAGTGCCACGCCCCCGCCCCGCGTCGACTACGTCAACGCGATCACCTTGCCCACCGATCTCGAATTCGGCGGATCCCGCGTGGGCGGGCTGTCGGGCATCGACTACGACCGAGCCTCGGGCGAGTTCGTCGCCATCAGCGACAATCGGGGCGAGCAGGGTCCGGTCCGCCTGTACACGCTCGGACTCCCGCTCGACAACGGCCGTCTCGCCACCGCACGCTTCGACGAGGTCGTGCACCTGCGGGACACCGACGACGCGCCGTATGCGCCGCGGACCGCTGACACCGAGTCCGTTCGATGGCTGCCGGGTCGTGCCGGCTACGTCTACACCAGCGAGGGCGAGGCCAAGGTCGCCCGGCCCGGCTTCATTCGTGAGGCCTCCCCCGACGGCGGCTTCGTCCGGGACGTGCCCTTGCCGGACCACTTCACGCCGCGCCTCGACCGGGACGGGGCACTGGTGTCGGGCATCCGCGACAACCTCGGCTTCGAGGCGATGACGTTGTCGCACGCCGGCTCCCGGGTGACGGCGGTGTCGGAGAACGCCCTGGCCCAGGACGGCCCGGCCGCGTCACTCGACGGGACGTCACCATCGCGACTGGTGATCCTCGACCGCGCGTCGGGCGCCGACCTCGGCGAGTACGTCTACCCGGTGGACCCGGTGCCGGCAGGTGGCCTGGCCCAGGCCACCGGTGTCGCCGAGATCCTCGCGGCCGACGACGACTCGTACCTCACGCTCGAGCGGACGATGATTCCCGGTCAGGGGTTCACCGGCAAGATCTACTGGACGACCACCGACGGCGCCGACGACGTCAGTGGCACGCCCGCGCTGACCGGCAGCGAGCGACCGATGCGCAAGGAACTCCTGTTCGACTTCGGCACGGTCACCCCGGACTCCGACTGCATCGAGGGCATCACGTGGGGGCCCCGACTGCCCGACGGATCGCGGTCGCTGGTCGTGGTCGCCGACGACAATTTCGGCCTCGCGGGACGCACCACCTTCCACCTGCTGTCGGTGTCGCGCTGACGTCACGTCGACCGGTTGCGGCGATCGTGCAGTCGATCGCCGCGACCCCACGCATGTGCACATTGCGCACACCGCGCGGCATAGGGTGAGTCGTGGCCACCTCCGATCCCCCACCGCAGACCACATCGACACCCACCCGCGCCGCCGGCACCCAGACGCTCGCGCGGGGGCTGGTCGCACTGGAGTTGGTCGCGAACTCCGCCGGCGGGCTGACCATCCAGGACGTCGCCGATCGGCTGGGCGTGCACCGCAGCATCGCAACCCGCCTGCTGGCCACCATCGCCGACCGCCGGCTCATCAGCCGCGGACCGGACGGCCGCTATCGTGCGGCCGGCGGACTGGCCGCCCTCGGCCGCGAGGTCTACTCCGGCCTGCGTGAAGTCGCGACGCCACTGATGCAGAACCTCGCGGACCGACTCGGTGCGAGTGTCGCGCTGTTCGTGGCCGAGGCCGAGGACGCCGTCGCCGTGGTCGTGACGGAGCCCGCGAACTCCACTGTGCGGGTTTCCTTCCGGCAGGGCGGCCGGCATCCCCTCGACCGTGGCGCAGCCGGATATGCGCTGCTCACCGCGCTCCCCCCGCGCCCCGGCGAGGATCCTCGCGTCACCGAAGGGCGCCGCACGGGTTACGTGATCAGCTTCGCTGAGGTCGAACCGGGCTACTGGGGGCTCGGCGTCCCCCTGTCGCACGTGGAGAACGAACCGGCAGCCTGCCTGACGATCATCAGCGCCTCGAAGGAACTCATCGAGGGCGCCGTCGACGCGACCCTCGACGCCGTCGCCCAGCTCCGCGAATACACCTCGTGATCTGACGTCAGCCTCGGGCACCGCGCCCGATTCCCGCACACGAAACCCGCACCGAGACCGCTCGGTGCGGGTTTCGTGCGTGTCGCCGCGGAACGGCCGGGCGTGCGCCACTTGCGGCGGGCGGCGTGCCCGTGTTCACATAGTGACTACGAACGTGCAACTAACGGTCATGGTCGCGCGCTCAGCGCACACACGACTCAGGGCCGGCGCAGCCGCAGTGAGGAACCCATGGACACCACCCACCACGACAGCGACGTGATCATCGTCGGCGCCGGGCCCGTCGGTCTGATGCTCGCGAACATCCTCGGCATGTACGGCCGGTCGGTCACCGTGCTCGAGGCCCTCGACGACCTCATCGACTACCCCCGTGGCGTCGGACTCGACGACGAGTCCTTCCGGACCATCCAGACCGTCGACCTGGTCGACACCGTGCGCCCGCACACCAATCCGCAGCACATCATGCGACTGGTCAACGGCGCCGGGAAGGTGATCCTGGTGAACAACCCGCAGACCGTCGAGTTCGGCTGGGAGCGCAAGCACGGATTCATCCAACCGGAAGTGGATCACGCACTGCACGAAGGGCTCTCGCGGTTCGATACCGTGCAGGTGCGGTTCGGCCACCACGTCGAGACGGTCGAGGAGGACGCCGACTCGGTCACGGCGACCGCCCGCGTCACCGGCCCCGACGGCACGGTCGAGGAGCACCGGTTCCGCGCCCGCTACCTGGTGGGTTGCGAGGGCGGAAAATCGCCGACCCGCAAGCGCCTGGGCGTCACCTTCGAGGGTGAATCCCCCTCGACGCGTTGGCTCGTCGTGGACGTGAACAACGATCCGCTCGGTACCCCGAACGTGTTCCTCGGCGCCGACCCCCGGCGCCCCTACGTCTCGATCGGTCTGCCGCACGCGGTGCGGCGCTGGGAGTTCATGCTTCGCGACGGCGAAACGGAGGAACAGGTCACCGACCCCGACTTCGTGAACCAGCTTCTCGCCGAGCATGTTCCGGATCCGTCGAAGCTCGAGTTCATTCGCCGACGGGTGTTCACCCATCACGGCCGGGTCGCGTCGAGCTTCCGCAAGGGACGTCAGATCGTCGCCGGCGACGCCGCGCACCTGATGCCGGTATGGATGGGCCAGGGCTGGAACTCCGGCATGCGCGACGCGACGAATCTCGGCTGGAAACTGACGACGGTGCTGTCCGGCCAGGCCGGCGACGCCCTGCTCGACACCTATACAGACGAGCGCAAGGACCACGCGCAGGCGATGGTCGACCTGTCGCTGACCTTCGGCAGATTCATCAAGATCACCAACCCGGCCGCCGCCGCGCTGCGCGACGCGGCATCGTCCGCGCTGAACCTCTTCCCCCAGGTCAAGAGTTATTTCGCGGACATGCGGTTCAAGCCGATGCCGCGCTACACCCGCGGGGTGCTCGCCGATCCCACGACGCAGGCGTCCGGCCGGGCCACGGCCCGCCTGACCAGCCGGCTGGTCCCGGTCCGAACCGCGAACAGCACGGTGTCCCCCGTGGGGGTGCAGTTCCCGCAGCCGCGGGTGACCACCCGGGGCGCCGCCGACATCCTGCTCGACGACGCGATCGGCAACTGGTGGTCGGTGCTGGTGTGGGGCAACAATCCCCGCGACCTGCTCCCCCAGGAGTCGCTCGACAAGCTCGACGCACTGGGCGCCCGGCTGGTCGCGATGGTTCCGGAGACCCAGCGCGAGTGGGCCGAGAAGTACATGGACGACGGCGTCGTCGTCCTCGGCGATCACACCGGCCGGCTGAAGAAGTGGTTCGACGACCGCCCCACGCCGATCGTCTTCCTGCGCCCGGACCGTTTCGTCGCCGGCGCCTGCCTGGCTCAGCACGCTCCCGCCACCCTGGACGCCATCCTGGCAGCGATGTCGTTCACCGGCCGCCCCGCGGCGGTCACCGCCCAGCCGTCGCTCGCCCACTGAAGGAGATCTCCATGTCCGTCCCGACCCCCGCCTACACGACCGACGCCTTCTTCGGCCTCGAGGACAGGTGGCTACCGACCGCCGAGGGCGAGCTGACCCACTACCACGACCTCGGCGAGGGCACCCCGATCCTGTTCCTCCACGGCTCCGGCACCGGTGTCACCGCCGCCGCCAACTGGTGGCTCAACCTCCCCGAGTTGAGCCGCCACGGCCGCTGCATCGCCATCGACTCGATCGGCTACGGACAGACCGTCGTCGCCGGCGGCACCGCGTACGGCATCAAGGAATGGGTCCGCCACGCCGTCCGCGTCCTCGACGCCCTCGGCATCGACAAGACCTGGATCGTCGGCAACTCCCTCGGCGGCTGGCTCGCCTTCCAGTTCGCGATCGACTACCCCCAGCGGCTACTCGGCATCGTCTCGATGGGCACCGGCGGCGCCACGCTCACCGGAGCACTTGCCGCGCACTCGAATCCGAACCTCACCGAAGACGGCATCCGCAAGACCCTCGAGATGTTCGTGGTCGACACGTCGCTGGTGACCGACGAACTGGTGTCGCTGCGCTACCAGTCGGCCCTCAACGACACGGCATCCGATCGGCTCGCCGACGTCGTCGCGGCCCGCGACCGGGACCGGCACGCGCTGCCGCTGGACTTCGACGTCCTCGCCCGCCTCGACGTCCCGGTGCTGCTGATCCACGGCGTCCAGGACGTCGTCATCCCCGTCTCGCGCACGTGGGATCTGCTGAACGTGATCCCACACGCCGACGCCCACATCTTCAGCCAGTGCGGCCACTGGTCACAGGTCGAGCGCGCATCCGAGTTCAACGAGGTCGTCGGCAGCTACCTGGCCCACCACGCCGACACCGAGCGCTGACGAAAGGAGAATCGTCATGACACAGGCCCTGCTGTGCATGTCCCACAGCCCGCTGCTCGACCACGCCGACCCGCCCGCCGACGTCGTGGCGTCGGTGCAGGGCGCGTTTGGGCACGCCCGCAACTTCGTCCGGCACTTCGATCCGGACCTGGTCGTGAACTTCGGCCCGGATCACTTCAACGGGTTCTTCTACGACCTGATGCCGCCGTTCTGCCTCGGTTACCGCGCGCACGGCACCGGCGACTACGACTCGTTCGCCGGTGACCTCGACGTCCCGGAGGACATCGCCGAGGACCTCGCGCAGTTCGTCATCGACCGCGGCATCGACCTGGCCATCTCCCGGCGCATGGAGGTCGACCACGGCGCCGTGCAGCCGATGGAGCTCCTGCACGACGGCGACGCCGCCGCCCGGCCGGTGCTGCCGATCTTCGTGAATTCCGTCGCCCGGCCGTTCGTCCCGATGTCCCGCGTGCGGGCGTTCGGACAGGCCGTCGGCGAGTACTTCCGCACCACCGACCGCCGCGTCCTGTTCCTCGGCTCCGGCGGCCTCTCCCACGATCCCCCGGTACCCCAGTACGCGACGGCCACCGACGCGCAGCGCGAGTTTCTCACCGCGGGAAGACATCCCACAGCGGAGGCGCGCGCAGCGCGCCAAGCGAACACGATCGCCACCGCGCGCCGGTTCGCGGCCGGCGAGGCCGACATCATGGACCTCAACCCCGACTGGGACCGCGCGTTCCTCGAGGTGTGCCGGTCCGGACGCGTCGAGGACTTCGACCGCTACACCGCCGACGACATGGACGCCGTCGCCGGACACTCCTCACACGAGGTCCGCACCTGGGTGGCCGCCTACTCGGCGCTGCACGCGTGCGGCGACTACGACGTGACCTACGAGTTCTACCGGCCGATCCGGGAGTACATCGCGGGCTTCGCGGTCACCACCGCGGTTCCGCGCCGACCCTCGCCCCGGGGTTGACAACTTCGGTGATCTGTCTCACAGTCGAGACATGACGACGACGATGTCAGGCAAGGCGTCCTACGTTCCCCGCTCCGGCGAGTCGTGGCGGGATCCGTGGGGCATGTACGCCGCGCTGCGCGATCACGACCCCGTGCACCACGTCGTGCCCGACGGTTCCCCCCAGGACGACTTCTGGGTACTCACCCGGCACGAGGACGTGTACACCGCGGCGCGCGATGCCGAGACGTTCTCGTCGGCCGAGGGCCTGACGATGACGTACGGCGAACTCGACAAGATCGGCCTGCGCGACAATCCACCGCTCGTCATGCTCGACCCGCCGGTGCACACGCAGTTCCGTCGCCTCGTCGCGCGCGGTTTCACACCGCGCCAGGTCGAGGCCGTCGAACCCGAGGTGCGCCGGTTCGTCGTCGAACGACTCGAGGGGCTGCGCGCCGCCGGCGAGGGCGACATCGTCACCGCTCTGTTCAAGCCGCTGCCGAGCATGGTCGTGGCCCACTATCTGGGTGTGCCGCCGGAGGACCGCGGCCGGTTCGACGGCTGGACCGACGCGATCGTCGCCGCGAACGCGACCGGCGATCCGCTCGCGGCCCAGACCGCAGTGGTCGAGCTCATGACGTACTTCGGTGGGCTGATCGAACGACGGAAAGCCGAGACCGAGTCCGGCAATGCCGGCGACGACACCATCTCGCACCTCGTCGCCGCGGGCATCGGCGCGGACGGCGACGTCTCCGGCCTGCTCTCGATCCTCGGGTTCGCGTTCACCATGGTGACGGGTGGCAACGACACGACCACCGGAATGCTCGGCGGTGCAGTGCAACTGCTGACACAGCGCCGCGATCAGCGGGACCTGCTGCTCGCCGACCCGGGACTGATTCCGGGGGCCATCGAGGAACTCCTGCGACTCACCTCGCCGGTGCAGGGCTTGGCACGGACCACCACGTGCGACGTCACGATCGACGACGTCACCATTCCCGCGGGTCGCAAGGTGCTGCTGGTGTACGGGTCCGCGAACCGCGATCCGCGCGCGTTCGGCGAGAACTCCGAGGAACTGGATGTGCGACGGAACCCGAAGCAGATCATGACGTTCAGCCACGGCAACCACCACTGCCTCGGCGCCGCGGCCGCACGCATGCAGGCCCGGGTCGCGCTCGAGGAACTGCTCGCCCGCTGCCCCGAGTTCGAGGTCGACATCGACGGCGTCGAGTACGCCGCCGGCAACTACGTCCGGCGTCCCACGCACGTCCCGTTCCGCGCCGGATGACCATGTCCACCAGCACATCCGGCTCCTGGCTCAGCGACGAACGCAGCGAGGCAGCCGCCGAGAGGATCCTCGACGCGGCCGCCGAACTGTTCGTCGTGCGCGGGGTCGCGTCGACCGGCATGGCCGACGTCGCGAAGGCGGCCGGATGCTCGCGCGCGACGCTGTACCGCTATTTCGACAACCGCCGCGCCCTGCACCGGGCGTTCGTGCACCGGGAGGCCCGTCGGCTCGGCGACCGCGTCGCGGCCGCCGTCGCTCCGATCACCGACCCCCGCGAGCGGGTGACCGAGGCGGTCCTGCTGGCGGTCCGTCAAGTGCGCTCGGCGCCCACGCTCGCCGCGTGGTTCGGTCTCGGCGACGCGGGCCTGGCGTCGGAGCTCGCGAGCACGTCGGAGGTGATCGAGGTGGTCGGCACCGCGTTCCTCGCCGACATCTGGCACGCCGACGACGTCGAGGTCTCCCGCCGCGCGCGATGGTCGGTGCGGGCGATCGTCTCGCTGCTCACCGTGCCGGGCGTCGACGACGCCGACGAGCGCGCGATGGTCGAACAGTTCCTGGTGCCGGTGCTGCTGCCACCCCCGTGAGGCCGAACACTGTAACGCTCCACCTCGCACCGGCGGATACACGAACGGAAAGTCGGTCGGGGACTCGAGGGAGCACACATGTCCATGGGCACACGGAACACCACCCGTCAGGGATCGATCACCGGGGTGATCCAGCCGGGTCTGGTGCTCCGGTCGTCGGACGTCTACGTCGTCGGACGGGAGAAGGTGCGCGAGTTCGCCCGCGGCATCCTCGCGATGGATCCGGCGCATCACGACGTCGACGCCGCCCGGCAGGCCGGGTACGCGGACATCGTCGCCCCGCCCACCTTCACCGCGGTGGTGACGGCGACGCTGATCCGGGACATGCTGACCGATCCGGACTCCGGGATCGACCTGAGCAGGCAGACGCCGATCCACGTGAACGAGAAGATCACCCTCGCAGCGCCGATCCTGGCCGGTGACGCCCTCACCGCAGCACTGGCCGTCACCGGCGTCAGCGAGCGGGGCGGCGCCGTCTTCCTCGACACCGAGACCACCCTGCGCACCGCGGCGGGCGAGCTGCGGTCGACGGTGCTGTCGTCGATCCTGCTCACCCCCAACAGCGAGCCGGTCAGCCCCGAACCGGAACTGGCCGCCGTCCGGTGATCCGGGCCTACGCCGGGAACAGCGGGATGGCGGCCGCGCGGCGGGCGTAGACCGCGCCGAAACGAGCATCGAGGCGCAGCCACGACGCCGTGGCCCGCACCCGCACGATCTCGCTCGCGGCGATCGCGTCGAGGTCGGTGTCCGCGGTGGCCGGTCGGCCGTCGGCCAGTGGCACGAAGCCCATTCCGGTGAGTGCGAACACCGTTCGCATCGACACCGCGACGTCGGTACCGCCGCCCGCCACCTCGAGCACCTTCTGGTCGAGCAGCGACGTCGGCGGGCCCTGCGCGCTGCCGTGTTCCTTGGCCAGCGCCGCGCCGCGCTGCGCCAGCCCCAGCAGGACCCGGGCCGGCACGTCGTCCACGTGGACGAAGCCGGATTCCGGGGGCAGGGCGCCGCGCCACGCCGAGTCCATCGCGAAGCCGGGATCGATGTCGGCGGAGCTTCCACCCAGTGCCTGCAGCAGCACGTCGCCGGCCGCGGTGGTGTCCGCCGGGCGAACCTCGCCCGCCACCACCCGGGTCGCCAGGGCGTCGAATCCCGTTGGCGCCCACACCGCCACGCGGCCGTCACCTCTGCGCTTCAACCGGATGACGGCGGCCTCGTCGAGTCGGATGGCCCGCCCGACGAACACCGCGAGGTCCGCGCGATCGGCCGAGGAGGGAATGGTGAGAACCCGCTCAAGCACGCTTCCACAGCTCCAGGTAGCCGCGCTCCGCCGGCGTCAGCCGCCGCAGCCGCTGCGTGCCGATGTCGAATGCCGCTATCTGGGTCGACGCGACGATCGACGGCAACGTCGACGGCGCCGCTCCCCCGGGCCGCACCTCGTACGCGATCGTGAAGTCCACGGCCCGGATCTGCTCCACCCACATCAGCACGTCGAGCGGGCTGTCCTCGTGGCGGAGTTGTCCGCGGTAGCGCACGCGCAGATCGGCGATCACCGCGCCGTCCCGCAACGTCACGGTCGGCGCGCCGTCCTCGAACAGCCACGGGATCCGCGCCTCCTCGAGCAGCGTCACCATCCGTGCGTGGTTGATGTGCTGGAACGCGTCCATGTCCGACCAGCGGACCACGACCCGCGTGTGGAAGCCCACCGGCTCCGCGCCGACGGCCTTCCCGTTGTGCACGGTCTCCTGGGAACCGGTCACCTTCCGACCTCCGATCTGGTGCCCACACCGCGCACCATGCTGCGTACCTGACGCGCCGCCACCGACAGCGTCGCGAGGTCCAGCGTTCCAGACTCGAAGATCTCCGCGAGCGCGGACCTCGATCGCCCGAGCCTGGATGCGTTCGTGGACTCCCAGTAGTCGATCTTCTCCTCGGGAGTCTCGTCGGGTTCACCGCCGACGAGAACCTCGAGGGTGAGCGAACGCAGCGACCCGTACAGGTCGTCGCGCAGCGCCAGCCGGGCCAGCGAATGCCACCGGTCCCCGCGGGCGAGGTCGGAGACGGCCGTGAGCAGCCAGTCGATTCCCAGGTGCGCGTCGAGCGCGAAGTACAGTTCCGCCACCTCCTCGCCGTCGCGCTCGCAGATGTCGGCGATGTCGATGATGTCGAGCAGGCAGAACAGGTCCAGCAGCCGGTACACCTCGAGGGCGAGTTCGCGCGGGGCGCCGTCGGCGATCGCCGACCTCGATCGCCGCTCGAGATCGCTGACGTGGTGCCCGCGGAGCCACCCGGGCACCATCGGGGCGAGCCGGCGGAACTCGCTCGCGTAGCGACTGGTCTCGGCGCCCACCGCGATCGGCTGCGGCCGGTTCGACAGGAACCAGCGCGACGCGCGGTCCAGCACCCGCCGAGACTGCAGCATGAGGACGTCCGAAACCTCCGACGGGATGTCGGCCGTGCCGACCCGCGACCACACGTCGTGGAGTTCGAAGATCCCGGTGACGGCGGCGTAGGCGCGGATCGCGTCGGTGCTCGACGCACCCGCATCCTCCGCGAGCCGGTACGCGTAGGTGATCCCGCCGTTGTCGATGGCCTCGTTCGCCAGCATCGTCGCCACGATCTCGCGCCGCAGCGAGTGCCCCCGGATGGCCGCGCCGAACGGGCCCCGCAACGGCTCCGGGAAGTAGCTCGGCAGGCGCGCCGCGAAGAAGTCGCTGTCCGGCAGTTCGGTGTCCAGGAGATCCTGCTCGAGAGCCAGCTTGACGTGGGCCATCACCGTGGCCAGTTCCGGCGAGGTGAGTCCGCCCCCGGCCTGCGCCCGCCGGTTGAACTCGGCCTCGGTGGGCAGCGCCTCGAGCTTGCGGTCGAGCCCGTGGTGGGTGACGAGGGTGGCGATGAGCCGCCGGTGCACACCCAGCATCTGGGGAGCGCTCGCGCGCGACATGCCGAGCTGGTCGTTCTGGGCGATGTTGTCCGCCAGGACCAGTCGCGCCACCTCGTCGGTCATCGATGCGAGCAGGGGATCGCGCTCCTCCACTGCGAGGTCGCCGCTGCTGACGACCGAGTCGAGCAGGATCTTGATGTTGACCTCGTGGTCGGAGCAGTCGACGCCGGCCGAGTTGTCGATCGCATCGGTGTTGATCTTGCCGCCGCTCAGCGCGTACTCGATGCGGCCCAGCTGGGTCACGCCGAGGTTGCCGCCCTCACCGATCACGCGGGCGCGGACATCCGCCCCGTGCACGCGCACCGCGTCGTTGCTCTTGTCCCCCACCGACGCGTCGGACTCCGACGCCGCCTTGACGTACGTGCCGATGCCGCCGTTCCACAGCAGGTCGACCGGCGCCTGCAGCACGGCCTTGACCAGCTCCGGCGGCGACATCTCGGTCACGTCGTCGCCCAGCCCCAGCGCCGCGCGCACCTGCGGGCTGACCGGCACCGACTTCGCCGTCCGCGCGTACACGCCGCCCCCCTCACTGATCAGCGAGCGGTCGTAGTCGCCCCACGAGGAGCGCGGCAGTGCGAACATCCGCCGGCGCTCGGCGAACGAGCGCGCTGCATCCGGGGTCGGGTCGAGGAAGATGTGCCGGTGGTCGAATGCCGCCACCAACCGGATGTGCTCGCTGAGCAGCATCCCGTTGCCGAACACGTCGCCGCTCATGTCACCGATCCCGGCGACCGTGAAATCGTCTGCCGCCACGTCGATTCCGAGTTCGCGGAAGTGCCGCTTGACGCTCTCCCACGCGCCACGGGCGGTGATGCCCATCTCCTTGTGGTCGTAGCCGGCGGAGCCGCCGGAGGCGAATGCGTCGCCGAGCCAGAACCCGTATTCGGCCGCGACGCCGTTGGCGATGTCGGAGAAGGTGGCGGTGCCCTTGTCCGCCGCGACGACGAGGTATGTGTCGTCGCCGTCCCGCCGGACCACCCGCTCGGGCGGCACCACCGCTCCGGTGAGCCGATCGACGTTGTCGGTGACGTCGAGCAGTCCGGAGATGAACGTGCGGTAGCAGGCCACGCCCTGGTCGCGAACCGCTTGCCGGTCGACGGCCGGATCGCCGGTCGGTGCCACCGGCTGCTTGACGACGAAACCGCCCTTCGCGCCCACCGGGACGATCACCGCGTTCTTGACGGCCTGAGCCTTGGCCAAACCGAGGATCTCCGTGCGGAAGTCCTCACGCCGGTCCGACCAGCGCAGTCCGCCGCGCGCCACCGGCCCGAACCGCAGGTGCACGCCTTCGACGTCGGGCGAGTACACGAACACCTCGAATTGCGGGCGCGGCTTGGGCAGTTCCGCGATGCGCGCGGGCTCGAACTTGAGGGAGAGGAACCCCCGCGAGGCTCCGTCGGCATCCAGCACGAAATGGTTGGTGCGCAGCGTCGCCCGCACGAGTCCGAACAGCGCGCGCAGGATGCGGTCGACGTCGAGGCTCACCACCTCGTCGATCGCGGAACGCAGTTCCTGCTCCAACGCCGTCGAGCGCTCCGGTGACGCGGAATCGGGGGCGAACAGCGACTCGAACAACTCGACGAACAGTCGGGCCACCTCGGGGTGCGCCAGCACCACCGACTCGATGTGCCCCTGGCTGTAGGCGAATCCCGCCTGGCGCAGGTACTTCACGTAGGCGCGCAGCACCGACACCTGCCGCCAGTCCAGGCCGGAGCGCAGCACCAGTTCGTTGAACCGGTCCGCCTCGCACCGTCCGTACCAGACCGCGGCGAACGCCTCGGTGACGCGATCGCTCAGTTGTTCGTCGGGGCCGTCCGCGCCCACCCCCGCCGCGGCGCCCAGCGACAACTCCGGGGGAACCGCGATGCCGAACTCGTACAGCCAGCATTGGAGTCCGTCCGGGCGCCGGACCGCGTACGGCCGCTCGTCGAGCACCTCGAACCCGAGGCTGTGCAGCGCCGGCAGTATGTGGGACAACGAGATTCCCTCACCGGCGAAGTAGAGCGCGAACTGCCACCGGCGCGGCGAAGCGGGCAGGTCGTGGTGAATCCGCATGTCGATCGAATCGGCATCGAGGCCCTCGAACCGGCTGATGTCGACGAGCGCCTCCGCGGCGTCGAAGTCCTCCTTGTAGGCCTCGGGCAGCTCGGCCGCGTACCTCGCGGCGACGGCGGGGTCCACGTCGGGATCGGCCGCGACCGCATCTGCGAAGTGGTCGTCCCAACTGCGACTCGCCTCGGCCAGCAACCCCTGGATGCGGAGCCGATTCGCCTCCGACGTGTCCACGTGGCCGTCACGAGCGCCCGGTGGCTTCCGGATCGTCACGTGCAGCATCGCGAGGTCGCCCTCGGACACCCGGGCCGTGTAGTCGAGCAGTCCACCGCCCAGCTCGTCGAGCAGGATCTGCTGCATCGCCAATCGCACGCGGGTCGTGTACCGGTCCCGCGGCAGGTACACCAGGCACGACACGAATCGTTCGAAGGCGTCCTCGCGCATGAACAGCCGCACCTGTCGGCGCAACCCGATGTTGAGCACCGCGGTCATCGTCTCGAGCAACGCGTCGGCGTCGATCGAGAACAGTTCGGTGCGCGGAAACGACTGCATCACCTCGAGCATCGCCTGACCCGAGAAGGAATCGATACCGAACCCGGCCCGCTCGATCGCGGTGCGCACCCGCCGCGCGATCACCGGGATCTCCAGGACGTTCTCGTGCAGCGCCGTCACCGTGAACACCCCGAGGAACCGATGCTCACCGACGATCGCGCCGTCGTCGTCGAGAATGCTGACGCCCACGAAGTAGGGATACACCGACCGGTGCACCGTGGCGGGCGCCGAGCCCTGCGTCAAAACCAACAGCGGACGATCCGGAATATCCACTGTCAGTGGGATTTTGACGTGCTCGTCGGCGTGAGCGTCCGATCGCAACACGCCCAGTCCGCTCTCCGGGACCCGCCGGGTGCGTTGATCCGCTCCGCGTTCGTAACGGCGGTAGCCGAGGACCGTGTAATGACCGTCGGCGAGCCAGCGCAACAGATCGGCGCAGTCACACAACTCGTCGGCCGACCTCCCGGGCGGCGGATTCTCCGCTCGGACGTCGAGTTCGGCGGCGAGTGCGAGCTGCAGCGCGCGCATGGCATCGGTGTCCGCGACGACCTGCCCGACATCCGACAGCACATCGTCGATGGACGATTCGAGGGAATCGAGCACCTCGTCCTCGGTTGCGGGATGCAATTGCACGTGCATCCACGACTCCGCGCGGGCGTCCCTCGGCAGGTCCCGGATCGGGACGTCGGCCAGCACCTGGTCCAGCGTTCCGTCGGGACTCCTGCGCACGCCCAGGACCGGGTGGACGACCTCGCTGATCGAGGCGTCGAGGCGGCGCAGCAGCGCGGTCACGGACTCGACCAGCAACGGCATGTCGTCGGCGACGATCTGCAGGGCCGCGCCGACGCCGGTGCCGTCGGAGGGGCGGTGGACACGGGTGACCGCGGCGCCCGGTGCGCGCCGGTACGCGAGCAGCAGGTGCTCCCGGATGATCGCGTCCGCGTGCCGGTCCAGGACGCTGTCCGGCTCACCGGCGGAGGTGTGACGGAAGTAGACGGCCGCCACACCCGGTAGACCGTCCCGCAGGCCCGTGGGCAGCGCGCGAGACCAGTCGGAATCCACAGAATCCGTCATCGCGACGCTCCGTCCCTGTTCGAGGTCACCGCGGTTGGCTCAATGGCGAGCCTAACCGCGGCGACCCCGAGTCGCGCGGAACTACGACACGGTCGGGTCCTACCGGGCGACTATGCGGGCGTCGTGGCCGGCAGGTAGCGACCGAGCACGTCACGCTCGGCGTCGGAGAGAACGCGGGACACCTCGGCCCGCGCGTCGAATCCCACCATGACCGCGTCGCCCTTGGCGCAGACGTTGCCGGCCGTGTCCTTGACGACGTGTCGCAGCGTGAACGACGACGTTCCGACGTGGACCACCGACACCTCGATCCGGACCGGGCCGGAGGCATCGGTGATGGGACGCAGGAACTCCGCATCCATCTTGCGGACCACGACCGCCCGGGGTGCGGCGCCCACGGACGCCGCACCCTCGATCAGGAAGAGCGAACGCGCTTCCTGCATGTACTCGACGACGCGGGCGTTGTTGACGTGCCCGAGCCGATCGGAGTCACCCCAACGAACCTGCACGTCGCAGCTGTAGACCTGATTCGACACGTGGTCAGTCGCGGGTCAGCTTGCGGTGCGTGACCCGGTGCGGACGCGCCGCGTCGGCACCGAGGCGCGCGACCTTGTTCTCCTCGTACGCCTCGAAGTTGCCCTCGAACCAGTACCAGGCGGCCTCGTTGTCGCCGAAGGCGCCTTCCCACGCGAGGATGTGCGTGCAGGTCCGGTCCAGGAACCAGCGGTCGTGGGAGATCACGACGGCGCAGCCCGGGAACTCCTGCAGCGCGTTCTCGAGCGAGCTGAGGGTTTCGACGTCGAGGTCGTTGGTCGGCTCGTCGAGCAGGATCAGGTTGCCGCCCTCCTTGAGGGTCAGCGCCAGGTTGAGGCGGTTGCGCTCACCACCGGAGAGCACGCCCGACGGCTTCTGCTGATCCGGGCCCTTGAAACCGAACGCGCTGACGTACGCGCGCGACGGCATCTCGTTCTGGCCGACCTCGATGTAATCGAGTCCGTCGGACACGACCTCCCACACCGTCTTGGTGGGATCGATGTTGGCGCGGTTCTGGTCGACGTAGCTGAGCTTGACCGTCTCGCCGACCTT
Organism: Rhodococcus parequi; assembly: GCF_046042785.1. Taxonomy (NCBI): domain Bacteria; kingdom Bacillati; phylum Actinomycetota; class Actinomycetes; order Mycobacteriales; family Nocardiaceae; genus Rhodococcus; species Rhodococcus parequi. The sequence goes on along the minus strand of NZ_JBDLNV010000001.1, from coordinate 201,526 downwards.
CACGGTGCCGGAATCGGGCTCCTCGAGCCCGACGATGGTCTTGAACAGCGTGGTCTTACCGACACCGTTGGGGCCGATCACGCCGACGATGCCGTTGCGCGGCAGCGTGAACGAGAGGTCCTTGATCAGCAGGCGGCCGTCGAAGCCCTTGTCGAGGTTCTCGACCTCGACCACCACGTTGCCGAGGCGCGGCGGGGTCGGGATCTGGATTTCCTCGAAGTCCAGCTTGCGGTGCTTCTCGGCCTCGGCGACCATCTCGTCGTAGCGGTCGAGGCGCGCCTTGTTCTTGGACTGGCGGGCCTTGGCGCCGGAGCGGACCCAGGCCAGCTCCTCCTTGAGGCGCTTCTGCAGCTTCTGGTCCTTCTTGCCCTGCACCTCGAGGCGGGCGGCCTTCTGCTCCAGGTAGGTGGAGTAGTTGCCCTCGTACGGGTACAGGCGACCGCGGTCGACCTCACAGATCCACTGCGCGACGTGGTCGAGGAAGTAGCGATCGTGGGTGACGGCGAGGATGGCGCCGGGGTAGGCGGCCAGGTGCTGCTCGAGCCACAGGACGGACTCGGCGTCGAGGTGGTTGGTGGGCTCGTCGAGCAGCAGCAGATCGGGCTTGCTCAGCAGCAGCTTGCACAGCGCGACGCGGCGCTTCTCACCACCGGAGAGGTGCGTCACCGGCTCGTCCGGCGGCGGGCAGCGCAGCGCGTCCATCGCCTGCTCGAGCTGCGAGTCGATCTCCCACGCGTCGGCGTGATCGAGCTTCTCCTGCAGCGTGCCCATCTCCTCCATCAGCTCGTCGGAGTAGTCGGTGGCCATCAGCTCGGCGATCTCGTTGTAGCGCTTGAGCTGCACCATCGTCTCGCCGAGACCCTCCTCGACGTTCTCGCGAACCGTCTTGGTCTCGTCGAGGTGCGGCTCCTGCATCAGGATGCCGACCGATGCGCCGGGAGCGAGGAACGCCTCGCCGTTGCCGGGCTGGTCCAGACCGGCCATGATCTTGAGGATGCTCGACTTACCGGCGCCGTTCGGGCCCACCACACCGATCTTGGCGCCCGGGTAGAAGCTCATGGTGACGTCGTCGAGAATGACCTTGTCGCCATGCGCCTTGCGCACCTTTTTCATCGTGTAAATGAACTCAGCCACCCAAAGGCTCCAATCTGGACTGGAAATGCGCAGCTCACCGGCTGCGAGAACGTACGACTCGACAGCCAGCCTACCGCGCCGGTCCCGCGGTTCTCCCGCGCGCGCGACCGGTGCCCGATAATGGCGCGGTGCGGTCGCGGAAGAAGATCTTGGACGCCACCCTCGGACTGATCGGCAGCGCCGGGTTCGAGGGTGTCAACATCGCCGCGGTGGCCGCCGCGTCGGGTGTCACCCGGCAGACCGTGTACTCCATCTTCGGCACGCGCGAAGACCTGGTCTCGCAGGCGATCGCCGGCCTCGCCGTGGAGGTGCTCGGCGACATCCGTGCCCGGCTCGCGACCACGCAGTCGGCAGTCGAGTACGTCGTCGAACTCGTCGTCGCCGGCCGCGCGGCGGTCCGGGACACTCCCGTCCTGCGCGCGCTGCTCCGCGCCGGCGACGGCAATCCGCTGTTCGATCCGGGCATGATCACGCGCGCCAAACCGGTTGCCCGCGAACTTCTCTCACCTCTCGTCGAGCGCGAACCCCGACTCGCCGACCGTGCCGACGACATCGCCGAGATCACCCTGCACCTCGCGCTCTCGGTCGTCTTCTTCGACGACGAGACGCTGCACGCCGACGGCGAGCTGCGCCGGTTCCTCACGCGCTGGCTCGCGCCGGCTCTGGCACTGGACCGGTAGATGCACGCCCATCCTCAAGTTCTTGACAGTCGGACCGACAAGTGTCTAGTTTTAGCTCGCTCTCCGGAGTGAGTCGGATCACTCCGCGCGGCTGACCACCCGTCCGCCGAGGGCTGAGGGGACCCTTCCTACGCGTACAGCGCACCGACGGACCCTTCGACTGCTGCCGACCACTGTGTTCGAGCTGGGGGGATGAGCTGTGCCCGACATCAAGAGAAGGTCCTTTCTGACCGCCGCCGCTGCCGCGGGGATGGCGCTCGCGGCGCCGGGGGCCGCCGGGGCCGTCACCGGCATCGCGGCCCGGGTCGACCGGATCCCGGTCACCCGCGAGAAACATCGAGTGATCGTGATCGGCTCCGGGTTCGGCGGCGGCGTGACCGCGCTGCGACTTGCGGAGGCGGGCGTACCGGTCACCGTCCTCGAACGCGGAATCCGTTGGCCCACAGGACCGAACGCGACGACGTTCCCGAGCCCGACCGCTCCGGACAAGCGTGCGCTCTGGTACCGGTCCGCACCGCAGCTGTTCGGCCGGCCGATCCTCGTGGAGCCCTTCACCGGTCTGGTCGAGGCGGTTCCGGGCGACAACATCACCGCGCTGTGCGCGGCGGGCGTCGGGGGCGGCTCCCTGATCTATCAGGGCATGTCGCTGCAGCCGTCGGAGGCGGTGTTCACCACGCACTTCCCGGGCGGCATCGACTGGGCCGAGATGGACCGCGTCCACTACCCCCGGGTGGCCCGCATGCTGCAGCTCGCCGTCGCGCCCGACGAACTGGTCGACAGCCCCAGCTACCTCGCCCCGCGGACGTTCGCGCAGAACGTCGAACGCGCCGGGCTGCCGCTGTCGAAGATCCCGATGCCGATCGACTGGAACTACGCGCTCGACGAAGTGCGTGGCGTGATGCGGGCGTCGTACACCAACGGTGACGGTGCGCTCGGCGTCAACAACGGCGGCAAGCACTCCGTCGACGTCACCTACCTCGCCGCCGCCGAGGCCACCGGGAGGGTGTCGGTGCAGACACTGCACGAGGTCACCGACGTCGAACGTGCGCCCGACGGCCGCTGGACCGTGTACGTCGACCGGATCGACACCACCGGCCGCGTGCTCGAGAACAAGATCCTCACCACCGACGCGCTCGTCATGGCCGCCGGCAGCCTCAACACCACCAAGATGCTGGTGCGGGCGGCGGCCCAGGGGCGGATCCCCGATCTGCCCGACGGACTCGGCCGCGGCTGGGGCACCAACGCCGACCGGATCTACGTGTGGACCACCCCGGACCGCGAGTTCGGTCTCGCCCAGGGCGGACCGGTCGTCTACGGCAGCCTCAACTGGGACGATCCGGCGACCGCCCACACCGTCATCCAGGCCTCGATCCCGTCGCTGTCAGTCGACATGCGCAGCACCATGCTCGTCGGCTACGGCGTGAGCGACGGCCGCGGCCGGTTCGAGTACGACCCGGCCGTGAACGACGCGGTGCTGCGCTGGCCGCACGAGGGCGACCGGGCCGTCCAGACCGGTCACATCGATCGGACGGTCCGTGCGATCGCCGGCCCGGCGAGCATCGTCACCGACACCAACGCGATCGTGCCCTCCACGTGGCACCCGCTGGGCGGGGCGTGCATGGACACGGTCTGCGACCTCGAGGGCCGCGTCCACGGCCAGCGCGGGTTGTACGTGCTCGACGGCGCCCTCATGCCCGGCAACACCGCCGCGTGCAATCCGTCGATGACGATCGCCGCCGTCGCCGAACGCGCGCTCGACCGGATCGTCGCCCACGACGTCGGCACCGTCGTCTGACCCGTCCGCCCACATCCCCCGACCGGAAGACCACCCCATGAACACGTCTCTCGAGAAGCGCGGTCGGGCCGCGGTCGCCGCGCTGGTGAGCATCGCCGCGGCGGCGCTCGTCCTCGCCGCACCGGGCCCCGCCGCGGCCGGACCCGCTCCCGATTTCTACACACCGCCGGCGCAGTTGTCGGACGCTCCCGGCGACATCGTCCGCAGCGAGCCGATGCCGATCTTCGCCACCGTCCCCGCAGCGGACGGGTCCTGGCCTGCTGCAGCACAACTCGTGATGTACACCTCACGCCTGCAGGACGGCACACCGACCGCGGTCACCGGTACCTTCATCGACAGTGCGCATCCGTGGCGCGGCACAGGCCCGCGTCCGACGGTCGTCATCGCGCCCGGCACGTCCGGACAGGGTGACCAGTGCGCGATGTCCCGCGCCTTCTCGACGGGACTGAACGCAGGTCTCGATCCGCTGTTCCTGTCGGCCAATCAGGAGGCGGTCTCGGCCGGCGTGTGGTCGGCGCTCGGGGCGCGGGTGTTCGTGACCGACTACATCGGGCTCGGCACGCCCGGAGTTCACACCTACGTCAACCGGGTGGAGCAGGCGCACGCGGTGCTCGACGCGGCGCGGGCGGCGAATGCACTGTCCGGCGGCGACGCGACACCGCTTGCGCTGTGGGGCTATTCGCAGGGCGGCGGCGCCACCGCCGCCGCCGCGGAACTCGCGCCGTCGTATGCACCGGAACTGAGCATCAAGGGTGTGTGGGCCGGCGGTCCGACCGCGGATCTCGAGCAGGTGCTGGCGCAGATCGACGGCAACCTCATCGGCGGTGCGATCGGGTTCGCCGTCAACGGGTTCGTCGCCCGCTACCCGGAGCTGAGCTCGGTTGTGCAGGAACGTCTGACACCGGAGGGCCGGACCGCGCTCGACGGCATCGGGACCGAATGCATCGCCGACATCATCGCCAAGCGCCCGTTCCTGCAGACGCGCAGCTTCACCCGCGACGGCCGGCCCCTGATCGACAACCTCCGCGAGGTGCCCGAGGCTCTCCAGGTTCTGCGTGACCAGCGCATCGGTACCGTCGCCCCGCGGGTCCCGGTGCTGGTCTCGAGCGGCCGCAACGACGACACCGTCCCCTACGCTCAGGCCCGCCAGTTGGCGGTCGACTGGTGCGATCGCGGCGCGGACGTCACGTTCCGCACCAACGAATTGCCGCCGCTCGCACCGGGTACCACGTTCGGCAACCACTTCGGGCCGCTGATCGCCGACGCGTACCTGGACGGCGAACCCGTCCGCTACCTGCTCGACCGGTTCGACGAGGTGCCGGTCGCGCCGGGCTGCAGCGTCACCTGATCGAACCGCAGTAGCCGATCGAACGACCGATCACAGTCGCTGCCGGACGAACGGCGTCGAGTCCGGCAGCGACGCGGCCATCGTTCCGTCGTGGTTGGTCGGGTAGGTCAGGTAGGTGGCGTCGACCCCGGCCAGTCGCAGGTCGGCGATGAGCTTGAACGACAACGGCGCCGGAACCACCGTGTCGAGCAGGCCCTGCGCGATGAACAGCGGCCTGTCGTAGCCGCTGGTGGGCACACCCAGATACTCGGTCATCGCGGCGTGCATGGCGGGCTCGCCGAGCGACCTGGTCAACAACTCTCCCACCGACACACCCGCCACGGCCTCGGACTGCTCGTCGTAGCAGAGGGTTTCGGCGGCGTCGACGAGTTCCTGTCCACGCGGGGTCAGGTAGCTGTTCACGTCGACCTGCGGCATCGTCGCGCGCATTCCCGCCAGGATGTACGTCGCGAAGACCGTCAGACCGTCCAACCCGAGCGGCGGAATCCACGGGCCGCCGATCGAGAACGCCGTCTCGAGGTTCGACGGTGCACCGGTCGTGACCGCGCCGCGGAAGTCGAGTTCGGGCGCGTAGCGCGTCGCGTCGTGCGCGGTGAACAGCGCCGCGTGGCCGCCCTGCGACTGACCGATCGCCATCCACCGCGGTGACAGCTCCGGCACCACCGCGCGCCCGGCTCGCACCATGTCGATCACCGCGGTCGCCTCGGACGCCCCCTGCAGGTACGGGTGGACGCCGGGTGTGCCGAGCCCGATGTAGTCGGTCGCGACGATCGCGTACCCCTGGGACAGCCAGTGCCCCAGATAGTTCGCATCGCGCTGGCTGCGCGGGTTCTGCGACGGTGCGCAAGCATCGCCGAGGCCGACCGTGCCGTGCGCCCACGACAACACCGGCCACCCGCCTTCGGGCGGTGTGCCCTGCGGCACGAACACGACGCCGGAGCTCTCCGCGGGACGCCCGGCGGCGTCACGCGTGGTGTACGTGATCCGGTACTCCCGGGCGGTGCCCGCCAGGCCGAGACCGGCCGGCAACGCCTCGACGGACTGCACGTCGCCCGCCACGGCGTCTGCGGGTACACCGCCCGCCGACGCCGTGGCGGGGACCAGCGCGGTGAGGGCGAACACCGCCCCCACCGCGATCAGCCGACGCAGTGGCCTTCCGTTCGATCGACGCATGTTCTCTCCCTCGGGCATTCGTTCCGTTCGGCCTGGGCGGTGAAGTCACTGTCGCAGACCACGGAACGGTTCGCCCGGCGAAACGTCGAACCCGTCCGACCTATCCGACGAGAGCCTCGACCCGTTCGTCGAGGGCGCCGTCCTCGCCGTCCGGACCTTCGGATTCGGCAGCCGTCTCCCCCTCGGCGTCGTCGGCGGCCGTCGCGGATCGGGTTCGCGCCGACCGGTCGAGCCGGGCGCTGCACCGAGCGAGGTCCGGACCGATCGCGGCGGCCCGCATCTCGAGGTCGGAGCGCGGCTCACCGTCCCGGGTCCGGTACTCGTTGGTGCGCAGTTCGCCGTGCGCGATGATCGGGTCGCCCTTCATCAGCGACGCCCCCACTCCCTGGACGAGCCGGCGCCAGCAGCTCACCGTCAGGTACAGCGTGCCGCCGTCCACCCACTCGCCGGATTCGCGGTCGCGCCGACGGACGTTGCTCGCCATCCGGAAGCTCATGACCTCTTCGCCGGACGCCGTCTCGCGCTTGATCGGGTCGGTGATCACGGTGCCCACCACCGTGCCGTGCGTCTCGTACATCGCCATCCCCCTGGGTCGGCCGCCTCGGACCCGAGACGGCGAATGCACCGCCCCGGTCGGGACGGTGCATTCGACTGTGCCGTGGATCGCGCACGGAATCGGTCCGTCGAACCGATCTGTGGATGAACCGGAATCGCATCCACAGGCCTGCGTCGGACGGCGCCGGACGGCCCTGCTGTGTCGGCGGCGTGTGTTACCGGCCGGCCTCCCGGTCGCGCCGGGCGAGCTCGGCGAACATCGCGTTGTGCGCGGCCAGGTCCGCGTCGTCGTCGCGCTCGGCCGCTCGGTCGACGCGCTTGGCGACCTTCTGATCGCTGCGCGACCACTGCACCAGCAGCGCGAGCATGACGAGCACGAGCGGCACCTCACCGGTGGCCCACGCGATCGACCCGCCCAACTGCTGGTCGTTCAGCAGGTCGCTGTTCCATTCGAGCCCGAGCGAACGGTAGAACTGGGCGCCCATGACCTCACCCATGCTCATCAGTGCGATGCCGAAGAACGCGTGGAAGGGCAGCGATCCGAACACCATCGCCAGCTTGGTGATGGGCTGCAACTGGCGCGGGGACGGGTCGACGCCGATCACGACCCAGTAGAACAGGTAGCCACTGAGGATGAAGTGCACGTTCATCAGCAGGTGCGCAGTGTGGCTGTCGACGTTGGCCCCGAAGATTCCGCCGAGGTACAGCGCGTAGAAGCCGCCGACGAACAGCACCGACGCCACCAGCGGATGGGTGAGGAACCGCGAGATCGGGCTGTGCAGGAACGCCAGCAGCCATTCGCGCGGTCCGGGGACGCCGTCCTTGCCGGCGGGGCGCATGGCCCGCAGCGCGAGAGTGAAGGGGCCGCCGAGAACCAGCAGGACGGGAGCCAGCATGGACAGCGCCATGTGGGCGCCCATGTGGACGCTGAACATCGCCGGCGCGTAGCGACCGACACCCGACGACGTACCGATGAGCAGCACCAGGCAGCCGGCGAACCACGCGATGGTGCGTCCCACCGGCCAGCTGTCGCCGCGCTTGCGCAACGTCCGGAGACCGACGAAGTACAGCACCGCGAGGACGATCGCGGCGGTGCCGAAGATGAGGTCGAAACGCCAGTCGAGCATCAGCTTCGCGAAGGTGGGCGGGCCGTCGAGGTTGTACCCGAGCTCGACCTCGGTGATCGTCGGCACCGACGACGGCGGGGGCGGCGGGGTGCGGCCGAGGCCGACGGCGATACCGATCGTCGCGGCGAACACCAGCGCCTCCGCGCCCGCGAAGCGGACGAGTGCCCCCCGCGACTCCGGGTCGGCGGCGAGCGCGGGCAGCGCGCGCCGGCGCTGGAGGAAGCCGAAGACACCGAGCAGCACCAGGGCCACGATCTTCGCCACGATCAGGCGGCCGTAGGTGGTGGAGAACAGGTCGTCGAGCGGAACCCGGACGAGCGCGTTGACGACACCGCTGATCGCCATCGCCACGAAGCAGATGGTCGCGACGAGCGAGAAGCGCCGGGCGGCGACGTCGGTGTGGGCGCCGCGGCGGCGGGCGTGGGCCAGCAGCGCGAACAGTCCGCCCGCCCAGAGGGCGGCGCCCACGAGATGCCAGATGAGGCTGTTGGTGGCGACGTCGTGCGAGCCGCCGGAGGACGAGTGTCCGGTCAGGGCCAGCGGCATCATCGTCGCGACGCCGAGCGCCAGCAGGAACGGCGTCCAGGACCAGCGCAGCGCGATCCGGCACAGGACCGCCAGGACGACGGCCATGATCGCGGTCCACTGCCACGCGACCGCGGTCTCCACCTGCCCGATCGCCGAGAACAGGTTCGACGGCTTGACGGCCTCCGAGAACGGCTGCCCCGACGTGTCCGACAGGGTCAGCGGGATCAGCACCACCGCACTCACCGCCCACACGAACGCGGCGTGCGACGCCGTGCGGATCGCGCGGTAGCCGTCGACGTCGAGTACGCCCGTCTTCTGCGGCGGCACCATGAACGCCGCGAACAGCAGCGAGCCGATCGCGATCACCGCGGCAACTTCGCTGACGGCGCGCAGGGCCGGCAGGCCGTAGGTGGTGAGCGGGCCCGGATCCGGGATGCCCATCAGCACCAGCGCCTGTGACGCCGACATGGCGACCACCAGCGCGGCGACGAGGCCGGCGAGGACGCCGCTGACCGCGAAGAACAGGCCGGAACCGGGACGGGACGAGGGAACGGGAGCGTGCTCGGTCTGCTCACGCACGGGTGCTGCCATGCCTACCAGGGTAGGACCTACGACAATCCGTCGGACTTGTGCCTCACCCCGGTCGGGGCGCCCGCCGCGATCACGGTCCGCCGACGATCTCGAGCATCTCGGCCAGCGCCCGCACGGTGTGCGCGGGCAGGAAGTCGTCGCAGTACGGCAGCGCCGCCGCCATCGGTCCTGCAACCGGCTCGAAACCTGGTTGGGCGGCGCGGGGATTGAGCCACACCAACCGGTGCGCGCGGCGGCCGACCCGCGCCGCCGCACGCGCCAGTTCGGCGGGGTCGTCGCTGTCCCAGCCGTCCGACGCGATGATCACGACGGCGCCGCGCAACGCCGAACCGTGTGGCGAGGACAACAGTGCGCCGAGGCTCTGCGCGATGTGAGTGCCACCGAATCGGTCGACGACGCGCTCCGTCGCCCGCTCTGCGGCCGCCTCGGCGCTGCGATGCGCGAGCGTCGGCGTCAGTCGCGTGAGCCGGGTCGAGAAGGCGAACACCTCGGCGTCCCCGGGGCGCGACCGCAGCACTGCGGCGCGCATCAGGTGCAGGTAGGCATCGGCGTATCCGCGCATGGAACGACTCACGTCGCACACCAGCACGATCCGGCGGGGGCGCGGGCGCGGCCGGTTCCGCACCACCCGGATCGGTTCGAACCCGGTGCGGCGGGCGCGGCACATCGTCGCGCGCAGATCCACCCGGCCGTGCCGGTGCGGTTCGCGGCGGCGACTCGGCCGGGTGGGCCACCCTCGTCGGGCTTGCTCCAGCCCGCGTCCGAGCGCCCTCAGATCGGCGTCGTCGAACGCGCCGAACGCCTCGCCGGCGAGATCCTCGCGCGGGCTCGGCCACCCCCTCCACGCCCCGACCGAATCGGCCGCGGGGCCTGTCGCGGTCTCCGGCACCCCCTGCCGGGTGACCCACGGCGGGGCCGTCCGGGCCGCCTGCGCGTCACGCACGGGTGCCGACGCCCCGGAGTCGGATCGACGGGGCCGGGGTCTCGGCGCACCTCCGGCGGCGCGGGCCGCCGGGTCGAGCGCGAGTACCGCGTCGGCGAACACTGCGGCGAAGACGGCGTCGAACCGGTCCAGATCGAGCTGGCGGCCGACCAGCGTGATGCGGGCGGTCCAGTAGAGCCGACGTCGATCGGTCGGCGGAAGCACCCGCAGCGCTTCGGTGAACCGAGCCGCCCCACTCGCCGACACCGCGATCCCCGACGCGCGCGCCCGAGTCACCAACGCGACGGCGAACGCGGCGAGGTCCACCCCACGGAACAGGGGTGCCGGGGCGCTGGGCGCCGTCACCGCCGCCGCGAGCGCAGGACCGTGAAGACGACGGCCGCCGCGATCGCCGCCGCCAGCCAGGGCAGTAGCCGGCGGGCGGCGCCGACACCGGACAGGGCGACGAGGTCGATGGGCTCGACCTCCGATTCGACGACGTCCGCGCCCGGCGGGACGACCATCGGAGCACCGGGCATGTCTGCCGATTCCGGGACCGGCGCCGCGGTCTCTCGGGTCTCCGCCGCGAGCCTGTCCTCGAGCGACGACGCGAACTGGCCCATCAGCTTCGCGGACACCTGCGCGATCATGCCGCTGCCGAACTGGGCGAGCTTGCCGACCACCTTCATGTCGGTGTCGACGGTCACCCGCGTCGCATCGCCCTCGCCGTGCAGGCGCGCGGTGATCGTGGCCGACGCGTTGCCGCTGCCCCGCTTCTCCCTGCCGCGCGCGTCGATCACCGCGGTGTGGGACTGCGCGTCCTTCTCCGTGAAGGAGGCGCGGCCGGCGAACTCGGTCGTGACCGGACCGACCTTGATCTTGACGGTGCCGAGGTAGTCGTCGCCCTCGCGGCCCGTCATCCGGGCGCCCGGCAGCAACGGTGCGATGCCCTCGAGATCGGTGAGCACCTCCCATGCCCGATCGATCGGGGCGTCGACCGTGAACTGGTCTGCAATCTTCATCGTCGTCCTCTCATCCTGTCTCTCCGCTCGCGGCGTACGTGCCCACCGCGTCGGCCAGCACGGTCCGATCGTCGGGGGTCTTCGCGATCGCGCCGAGGCTCGCGAGCGCCTCGGCGGGCACGAGATCGGCGGCACCGAGCGCGGCGAGGGCCGAGACCCAGTCGATGGCCTCCGCGACCCCCGGGGACTTGTCGAGGTCGAGGGTGCGTGCCGAGCCCAGGAAGTCGGTGACGCTCGCGATCAGTGGGGCCGCCGCCCCGGGGACGGTCCGGCGCAGGATCGCCGCGGCCCGCTCCGGCTCCGGATAATCGATCCAGTGGTAGAGGCACCGGCGGCGCAACGCGTCGTGCAGGTCCCGGCTGCGGTTCGACGTGAGCACGACGATCGGCGCCCGGTCCGCGGCGAAGGTGCCGATCTCGGGCACCGTCACCGCCGCCTCGCCGAGGAATTCGAGCAGCAGCGCCTCGAATTCGTCGTCCGCGCGGTCGATCTCGTCGATCAGGAGCACCGGCGGGATCGCTCCGCGATGCCGCACACAGCGCAGGATCGGGCGTTCGAGCAGGAACGGTTCGGTGAACAGGTCGGCTTCCTGCAGCCGCTCGCCGCGGGCCTCGGACACCCGGACGGCCAGCAGCTGCCGCTGATAGTTCCAGTCGTAGAGGGCCTCGTCGGCGCCGAGGCCCTCGTAGCACTGCAGCCGCACCAGTGGGGCGTTCAGCGCCGCGGCGAGCGCCTTGGCCGCCGTCGTCTTCCCCACCCCCGGTTCGCCCTCGAGCAGCAGCGGCCGACCCAGCTGCAGCGCCAGGAACAGCGCGGTGGCGGTCCCCTCGTCGAGGAGATAGTCCCGCGCATCGAAACGTCGGATCAGCGTGTCGACGTCGGGGACGATCGCGGTGACGGCGTCGGTCACGAGGCGTCCCGGTCCTGGTCGAGCAGCGCCCGGTACTCGTCCCACGTGTCGACGTCGAGCGGGATCCGCCCCTCCACCGGCACGTCGAACACGTCGATGTCGTCGCGGTCGAACAGCTTCCACACGGCCTTGTCGCCGTACAGTGCGGCGAGGTCACCGAACACGCCCCGCCCCAGCCACAGCGGATGTCCCTCACCGTCGCGGTAGCGGCACAATCCGATGGTCTCGAGGCGACCCCGCTCGATCAACGCGCGGACCGTGGACGGGCGGACCCCGGGCTGGTCGCCGAGCATGAGTACGATCCCGGAGGCGAGCGGATCGATCTCCGGCAGTGCGGCTTTCACCGAGTTCGAACATCCGCCCCCCGCGTCCGGGCAGTGCACCACGGTGCACCCGCCGAGGTCGACGAGATCCTCGATGGCCTCCGCGGATCCGGGCACCGTCACCAGCAGCTGGTGGAAGCGGCACGCGCGGGCCGTCGCGAGCGTCGCGTCGAGCAGCGTCGCTCCGCGGTACGGCAGCAACTGTTTCGGCCGGCCCAGTCGCCGCGACGATCCGGCGGCGAGGACGAGTCCCGTCACGAACATCGCGCACGCTCCTTCTCGTAGGCGCGGCGGCATCCCGGTGCGCAGAACCAGTAGTCCTCGCCGTCGATCTGCAGGTGTGGCGTCTCGGAATCGACGACCACCGTCATGCCGCACACCGGGTCGACCACGGTGAGGGCCGCGCCCCACGTCCCCGCCGGGACGGAACCCAGCTGCTCGATCCGGATCGTCCGCACCAGCTCCGCCGCGATCGACACCGCGATCTCCCCCGGCGTGCGGGCACCGATCGGCAGCCCCGCGGGGGTGTGCACGACGGCCCGTTCGGTGTCGTCGAGTTCGAGCTCGTCGACGATCGCGGGACCGCGCCTGTCGCTCGCGACCAGGGCGACGTACCCGACACCGGAGTCCAGCGCCTCGCGGATCACGGCCGGCTCGTCACCGCCGAGACTCGCGACGATCACCGCCGCCTCGCCGTCACCGGCGGCCGATCCGCGTCGGACGTCGACGTCGAGCACCGCGAGCACGCGGGCGACGGCGTCGGCCACGGGCGTGGCACCGGCCACCCGCACGATCGGGGCGGGCAGGCACGGTTCGAGGAAGATCTCCATCGCCCCACCGGACAGGCACGGGTTCACGACGACGTCGGCGCCCGGAACGTCCGGATACGCGGGCCCGCCGTCGGGCAGGATCCGCAGCAGCACGCTCTCCCCCGACGCCACCGCGCCGATCGCCGCCCGCCGCACCGAGTCGTGCGCACAGTGCCCGCCGACGAAACCCTCGATGGTGCCGTCCGGCAACACGATCGCCCGGTCCCCCGGCCGGGTCGACGTCGGCTGCTGGGCGCGCACCACCGTCGCACGCACGAACGGTCTCCGCTCGTCCGCCAGTTCCGCGGCGCGCGCTGACAGGTCCATGCGAACTCCTCGGTCAGATCGGCGGGGTCGTGCGACCCTGCATCGCCTCCCACACCCTCGACGGCGTCAACGGCATGTCCGCGTGCCGCACCCCGAACGGCTTCAACGCATCGACGACGGCGTTGACGACGGCCGGCGGCGACCCGACGGTCGCGCTCTCCCCGATCCCCTTGGCGCCGATCGGGTGGTGCGGCGACGGCGTGACGGTGAAACCGGTCTCGAGGTGCGGCACCTCGACCGCCGTCGGGATGAGGTAGTCCATGAGCGAGCCGCCCAGGCAGTTGCCGTCCTCGTCGAACGCGACGATCTCCATGAGCGCCATGCCGATTCCGTCGGTGATGCCGCCGTGTACCTGCCCCTCGATGATCATCGGGTTGATGCGGGTGCCGCAGTCGTCGACGGCGAGGAAGCGGCGCACGCCGACGTGTCCGGTGCCGGGGTCGACGTCCACGACACAGAAGTACGCGCCGTACGGGTACGTGAGATTCTCCGGGTTGTAACAGATCTGGGCCTCGAGCCCACCCTCGATGCCCTCGGGCAGATCCCCGGCCCCGTAGGAACGCATCGCGATGTCCTGGATCGTCACCGCCGCCGACGGGTCGCCCTTCACGTGAAAGTTGCCCTTCTCCCACTCCAGGTCGGCGACGGATACCTCGAGCATGCCCGACGCGATGATCCGCGCCTTGTCGCGGACCTTGCGCGCCACCAACGCGGCGGCGGCTCCCGACACCGGCGTCGAGCGGCTGCCGTACGTGCCGAGCCCGAACGGGGTGTTGTCGGTGTCGCCGTGCACGACGTCGATGTCCTCCGGCGGGATGCCGAGTTCCTCGGCGACGATCTGCGCGAACGTCGTCTCGTGCCCCTGCCCCTGCGTCTGCACCGAGATCCGGACCACGGCCTTACCGGTCGGGTGCACGGTGAGTTCGCAGCCGTCGGCCATGCCCAGACCGAGGATGTCCATGTCCTTGCGCGGTCCTGCCCCGACGGCCTCGGTGAAGAACGACATCCCGATGCCCATGAGTTCGCCGCGCTCGCGCCGCTGGGCTTGTTCGCGGCGCAGGTCGGCGTAGCCGATCATGTCCATCGCCTTGCGCATCGTGGTCGCGTAGTCGCCGGAGTCGTACTGCCACCCGGTCTTGGACGTGTACGGAAACTGGTCGGGGCGCAGCAGGTTTCGCAACCGCAGCTCCGCCGGGTCCAGGTCGAGGTCGAACGCGAGACAGTCCACCAACCGTTCGACCAGGTACACGGCCTCGGTGATCCGGAACGAGCACGCGTAGGCGACGCCGCCGGGCGCCTTGTTCGTGTAGACGGCGGTCATGTGGCAGTACGCGGCCTCGAGGTCGTAGCTGCCGGTGAACACCCCGAAGAACCCCGCCGGGTACTTCACCGGGGCCGCGGTGCCGTTGAAGGCGCCGTGGTCGGCCAGGACGTCGGTGCGGATCGCGAGAATCTTCCCCTCGCGGGTCGCGGCGATCTCGCCGACCATGATGTAGTCACGCGCGAAGCCGGTGCTGGTGAGGTTCTCGCTGCGATCCTCCATCCACTTGACGGGTTTGCCGGTGAGCAGCGACCCGACGATCGCGCACACGTAACCCGGGTAGATGGGCACCTTGTTGCCGAAGCCGCCGCCGATGTCCGGCGAGACGACGCGGATCTTGTGCTCGGGCAGGCCCGCCACCAGTGCGTACAGCGTGCGGTGCGCGTGCGGCGCCTGGCTGGTCGACCACAGGGTCAGCTTGCCGTTCACGGCGTCGAAGTCGGCGACCGCGCCGCACGTCTCCATCGGTGCGGGATGCACCCGGGGGTAGACGATCTCCTGCCGCACCACCACGTCGGCCTTCGCGAACACCGCGTCGGTGGCTGCGGAATCGCCCGTCTCCCAGTCGAAGCAGTGGTTGTCGTTCTTGCCGTCGAGGTCGGTGCGGATGACCGGCGCGTCCGCGGCGAGGGCCCGGCGGGCGTCGATCACCGGGTCGAGGATCTCGTACTCGACGTCGATCAGCTCGAGCGCGTCACGGGCCGAGTACCGGTCCTCGGCGACGACGAAGGCAACCTCCTGTCCCTGGAAACGCACCTTGTCCGTCGCGAGCACCGCCTGCACGTCGTTCGACAACGTGGGCATCCACGCCAGCCCCTTTTCGGCGAGGTCAGCGCCGGTGACGACCGCCGCGACCCGCGGGTGCGCCTGCGCTGCCGTGGTGTCCACCCGCACGACGCGCGCGTGCGCCACCGGCGACCGGAGGATCGCCAGGTGCAGCATCCCGGGCAGCTGCACGTCGTCGACGTAGTGGCCCTGGCCGCGGATGAACCGCGGATCCTCCTTGCGGAGCATCCGGCCGTGTCCGCAGGGTCTGCCGTCGTTGGGGGTGGAGCCGGGGTCCGTCTGCTGGTCGTCGAGCGCGGTCACGACGCGCCTCCCGTCCTCACGGTGTCGGTGGCCGCGCCACCGTGCTCGGCCGCCCACTGGACCGACCGGACGATCGTGGTGTACCCGGTGCATCGGCAGATCTGGCCGGAGATGGCCTCGCGGATCGTCTGCTCGTCGGGGTCGGGGTCACGGTCGAGCAGTGCGCGGGCGGTGATCATCATCCCGGGCGTGCAGAATCCACACTGGAGCCCGTGGCACTGCATGAAGCCCTCCTGAATCGGGTCCAGGACGCCGTCCGCGGCCAGCCCCTCCACGGTGCGGACCTCGTGCCCGTCCGCCATCACCGCGAGCATGGTGCACGACTTCACCGGCTCCCCGTCCACCGCGACCACACAGGTGCCGCAGTTGCTGGTGTCGCATCCCCAGTGGGTTCCGGTCAGGCGCAACCGGTCACGCAGGAAATGCACCAGTAGCATGCGTGGCTCGACGTCGTCGGTGACCTCGTCGCCGTTGACCGTGATCGTCACCTGCATGTCACGACTCCGTCCGTCCGGTCCGTGCCCGGTCGACGGCGGTCCGCAGCGATCGGACGGTCAGTTCCTCGGCGAGATGCCGCTTGTAGGCGGCGGTGCCGCGCGAGTCGGTCACGGGTTCGCAGGCCTGCCCGGCCAGTTCGCCCGCTCGCCGGAAGTTCTCCTCGTCGGCGGGCTGCCCGCGCAGCGCGTCACCGATGTCGGCCAGCCGGTCGGCGGCCGGAACCACCGCGGTGAGCCCGAGGCGCGCCGCACCGATCCGGTCACCGTCCAACCGGACCGCGGCTCCCGCGGCCGCGATCGCCCAGTCCCCTACGCGTCGTTCCACTTTCGTGTACGCACTCGATCCCGACGGCACCCGGGGAATCCACACCTCGGTGAGGATCTCGTTGCCCCGCACCGCGGTTTCGTACGGACCGACGAGGAACTCGTCCATCGGCACCTCCCGCACCCCGGTCGGTCCCCGGATCACGCAGACGGCGCCCACCACCGTGCACACCGTCGTGAGGTCCTCGGCCGGATCGGCCTGGCACAGCGACCCGCCGATCGTGCCGCGGTTCCGCACCACCGGGTCCGCGATGACCCGCTCGGCGTCCCGGAAGATCGGCAGCAACCGGGCCAGATCGTCGGACTCGAGGATCTGCCGATGCCGGACCATCGCGCCGATCCGCACCGCGTCCGCCTCGACGGTGATGCCACCGAGTTCGTCGGCGAGATCGTTGATGTCGATGAGGTACTCGGGGTTCGCCAGTCGCAGTTTCATCATCGGCAGCAGACTGTGGCCACCCGCGACGATCCGCGCCTCGTCACCCAGCCGATCCAGCAGCGCGATCGCATTCTCGACGTCGGTGGCGCGCTCGTATTCGAACAGTCCCGGAACCTGCATGTGGCACTCCTCACAGCCCGGACACCTTCCAGCGTGTGCCCGGTCGGGCGAGGCGTCAAGCGCGATTCAGCGAATCCTTGATCTCCACCCCGACACGGCCGCCCCGATCATCCGGTTTGCTCGTGGTGGATGCGTCCGTGCAGGTCACGTAGCGGCAGCCCGCCCCCGCCCCAGCGCCGCGCGATGATCTCCGCGGCGATGGACACCGCCGTCTCCTCCGGTGTGCGGGCCCCGAGGTCCAACCCGATCGGGCTCGCCAGGCGGGACAGCTCCGTCTCCGTGAGCCCGGCCTCGCGCAGCCGGTCCAGGCGATCGAGGTGGGTGCGCTGCGATCCCATCGCCCCCACGTACCCGACGTCCGGCAACCGGAGCGCGACCGCGAGCAAGGGAACGTCGAACTTGGGGTCGTGGGTGAGCACGCAGATCACGGTGCGGCCGTCGATCCCTCCTGCTTCGGCCTGAGCGGTGAGGTAGCGGTGCGGCCAGTCGACCACCACCTCGTCGGCGGTCGGGAAGCGCGAGGCGGTCGCGAACACCTCGCGCGCGTCGCACACCGTCACCCGGTAGCCGAGGAAGGCGCCCTGGCGGGCCACCGCGGCCGCGAAGTCGATCGCGCCGAACACCAGCATCCGCGGCGGCGGGGCGTAGCTCGCGACGAACACCGCCAGGCCCTCACCGCGGCGCTGGCCGTCCGGCCCGTACCCGAGCACCGCGGTCCGGCCCGCAGCGAGCAGGCCGCGGCCGTCGTCCGCGACCGCAGCATCGAGCCGATCGGATCCGAGCGTCCCGGCCGCGTGGTCGGACCGAATCACGAGATGGTGTCCGATGCGGCCGGCCACATCGTCGACGACCGTCGCCACCGCCACCGGCCGACGCGCCTCGATGTCGGCGGCGACGTCGCCCAGCGCGGGGAACGTGGAGCGCGAGACCGGTTCGACGAACACGTCCAGGATGCCGCCGCACGTGAGCCCGACCGCGAACGCGTCGTCGTCGCTGACGCCGTACCGTTCGAGCGCCGGGACCCCCGATCGCACCACCTCGGACGCGAGGTCGTACACCGCGCCCTCGACGCACCCACCGGAGACCGACCCGGCCACGCGGCCGTCGGGGGCGACCACCATCGCGGCCCCCGGGGCGCGGGGTGCGGAGTGGAAAGTGGCGACGACGGTGGCGAGTCCGGCCGTCTCGTCCGCGCGCCAGATAGCGAGCAGATCGGACAAGACGTCGCGCATGGCATCAGCCTCCAGCCCCGGCCGTCGCCGCAGGTGAGGCCGGTCCATTCGCAGATGTCGATCTTTCTCGGCCCGTACCCTCGAGGGCGTGACACCCGCTCAACTGCGAGCCTATTCCGCGGTGGTGCGGCTCGGATCGGTTCGAGCGGCAGCGCGTGAATTGGGCATGACCGATTCGGGTGTCTCCATGCATATCGCCCAGCTCCGCAAGGAACTCGACGACCCCCTGTACTCTCGCCGGCCGTCCGGGCTCGCTTTCACCCCCGGCGGGCTGCGTCTCGCGAGCCGGGCCGTCGAGATCCTCGGACTGCAGCAGCAGACGGCGCTCGAGGTGAGCCAGGCCGGCAACGGGCGACGCCTCCTACGGATCGCGGCGTCACCGCTGTTCTCCGAACACGCCGCCCCCGGGCTGATCGACCTGTTCGCCGGGCGCGCGAAGGATCTGTCGGTCGAGTTGAGCGTCCACCCCGTCCGGCAGTTCGCGAATCTGATCTCCTCGCGAGCCGTCGACGTCGCGCTGGGGCCGCGGACCCTCGGTGAGCGGCAGCCGCTGTGCGTGCACCCGTTCCTGCAGTACGAGGTGCTGACGGTGTGCGCTCCCGAGCACCCGCTGGCGCGTACCCGGCCGTCACTACGGCAGCTGCGCGAGCAGCAGTGGTTCCTGGGGCCGTCCGCGGCCGGCGGCGACGGCGTCATGCGGCACATGCTCCGCGCGCTCGACATCCCCCACGAGCGGCAACGGATCTTCCAGAGCGACGCCGCCGCGGTCGAGGCGGTCCGCCGGTCCTCGGCGCTGACGCTCGGCCTAGGCTTCGCGATCGACGACGAACTGTCGGCCGGCTCGCTCGGCCTCGTGGAGGGCCCGGAACTGCGTGCGGCCGGCGAATGGTGTGCGACCACGCTGCATCACCAGCACCTCCAGCCCGCCGCCACCGAACTGCTGCACTTCGTCAGCACACCGCGCTGCATCCAGGCGATGATCCGCGGCTCCGGCGTCGACGTCACCCACTTCAAACCCAAGGTGCACGTCACACTCTGGAGCTGACCCCGGATGCGCGAATCACCCCGATTCAGCAGGTATGCTCTTGGCCGCGCCTCCGTAGCTCAGTTGGATAGAGCAAGAGCCTTCTAATCTCTAGGTCGCAGGTTCGATTCCTGCCGGGGGCACCACAAAAGTGCTACCCGATCGGCGAGCCGGTGAACGGCGAGATCAACATGCACGGCACCGGATGCGGGTGCTGCGGATCGAGAGCGTTGAGCACATGACCGGCCGCGACCGGCGATGCCGCCAGCGCCGCATGCTCCGAGTAGTCCTGCGGGCACTGGTCCTGGACGACGATGTTGGTCGCGTCGGGGCCGGGGACCAGACCGCTGGTGTACGGCACGACGAGTTCGTCGTATCGGGTGGCGATGTTCGTGTACGCGACTCCGGGCGCATACGGACTGCCGCCCTCGTTCATCTTCTCGACGAAATCGGCGCCCGGGGCCATGTCCAGGCACGACGCGCACAGTTGGCCGAACGTCTGCTCCTGCAACGGCTTCAGTCCGAACTGCTTCACGAGGGCCGTGATCTCACCGGCGCCGAAGGAGCCGGCCCCACCCCACAGCGGGGCAGTGACACATATTTGTCCACCTTCGCCGCGCCCCCGAGGAACTTCACGTAGTAGTTCGACATCAGCGTGCCCTGCGAGTGACCGACGACGTCGACCTTGCTCGCGCCGGTGGCCGCGAGCACCTCGTCCACGAAGACCGCCAACTCCTCCGCGCTCTGCTCCAGCGGAGTGAGTGCGCCGAAGGCGCTCATCGGCCATGTCGCGCCCGGCCGCGTGCCGTACGTGGGCGCGAAAACGCAGTAGCCCTCGTTCTTCAGCAGCGGAACGTATGTGGCCCAGTTGGTTTGCCGATTCGCGCCGGTGCCGTGAACGAGGATCACCGGATTCGGGTGGGCCACGGTCGGCTTACAGGTCCAATCGTTGGAACCCGGAATCGAACCACCCGGATTCGCCGTCTCGAGCCCGATCCCGTCGAAGAAGTTGTGCGGCACGGGTAGCGGGGTGGTCCCGGCGCCTTCCGCAGTTGCTACCGGCAGGGCGACGGCACACAAGGCAAGCGCAACGACCGCGGCGAAAATGGCGCGCATGACGATCCCCCTCGGCTGTTCCACCAGAACCCCCGACTGACCGAAACCTAGCACCCCCGAAAGGTTTCGGTTGCTAATCGCGAACGACCCGCCCCCGGGTTACCGGGGACGGGCCGATTGCTACGAACCGCGATCGATCACTCGACTTCGTCGGGCGCGACGAAGCCCTCGGGCGTCTGGAAGCCCTCGAGCCTCTGTTCGCCGGTTTTCGCCGGGTCCGGCCGGTCGAACGTGTCGGTGGATGCCACCCGCATGCCGCTCAGGTCGGTCTTCATGTAGATCACGTTGTAGCGATCCCACGTGGTCAGCACGAAGTAGAGATTCTTGTCGGTGCCGTTCTTGTTCGTCCACGGATGCATGAAACCGCCGTACAGCGACGGCAACGCAGTCGAGCCGATCAACGTCTGCGTGCCACTCCAGTTGATCAGGTCCGACGACTGCCGGATCTTCAGACCGCCCATGTCGGTGTACATCGCGACGTACTTGCCCAGGTACGGATTCCATTGCACCGACAGTTCGCTGACGTTGCCGCGGATCACCGGAACGGCGTCGGCGATGTCCTGGCTCCACCCCGAACCGGCTCGGTACTCGTAAGCGCTGAGGTTACGAATGTCCGCCTTCGGTACACGGGCGAGGCGCGCCTCCCCGGATCGACCGGAGGGCGTTCCGAACTCGTAGACGTAGCCGTCGCCCCGATCCGGCACGAACGCACTCATCTGCCAGTTCTTGTTGCTGGTCGCCAGATTCGGGACGCCGGGCAGGTCGAGACCGTCCAGCACGCCCTCGCGGTTGAGGCGGACGGTGGCCGGATCCGTGGTCCAGTTCTCACCGTTGTCGGTGGAGAAGGCCAGGCCCGAGTAGTTGGTGGTCCACTCTCCCGGCACGTCCCACGAACGGACCGACATCCAACGCACGTACTGCACGCCGTCGACCGCGACGCCGCCGGTCGGGATCACCGTGAACTCCGGCATCGTTCCCGGAGGCAGATTCAGCAAACCCTTGATGACCTGTCGCGAGAAGTTCCCGCCAGGGGTGTCGAGCGGAGAACTGTCGATGCGCATGCCGTCGGCCAGGTTGGCGTCATTGCTGCGGAACAGCACGTTGCTGCGCCACTGGTCGCCGTCGATGCCGCAATCGCCGACGGTGTCACCGAAGGCCATCAGCACCTGGCCGGCCCCGTTGTCCCACATGATCCCGAGGTCGGTGCCGGCGACGCTGAAGCGGTCGATCGTGTCGTTGGGGCTACCCGGTCCCGTGACCATCTCGAGCGCCTTGGTCTTGCCGGACAACACCGGCAGGGCGCCGTTGGGCGCACCGGTGATCCACGGCAGCGAGTTCGCCAGCGATCCCGTCGCGCTGCCGAGACTGCCGGCGCCCAGGCTACCCATGAGGCTTCCTGTCAGGCCGGAACTTCCGAGACTGCCCAGGCTGCCGCCGCCCTGACCGCAGGGGCCACCGACGGCTGCAGCGGGCGTCGCCATCGCGACCGACAGACCCGCGGTGACCGCGGCCGCCGACAGGGCTGCGGCCCACCTTCGATTCGCTTCTCTCACAGACCTTTGTCCCCTTCAACAGGTCGAGGGAGACAACCCGAAGCAGGCCCGACCGCCGATTCCCCCGAATACGTTCGTCGATCCCCGATCAAACCACGGAAATGCCCCGATCACGGCGTTTCCTGTGTGACTGCTGGGAAAACAGGGACTCCGCCGACCTCGCGAACGCGGGCCCCGACGATCGCCGCGAGCGGCCCCGACCTGGAGGCGCCTAGCAATCTTCGCAACCACGTAACACGATGTTCACACGTGGCTAATCTCACTTTCCGCAGGTAACCGTCGAAGTCGTGCACCCTCGCGGACTATCGTGTAACGGAAAGATTAATAAGTTCTCACGGAATCAGGTAGGTGAATGTTGTCTGTACGCGACCGCGTCGAGGAGATCTACAAGCAGGTACTCCTTCGCAATGCTGGCGAGCCGGAGTTCCACCAGGCGGTCGCCGAGGTCTTCGAGTCGCTCACCGTGGTTCTCGATCGGCACCCCAACTACGCCGACGGCGCCCTGATCGAGCGTCTCTGCGAGCCTGAGCGGCAGATCATCTTCCGCGTGCCGTGGCAGGACGACAACGGCAACATCCACGTCAACCGTGGTTTCCGCGTGCAGTACAACAGCGTCCTCGGCCCCTACAAGGGCGGCCTGCGCTTCCACCCGAGCGTCAACCTCGGCATCGTGAAGTTCCTCGGCTTCGAGCAGATCTTCAAGAACTCCCTCACGGGCCTGCCCATCGGTGGCGGCAAGGGCGGCTCGGACTTCGACCCCAAGGGCAAGTCCGAGTCCGAGATCATGCGTTTCTGCCAGTCGTTCATGACCGAGCTGCAGCGCCACATCGGTGAGTACACCGACGTCCCGGCCGGTGACATCGGCGTCGGCGGCCGCGAGATCGGCTACCTGTTCGGCCAGTACAAGCGCCTCAACAACTCGTACGAGTCGGGCGTTCTCACCGGCAAGGGCCTCACCTGGGGCGGTTCGATGGTCCGCAAGGAGGCCACCGGCTACGGTGCCGCCTACTTCGTCGCCGAGATGATGGCCGCCAAGGGCGACTCCATCGAGGGCAAGAAGGCCGTCGTCTCCGGTTCGGGCAACGTCGCCATCTACGCCATGGAGAAGATCCACCAGCTCGGCGGCACCTCCATCGCGTGCTCCGATTCCTCCGGCTACATCGTCGACAACAACGGCATCGACCTCGAGCTGCTCAAGGAGATCAAGGAGGTCCGTCGCGGCCGCATCTCCGAGTACGTCGACGAGCGTCCCGACGCCCAGTACTTCCCCGGTGGCAACATCTGGAACGTGCCGTGTGACATCGCGCTCCCGTGCGCCACGCAGAACGAGCTGGACGACGTCGCCGCGAAGTCGCTGGTGAACAACGGCGTCAAGGCCGTCGCCGAGGGTGCCAACATGCCCACCACCCCGGGCGGCATCGCGGTGTTCCGCGAGGCCGGCATCGCCTTCGCGCCCGGCAAGGCCGCCAACGCCGGTGGCGTCGCCACCTCCGCTCTGGAGATGCAGCAGAACGCCTCGCGCGATTCCTGGAGCTTCGACTACACGGACGAGCGCCTGTCGAAGATCATGCGCGGCATCCACGAGCGGTGCTCCACGACCGCCGAGGAGTACGGCAAGCCGGGCGACTACGTCCTGGGCGCCAACATCGCCGGCTTCGTGAAGGTTGCCGACGGAATGTTCGCCATGGGCGTCATCTGACGGACCCACACACGGGATCGGGCCCGGCACCTGTCACAGGTGCCGGGCCCGATTTCTCTGTCCCGGTTCAGCTCTCGTCGTGTTCCGACGGCTCGCCGTCCTCGCGGGCCTTCCGCGCGGCCTCGCGCATCTCGATGCCGTCGGTGATCCACTCCCCCACTTCCCGCGTGACGTCCCGGACGGCCCCGGCGATGATCACCGCGATCGCGCCGACGTGTGTGGCCGCGGACTCCGTGAGTTCCTGCACCGTGTCCTTGCCTCGCTCGAACTTCCCCACCATGTTCGACGTGCCTCTCATGCAGCGGTCTTCCGACGCTCGACGATAACACCACGCACGGGAGCCCGGCCGATGAGCGACGGCGGGAGCGCAAATCGGAAGATCTTGGCCCACACGGTCCCGATCTGACGAAAGAATCCGCCGGTGTTGTACGGCAGGTCGTAGCGTTCGCACAGCTCCCGCACGCGCGGCGCCATCTCCGGGTAGCGGTGTGCCGGGATGTCCGGGAACAGGTGATGCTCGATCTGGTGCGACAGATTGCCGGACATGATGTGGAACAGCGGGCTGCCGGTGATGTTGGCGCTGCCGAGCATCTGCCGCAGGTACCACTGGCCGCGGGTCTCGTCGGCCGTCTCTTCTTCGCTGAAACTCTGCACCCCCGAAGGGAAGTGGCCGCAGAAGATGATCGAGTACGCCCACACGTTGCGGACCACGTTCGCGGTCGCGTTTCCGAGGAGCGTCGAGACGAACAGCGGTCCGGTGAGCGCCGGGAACAACACGTAGTCCTTGAGCACCTGGCGTCCGGCCTTGCGCCACCACCCCTGCACCAGCGGTTTGACGTCCGACCACCTCCGCTTGCCCTGGATCACGTTCTCCGCCTCGAGGTCGTGCAGCATCACACCCCACTCGAACAGGAACATCAGCGCAGTCGCATACAGCGGATTCCCCAGGTAATAGGGGTTCCAGCGCTGAGCCTCGTCCATCCGCAGGATGCCGTAGCCGATGTCCCGGTCGCGCCCGACGATGTTGGTGTAGGTGTGGTGCAGGTAGTTGTGCGAGTGCTTCCACTGGTCCGCGGGGCACACGGTGTCCCACTCGAACACCCGCGAGTTCAGGCCGGGCTCACGCATCCAGTCGTACTGGCCGTGCATGACGTTGTGCCCGATCTCCATGTTGTCCAGGATCTTCGAGATCGACAGCGCCCCCACGCCCGCCAGCCAGAACGGCGGCAGGAAGCCCAGATACATGAGCCCGCGGCCGGCCACCTCGAAACCGCGCTGCGCCTTGATGATCCGGTAGATGTACTCGCGATCGGCGGCACCGAGATCGGCGACGACCTCGTCGCGAAGCGCATCGAGTTCCCGGCCGAGCGCCTCGACCTCGTCGTAACCGATGACCGTGACCTCGGGCTCGGGGTCGCGACCACCGAATTTCAGAAAACCGGGCAGGGCCAGGAACCCGGGAACGCTCAGTCCGAACATGGGATTCTCCTCTGATCGTGGTGACCGGTGGGGTCAGACGTCGATCTCGACGTCGCCGACCGGTGCCGAGATGCACAGTTGGATGGGCTGGTCCGGGTCGTCGTGGGTATCTCCGGTACGAAGGTTGCGAGTGCGCCCGGACCGTTTGACCGCGGTGCACGAGAAGCAGATCCCCATCCGGCAGCCGTGCTCGGGTTGCAGGCCCGCGGCCTCGGCCTGCTCGAGCAGGCTGGCGCCGGTGTTCGCGGAGGTGACGCCGCTGCGCGCGTACGACACGACACCGCCCACGGGCCCTGCGGGCGCCGGCGGGTCGATCCGAAACCGTTCGGTGTGCATCTGTTCACCGAAACCTTCGGACTCGAGCATCTCTTGGACCGACGCCGAGAGCGTGTCCGGGCCGCACACGAACACCTCCGATTCCGGCCCGAACCATGGCGCCACGGCGTCGAGGTGCTCGCGCCGCAACCGCCCGTCGACCGATGTCTCGACGACGCGGACAGCCACGTTGTCGTGCGCCTCGTCGATCGCCCGCAGCTCACCGAGGACCGGAACGTCGTCGAGCGTGCGCGTGTAGTGCAGGAACGCGACAGACCCGGCGAAGCCCTCGCCGACGAGCGTGCGCAGCATCGACAGCACCGGGGTGATGCCGCTGCCACCACTGACGAGGACGACCTGCTCCGGCCGCCGGGCAGGCAGCATGAATTCGCCTGCTGCCGTGGACAGGTCGACGACCATGCCCACACTCGCCTCCCGGACCAGATACTGCGAGACGAGCCCGTCGCGGTGCGCCCGAACGATCAGCCTGATCGAGTCGCGCGAGCCGCACTCGGCGTCGGTCGGCGAGTAGCACCGCGTGTGTCGCACACCGTCGATCACGACGCCCACCTGGACGAACTGTCCCGCGCGGCATCCTTGCCAGTGCCGGGTGGGGCGCAGCTCGATCACCACGGAATCCGGCGTGGGGCGGTCGACCCGCACGACCCGGGCGCGCATCTCGCGGGCGGTCGCCATCGGATCGAGAAGTTCGAGATAGCGGTCCACCGCGTGCGGGGTGGCCAGCGCCTCGAACAGCGACAGGAACGGCCGCGCCGGCGACCGCCCAGGGGAACTCGTCGTCATGATCATCTCCTCACGAGAGATTTTCAGTGCACACTCGTACACTGATTAGTGTGAACGCGATTACCCCCTACCTGTCAATCCCGGGGAAACGTGATGCCGGTCACCTCGACGATCGTCCGGGCCGCGGGATGCGCTGCCTAGACTCGACGACGTGACCGAACCGGTGGAGACGCGCGCGCAGCGCAAGGAGCGCACGCGTCAGGCCCTGCTGGACCGGGCTCTCGAACTCCATGCGGACCGCAGTTTCGCGAGCGTGAGCCTGCGCGAGGTGGCGCGCGCGGCAGGAATCGTTCCCACGGCCTTCTATCGGCACTTCGCTTCGATGGACGATCTCGGCGTGGCCCTGGCCGAGGACAGTATGCGCGTGCTGCGCCGGATGCTGCGCGATGCCCGGCGGACCCCGAGCGCGAAGAACGCCCGCGACTCCCTCGACATCCTGGTGCGCCAGGTGCGCGCCCACGAGGCCGAGTTCCGGTTCGTCGCCCGTGAACGCTACGGGGGCGTGCCGGAGGTCCGGCGCGCGATCGCCACGGAGCTGCGGCTGTTCGTCAGCGAACTCACCATCGACCTCGGGCGCATGCCGGCGCTGGGCGACTGGGACATCGAGGATCTCGAGATGGCCGCGGATCTGATCGTGCAGGCGATGCTCGCCGCCGTCGTCGACCTGCTCGAGGTCGATCGCCCCGGATCGGCCGACGAACGGGCGGTGATCGCCCGCGCCGAGAAACAACTGCGCCTGGTCGTGATCGGCATCGGCGGCTGGAAACCCACGCACCGGTAACGATTCCGCTACCGTGGCGCAATGACCGACGACTCACGGACAGATCGAGTTCGCGTGGGCGAACTGACCTTCGACGTCACCGTCGCGGGCCCCGACGACGGAACTCCGATCGTCCTGCTGCACGGCTTCCCGGAGAGTTCGGCGTCGTGGCGCCCGGTCACCCCGCGCCTGGTGGCCGCGGGCCTGCGGGTGATCGCCCCGAACCAGCGCGGCTACTCCCCCGACGCCCGCCCGCAGCGCGTCGAGGACTACCGCTCCGACCACCTCGTCGGCGACGTCGTCGGCCTGCTCGACGCCTACAGTCTCGAGTCGGCGCACCTCGTGGGCCACGACTGGGGCGCCGCGGTCGCGTGGCAGGTCGCGGGCACCCACGCGGACCGCATCCGTAGCCTCACCGCCGTCTCCGTCCCCCACCCGGCGGCCTTCGGGTGGGCGCTGCGTGAGGACGCCGATCAGCAGCGTCGGTCCGGGTACATCGGGCTGCTGCGCCAGGAAGGGAAGGCGGAAAGCGTTCTCCTCGAGGACGACTCGCGCCGTCTGCGGGCGATGTTCGGTGACGGCAACGACCCCGAACTGGTCGAGGAGCACGTACGTCTGCTGTCGGAGCCCGGCGCCCTCACCGCCGCGATGAACTGGTACCGCGCGATGTCCCGCGAGTTCGGTGATCTCTCGCCGGTGCGGGTGCCGACCACCTACGTGTGGAGCACCGCCGATCCCGCGCTCGGGCCGGCCGGGGCGAAGCGGTGTGCCGAATTCGTCGATGCGCCCTACCGTTTCGTCGTCCTCGACGGCGCGAGCCACTGGATTCCGGAAGAGCATCCGGACGTGCTGGCCGACGCGATCCTCGCCCGCGTGGCGCAGGCCTGAGCCGGCCTCACGCGCGCAGCAGCACCTCGAGTTCGTCGACGACCGCGTCGAGCGGCGCGGAGGTGCCCTGGGCCTGGGCCATCACGAGCGCACCCTCGAGTCCGCTGACCACCAGTACCGACAGCGACGCCGACCGGTCCGGCGCGACTCCGTCGTCGACGAGACTCGCGGAGATGAGATCGCACCACTCGGTGAAGGTCACCGCGGCGACCTCGCGCGCACCGCGCTCGGTGCCGAGGGCCGCGGCGACGATGGGGCATCCGGCCTGGTAGTCGGTGGCCTCGAGGCCGCGGCGCCACAGATCGACGAGTGCCCGCAGCGCGGAGACGGTGTCACCCGTTTCGAGCACCCGAGCCACTCCGCGGCCCAGGTAGGCGGCGGCGGAGCGGGTGGCCTCCTCGACGAGTTGCGACTTGCCGTCGGGGAAGTGGTGGTAGATCGAGCCGCGGGGCGCACCGCTGTGCGCGAGGACGTCGGCGAACGACGTCGCCGCCACCCCCTGCTCGCGGATCAACGCGACAGCGCTGTCGATCATCGCAGCGCGCGGGCCGCTTCCGGGGTCCTGCCGCCTCGCCATGTCCTCGCCCTTTCCGCCCTCGCACGGTTGCCGCTCGGTTCTATGTATGTTGTCATACTTAGAACCCGATCGTCACCCGTCAGGAGTTGTCGTGACCCAGATCGTCGCACCCCCGCACCCCTTCGACGCCGCCGTCGAACTCTCTCCCGAGTTGGGCGCACCCGGCGTCAGTCTGGGCCACACCTCCCCGGCGTACGCGAACATGGTGGGCCCGTTCGGTGGCATCACCGCCGCGACGCTGCTGCGCGCGGTCCTGCAGCATCCCGAGCGTCTCGGCGATCCGCTCTCGCTCACCGTGAACTTCGCGGGCCCGATCGCCGACGGCGCGTTCGAGGTCGCGGCGCGTCCCACCCGCACCAACCGGTCGACCCAGCACTGGAGTATCGAACTCGCACAGGACGGCGTCGTCACGACGACGGCCACCGCGGTGTTCGGCGTCCGACGCGACACCTGGGCGTCGACCGAGATCGAGGCGCCCACGGCACCGCCGGTCGGCGACGTCGCCGTTCAGGGCTTCCCCGAGTTCATCGCGTGGGCTCGGAACTACGAGATGCGGTTCGTCGCCGGTGAGATCCCCGATCCCGAGGCCGGTGCCCAACCGGATTCGACGACCACGATGTGGGTTCGCGACAATCCGCCGCGACCGCTCGACTTCCCTGCGCTGACCTCGCTGTGCGACGTGTTCTATCCGCGCGCGTTCCTCCGGCTGGGCCGCTACCTGCCGGCCGGCACCGTCTCGCTCACGGTGTACTTCCACGCCGACGCGACGCTGCTGGCGGCCCAGGCCGACGACGCGGTCCTCGCCACCGCCCGCGCCCAGCGGTTCGGGAAGGGCTACTTCGACCAGTCCGGCGAGATCTGGGGACGCGACGGCGCCCTGCTCGCCACCACCCACCAGCTGGTGTACTTCAAGGACTGACCCTGCTGTGGCCGAATGTCACACACGTTCAGTCGGACTGGGCGCGTGTGACATTCGGTCGTCATGCCGGTAGCTGCTCGGCGGCGTCCCGCTCCGGCGGCCGCACCGCGAGCAGCGCGGCCAGTCCGATGCCCAGTACGACCATTAGCCCGACGATGCCGGCCCGGTCCGCACCGAACCACCACGCGAAGAATCCGAACAGCGTCGGCGCGAGGAACGACACCGCCCGGCCCGTCGTGGCGTACAGACCGAACAGCTGCCCCTCCCTGCCGGGCGGGGTGATCCGGGCGAGGAACGTGCGCGCCGACGACTGTGCGGGTCCGACGAACAGACACAACAACAGTCCGAAGACCCAGAAGAGCAGCGTCCCCGAGACACCGATCAGCACGACCCCGACCACGATCATCGAGATCAGCGACGCGACGATGACGGACTTCGGGCCGACGCGGTCGTCGAGGCGCCCCGCGACGATCGCGCCGAGTGCGGCCACGACGTTGGCGGCGACACCGAACAGCAGCACGCTGTCCGACGCCATGCCGTACACGTTGACCGCGAGCACGGCACCGAACGTGAAGACCCCGGCCAGCCCGTCTCGGAACAGAGCACTCGCGATCAGGAACCAGACGGTCCGACGGTCGGTGGCCCACAATTCCCGGAGATCCCGCCACAGCACGCGATACGACTCGACGAAGCCGGCCTTCGCGGCACCCGGGTCGGCTGCGGTGCGCGGCAGTTCGGGGACCGAGAAGAGCACGGGCAGGGCGAACACCGCGAACCACACCGCCGCCAGCAGCGCGACCAATCGGATGTTCAGGCCGCCGTCGGTGCTCAGGCCCAGGAGTCCGCGGCTGTCACCGTCTCCGGCGATGAACCCGAAGTAGCACACCAGCAGCAGCACGATGCCACCGAAGTAGCCCATCGCCCAGCCGAACCCGGAGACCCGGCCGATGTTCTCCGGCGTCGAGACCTGCCGCATCATCGCGTTGTACGGCACGCCCGCGAGTTCGAAGATCACCGATCCGAATCCGAGCAGCACGAGGCCGAGCCACAGGTAGTGGTAGTCGTCGACGACGAAGAACATGCCCGCCATCGCCGCGACGGTGAGGAAGGTGAGCACCGCGAGCGAGCGCTTACGACGTCCCGTCGCGTCGAAACGTTGCCCGCTCACCGGGGCCAGCACCGCGATGAAGAAGCCCGCGATTCCGAGCGACCAACCCAGCCACGTGCTCGCCGAGACCGATCCGGGTAGGTCGTCGCCGACGGCGTCGGTGAGATACACCGAGAAGACGAACGTGACGATGACGGCGTTGAAAGCCGCACTGCCCCAATCCCAGAGTCCCCACGCCGCGACCTGACGACGGGACGCGGCCTGCCCGATGCCCGCCTCCCCAACCACTTCCGCACTCATGGCGGTGAGCCTACGTAGTCGGACGGGATCCGCAGGGTGACGTGCGCGTCCGTGGCGCGGCGTCCGCGGGGCCGGCCGGGACGGCGCCGAGAATGCGCCCACGAAAACTAAATCCACCCTTCTATCAAATTTCTCGGACGCATTCAATTTCGCGGCAGGATATCGGTCGGACAATTTTGTCCGTGTTACACTTCTCGGCGACTGATGGGAATGCGTCGACGATTCTGCGCACAAACCGCGCGGACCACCGATCCGGAACACGTCGACCCTCGTGCGCGACCTGCGTATACCCGCATTTCGTGTGCATCCACACGCCCGTCGACGTAGGCAACTCCTGCGCCGACGGGCGTCGTGCGCCGTCTCGGCCCCGTCGGTCCACGAGCCGCGTCGAGGGACATGACCCGCTCGGACCGAACAGCTTTCGCGCTCGAAGAGTTGCGGGCCCCCGCCACGACGCGGGACCGGTACGGCACTGTGCGCACCGCCGACGAGCGGCACACGGCACCCCTCGACGCCGCCGGCTCGCATCGATATTTCGCGACCCGTTTTTGCGCGAATAAGTGTCAAGGAGGTAACGAATGGACGTTCCCGAACTCGTCCAATTCAGTGCCGTGGCGATAGTCCTGCTACTGGTGTTCTTCTACGGAGGAACATTTCTCATATCCCTCCGTATCGGCAGGAAGAACGAGAACGCCGACAACTTCATGACCGCCGGAAACCAGGTCGGTTTCGGCATCTCCGCCGCCAGCATGACGGCCACCTGGATCTGGGCGTCGTCGATGTACGCGTCGGCGACCTCGGGGTACACCTACGGGATCTCCGGCCCCATCCACTACGGGCTGTGGGGCGCGCTGATGATCCTGTTCATCTACCCGTTCGGTCGGCGGATCCGGAAGCTGGCGCCGCGGGCACACACCCTCGCCGAGATCATGTACGCCCGTCACGGACGCTCCAGTCAGCTCATGCTGGCCGGCTCCAACGTCGTCGGCAGCCTCATCAGCCTGATGTCGAACTTCATTGCGGGCGGCGTGCTGATCTCGCTGCTGTCGCCGCTCAACTTCATCCAGGGCGTGCTCATCATCGCGGGCGGTGTGCTGCTGTACACGCTGTGGTCCGGCTTCCGCGCGTCCGTGCTGACCGACGTGATCCAGCTGCTGGGCATGCTCGGCGCCGTCGTCGTGCTCATCCCCATCGTGTTCTTCGCCGCCGGGTTCCCGGCCGCCTTCGAGACGGGCGCCGCGAATCTGACCCCGGCCCAGGGCAACTTCTTCTCCAGCGAGGCCTTCTTCAACCAGGGCGCCCCCTATATCGCCGCCGTTCTCGCCTACGCCATCGGCAATCAGACGATCGCCCAACGGCTGTTCGCGGTCCGCGAGGACCTCATCAAGCCGACGTTCGTCACCGCCGCCGTCGGCTACGGCTCGACGGTGATCGGGATCGGCATGTTCGGCGTACTCGCGCTCTACCTCGGCATCGATCCGCTCGACGGTGACGTGAACAACCTCATCCCGCAGATGGCCGGCACCTACCTGCCCGCGATCCTCGTCGCAGTGTTCTTCCTGCTCATCCTCGGCGCGCTGTCGTCCACCGCCGACTCCGACCTGGCGGCACTGTCCTCCATCGTGATGACCGACGGCTACGGCCACACGGTCGCCGGCCGGGCCGAGGCCGATCCGCGCCGGATGCTGCTCGTCGGCCGAGCGACCATGATCGTCGCGACCGCACTGGCCGTCGCGTTCGCCAGCATGCGGCTCAACATCCTGGACCTGCTCGTGTTCGTCGGCGCGCTCTGGGGCGCGCTGGTGTTCCCGGTCATCGCGAGCTTCTACTGGAACAAGGTCTCCAACAAGGCGTTCACCGTGGCCACGATCGCCGCCGTCGCCGCCTTCCTGCCGGTGCGGTTCGGCTGGCTGCCCACCGACGGCGTGTCCGGGTTCCTCATCGACATCGCGTCCGTCATCGGTGTCGGTGTCGTCGCCGGCCTGATGACCTTCGGATTCTTCGGGCTGCGGGTGGCCAAGATCGTCGGCGTGACCGCGATCGTGGTCACCGCGCCGATCGGAATCGGGTTCCTGCACGACTACGCGACCCTCAGCGGCTCGCTCGTCGCCTACGCCGTGAGCACCGTGGTCTGCTTCGCGATGTCGGTGCGCAACCCCGATTCGTTCGACTTCGCGACGATCGAGCAACGCGTCGGCGACTTCGACAGGCAGGGCGTCGCCGACGACGACCGCCCCACGCTGGACGAGACGCCCGCGCGGAGCTGACCCACCTTTCACCGACCCGAGGAGAACTTCCATGAATGCGGTAGTCCTGACCGCGTACGTCCTGATCTGGCCGGTCCTCGTGGCCGCCACGCTCTTCGTGATCACCCGCGGCGCCGTTCGCGAGTGGGTCGCGGCCCGCCGCTCCGGCGAGGACCTCGTCTGACACGTCCGCGAGGAGAACGGGTGTCCCGGAACGTTCCGGGACACCCGTTCTGTTTATACGTCTGATTGCATATTCACCTCGTTGCATAAACAATGGACGCGTGGCACTCGAACACGC
The DNA here is from genome assembly GCF_046042785.1 of Rhodococcus parequi. NCBI lineage: Bacteria > Bacillati > Actinomycetota > Actinomycetes > Mycobacteriales > Nocardiaceae > Rhodococcus > Rhodococcus parequi. Next base: position 168,171 of record NZ_JBDLNV010000001.1, on the reverse strand, counting down.
GATCCTCGTGTCCCTCAGCGAGCAAGCCGGCTCCGGGTACGAACTCGCGCGCCGGTTCGACAAGTCGATCGGCTTCTTCTGGAGTGCCACCCACCAGCAGATCTACCGCGTACTCAAGCGGATGGACGACGCCGGATGGGTCACGGGCGAATCGATCGCACAGGACAGTCGCCCCGACAAGAAGGTGTACCGCGTCTCGACTGCCGGACGGGCCGAACTGGCCCGCTGGATCGCCGAGCCCACCGAACCGGGACACCTGCGCAACGAACTCGCCGTGAAGATCCGCGGCGCCTCGTACGGGGACACGGGCTCTCTGCTCGCCGAGGTGCGCCGGCACCGCGACGAGCATGTCGCCCGCCTGGACCTGTACCGCAGCATCGCCGACCACGACTTCCCCGAGTCCCGTCGCCGCACGGGCCGCGCCCTGCATCAGTACCTCGTTCTGCGCGGCGGTATCCGCGTCGAGGAGGGGTTCGTCGACTGGTGCGACGAGGTGCTCGCCGCCCTGGCCGCCGAAGCGGACTCCGAACAGCCTTGACCCGCCCGAAAGGCCTGGTATGTCTTCACAGTTCCCGCACCTGTTCGAACCCCTGGACCTCGGCTTCACGACGTTGGAGAACCGCGTGATCATGGGGTCGATGCACACCGGTCTCGAGGACCGCGCGAAGAACACCGCGCGCCTGGCCGAGTTCTACGCCGAGCGTGCCCGCGGCGGCGTCGGCCTCATCGTCACGGGTGGCTACGCACCCAACCGCACCGGGTGGCTGCTGCCTTTCGGCGCCAAACTCACCAACCGCTTCGAGGCCCGTCGGCATCGCACGATCACCCGGGCAGTGCACGATGCCGGCGGCAAGATCGCGCTGCAGATCCTGCACGCCGGGCGCTACAGCTACCAGCCGCTGAGCGTGAGCGCGTCGTCGATCAAGGCGCCCATCAACCCCTTCCGGCCGCGCCGACTGACCGGTCGCGGCGTCCGGTGGCAGATCCGGAACTTCGTGCGCTGTGCGCGACTGGCCCGCGCGGCCGGCTACGACGGCGTCGAGATCATGGGCGGCGAAGGCTACTTCGTCAACCAGTTCCTGTGCGAGCGCACCAACAAGCGCACCGACGAGTGGGGCGGCAGCCCGGAGAACCGCCGCCGCATGGCCGTCGAGATCGTGCGTCGGACCCGGGCCGCCGTGGGACCCGACTTCGTGATCCTGTTCCGGCTGTCGATGGCCGATCTGGTGGAGGGTGGACAGAGCTGGGACGAGATCGTCTCGCTTGCACAGGAAGTCGAGGCGGCGGGCGCGACGATCATCAACACCGACATCGGCTGGCACGAGTCGCGGGTGCCCACGATCGTGACGTCGGTGCCCCGGGCCGCCTTCGTCGACGTCACCGAGAAGCTCGCGAAGCACGTCTCGATTCCCGTCGTCGCCTCGAACCGCATCAACATGCCCGAAACCGCCGAGGAGATCCTCACCCGCGGCGAAGTGCAGCTGATCTCGATGGCGCGGCCGATGCTGGCCGACCCCATGTGGGTTCGCAAGGCCGCGGCCGGCGCGCCCGACGAGATCAATACGTGCATCGCCTGCAATCAGGCCTGCCTCGACCACGCCTTCGTCAACAAACACGTGTCGTGCCTGCTCAATCCACGTGCGGGCCGCGAAACCGAACTGACGCTGCTGCCCACCCGCCGCAAGAGGAACCTCGCCGTCGTCGGCGCCGGACCCGCGGGCCTGTCGGCCGCGCTGAACCTGGCGCAGCGCGGCCACGCCGTCACGCTGTTCGAGGCGCGCGAGGAGATCGGTGGTCAGTTCGGTATCGCGCAGAAGATCCCCGGCAAGGAGGAGTTCGCCGAGACCATCCGGTACTACCGGCGCCAGCTCGACCTGGCCGGCGTCGACGTGCGCCTGGGCACCCGCATCGCTGCGGTCGATCTCGTCGATGCCGGTTACGACGAGGTGGTGATCGCGACGGGCGTCGTCCCGCGCGTGCCGGACATCCCCGGCATCGATCATCCGAAGGTGCTCTCGTATGCCGAAGCGGTCCGCGACGGCAGGCCCGTCGGTCGGTCCGTCGCGGTGATCGGCGCCGGTGGCATCGGCGTCGATGTGAGCGAATTCCTCACCCACGAGCACTCCCCCACCCTCGACCTTGCGGAGTGGAAACGCGAGTGGGGTGTGACCGACCCCGAGGCAGCGCCGGGCGCGCTCACCACCCCGCGGCCTGCGCCGTCGCCGCGCGAGGTGTTCCTGCTGCAGCGCAAGGCGGGACGGATCGGCTCCGGACTCGCGAAGACCACCGGCTGGGTGCACCGCGCCGCGCTGAAAGCCAAGGGCGTGCAGGAACTTTCCGGCGTCAACTACGAACGTATCGACGACGCCGGCCTGCACATCAGCTTCGGCGAGAAGCGCGAACGACCGCGCACGCTGAACGTGGACACCGTGGTGATCTGCGCGGGTCAGGAGTCGGTGCGCGACCTGGTGGACGAGTTGACCGTGGCCGGCGTCACGACGCACGTCATCGGTGGCGCCGACGTCGCCGCCGAACTCGACGCCAAGCGCGCGATCGAGCAGGGCACGCGTCTCGCGGCGAGGATCTGAGCGCATGACCACCGCGTTTCCGGCGACCCGCTACGCTGCACTGTCGTGAGCCTGCCGAATCCCCACCCTGACGCCCGCGCGGTCGTGACCGGCGCCTCCTCCGGCATCGGCGAGGCCCTCGCCGCCGAACTGGCCGCGCGCGGACACTCGCTGATCCTGGTCGCCCGCCGCGGCGATGTGATGGAGAAGCTCGCCGCCCGGTTGCGCGAGAAGTACGGCGTGGAGGTCGAGGTCCGCGCCGTGGACCTGTCCGACCGCGACGGTCGCGCCCCGCTCGTTGCCGAACTGGCCGAGCGGGAGATCTCGATCCTGTGCAACAACGCGGGCATCGCGACGTTCGGTCCGGTCGTCGACCTGGACCCGAGCTACGAGCGTGACCAGGTCGAGCTCAACGCCGTCGCCGTGCACGACCTGACGCTGGCGGTCCTGCCCGGCATGGTCGCCCGGAAGTCGGGTGCCATCCTCATGGTCGGCTCGGCCGCCGGCAACATGCCGATCCCGAACAACGCCACCTACGCCGCGACCAAGGCGTTCGTCAACACGTTCTCGGAGTCATTGCGCGGCGAACTGAAGGGCAGCGGCGTCAACGTCACGCTGCTCGCCCCGGGCCCCGTCCGCACCGAGACCCCGGATCCGGCCGAGGCGTCGATCGTCGACAAGCTGGTTCCGGACTTCCTGTGGATCTCGAGCGAATACGTCGCGAGGGTCTCGCTCGACGCGCTCGCCGAGAACAAGATGCGCATCGTGCCGGGCATCCTCAGCAAGGGCATGTCGGTGGCGGGCCAGTACAGCCCGCGCGCCGCGATCGCCCCCATCGTCGGCACCTTCTACAAGAAGCTCGGCGGCTGACCGCGGCGTCAACCGCGCGTCAGGGCTTGCACGGTACCCGTCAAGTCCCCGTCAGGAACCGACCGCCGAGCAGGGCGTCGGCGTAGTCCTGAAGGTGAACCCGCTCCGACCGGAACGCGGGCGCCCTCAGGAGACGCCGGTGACCCTGCTCGACCTATTCCCCTCGCTCCGCGCGGCCATGGCCCCGCGCCTGGACCCGGCGCTCTGGCCGGTCACCACGAACCATGACGATCACGGCCGGATCCGCGTCGGCGGTGTCGCGCTCGACGACATCGCCGACCAGTACGGCACTCCGACATACGTGCTCGACGAGGACGACGTCCGCCACCGCTGCCACGCCTATCGCACGGCTTTCCCCGACGCCGAGATCGCCTACGCCGCGAAGGCACTGATGATCCGGGCCGTCGCCGGCTGGGTGACGAGCGAGGGCCTGTCGCTCGATGCCTGTTCCGAGGGCGAGCTTGCGCTCGCACAGGCGGCGGGAATCGATCCGCGCCGAATCATTCTGCACGGCAACGCCAAGACAGCAACTCTGCTCCGCACCGCCGTCGACGTCGGAGTGGGGCGGATCGTCGTCGACTCGCACACCGAGATCCGGCTGCTCGCCTCCCTCGCGCAGGGTCGGCAGAAGGTGCTGATCCGCGCGACACCGGGCATCGCCATCCACGGCCACCCCGCCCTCGCGACCGGCGTCGACGACCAGAAGTTCGGCTTCCCGATCGCCGAGGGGCACCTGGACTCCGCCGTCCGCCTCGTGCTCGAGCAGTCGAATCTCGAATTGGTCGGCCTGCACTGTCACCTCGGTTCCCAGATCACCGACAGCAGATTCTTCGCGGCGGCGATCGACCGGATGATCGGGCAGATGGACCAGATACGACGCGACCACGGGGTGCTCGTCAGCAACCTCGACCTGGGCGGCGGGCACGCCGTCCCCTATCGCCCCGGCGATCCGGAACTCGACCCCGCAGCCCTCGCCCGTGTCGTCGAAGCTGCCCTCGACGACGCGTGCGCCCGCAACCGCTTCCCCCGACCCACCGTCACCCTCGAACCCGGGCGCGCGATCGTCGCACGGGCCGGCGTCACGCTCTATCGGGTGGTGTCGATCAAGACCGTGCGCGACGGCCGGACATTCGTCGCCGTCGACGGCGGCATGAGCGACAATCCGCGGGTCGCGCTGTACGGCGCGCGGTACGACGTCGCGGTGGCGAACCGGCATCCAGCGGGCGCCCACACCCCGATGACCGTGGTGGGACGGCACTGCGAGGCCGGGGACGTCCTGGCCCACGACGTCCCACTGCCGTGCGATCTGCATCCCGGCGACGTCCTGGCGGTGCCGTGCACGGGGGCGTATCACCACAGCCTCGCATCGACGTACAACTGCATCGGTCGCCCGCCTGTCGTGGCCGTCCGTGGAGGTACGGCGCGCGAACTGATCCGCCGGGAGACGACCGCGGACCTACTGACCCGCGACGTCGGACTGTAACCGGGTTCCAGTGAGTGAGACCGCTCACACCGAAACAGACCACCCGGGCAGATAGTGATGCGCACCACAACATCGCTGTCCAGCCAGGAGGAACCCCGTGAAGACCCGCGCCGCCGTCATCACCGAAGCGCCCGGCACCTACAAGGTGGTCGATCTCGAACTCGAAGGTCCCCGCCAGAACGAGCTCACCGTCAAGATGGTCGCCTCCGGGCTGTGCCACTCGGACGATCACATCGCCAAGGGTGACCACGGCGTGGGCCGCTACCCGATCTGTGGCGGCCACGAGGGCGCCGGCATCGTCGTCGAGGTGGGGCCGCACACCGTCGGCTGGGAGGTGGGCGACCATGTCGTCTTCTCGTTCCTCGCCGGCTGCGGCCGCTGCCGGTGGTGCGCCAAGGGCCTGCAGAACCTCTGCGACCGCGGCGCCGCCATCATGACCGGTGGCCGCCCGGACGACCCGAACAGCTACCGCCTGACGCTCGACGGCGCACCCGTCGCGCAGACCTGCGGACTCGGCACCTTCAGCGAGTACACCACCGTGAGCACCGACTCCGCCGTCAAGGTCGACAAGGATCTCCCCCTCGAGACGCTGTGTCTGCTCGGCTGCGGCGTCGGCACCGGTTGGGGTGCGGCCGTGAACTCCGCCGAGGTCTACCCCGGCCACACGGTCATCGTCATGGGCATCGGCGGTATCGGCATCAACGCCGTCCAGGGCGCCGCGCACGCGGGGGCATCGCACATCATCGCCGTCGACCCCGTCGAGTTCAAGCGCAACGCCGCCCTCGACTTCGGCGCCACCCACGCGGTGGCCACGATGGAAGAGGCGACCGAGATCGCGCGGTCCTTCACCAACGGGCAGGGCGCGGACGCCGCGATCGTCACGGTCGGTGTCACGACGGGAGAGCATGTCGCGCAAGCCTTCTCGTCGATCCGCAAGGCAGGGACGTGCGTCGTCACCGGCCTCGGCAAGATGGAGGACGTCGGGCTGCCGATCAGCCTGCTCGAACTGACGCTGTACCAGAAGCGCATCCAGGGCTCGCTGTTCGGCGCCTCCGCACCGAGCGCCGACATTCCCTGGATGATCGAGCTGTACAAGGCCGGCAAGCTCGAACTCGACAAGCTCGTTACCACCACCTACAAGCTCGACGACATCGCCCAGGGCTTCATCGACATGCACGAGGGCAAGAACATCCGCGGCGTCGTGCTGTTCGACTGATCGCGTTCGGTACCGGGCGTCACCGCCGTCGGCGGCGCCCGGTACCGAAGATGCTCCGCGAGATCTCCCGGCCCGCCGCCGAGGCCGCCGAGCGCAGGAAGCTCTTCACCGCCGCGTTCCCGAGGATCTGCTCGGTCACGCTCGGCCCCTCCGGAGCCGGCGGCAGATCGGGAAGGTCCGGCAGCGGCGGCACGTCCAGCGCCGGATCCGTGTTCGGCGCCCCGGCCACCTTGGCGGTCAGAAGTTCGTACGCCGACTCCCGGTCGACGGTCTGCCCGTACTTCGGCTGCAACGTGCTCGACCCGGCGGCGGTCCGGATGCCGTCGTCACCGATCGTGTCCATGAGCGACCGCGGCGGCCGGATCCGGGTCCACGCGACGGGCGTCGGCGCCCCCTTCTCCGACAGCACCGTGACGATCGCCTCGCCCGTGCCCAGCGATGCCAGCGCCTTCCCGAGGTCGTAGTGCTCGGTCGTCGGATACGTGCGCACCGTCTTCGTCAGCGCCTTCTGATCGTCCGGGGTGAACGCGCGCAGCGCGTGCTGCACCCGCGCGCCGAGCTGGGAGAGCACCGGGTTGGGCACATCCGTCGGCAGTTGCGTGCAGAAGAACACCCCGACGCCCTTCGACCGGATCAGCTTCACGGTCTGCTCCACCTGCGCCAGGAACGCCTTCGACGCGTCGGCGAAGAGCAGGTGGGCCTCGTCGAAGACGAAGACGAGCTTGGGCTTGTCGAGATCGCCGGCCTCCGGCAGCGTCTGGAAGAGGTCGGCCAGCACCCACATCAGGAACGTCGAGAACATCACCGGGCGCGCAGCCTGCGCGCCGAGTTCGAACAGCGTGACGATGCCGCGGCCGTCGTCGGCGAGGCGCAGCAGGTCCTCCGTCTCGAATTCGGGCTCACCGAAGAACGTGTCACCACCGTCCGCCTCGAGGTTCACCAGAGCCCGTAGGATCACGCCCGCGGTCGCCGCCGACACTCCCCCGATGCCCTTCAGGTCGGCCTTGCCCTCGTCCGACGTCAGGTGCGCGATAACCGCCCGCAGATCCTTCAGATCCAGCAGTGCCAGCCCCCGTGTATCGGCCCAGTGGAAGATCAGCCCGAGGGTCGACTCCTGGGTCGTGTTGAGCCCGAGCACCTTGCCGAGCAGTATCGGGCCGAAACTGGTGATCGTCGCGCGCACCGGAACGCCGATGCCGTCGGTGCCGAGCGAGAGGAACTGCACCGGGTAGCCAGTGGGTGTCCAGTCCGGGTCGCCGGTCTCGCGGGCACGCGCCACGACCCTGTCGCTCGCCGCCCCGGGCGCAGCCAACCCCGACAGATCACCTTTCACGTCGGCCATGACGACGGGAACCCCGGCGGCCGAGAGCTGTTCGGCGATGCCCTGGAGCGTCTTCGTCTTGCCGGTGCCGGTGGCCCCCGCGATGAGCCCGTGCCGGTTGACGGTGGCGAGCGGAATGCGCACGCGGGCGGACGGATCCACCACGTCGTCGACGACCACCGTCCCCAGCTCCAACGCCGCGCCGTCCGCCTCGTAGCCTGACGCGATCTCGGCGGCGGCCTCGGCGATTCGGGGGCCGCCCGCCTGCGACCGCGAATCGTCGGCGGCACTCGGATCATGCGTCATGAGCGTCCTCCTCGAGCACACAGCGTGAGGGAAGTTCTCCACCGTGGACAATATCCCGACGGCGCCTGACTACTGTGTTTCTCGTGCAAGACAAATTGGTATGGATCGATTGTGAAATGACGGGGCTGCGACTCGGCACCGACAAGCTCATCGAGATCGCGGCCCTCGTGACCGACAGCGACCTCAACATCCTGGGCGAAGGTGTGGACATCGTGATCCACGCCGACGACGCGGCGCTGGCGGACATGCCCGACGTCGTGACCCAGATGCATGCGAGGTCGGGGCTGACCGACGAGGTGCGCGCCTCGACGGTGACGGTCGCCGAGGCCGAGCAGATGGTGCTGGCGTACATCCGTGAGCACGTTCCGGTCGCGGGCACGGTGCCGCTCGCCGGCAACTCGATCGCGACAGACCGCGGCTTCATCGCCCGCGACATGCCCGAACTCGACTCCCACCTGCACTACCGCATGATCGACGTCAGCTCGATCAAGGAACTGTGCCGGCGCTGGTACCCACGGATCTACTTCGGCCAGCCCGAGAAGGGCCTGTCGCACCGCGCGCTCGCCGACATCAAGGAGTCGATCCGCGAACTGCAGTACTACCGGCGCACGGCCTTCGTTGCCGATCCCGGACCGTCGACTACCGAGATCGCGGCCGTCGTGGAGGCTCTGGGACCCGCCTGACCTGGCGATTGGCCCTTTCCTCGATCGACAGGCTAATATTCATCTCGCTGAAGCAACCGGCCCCGCCGGAAGCGACAGTGATGGTGACTGTAGTTCAGTTGGTAGAGCACCAGGTTGTGATCCTGGCTGTCGCGGGTTCGAGTCCCGTCAGTCACCCCGAAGAAAAGCCCCGGCATCCGCCGGGGCTTTTCTCGTTTCCGGCCTTTCCCTGGTCTCCATCTCGGACCCTGCCCGGACCCCTTCCCGCACAACGGACGCCATCGCCGCCGCCTTTACCCCACTCCCGCGTTCTGCGCACTTGTCGCGCGCGCGGGAGACCCCATCGCGCGATAAGTGCGCAAAACGCGAGGTAGAACAAGAAACATGACCTATTTCACGAGTCGTTACCGGACAGTAAGGTGCAAACCCGTCTGACCAGGAAAAACACGCAAGTCCCACTCAGTGAGACCTGTTCTTAACCGTTTGTTCATCCGTTCTCTACTGTGACGCGCAGCATCTTCGATGCACGGCAGTGACTTTCCTCACTGACGCAGCCCGACAGCATCAACAACAGGAGAAAACATGCCTACCTTCGGCTCCTCGACCCCCGAGATCCGCAACTACTTCGGCATCGGCGCCGGCCTCGTCAGCGGCATCGGCGGCGTCATCGGCCTCCTCGCCCTGCTGGGCGTCATCTGATCTCGTCCTGACGGATCAGAACCGCAGACAACGAAAGTGGCCGGCACCATGTGGTGCCGGCCACTTTCGTGTCGCTGGAGCGACGGGTCGGGCATCCGACTCGTCGCGTCCCTTCTAGTCGAACAGCGTGGGCGACTCACCGTTACTGTCGGCCGACTCGGATGACGCGGCGGCGGCGCCTGGCTCCGCCTTGCGCACCACCGTGAGCGACGTCGTCCGACGCGACAGCCGGTGGCCGTCGGCGTGTTCGAGGAGTGCCATGCCGTGTCGGACCTCGAGGACAGTCCACGGACCTGCATTTCCCGCGGCCTGAACCAGGTCCCCGACTCCCACCGATTCCACGTTCAGCTCCCGTTCCTTCGGACGATTCGGTCACACCCAGAATAATCGGAGATCACGCGTTCCCGGCGCGCCAGGTCTCCCACGGGATGTTCCAGTCGCCCAGGCCGTCCGTGCCGGACAGCGTTCCGCCCACGGTGTTCTCCACGATCACGATGTCGCCGCGCTTGGTGTTGTCGTAGATCCACTTCGCGTTCGACGGACTCAGGTTCAGGCACCCGTGGCTCGTGTTGGTGTTCCCCTGTTCGCTCAGTGACCAGGGCGCGGAATGGAAGAAGATGCCGCTGTACGACATTCGGGTGGCCCAGTCCACCGGCGTGCGGTAGCCGTCCGCGGAGTTCACCGGCACGCCGTACGTCGACGAATCCATCACCAGGTGATCGAACCGGTCGCCGATGATGTAGACGCCGTTGTCGGTGGGGGTGCTGTTCTTGCCCATCGACGTGGGCATCGTCTTGACGTCCCTGCCGGCCACGTTCACCGTCACCTGCTTGGTGTCGTCGTCGGCGGTGATGACGACAGCATCGCCGATCGTGAACGACGAGTGGACGTCCTCCTGCCCGAACATTCCCTTGCCGAGATCGCGGCCGTAGACCTTGACGTCGACCGTCACCGCGGTGCCCGGCGCCCAGTAGTTCTGCGGACGCCAGCGGACCTCGCGGTTGTTGAGCCAGTAGAAGGCGCCCTCGACGGGCGGCACGGTGACGATCTCGATCGCGGCCTCGGCCGCCTTGCGGTCCGGGATGTTCTCGTCGAACTGGACCGCGACGGGCTGACCGATACCGACGACACTGCCGTCGCCCGGCATCACGTACGGCTTGGTGAGGTTGCCCGGCGCACTCGTGGTGAAGGTGAGGGTGGTCGACGTCGACCCACCGAGCCCGTACGCGTCGGCCCGCAGCGTGTACGTGCGGTTGTAGCCGAGGGGTTCGGTGTTGGCCCAGGACAGTCCGTCCGGAGCGACGACGCCTTCGACGACCTTGCCGTCGGGGTTGCGCAGTTCGACGTCGACCAGTCGGCCGTCCGTGACCCGCACCGCGACCGGGTCGCCGGGCGAGAGACCCACGGCCCCGTCGGCGACGGTGGTGGTGACCACCGGCTTGATCAGCGACAGGAGCGGATTCGAGTCGATGGGCGCACCGGAAGACGACGACGCCCCTGCCGACCCGGTCGAGATGGTGCACCCGGTGACGAGCATCACCACCCCGAGTGCTGCGGCCAGCGCCGCGACTGCCACCGGACCCTTCGACCGTCCGATGTACCCGCCGCGCCGACTCTCGATCCCGCGACCGACCTTCATGAAAACCCCACTTCACACACCACAACAACCACGACACACCCGCCTGGCGCGCCCGCCCCGGCACCGGAACCGCACTCGGTCCGGCACTCGCGCACCTGCATGATGCCAGTCGCGAGAGGCCGCCTCCGGCGACGTGCCGGAGGGTCGAGTAACGGTCGAATACCAATCGCTACCTGCGCCGCAGCAGTTACAGAGGGGCAGATTTGCGTTCGCCGGAAGCGGTCCGCTAATGTTCTCATCGCACCGAGCGAGGGACACCTCGCGACGAGCAATGCGCCTATAGCTCAGTTGGTAGAGCAAGTGACTCTTAATCACTGGGTCCGGGGTTCGAGTCCCTGTGGGCGCACGCTAGTTCACTAGCAGCCGGTTCTCCGGCAAATGGGCATGCGCCTATAGCTCAGTTGGTAGAGCAAGTGACTCTTAATCACTGGGTCCGGGGTTCGAGTCCCTGTGGGCGCACCGAGAAGGCCCCCGCACATCGTGCGGGGGCCTCTTTCGTGTCTGGACGTCGATGCGCGCAGCATGCCGAACGACGAACGGGACACCGGCTGCACACCGCGAAGCGGACGTGTGCCCCGATGTCCCGTTCGACGATCGAGTGCCGATCGATCAGCGGAAGATCTTGCGCAGCACCAGGAGCCCGACGACGGCGCCGGCACCGATGAGCGCCGCTTTGACGGCCGGCTCGTTCAGCTTCGCGAGCACGGTGTGCTTGGTGGTCTCGACCAGCCGCTTCGGGTTGGTGCGGACGGCCAGCACGTCGAGTGTCTGCGCGAGCTGATTGCGGGCGTTCTCGATGTCCCGCTCGATGGCCTCGGTGTCCCTGGGCACGTGTCCTCCAACTGGTTCGAATGATGTGGCTGTCATGCTGCTGTGCCGGTCACGCTACCGGCACAGCTCGACACAACCGTAGATCAGAAGGGCCGCCGCGGCGCAGACCGCACCCGTCGTGCCCCTTCGGTAGCCTCACTCGCTGTGACCGACAACAGGCTTGCCCCCGGAGACATCGCTCCCGAGTTCACCCTGCCCGACGCCGACGGCAACGAGGTGTCCCTCGCGGACTACCGCGGCCGCAAGGTGATCGTGTACTTCTACCCGGCGGCGAGCACGCCGGGCTGCACCAAGCAGGCGTGCGACTTCCGCGACAGCCTCACCGAACTCAACGGCGCGGGCCTCGACGTCATCGGCATCTCCCCCGACAAGCCGGCCAAGCTCGCGAAGTTCCGGGACAACGAGGGACTGAACTTTCCGCTGCTGTCGGATCCGGAGAAGACGACGCTCACCGCGTGGGGCGCCTTCGGCGAGAAGAAGATGTACGGCAAGGTCGTCCAGGGCGTCATCCGCTCGACCTTCCTGGTCGACGAGGACGGCAAGATCGAGGTCGCGCAGTACAACGTGCGCGCCACGGGCCACGTCGCCAAGCTGCGCCGCGACCTGTCCGTCTGACCACTACGCCAGTCACTTCTCCCCGTCGCCGAGGCCCAGGAGGAACAGGGCCTCGGCGACGGCGAGATTCTCGATCTCGGACGGGTCGACGCTCTCGTTCGGCGCGTGGATGAGCGCCTGCGGCTCCTCGACGCCCATCAGCACGATCTCGGCGTCGGGGAACTGCTCGGCGAGCACGTTGCACAGCGGGATCGTCCCACCCTGCCCCGCCACCTCGAGCGGATGACCGTACGCGGACTCCAGCGCCGTCTGCAGTGCCGTGTACCCCGGCCCCGACGTCTTCGCCTGGAACGGCGCACCGACGGCCTCCCGCTCGACCCGTACGTGCGCGCCCCACGGGGCGGCCCCCTCGAGATGCGCGACGAGCGCGTCCTGCGCCCGGTGCGGGTCCATGCCGGGCGACACCCGCAGATTCAGCCGGGCCGACGCACGCGGCTGGATCGCCGCCGCCGAGCCGACCACAGGCGGTGCGTCGATACCGAGGATCGTGAGCGCAGGCCGCGCCCACACGGCGTCGGCGACCGAGCCCGACCCGGTGAGACGCACGCCGTCGAGCACGCCGGCGTCCCTGCGGAACTGCTGTTCCGGATACTGCGCGCCGTCCCAGTCCTGCGCGGTGTCGAGTCCGTCGACGACGGTGTTTCCGCCGTGGTCACGCAGCGTCGACAGCATCTGCACGAGCGCCGCGAGCGCGTCCGGCGCCGACCCGCCGTACATTCCCGAGTGCAGTTCGCCCTCCAGCGTCTCCACGTGCACCACGACGTTCGCGATCCCGCGCAGACTGGTGGTGACCGTCGGCCGTCCGACGGCGACGTTGCCGGTGTCGGCGATCACGATGACGTCGGCCGCGAACAGTTCCGGCCGATCCTGCACCAACTGCTCGAGACCACCCGTGCCCATCTCCTCCGAGCCCTCGGACACGACTTTGATGCCGACCGGGAACGTGTCCGCCACCGCCGCCAGCGCGCGCAGCGCCAGCAGGTGCATCACGACGTTGCCCTTGCAGTCGGCCGCGCCGCGCCCGTACCAGCGGCCGTCCCGCTCGGTGAGCTCGAACGGCGGTGAGTGCCAGAGCGCCTCGTCGCCGGCGGGCTGGATGTCGTAGTGGCTGTAGAGCAGGACCGTCGGCGCGCCGTCCGGGCCCGGCTGGTGCCCGACGACGGCCTTCGACCCATCGGACGTCTCGACCAGCCCCACGTGCTCGATGCCGACCGAACGGAAGGCGTCGGCGACCCACTTGGCCGCCCCCGTGCACTGTTCCGGTGGCGCCTGTCGAGGATCGGCGATGGAGCGGAACCCGACGAGCGTCGCGAGTTCGTCCCGCGCGGTCGGCATGAGCTGGCGCACCCGCGCGCGGATCCGATCCGACTGTTCCACCACTGCAACCTCCCCAACCCGCGACGACGAATCCCCCCGAGCCTACGAGCCTCGGCGGGTGTCCGTGGGTATCCGAGTGTTCCGCTAGCCGAGGGCGTCGGACGGCAGCCATTCGGCACCGAACAGTTCGGCGATCGCTCCGAGTGTGCTCGTATCGCCGTCGACGGACGCCGCGGCCACCAGCAGCCGCTGCACCATCGTCGCGGCGGCCTGCTCCTCTACGGTGCCCTCGCTGTACAGCAGGAACCACGGGCAGATCTGGTAGTCGCGATGCGCACGACCGACCGTCTGGCGTGCGGCGATCCCGGAGTACCGCGGCTGGTGGAACAGGCCGATCCGCGGCGTCGACGTCGCAGTCGTCCCGTCCGAGAGCTGTTCGTTCGCGTGCAGGCTGATCGCCGTGGTGGTCGTGAATACGCAGACCTCCGCCTGCCCGCGCTGGAACCGCAGCCGTTGCTCCTCGGCGTCGGGACGGCCCCCGAAGATCCGCGCGACCGGGATGCCGCGGGCCTCGAGGGCGTCCGCGATCGGAGCGGCCGCGGTGGAGACCATCTCCGCGGCGACCAACACCTGATATCCCCGCGCCACGTAGGCCGCGGCGAGATCGACGGTGTGCGGCACCCGGATCATGCCGGCCTTCTGCCGGAACCGGAGCAGCGCGGCCAGGCCTCGCGCGGTGTCGGATCCGGTACGCGCCAGGCCCATCTCGCGCCGGAACTCTCCCCATTCCAGGTCGTACTGCTCCTGCTCGGCGGGCGTCAACTCGACACCGAGCCCGTCGATCGGGGCCGGCCCCCACGGGGAGTCGCGGTGCAGCATCAGGGGCGGATCGTGCTCGGTGAGCCAGCCGCGTACGGCGGCGACGGCGTCGGCCTGCAACGACACCCGCTCGACGGCCTCGGGCGACCACTGCCAGGTACCGAACTTGCGGGCCAGTGGGAGCCCGGCGCGGGCGAGCCTCGCTCCGAGGTCGTCCCACTCGGACGGGTCCTCGCCGTGGATCTGCGCCAACAGCGACGACAGGTATCGCCACTCGCCGGGGTGATGGCCCGGGGTCGCCGTGACCGCGATGAGGAACGGCGCCTTGTCCGGCGGGGCGAGCATCCTCGTGATCCGGCGCATGTAGTCGGTGCGCTGCGAATCGTGGCGAAAGTTCTGCGCCTCGTCCGCGATGACGACGTCGAAGGAGAACTTCGGTCTCCCGTTGCCGGCGATCAGCTTCTTCAGCTGATCGGGCGAGCAGATCAACCATCGGTATCCGCCGTCGCCGACCGCGGCAATCGTCGAACGCCACGACGGGATCGTGATCGCCGTCGGCCGATCGACGATCACCAGGACGCTCGTGCCGCCGCGTCGGGCGAGAACTTCCTTCGCACCCAGGACCGCGGAGATCGTCTTGCCCATGCCGACGTCGTCGAACAGAGCCATGCCGCGCATCCCGTGTCGTGCGGCGGCGTCGATCGCGCGGCCCGCCTCGAGCTGCTCCGGCCGCGGCGTCTTGGGAGTGGAGGTCGCAGAAGGGCCGCGTGTCCCGTTGAGATCGTCCGCGAGCCACTGCTGATAGCTGTACGGCTTGGCGGCGAACGGTGCGAGCGCCGCCGGGAGCTCCCGCCCGACGTGGATGTGGCAGCGCAGCTTCTTGTTCCACGTCGCGCCCGGTGCGCTGACGCGGTGGGGGACGTCGAGCATCCACACCTGTTCCCCCGGCGCGGGAGCAGGAAGGGCCTGGGCGGGCGCGGTCTTCTTCGCCGGTCGCCGGCGAGCGGTGCGGTCGGCCACGTCAGTTGTCCGAGCCCGCGTCCTCGGCAGCGCTCCCGGACTCGTAGCACGAGACGATGCGTTCGACGCCGTCGAGGAGGAGGCCCAGCGCGAACCGGAAGTCCGCGTCCTCCCAATCGACGTCGTCCGCTGCGAAAGCGTCGCCGGCGAGGGCCGCGGTGAGCGCGGGAAACCGCACCGGATCGATCAGTCGCGGCAGGATCGCCGCATAGTTGTCCGATTCGGCGTCCACGACGAGGTCTGCGGTGAACCGCGCCCGGCCGATGACATGGACCGAGACGTTGAGCGCCACCTGCACCTTGAGCGCCTCGGGCAGCGGCGTCGGCGCGAGGCAACCGAGAGCGGTCTCGAGCCAGGCCATGTTGTTGGGCCCCAGGGGCGCACCGCTGATCGGCAGGCGCAGCCACCACCGGTGCCGCATGAGGGCGTCGTACTCGGCGCGCGCCCACACCTCGAGGCCCGTGCGCCACGGCAGATCGGACGGGATCTCCGGGGGCGTGCCGATGACCCGGTCGGCGATCAACTCGAGCAGTTCGTCCTTGCTCTCGACGTAGCGGTACAGCGACATCGTGGTGAACCCCAACCGCTTCGCCACCCGGGCCATCGAGAGTGCGGCCACACCGTCCTCGTCGGCGAGTTCGATGGCGGCGTCGAGGATCTCGGCGAGCGTCAGCCCGCGCTTGGGCCCGCGCCTGCCGACTTCGTTCAGGCCCCAGGCCAGCTCGACGAACCGCGGCAGCGCCGAATCCTCCGTGGTGTCCATCCCGCGTCACCGCTCCTGCCTGTCGTACCAATCAACTCTTGCGCTCATCCTAAAACTGCGTATGGTCTAAACAGTTGTGTATTGCATACGCAGTTTTGGAGAGGAGAGGACATGACCCTGTACGAACCCGGCGACGCCATTTCGGTGACCGGTCTACGCAAATCCTTCGCGGGGCGGCCGGTGCTCGACGGGGTGGACCTGAAGGTCCCCGCGGGCACCGTGTTCGCCCTGCTCGGAGCGAACGGGGCCGGAAAGACCACCACGGTCCGCGTGCTGTCCACACTGCTGCCGTTCGACGAGGGAACGGTCGAGGTGGCCGGGCACGCGCTACCGGCGGCGGCCCGCGCTGTCCGCACCGAGATCAGCGTCACCGGCCAGTACGCCTCCGTCGACAAGCTCCTGACCGGACGCGAGAACCTCGTACTGATGGGCGAACTCCACCATCTGGGCCGACGCCGGGCCCGGGAGCGCGCAGGCGAACTGTTGCAGCGATTCGACCTCGTCGACGCCGCCGACCGCCGCGCCGACACCTACTCGGGAGGCATGCGCCGACGCCTCGACCTCGCGATGAGCCTCGTCGCCCGCCCGAAGGTGCTGTTCCTCGACGAGCCGACCACGGGCCTCGACCCGCGAAGCCGCCGGGACATGTGGGACATGGTCAGGGAGCTGGTGCGCGAGGGCACCACGATCCTGCTCACCACCCAATACCTCGACGAGGCCGACGCACTCGCCGACCGCATCGCCGTGCTCGACAGCGGCCGGATCGTGGCGGAGGGGTCGGCGGACGAACTGAAGCGCCTCGTCCCCGGCGGTCACGTCGAGCTCCGACTCCACGACGAGGCACAGGCCGCCGCGGCCGCCGCCGCGCTGCCCGAGGCGGCCCTCGACCCCGAGACGTCGACGCTCACGATCCCCACCGACGGCAGCATCGGATCCCTCGAGAGCCTCCTCGATCGCCTCGGTGATCGGACGCTGTCCGTCGAACGATTCGCCCTGCACTCCCCCGATCTCGACGACGTGTTCTTCGCCCTGACCGGCTCCGAACGGAAGGAAGAGGTCCGATGACGACACTCGCACCCCGGCGCGACGATTCGACCGTGCTCGCGGATTCGTGGGCGATGTTGCGGCGCAATCTCACCCACATCACTCGCAGCCCGGACACCATGATCACTGCGCTCGCCCTGCCGGTCATGCTGATGCTGCTTTTCGTGTACGTCTTCGGCGGCGCGATCGACACCGGCAGCGCGTACATCGACTACGTGGTTCCCGGAATCATTTTGTTGTGCGCCGCATTCGGCTCGGCAACGACGGCAGTGAGCGTGTCGGCGGACATGACGGACGGGATCGTCGATCGCTTCCGGACCCTGCCCATCGCGCGTTCGGCGGTGCTCAACGGCCACGTCCTCGCGAGCGTCGTGCGCAATCTGATCACCAGCGCCCTCGTGGTGGCCGTCGCGCTGCTGATGGGGTTCCGGCCGACGACGGACCCGCTGCGCTGGCTGGGTGTGGTCGGCGTGCTCGCACTGTTCGTGTTCGCGCTGTCGTACCTGTCGACCGCACTCGGCCTGCTCGCGAAGAATCCGGAGGCCGCCAACGGATTCACCTTCGTGATCCTGTTCCTCCCGTACGTGAGCAGTGCGTTCGTGCCGGCCGAGACCATGCCGACGTGGCTGCGGTGGTTCGCGGAGAACCAGCCGGTCACGCCGATCATCGAGACCGTGCGCGGACTGCTCATGGATACCCCGATCGGCAACAGCGCATGGCTCGCCGTCGGGTGGTGCATCGCCATCGCCGCGGTGGGATACGCGGCCGCCACGACGCTGTACCGCAGGCGCACCGCGCGGTAGGCGGTACCGGAGGAAACACCAGAAGCGGGAACCTCGTCGAATCCGAACGAAAAGACAGATAACCTGTGCTCGTGGAGTCCACTACCAGCCGCCGTCCCCCTCGCCGGGTGGACCCCGCGCTGGAGGTCCAGAGCGACCCCCAGGAACTGATGCCGCGCAAGCGTCCCACTCAGGAGCGCAGCCGCCGCAAGTTCGACGCATTGCTCAACGCGTCCCGCGAGTTGCTCGTCGACGTCGGGTTCGAGTCGTTCACGTGCGAGGAGGTCGCGGCGCGCGCGGACGTCCCGATCGGCACCCTCTACCAGTTCTTCGCGAACAAGTACGTGATCGTGTGCGAACTCAACCGGCAGGACCTGGTGGGGGTTCAGCAGGAGCTCGAGGCGTTCGGCGGCGAGGTGCCGTCGCTCGACTGGCTGCGGTTCCTCAACACATTCGTCGATCACATGGCCGGGCTGTGGACATCGGATCCGTCGCGCCGCGAGGTGTGGCTGGCGATGCAGTCGACGCCGTCCACCCGCGCGACCGGCGTGATCCACGAGAAGCAGTTCGCCG
The DNA here is from genome assembly GCF_046042785.1 of Rhodococcus parequi. NCBI lineage: Bacteria > Bacillati > Actinomycetota > Actinomycetes > Mycobacteriales > Nocardiaceae > Rhodococcus > Rhodococcus parequi. The sequence goes on along the minus strand of NZ_JBDLNV010000001.1, from coordinate 149,644 downwards.
AGCGGGTCACGCGTCTGCTGGCACCGTTGACGCCGCACACACCGCGCGAGCGCCGCACGATGATGGCCGAGGTCCTGGTCCACGTCGTGTACTCGATGCTGAACTTCTCGGTGCAGGACGGCCAGAGCCACGCCGACGCCGTCGCCGAACTCAAGCGGCTGATGGTCGCGTATCTGCTTGTCGCCGAAAAGGAATCCCGCTCCAAGTAGCCCGCGGCGCGGCGCCCCGCCCCGCGCGGTGCCACGGTGAAACGGAGAACGAGGCCGGCCGACGGATTGTGTCCGTCGACCGGCCTCGTGTTTTCCGTGCTCGATCAGCCGATGGGCTGGATCGGGTCAGGTTCTTCGATGACGACCATCGCGCCCGCCACGTCCCCGTCGTGCGTCAGCGACAGGTGGATCCTGGCACTCGGCAGGAACTCCGCGGCCTCACCGTGCAGCTTGATGGTGGGTCGTCCCCAGGCATCATTGACGACCTCCACCAGCTCGTAGGCGTTGTCGCCCACGGCCGGCGGCCGGGCGAACCGCGACGCCGCCCACGCCTTGATGACGGCTTCCTTCGCGGCCCAGCGGACCGCGTAGTGCCGGGCCGGGTCGGTACTGCGGGATTCGCAGTACCGACGCTCGGCCGGCCGGAAACTCGACAGCATCGCGGTGCCCGGACGCTTCATCTGCTCTTCGAACTCCGAGATCGTGACGACGTCGAAGCCGATTCCGAGGACTGCCATCACTGGCACCCGGGCTTCCCGGCGCGGTACACGTCGTCGGAGCCCAGACGCGCATCCTCGGTGAGGAGCATGTCCGCCTCGAGCTGACGAGCAGCCTTGGCGGGCACCGCATCTCCGCCGAAGCGGCGGTCCGCGGGACGCTCGTACAGGCTGTCGCCGCCGCACATCGCCGACGCCAGGCGACGCTGGCCGTCGATGGTGCGCTGCTGCGCCTGCGCCTGGTAGGCCGCACGCTGATCCGCCGGGATCGACTCGACGAACGCCTGCGGGTGCACCACCGCGATGAGGCCCGACACGTGACCGAAGCCGAGGCTGGTCAGCAGACCGGCCTTGAGCGCGAACTCGTTACCGAAGCGCAGCGGCGTCCGCGGCCACACCAGGTGGGAGAACTCCGCCATCTTGTCGTCGACGCAGTCGAGGCTGCGGTTCGGCGGGATGACGCCCTGGCTGAGGACCTGGCACAGGCCGATCAGCTGGAACGCCGCCGCACCGCCCTTGGCGTGACCGGTGAGCGTCTTCTGCGAGATGACGAACAGCGGGGCGCCGTCGCTGCGGCCCAGTGCCGCGGCCAGACGCTCGTGCAGCTCGGCCTCGTTCGGATCGTTCGCCGCCGTCGAGGTGTCGTGCTTGGAGACCACCGAGATGTCGTCGGCGGTGATTCCGAGCGCGTTGAGCGACAGCGCGAGCTGCGAGTCCTGTCCCCCGCGACCGGCGCCGAGGGCACCGATGCCGGGAGCCGGGATCGAGGTGTGCACGCCGTCGGCGAACGAGCCCGCCCAGGCCACCACGCCGAGGACCGGCAGGCCCATCTCGAGCGCGAGGTCACCACGCGCCAGCAGGATCGTGCCGCCACCGGCCGACTCGACGAAGCCGCCGCGACGACGGTCGTTGGCCCGCGAGAACCGGTTGTCGGCGATGCCCTTGGCGGACATCTCGTCCGACTTGGCGGTCGCGGACATGTCACCGAAGCCGACGATGCCCTCGATGCCCAGGTCATCGAAGCCGCCGGCCACGACCAGCTTGGCCTTGCCGAGCTTGATCTTGTCCACGCCCTCCTCGACGGAGACCGCGGCCGTGGCGCACGCCGCGACCGGGTGCACCATCGCGCCGTAGCCACCGACGTACGACTGGACGACGTGCGCCGCAATGACGTTCGGCAGGGCTTCCTGCAGGATGTCGTTCGCGCGGGACTCGCCGAGCAGCGTGTCGATGTACAGCGAGCGCATCGACGTCATGCCGCCCATGCCGGTGCCCTGCGTGTTGGCGACGAACGCCGGGTGCACCCAGCGCAGCAGCTCGGACGGGGTGAAGCCACCGGTGAGGAACGCGTCGACGGTGGTGACGATGTTCCACAGGCCGACCCGGTCCACGGATCCGGCCATGTCGGCGGGGATGCCCCACTTGGTGACGTCGAATCCGGTCGGGATCTGACCGCCGACCGTGCGGGTCAGCTTCGCCTTGCGCGGCACACGGATCTCGGTGCCCGCCTTACGGGTGACCGTCCAGTCGCCGCTCTCCGGATCGACCGCCGCGGTGGTGTTCTCCGGATCGGAGTCGACGAACGCGCGGGCCTCGGCCTCGGAGCCGACGACGAAGGACAGGTCCTTGTCGATGAACACCGACGTCAGCAGCGGCGCGGTGTTGTCCACCATCGCGCCCTCGTCGCCGTAGGTGCGGATGCCGCAGCGCTCGACGACGGTGTCGTGGTAACGCTCGGCGATCTCCTCCTCGGGAACCAGATCACCGGTCGCGGCGTCGTACCAGCCCGGCTTGGGGTCGTTCTCCCACGCCACCAGCCCGGTGTTCCACGCCAGTTCGAGCACGCCGGCCGCCGAGAGCTGCTCGTCGACCTCCATCTCGAAGCGGGTACGCGCGGAACCGTAGGGGCCGAGCTCGCCGGCGCCGACGATCACGACCAGGTCGGCGGGATCGACGTCCAGCTCGGGCCACGACGGGGCATCGAGCGCGTCGACGATCCGCGGCGGAGCGGGCAGGGCCGCAATGGAATTCGCGTCCTTCGACGCCTCGTCCGCGGTCTTGCCTGCGTTCTCCGCGGCCTCGGCTGCTTCCTTCGCGAGCGCCGGGAGGTCCAGGTCGACCTCGGCGAGTCCGCCGGTGAGGTCCACCAGGCGCGGCGCCTGCGCGGCGGCACGCTTGACCTCGGCCGTGCACGAGCTCAGCAGTTCGGTGGCCATCTCGTCGGTGGACCAGGTGCGTACGCCCTTGGCCTCGACGGCCTCGACCATCGGGTCGTTGCCGCCCATGAGGCCGGTGCCGCGCACCCAACCGATCAGCGCGTGCACCAGGGTGACCCGCTCGGCCCATGTGCGCTCGGCCGACCAGCGTCCGACGACCGCGTCGAGCGCGGCCTTCGACTCGCCGTAGGCACCGTCGCCGCCGAACAGGCCGCGGTTCGGGGAACCGGGCAGCACGACGTGCAGGTGGGTGTCGACGTCACGGTCGTAGCCGATCTGCGACAGGCCGCCGATGAGGCGCTCCACCGACCACAGCAGGACCCGCATCTCCATCTCGGCGCGGGCACCCGCATCGGACAGCTCGCCGGCCACTCGCGGTGCAGCGAACGGGAACAGCATCGTCGGCGTCATCGCCTCCTTGACGAGCTTCTTTGCGCCACCGGCAGTTTCGGTCTGAACGCCCCCGACCCACTCGACCAGTGCATCGACGTCGGTGTAGGACGCCATGTTCGCGGGCACCACCCACAGGGCGGCACCGGCGCGGGCGTTAGCGCTGTAGAGCTTGCGGTAGAAGCCGAGACGGTCGCTGTCGAGACGCGACGTGGTCACGACGACCGTCGCGCCGCCGCCGAGCAGCTTGCCGGCGACCGATGCGGCGATCGAGCCCTTGCTGGCGCCCGTGACGACCGCGATCTCACCGGTGTACTGCCCGGCCTCGTCGGCCGGGGCGAGGGCGACCTGCGCGATGCGGCCGTAGATTTCGGCCAACGTCGTGCGGCCGTCCGCGGTCGCGCGCTGCTGCCACCACTGGGCATGAGCGGCCACGGCGGCACCGGCACCGTCGAAACGCTCGACGGTCAGGTCGAGCTCCCCGGTCCAGCCGCGCGCCAGGTCCTCGCGAGCGGTGGCCCAGCGGTCGTCGATGAGGACGGCCTTCTTGGCGTCGAACGCCGGGGCGACCAGGCGCGGCCAGTCGGAGCCGAGCTCGGCCGACACGAGGTCGACGAGTGCGGTGTCGTCCGCGGCGACCGCCGCGGCAGCCGAGTCGCTGAAGCCGAGCTGCTCGAGCACCAGGCGCGCGGCCGAGGCCAGCACGCCGTTGCGGCCGGTGATGGCCTCGGTGAACTCGCCGAGCGCGGCCGCATCGACGGTTCCGCCCGCTCCACCACCGGTGGCCGGCATGGAGACCGCGACACCGCGGCGCGACGCGACCGACTGGACGGCGGCGTCGACGAGCGCGTCGACGGCGGCACCGTCGGCGATAGCGCCCTCGTGCAGGCCTCCCATCGCGCCACCACGGACGCTGGAGCCGTCACGGGTGCCGAGCGCGACCTCGGCGGTCACGTGGTTGGCCCAGCCGTCGCCGAGCTCCCAGACCTTCTTGACGCGATCCGCGATGGCTCCCGGGCGCTTGCCGGAGGGGCCGAACACCTTGCGCAGGTGATCGTTGATCGAGTCGGACAGCACCGGGCCGAACGGCTTGTAGGTGCGGGCCAGGCGATCGACCGTGACCGCGAGAGAGCCCATGTCGGCGTCCGCGGCACCGTCGATCGCGCCGAGCGACAGCTCGGAGCCGAGGTCGACGAGCAGCTGGTTGCGGCGCGAGGACACGCCGTCGCACAGTGCCTCGATGGTGTCGGCGGGACCGATCTGGTCCGGGCGCAGCTTCGTCCACAGCGCGATGAGCACCTTGGTGGCGTCGGCGGCCTTGAACGCGATGTCGTCCGGACGCGGGCCACCGGTCGGCGCGGCCGGGGCCGCGACGGGTGCAGCGGCGGCCGGAGCCGCGGCGACAGAGGCCTCGGGCGCTTCCGGTTCATCATCCTCGACCGGCGCCGGATCGACGTCGGTGCTGTAGACGATCGACGCCTCACGCTCGATGTTGAGCACCTCGACCTTGGTGTTCGAGTGCTCGTCCAGCTTCAGGGTCTGCGACGCGAGGTTCGCGACGGTCGGGGTGGCACCCAGACCGATCTCGACGAAACGCTCGACGCCGAGGCCACCGTCGGCCTCGTCGGTGAACAGCAGGTCCTGCGTCTCGATCCAGCGGACCGGGCTCGCGAACTGCCATGCGAGCAGTTCCAGGAGGATCACGCGGGTCAGCGCCACGGGACGCGCCGCCCAGTTGTCGAAGTCCGCCAGCACGGGCTGCAGCTGCTCGGACGGCACCAGGTCCGCGATCTCCTGGACGAAGTCGCGGCCCAGGTTGAACAGCCGCGGCACCAGGTTCGGGATGTACCGGCCGATCAGCAGCGCCGGGTCGATGTCCTGCGGCAGCAGCTCGTCGAGCTTGGCGCGGAAGTCGTCGACGCCGCCGCGCAGCACGGTCGAGTGGAACGGCACGTCGATGCCGGGCACCAGGATGAACGCACGCTTGCCACCGAAAGCCTCACGGCGGATGTCGATCTCACGCTCGAGCGCCTCGAGGCCCTTGACAGTGCCGGCGATCGCGTACTGCGAACCCTTGAGGTTCAGGTTGACGATCTGCAGGAATTCGCCGGTCGCGTCCGCGACACCACCCACGAACGCCTGCAGCTCGTCGTCGGCGACGCCGATCTGCGACGGACGGATCGCGGCCATGCGGTAGTCGCTGCGGCCCGCGGCATCGCGGGGCACCAGCTCGTGCATCGCCGAGCCGCGCTGGAAGACCACCTCGAGGAGAGCCTCGAGCGGCAGCACACCGGCGACCGCGGTGAGGGCGTTGTATTCGCCGACCGAGTGACCGGCCAGGTAGGAGCCCTCGACGAACGCACCGGACTCACGGAGTTCGGCGACCTGCGCGACGCCGAGCGTCGCCATCGCGACCTGCGTGAACTGGGTCAGGTGCAGCACGCCGTCCGGGTGACGGTGCTCGACACCACGGGCACGGACCAGCGTCGGGTTGTCGCGGACGACAGCGAGGATCGAGAAGCCGAGGGCCTCGCGGGTGTGCTTGTCGGCGCGCTCCCAGATCTCGCGGGCAGCCTTGCTGCGCGACCGGGCGTCGAGGCCCATGCCCGGGCGCTGGATGCCCTGGCCCGGGAACGCGTAGACGGTCTTCGGCGCGGCGGTGCGGCCGGTCGCGACCATCACCAGGTCGCCGTCGACGCGGCAGCCGACTTCGACGATCTCGTCGCCGCGATCGGTGGCGACACGATCGACGCGCACGTCGATCTCGGCGCCGGGGCGCACCATGCCGAGGAAGCGGGCAGTCCATGCGGTCAGGCGACGCGACGGCGCCTTCGCCGCCGGATCGAGCGCGACGACGGCCTGCTGGGCCGCGGCCGACAGCCACATGCCGTGGACGATCGGGCTGCCGAGCCCGGCGAGCAGCGCCGCGGCGTCGGAGGTGTGGATGGGGTTGTGGTCACCGGACACGCGGGCGAACGCGGCCATGTTGCGCGGCGCCACCATCTTCAGGTCGCGGCGGCGACGACGCGGGGTCTCCGCGACGTCCGCGCTCAGCGAACCGCCGGCGCGAGCCGGGTCGGCCAGTTCGCCCTTGCCGGTGCGGCCGCGGATCGCGAAGCGCTCGGTCAGCGTCGCGACAGCGGGAGCCTCGAGGCCCTCGCCCAGCATGGCGCCGACCTCGACGCGCACCTCGACGACACGACCCATGTCGGTGTCGACGACGTCGCCGGCCTCGGCCCGGACCACGAGAATGCTGGTCTCCGAGGGAAGTTCACCGACGAGGTCGACCGCGTGGTCGAGGTGGACCAGGTCGAGCATGCCCTCGATGACGTGCACGCCGGACTCCGTCGTGGCGGCACCGAGCGCCGCGAAGACGGCCGGCCAGCAGGCGCCGACGACGACGTCGGGTACCGCCTTGCCGCTGGTGCTGACGGTCTCGGGCAGGCCGACACCGGTGACACCGGCGTGGTCGGCGATCAGGTCCGGGGTCCACGCCAGGTTGATGTGCGCGACACCGCCCTTGACGGCCGGAAGCTCCTGCCCGGCAGCGACACCGAGCAGCGCCGACATCGACGCCTCGGCATCCGCCTCGGTGATGACCGGGGCGCCGCCGTCGCGGACGGTGGCGGGCACGGTGATCCGGATCTCGACGGCCTTGCCCTGCGCGAGCGGCACGGTCAGGTCGACGTGCTCGGCGTCGGCGACGACGAGGCGGGCGCCGGTCTTGTCGTGGCTCGCGACGGTGTCGGACTCGATCGTCCACTCGGCGACCGCGCCGAGGCGGCGGACCGGGTTCTGCGTGAGGCGGGCAGCCCACAGCACGTCCGGAGCGCTCAGGACGGCGTCGAGCAGACCGGCGCCGAAGCCACCGTGGCGGCGACCGGCGATCGGGGTCGGGGTGGCGCCGCCGGCGACCAGCTCGTCGGCGGTGGCCTTCTCGAAGCGGTCGAGGAGCTCACCGACGGGCTCGTCGACGCGGGTGATGCCGGCGACCGCGACGGTGCCGGGGATGATGCACACCTGGTCGGCGGAGTAGCGCGCGTCGTGGGCCTGCCACAGCGAATCGGAGCGCCACCAGCGGCGGACGTCACCGTCGACGACGGGCACGAAGTTGACCGGCTTGCCCGGGCTCTTGCACAGCGCGACGAAGAACGGGACGTCGGCCGGGTGCAGAACCGTGGTGGCGTAGTCCGGGTACGCAGCCTCGAGCGCGCACAGCGCCGCGAAGGGCCGGTCGAGCGTCGCGGCGTCGGCGAACAGCGTCTCGATCGGGCCGCGGTCGTTGCGGTGCAGGCGCGCCTCGGCGCGCTGCAGCATCTCGCCGAAGCGATCCCGCCACGACACATCCAGCCACACCGACTGCGTCGCGTCGGCGATCGCGTCCTGCACGTCGCCGCCGCAGTCGAACGCCTGCGCGGAGTCGACTCCCACGGCCAGTTCCAGGTAGCGGCGCAGCCACTGCTGGTAGGTCATCGACGCGACGTCGCCGAAGTACGGCTTGGCGGTCACGTCGAGCGCGGCGACGATCTCGTCGCGGCGGGCGGCGACGGCGTCGGCGTCACCGGCGACCTCGTCGAGCAGACGGCCCGTGCGCGAGGCGGCATTGTCGATCTCGTGGATGTCGGCGCCGAGCTGGCTGCGGCCGGAGGCCATGCCGCCCTGCGCGGTTCCCGCACCGACCCAGTCGGGGGTGCCGGGGGTGTCGACGAGCATCTGCTTGACGTCGGCCGACGTGGTGGCCTCGAGCGTGGCCATCGCGGCGGTACCGACGAGGATGCCGTCGAGTGGCATCGCCGGGAAGCCGTACTCGGTGGCCCAGCGGCCGGTCAGGTAGTCGGCAGCCCGCTCGGGCGTGCCGATGCCGCCGCCGACGCACAGCACGAGGTTGTCGCGGGTGCGCAGCTCGGCGTAGGTCGCGAGCAGCAGGTCGTCGAGGTCCTCCCACGAGTGGTGGCCACCGGCGCGGCCGCCCTCGATGTGGACGATCACCGGGAAGTCCGGCACCTCGTTCGCGATGCGGATCACCGAGCGGATCTGCGCGACGGTGCCCGGCTTGAACGCGACGTAGCTGAATCCGGCCTCGGTCAGCTCGTCGATGATCGTGACGGCTTCCTCGAGCTCGGGGATGCCGGCGGTGACGACGACGCCGTCGAACGGCGCACCCGCGGCGCGGGCGCGGGGCACGAGGCGCTTGCCGCCCACGTGCAGCTTCCACAGGTACGGGTCCAGGAACATCGAGTTGAACTGGACGGCGCGGCCCGGCTCGAGCAAGCCCTTCAGGCCCTCGACGTTGTCGGCGAAGATCTGCTCGGTGACCTGACCGCCGCCGGCGAGCTCGGCCCAGTGGCCGGCGTTGGCGGCCGCCGCGACGATCGCGGGATCGACGGTGGTGGGGGTCATGCCGGCGAGCAGGATCGGCGAGCGTCCGGTGAGCTTCGTGAACGCGGTCTCGACGGCGACACGGCCGTCCGGCAGCGCAACGGCCTTGGGCGCGAACTCGGTCCAGGCGCGGGCGACCTCGGGGGTGGCACCCGGCGTCAGAAGGTTGCGGTGTCCGCCACGAGTGGACGCGGCGAGGATGCCGACGCCGTGGCCACGCAGGCCGGCCGACGTCATGCGGGTGAGCAGGTCACCGGGGCCCAGGTCCAGGATCCAGCGGGCGCCGGACTCGACAGCACCCTCGACGGCGTCGACCCAGTCGACCGGGTCCACGAGGACGGCCTGCGCGAGAGCGCGCACCTGGTCGGCGTCGAGGCCACAGCGGGTGGCCCATCCACCGATGATGTCGACGGCCTCGGCCAGTGCGGGGTGATGGAATCCGATCTCGACCGAGAGCGACTCGAAGACGGGCGCGAACACCGCGCCGCCACGGGTCTTGGCGTCCCGCTCGCGGGCCTCGTCGGCCGCGATCTGCTCGCAACGCTGCTGCACGCGTGCCAGCTGCGCGGGCGGGCCGGACAGCACGACGCGCCGACGACCGTTGCGGATCGCCAGGACGGCGGCGCGCTCGGGCTCCTGGCCCTCGGCCAGCTCGGCGACGATCGCGCTCAGGCGCTCGGGGTCGACGTTGGAGATTGCCAGCATCGGCGAACGATCGGCGGCAGCGATGATGCCGCGGCGACGGCCGACGAGGCCGGCAGCGGCACCGATCAGCTGCGCGGTCGCGAGCAGTGCACCGTCCGCAGCACCGCCGCCGGCGACGGCAGCGGCGGCGATCAGGCCCTGCGAGTGACCGATCGTGGCGACCGGCGCGGTCACCGCGGGATCGAGGCCCTGCTGCTGCAGGGCGCGCAACGCGGCGAGCTGGGTGAGGAAGACGCCGGGCAGCGACACGGCCGCGGAGGTGAGGGCGGCGGCCGACGGGCCGGCGGGTGCGGCATCGTCGTCGGCGAGTTCCTCCTCGAGGATCCACGCGATCGGATCGAACCCGACAGGACGAACGACGAGAAGATCCTGCGCGACCGGTTCGAGCATCGCGGCGGCCTCGTTCACCAGGTCGGTGAGCGTCGGCTCGAGTCCACTGTCACGGGTGAGCTCGGCGAGAGCGCTCAGCCACGGCGCGCCCTGGCCACCGAACGCGAGCGCATACGGCTCGCCGGCACGCAGGCGGTCCACGAGCGGCCCCTGCGCCGCAGACCGGACCGGCGCCCGATCAGCACCGAACTGGCCCTGCTCCTTCGAGGTTCGTCCGTTTCCTGCAGTGTCGTCAATCGTCACTGAAGTTATGTCCTCTCCTGGTTCCCTGACGGGAAGTAGGTCTTGGTCGGCCGCCCTCGGCAGAGCTGACGCGCGATATCGCGAGATACCCACGGCACCCCTCGAATCCACTTCGGAACTCAGCGAATCCGGGCGTGTAAAGGTTGGCACAGAATCATGAGGAAAGCCTCACGTTTGCCGACGGGCGTCGTTCCTACCAGCGAGTATCGAGTGACATTGCGCACACGAACGTCAATAAGTGACTGGCGAGTAGACCTCGTAACCGCGGGTCAGGCCGCATGCGAGGACGTCCACAAACCTGAGGAAACCCTCACGTTGATTGTTACCAATTCGTGACCTCCTTGACTGTGGGGCGCAGACGTGCGGCACGGCCCGCGGCGTGTCGGAGGTCGCCGCTACCGTGCGTCACGTCATCCGAAATCCAGGGGGGAATTCATGACCGCACAGCAGATTCGCGCACTCGCGCGACACATCGACACCGCGCTGCCAGGCGATCGATCGCGATTGCCGTCCGGTTGGCCGCACGAGGCCGAGGCGGCGCTGCTCGACGCGATCTTCTCGGCGCGCGCCACGTACGGCACCCCGACGTCCGGCGTCCGTCGAGTCGTCGCGAACTGGCGGGCGCACCGCGCGAGCGACCTCGACGACCTCACAGCACTGGAGGCCTTCACCGACGCCCCCGACCACCTCGCCGAGATCCTCGACAACCGCCAGCGAGTACCGGGGAACTACACCACCAAGGCCGAGGCCGCGGCTCTCGCGGCAGCGGCGCTCGCCGACGTCGGCATCGCCGGCAGCGGACAGCTCGGGGACGGCCGCACCGCACAGGAAGCGCTCTACTCGGTACCGGGGCTCGGCGGCGCCACGTGGGAGACGTTCGTCCTGCAACTCGGCCTCATCGGTCCGGCGGCGCTCGACACGATGCGCGGGTTCGTCGCGGAGGCGCTCGGCCCCGCCGAATCACCGGTCACCGAGGCCCACGCGCTCCATCTGCTCGCCGCCGCGGCCGAGACCGAGAACATCCCGCCGGCTGCCCTCCTCAACGCCGCGTGGCGGCACGGACGAACCCGGGCAATCGCACCGAAACCGTTGTCCGCGTAGCCGAATCACCGCACGCATACCGGTGTCCGGTCCTGCGGTTCAGGACCGGACACCGGTGGCGTAGGCTGACAACGCTCGCGCGAGTGGCGGAATTGGCAGACGCGCTGGATTTAGGTTCCAGTGTCTCAGGACGTGGGGGTTCAAGTCCCCCCTCGCGCACCACGGCCGCCGTGTCGGCGCCCTCTAGGCCGCACTCTCTTCGGCAAGTGTGGCGAAGGACCGGCGCAGGAATTCCACCGCGTCCACGCCCTCGGATTCGGCCCAGGTGCTCAGGGCGATGTCGAAACAGGCGAGTGCGGACTGCACGAGTGTCTGCGCCCGAAGCTCCGCGTAGTCGCCGGTCAGACGTGCCTGCACAACGGGCACCAACATCTTCGCCCAGCCCAGATGCTTCTCGAGATTTCGGGCACGAAGTGACGCGGTGCTCGTGAGCACCCGCATGGTCCGCTTGCTCCGCTCTTCATCCTCGGCGTTGCGGGGGCGAGACAGCAAGGCTTCGAACGAGATTCGCAACGAGACCAGGGGCGGCTCGTCGACCGGCCGGGAAGCGAGGCCGCCCCGGACGAACTCTCCCCAGCGAGTCAGGTCGCCGATGACCGCATCCTCCTTCGCCGGGAAGTACCGATGGAAGCTTCGCGCGGAGATCCCGACCTCACCGGCGATCTGCTCGACGGTGACCGAGTCGAACCCGTACTCGGCGAACAGGTCGACCGCGACCTCGGAGATGCGCGTGCGCACAGCCTCACGGGTGATGTCGCGCAAGCCCGGGGCCGGAGTCGAGGAACTGTCCACGTCGGCAGCGTACATGGACAAACTTGTCAGTCTCTGACACATTGGGCTGAGACTGACAATCCTGGAGGGCGCCATGGAAGAACGCACACTCGGCACGCAAGGACTCGCTGTTTCCGCGCTGGGCTACGGCGCGATGGGCACGGCCATCGGCTACGGCCCGACCGACGACGACGAGTCGATCGCCGCCATCCGCACGGCGCACGATCTCGGCGTGACAATGTTCGACACCGCCGAGATGTACGGCTGGGGTGAGGGCGAGAGGTTGCTCGGCCGCGCCTTGGCTCCGGTGCGTGACGACGTCGTCATCGCCACGAAATTCGGACTCACCCGGTCGTTCGGGGTCGACTCGCGCCCCGAGCACCTTCGCGAGGTCGTCGACGCCAGCCTGCGCAATCTCGGCATCGACACCATCGACGTGCTCTACCAACACCGCCCCGACCCGAATGTGCCCATCGAGGACGTGATCGGCACGATGGCGGAGTACGTCGCGGCAGGCAAGGTTCGGTATCTGGGGCTGTCCGAGGCCGACGAGACCACCATCCGCACGGCGCACTCGGTGCACCCGATCTCGGTCCTGCAGAGCGAGTATTCGATCTTCGCCCGTGAGGTCGAGTCGCTCTTCCCCGTGCTGGAGGATCTCGGTATCGGTTTCGTCGCCTACTCGCCGCTGGCCCGGGGGTTCCTCAGCGGCGCCGTCGCCTCACGAGAGCACTACGACGCGAACGACTTCCGTCGACACGTGCCGTGGTGGGACTCGGAGAACTTCGCCGCCAACCTCGAGATCGTCGACGAACTCACCGCACTCGCCCACGGTAGAAACGCAACTCCGGCGCAGCTGTCGCTGGCATGGCTCCTCGCTCGCCGCGACTACATCGTTCCGATTCCGGGTTCCCGCAACCCTTCCCGGGTCGAGCAGAACATCGCGGCCGCGGATCTGCGCCTGACGGCCGGCGACCTTGCCGCGATCGACCGTGTCGCACCCACAGGCGCTGTCGGCAACCGCATGTAGGTCGACGATCGGCGCCGCCGCGCCACGCAACCTGCGCTATCCGCCGACGACCTCGGGCCAGCGATCGGTGTGCCCGCACAGCTGCCCGATGCGGCCGATCGTCACGTCCCCGTGTGGATCCACCCACGCAGGTTCGCCCGAGATCAGTCGGGGGGCGAGGAGATGACGTCCCCGACTGGGCCACTGGACGAAGTCGTAGCCGGCCAGCTCGCCCTGCACCGTGTCCGCAACCCACACCGCGGCTTCGCCGAACGTCGCATCCATGGTCAATCCCTGGCCGCATGCGAAGCCGCTCACGCCGCCCGAGCCCTCCCAGCCGATCGCGACCCGATACTCGGAGTCGATGACGAGGTTCCATTCCAGTCGGTCGACAGGCACGCCCCTACCGAACGTCAGGCATCGAAGGTCCCGCGCGACAGCGGCCAGGGCCTGTACCCACGATTCCGGTGGGTCGAGCCCCGGTCCTGCCACTGCCCCGGAGAAGCTGTCGGCCAGCGGGATTCGCCAGGACAAGCTGTCGTGGTTCCAGTGCTCCGCAAGCCGCATACCGCCATCCTTCCCTACGATGTGCCCATGGCACGGACACCGGACATCGCGTCCCCACAGGTGGTGACCTACGACGGTCTACCCGCGTCCGCAGGCGGCGCACACTCCCTTCGAGTCAAGCACCCCGACAAGGCGTTCCAGCGGGTACTGACCTTCGCCGACGCCTGCACCGAACCGGTGTCGGCGCCGTCGTGGGTGTTCCGGGTCGTCGCCGGTGGACCACCCGCGTCGACGGAGCACCTGGTCTCGCTCGCCACCGAGCGCTTCGGCGGCCCCCGCCATCGCGCGCGCACCCACACGGAATGGAACGTCGCATCCGACGCCGTGAACGACGCGCTCGATGCTCTCGGAACCGCCGGCCCCGACGCGGTCACGAGTCACGGGCATTCGCTGGCGGCACTGACCTGCGCCATGCGCGTCGACCTGCTGGACCCACACACCCGTGCCCCGCATTCCGATATGAACCCCGACGCGTTCGGTCGCTTCGCCGTGGACGGGTACGGCCGCCTGCTCGGCGCGTCCGGCGTGCGTGCGACCGTCGGCACCGCGGCGTCGTCACTGTCGCTGTGGCTGAATCTGCCCGCCGACGACCGCCTGTCCCCCACCGCGGGTCATGTGCAGGCCCATCTACCGTTCCGGCTGTCCGCGAAACACTGGAGGCTCTGGCGCCCCACACGCACCGGTGACGCCGACCGTTCGACGAAGATCCCCTCACCCGTGCGCGCCGGGGCTTGATCGACGCCGGGGCACGACCGGTCAGCGCCGGTTCGCCCTCTTGCGGTTCTGGTTCCGCTTCCGATCCACCGTCGGGCGAGTACCGGGTGCGGGCGCGTGGGCCTTGCGTTGCTGCGCGAGCGCGCGCTCCTTGGCCGCCTGTTCCCGATCCAGACGGGCGAACACGAGATGTTGCTGCACATACGTCCAGGTGTTGTTGCTCACCCAGTACAGCAGGATCGCGATGATCAGGAACGGCCCTCCGACGAGGACGCCCAGCGGGAAGACCCACAGCATGAGCTTGTTCATGATCGCGGTCTGAGGGTTGGCCGAGGCGTCCGCGGTCTGCCGAGCCACCGAGGCCCGCGCATTGAAGTGCGTGGCCAGGGAGGCGATCACCATCAACGGGATCGCCACGGCGGCGATCGTCGCCACCGTCGGGACACCGCCGTGGGAGGCGAACGACGCCAGGACGTCGTCCGGGGAGGTGATCGCGACGGAGATCGGCGCCCCGAACAACCGTGCGCTCAGGAACGACTGCACGTCGGTGGCGCTGAAGACGTAGTTCGCGGTGTTCGCGTTGTCCTGCGCCGTCATTCCGAGCCCGCCGTGGCCGGTCCCGGTGCGGTTGAACGATCGCAGCACGTGGTAGAGCCCGATGAACACGGGCGCCTGCACGAGCACCGGCAGGCATCCCATCAACGGGTTGAAGCCGTGTTCCCGTTGCAGCTTCTGCATTTCCAGCGCCATCTGCTGACGGTCGCCGGCGTGCTTCTTCTGCAGTGCCTTGATCTGCGGCTGCAACTCTCGCATCTGCAGGCCGGTGCGTATCTGGCGGATCGCCGGCCACAGCAGGAGCAGACGCAGGCTGAAGACGAGGAATACCACCGCCAGACCCCAGGCGAATCCGTTGTCCGGGCCGAGTACCGCGCCGAACACTGTGTGCCAGAACCACAGGATCGCGGACACGGGATAGTAGATGAAATCGAGCATCGAGCACCTCTTCGCTGCACGATGCGGCCGGGGCAACACCGTGCGGACAGTGAACGCCGCTCAGGTCGGAAGGACCGCGGCGCAGATGGACAGGGCGACGGACGCACCGCGCAGCGGAGAAGCGCTACGCGGCGGCCGGAACCTGCCCGGGTGCTCGGGGACGACGGGGACGGCCGGGAGTGTTCGGCGCACTCTGCCGGCGGAAGGCGCCACGCAGGTGCCGCTCCTCGTGCGGAGGTCCGGCGGCCGGTGCTGTCAGGCGCCGCAGCCCGGACAGCGAACCGTGACCGGTCACGGCGAAGATCAGCGCGATCGCCACCGCGGTGCCGGCGATGGCGGCGGGCCCGTCGACCGCGGTCGTCGCGATCACCAGGGTCAGCACGCCGACCCACGTGAGCTGAACAGTGTTCAGCTTCTCCGCGAGCGCTGACCGGAACGGTGCCATGACAGGCAGCGTACCGACACGACGCTCACCCGGTGTCGATGCTGCAACCATTCCGTCGACTCACGAACCCCTCGCGGGTGCGTCGGGCTAGCGTTCGGGAATGTCGCGGCGGCTCGTCGTCCGCGACCCCGTTCCGCGGCAGAGAAGGGGACGACGGTGTCCACACGTGTTCTCTCGGACTCGACCTGCACCCACGTCGTCGACGCGGCCTCCGACCGGGTCGACATCGCCGACTGGCTGTTCTCGCTGCCCGAGGCGGAGTACCGACGGTGCTGTCCCCCGGACCACATCACGATCGGCATCGGGACTGCCGACGACGGGCAGCCCCTGTCCATCGGCGTCGAGACGATCGGCGACGCTCTCCTGATCCACCACTTCGTCGGCGAGGTCGCCGAACCACACCACTGCCGGATGGTGTCGACGTCGGAGGTCGTGTCCGCGGATGGCCGGACGACGGTGGACGTGACGTGGGAGTTGCGGGCAGAGTCCACCGGCGACGGGCGGTGCACCGTGACCGACCGGATCCTCATCTCCCCCACCGGCGACTACTTCGCCTTCCTCGACGAGCACGGAATCGTCTTCGAGGACGCGGCCGCCTCGTGCCACGCCGCGTGCGGGGACCACGTTCGCCGGGAGACCCCGCTGCTCGCGGACAGTATCGCCCGACGGGCTTCGCACTCGAACGGCCGTCATGCCGCCGGCTCCCCTACCGCCGTGCGCCTTCCGGGCACCTCGTCGACCGGAACCGACGGGGCTGCCGCGACGGCCGTCGTCCGTCGGAACACCGAGGAGGTGCAGAGCGGAGGCGACTTCTCAGTGTTCGACGAACTGTTCGCCGACGACTACGTCGACCACACCCCGCAGCCCGGGCTCACCCCGGACAAGTCCGGCACCAGACTCCTCTACCAGTCGCTGCGCGGGGCGTTCCCCGATTTTCACGCCGAGATCCACTGGCAATCGGTCGACGGCGACCTGGTGACCACCTACAAGACATACCGCGGCACCCACCGGGGCGCGTTCCTGGGCGTCGAACCCACCGGTCGCACCGCCTCTTTCGAGACCGTGGATGTGATGCGGGTGCACGACGGCAGGATCGTCGAACACTGGGGTGTCGCGAATTTGCTGTCGCTGATGGAGCAACTCGGCTGATTCAGCGCCCGGCCGCGTCCGCGAACTCGATCTGCGCCGTCGACGCCCCGCGCAGCACGGCGACCTGCTCGGCCTCCACACGCAGCTGCTCGCGGACCGCCGCGCTCAGGGGTGCGAACGCGTCGAACGTCAGTGTCAGCGTGCGTCCGCACTTGCGGGGCCGCCAGGTTCCGACGATTCTTCCGTCCGCCAGCACGGCACCGGGGTCGCCGACCGTTTTCCACACCCGGGCATGACGTTTCTTGTCGACGATGAGATCCCGGTCGCGCATCTGCAGATAGGGGTCGTGCGGCGGCAGCAGTCGCACCCCAGCCGCCGGGAGCGGCGACCGCACGGCGTCCAGATCGCCGGCGCGCATCCATGCCGCTCGGCCGTCGACGTCGACGTGGATGAGCTCGTCAGCCAGCGTCGCCCACCACGGTTCGACGTCACCGGTGTGCACACCGAGCCAGGCGGCGAAGTCCTTGCGTGTGGACGGGCCGTAGCAGTGCAGGTAGCGGCGCAGCAGGTCGGCGCGGGCGCTGTCGGCATCGACGGGCGGCAGCGGCCGTCCCAGCCACTCCTCGACCAGGACGAACGGCGCCTTGTTCCCGCTCCGCGGTGCGAGGCAGACGATCCCACGCAGCGTCAGAATCCGAAGACAGAAGTGCACGACAGCCTCTCCCAACGGCTGGTGCGTGCCGTAAGGTCCGTCCGCCAGCCACTTTTCGCGTCGCTTGGGTGTCAGCGTAGGTGCGATGCGCTCGGCCAGTTCCTTGCCGAGCTCGTTGATCGCCAACTGCCTGCCCGACAGTACGGTCGCGATCTCGTCGGCGACGAGGGCGACGGTGTCGTCCAGTCCCAATCCGAGGGTGTCGAGCGCCTGCTCCACGCCGCTGATCAGGTGCAGCCGCGCCTCCTCGGCGGCCGGCAGAACGCCCGCGGTGAAGACCTGCGCGTCGGCGGTCGGGAAAAAGAACGGTGCACCGCGCACGGACCACGACTGCAGCACACTGCGCTCCTCGGAGACCAGGTGGTCGACGAGTTCCCCCGTCACACCTTCGACGCGGGCGTGCAACGCGAGCAGCGCCGACCCGGGCGGGCTGTTCTGAATGCCGCAGGCACTCACCACCTGATGCAGATCTTCGGGCGGACGCCGGGCGGTCAGGTGGTGCGCGTTCAATCGAAATGCGACGACGTCGTCGGGCCGTACCGTGACGGCGGGACCGCCGCAGTTCGAACGAGCTGTCACCGGTTGCCCTCCCGTCGGTCGTTCCGTGTGCGCCTAGTGGCTCGCCCCGACGAACTGATAGATCACATACTCAGCCGCTGATGGCGGGGAGCATGTCGACCTCGTCATCCCCCGCTCCGATCTCCGTCGGTCCGAGTCCGTGTTTCGTCATGAAAGTCAGCAAGCGCTCCAGCACCTCATGCCCGGTTCGCAGCTGAGTCAGCCTGACGGACTTCTCGTCCACGAACGGTTCGAGACGACGAATCTCGGCATTGATCTGGTTGTCCATCCCAGTGATTCGCCACCACAACATCACGTCGTGTCGCAGGTGCAACTTCTTCAACGCATGTTCGGCGGCGACCCGGGCCACCAGTGTCCGAGGGTCGTCGGCGATCTGCGTGGTCGTTCCAACCGTCGCAGCAACCGTCGCCATAAGCGTCCCGGTAGACGCGAGCCCGCCGACGGCCGCAAGCCCGCCGACCATGCCGCCAGGGCCGAACGCCGCGAGCATGCTGGTGAACGCTGCGGCACCGGCTAGACCGACGGGCGCAGCCACCATCAGCCCGATCGGGGCGGCAGCCACAAGAGCCAGGCCCGCCGCTCCGATGAGCCAACGGCTCTTGGCTGATTCACCGAATCGATCTCGGAGGCTGCGGGATTCGAGGGCCTCCTTCCGCACCTCGATGATCGCCTCCTTGACGGCCTCACCGAAATGACTGGTCAGCCCGAGATCCATGGCGATATGCGGTAGGGCGTCGAGTTGGGCATCGCTGCAATCGATCTCGTACGGCGCGGTGTTGTCCGATGTCGCCAGTACCGCCATGTGGCGCACCGATTCGACCTCGGACCACCGGAACGGCAGCGTGGGCATACGCCCCTGCACGAGCGTCAACAGTTCGGTCGGCACCGGACGGCCATCCTCGATCCTCTGACGAGCACTGGCGACGTCCGCTTCGCGGAGAAGCTGCGCCACGTCACCGAATCGCTGCTTGGAATCCTTGTCCGTAATCTGCAAAGCGACCTGGCGGTTGAACTGCATGACCAGTAGGCGAAGTGCATCGGCGTCATCGAGGTGCACCGCAATTGCGGAGTCTCCGTCATAGGTGGGCTGGGGCGCGAGCCAAACGGCTTCGCCGATCAACCGCGCGATCGTGTCATGCCGCAGATACCGAACACTGTCGTGGGCCCCGATGGCAGCCACTTTCACGGCGTTGAGGTCGTCGAGTTGGACCACGAAATCCTGGGCTGCGGGGAACAGAGCGGTGAGCCCGCGACCTGCAGTGACCGGATCCCACGGCGACAGGAAGTTCGACCAGTCGTCGACCCGCGAGTACGGGAACTTTTTGAGAAGGCGTTCGGCGCCCTTGTGTAGTGCTTCCGAGTGCGCCGGGCTGCCGATCGTGACGAATCGTCGCACGTGAATCGACTCTGGAAGGTGGTCCAGGAGGTCGATGGCAATAACGCTACCCAAGCTGTGCCCGATGAGCACGATGTCACCACTGACACCCTCGAGCTCCCCGAGGATCTTCCGCAGGACAGCGCCCCGAGTGCTCTCGCTGGTTACATAATTGGGCACTGCCTTCAGCTGGCCAGGAGCGGCCTTCGCGATGGCAGCGCCACCTACCTGGGCGACAGGATCCGGGAGCTTACCGAAACCGTAGGTCTTGACGGTCGGATCCTTGTCGAGCAGTCGCTGAATCCGAGCCTGGCGCAGTTCGTACTGGCGCCGCGATGGGGCCTCGTCTTTCGGCTTGTATGTCAGCGGAGGCACCGAGCCACGGCTGGCGCTTGCCATGAGCAGATCGTTGTAACGCGGCGCGATCACATCGCGCCTGTCTACAGACCCGAACCCGCACCGAAAGAGCCCGTCGTTGAGCGCGCTCAGCCAATCCATCTCAGGATCGCCGCCGCCGACCCCGTGGAGATAAACAACTTTCGGTGAGGACACTGAGATTCCTTCCGCCCCTCGCGATGCGCGGCCGATCCACGCGAGACGGATTCTGGCACAGGGGGCGGACAGTTCGGGGCAGGAACGATCAGGTCCCCCGCAATACGGTGTTGCGCCACGGCGCCGGCTCAGGCGAACGAACCCCGCGCCGTCACGACCTCGCCACCGACCACCACGAGCGACGGCTGCGACAGCACCTGCGGACCGGTTCGCGGATCCTGTTCGTAGACAATCAGATCCGCGGGTGCACCCGGAGCCAGTCCCCCGCCGCCGAGCCAACTCTGCGCGTTCCAGCACGCGGCGCCGAGGGCTTCGGTGGGTGTCATGCCGACCTTGCCGAGCGAGGTGACCTCGTCGGCGACGCGGCCGTGCCGGACGTGCCCGCCGGCGTCGGTGCCCGCGTAGATCGGGATGCCGGCGTCGCGGGCGGCGCCGATGGTGTCGTTCACCCGCGCGTACAGGTCGCGCATGTGCGCCGCGTACACCGGGAACCGCGTTGCGCCGTCGGCGATCTCCGGGAAGTTGTCGATGTTGATCAGTGTCGGCACCAGGGCGGTGCCGCGTTCGGCCATCATGGCGATCGTGGCATCGGTCAGGCCGGTGCCGTGCTCGATGCAGTCGATCCCGGCATCGATCAGTCCGGGCAGCGCGTCCTCGCCGAACACGTGCGCGGTGACCCGGGCGCCCTCGCGGTGCGCGGCCTCGATCGCCTCGACGAGGATGCCGTCGCTCCACAGCGGCGCCAGGTCGCCGACCTCGCGGTCGATCCAGTCCCCCACCAGCTTCACCCAGCCGTCACCGGCGCGGGCCTGTCGCACCACCTCGTCGGGCAGCTGCGACTCGTCCTCGAGGTCGACGGGCAGACCGCGGATGTAGCGCTTGGGGGCAGCGATGTGCCGTCCGGCGCGGATGATCCGCGGCAGTCCCGCGACGTCGTCGAGCGAACGCGTGTCCACCGGCGATCCGGCGTCGCGGACCAGCAGCACACCGGCATCCCGCTCGATCCGCGCCTGCGCGAGCGCACCGTCGAGGTCCTCGGCACCGCCGCCGTAGCGAATCCCGATGTGGCAGTGCGCATCGACGAGACCGGGCAGGATCCAGCCCTCGGTGCACAGCGTCTGCGCGTCCGGCACCGCCTCGTCGGTGATCTTGCCGTCCCGGATCCACAGTTCGAATGGCTGCTCGTCCGGCAGACCGGTGCCGCGCAGGTGGAAGGACGTCACGCAGGCCTACTTCTTGGGGAGCTTGAGCTGCGACAGGTCGATGCCGTCGAGGCCCGGGGGCAACTGGTCGAGGCCCTTGGGCATCTTCGACAGGTCCGGGAAGCCGGCAGGCATCCCGCCCGGCATGCCCGGCAGACCGCCCGGCATTCCGGGGAAGCCGCCCTTGATCTTCGGCTGCGTCGGGCCCTTGCCGCCCTTCTTGCCCTTCTTGCCCTTCTTGCCACGCACCTGTTTGCGCGCGCCGGGCATGCCCATGCGTCCGGCCATCGCGGCCATCATCTTGCGGGCCTCGAAGAAGCGGTCGACGAGCTGGTTGACGTCGGAGACCTTGACGCCCGAACCGTTGGCGATACGCAGACGGCGCGAGGCATTGATGATCTTCGGGTTCTCGCGCTCCGCGGGCGTCATGCCGCGGATGATCGCCTGGATGCGGTCGAGCTGCTTCTCGTCGACGTTGGCGAGCGCGTCCTTCATCTGACCGGCGCCCGGCAGCATGCCGAGCAGGTTGCCGATCGGACCCATCTTGCGCACGGCCATCATCTGCTCGAGGAAGTCCTCGAGGGTCAGCTCGCCCGAGCCGATCTTCGCGGCGGTGGCCTCGGCCTGCTGGGCATCGAAGACCTGCTCGGCCTGCTCGATGAGGGTGAGCACGTCGCCCATGCCGAGGATGCGGCTCGCCATGCGGTCGGGGTGGAAGACGTCGAAGTCCTCGAGCTTCTCACCGGTCGAGGCGAACAGGATCGGTTCGCCGGTGACCTCGCGGACGCTCAGCGCCGCACCACCGCGGGCGTCGCCGTCGAGCTTGGTGAGCACGACACCGGTGAAGCCGACACCCGACTTGAACGCCTCCGCGGTGTGCACCGCGTCCTGGCCGATCATGGCGTCGAGCACGAAGATCGTCTCGTCGGGCTGGACGGCGTCGCGGATGCCCGCGGCCTGCGCCATCAGCTCCTCGTCGATGCCGAGGCGGCCGGCGGTGTCGACGATCACGACGTCGTACTGCTTGTTGCGGGCCTCTTCGACACCTGCACGCGCGACCTCGACGGGGTCGGCGGCCGAGATGCCGAGCGGGTTCTCGCCGCCGCCGATGGAGGTGCCGGGGTGCGGCGCGAACACCGCCGCGCCCGCGCGCTCACCGACGACCTGCAGCTGGGTGACAGCACCCGGACGCTGGAGGTCACACGCGACGAGCAGCGGCGTGTGTCCCTGATCCTTGAGCCACTTGGCCAGCTTGCCGGCGAGGGTGGTCTTACCGGAACCCTGCAGACCGGCCAGCATGATCACGGTCGGCGGCGTCTTCGCGAACTGCAGGCGACGCGTCTCACCACCGAGGATGCCGACGAGTTCCTCGTTGACGATCTTGACGACCTGCTGCGCCGGGTTGAGCGCCGCCGAGACCTCGGCGCCCTTCGCACGCTCCTTGATCTTGGCGATGAAGGTGCGAACGACGGGGAGCGCGACATCGGCCTCGAGGAGCGCGAGACGAATCTCGCGGCACGTGGCGTCGATGTCGGCTCCGGAGAGTCGACCCTTGCCACGCAGATCCTTGAGGGCTCCGGTCAACCGGTCGGAAAGGGATTCGAACACCGAATGCGCTCCTGAGCTCTGTGCTGGTCCGGCCGCAGGCCGTGAATAATTCTCCGAACCAGGGTAACCGTTCGAGCGGCCACATCCGCGCGGCAACCCCGGCGGGGCGCGACCTGTACGGCTCACTCCGCCACGGGCTCCTCCTTCTTCGGCTCCGGAGCGGGGACGACCGACAGGATCGCGTTCTCGAGCTGCTCCCGCCGGGCGCGCGTGCCGCCGCCCTCCATGCTGATGCAGAACGCATCGACCACCGACGATCCGAGCGTGCTGACCCGCGCCCAGCGCACGTCGGCGCCGTTGCGTTCCAACACCCTGGCCAGGCGGCTGAGCATCCCGAGCCGGTCCTCCGCCCGGAGTTCGACGATCGCGTCGCCCTGGGCATCGTCCCCGCCCATCACGTCGAACCAGATCACCCGCGGGGGCGCCAGCGCGTACTGCACCGGCACCGCGGCGGCCGTCCGATCCTCGAGCACCTGGTTCTCGCGCGCCTCACGTTCCTTGGTGTCGAGCTGCTCGAGGACGTCGATCTCCCCGGCCATCGCCCGGACGAGTTCCTGGCGCAGCAGCCCGGCCTGGGGCGGTGCACCGAATCGCGGGGCCACCACGAACGAGTTGATCGCCGAGTCCCCGTGGCTGCCGAGCGACGCCGACAGCACCCGCAGCGAGCTCAGCGCGAGCACTCCCGCCTCGTGTGACAACAACCCGGGGGTGTCGGGTGCGACGATCGTCACGACGTAGGTGTGCGCGGCAGTGCCCGGATCGAGAGTGACGTGCACACCGCCCTGCATCGCCACGTCGACGAGCGCCGGATCGACGGGGTCGGGCACCGGTAGCTTGTCGCCCGCCATCGCGAGCCGGCAGCGGCGCACCAACTCGCCGATGAGCGAGGACTTCCAGTCGCCCCACACACCCGGGCCGGTGGCGAGCGAGTCCGCCTCGGCGAGCGCGCTCAGTAGTTCGAGCAGCACCGGATCGCCGCCGAGCTTGTCGACGACCATCTGCACGGTGGCCGGGTCGTCGAGGTCGCGGCGGGTGGCCGTCTGCGCCAGCAACAGGTGGTGGCGCACCATCCCGGTCAACAGCGCGATGTCCGACGGCCACAGCCCGAGCCGCGCCCCGATCTGGGCCGCCAGTTCGGCGCCGACGACACTGTGGTCGCCGCCGCGGCCCTTCCCGATGTCGTGCAGGAGCGCACCGAGCACCAGCAGGTCGGGCCGCGAGACCCGCGTCGTGAGCGCGCCCGCCTGCGCGACGGTCTCGACGAGATGCCGGTCGACCGTCCACGTGTGCACGGCGTCGCGCGGCGGCAGGTCACGCACTGCGCCCCACTCGGGCAGCAACCGGCCCCACAGTCCGGTGCGGTCGAGCGCCTCGATCGTCGGGATCGCTCGGTGGCCGGAGCCGAGCAGCACCAGCAGGTCGCCCAGCGCGCCCTTGGGCCACGGCTCCCGCAGCTCGGGCGCACTGTCGGACAGTCGGCCCAGCGTGGACGCCGAGATCGGCAGCCCGGTCGAGGCCGACGCCGCCGCGACCCGCACCACCAGGCCGGGATCGCGCTTGGGCCGGGCGTCGCGCGCGAGCACCAGTTCGCCCGACTGCTCCACCACGCCCTCGTCGATCGGCCGGCGTAGCGGCACCCGGCGCAGCTTCGACAGTCCCTTCCGGGGCAGCGAGTTGCCGGCCGTCCGCAGCCCCACATCCACCGAGTAGCCGATCGTGCGGGCGCAGTCACTGAGCGTGCGCGCGAGGTCGAAGCGGTCGCCGATCCGCAGGGCCGCACCGATCTCGTCGGCGTCCTGGGCCCGCAGCTGATCGCGTGAGCGCCCGGCCACCCGATGCAGTTCCGTGCGGACGTCGAGCAGGCGCCGATGCGCCAGCGCGAGGCCGCCACCGGGAGTGTCCGGTCCGAGCCCGGGCATCCCGTCGGTGAGCTGAGCGATGGACAGCGCGTTGAGGAGTTGGACGTCCCGCAGCCCACCACGTCCGTTCTTGATGTCCGGCTCGGCGCGGTGCGCGATCTGCCCGCTGCGGGCCCAGCGCGCCTGCGCCTGCTCCACGAGTTCGTCGAAGCGGGAACGGATCCCGGTGCGCCATTGCCGGCGCACACCACCGACGAGCAGGTGGCTCAGCTCGATGTCGCCGACGATGTGCCGGGCCTCGAGCATCCCGAGCGTGGCGGTGAGGTCGGTCGCGGCGACCTGCAGCGCCTGCGGCACCGTCCGCACGCTGTGGTCGAGCTTGATGTGCGCGTCCCACAGCGGATACCACAACTGGTCGGCGACCTGAGCGACCTGCGCGGGATCGACGTCGTCGTGCAGCAGGATCAGGTCCAGGTCGGAGTAGGGCATCATCTCGCGGCGGCCCAGGCCCCCGACCGCCACGATCGCGAAGCCCGAATCGGGCCGGATCCCCAGCTCGTGTCCCTTTGTGGTGAGCCAGAATTCGTGCAGATCGACCAGGGCGTGCCGCAGCGACGGTGCGTCGAGGCGATGGTTCCGGGTGCCGCCGGCCAGTAGCTGTTCGCGCGCCCGGGCGAGATCCCGGGCGTCGTCGGGCTGGTGGTCGTCGGGTCCCTGAGACCCGGACGGCCCCGACCCCGCCGCCGTGACGGCGACAGGATCAGGGCCGTCGAATCCGGACCCGCGAGGGTCAGATCGCATCCCCGCCCCGTTCGCCGGTACGGACCCGGACGACCGATTCGACCGGGGTGACCCAGACCTTCCCGTCACCGATCTTGCCGGTGCGCGCGGCCTCGACGATGACCTCGACGACCTTGTCGACGACCGAATCCTCGACAACGACCTCGACGCGAACCTTGGGAACGAAGTCGACCGAATACTCGGCGCCGCGGTAGACCTCGGTGTGACCCTTCTGCCGCCCGTACCCCTGGACCTCGCTGACCGTCATACCGAGAACACCGGCCTGTTCGAGTCCGGTCTTGACGTCCTCGAGCGTGAACGGCTTGACGATTGCGGTGATCAGCTTCATGACTCATGCCTCCCTGGCGGCAACAGTTGCGGGCGCCGGTACGCGCCCCGGGACCGGGCTACCTGCAAGTGCGACGAAGTCGTAGGCACTTTCGGCGTGTTCGGCCTCGTCCACACCACGAGCCTCGGCCTCGGCGCTGACCCGCAGTCCGATCGTGACCTTCACGATAAGCGCGATGACGGCCGTTGCGATGCAGGAGTACACGAGCACGGCGCCCGCGCCGACCGCCTGGCGCCACAGCTGGTCGAGTCCGCCGCCGTAGAACAGGCCGTTCACGCCGGCCGGTGCGGCCTCGGTGGCGACCAGGCCGACCAGCAGGGTTCCGACGAGACCACCGACGAGGTGGACGCCGACCACGTCGAGCGAATCGTCGTAGCCGAAGCGGTACTTGAGCCCCACAGCGAGGGCACACAGTGCACCGGCGACGACACCGATCACGATCGCGCCGACCACGTCGACGGACGAGCAGGCGGGGGTGATGGCAACCAGGCCGGCGACGATGCCCGACGCACCACCGAGGGTGGTGGCGTGGCCGTCGCGGATCTTCTCCACCAGCAACCACGCGAGCATTGCGGCGCAGGTCGCGACGATCGTGGTGACGAACGCGGCACCGGCGACGCCGTTGGAGCCCACCGCCGAACCCGCGTTGAAGCCGAACCAACCGAACCACAGCAGCGCGGCGCCGAGCATCACGAACGGCAGGTTGTGCGGCCGGAAGGGCGTCTTGGGCCAGCCGCGGCGCTTGCCGAGCATGACGGCGAGGACCAGGCCCGCGACACCGGCGTTGATGTGCACTGCGGTGCCGCCGGCGAAGTCGATCGCGCCGAGCTTGTTGGCGATCCAGCCACCCGTCTCCGCGGTGACCCCGTCGAACGAGAACACCCAGTGCGCGACCGGGAAGTAGACGACCGTCGCCCACAGTCCGGCGAACAGCAGCCAGGCGCCGAACTTCATGCGGTCGGCGACCGCGCCCGAGATCAGGGCGACGGTGATGATCGCGAACATCGCCTGGAAGGCGACGAACACGAGCGCCGGGATGGTGCCGACCAGCGGGATCGCCGCGGCGGCGCCGGCCTCCGCATCGCCGAGGTAGTCACCTCCGAACAATCCCTTCAGCCCGAAGAATTCCGTCGGATCCCCGATCAGTCCGCCCTTGTCGTCACCGAAGGCGATCGAATAGCCGAAGAGCACCCACAGCACGCCGACGACGCCCATCGCGCCGACGCTCATCATGATCATGTTCAGCACGCTCTTCGCACGGACCATGCCTCCGTAGAAGAACGCGACGCCCGGAGTCATCAAGAGCACCAGCGCGGCGCTCATGAGCATCCACGCGGTGTCCCCGGTGTCCGGGGCTCCGATAGTGGGAAAGTCCACGGTGAGCCTCCTCGTCAGTCTTGTCGTTCTGATCAGCAAGACTGCTCACCTGGTGTTTCATCCGTGGTTGCACAGCGTTTCGGATAGGTGAACGGATCGGCCAGTTGTGTTGCAGTCGGGTTTCGCGGTTGCGCGCAGCGGTGCCCGGAACGCCGCGAACCGTCAGGAACGCCCCGAAACGCCGACGAAACGCCGCGGCCCGGCCCCTCCGAAGAGGGACCGGGCAGCGGGGGCGGGAACTGTCAGCCGAGCAGCGCGTCGACGAAGGCCTCGGGCTCGAACGGAGCGAGGTCGTCGGCGCCCTCACCGAGTCCGACGAGCTTCACCGGCACACCCAGCTCGTGCTGGACCTGGAAGACGATGCCACCCTTCGCGGTGCCGTCGAGCTTGGTGAGCACGACACCGGTGATGTCGACGACCTCCGCGAACACGCGGGCCTGCATCAGACCGTTCTGTCCGACGGTGGCGTCGAGCACCAGCAGCACGTCGTCGACGGCGGCCTTCTTCTCGACCACGCGCTTGACCTTGCCGAGCTCGTCCATGAGACCGGTCTTGGTGTGCAGACGGCCGGCGGTGTCGATGACGACGACGTCGACGCCGTCCTCGATGCCCTTGGCGACCGAATCGAACGCGATCGCGGCCGGATCGCCGCCCTCGGGTCCGCGAACCACCTCGGCGCCCACGCGCTCGGCCCACGTCTGCAGCTGGTCGGCGGCGGCGGCCCGGAAGGTGTCGGCGGCGCCGAGCAGGACGCGACGGCCGTCGGCGACGAGGACGCGGGCGAGCTTGCCGGTCGTCGTGGTCTTGCCGGTGCCGTTGACGCCGACGACGAGCAGGACGGCGGGATGATCGCCGTGCGGCAGGGCGCGGATCGAACGGTCCATCTCGGGACGCAGTTCGTCGACGAGCACCTCGCGCAGCAGGGCCCGGGCCTCGGCCTCGGTGCGCACGCCGCGGGATGCCATTTCCGACCGCAGGCGCTCGACGACCTTGACGGTGGTGGCGGTGCCGAGGTCGGCGATCAGCAGCGTGTCCTCGACCTCCTCCCACGAATCCTCGTCGAGGTCTCCACCGCCGAGCAGACCGAGCAGACTCTTGCCGACGGCGTTCTGTGAACGAGACAGCCGCCCGCGCAGGCGGTCCAGCCGACCCTCGGTGGGGGCGATCTCCTCGATCGCGGGGGCGGGCTCCGGTTCGACCACGGGCTCCGGCTCGACCACGGGCTCCGGCTCGACCGCGGGCTCGGCTGCGGGGGCCGGCTCTTCGACGACGGGCTCGGGCGCAGGTTCGACGACCGGCTCCGGCGGAGCGACAGGTTCGGGTGCGACGGGTGCGGGTGCTGCCGGCGCCTCGGGCTCGGCAACCGGCTCCGGAGCGACGGTGGGCTCTGCCTCGGGGACGGGCGTTGTCGGCGGAACCGGCGGCGCGACCGGCGGCACCGGCGGGGCAACCGGTGGCTTGGGCGCGGCCGGTGGCACCTTGGGAGGGGCGGTGGCGGACGGCCCCTGGCTGAAGTTGAAGCCGCCACCGGCCTGATATCCGCCCGAACGGTCCTTCGGCTGTTCCGTCAGCTCGGGCTTCTCGGGCGCCGCGGTGAGGCTGATGCGGCGACGCCGGGCCATGGTCAGGCCGACGACGAGCGCCACGACGAGGACGGCCAGTACGGCCGCTATTGCTATCCAGGCTCCGGTAGTCACACCGACATCCTGTCAGGCTGCCCGCGTCCGTGACGCCTCCGGGCAAGACCGGCGGGGCGGGCCGAGATCGGTCCGTGACACCCGAGGAGCGGATCCTCGGGTGTCACGTCGGGCCGTCAGAGCAGGGCGGCGATCTCCTCGGCGATCTGCTCGGGGGTGACGGTCGGCTCGAAGCGGCGAACGACCTCGCCGTCGCGGTCGACGAGGAACTTCGTGAAGTTCCACTTGACCTCGTCGGTGCCGATCGCCTCGGGGCGGGTCTTGCTGACGTGCTCGTAGAGGAAGCCGTGGTCGGGACCGAAGTCACCGGGGGCCTGCGCGCGCAGGTACTGGTACAGCGGGTGGGCGCCCTCGCCGTTGACCTCGAGCTTCGCGTACACCGGGAAGGTGACGTTGTAGTTGACGCTGCAGAACTGCTGGATCTCGGCGTCGTCCCCCGGCTCCTGGTCCCCGAACTGGTTGCACGGGAAGCCCACGATCTGCAGCCCCTTGTCCTGGTTGGCGCGGTGCAGCGCCTCGAGGCCCTCGTACTGCGGCGTGAGTCCGCACTTGCTCGCCACGTTGACGATCAGCAGCAGCTTGCCCTTGTGGGCGCTGAGATCCTCGGTGGCCCCATCGGCGGTCTGGACGGGGAAGTTGTGGGCGTTCATCGATGGTTCTCCCATGTAGTTCGGTGGGGTCGTGCGGGGTGCACGCACGTGAGTGACGGTGCCGGGTTCACCCGGCAACCAGGTCCTGACCGCGCAGGCGCTGCGAGATGACGGTGGTGATGCCGTCGCCGCGCATGCTGACGCCGTAGAGCGCGTCGGCGACCTCCATCGTCGGCTTCTGGTGGGTGATCACGATCAGCTGCGATTTCTCCCGCAACTGCTCGAACAGCCCGATCAGGCGCCGCAGGTTCGTGTCGTCGAGCGCGGCCTCGACCTCGTCCATGACGTAGAACGGCGACGGCCGCGCCCGGAAGATCGCGACCAGCATCGCGACCGCGGTGAGCGACTTCTCGCCGCCGGACAGCAGCGACAGCCGCTTGACCTTCTTGCCCGGCGGGCGGGCCTCCACCTCGATGCCGGTGGTGAGCATGTCCGACGGATCGGTGAGCACCAGGCGGCCCTCGCCGCCGGGGAAGAGTTTCGCGAACACCTCGACGAACTCGCGTTCGACGTCCGCATACGCCTCCGTGAACATCTGCAGGATGCGGGCGTCGACGTCGGCGACCACCCCGAGCAGGTCCTTGCGCGCGTTCTTGACGTCCTCGAGCTGGGTGGAGAGGAAGTTGTATCGCTCCTCGAGCGCCGCGAACTCCTCGAGCGCGAGCGGATTGACTTTGCCGAGCGTCGCCAGGTCCTTCTCGGCGCGCTTCGCCCGGCGCTCCTGCGAGGCCCGGTCGTACGGCACCGGCGCGGGCCGGGTGACCTGCTCGCCGCGCTCCCGGGCCTGCTCGTATTCCGCGATCTCGAGTTCCGACGGCGGCAGCGCGACGTCGGGACCGTACTCGGCGATCAGATCGTCGAGGTTGACCGCGTACTGCTCGAGAATCGTCTGCTCGAGCTGCTCGATCCGCAGGGCCGCCTGCGCCCGCGCCACCTCGTCCCGGTGGACCGCGTCGGTGAGCGCCGCCATCTGGGCGGTGAGCTGCCGGACGCGCTCTTTGACGGCCTCGACCTGTTCGGTATGTGCGGCGCGCCGACGGGTCAGCTCGTCGCGATGCGCCGCGGCCGCCACCACCACGCCGTCGAGGCGGTCGGCCACCTTCTGTCCGGCGGCGGCCACGGCGGCCGCCACCTCGGCGGCCGTGCGACGCGCCCGCCGTGCGCGTTCCGCTCGCGCGCGGGCCTCTCGTTCGGCCTGGGCCGCACGCCGCAGCGAATCCGCTTTGCCGCGTACCGATTCCGCTCGCTCCTCGGCGGTGCGGACCGCGAGCCGGGCCTCGACCTCGACAGCACGCACCTCGGTGAGTGCGGCCGCGGCGGCCTCCCGTTCGAAATCCGTAGGCGCGCTGCTGCCCGAGTCGGTCGCGGCGCCGGACTGTTCGTCCTCTGCACGGTGCAGGCGTTCCTCGAGTTCGGCGAGGGAGGCGAGCGTCTCCTCGCGGCCGCTCTCCGCCTTCACCCGCTGCGTGAGCAGCCGCTCCGACTCGGCGTGGGCTGCCCGGACCACCTGGCCCAGGCGCCCCAACTGCTCGTAGACCGCGGACATGTTCGCATCGGACTCGTGGAGGGCGGCCAGCGCCTGCTCCGCGACCTCGGCACGATCGGTCTGCTCGGCGACGGCGCCGGCGAGGGCCGCAGTCAGTTCCTCGGAGCGGCGTTCGGCCGCCTCCAGCGCCGTCGTCGACGCGTCGATCGCGGCCTGCACCTCGATGGTGCTCGGCCGGCGGTCGGATCCGCCGGTGATCCAACCGGCTCCGACCAGGTCGCCGTCCCGGGTCACCGCCCGCACCGACGGCCGCGCGCCCACGAGTTCGGTTGCGGCATCGAGCGAATCGACGACGGCGACGCGGTCGAGCAGGGCCTCGACGGCGGCGCGCACGGACTCCGGGCAGTGCACGGCGTCGGCGATCCACGTCGCCGACTCGGGGAGGTCGGGGCGCTGCGTGTGGTCGGTCCGCTCGGCGGTGAAGAGGATCGCGGCCCGGCCGCCGTCGGCAGTCCGCAGCGCGTGCACGGCGGCCGACGCCGCCGCGGCGGATTCCGCGGCGATCGCGTCGGCCGCCGGGCCCATCACCGCGGCAACCGCGGCCTCGAATCCGGCGTCGACGCGGAGCAGTTCGGCGACGGGGCCGGTGAGCCCGCGATCGGTGTGGTGCTCGAGCAGCCAGGCGCCGCCGTCCTTGCGTTCGAGCCCCATCGACAGCGCGTCGATGCGCGCTCTCAGCGACGCCACCTCCTGGCCGGCATCGCGTTCGGCGGCCTGCAGTTCGGCGACCCGCGCGGTGATCAGGTCGAGTGCCTCGACCGCACGCTCGTGGTGGCCGTCGAGCCCGAGTTCGCCGGCGTCGAGGTCGTCGACCGTCGCCTCGACCGTGTCGAATTCGCGTTGCGCGGCCTCCCCGCGCTCCCGGGCTTCCGCGATCGCGACGTCGAGCCGGGACACCTCGGCATCCACCGATTCGGCGCGGGTCCGCAACGTGTCGACCTGCCCCGACAGCCGGGCCAGCCCCTCGCGGCGATCCGCGATCGCCCGGACCGCCGCGAAGTGGGCACGCTCGGCCTCGGCGGCCGCCTCCTCGCGTTCGGCGAGTTGTTCCCGCGCCGCGTCGAGTGTCGCGCGTGCGATCTCGACGGCGGCGATCAATTCGGTCTCCTCCGCCGCGATCCGCTCGGCGCGCGCCTCCATCTCGTCGGGGTCCTGACCCCGACCGGTCTCGGGCTCGCTGTCGAGGTGCCGCGCGCGTTCCTGCGCGATCCGGATGGTCGCGCTCACCCGTTCGGCCAGCGCCGACAGCTGGAACCACGTCTGGCTCGCCGCCTCGGCCTGCGGCGTCAGACGGGCCAGCGCCTGCTCGTGACCGCCCAGTTCCGCGGTGGCCGCCTCGAGCGCCGCCTGCACCGTCTCGTGCTGTTCGCGGGCGAGTTTCTCGTCGTGCGTCTGGTTGGCGAGTTCGGCCCGGCGGGTGACGAGATCGTCCGCGGCCAGGCGCAGCCGCGCGTCCCGCAGGTCCGCCTGGACGGTCTGCGCACGTCGCGCGACCTCGGCCTGGCGACCGAGCGGCTTGAGCTGCCGGCGCAGTTCGGCGGTGAGGTCGGTGAGCCGCGCGAGGTTGGCCTGCATCGCGTCGAGCTTGCGGACGGCCTTTTCCTTACGCTTGCGGTGTTTGAGGACGCCGGCGGCCTCCTCGATGAAGGCGCGCCGGTCCTCGGGACGCGATTCGAGGATCGCGGACAGACGGCCCTGCCCCACGATGACGTGCATCTCGCGGCCGATGCCGGAGTCGCTGAGCAGTTCCTGCACGTCCATCAGGCGGCACGAGTTGCCGTTGATCTCGTATTCGCCGGCGCCGTCGCGGAACATGCGCCGTGTGATCGACACCTCGGAGTACTCGATCGGCAGCGCACCGTCGGAGTTGTCGATCGTGAGCGTCACCTCGGCACGGCCCAGCGGTGCCCGTCCGGCGGTGCCGGCGAAGATGACGTCCTGCATCTT
Source organism: Rhodococcus parequi (assembly GCF_046042785.1). Classification (NCBI taxonomy): domain Bacteria; kingdom Bacillati; phylum Actinomycetota; class Actinomycetes; order Mycobacteriales; family Nocardiaceae; genus Rhodococcus; species Rhodococcus parequi. The sequence goes on along the minus strand of NZ_JBDLNV010000001.1, from coordinate 116,693 downwards.
GCCGCCGCGCAGCGCCTTGGCGCCCTGCTCCCCCATCACCCAGGTGAGGGCGTCGACGACGTTCGACTTGCCCGACCCGTTGGGACCCACGACGCACGTGATGCCCGGCTCGAACTTCAGAGTCGTCGCGGACGCGAAGGACTTGAAGCCCTTCAACGTCAGACTCTTCAGGTGCATGACGGCGAACTCTACCGGCGGATCAGCGCTCGACGAACCCGGAAAGGCCTCCGCGCGCCGCGTCGAAGTGCTCGACGACGAGCGTCACGTTTCCCGGGGTCTGCCCCGATCGCAGCAGCTCCAGCAGCCGCTCCAGCTCCGGTCTCGCGCCCTCGGCGATCACCAGCACTCGGCCGTCGGCGTGGTTGGTGGCGTGCCCGACCAGTCCGAGCTCGAGCGCCCGCGCCCGCGTCCACCACCGGAAGCCGACGCCCTGGACGTACCCGTGGACCCAGGCGGTGAGGCGTTCGGTGTCGGCAGTCATGGCTGCCATTATCCGACGGGCGGGGTCAGCTTCCGGACGGCGCCGTCGAAGCCCACCGTGTACAGGGCGCGGCTGTCCCACGATCTCAGAGTCCCGGGCTTGGCCCGGATCCCGGTCGATCCCGGGCGACCCGAACGCGTACGCTCCGACCCGGCACCCGTGGTGCGCAGGTCTCCGCTACCTAGAGGCGCGAGCCTGTTGGGCATCACGAGGCCTCCCGCGACGGTTCCGCGCGCGGCTCGTCCCGGTCGACGGCGACGGAGCCATCCGCAAGGCCCAGCGGAACCGCGTCCGTCGTCGAACACCTCAGCTGCACATGCACAAGCTATGTGAACCGGTCGGCTTGCGTCGAAGTTCAGATCCGGACGTAATGCCGCCGTTGACTCGAACACCAGTTCGAAGTAGGCTGGTGTCATGAATCCGGGGGGACTCAATAATTCGGCAATCGCAGCCACCGAGCTGCAGCCCGACGACGCGCGCAGCCTCCCCGAGATCTCGCTGCTGCAGGGCATGCTCGACGTGTCCCGTGAGATCGAACGCCTCGAGGCGTTACGTGTCGCGATGGTTGCCGAAGTCGATGAGCGTGCGGTCTCGTTGGACACCCTCGGATTCCGTAGCGTCAAGCAGTGGCTGGCTGCGAACACATTGTTGGAAGTACCGGCCGCGGCACGGATCCTAGCGTTGGGCAGGATGCTGAGTCGGCAACCCGAGATTGCCGACGCCTTCAACACCGGTGATATTTCGGCGGAGCATGCCGCGTTGATCGGTAAATTCTGCGAAACCCCGCCGCGCGGCATGCCTGTAGAGGCGTTGGGTGCGTGCCGGAAAGTGTTGCTGGACGCCGCCACTGGCCCGGCCGCGACCACCATGACCGTGCGCACCTGCATCGCGAGGCTCGAGCGGATCTTCGAATCCGACGAACTCCCACCCAGCGAAGACACCGAACGCAACGAATTCCACGCCTCCAAAACCCTGAACGGACGCGTCGCCGTGAAGGGCGATCTCGACGCCGTCACCGGCGAGATGCTGCTGACAGCGTTGTCTGCCTTGACCAAGCCGAGGAATCCGGTCGACGACCCCGCCGGCTCGCACACCCCGGCGCAGAAGCGCGCGGACGCGTTCGCCGAGATCCTGCGCCGCTACCTCGACTCCGGCGAGGCGCCGGTCGAGGGTGGCGAACGGCCCCACCTGTCCCTGCACGTGAATGCCGCCGACCTTGCGTGCAGCGAAGCGGATCACGAGTCGGCCCATCCGGATGGTGAGCCGGACCTGTTCGGAGACAAAGACGTTGCCACTATGCCCTGGATGGGACCACTGTCGATCGCCACCGCCCGCAGACTCGCCTGCGACTGCCACCTCACCCCGATCGTGATGCACGACGGCGTCCCCATCGACCTCGGCCGCACCAGCCGAACCGTCTCCAAGAAGCAGCGCAGGGCGTTGGTCGCGCGCGACCACGGCTGCGCATTCCCCGGCTGCGGCGCACCACCCGCCCACTGCGAAGGCCACCACGTCAAGCACTGGGCCGACGGCGGACCCACCGACCTCGACAACCTCGTCCTACTCTGCCGCTACCACCACAGGCTCCTCCACCACAGCCACTGGCAAGTGAAAATCGGTGCCGACCGCCACCCGTGGTTCACCCCACCAAGCACGGTCGACCCGTACAAGAAACCCATCCTCGCCAATGGGAGGGCAGGACCACACGCGGCGTAGGGCCTGCACAGCGATAGGTGCCATCGACGCCTGCCGTCACCGAATGGCGGCAGGCGTCGACGAGCAGTGTCCTAGTCGCGCTTGATCGACAGCGTCACCTTGGCGCCGGCCTTGAGCGTGCGGCCGACGGTGCAGACCTTGTCGACCGAACGCTCGACGAGCGCTACGAGACGCTCCTGGGCATCGGCGTCGAGCTCACTGAGGTCGAGTTCGAGCACCTCGTCGAGCTGCGGGTACACCTCGTTCTCCCGATCCGCCGCACCCGACACCCGGATGGTGGCGTCGTAGTCGTCGCCGAGGCGACGCGACAGCGGGAAGTCCGAGCTCATCCCCGAGCAGGCGGCCAGAGCGATCTTGAGCAGTTCGCCGGGGGTGAAGACGCCCTCCACCGACTCCGATCCGATCAGGACCTCGGCGCCGCGCGAACTGCGTCCGGTGTAGAGACGGGTACCGGTGCGCTCGACCCAGAGCTCGGTGGGTGCGGGGGCAGGAGTCTGTTCAGCCATGAGTGGAGATCCTGCCATCCTCCGGCGCCGCATCCCACACCTGGATGCCCGTGATCTCCGGCATCTCGTCGCGGTGGAACGTCGAATCCTTACCCTCGGCCCGCTGGCGGCGGTAATGGGCGAACAGCAGGAAGGCGACTCCCGACAGCGGCAGCAGGGCGGCCAGGTTGACGGTGGCCATAACGCCCATCACCAGATCGGCGAGCGCCCAGATCAGCGGCAGCGATCCGACGGCACCGGCGAACACACACACCACGACGAGCGCCCGGAAGCCCTGCAGCACCCGACGGTTGCCCGTCAGGAACTCGATGTTGGATTCGCCGTAGTAGTAGTTGCCGATCACCGAGGTGAAGGCGAGGAAGAAGATCGCGAAGGTCAGGAAGTGCACGGTCCAGCCACCGAGTTGCGCGCTGAGCGCGTTCTGGGTGAGCGACGCTCCGGCTTTCGTCCCGTAGTCCGGATTCGACAGCAGGATGATGAATGCCGTTGCGGAGCAGACCAGCAGCGTGTCGAAGTAGACGCCCAGGCTCTGCACCAGTCCTTGCTTGACCGGGTGCGAGACGGCGGCGGTCGCGCCGGCGTTCGGCGCCGAACCCATGCCCGCCTCGTTCGAGAACAGGCCGCGCCGAATGCCCTGCATGAACGCCGCAGCGAAGCCGCCGCTCACCACCTCGCGGATGCCGAACGCGTTCTCCACGATCAGCCGGACCATGCCGGGAACTTCGGTGATGTTGAGCGCCACCACAACCAACGCGAGAACCAGATAGGCACCCGCGACCACCGGGACCACCACCTGCGACACCGCCGAGATCCGGCGCACCCCGCCGAAAATGACGGCCGCGGTCAGACCGGCGACGACCAGTCCGACCACGACGCTCAGCACGCGGGACTCCTCACCGACCGAGGTGGACACCGCGTCGACGATCGAATTCGTCTGCACCGCATTGAAAACGAAGCCGTAGGTGACGGTGATGACGACGGCGAAGATCACGCCCATCCAGCGGCGCCGGAGTCCGTACAGCATGTAGTACGCCGGACCGCCGCGGAACCCGCCGTCCTTGTCGCGGATCTTGTAGACCTGCGCGAGCGTCGACTCGACGAACGCGGTGGACGCGCCGATGAGCGCCATCAGCCACATCCAGAACACCGCGCCCGGCCCGCCGACACTGATCGCGATCGCGACACCCGCGATGTTGCCGGTGCCCACCCGTGAGGCCGCCGAGATCGAGAAGGCGCGGAAGGCCGAGATTCCCTTCTGCCCGTCGGGCAGTGTCTCGGCAGGCTCGGTGACCGACCGGAGCATGTCCGGCAGCAACCGGATCTGGACGAACCGGGACCGCACCGTGAAGTAGAGGCCCAGGCCTACCAGGATCGCGATCACCGCGTACCAGTACGCGTCGTTGATGTCGGTGACCAGTTCCACTAGCGAGTCCACATCAGCGACTATGCGGGACGCGCGTCCAGTCCGCCACTTCCGAACCGACCGTTGGTTCCTACACCTGGAAGCGATATCCCATGCCGGTCTCGGTCAACAGATGCTTCGGTTTCGACGGATCTGCCTCGAGCTTCCGGCGCAGCTGAGCGAGATAAACCCGCAGGTAGTGCGTCTCGGTGGCGTATGCCGGCCCCCACACCTCGCGGAGCAGTTCCTTCTGCCCGACGAGCTTGCCCTTGTTCCGGACGAGCATCTCGAGCATGCCCCACTCGGTGGGGGTCAGGTGCACCTCGGCCCCATCGCGCGTGACCTTCTTCGCGGCCAGATCGACCGTGAACGAATCGGTCACGACGACGGGTTCGCCGGTCTCCGCGGCCGCCGCACCGCGACGGACGGCGGCACGCAACCGCGCGAGGAACTCGTCCATCCCGAACGGCTTGGTGACGTAGTCGTCGGCTCCCGCGTCGAGTGCCTCGACCTTGTCCGACGAATCCGTCCGCGCCGACAGCACGATCACCGGCGCGGTGCACCACCCGCGCAGACCGGCCAGCACCTCGATGCCGTCGATGTCCGGCAGACCGAGATCGAGGACGATCACCTCGGGGTGTCGCTCGGCGGCCGCACGCAGTGCCGCCGCCCCGGTCGACGCGGTCGTCACCTCGTAGCCGCGGACACTGAGATTGATCCGCAGTGCCCGCAGGATCTGCGGCTCGTCGTCCACCACCAGCACCCGCGTCATGGGGCCCCTTTCGCTTCCTCGGCACCCGTGGGCGCCGCATCCAGTTCCACGATCATCGTCAGCCCACCACCGGGGGTGTCCGTGACGCCGACCGTGCCGCCCATCGCCTCGACGAAGCCTTTGACCACCGACAGCCCGAGGCCGACACCCACCGTGTTGTCGCGGTCGCCGAGACGTTGGAAGGCGTCGAGGACCTGCTCGTGGGAGCCACGGGCCAGTCCCGGGCCGGTGTCGGCGACGGTAATCGTCATCCGGTCCCCCGCCCGCGCCGCACCGATGCGGACGGGTTGGTCCGGTGCGTAGCGCAGCGCGTTGTCGACGAGGTTGGCGATCACCCGTTCGAGCAGACCGGCGTCCGCCATCACCGCGGCGTCGCCCACCTCGACCTTGACCTGGTCCCGAACCCGGCGTGCGGAGCCGGGCCCACCGAATCCCGCACCGACCAGCGCGCGGTGCACCACTTCCTCGAGGTAGACCCGGCGCAGCGTCGGCTTGACGACGCCGGCCGCGAGCCGCGAGGAATCGAGGAGATTGCCGACGAGTGCGGTCAGCTGATCCGTGGACTCCTCCACGGTCGCGAGCAGTTCCGCGGTGTCCTCCGGCGAGAACTCGACATCGTCGCTGCGCAGGCTCGACACCGCGGCCTTGACGGCGGCGAGCGGGGTGCGCAGATCGTGGCTCACCGCGGAGAGCAGCGAGCGTCGCAGGCGGTCGGCCTCCGCGAGGGCCTGCGCCTTGCTGGCCTCGGCGGCGAGTTGCCGTTGCCGGATCAGGCCCACGGCCTGGTTCGCCACCGCGTACAGGACCTTGCGGTCCCGGGCGCCCAGTTCCACCCCCGCGAGCAGCAGCGCGTACTCGCCGTCACTCACCTCGCACACCGTGCCTGCCTCGTCGATCGTGCTCGGCGCCGACGGCCCCGCCGCGCTCACGACACCCTCTCCGCGCCGCACGACGCTGACCCCGGTCTGCGAGTAGGTTTCGCGCACCTTCTCGAGCAGCGCGGGCAGATCCGCGCCGCGCAGCACCGAGCCGGCGAACAGCGCCAGCAGTTCGGCCTCCTGCGATGCGCGCCTCGCCTCCCGCGACCGCTTGGCCGCCGCGTCGACGAGGATGGCGACCGCGACCGCCACCACCAACAGCACGACGGTGGTGATGAAGTTGTCCGGCTGAGCGATGGTGAAGCTGTAGAGCGGCACCGTGAAGAAGTAGTTGAGCAACAGGCCCGAGATGAGCGCGGACAGAATCGCGGGTCCGACGCCACCGAGCAGTGCGACGAGCAGCACGACGACGAAGAACAGCGCGTTCTGTCCGCCCACCCCCGCGAATCGATCGATCAGCCCCATCAGAGCGGCCGCGAGCGACGGCACTATCACCGCGGCCAGCCACGACACCACGCGGCGCTCACCGCGGCCGAGGAACGAGATCCGGTGCCGGGTCGCGGCCTCGTCGTGCGTCACCATGTGCACGTCGATCTTTCCGGACTGCTGGACTGTCGCCGCGCCGATTCCCTCGTCGAGGATCCGGGCCCAGCGCGACCGTCGGGACGTTCCGATGACCAACTGCGTGGCGTTGACCTCGCGCGCGAACTCGAGCAGCGTCGTCGGGACGTCGTCGCCGACGACGCTGTGCAGGCTGGCGCCGATGCTCGTGGCGAGCTTGCGCACCTTCCCCATCTCGGCGGCGGAGACTCCTTCGATGCCGTCGCCCCGCACCACGTGCACCACCATCAGTTCCGCACTCGCCTTGCCGGCGATGCGGCTCGCGCGACGTACGAGGGTCTCGGACTCGGGTCCCCCGGTGACAGCGACGACGACCCGTTCGCGCGCCTCCCACGTGTCGGTGATCTTGTTCTCGGCGCGGTACTTCGCGAGTGCGGCGTCGACCTGGTCCGCGACCCACAGCAGCGCGAGTTCACGAAGGGCCGTGAGATTTCCGCGCCGAAAGTAGTTTCCCAGCGCGGCATCGACCTTCTCGGCGGAATACACGTTGCCGTGAGAGAGCCTGCGCCGCAGTGCCTCCGGGGTGATGTCGACGAGCTCCACCTGCGCGGCGGCGCGCACGACCGCGTCCGGCACCGTCTCCTGCTGAGTTACCCCGGTGATCTGCTGGACGACGTCGTTGAGACTCTCGAGATGCTGGACGTTGAGCGTCGAGAGCACGTCGATCCCGGCGTCGAGCAGTTCGTAGACGTCCTGCCAGCGCTTCTCGTTGCGGCTGCCGGGGGTGTTGGTGTGCGCGAGTTCGTCGACGAGCACCACCGCCGGCCGCCGCGCGAGCACCGCCTCGACATCCAGTTCCGGCATCGCCGTGCCGCGGTACTCGACGAGCCTCGGTGGAATCAGCTCGAGACCGGCGGCCTGCTCGGCGGTGCGGGCGCGGCCGTGGGTTTCCACCACGGCCGCGACCACGTCACCGCCACGCTCCAGGCGCCGGTGCGCCTCCCCGAGCATCGCGTACGTCTTGCCGACGCCCGGCGCCGCACCGAGATAGATCCGCAACTCGCCGCGGCGCGCGCGGGACTGCTCGGGACTGCTCACACCGCCATCATTCACCCGCGGACGCCGCCTCGCATCCAGGTGCGGTCAGTCCGAGCGCGACGTTGAGTTCGAGCACGTCGACCCGCTCGACACCGAGAAACCCGAGTTGGCGGCCCTCGGTGTGCTGCGCGACGAGATCCCGGACGCGGTCCTCGCCCAGCCCTGTGACCTTCGCGACTCGCGGTACCTGCAGTTCTGCGTAGGCGGGCGAAATGTGCGGATCGATGCCGGAGCCCGATCCGGTCACGGCGTCGACCGGAACGTCCCGCGGCGCCACGCCCTCCCGCTCGGCGACCGCCGTGCGGCGCGCCTCGACGAAACCGGCGAGCACCTCACTGCTGGGCCCCTGGTTGCTCGGCAGTGCCGCCGCGGGATCGCCGGGCGCGAACGGGTCCTCGTCGGCGACGGAACCGACGACCCGGTTGTGGAAGAAGGGATCCGGCTCGCCGGCCGCGACCTGCGGATCGACACCGATCCAGCGGCTGCCCACGACGCACCCGGCGGCGTCGGTGACCGGGGAGCCCTCCGCGGACCCCGAACTGATGCGTCCCACACCCCACACGGCGGCTGGGTACAGCACCCCGAGGATCGCGGTGAGCGCGAGGAGGACGAGGAGTCCCGCCCACACCTGCTTGAGAAAACCGACAGCGAATCTCATTGCTACCTCACCCGATTCCAGGAACGAGGCGAACGACCAGGTCGATCAGCCAGATACCGATGAAAGGGGTGACGACACCGCCCACACCGTAGATCAACAGGTTCCGACCGAGCAGCTTCGAGGCCGCCGCGGGTCGGTAACGAACACCTCTGAGCGCCAACGGGATCAGCCCGACGATGACGAGTGCGTTGAAGATGACCGCCGAGAGGATCGCCGACTGCGGAGTCGCCAACTGCATGATGTTCAGCACTGCCAACTGCGGATAGATCGCACTGAACAACGCCGGCAGGATCGCGAAGTACTTCGCGAGATCGTTCGCGAGCGAGAACGTCGTGAGCGCCCCGCGAGTGATCAGCAACTGCTTGCCGATCTCGACGACCTCGATGAGCTTGGTGGGATCCGAATCGAGGTCCACCATGTTGCCGGCTTCCTTCGCGGCCGACGTGCCGGTGTTCATCGCGACGCCCACATCGGCCTGCGCGAGAGCCGGGGCGTCGTTGGTGCCGTCGCCCGTCATCGCGACCAGACGTCCACCGTCCTGCTCCTGACGGATCCGCTCGAGCTTGTCCTCCGGCGTGGCCTCGGCCATGAAGTCGTCGACACCGGCCTCCTCCGCGATCGCCCGCGCGGTGAGCGGGTTGTCGCCGGTCACCATCACGGTGCGAATCCCCATCGCGCGCAAGTCCGCGAAGCGCTCGGCGATCCCGGGCTTGACGACGTCGGTCAGTGCGATCACGCCGAGCACCGTCGCCGTGCCGCGTTCGGCGACCGCCACGACGAGCGGGGTGCCGCCTGCGAGCGCGACCTTCTCGACCGATTCCGACACGGCCGGATCGACCGCTGCTCCGAACCCGGACACCCACGCCAGCACGGCGTCACCGGCGCCCTTGCGGATCTGCTGTGGTCCGGCAGGCGTCGTGATGTCCAGTCCGCTCATGCGCGTCTGCGCCGTGAACGGGACGAACTCGGCGGCTCGCTCGTGGTCGGTGGCGTCGGCCCCGAGCCCGAACCGCTCGGCACACAACTCGACGATGCTGCGCCCCTCGGGAGTTCCGTCGGCAAGACTGGACAACCGTGCGGCGGCGGCCAATTCGTCCTCCGGGCGACCCGGTGCCGGATACAGCGCGGTGGCACGGCGGTTACCGAACGTGATGGTGCCGGTCTTGTCCATGAGCAGCGTGTCGATGTCGCCGGCTGCCTCCACCGCGCGGCCCGACATCGCCAGCACGTTGCGCTGCACCAGTCGGTCCATGCCGGCGATACCGATCGCGGACAGCAGTGCACCGATCGTGGTCGGAATCAGACAGACCAGTAGCGCGATGAGTTTGATCGGGTCCTGCTCCTGGCCCGCGTACTGTCCCATCGGCCCGATCGCGACGACCGCGAGCAGGAAGATGATCGTGAGCGACGCGAGCAGGATGTTCAACGCGATCTCGTTGGGCGTCTTCTTACGCGACGCCCCCTCGACGAGCGCGATCATCCGGTCCACGAACGAATGGCCCGGCGCGCACGTGATCCGCACGACGATCCGGTCCGACAGGACGGTGGTGCCGCCGGTGACGGCGCACCGGTCGCCGCCGGATTCGCGCACCACGGGGGCGGATTCGCCGGTGATGGCCGACTCGTCCACGGTCGCGATGCCCTCGACGACGTCACCGTCGCCGGGGATGACCTCCCCCGCCTCGACCAGCACGGTGTCGCCGACCGCGAGCGCGGTGGCCGAGATCTCCTCGACCGCACCGGACGCCGTGAGCCGTCGGGCCGGCGTGTCCTGTTTCACTTTCCGCAGGCTCGCGGCCTGCGCCTTGCCGCGCCCCTCGGCGACCGACTCGGCCAGGTTCGCGAAGAGCACGGTGAACCAGAGCCACGCGGTGATGAGCCACGCGAACATCGTGGGCTGCGCGATCGCCATGACCGTGGTCACGACGGACCCGACGAGGACGACGAACATCACCGGGTTGCGGGCCTGGTGCCGTGGGTCGAGTTTGCGCACCGCGCCGGGCAGCGACGTGAGCAGCTGCCGGGGGCTGAAGATGCCGGCCTTGACCGGCGAGTGGCCGTGCGCGGCATCCGCGTCGGGCCGATCGGTTGGGACGTCGGCCGCGGGGACCGTCGTGTGGGTCTGAAGACTCATTGCAGGGCCTCCGAGATGGGCCCGAGAGCGAGGGCCGGGAAGAAGGTGAGGGCGGCGACCAGCACGACCGTGCCGGTGAGCAGTCCCGTGAACATGGGGCCGGACGTGGGCAGGGTGCCCGCTCCGGCGGGTGTCCGGCGTTGCGCGGACAGCGATCCGGCGAGCGCGAGGACGAACAGGATCGGCAGGAATCGGCCCAGCAGCATGCACACGCCGAGAGAGGACTGGAACCAGTCGCTCGTGACCGTGAGCCCGCCGAAGGCGCTGCCGTTGTTGTTGGACGCCGACGCGTACGCGTACAGGACTTCGGTGAAACCGTGGATCGAGCCCGGGGAGCCGGGATCGCCGCTGTTGCCGAGATACCCGACGGTGGAGCCGAGGATCACGGTGATGCCGGTGCCGATCAGTACCAGTGCGGGCATCACCAGCACGGACAGTGCCGCGAGCGTGATCTCCCGTTGCCCCAGCTTCTTACCGAGATACTCGGGTGTGCGGCCGACCAGCAGGCCGCCCACGAAGACCGCGATGAGGGCGAGCACGAGGATGCCGTACAGGCCGGTGCCGACGCCGCCGGGCGCGATCTCGCCGAGCAGCATGTTGAGCAGCACCGCGCCGCCGCCCAGCGGCGACATGCTGTCGTGTGCCGAGTTCACGGCACCCGTGCTCGTGCCGGTCGTGGCGACCGCGAAGAGCGCCGAACCGGGGATGCCGAAGCGAACTTCCTTGCCCTCCATCATCGATCCGGCCGCGGTCGCGGCGGCGCCGCGCGCACCGGATTCGGCGGCGAGGGTTACCGCGAGCAGTCCGAAGAACAGCGTCGACATGACCGCGAGCAGCGTCAGGCCCTGTCGACGGTCGCCGACCATCGTGCCGAACGTGCGGGTCAGGCTCACCGGGATCAGCAGGATCGCCAGGATCTCGACGACGTTGGTGATCGGAGTGGGATTCTCGAACGGGTGCGCCGAGTTGGCCGCGAGGATGCCGCCGCCGTTGGTGCCGAGTTCCTTGATCGCCTCCTGCGACGCCACCGGAGCGAGCGCGTTGGTGACGGCGTTGCCGTCGAGTCCGGTGGACGTGAACCCTGTTCGGAACGACTGGATCACGCCCTGGCTCAACAGGATCAGCGCGATGACGAACGCGAACGGCAGCAGGATGCGCAGGCAACCGCGGGTGAGATCGACCCAGAAGTTGCCGATCTCTCCGCCCCGCGAGACGCGGACGAAGCCACGGATCAGGGCGGCTGCCACGGCGATGCCGACCGCGGCGGACACGAAGTTCTGCACCGCCAGGCCGGCAGCCTGCGTCAGGTGGCTCATCGTCGTCTCCGGGACGTACGACTGCCAGTTGGTGTTGGCGACGAACGATGCCGCGGTGTTGAACGCGACGGCGGGACTCACACCGTCCAGACCGCCGCCGAGCGGAAGCACTCCCTGGATCCGCTGCAGGAAGTAGAGCAGCAGCACGCTCGCCGCCGAGAAGCCGAGCAGGCTACCGGCATAGCCGTACCAGGTCTGCTCGGTGCGGGGGTTGATCCGGCAGAGCCGGTACAGCAGGGATTCGATGCGCAGATCGCCGGATCGGAGATCTGTGTCGGTGGTGTAGACCTTCGCCATGTAGTCACCGACGGGGACGTACAGAATCGCTAGCACGGCCACGACCAGTGCTATCTGTAGTCCCGCTGCGAGAGCGGGATTCATGTGTGCAGACCTCTCGAGGACTAGAACCGCTCAGGGTTCAGGAGCGCGATGAGCAGGTAGACCACCAGCGCGGCGGCGATCACGACGACGGCGACACTGACCGTCCCGGCGACCGTCACCGAGCGCTCCTCGTCTGCAGACCTCGCAGCACCAGCGCACACACGGCGAACACTCCGATGATCAACCCGACGTAGGCCAAATCAGCCATGACGTTCCTCTTCCGACTTCCTCGTAGGGCGCGCCGGACGGCGCGACGTGGAGCGCCGCAACTCGGGCGCCTACTGGAGGGTGCCCCCGTTTCGCGGGTGAGAACGTGGCCCTGACACTCTGCTGATGCCGGGATCTGAGCGCATTGACGCGATCTTTACGCGTCGTCCACTCGGCATGCCGCACGCGAATCGACCTCGCGCGGACGCGATCGCGTCCGCGCGAGGTCAGTCCGGGCGCGGCGTCACCCCGGACGCGTCACCGGGTGGACTCCTCCAGCAGCGTCTGCACCGACGCGGGAACCGGCACACCCTCGCTCACCCACGGAGCGCGGATCGGTTCGCCCACAACCGTTCGCATCGGCACCACCCCCGCCCACGCCTGCGGATCCGCGTCACCCTCGCTCGGTGGCGCGGCGCGCACCTTGACCGTCCAGCGCCCGGGCTCGATCGGCAAGGCGATCGTGAGGGTGGCCGCCAGTTCCTTGCGGGTCGACGGACGTACCTCGGTGCTGCGGCCCGGGATCAGCGAATCCGACAGTTCCACGAGCGCGGACGCCGCCTCCTCCGACCCGAGCGGCGTGAGACGACCGTGGACCACCGCGGAGCGGTAGTTGGCGGAGGAGTCGAAGAGGTTGTCGGCCACAACGATTCCGTCGAGGAGCGTCACACACAGCGAGGCGGGTGCTCCCGCCGCCACATGCCGTAGCGCTCCGGCCCCCGTCGGATCCGATTACCGACACGGGCGTAGAGCATGGGCACCGCCCACGGGTTCCCGTCGACGACGGTGGCCAGCGTCCCGAAGGCACAGGCGTCGAGTACCGAGTCCAGGTCGGTGCGGGAATCGCGGGAGCGCTCGGACAGTCGTCCGATGCGATGGGTGGCGGTCGTGTTCGTCATACCGACCACCTTCCCGGGATACCGGCCTGGATAACAGGGCCACATTCGTCCACTTCCCCAGACCAGTATCCTGCACGGTGTGGCCCGGATCTCACGCGCGTCGACCCTGCACCTGACACTGCCCGACACCGAGGAACCGCTCCGGCAGAGGATCGCCGGCGCAGTGGTCGCTGCACTACGCACCGGCACACTTCGACCAGGAGACCTTCTCCCCTCCAGCCGGATCCTCGCCACCGAGCTGAGCGTGTCCCGTTCCGCCGTCGTCGACGCGTACGACGAACTGGCCGCCGCCGGGTTCGTCGACTCGCGACCCGGGTCGGGCACCCGGGTCGCGGCCGGGGCCGACGTCGCAGCCCACGCCGGTGTGACTCCGCACGTCGCCCCGGCGCCCGCCTCGACGGCACACTCCCGCACCACTCGCCCCGCCACCACACTCGATCTCTCCCCCGGCTACCCGGACACCGACCTGATCTCTCCTCGCGACTGGCGGTCCTCGTGGCGCGTGGCCACCGCCGGACCCGTCCCGAACATCCCGCCCGTACGCGGTGGACATCGACGACTTCGGGTGGCACTGGCGGTACACCTGCGCCGCACCCGCGGGATCGTGGCAGACCCCGACGAGATCGTCGTGGTACCCGGCGCACTCGCTGCGTTGAGAACTCTCGTCACCGCCGCGGACCTGTCCGACAGCCAGATCGCATTCGAGGACCCCGGCTATGCGAAGGCCCGAGCCGCGCTCGCGGCTGCCGGCGCCCGTATCCGTCCGGTAGCGGTCGACCGCGACGGCATCGATCCGGCGGCCCTCCGCTCCACCGATGCTGCCGTGTACTGCACTCCGGCGCACCAGTATCCGATGGGGTCACGGCTGTCGGCGGTCCGTCGGGCGACGCTCGTCGCCGATGCCGCCGCGACCGGCCGGCTGATCGTGGAGGACGACTACGACGGCGAGTTCCGGTACGGCGTCGCGTCACTGCCCGCACTGCGCGCGATCGAGGGCGGACGCGAGCAGGTGGCGTACGTCGGCACGGCGTCGAAGATCCTCTCGCCGTCGCTGCGGCTCGCGTGGCTCGTCCCCCCGGCAGCCCTGCTGCCCCGCGTGCAGGACGCCCTCGCGGTGAGCGGTGAGACCGCCTGCGCCGTCACGGCGAGCGCATTCGCCAGTTTCGTGGAGTCGGGCGCTCTCACCAGGCATCTCGCCCGAACGTCACGAACCTACGCGGCGCGCAGGCAGTCCTTCGTCGATGCGCTGCGAACGCACCTGCCCGACGTCGAACCGCTGGGAGTGGAGGCGGGACTGCATGTGGCACTGCGCCTTCCGGACGGCACCGACGACGCCGCGATCGCCGACGAGATCGGCCGGCGGGGCGTCGTCGTCCGCGGCCTGGCCGCCTACCGGGCGGACCCGAAGGGCCCGCGCGGGCTGCTGTGCGGCTACGCGCGGCTTCCCGAATCCCGTGCGGGCGACGCGGCGCGGGTGATCGCCACCGTCATCCGCGAACGAGTCGCGGACGCGGCTGGCACCGGGGACAGCTGTACGACGAGCGGTTCATGAACTTCTCGCGCCGGATCGGCGACCCGCAGCGGCGGCACGGCAGATCCTCCTGCCCGTAGGCGTCGAGGGAACGGTCGAAGTAGCCGGACTGGCCGTTGACGTTGACGTACAACGCGTCGAACGACGTGCCGCCCTGGTCGAGTGCCTCGGTCATGACGTCCCGGGCCGCGTCCAGGAGTCGTCGCAGCCGCGGGCCGCTGAGCTTGTCGGTGGGACGGTTGCCGTGAATCTCGGCGCGCCACAACGCCTCGTCGGCGTAGATGTTGCCCACCCCGGAGACCACCGTCTGGTCGAGGAGTGCGCGCTTGATCTCGGTCTGCTTGGAGCGCAACGTCTTCACGACGACGTCGGGGTCGAAGCGCGGATCGAGCGGGTCGCGGGCGATGTGCGCGACCGAGTCCGGCACGACGGTGCCGTCGACGGTCACGAGGTCGGCCAGTGCCCATCCGCCGAACGTCCGCTGGTCCACGAAGCGGAGGTCGATGCCGGACTCGAGGCGTGCCCGGATCCGGAGGTGCTTCTCGTCGGGCACCGTCGGATCCTGCACGAGCATCTGCCCGCTCATCCCCAGATGGACGACGATCGCAACGGAACTCGGTTCGAGGACGAGCCACAGGTACTTGCCGCGACGCTCCGCCGACACCACGGACTGACCTTCGAGGCGACCGGCGAGGTCGATGGAGCCCGGCAAGTGCCGACGCACCGCGCGTGGATGCAGGACCTCGACGTCGGCGATGGTGTGACCGACGACGTGGGCTTCGAGGCCCCGTCGGACGACCTCGACCTCAGGAAGTTCCGGCACGCTGCGTCCTCGATCTGTCCGGAGTCAGGACTCGACGACGGTCTCGCCGACGTCGGCGGACTGTTCCACCGACTGCGCGGCCTCGGACAGCGCGCTCCACGCGGTACTGGCGGCCTTCTGCTCCGCTTCCTTCTTCGAACGGCCCACGCCGACACCGAAGGCGTCGCCACCGACGACGACCGTCGCGGTGAACTCCTTGTCGTGGTCGGGACCGGTCGCCGTGATCTCGTACGACGGGACACCGATACCGCGTTCCGCCGTCAATTCCTGGAGGCTTGTCTTCCAGTCCAGGCCGGCGCCCAGCTTCGGGGCCCGCGAGAGCAGATCGGCGAACAGGTCGAGTACCACCCGCCGGGCAGTGTCGATTCCGTGCTCGAGATGGATCGCACCGAGCAGCGACTCCATGCCGTCGGCAAGGATGCTCGGCTTGTCGCGGCCACCCGTCATCTCCTCGCCCTTACCGAGGAGCAGGTGCGCCCCGAGGCCACCGGGCCCCAGGCCGCGCGCCACTTCGGCGAGGGCGTGCATGTTGACGATGCTGGCGCGGATCTTCGCGAGTTCGCCCTCGGACTTCTCCGGGTGAGCCGTGTAGAGCCGTTCGGTGATCGTCAGCCCCAGGACCGAGTCACCGAGGAACTCGAGACGCTCGTTGGTCGGCAACCCGCCGTGCTCGTACGCGTACGAGCGATGGGTCAACGCGAGGGTCAGCAGATCGTCCGTCAGAGGTACGCCAAGGGCGGCGAGGAGAGATCCATGATCTTCCTCGCCGCCGGCGTAAGCTGTATTGCTTTTTTTGCTGGTCACAGCGCGACTTAGCAGACTAGACCGCTGCGGTAACCTGACGGCCCTTGTAGGTGCCGCACGACGGGCACGCAACGTGGGGCAGCGTCTTCTCGCCGCAGCCACGGTTCGGGCAGGTGATGAGGGTGGGCGCAGTGGTCTTCCACTGGCTCCGTCGCGACCTCGTGTTGGACCGCGACATTCTGCGCTTGGGAACAGCCACGTCTACTTCTCCTCGTTGATCTTGCTGGCATCAGCAGTTGCATTGCTGGCGTCGGATCCTGCACCGAATTTGGCTGCGAGCCCAGCCCAGCGAGGATCCATTATTTCATGACCGTGCCCGGATTCCGCAATCGCCAGGCGAATGCCACATTCGGGGCACAATCCCTCACAGTCGTCGCTGCACAACGGCTGGAGCGGAAGCTCCAGTCCGACCGCATCGACGATCACCGGCTCGAGGTCGATCTCGTCGTCCACGACCCGGTAGACCTCATCCTCCTCGGTGGTCTCCTCGGTGGTGCTGTCCGGGTAGGCGAACAGCTCCGTGAGATGGAGAGTGACCGAGTCGGCAAACGGCTCGAGGCACCGCGAGCACTCACCCACCGTGTCCGCAGCGACGGTTCCGGTGACGAGCACCCCCTCGGACACCGATTCGAGCCGCAGATCGAGTGCCACGTCCGTGCCCTTCTCGATCGCGACCAGGTCGAGACCGATCCGAGAGGGAGCCTGCAGCACCCGCGACACCGTACGCATCGAACCCGGACGACGGCCCAGTGAGAGCGTGTCCAGCACGAAACCCTCGTCCCGGGTGGGGCGAGATGAACGGTGATGACGGGATGACAACTGAAGTCTCTTTCGGAAAACACTTGGAACGGGCAACCACTCCACGGTACGCGATCAGGTACCCCGGAAGGAAATCAGAGGTGCGTCAGCGGAGGAAAACGGACACGGCCCGCATCGCGCGGAAGGGTCAGCGCCGACGATCGCCGTAGCCGGCGTCGTAGTCCGGCACGCCGGTGCCGGTCCGCAACTGCTGACGCCCACGCCCGACGGATCGAATGGTGCCGTTGAGGAAGTCCTCGAACTCCGCGAGCTTGGTGTCGACGTACAGATCGCATTCCGAGCGCAGGCGGTCCGACTCGGCGTGGGCGGCGTCGATCACGCGTGCCGACTCCGCATTGGCGGCCTGGACGACCTCGGCCTGTGACACCAGTCGCTCCTGCTCGGCGATGCCGTCGGCCACCGAACGCTCGTACGACACCTTGCCCGTTTCGATCATCCGATCCGACTCGGCCCGCGCGCGACCGGTCAGCGAGTCGTACTCGCGCTGTCCCTCGGCGACCGTCGCATCTGCCTCGGCCCGCGCCTCGTGGACCAACTGCTCGGCATGCGAACGGGCCTCGGCGACCATGCGGTCGGCCTGAGCCTTGGCGTCGGCGAGGATCCGGTCCGCGTCCTCGCGCGCGACGGTGACCGTCTCGTGCGCCTGCGCGTTGGCGGTCGTCACCATCTGCTCGGAGCTCTGGCGGGCGTCGCCGACCAACTTGTCACGGTGATCGAGGACGTCCTGCGCGTCGTCGAGCTCGCCGGGAATTGCATCCCGGACGTCGTCGAGCAACTCGAGGACGTCGCCACGCGGCACGACGCACCCCGC
Organism: Rhodococcus parequi; assembly: GCF_046042785.1. Classification (NCBI taxonomy): domain Bacteria; kingdom Bacillati; phylum Actinomycetota; class Actinomycetes; order Mycobacteriales; family Nocardiaceae; genus Rhodococcus; species Rhodococcus parequi. Next base: position 98,896 of record NZ_JBDLNV010000001.1, on the reverse strand, counting down.
GGTCATCGGAACTCCACGCGCCTCCTCGACGATCGCGACAAGCTCGTCGAGTGCCTCGAATACCCGGTACACGCACAACCCCAATCGTCGAATGCCATCGCTGGTGCTGAAAGACAGTTTGCCCCAGTCCCGGCACACGCGCCGTCGCGGCGCCGGTGTGTCGGACGAAGGAGTTCGTCAGCCCTTCGTCAGCCCTTCTCCTGGGCCCGCTCGGCGAGGCGCGCGACGAGCCGCGCGTACACCTTCTCGGGAACCATGTCCGCCACGTCGCCACCGAACGTCGCGACCTCCTTGACCAGGGAGCTGGAGAGGAAGCTGTAGGTGGGATTGGTGGGGATGAACAGCGTGTCGACGCCGGAGAGCTTCTGGTTCATCTGCGCCATCTGCAGTTCGTAGTCGAAGTCGTTGGCGCCGCGCAGGCCCTTGACGATCGCCGAGATTCCTTGGGACTTGGCGTAATCCACCAGCAGCCCGTGCCACGACGCGACCCGCACGTTGGGCAGGTCGCTGGTGGCGTCCTCGAGCATCTCGATGCGTTCCTCGACGCTGAACAGACCGCGCTTGCTCTTGTTGATCATCACGGTGACGACGACCTCGTCGAACAGCGCCGCGGCACGTCCGATCACGTCGAGGTGACCGTTCGTCACGGGGTCGAAGGATCCGGGGCAGACGGCACCAGTCATGAGTCCAGACCGTAGCAGGTGGCGACCTCGATTCTGGTCTCGCCGTAGCGCTTCACCCGCTCCGGGCGCATACCGTCGGGCCACGTCGTCTCGGGTGAGCGTGACGACCGTTCGACGACGACCACCGAGCCCTCCCCCACCCAGCCGTGTGCGACCAGATCGGTGAGCGCGGCGGTCACCGCCTCCTCGGTCACCGCGTACGGCGGATCGGCCAGCACGATGTCGAATTCGCGTTCGGCGGCACCGCCCACGACCGCCGCGACGGACGCCGTGCGCACTACCGCACCGGGCAGGCCGACCGCCGTCACGTTCTGCTTGACGACGGCGGCGGCCTTCGTGTCCGACTCGACCAGCAGCACGTGGGCGGCGCCCCGCGAGAGCGCCTCGAGCCCGAGGGCGCCGGAACCTGCGTACAGGTCGAGCACGGCGGCGCCCTCGAGGTCGATGCGGCTGTCGAGCGAACTGAACAGGGCCTCACGGACTCGTTCGGACGTCGGACGGGTCCCGCTCGCGGGCACCTTCAAACGCCGGCCTCCGGCACGGCCGGCGACGATTCTTGTCACGCTGCAGTCCTGTTCACTCGCCCACTGTCACTCGTTGCCGGTGGTCTCCCGCGTCGAGACGACGGCGAGGAGATCGCCACCCTCGACCTGCTGGACGCCGGCGATGGCAACTCGCGAGACGATACCGCTGCGCGGCGCTGTGATCGCCGCCTCCATCTTCATGGCCTCGATCGTGGCGACGGTGTCACCGGCGGACACCTGCTGTCCCTCGGTCACGACCAGGGTGACGGCACCCGCGAACGGGGCGGCGACGTGGCCGGGGTTGTTCTTGTCGGCCTTCTCCGCCGCCGGCACCTCGCTGGCGATGGACTTGTCGCGTACCGACACCGGCCGCAGCTGGCCGTTGAGGATGCACATGACGGTGCGGTAGCCGCGCTCGTCGGGCTCGGAGATCGCCTCGAGTCCGATGAGCAACTCGACGCCCTTGTCGAGCTTGACGCGGTGCTCCTCGCTGCGGCGCAGGCCGTAGAAGAACTGGTTGGCCGACAGCTGCGACGTGTCACCGTACTTGTCCCGGTGCTCCTCGAACTCCTTCGCGGGCCCGGGGAACATCAGCCGGTTGAGGGTGGCCTGACGCTCCTTGGACGAGCCGGACAGGCCCTTCTCGTCCTCGGGCGTGAGCTGCACCTCGGGCTTGGCGGCGCCGCGCCCCTCGAGCGCCTTGCTACGGAAGGGCTCCGGCCAGCCGCCGGGCGGGGTGCCGAGCTCGCCGCGCAGGAACCCGACCACCGAATCCGGGATGTCGAACCGGGCCGGGTCGGCAGCGAACTCGTCGGCGGGAACGTTCGATCCGACGAGGTGCAGCGCGAGGTCGCCGACGACCTTGGACGACGGCGTCACCTTGACCAGACGGCCGAGCATGCGGTCGGCCGCGGCGTACTTCGCCTCGACCTCCTCGAAGCGGTCACCGAGGCCGAGCGCGATCGCCTGCTGGCGCAGGTTCGACAGCTGGCCACCGGGGATCTCGTGGGTGTAGACACGTCCGGTCGGCGCGGGGATGCCGGACTCGAACGGCGCGTACACCTTTCGCAGCGCCTCCCAGTAGGGCTCGAGGTCGCACACGGCCTGCAGGTCGATGCCGGTGTCGAACTCGCTGTGCGCTGCGGCGGCAACGATCGCCGACAGAGCCGGCTGGCTGGTGGTCCCGGACAGCGGGGCCGCGGCGCCGTCGACGGCGTCGGCGCCCGCCTGCCACGCGGCGAGGTAGGTCGCGAGCTGGCCGCCGGGGGTGTCGTGAGTGTGCACGTGCACCGGCAGGTCGAAGTTGGCGCGCAGTGCCGTCACGAGCTTGGTGGCGGCGGGGGCGCGGAGCAGACCGGCCATGTCCTTGATGGCGAGGATGTGCGCGCCGGCCTCGACGATCTCCTCCGCCAGGCGCAGGTAGTAGTCGAGGGTGTAGAGCTTCTCGTCCGGGTTCGCCAGGTCGCCCGTGTACGACATCGCGACCTCGGCGACGGTCGTACCGGTCTCGCGGACGGCCTCGATCGCGGGACGCATCTGGTCGATGTTGTTGAGCGCGTCGAAGATCCGGAAGATGTCGATGCCCGTGTCGGCGGCTTCCTGCACGAACGCGCGGGTGACCTTCTCCGGGTACGGCGTGTAGCCGACAGTGTTGCGGCCACGCAGCAGCATCTGCAGGTTGATGTTCGGCACGGCCTCACGCAGCGCCGCCAGCCGGTACCACGGATCCTCGTGGAGGAATCGCAGCGCCACGTCGTAGGTCGCTCCGCCCCATGCCTCGATCGAGAGCAGTTCGGGCGTCATCCGTGCGACGTGGCCGGCGACGTCGAGCAGGCCGGACGTGCGCACGCGGGTCGCGAGCAGCGACTGGTGGGCGTCACGGAAGGTGGTGTCGGTGACCGCCAGGGCCTTCTGCTCGCGCAGCGCCTTCGCGAAGCCCTCGGGACCGAGCGCGAGCAGCTTCTGTCGCGAGCCGTCCGGGGGCGCGACGCCGAGGTCGATCTTCGGGAGCTTGTCGTGCGGGTAGACCGCGGTGGGACGTTCGCCGTGCGGCTTGTTGACCGTGACGTCCGCGAGGTAGTTGAGGATCTTGGTGCCGCGGTCCGCGGAGCTGCGCAGCGTCAGCAGGTGCGGCCGCTCCTCGATGAACGAGGTGGTCACGCGTCCCGCACGGAAGTCGGGGTCGTCCAGGACTGCCTGCAGGAACGGGATGTTCGTCGAGACACCGCGGATGCGGAACTCGGTGACCGCACGACGGGCACGCGCCACGGCGGCCTCGAGGTCGCGGCCACGGCAGGTGAGCTTGACGAGCATCGAGTCGAAGTGGGCACCGACCTCGGCGCCGAGATTGGCGCCACCGTCCAGTCGCACGCCCGCGCCGCCCGGGGTGCGGTACGCGGTGATGCGTCCGGTGTCCGGGCGGAAGCCGTTGGCAGGATCCTCGGTGGTGATGCGGCACTGCAGTGCGGCGCCACGGATCGTGATCGAATCCTGGCTCAGCTTCAGGTCTTCGAGGGTCTCGCCGGACGCGATCCGCAGCTGGGCCTGCACCAGGTCGACGTCGGTGATCTCCTCGGTGACCGTGTGCTCGACCTGGATGCGCGGGTTCATCTCGATGAAGACGTGGTTGCCGCGGGTATCGAGGAGGAACTCGACAGTGCCCGCGCAGCGGTACCCGATCTGCTTCGCGAACGCGACCGCGTCCGCGCAGATCCGATCGCGCAGTTCCGGATCGAGATTCGGGGCCGGCGCGAGCTCGATCACCTTCTGGTGGCGGCGCTGGAGCGAGCAGTCGCGCTCGAACAGGTGGATGACGTTGCCCTCGCCGTCGGCGAGGATCTGTACCTCGATGTGCCGCGGGTCGACGACGGCCTGTTCGAGGAACACCGTCGGATCACCGAACGCCGACTCGGCCTCACGCGAGGCCGCCTCGATCGACTCCCGCAACTGGGCGCGCTCGGCGACGCGCCGCATGCCGCGGCCGCCACCACCGGCGACGGCCTTGACGAAGATCGGGAATTCCATGTCCTCCGACGCCGCGAGCAGCGCCTCGACGTCCGAGGACGGCTCCGACGACGCCAGCACCGGCAGACCCGCGGCCTTCGCTGCCGCGATCGCGCGCGCCTTGTTGCCGGTCAGCTCGAGTACCTCGGCGGACGGGCCGACGAACGTGATGCCCTTCGCCTCGCACGCCGCGGCCAGGTCCGGATTCTCGGACAGGAAGCCGTAGCCCGGGTAGATCGCATCGGCGCCCGCGCGCTCGGCAGCGGCGAGGATCTCCTCGACCGACAGGTACGCGCGGACCGGATGCCCGACCTCACCGATCTGATAGGCCTCGTCCGCCTTGAGGCGGTGCACCGAGTTGCGGTCTTCGTACGGGAACACCGCAACCGTTCCGGCACCCAGTTCGTAGGCGGCACGGAACGCGCGGATGGCGATTTCGCCGCGGTTGGCGACGAGGACTTTGGTGAACATGGGAAGCAAAGTACCTTGCCGCGCGTCGTGCCGTGAGCGCAACGTCCCACGATGCGGAATGCTTCGCAAACTTCACAAACAGGCCCGCTGACGTGCGAAATTGGCAAGTTTGCAAACCGGAGAAGAAGTGCCCTGCACAGACCGTACGGAGCGTTCCGATCCGGTTCCCGACGCCGGCCCGGGCCCGCCCCGGGGCCCTAGGATTTCTCCAGGAACTCGATCCGGTCGGAGTCGAGAGCCGCGGCCACCATCGCCGCCAGTCCGGGGTGCCGGGACAGATCCGGGTCGTCGTCGAGGACGCCGCGCGCGAACTCCTGCGCGGAGGCGATCACGTCCTCGTGCTCGAGCAGCGACAGCAGCCGCAGGGTCGTCGCGCTCCCCGACTGGGCCGAGCCGAGGACGTCGCCCTCGCGCCGCTGACGCAGATCGAGCTGAGCCAGTTCGAAGCCGTCGTTGGTGCCGGCGACCGCCGTCAATCGCTCGAACGCCGTCGATCCCGGCATCATGTCGGTGATCAGGATGCACAGTCCCTGATGGCTGCCGCGGCCCACCCGACCCCGCAGCTGGTGGAGCTGACTCACTCCGAACCGATCCGCGTCGACCAGCACCATCACGGTGGCGTTGGGGACGTTGACACCCACCTCGACCACCGTGGTGCAGATGAGCACGTCGATGCCGCCGGCGGTGAAGTCGCGCATCACCGCGTCCTTCTCGTCCGACGGCAGTCGCCCGTGGAGCAGGCCGAGCCGCAGATCGTGCATGGGGCCGGACCGCAGCTCGTCGAACAGGTCGACCGCCGACTTCGTCTCCGGCGGCTCCTTACCGGCTTTGATCAGGTCGGCGTCGCTGTCCCCGTCGCCGATTCGCGAGCACACGACGTACGCCTGCCGCCCGGCCGCGACCTCCTCCCGGATCCGCTCCCACGCGCGCGCGACCCACTGCGGGGTCTGCCGGGCCGCGACGACCTTGCTCACGATCGGCGCACGCCCCTGCGGCAACTGGCGCAGCGTCGACGTCTCGAGATCGCCGAGGACCGTCATCGCGATCGTGCGCGGGATCGGCGTCGCGGTCATCACCAGCACGTGCGGGCTCAATCCTTCCTTGGCCCGGTTCCTCAGCTCGTCACGCTGCTCGACGCCGAAGCGGTGCTGCTCGTCGACCACGACGAAACCGAGATCGAAGAACTCCACCCTGTCCTGGATGAGAGCGTGCGTGCCGATCACGATGCCCGAGTCGCCGGTCACGATGTCGAGCAGCGCGGCCCTCCGCGCCTTCGTCGACATCGAACCCGTCAGCAGTGTCACCTTGGTCGCCCGATCGTCCGCCCCGAGCTCACCGGCAGTGCCGAGCCGGCCCAGCATGTCCCGCAGCGACCGTGCATGCTGCGAGGCAAGCACTTCCGTAGGCGCCAGAAGCGCGCACTGGTAGCCCGCGTCGATCGCCTGCAGCATCGCCCGGAGCGCCACGATGGTCTTGCCCGAACCCACCTCGCCCTGCAGCAGACGGTTCATCGGGTGCGGTCGGGAGAGATCGCTCGAGATCTCCTCGGCCACCTCCTTCTGACCCTCGGTGAGCTCGAACGGCAGCATCTCGTCGAATGCCGCGGCGATACCGTCCGGCTTCGGCGGGCACTGCGGCGCCACCCGCGCCGCGATGTCCCGCCGGCGTCGCGCGAGCACCAACTGCAGCGCGGCCGCCTCGTCGAAGCGCAGCCGCTCCTGCGCCCGGCCGATGTCGTCGCGGGTGTCGGGCAGGTGCACCAGGCGCAGAGCCTCGTCCAGGCCGATCAGGTCGTGTTGGTCGCGAACGTCGCTCGGGAGCGGATCCTCGACGACGTCGAGTTGGTCGAGTACCTGGCGCACGCAGCGGAGAATCGTCCAACTCTCGACCTCACGGGTCGCCGGGTACAGCGGAATCAGCTCGCGGTCGAAGATCGACATGTCGATGCCCGACCCGGAATCCTGTGTGGCGCGAGCCATTCCGGCGAGCGAACCCGCTCCCTGAACGTGCGCCATGGAGACGACGGGATCCTCGCCCTCTGCGGGTTCGGGCAGGATCAGGTAACTCGGGTGCGTCAGGCTCCACTTGCCGCGGAAGTACTTCACCGTGCCCGAGAACATCGCCCGGACGCCGGTGCGCACCGCGTGCTTGACCTTGTGCGGGTTGAAGAACGTGACGTCGACGCTCTGCGACTCGGCCGCGAGTACCACCTTGAGCATCTGGCCGCGGCGGCTCTTCATGTTCACGACGTCGGCCTTGACGACCCGCGCGATGATCGTGACGTGCGAGCCTTCCTCCGGCTCCTTCTCCGTCAGCTCCCGCCCCTGCGCCGCGTACCGGTGCGGGTAGTGCCGCAGCAGGTCCTCGACCGTGTGGATGTCGAAGGCTTCGACGAGCGCGTCCGCCGTCTTCGTCCCCAACAGGTGGTCGAGGCGATCCGTCAGCGTCGCCATGTCGGGCCTCCCGTCGCCGTGCTCACTATCGACTCGCCTTCTACTCGACGCCGAACTGCAACAGGTCGCGGCTCTGCCCACCCCGATAGACCATCACCTCGACACCTGGATGGCGGGAGGTGATGTAGTCGGCGACCCGCTCCCCCAGTCCCTCGGTGGCCTGCGCGCCGAGGAGAACCGTCACGAGCTCGCCACCGGCACCCAGGACGAGGTCCACGAGCCGGCATCCGGCGGCGACGACGTCCCGTTCGATGACGACGACCTCGTGCCCGACCAGCCCCAGACCGTCGCCCGGCTCGCACGTCCCGACATAGGTGAGGGCGCGTTCGTCCGCGATCCGCAGCGAACCCCAACGCGTGGCCGCCGCGGCCTCCGACATCGCGAACGCGTCGTCGACCGCCAACCGCCCGGTGTCGTGTACCGCGAGTGCCGCGAGCGCCTGCACCATCGACGAGCTGGGCAGGAAGACGACGTCCCGCGCATCGGCGCGGGCCTGCGCGCCGACCGCGATCAGATCCTGGGCCGGCAGTGCGCCGTTCGGCAACACCACGACCTCACGGCGGCCGGTGCCGCGGATCGCCGTGAGCAACTCGTCGGGGGTGACCGCGCCGTCGGACCGCAGTACGTGTGCACCCTCCTGTTCGAACAGTTCCGCGGCCTCCGGCCCCTCGACCACCGACAGGACCGCGCGCGGCGGGGTGACGTCCGGGATCTCGGCGCGCGCGGCGTCGAGCACGAAACAGGTGATCCGCACGTCGTGCAGTCGACCGGCCTCGAGCCCCGCCTCCACCGCTCCACCCGCGTCACTGCAGTGCACATGGACCGACCACGTGGGTGCCTCGTCCGAGCCGTCACCGACGATCACGACGGAATCCCCCAGCGAGCACAGCCGAGCGCGCAGGTCCGCGATGCGCTCCCGGTCGGACTCGGCGACGAGATACATCACCTCGTAGTCCTGGCCGGCCACTTCGTGGACGACGTGCGCGGGACCGCACGTGTGCTCCGACCCGGTCGCCGCGGTCTCGCCCGCCGGGGGGAGGAAGGCTTCCCTCGCGGGTGCGGCGCCGCAGACCACTTCGACCAGGGCATCGAGGATGACGACCAGCCCCCGGCCCCCGGCGTCGACCACCCCGGCAGCCCCGAGAACGGCGAGCTGCGACGGAGTCCGGAGCAGCGCTTCGGCCGCTGCGTCGGCCGCCGACGTCGCGACACGGGACAGCGGTGCGGTCGCGTCCTCCCCGGCCACGGTGTCCGCGGCGGCCGCGAGGACCGTGACGATGGTCCCCTCCATCGGGACGCTGACGGCCTCGAGCGCGAGATCCGACGCACGCCGCAGCGCCGAACGCAGCACGTCGGCGTCGAGCCGGCGCGATGTCGTCGTCTCGGCGAAACCGCGCAGCACCTGGGAGAGGATCGCCCCCGAGTTGCCCCGCGCGCCCGTGACCGCGCCACGCGCGAGCGCCCTCGCGACGGCGGACGCGTCGGATCCGCGCTCGTCGGTCGAGAGGGGCTCGGCGGCCCGGACCGCAGCACGCAGCGTCGCGAGAAGATTGGTACCGGTGTCGGCGTCCGGAACGGGGAACACGTTGAGATCGTTGATCTCCTCGCAACGCTTCTCGATTCCCGTCACGCAGGCGTGGGCCCATCGGTACAGCGCGGAGCCGTCGACCGCCTCCAGGACCTCGCGCACCCGTGTCGTCCTCTCCCTGCGTCGGTAACACCACCAGCGGGACGCGGCCACTGGAGTGGCCGAGCCGTCCCGGACCGCCAGCCTATCGGTGGCATCCGACGGACCCCCCGCACACGGCCGAAGCGCGACCTGTACCGTCATTCCAGTCTTCGACGCGCCCCGAACCGCGCTCTGTTCGTCTCGGGCCGGTGATTTGGCCAATCCATGCGGATGCGGTTACCCTTGCAGGGTTGCCTCGCACGGGTCGTTCCACTTCGCGTGTTCGCAGGCAAGCAACAAGACAATGTTTGACTATCACAAGGAGTTCGCGACTATGGCTGCCGTCTGCGACGTATGCGCCAAGGGGCCCGGCTTCGGTAAGTCGGTCTCGCACTCGCACCGGCGTACCAACCGTCGCTGGAACCCGAACATCCAGCCCGTTCGTGCTCAGGTTGCCCCGGGCAACACCAAGAAGCTGAACGTCTGCACCTCTTGCCTCAAGGCCGGCAAGGTCGTGCGCGGCTGATTCAGCCTCACAGCACGGTTCTTCGACTGAGCCCCTCGACACTTCGGTGTCGGGGGGCTCAGTCGTTTGCACAACTCTCCGGGAGTTCTTCCGGACCCCTTCCGAACCGTCGCGGTGGATGGGACCGGACTACCGAACTGCACCGCTCCAGCGGCTAGTGTGCTCCACGTGACTGCAACAGACGCACCCAGCAATGTCCGGATCGAGGACGGCGTCCTCCGGGTGGCCGTGGCCACTGCCGCGAACGGAACCTCCCTCGACATCGACGGCATCACCGAGGCGACCGCCGCTCTGCGCGCGGCCGGCAGCGACGTGGGCGCGGTCCTCCTCGTCGGTGACGGTGCCAACTTCTGCGCCGGCGGCAACGTCCGGGCCTTCGCCTCGGCCGAGAACCGCGGCGAATTCGTCGGCGAGATCGCGACGGCGTTCCACGAGTTCGTGCGCGCACTCGACGCGGTCCACGTCCCGGTGGTCGCGGCCGTTCACGGGTGGGCGGCCGGAGCCGGCATGAGCATCGTGTGCCTCGCCGACATCGCGATCGGCGGAACCTCCACCAAGCTGCGTCCCGCGTACCCGTCCATCGGATTCACCCCGGACGGCGGCATGTCGTGGACGCTGCCGCGCATCGTCGGCGCCTCCCGCGCACGCGAGATCCTGCTCACCGACGCCGTCCTGAACGGTGAGGAGGGCGTACGCCTCGGCCTGCTCAGCCGGATCGTCGAAGACGATCAGGTGCAGGACGAGGCCCTGCGCGTGGCCCGGACTCTCGCGGCCGGGCCGAGCGCGTCCTACGCCGGCATCAAGAAGCTCTTCACGAGCAGCCGGTCCAACTCGCTGTCCGAGCAGCTCGACGCCGAGACCGCGTCGATCTCCGCGGCAGCCGACGGCCCCACCGGTCGTGAGGGCGTCGACGCGTTCGTCGAGAAGCGGCGCCCCGACTTCTCGTCGGTCCGCAACGCGTAAGCGGCAGCCGCGGATCCCGGTCGCTCGTCAGGCCTCCACGGTCACGGCGACCGGGGTCCGGTCCGCACGGAAGTGCACCTTCGGCCAGTGGCCGTCCATGAAGGCCTGTTCGAACAGACCCCGGGCGTCGTCCTGCAGCACCTCGGCGATCCGGAATATCCGAGGGTGCTCGTACCCGCCTTGTCGACAGCCAGGCGTCAGGGCAGGCGCCAATCCACCTGGTCCGCACCGAGTTCCGCGAGAAGCGCGTTGGCGCGGCTGAACGGCCGCGACCCGAAGAAGCCTCGGGACGCCGACAGCGGCGAGGGGTGCGCCGACTCGATCGTCGGAACGTCTCCGAGCATCGGCTTCAGCGTAGCTGCGTCACGTCCCCACAGGATCGCGACCATCGGCGACTGCCGCTCGACGAGCGCGCGGATGGCCTGTTCCGTGATCGCCTCCCAGCCCTTGCGGCGGTGCGATCCGGCCTCCCCCGGCGCGACCGTCAGCACCCTGTTCAGCAGCAGTACCCCGTTCTCGGTCCAGGGCGTCAGGTCACCGTTCGACGGCGTCGGGTATCCGAGGTCCCGGCTGTACTCGGCGAAGATGTTGTTCAGGCTCCGCGGCACCGGGCGGACGTCGGGCGCCACCGAGAAGCTCAGGCCCACAGCGTGTCCCGGGGTCGGGTAGGGGTCCTGTCCGACGATCAGGATGCGCACGTCCTCGAACGGGTGCGTGAACGCACGCAGCACGTTCTCCCCCGCGGGCAGGTACTGACGACCGGCCGCGACCTCGGCACGCAGGAAGTCACCCATTTCGGCGATCCGGCCCTCGACGGGCGCGAGGGCCTTGGCCCAGCCGGGATCGATGAGGTCGGCCAGTGGCTGCGCCGCCATCAGTCGAGCCTGCGCAGCGCGTCGCGGTAGTACGCGGCATTCGCCTGGTACAGCTTCACGTTGAGCTCGAGGTGCCCCTCGGGGACCTCGTACCCCTCGCGCACCTTGGCCGGTACCCCGAGCGCCATGCTCCGCGGCGGCACCTCGAACTTGAACGGCACGACGGCGCCCGCCCCGATCACCGATCCGGACCCGACGACCGATCCGTTCAGCACGACGGCGCCGGACGCGATGAGGCAGTCGTCGCCGATCTGCGCCCCCTCGATGTGGGCGTTGTGCCCGACGACGCAGCCCGCGCCGATGACGGTCGCGTCGATCGACGTGCAGTGGATGACCGTGCCGTCCTGGATGTTCGTGCCGGCGCCGACGCTGATCGTTCCGTAGTCGCCGCGCAGGACCGCCTGTGGCCAGATCGAGGCGCCCGGCCCGAGGGTCACCGCGCCGATCACGACGGCGTCGGGATGGACGTAGGCGTCCGGTGCGATGTCGGGTTCGCGATCACCGAGTGCGTAGATAGCCATGCGTGCAACCTATCCCGCGTCGAAGCTCTGCCAGCCACCGGACGCCGCCCACGGCCGGCCGTCGACCAGGACGCTGCCGCCGCCGCCCGCCGTGCCGGAGACCACCTCGCCGATCACCGACCAGCCGTCCGGAACGTCCGTCCCGGGCGGGAACGTCGCCGCGAGCGCGTGATCCTCACCGCCCGCGAGGATCCATTCCCAGGGATCGCGGTCCAGGTCGCGCGCCGCCTCCAGCAGTGCGGGGGCGGGCTCGATCCGGCTCCGCTCGATCCGGATCCGGACGCCCGAGGCCGCCGCGATGTGTCCCAAGTCGGCCACGAGACCGTCGGACACGTCGGTCATCGCACTCGCGCCGGCAATTGCCGCCGCGACCCCCTGCTCGTACGGCGGACTGGGAACGCGGTGCGCGTCGATCAGCTCGGCGGCGCCGGGTGCCGACGAGCCGACGTCGGCGAGCAACAGTGCGAGCCCCGCCGCGGACCGTCCGATCGCCCCCGCGACCGCGACGACGTCGCCCTCCCGCGCACCCGAACGCAGCACCGGATCCCGGCCCTCCAGGTCACCGAGCACCGTCACCGACACGACGATCTGATCGGCCTGGACCAGATCACCGCCGACCACGCCCGCGCCGAGCGCCTCGGCGGCGCTGCCCAGGCCGTCCGAGATGCCGGCAGCCACCGCGAGCGGAGTGTCGGCCGGGCAGCCCAACGAGACGAGGAACGCCGACGGACGTCCGCCCATCGCGGCGATGTCCGCACCGTTCTGAGCCACTGCCTTTCGGCCGACCTGCTCGGGTGTCGACCAGTCCAGGCGGAAGTGTCGATGCTCGACGAGCATGTCCGCCGACACCGCGGCCCGACCGTCCGGCGTCCGCACCACGGCAGCGTCGTCGCCCGGCCCGAGCAGCGTCGTCGGCGGTTGCCTGCGGCCCTCGACGGCCCGCCCGATCACCGCGAACTCCCCCACCGAGGCCACGGTGGGATCGTCGTCGTCCTGCTGCGGTCGCGCGGTTTCGATGGCGGGCCTCCCAATACTGATGTGCGCACCGATGTGCGTCGGCGGTCTCCCGGTCCCGGGATTCGACTCCCGCGACTGCGGTACCTTTTAGTGTGCGGCCGGGCATCCCGGTGCGGGGCGCCGGGACCGGAGTCCCGCGGGTCTCCGCGACTCTACCGAGACGACGGCGCACGACGACGGGAAGGACGGACCCCGTGGTGCAGGCTTACGTACTGATCCAGACCGAGGTCGGCAAGGCCGCGGCGATTGCGGCGACGCTCTCCCGGATCTCCGGCGTCGACTCGGCCGAGGACGTGGTGGGACCGTACGACGTCATCGCCCGCGTCGGTGCATCGGCCGAGACCGGACTGTCCGACGTCGTCGACGACATGAAGAAGGTCCGCGGGATCACCCGCATCCTGACCTGCCAGATCGCGGCGCCTGCCGCACCGACAGAGAACTGAAGATGTCCGAACCCGAAAACCCCGTCACCGATCAGACCGAACCGCATCCGTCGGAGAAGCGCAGCCCCGCGCTGATCGCGACCGCGGTCGCACTTCCCGTCGCACTCGTCATCGGCGTCATCGTCGCGGCGGCGATCGCCGGACGTTCGCCGGCCAAGGAACCCGTGGGGCTCGGCCCCGTCGAGTCACCGGCCGCGCAGTCCGCGGAATGCACCACGCTGATGGACGATCTGCCCGAGAACCTCGGCGACTACACGCGCGCCGAACTCCGCGACCCCGCGCCCGAGGCGACCGCCGCATGGCAACCCGACGAGGGCGAGCCCGTCGTGATGCGGTGCGGGCTGCCCCGGCCCCCGGAGTTCAACCAGGCGTCTCCGCTCAGCGTGGTCGACGGCGTCCAGTGGTTCGAGATCTCGGGCGCCGCACAGGGCATCGAGGCCAGCACGTGGTACGCGGTGGACCGCGGCGTGTACGTCGCGTTGACCGTGCCCAACGGATCGGGCCCGACGCCCCTGCAGGACGCGTCGGCCGCGGTCTCGAAGGCCCTGCCGCAGAAGCCGCTCGACCCCGCGCCGGTACCCAACCCGTAGCACGCCGCGCGTGCGGGCCGGGTGCACCGGCGCCGGAGTCAACTCAGCGCAGCCCCGCCCCGCGCGCCACCGCGGTGTCGACGAGAGTCGAGACGAGCGTCGCGTACTCGACCCCGGCCGCCTGCCACATGCGCGGGTACATCGAGATGGACGTGAAGCCCGGCATCGTGTTGATCTCGTTGATCACGGGGCCGTCCGCAGTGACGAAGAAGTCGACGCGGGCCAGTCCCTGGCAGTCGAGCGCACGGAATGCCCGCACCGCGAGTGCGCGGATCTGCTCACTGACGTCGTCGTCGAGCTTGGCCGGAACGTCGAATTCACAGACGTCGTCGAGGTACTTGGTGTCGAAGTCGTAGAACGCGGACTCGTCACCGTCGGTGTCCGGCATACGGATCTCGGCGACCACGCTGGCTCGCACGTCGCCGTCCGGGAACTCGAGGACGCCGCACTCCACCTCGCGTCCGACGATGCCCGATTCGACGATGACCTTGGGGTCGTGCCTGCGCGCCTCGGCGACCGCGTCGTCGAACTGCGACCAGTCCGCCACGCGGGTGATTCCGATGGAGGAGCCGCCGCGGGCCGGCTTCACGAACACCGGGAGGCCGAGCTGCTGCTTCTGCTCGTCGGTGAGGCCGGACGTACCCGGGCGGAGCACCACCTGGAAGCCGACCGGCAGGCCCTCGGCCGCGAGCAGCTTCTTGGTGAATTCCTTGTCCATGCCCGCCGCACTCGCGAGCACGCCGGGACCGACGTAGGGAATCCCGGCCAGCTCGAGCAGACCCTGGATGGTGCCGTCCTCGCCGTAAGCGCCGTGCAGGACCGGGAAGACGACGTCGACCGACGCGAGCGCCTGACCGGCCTGCGAATCGTCGAGCGCCACGAGGGCACCCGAACGGGTGGGATCCGCGGTGAGCGCGAGTGCCCTGCCGTCCGCGTCGACGGTGGGCATGGTCCGGTCACGAATCGCGAGGTCGGCCGGATCGGTCGAGCCCAACACCCACGCGCCGTCGGTCGTGATGCCGATGGGTACCACTTCGTAGCGATCCGGGTCGAGGTTCCTCAGGACGCTGCCGGCGGAGACACAGGACACCGAATGCTCGTTGCTGCGGCCACCGAAGACGACGGCGACCCTGGTACGCGGATTGTTCACGCCCCAAACCGTACCGTTGCGAGCGCCCTCCCCACGAACCGACCGAACAGCTCCATTCGATACCGCCCGAACTGCCCGGAACTACTCGGGCTTGATGCGGCGCCCCAGCAACATACCGACCGCGTCGTGGACCGACATGCCCTCGTGGCACACCCGGTGTACGGCGTCCGTGAGCGGCATCTCGACGCCGTTCGCAGCGGCCAGCGCCCGCACCGACGTGCAGGACTTCACGCCCTCGGCGATCTGTCCGTTGGTCGCGGCCTGGGCGCTCTCGAGCGAACCTCCGAGCCCCAGGCGCTCACCGAAGGACCGGTTCCGGGAGAGCGGCGACGTGCAGGTGGCCACCAGGTCGCCGACCCCCGCCAGGCCGGCGAGTGTGGCTGCGTTGCCCCCCAGTGCGACTCCGAGTCGAATGATCTCCGCGAGCCCCCGGGTGATCAGGCTCGCGATCGTGTTCTCCCCCAGCCCGATGCCGGACGCCATGCCGCACGCCAGCGCGATCACGTTCTTGCACGCGCCGCCGATCTCGCACCCGATCACATCCGTATTCGTGTACGGACGGAAATAGCTTGTCGCACAGGCCTTCTGGACAGCGAGTGCCCGCGCCTCGTCGGCGCAGGCGACGACCGTGGCGGCCGGCTGACCGAGCGCGATCTCGCGCGCGAGATTCGGTCCGGACAGCACCGCGACACGCGAGGGGTCCACCGACGCGACCTGGGAGACGACCTCGCTCATCCGGAGCAACGTCACGCTCTCGATCCCCTTCGCGAGGCTGAGCAGGGTCGCGTCCGGGCCGATCGCCCCGGCCCACCGTTCGAGATTTCCGCGTAGCGACTGGGACGGCACGGCGAGCACGACGATGTCGGCGCCCGCGAGCGCCTCCTCGTGATCGTCGGTGGCCGAGAGTGTCGGCGGCAGCACGATGCCGGGCAGGTAGTCCGGATTCTCGTGCCGGGTCACGACAGCCTCGGCGATCTCGGACCGCCGGGCCCACAACGTGACGTCGGTTCCCGCGTCAGCCAGTACTTTCGCGAACGCCGTCCCCCACGACCCGGCCCCCAGAACCGCCGCCTTGCTCACGCCGCCCCCTCCGTTTCGCGCTCACCCGAGTTGTTCACTGCCCACACCGTTCCGCCGCCGACCTGCCCGCTCCCATGCCTGCGAACACGATATCCCCCGCACCTACCGGTCGCCGGTCGCGTCGCATCGACGGCGCGGCTGGCAAGATTGGCCGCATGAGGGGTGCGCACGGGCCGGGTCACGCAGCGCACACCCATGTCATCGTCGCGGTGAAGGACTTGAGCCGCGCGAAGACCCGCCTCGCCGAATCACTGTCGACCTCGGACCGAACCGACCTGGTCGTGGCGATGCTGCGGGACACGCTGACGGTGCTCGCGGATGCCCGCGACTCGGCCCCCCTGGGCCGCATCACCGACGTCACGGTCGTGACCCCCGACCCGGTGGTCGCGTCGATCGCCGTCGAGTGCGGTGCCCGCCACCGACCGGACCCGACCCGACCAGCGGGCGGCGAGTCCGGCCTCAATGCGGCGCTCGCCGATGCAGAGCAGGCGCTCGGCGCCGCCCGAGGCGCGACCGACGTCGTGGCGCTGCAGGCGGACCTGCCTGCGCTACGGACGCACGAACTGCTCGACGCCCTCGCACAGGCCCGCACTGCCGGACGCTCGATCGTCGTGGACCACACCGGCACGGGCACCTCGGCGCTGTTCGCCTGCGGCCCTTCCGCCCGCCTCGAGCCGAAGTTCGGGACCGACTCCGCGCGATTCCACTCGGCGTCGGGGGCCCGCATCCTCGACGGCCCCTGGCCGGGGCTCCGGCAGGACGTCGACACGCTCGACGATCTGTTCGCGGCGGCGAGACTCGGCCTCGGGCCTGCGACCCGGGCCGTGTTCGAGCGCCTCGGATGTACGTCGGGTGTCCGGCAACACTGACAGCTGTGAACTCCGTGTGATCGATTGTCCTGCCTGCGAATCTCGAGGGATGATCGTGGGGTGAGCAACGGGAGAGCACTCGAGCGACGCACGGACTCCGACCGATCCGCGGAGGACGGCTCCGACTCTGATCGAACGCGACCGCCGGGCGCCGCGGCCCACTCGGCCATCATCCCGACCGCCCCGCCGGCGGCCACTCCCATGGGCTCCCCCGACGGCGGCCTTCCCGCGGCCCGCTACCTCAACCGCGAACTGAGCTGGCTCGACTTCAACTCCCGTGTCCTGGCCCTGGCGGAAGACACCTCGCTGCCGCTGCTCGAACGCGCGAAGTTCCTCGCGATCTTCGCGTCGAACCTCGACGAGTTCTACATGGTTCGCGTCGCCGGTCTCAAGCGCCGCGACGAAACCGGCCTTTCGGTGCGATCGGCGGACGGTCTGTCGCCCCGTGAGCAATTGGCGCTCATCGGATCCCGCACGCAGGAGATCTCGTACAAGCACGCACGGGTGTTTCTCGACTCCGTGCGCCCGGCATTGGCCGAGCAGGGCATCTCGATCATCGGCTGGTCCGACCTCGATACCGAGGAGCGTGCACGCCTGTCGGCGCACTTCCACGAGCAGGTCTTCCCGGTGCTGACGCCACTGGCCGTCGATCCTGCGCACCCCTTCCCCTACATCAGCGGATTGAGCCTCAACCTCGCGGTCACGGTGAAGGATGCCGCGACCGGCGGCGAGCACTTCGCACGTGTGAAGGTGCCCGACAACGTCGACCGGTTCGTGCGCGTGACCCGCACCGGCCAGACCCCGGGCGCGATCGCCGCCTTCCTGCCCACCGAGGACCTCATCGCGGCCCACCTCGGCGTGCTTTTCCCCGGCATGGAAGTGGTGGAACACCACGCTTTCCGGGTGACGCGCAACGCCGACTTCGAGGTGGAAGAGGACCGCGACGAGGACCTCCTCCAGGCGCTCGAACGCGAACTGGCACGACGACGGTTCGGTTCCCCGGTCCGTCTCGAGGTGGCCGACGACATGACCGACCACATGCTCGAACTGTTGCTGCGCGAACTCGACGTCGATCCCGGTGACGTCATCCAACTCCCTGGCCTTCTTGATCTTTCGTCGCTCTGGCAGGTCTACGGTGTGGACCGCCCGAATCTGAAGGATGCCCCGTTCGTTCCCGCGACACACCCCGCCTTCGGCGAGCGGGAGACGCCCAAGAGCGTCTTCTCGACGCTGCGCGACGGCGACGTTCTCGTTCAACACCCGTACGATTCGTTCTCGACGAGTGTCCAGCGGTTCATCGAGCAGGCCGCCGCCGACCCGCAGGTCCTCGCCATCAAGCAGACGCTGTACCGCACCTCCGGCGACTCTCCGATCGTCAACGCGCTCGTAGCGGCCGCCGAGGCCGGCAAGCAGGTTGTGGCACTCGTCGAGATCAAGGCTCGGTTCGACGAACAGGCCAACATCAAATGGGCGCGCAAGCTGGAACAGGCCGGCGTCCACGTGGTCTACGGACTGGTCGGTCTCAAGACCCATTGCAAGACATGCCTGGTCGTTCGGCGCGAGGGCTCCACCATTCGCCGCTACTGCCACATCGGGACGGGCAACTACAACCCCAAGACGGCACGCCTCTACGAGGACGTCGGCCTGCTGACCGCGGCACCCGAGATCGGTGCCGACCTGACAGATCTGTTCAACTCCCTCACCGGGTACTCGCGAAAGTCGCAGTATCGCAACCTTCTCGTCGCCCCCTACGGCGTGCGTGCCGGGATCATCGCGCGCATCGAATCCGAGATAGAGCGCCGGAAGGCCGGTCAGGACGCGGGAATCCGACTGAAGGCCAACGCGCTCGTCGACGAACAGGTGATCGACGCGCTGTACCGGGCATCCCAGGCCGGTGTCCCGGTCCGGATCGTGGTTCGCGGGATCTGCGCGCTCAAGCCCGGCGTTCCCGGGCTGAGCGAGAACATCGAGGTGCGTTCGATACTCGGACGTTTCCTCGAGCACTCGCGGATCATGCACTTCCAGGGAGCCGACGAGTTCTGGATCGGCAGCGCCGACATGATGCATCGAAACCTCGATCGCCGCGTCGAGGTGATGGCACAGGTCAAGGATCCGCGCCTCACCCGACAACTCGACGAGATCTTCGAATCCGCACTCGATCCCACCACCCGCTGCTGGGTCCTCCAGTCCGACGGCAGCTGGCAGGCCGCGCCGGCCCGCGGCGAGAAGGTGCGCGAGCACCAGGAAGAGATGATGCGCCGGCGCAGATCCACGAGCTCCTGACGCGGAGTCCGCTCCCATCCGCAGTTCGATCCACCCCCGGTCGAGGGAAGGAACCACACCCTTGAGTCCTGATAAACCGGTCAAAGCCAACATATTCGCGGCCGGCGCAGTTCTGTGGCGCAAGTCACCGGACAACCCGTACGAGATAGAAATCGCACTCATTCACCGCCCGAAGTACGACGACTGGTCATTTCCCAAGGGAAAACTCGACCCCGGCGAAACATCGATTTCGGCTGCGGTACGCGAGATCCACGAAGAGACCGGAATTACAGCGCAATTGGGGCGGCACCTCTCAGGTGTGACATATCCGATACCGGGCCACCGCAAGCTCAAGCGTGTCGAATATTGGGCGGCGGAGGCGGCGGCAGGGCAGTTCACGCCGAACGACGAGGTGGACGAGATGCTGTGGCTGCCACCGGACGAGGTTCCCGACCAGCTCTCCTACCCCATGGACCGCACCATCCTGCGCCGGTTCATGCAGATTCCGCCCGACACCACCACAGTGTTGCTGGTCCGCCACGCAAAGGCGGGGAGCAGGAGGAAGTACGAGGGCGACGACAACTGCCGACCACTCGACGAGAAGGGCCGCCTGCAGGCGGAAGCCCTTGTCGCCCAGCTTCGAGCCTTCGGCGCATCCGAGGTGTCGTCGGCGGACCGAACCAGATGCACGCAGACGGTGGAACCGATCGCCGAATCGCTCGGAGTTCCGATCCACATCGAGCCCCTGCTCTCCGAGGAGCAGTACGCGGCCGATCCGGCAAGCGCTCGCGCGCGAGCCCGCAAGATCGCTGCACGGGGCGGCGTTCAGGTCATCTGCAGCCAGGGCGGGGTGATCCCCGATCTCCTGGAATGGTGGGCGAAGCGGGACGGCATCACCCTTCCCCCTGCGCGAAACCGCAAGGCCAGCACGTGGGTGCTGTCACTGTCGGGCGGCCGGCTGGTGGCGGCGGATCACATCGACAGCCCGCTTCCGGTGCCCCGCACCGCCGATTGACCTTCGGACACACGGCAAGGCGGCCACGGGATTCCATCCCATGGCCGCCTTGTCGGTTACGGAGTATTCCGCCGAAGTCGCGCGACTTACTTGCGTGCGGTGCGCTTGGCCGGAGTCTTCTTGGCCGCGGTCTTCTTCGCGACGGTCTTCTTGGCTGCGGTCTTGGCGGGAGCCTTGGCCGCAGTCTTCTTCGCGACGGTCTTCTTCGCTGCAGTCTTGGCCGGGGCCTTGGCGGGAGCCTTGGCCGCGGTCTTCTTCGCGACGGTCTTCTTGGCTGCGGTCTTGGCGGGAGCCTTGGCCGCAGTCTTCTTCGCCACGGTCTTGGCGGGAGCCTTGGCCGCGGTCTTCTTCGCCACGGTCTTGGCCGGGGCCTTGGCCGCGGTCTTCTTCGCCACGGTCTTGGCCGGGGCCTTGGCCGCGGTCTTCTTCGCCACGGTCTTCTTGGCTGCGGTCTTCTTGGCCGCAGTCTTCTTGGCTGCCTTCTTCACGGGCTCTGCTGCGCCGCGCTTGACGGCCGGACCTGCGCTGGGCAGCTTCTGACCACCGGCGATGAGCGCCTTGAACTGAGCACCGGGTCGGAACGCCGGAACCGACGTCGGCTTGACCTTGACGGTCTCACCCGTGCGCGGGTTACGTGCGACGCGAGCTGCGCGACGACGCTGCTCGAAGACGCCGAAGCCCGTGATGGTGACGCTCTCGCCGGCGTGGACGGCACGCACGATCGTGTCGACCACGTGCTCGACGGCCTCGCTGGCAGTGCGCCTGTCAGTGCCCAGCTTCTCGGTCAGAACATCGATGAGCTCTGCCTTGTTCATGGAAATTCCTCCGCAAGCTAATGGTCCACCGTCGGACCGACTACGAACTACGGTAAACCCGAAATCGGCAAGAGTCTATGTGCCACGCCAATTCTCATCAAGCGCGGCCCCCCGATCTGTGATAGATCGAGGGGCCGAACCAGTTATCCGATTACGTCAATTGTCGTTCGCGACTCGGGCGGGGAGGGTCTCAGGTTTCCAAGACGGCCTTGACTTTTCGAACTCGGAAATCGCCTCTACCTGGCGCAACGTGAGGCCGATGTCGTCCAGACCCTCGAGCAACCGCCACCGCGTGTAGTCGTCAATCTCGAACGGCACCACAGTCGTTCCGGCAGTCACCGTCTTGGTTGCGAGATCCACCACCAACTCGAGACCCGGCTGCTCCTCGAGCAACTTCCACAGCATCTCGACGTCGCTCTGCTCGACCTGAGCGGCGAGCAGACCGGCCTTGCCGGCGTTGCCGCGGAAGATGTCGGCGAATCGCGACGCGATGAGGACGCGGAAACCGTAGTCGGACAACGCCCAGACCGCGTGCTCGCGAGACGAGCCCGTGCCGAAGTCGGGACCTGCGACGAGGACGCTGCCCTTGTCGTACGGCGCGACGTTGAGGATGAACTCCGGATCCGCCCGCCATGCCGCGAACAGCCCGTCCTCGAAACCGCTGCGAGTCACCCGCTTCAGGTACACCGCGGGGATGATCTGGTCGGTATCGACATTGGACCGGCGCAGCGGAACACCGATTCCCTTATGAGTGGTAAAGGCTTCCATCGTTTTTCTCCTAGTTCCCTTGCGCCCTATGCCAGGTCTGCCGGTGCCGAGAGCGTGCCCCGCACCGCCGTCGCGGCCGCGACGGCCGGAGAAACGAGGTGCGTACGCCCACCCTTGCCTTGGCGGCCTTCGAAATTGCGGTTGGAGGTCGACGCCGAACGCTCACCGGGCGCCAGCTGGTCCGGGTTCATACCCAGACACATCGAGCAACCGGCCTGACGCCACTCCGCACCTGCAGTGGTGAAGATCTCACCGAGACCTTCGTCCTCGGCCTGCGCGCGTACCCGCATCGAGCCCGGAACGACCAACATCCGAACGCCCTCCGCGACCTTGCGCCCCTTCAGGACCTCGGCCACGGCCCGCAGGTCCTCGATGCGCCCGTTGGTGCAGGACCCGACGAAGACGGTGTCCACGGGCACCTCGC
Source organism: Rhodococcus parequi (assembly GCF_046042785.1). Lineage (NCBI taxonomy): Bacteria > Bacillati > Actinomycetota > Actinomycetes > Mycobacteriales > Nocardiaceae > Rhodococcus > Rhodococcus parequi. Next base: position 76,775 of record NZ_JBDLNV010000001.1, on the reverse strand, counting down.
GCAGCGGGGTGCCGGCCTCCAATCCCATGTACGCCAGAGCCTTCTCTGCCGCCAGCCGCTCGCTCTCGTCTGCGATATCGGCAGGATTCGGAACCGAATCACCGAGCGGGGCACCCTGTCCGGGGTTCGTCCCCCAGGTGACGAACGGCGTCAGGGACGCGCCGTCGATGTGTACCTCCGCATCGAAAACCGCGTCGTCATCGGTCTTCAACTGATCCCAGGCCGCAACTGCCGCATCCCAATCGGCCCCCTGGGGCGCGTGTGGGCGGCCCTTGATGAACTCGTAGGTGATCTCGTCCGGTGCGATCATGCCGGCGCGGGCACCCGCTTCGATCGACATGTTGCAGATCGTCATCCGGGCTTCCATCGAGAGCTTGCGGATCGCCTCGCCGCGGTACTCGAGCACGTAGCCCTGTCCCCCACCGGTGCCGATCTTCGCAATGACGGCGAGGATCAGGTCCTTGCTCGTGACGCCGGGCGCGAGTTCACCGTCGACGGTGATCGCCATGGTCTTGAACGGGCGCAGCGACAGCGTCTGCGTCGCCATCACGTGCTCGACCTCGCTGGTGCCGATTCCCATTGCCAGAGCACCGAAAGCGCCGTGCGTGGACGTATGGCTATCACCACACACGACGGTCGTACCCGGCTGGGTCAGACCGAGCTGAGGGCCGACGACGTGCACGATGCCCTGATCGAGGTCGCCCATGGGGTGCAGGCGAACTCCGAACTCCTCGCAGTTCTTGCGCAACGTATCGACCTGGGTCCGCGAGACCGGGTCCGCGATCGGCTTGTCGATGTCGACGGTGGGGACGTTGTGGTCCTCCGTCGCGATCGTGAGGTCCGGGCGGCGCAGCTTGCGTCCCGCGAGCCGCAGACCGTCGAAGGCCTGCGGGCTGGTGACCTCGTGAACGAGATGCAGGTCGATGTAGATGAGGTCCGGCTGACGCGCCGCACCCTCACCTTCACCGCGCACGACAACGTGCTCGTCCCACACCTTCTCGGCCAGAGTGCGTCCTCTGTCAGCCATCTTCTCCACCTCTGTCTCGGGATGTCGCGCCGACGGGTTCCTGGGCTGCCCCGCTGTCGCGCGCCGTGTCGAACCACCTGTCACGCAATCGGCTATGATCCCAATATGCGAGAAGGGAGTATCGATCTATGAGACAGCATAGCGGTATCGGGGTACTCGACAAAGCAATGGGCGTGCTGCACGCCGTCGCCGAACAGCCCTGCAGCCTCACCGAACTGTGCAACCGGACCGGACTCCCCCGCGCCACCGCACACCGACTCGCAGTGGGACTCGAGGTGCACCGGCTCCTCACCCGCGACGCGGACGGACTGTGGTGCACCGGACCGGGCCTCGGCGAACTCGCCGCGACCGCGAGCGACGCCCTCGTCGACGCCGCGGCGCTGGTCCTGCCCCGGCTACGGGAGATCACCGGCGAGAGCGTTCAGCTCTACCGGCGCGAGGGCACGCATCGCGTGTGCATCGCATCGATGGAACCCCCCACGGGTCTGCGCGACACCGTCCTCGTCGGCGCGCGGCTGCCGATGACGGCCGGCTCGGGCGCCAAGGTCCTTCTCGCATGGGCGGACGCCCAGACCCAGCGCGCCATCCTGCCCGAGGCGTCGTTCGGCGAACGGGTGCTCGTCGAGGTGCGCCGGCGCGGTTGGGCGCAGAGTGCAGCCGAACGCGAGTCCGGAGTCGCCAGCGTCGCCGCACCCGTCCGCGACGCCGCCGGGAACGTCGTCGCGGCGATCTCGGTGTCGGGACCGATCGACCGCATGGGACGACGCCCCGGGGCGCGCTGGGCGGCCGACCTGCTCGCCGCCGCGGATGCCCTCCACAAGAGGCTGTGAGGGTATAGCAGACCCCACTCGAGTGCCGCGACAGTGATTCGTGGCACAGTCGTTCGCGGGAACGAATTCCGATTCGAGTGGAGGAACGGCTGTGGGGACCAACCAACGCGGACAGATCACGATGTCGGACGCCGAGATCACCGAATTCATCGAGCGGAGCCGCGTCTCCACGATGGCGACCGTCGGAGCGACCGGCACCCCCCACCTCGTCGCGATGTGGTACGCCGTGATCGACGGTGAACTGTGGTTCGAGACGAAGGCCAAGTCCCAGAAAGCGGTCAACCTCCGGCGCGACGACCGCCTGACGATGATGATCGAGGACGGCGACACGTACGACACCCTCCGCGGTGTCGCGATCGAAGGCCGCGGCGAGATCGTGGACGACCCCGAGGCCCTCTTCAAGGTCGGAATCAGCATCTGGGAGCGCTACACGGGCCCGTACTCCGAGGACGTCAAGCCCGCGGTCGAGATGATGTTGCACAAGCGCATTGCCGTCAAGGTCGTCCCGGAACGGGTGCGGTCCTGGGATCACCGCAAGCTCGGGCTTCCCGAGATGCCGGTCGGCGGGTCCACTGCGGCCTTCCTCTAGGCCGCCGCACGCTCTCCGGAAAAACGACGCGACGCACACCCTGCCTCGGCGGTACATTCCGAGACGAACGAGCCACCACCGAGGCAGGAGGAGGACGACGTGAGCGAAACCGCCGACAACGAGACCAAGCGCAAGTTCCGCGAGGCGCTCGACCGCAAGAATCACCGGCAGTCGAGTGCGACGGCGCATCTGGACGGAGGATCGAAGGTCCACGATGCCCACAGCAGCGCCGATCACAAACGCGAGTTCCGCAGGAAGAGCGGGTAGCCACCGGATCGGCCGATCACGGCGCCCGGACCCCGAAACGGGAAATACCCTCCGATCGATGATCGGAGGGTATTTCTCTTTGTAGCCCCGACGGGATTCGAACCCGCGCTACCGCCTTGAGAGGGCGGCGTCCTAGGCCGCTAGACGACGGGGCCAGGACTGACACTCGATTGCAAATTCACTTCCGTAGAAAAACCCTCCGCGTGACGGAGGGTCTATCCGTGGTAGCCCCGACGGGATTCGAACCCGCGCTACCGCCTTGAGAGGGCGGCGTCCTAGGCCGCTAGACGACGGGGCCAGGAACTTGCATCGAACGCTGTACTGCTATGACTGCGAAGCAACACATCCGCAGTGTAAATGGAAGCCGGCGAGTAGAACTCACCGAAGCTCGACGACCTTTCGGCCTCCGAACTTCCGCTGGGGTACCAGGACTCGAACCTAGAATGGCTGAACCAGAATCAGCTGTGTTGCCAATTACACCATACCCCAATGGTTTGTTCCTTCGGCCTGCCCTGCGGGCGTCCTGGCCTCTGTTCCGAACCGAGAAGAAGATTAGCACCAACCCTCCTCCCAACTACAAATCGGCTGGTCAGGAACGGTAAATCGCATCGACGTCGTTCACGAAAGCACTCGGCCCGCCCCCGGAGAACGGGAGCGGGCCGAGATTCGCGGGCCGGATCAGGCGATCTGTGCGCGGGCCGAGCGCAGGCGCGCCACGGTCTTCTCACGCCCCAGCAACTCCATCGACTCGTACAGCGGTGGGCTGATGTGCGAACCGGTGAGCGCCACGCGCACCGGAGCGAAAGCCTTACGCGGCTTGAGTTCGAGCTTCTCGATCAGCGCGGACTTGAGCGCCTCCTCGAGATCCTCGGTCGCCCACGTGGGCAGCGCCTCGAGGGCGGCGATCGTCTCGTCCAGGACCGGCGCGGCGTCGGCCCCCAGATTCTTCGCCGCAGCCGCCGGATCGATCGCGAAGTCGGCGTCGTCGACGAGCAGGAACTTCAGCAGGTCCCACGCGTCCGACAGCACGACGATGCGGGTCTGAACGAGATCCGCAGCCACGTCGAACTGCTCGGCCGTGAGCGCATCGACGGGATGTCCGTGCGTCGTCAGGTACGCACGCAGGCGGGCGGAGAAGTCGGCCGGTTCGAGCAGGCGAATGTGCTCGGCGTTGATCGCGTCGGCCTTCTTCTGGTCGAAGCGGGCCGGATTGGAGTTGACCTTGGAGATGTCGAACGCCGCCACCATCTCGTCGAGCGAGAAGACGTCATGGTCGTCGGCGATGCTCCAGCCCAGCAGCGCCAGGTAGTTGAGCAGGCCCTCGGGGATGAAACCGCGATCGCGGTGGATGAAGAGGTTCGACTCCGGATCCCGCTTGGACAGCTTCTTGTTGCCCTGGCCCATGACGAACGGCAGGTGCCCGAACTCGGGTGTGAAATCGGCGACACCGATGCGCTGGAGAGCCTCGTACAGTGCGAGCTGACGCGGCGTCGACGACAGCAGGTCCTCACCACGCAGGACGTGCGTGATCTTCATCAGCGCGTCGTCCACCGGGTTGACGAGCGTGTACAGCGGGATGCCGTTGCCGCGGGTCAGCGCGAAGTCCGGCACCGTGCCGGCCTTGAACGTCGTCTCGCCGCGCACCAGGTCGTTCCACGTCAGGTCGTGATCGGGCATCCGCAGGCGCACGACGGGCTTGCGGCCCTCGTCCAGGTACGCCTGGATCTGCTCGGGAGTCAGATCGCGATCGAAGTTGTCGTAGCCCAGCTTGGGATCACGTCCGGCGGCCTTGTGCCGCTCCTCGACCTCCTCGGGCGTCGAGAAGGACTCGTACGCCTCACCGGCCTCGACGAGCCGACGCACCACGTCGAGGTGCTGGTCGCGCCGCTGCGACTGCCGGTACGGCTCGTACGGGCCGCCCACCTCCGGGCCCTCGTCCCAGCTCAGCCCGAGCCAGCGCAGCGCGTCCAGGATCGCCTGGTACGACTCCTCCGTGTCACGGGCGGCGTCGGTGTCCTCGATACGGAACACGAAGGTGCCACCGTGGTGACGCGCGAACGCCCAGTTGAACAGGGCAGTTCGGACGAGCCCGACGTGCGGGGTTCCGGTGGGTGACGGACAGAAACGGACGCGTACTTCGCTGGTGGTCATGGCTCACTTCGATGGGCACTGCTAGGCGCGTGGACAGGACCACTACAGGCTAGTCCCGTGCCCACCGGGAGCGGTATCCGATCAGCGCTTGGCGGCAACCGGATTGGTCAGCGTGCCGATGCCCTCGACGGTGACGCTCACGGTCTGACCGTCGACGATCGGGCCCACACCCTCGGGCGTTCCGGTGAGGATCACGTCGCCGGGCAGCAGCGTCATGACCGCCGACACCCACTCGATGACCTTCGGAATGTCGTGCAGCAGTAGCGAAGTGCGGCTGCGCTGCTTGACCTCGCCGTCCACCTCGGTCCTGACCTCGACATCCGAGACGTCCAGATCGGTCTCGATCCACGGACCCAGCGGGCAGAACGTGTCGTACCCCTTCGCGCGGGTCCACTGACCGTCGTGCCGCTGCTGGTCGCGCGCGGTCACGTCGTTGGCGACGGTGTAGCCGAGCACGACGTCGAGCGCCTTTGCCGCGGGGACGTCCTTGCACGGACGGCCGATGACGACGGCGAGCTCGCCCTCGTAGTGCACCTCGTTCGACGACGGCGGCAGCAGGACCGGCGCGCCCGGACCGACGATGGAGGTGTTGGGCTTGATGAAGATGACGGGATCCTCGGGCGCTTCGCCGCCCATCTCGGCCGCGTGTGCCGCATAGTTCTTGCCGACGCAGATCACCTTGCTGGCCAGGATCGGAGCGAGCAGGCGCACGTCCGCCAGCGGCCAGCTACGGCCCGTGAAAGTCGGTGTGCCGAAGGGATGTTCGGCGATCTCCTTCGCAGTCTGCGCGTCGCCCTCCCCCTCGATCGACACAAAGGCAACTCCATCGGGACTGGCAATTCGACCAAGGCGCATGAGCCCGAGTCTATCGAGTCACGTCACATCGGTCGGGCGTACCCGTCGCGCCCGCCGCCGCGAAGGGTCTACACTTCGATCCGTATCCACATTCTAGGACATTCATTTCACATATTGGGACGGCATCATGAGCGCAACGGTAGACGAGGAAGTTCGGGTGAATTCGGCGAAACGCTGGTCGATGCTGGGACTGGGCGTGCTCGCACAGGCCGCCGGCGCCGTGTTCGCGAACGCACCTGCGTTCCTCCTGCCCACGCTGCACGACACCTACGGCATGGAGTTGTCCCGCGCCGGCCTCGTGGTCGCCGCGCCGACCGTCGGCTTCCTCGTCAGCCTGATGGCCTGGGGTGCCGTGGTCGATCGCATCGGCGAACGCCGCGTCCTCGTCGCCGGCATGGCCGCCACGGCGCTGGCGAGCGCCGGCGCCGCACTCAGTTCGTCGTTCGCGATGCTGGGCATCTTCCTGCTGATCGGCGGCATGGCGGCCTCGAGCGCCAACGCGGCCAGTGGACGCGTCGTCGTGGGATGGTTCCCGCCACACCGACGCGGTTTCGCGATGGGAATCAGGCAGATGGCGCTACCACTGGGCGTCGCGGTCGCGGCGCTGACGGTGCCACGCATCGCCGAATCCCACGGCATCGGTTGGGCATTGGCACTGCCTCTCGCTGTGACAATTGTCGCAGCAATCGGTTGTATGTTCGTCCTCGACCCGCCGCGGCCGGACCGCTCGGCCGCACAGCAGACGGGACTGCTCGACAATCCCTACCGGAAGTCGGGCGCGCTGTGGCGGATTCACGGCGTCTCGGTTCTGCTGGTCGTTCCTCAGTACCTGGTATGGACCTTCGCGCTGCTGTGGTTGATGACGGATCGGAACTGGTCCGCAGCCTCGGCCGGCCTGCTGGTCACCGTCACCCAATTACTCGGTGCTGCAGGACGGATCGCGGCCGGGGCGTTGAGTGATCGAGTGGGCAGCCGGATGCGCCCGCTGCGCTGGGTCGCTATCGCGGCCGCGGTGTCGATGGGTGCGCTGGCGGTGACCGACTGGCTGGACTCCCCCGTGTCGGTGGCACTGTTGGTCGTGGCGTCCGTGATCACGGTGGCGGACAACGGATTGGCGTTCACCGCCGTCGCCGAGATCGCCGGACCGTACTGGAGTGGCCGCGCGCTGGGCGCCCAGAACACGAGCCAATACCTCGCGGCGTCGTTGGTACCGCCTCTGTTCGGGGCACTGGTTGCGGCGGTGAGCTTTCCCGTGACCTTCGCGGTCGCCGCCCTGTTCCCGCTGGCCGCGGCGCCCCTGGTGCCCCACGACCACCCCGAACGCCGCTGAAACGACCGTGACCGCCGCCCGGATTCCGGGCGGCGGTCACGATTTTCGAGAGTTCGACGCGCCTAGACGGCAGCGGCGATACGGTCGCCGACCTCGGTGGTGACGATCGCGGCGTCGCCGCGCGAGGCCAGATCGGCCTCGACGGCGGCCTCGATGCGTGCGGCGTCGTCCTCGCGGCCGAGGTGACGCAGCAGCATCGCGGCCGACAGGATCGCGGCGGTCGGGTCGGCGATGCCCTGGCCGGCGATGTCCGGCGCCGAGCCGTGAACGGGCTCGAACATCGACGGGTTGGTGCCCGACGCATCGATGTTGGCGCTCGCGGCCAGACCGATACCACCGGTGACAGCGCCCGCGAGGTCGGTGATGATGTCGCCGAACAGGTTGTCGGTGACGATCACGTCGAAGCGAGCCGGGTCGGTGACCATGTAGATGGTCGCCGCGTCGATGTGGCAGTACGCCGTCTCGACGTCCGGGTACTCGGCGCCGACGGTCTCCATCGCGCGCGTCCAGATGCGACCGGCGTTGGAGAGCACGTTGGTCTTGTGGATCAGCGTCAGGTGGCCCCGGCGCTTCTGCGCCAGTTCGTAGGCGGCGCGCACGACGCGCTCGGCGCCGAACCACGTGTTGACCGAGACCTCGGTCGCAACCTCGTGCGGGGTGCCGATGCGGATCGAGCCACCGTTACCGGTGTACGGGCCCTCGGTGCCCTCACGGACGACGATGAAGTCGATGTCCGGGTTCGCGGCCAGCGGCGAGCTCGACTGCGGGTAGGTGCGCGCCGGACGCAGGTTCACGTGGTGGTCGAGCAGGAAACGCATGTTCAGCAGCAGGCCACGCTCGAGGATGCCCGGAGCGACGAACCGCGGGTCGCCGATGGCGCCGAGCAGGATCGCGTCGTGCTGACGGATCGCGTCGAGGTCGGCGTCGGGCAGCAGATCGCCGGTCTCGTTGTAGCGCTTGGCACCGAGGTCGAACTCGGTGGTCTCCACGTCCGGAACCAGCTTCCGCAGAACCTTCAGCGCTTCCGCCGTGACCTCGACACCGATGCCGTCACCGGGGATGACCGCAAGCTTCATGGGACACACTCTCTTTCGACTGAGAATCCACCGGTGGCATGAGGCACCCCGGTAGCGCCGGCGGCCGCGACCGTCCTCGACGATCGCGGCCACCGGGTAGGGATATGGGGAGGATCAGGACAGGTCGACCTGCGCGACCCGCGCGTCGAGCTGCTCCACGATCTGTGCGACCTCGGCGTCGCCGACGAGACGGTCGACGCGCAGGATGACGGTGGCACCCTCGCCCTCGACGTCCTGGCTCAGCGCGGCGGCCTGGATGTCGATACCGGCGGTGCCGAGCACGGTGCCCAGGATGCCGAGCACGCCCGGACGGTCCGTGTAGTGCACGACGATGTTGTGGCCCTCGGCGCGCAGGTCGAAGCTGCGGCCGTTGATGTTGACGATCTTCTCGACCTGCTGCAGGCCGGTCAGCGCGCCCGCGACCGTGGTCACGGTGCCGTCGGCGGCAACCGCGCGGACCTCGACGGCGCTGCGGTGCGTCTGTGCCTCGCTGTGCTTCTCGACCTCGACGCTCACGCCGCGCTGCTCGGCGAGCTGCGGTGCGTTGACGAACGTGACGGCCTCGTCGCTGCTCGCCGAGAACAGGCCGCGCAGTGCGGCCAGACCCAGGATGTCGACCTTCTCGGCCGACAGCTCACCGCTCGCGACGACCTGGACGTTCTGGACGGCCTCGGGCGACAGGGTGCCGGCGAGCAGGCCCAGCTTGCGGACCAGCTCGAGCCACGGGGCGACCTCTTCGCCGACCGGTCCACCGGAGACGTTGACGGCGTCCGGCACGAACTCGCCGGCCAGGGCCAGCAGGACGCTCTTCGCGACGTCGGTACCGGCGCGGTCCTGGGCCTCCGAGGTGGATGCACCGAGGTGGGGGGTGACGACGACGTTGTCGAGGTCGAACAGCTTGGAGTCGGTGCACGGCTCGGTTTCGAACACGTCGAGACCGGCGGCGCGGACCTTCCCGTTCACGAGTGCGTCGTACAGCGCGTCCTCGTCGATCAGGCCACCGCGCGCGGCATTGACGATGATGACGCCGTCCTTGGCCTTGGCCAGACGCTCGGCGTTGAGCAGACCCGCGGTCTCCTTGGTCTTGGGCAGGTGCACCGAGATGAAGTCGGCGCGCTCGACCAGCTCGTCGATGTCGACCAGCTCGATGCCCAGCTGCGCGGCACGGGCAGCCGGCAGGTAGGGGTCGTACGCGATGATGTCGGTCTCGAACGCGGCGAGGCGCTGCGCGAACAGCTGGCCGATGCGGCCGAGGCCGACGACGCCGACGGTCTTGCCCAGGATCTCGGTGCCGTTGAAGCTCGAACGCTTCCAAGTCTTCTCGCGCAGCGTGCGGTCGGCGGCCGGAATCTGGCGCGCGGTCGACAGCAGCAGCGAGACGGCGTGCTCGGCGGCCGAGTGGATGTTGGAGGTCGGTGCGTTGACGACCATGACGCCACGCTCGGTGGCGGCCGGGATGTCGACGTTGTCGAGCCCGACACCCGCGCGGCCCACGATCTTCAGCTTCGTGGCTGCGGCGAGCACCTCGGCGTCGACCGTCGTGGCCGAACGGACGAGCAGGGCGTCGGCCTCGGGCACGGCCGCGAGCAGCGCGGGGCGGTCCGGGCCGTCGACCCAGCGCACCTCGACACCGTCACCGAGCGCATCGACGGTCGATTGTGCGAGCTTGTCGGCGATCAGGACAACGGGACGGCCATTCTGGCTCACGAGGAACTCTCCTGTGTTTCGGTGTCTGGGTGTGTCGGGTCGAGCGATTGTCCGCGGCCGGGCGCCGCGGCGGGCGCGCACGGGTCGCGGTCGTGATCAGTTTAGTTGGCAGGGCGCCACGATTCCGCAGTGCGGGTACCGGCTACCACATAGTGGACACCGGTGTCGGCACTTCGGAGATTCTCGCCACAGCCCGGAACCACCTCGGCCCGGGGGCCGCGCGTACCGGACGCGCGGCCCCCGGGCCGAGTGCAGAGGCTGTGGATCAGGCCGTCTCGGTGATCGGACGATCGACCCAGCTCATCAGGTCGCGCAGCTTCTTGCCGGTGACCTCGATCGGGTGCTCGGCGTTCTCCTTGCGGAGAGCCTCGAGCTCCTTGTTGCCGTTCTCGACGTTGGCAACCAGGCGGCGGGTGAACTCGCCGGACTGGATGTCGGCCAGGATCGCCTTCATGCGCTCCTTGGTGCCGGCGTCGATGACGCGGGGACCGCTCAGGTATCCACCGAACTCGGCGGTGTCGGACACCGAGTAGTTCATGCGGGCGATGCCACCCTCGTACATGAGGTCGACGATGAGCTTGAGCTCGTGCAGAACCTCGAAGTACGCCATCTCGGGCGCGTAGCCGGCCTCGACCATGACCTCGAAACCGGTCTTGACCAGTTCCTCGGTGCCGCCGCACAGCACGGCCTGCTCGCCGAAGAGGTCCGTCTCGGTCTCTTCCTTGAACGTGGTCTTGATGACGCCGGCGCGGGTGCCGCCGATGCCCTTGGCGTAGGACAGAGCCAGGGCCTGGCCCTCACCCTTCGGGTCCTGGTGGACGGCGATCAGGGCCGGAACGCCCTTGCCGTCGACGAACTGACGACGGACCAGGTGGCCCGGGCCCTTCGGCGCGACCATGCCGACCGTGACGTTCGCCGGGGGCGTGATCAGGTCGAAGTGGATGTTGAGGCCGTGGCCGAAGAACAGCGCGTCGCCGTCCTTCAGGTTGGGCTCGATGTCGTTCTTGAAGATCGATGCCTGAGCGGTATCGGGGGCGAGCACCATGATGACGTCGGCCCACTCGGCAACCTCGGCCGGCGTGCCCACGGTCAGGCCCTGCTCCTCGGCCTTGGCGCGAGACTTCGAACCCTCCTGGAGGCCGATGCGCACATCGACACCGGAATCGCGCAGGCTCAGCGAGTGCGCGTGGCCCTGGCTGCCGTAGCCGATGACCGCGACCTTGCGGCCCTGGATGATCGACAGGTCTGCATCGTCGTCGTAGAACATCTCGACTGCCACAGTTCTTACCTTCCCTCTGGGTTCTATGAACGCTTGATTGTCTGTTGTCGGCTGGTGAACGGTTCTAGCGGGTCGCCGTGATCGACTTCGGCCCGCGGCCGACCGCCACCACACCGGACTGCACGATCTCGCGGATGCCGAACGGATCGAGCATGCGCAGGAGCGCGTCGAGCTTGGAACGGGTACCGGTCGCCTCGATCGTGAGGGCCTCCGGCGAAACGTCGATCACCTTGGCGCGGAACAGGTTCACGGTCTCGATCACCTGTGTGCGGACGCTGGCGTCGGCCCGCACCTTGATCAGGATCAACTCACGCGCCACCGACGCCTCGGTGTCCTGCTCGACGATCTTGATGACGTTCACCAGCTTGTTGAGCTGCTTGGTCACCTGCTCGAGCGGGAACTCGTCGACCGTGACGACGATCGTCATGCGCGAGATGTCGGGAACCTCGGTGCCGCCCACGGCGAGCGACTCGATGTTGAATCCCCGGCGGGAGAAGAGTGCAGCGACACGGGCCAGCACGCCCGGCTTGTCCTCGACGAGAACACTGAGGGTGTGGCTGGTGCTCACTGACGTTCCTCTCCGGAAGCGGCCTCACCGGCACGCTGCTCGCGTTCCATGGCCTCGTGAATGGTTGCAGGCTCGTCCGCCGCTTCGTCCTCGTCGAACAGCGGACGGATTCCGCGGGCGGCCATGATCTCGTCGTTGCTGGTGCCGGCGGCGACCATCGGCCACACCTGGGCGTCCTTGCCGACGATGAAGTCGATGACGACGGGCTTGTCGTTGATCGACTGCGCGGTGCGGATCGCGTCCTCGACGTCCTCCTCGCGCTCGACGCGGATGCCGACGCAGCCCAGCGCCTCGGCCAGCTTGACGAAGTCCGGGATGCGCACGGCGCCGTGCGTCCCGAGGTTCGTGTTCGAGTAGCGCTCGTCGTAGAACAGGGTCTGCCACTGGCGGACCATGCCCAGGTTGCCGTTGTTGATGAGCGCGACCTTGATCGGCACACCCTCGACCGCGCAGGTCGCGAGCTCCTGGTTGGTCATCTGGAAGCAGCCGTCACCGTCGATGGCCCACACCTCGCGGTTCGGCAGACCCATCTTGGCGCCCATCGCGGCCGGCACGGCGTAGCCCATCGTGCCGAGGCCACCCGAGTTGAGCCACGTGCGCGGCTTCTCGTAGTTGACGAACTGCGCCGCCCACATCTGGTGCTGACCGACGCCGGCGCAGTAGATGGCGTCCGGGCCCGCGAGCCGGCCGACGGCCTGGATCACGTACTCGGGCGACAGCGCGCCGTCCGAGGGACGGTCGTACGCCAGCGGGTAGGTGCGACGGATGCCGTCGAGGTACGCCCACCACTCGGTCAGGTCGAGGGTCGTGCCCGTCGCCCGGTCGGCGCGGATCGCCTCGAGGAGTTCGGTGATGACCTCCTTGCAGTCGCCCACGATCGGGACGTCCGCGTGGCGGTTCTTGCCGATCTCCGCGGGATCGATGTCCGCGTGGATGACCTTGGCGTCGGGCGCGAAGGAGTCCAGCTGACCGGTGACGCGGTCGTCGAAGCGGGCGCCCAGGGTGATCAGCAGGTCGCTCTTCTGCAGTGCGGCAACGGCCGCGACCGTGCCGTGCATGCCCGGCATACCGCAGTTGAGCTGGTGGCTGTCGGGGAACGCGCCACGCGCCATCAGGGTCGTGACGACGGGGATGCCGGTCAGCTCGGCCAGTTCGAGCAGCTCGGCGGACGCCTCCGCCTTGATGACACCGCCACCGACGTACAGCACCGGGGACTTGGCGTCGGCGATGAGCCGGGCCGCCTCGCGGACCTGCTTGCCGTGCGGCTTGGTGACCGGACGGTAGCCCGGCAGGTGCATCTCCGGCGGCCACGAGAACGTGGTCTGCGCCTGCAGGATGTCCTTCGGGATGTCGACGAGGACCGCGCCCGGGCGGCCGCTCGACGCGAGGTAGAACGCCTCCGCCAGGATCCGCGGGATGTCGACACCGTCGGTGATGAGGAAGTTGTGCTTGGTGATCGGCATCGTGATGCCGGAGATGTCGGCTTCCTGGAAAGCGTCCGTGCCGATCAGTCCGCGGCCCACCTGGCCGGTGATCGCGACGACCGGGACCGAGTCCATCTGCGCGTCGGCGAGCGGGGTCACCAGGTTGGTCGCACCGGGGCCGGAGGTCGCCATGCACACGCCGACCTTGCCGGTCGCCTGCGCATAGCCGGTCGCGGCGTGACCCGCGCCCTGCTCGTGGCGAACCAGGACGTGGCGCACCCGCTTCGAGTCGAAGAGCGGGTCGTACACGGGCAGAACGGCACCGCCCGGGATACCGAACACGGTGTCGACCTCGAGCTCCTCGAGGGCGCGAACCACGGACTGCGCGCCGGTGACGCGCTCGGGCGCGACCTGACGACGGTTACCGGGCTGCGTGGCTGCCGCCCTGCTGTCTCCCGCGGTCGGGCCGGTAGCTCCCGACTTGCGCGGCGTGGGTTGAGGCCGTGCGGTTGGTGCGCTCACTGGAGAAATCCTCTGCGATTCTGGCTCTGCGGTTCTGGGTCCGGGCAACAAAAAACCCTCGTCAGCATCAGCTGTACGAGGGTGGCGCGTCGTTATCTGGCGAGTTGCAACAACCGGCTCAGGCGACGACGCGCCGGCCGATTACGAGCAACTCATTCTGCTTCACGCGCTCGACGGTAGGCGCGCTAATGGTAGACAGTCAACTTTGGTGAGTGCGCTGTCCCAGAATGTAAGATGCCTCGGCTGCAGTGCGAAGATGTAGAGGTGTCATCTCCTCAGCAGCCCGTGCCACCACAGTCATCATCCCATACGCCCGCGGACAGCCGACAGGTCATCCGGATTTCGCCGCTCGCCCTGATTGCGTGCATCTTCCTGCTGTTCTGCCTCAGCTTCCCCGTTCTGGGTTGGCCGGCGGCGTTCGGCTGGACGCTGGTGATCCCGTTCCTCGTCGCGGCGTGGGTGCTGCGAGTGCGCACCACCGTCTCCCCCGACGGGCTCGAACTGCGACGCGCGTTCTCGTCGCAGTCCATATCGTGGGATGAGATCAAGGGCTTCCGTTTCCCCAAGCGGGGCTGGGCGCGGGCGGACCTCGTCGACGGCACCGAGGTGTCGCTGCCGACGGTGACGTTCGGTCGGCTGCCCCAACTGGCGTCCGCGAGCGGAGCCCGGGTCACCGACCCGTACGCGGCCGCACGCGAGGCAGAGGAACGCAAGCGCGCCGCCGAGGACGAGGCGACCGAGTCCGATCGGGCCGGGACCGCCGACGTGCCGGAGCCGAATGCCGACTGACCCGGTCGCGGGAGTAGCGTCGCACCAGGACGTCTCCCACTCCCACCGGAGATGACGAGGCAGTACTACCAGCCGATATCGGGTCCAGCCGACCAGCACCCCACGGGCCCACCTGTTTACGTATTTCGCCGCGCTCGGTGTGCACAGCCCGCCGCCGAGAACCGCTGATCGACGAAGGAATCCGCCCATGCCCCCGCTGAGGTCACGCACCACCACCGTCGGACGCAACGCTGCCGGAGCTCGCTCGCTGTGGCGGGCCACCGGTATGACGGACTCCGACTTCGGTAAGCCGATCGTCGCGATCGCCAACTCGTACACGCAGTTCGTTCCGGGCCACGTCCACCTCAAGGACGTCGGCGATATCGTCGCCGAGGCCGTCCGCGCCGCCGGTGGCGTGCCGCGCGAGTTCCACACGATCGCCGTCGACGACGGCATCGCGATGGGCCACGGCGGCATGCTGTACTCGCTGCCCAGCCGCGAGATCATCGCCGACTCCGTCGAATACATGGTCAACGCCCACACCGCCGACGCACTGGTGTGCATCTCGAACTGCGACAAGATCACCCCCGGCATGCTCAATGCCGCGATGCGCCTGAACATCCCGACGGTGTTCGTCTCGGGTGGGCCGATGGAGGCCGGCAAGGCCGTCGTCGTCGGCGGTGTCGCGCAGGCCCCCACCGACCTGATCACGGCGATCTCCGCGAGCGCCAACGACTCCGTGTCCGAGGAGGGCCTGGACGAGGTCGAGCGCAGCGCCTGCCCGACCTGCGGTTCGTGCTCGGGTATGTTCACCGCGAACTCGATGAACTGCCTCACCGAGGCGCTGGGCCTCGCCCTGCCCGGCAACGGCTCCACGCTGGCCACCCACGAGGCGCGTCGCGCCCTGTTCAGCCGGGCGGGCACCACCGTCGTCGAGGCCGCCCTGCGCTACTACCGCGACGAGGACGAGTCCGTTCTGCCGCGGAACATCGCCACCCCCAAGGCCTTCCGCAACGCGATGGCACTGGACGTCGCGATGGGCGGCTCCACCAACACCGTCCTGCACACGCTCGCCGCCGCGCAGGAAGGCGAGGTCGACTTCGACCTGGGCACGATCGACGAGATCAGCCGCCGGGTGCCGTGCCTGTCCAAGGTCTCCCCCAACTCGGACTACCACATGGAGGACGTTCACCGCGCCGGCGGCATCCCCGCTCTGCTCGGCGAGCTGCGCCGCGCGGGCCTGCTCGAGACCGACGTTTCCACCGTGCACACCAAGAGCTTCGACGAGTGGCTCGACACGTGGGACATCCGCTCCGGCAAGGCGTCCGACGAGGCGATCGAGCTCTTCCACGCGGCACCGGGCGGCGTGCGCACCACCGAGCCGTTCTCGACGAACAACCGCTGGAGCGCACTCGACACCGACGCCGAGGGCGGTTGCATTCGCGACCTCGAGCACGCCTACACCGTCGAGGGCGGCCTGTGCGTGCTGCGCGGCAACATCGCCGTCGACGGCGCGATCCTCAAGACGGCCGGCATCGACGAGGAACTGTTCTCGTTCCAGGGCCCGGCGGTCGTCGTCGAGTCGCAGGAGGCCGCCGTGTCGGTGATTTTGCAGAAGCAGATCAAGCCGGGCGACGTCATCGTCGTTCGCTACGAGGGCCCCAAGGGCGGCCCGGGCATGCAGGAGATGTTGCATCCCACCGCCTTCCTCAAGGGCGCCGGGCTGGGCAAGGAGTGCGCCCTGATCACCGACGGCCGCTTCTCCGGTGGCACGTCGGGCCTGTCGATCGGCCACATCTCCCCCGAGGCCGCGTCGGGCGGTGTGATCGGACTCGTCGAGGACGGTGACCAGATCCGCATCGACGTCGCGACCCGCACGCTCGAGGTCCTCGTCGACGACGAGACCCTCGCCGCGCGGCGCGCCAAGATGGAGGCCTCCGAGCGTCCGTGGCAGCCGGTCGATCGTCAGCGCACCGTCACCACCGCGCTGCGCGCGTACGCCGCCCTGGCCACCTCGGCCGACAAGGGCGCCGTCCGCCAGGTGCCGTAACACCGCCACAACGGCTGAAGGGTCCCTTCACGCGCTCACAGCGCGTGAAGGGACCCTTCAGCCGTATCGGGGGGGGTGGCTCAGATGACGGGATTGGCGCCGTTGACGACGAACCACACCGTCAGACCGACGGCGACCCCGACGAGCAGGATGACGACCGACCCCACGTGCGGACGGGTGGCCCACTTGCGGCGGCCGTCGAGCGCGATCCGCCCCGGCCCGGTGAGGACGATCGCCGCCGCCGCGGCGCCGATGAGCGTCTCGTACTCGACGCCGCCGGGTGCGAAGTACTCGAGTCCGGGTAGCGCCGACTGCTTCAGGCACCACGCGTTGATCATCACGGCCAGCACCGCCGCACCCGCGAAGGGGGTCAGCAGTCCCAGGATCAGGAGCGCACCACCGGCCACCTCGCCGACCGCACCCGCCACCGCCAGGGCGCGCGCATGGTCGAACCCCGCGGTGACCAGGTCATCGCGGTATCCGCCGAGGCCCGGGCCGTTCCACCACCCGGTCAGTTTCTGGAGTCCGTGCGCGAGGAGCGTGCCGCCGACGGCGAGTCTCAGGACGAACAACCCGACGTCGAGGGTGCCGCGACCCGGATTCGCACCGGACGGCTCGCCCTGTGCCGGCACCGCGACCGGCGCGGCCACCGCCACGGGCTCCGACACGATCGGTTCGGACACGATCGGCTCGGAGACCGTCGGCTCGGACATGATCGGCTCCGGCGCCGTCGACGCGGGACGCGTGATCACTTCGGTGACCTGTTCCTCGACCACCGGCGGCCGCGCCGAGGCGTCCGGCGCCGGACGGAAGACGGGGATCTGCTCGGTCGGCAGACTGCTCAGATCGTCCGCGCCGGGGTCGAAGTCGTCGTCGGTGCGCGGGATCGACGGCCGGACGGACTGTGCAGGGAACCGCTCCGTCGGCTGGTCGAACGGGCTGGGCGCGGTTCCCTGGCCGGTGGACGCGGGGTGCTCTCTCGGCTTGTCGGTCACGAAAGGCAGCCTAGGTCGGATCGCGGTGGGCGACCGGATTGGCGCTCCGGCGCGCCGGTCACACCGGGCGACGTGGCGACGACACCGCCCCCTTCCGTAACGTCGTGCAGCATGAGGATGGGTGTACCGAGCCTGCGGGCCCGTCGTGCGACGGCGGCCGCATTCTGTTCGATGGCCGTGATCACGGCCGCGGGGTGCGCCCGCTTCGACGACACCGCGTCTTCCCCGTTCACCCCGGAGCCGACGTTCGGTTCGGGCGCCGAGGTACAGCCGAAGGAGCCGGCGCCGTCGTCGGTGGCGCCCCAGCCGTCGGTGCCCGACGATCCGTGCTTCGACCGCGATCCCAACGTCGTGGCGACGTGTCTCGACAGCACCGGCGGGCTGGTGATGCTCCCCGACGGGACGTCGGCGCTGGTGACCGAGCGGCGCACGGGGCGCATCCTGCTGGTCACGCCGGGCCAGGCTCCCACCGAGTTCGCCTCGGTCCCCGTCGATTCCGGGACCGACGGTGGGCTGCTCGACATCGCGCTCTCCCCGACTTTCGGCGAGGACCGGCTCGTCTACGCCTACATCACGACGGCGACCGACAACCGCGTCGTGCGCGTCGCGCCCGGTGACGTCCCCAAGGACGTGCTCACCGGCATTCCGCGTGGCCCCGAGGGCAATGCCGGAGCGCTGACGTTCGCGAGCCCCGGCGAGCTCATGGTCCTCACCGGCGATGCGGGCAACCCCGCCGCCGCGGCCGACCCGGGCTCGCTGGCCGGCAAGCTTCTGCGCGTCACCTCTCTGTCGACGGCGCCCGCCCCCCCGCGGCCGGCGGTCGCGCTGTCCGGCCTCGGGCGGGCCGGCGGCGTATGCACGGACGTCGACGGCGGCGTGTGGGTGACGGATCGGACGGCGACCGAGGACCGCCTGCAGCGGCTCCGCCCGGACGGCTCCGTCGGCGCAGCACCGGTATGGACGTGGCCCGACAAGCCCGGCGTCGCGGGGTGCGCGGTCGCGGCCGGAGCCGTCGCGATCGCACTCGCCGACGGGCGGGCCGTGTCGGTCCTGACGACCGATCGCGAGACGGGTTCGGTGTCCTCCGCCCCCGCTCTGCTCGCGCAGAACCTCTACGGCCGGCTCGGCGACGTCACGATCAGCGGCGAGGGCCAGATCTGGGCGTCGACGGTCAACAAGTCCGGCGGCGAGCCCGGCCCTACCGACGATCGCGTCGTGAAGATCCCGCTGCCGTCCGGCGGCGGCGGATTCGACTGACGCTCAAGCACTCACGCCCTCGGGGGCTTCGCCCGCCGCCGACGGCGTGCGTTTGACGAGAAACCCCGCGAGCATCGGCAGGACCAGCACCGAGATCGCACCCGCGGCGACGAGGATCGACGCGGTGGCGTTCGACATCTGCCCTGCCGCCACCGCGACTCCGGTGACCGCCACGATGAGCGGCAGCCCGGTGGTGGAGTACAGCGCGATCTGCAGACTGTCGCGCGTGTCGAAGCGCGCGCCACGGTCGTAGCGCGACGCGACGAACACGGGGAGGCCGCGGACAACCACAAGGAGGGCGAGGAAGGCCACCAGCACCAACGGTTCTCCGGCGACTGCGGACACGTCGATCGCCATGCCGGACGTGACGAAGAAGATCGGGATGAGGAGGCCGAAGGCGAGGCCCTCGAGCTTGTGTTCGAGCTGTTCGTTGCCGTCCGGCACGGTCCGCCGGAGGATGAAGCCCGCGGCGAAGGCACCGAGGATGATGTCCAGGTCGAAGACCGCGGCCACCGCGATCAGTGCGACGAGCAACAGCATCACCAACCGGACGGTGGTCTGCGCGGTGGTGTCCGATCCGCGGCGGATCACGGCCAGCAGGTCGGTGCCCTCCCGGAGGATCCGGGCCGGCAGTAGTGCGACCACCACCGCGACGGCGGCGAAGGCCGCGAGCACGACGAGCGAGACCACCGCACCCCGTGCACCCAGCAGCACCGCCATCGCGATGACCGGGCCGATCTCACCGATCGCGCCGTGGTTGAGTACCGCGCGCCCGATCGGCGTCGCGACGAGACCGCGATCCTTGAGGATCGGCAGCAGCGTGCCCAGCGCCGTCGACGTCAGCGCGATCGCGACCGCGATCTCGGAATGGACCAGTCCCGCCGCGGCCAGACCGCCGACGGTCGCGAATGCCAGAGCCAGACAGATCAGCCACGTGACCAGGGCGCGGCGACCGCCACGCCCCGTCAGTTCGTCCTTGTCGATCTCGTAGCCCGCGAGCAGGAACAGCATGCCGAGCCCGAGTTCCCGCAGCAGCTCGATCTCGGTGTCGACATTCGCCAGGTCCAGCGCATACGGACCGATCACGATGCCGGCCACGAGTAACAGCACGACTTCGGGAATCAGCTTGCGCCGCAACGACCCCGCAATCAGTGGCGCGATCGCTGCGGCGACTGTGATCCAGAAGAGTGACGTGGCTACGGCAGCGCTCATGCGCCGCTACATTAGCTGCACGCGGCGATGACGAGTTCCTTGACACGCGCCGGATCTGCTTGTCCGCGAGTGGCCTTCATGACGTCGCCGACGATCTTGCCCGCCGCGGCGACCTTGCCGCTGCGGATCTTGTCGGCGATGTCGGGGTTCGCGGCCAGGGCCTCGTCGACCGCGGCCTGCAGCTTGCTGTCGTCGCGCACGACGACCAGCTCGGGATGCGCGGCGAGGATCTGCTCGGGATCACCCTCGCCGTCGAGCACGTAGTCGACGACCGTGCGGGCCAGCTTGTTGGTGAGCTTCCCGTCGGTGACGAAGGAGATGACCTGGGCGACCTGGGCCGGGCTGATCGGCAGCTCGGACAGCTCGACACCGCGGGTGTTGGCCTGCTGGCTGAGGTACGCGACCCACCACGAACGAGCGTCGGATGCGGGTGCGCCGGCCTCGGTGGTCGCGATGACGAGCTCGAGGGCGCCGGCGTTGACGAGGTCGCGCATCTCCTCGTCGGAGACACCCCACTCCTCCTGGATGCGGGCGCGGCGGAGCCACGGCAGCTCGGGCAGCGTGCCACGCAGTTCCTCGACCCAGGCGGCGTCGGGGGCGACGGGCTCGAGATCGGGCTCCGGGAAGTAGCGGTAGTCCTCGGCAGTCTCCTTGCGGCGACCGGCGGACGTGGTGCCGTCGCCCTCCTGGAAGTGCCGGGTCTCCTGGATGATCTCGCCACCGGAGAGGAGCACGGCGGCCTGGCGGCGCATCTCGTACCGGACTGCCGTCTCGACGCTCTTGAGCGAGTTGACGTTCTTGGTCTCGGTGCGGGTGCCGAACACGTCGGCGCCGATCGGCATGAGCGAGACGTTGGCGTCGCAGCGCAGCGAACCCTGATCCATGCGGACGTCGGACACGTCGAGGGCCTTGAGCAGGTCGCGCAGTGCGGCGACGTAGGCGCGGGCCACCTCGGGGGCGCGCTCACCGGCACCGGTGATCGGCTTGGTCACGATCTCGACGAGCGGGACGCCGGCGCGGTTGTAGTCGAGCAGCGAGTGGCTCGCGCCGTGGATACGACCGGTGGCCCCGCCGACGTGCAGCGACTTGCCGGTGTCCTCCTCCATGTGCGCGCGCTCGATGTCGACGCGCCACGTGCTGCCGTCGTCGAGCACGACGTCGAGGTAGCCCTCGGTGGCGATGGGCTCGTCGTACTGCGAGATCTGGTAGTTCTTCGGCTGGTCCGGGTAGAAGTAGTTCTTCCGGGCGAACCGGCCCCACGGGGTGATCGAGCAGTTCAGCGCGAGGCCGATGCGGATCGCCGACTCGACGGCGGCCTGGTTGACGACGGGAAGCGCTCCCGGCATGCCGAGACACACGGGGCACACCTGCGTGTTGGGCTCGGCGCCGAACGCAGTGGGGCACGGGCAGAACATCTTGGTGGCGGTGTGCAACTCGACGTGCACTTCCATGCCCAGTACGGGCTCGAACTTCGCGAGGACGGCGTCATAGTCGAGAAGGTCAGCGGACACGGCGGCAGTCATGGCCATGAGTTTATGCGCCTCGTCACCCGAAGAACGCGGCCGCCTCCCGGTAGCGCTCGACGGGCACGGTCTTGAGTTGCTTGGTCGCCTCCGACAGCGGCACCAGCTCGATGTTCGTGCCGTGCAGCGCCACCATCTGACCGAACTTTCCGTTGTGCGCGGCGTCGGTGGCGTGGACGCCGAATCGGGTCGCCAGCACGCGGTCGTACGGAGTGGGCGTGCCGCCGCGCTGCACGTGCCCGAGCACCGTGGTGCGCACCTCCTTGCCGATCCGTCGCTCGATCTCCACCGCCAACTGCTGCGCGACACCCGTGAAGATCTTGTGGCCGAACTCGTCGATGCCACCCTCACGCAGCGTCATCGACGACGGGTCCGGCGTCGCCCCCTCGGCGACGACGCAGATGAAGTGCGAGTCGCCGCGCTGGAACCGCTTCTTGACCAGGGCGCACACCTCGTCGACGTCGAACGGCTCCTCCGGCACCAGCGTCAGGTGCGCGCCGGACGCCATGCCGGACTGCAACGCGATCCAGCCGGCGTGCCGGCCCATCACCTCGACGAGCATCACCCGCTGGTGCGACTCGGCGGTGGTGTGCAGCCGGTCGATCGCCTCCGTCGCGATGGTCAGTGCCGTGTCGAATCCGAACGTGACGTCGGTGCAGTCGATGTCGTTGTCGATCGTCTTGGGCACCCCCACCACCGGGACGCCGCTCTCGGCGAGCCAGCTGCCGGCGGTGAGCGTGCCCTCGCCGCCGATCGGGATGAGGACGTCGATGCCGTTGTCGTCGAGTGTCTGCTTGATCCGGTCGAGGCCGTCGTGCAGCTTCTGCGGGTTGACGCGGGCGGTGCCGAGGATCGTCCCGCCGCGCGCGAGGAGACGGTCGATCCGGTCCTCGTTGCGCATCTGGACCTTGCGGTCCTCGAGCAGGCCGCGCCAACCGTCCTGGAATCCGACGACGGTGCTGCCGTATCGACTGTCGGCGGTACGCACGACGGCGCGGATCACGGCGTTGAGACCGGGGCAGTCGCCGCCCCCGGTGAGTATTCCGATGCGCATCACGGCACCTCTCGGCGGTCAGTTGCAGAGCGGTCCCTGTTCATCTTGCCGCTCCTGCGCCGATCAGGCACGCCGAGTCGGTCAACCGGGTGTGACCAGACCCGACTCGTACGCCACGACGACGGCCTGCGCGCGGTCGCGCAGCGACAACTTCGACAGCACCTTGCCGACGTGGGTCTTGACGGTCTGTTCCGCGACGAACAGCCGTTCCGCGATCTCGACGTTCGACAGGCCGGCGGCGATCAGTTCGAGCACCTCGCGCTCGCGGGGCGTGAGGGCGTCGAGTTGCCGGTCGCGCCGGCGCGGGGTGGCCCGACGCCGGGTGACGTCCTCGATCAATCGTTTGGTGACGCTCGGCGCGAGCAGCGCCTCCCCCGCCGCGACGACGTGCACCGCGCGGATCAGCTCCTCGGCCGGCGCATCCTTGAGCAGGAAGCCGCTGGCACCGATCCCCAGCGCCTCGTACACGTACTCGTCGATGTCGAACGTGGTGAGCATCAGCACCCGCACCGGCGGTTCCATTGCCGCCGCGAGGATCTCGCGTGCCGCGTCGAGCCCGTTCATCTCCGGCATCCGCACGTCCATCAGCACGACGTCCGGACGCAGCCGTTTGACCTCGGTGACCGCGGTACGACCGTCGGGGGCGTCGCCGATGACGCTGATGTCGGGCTGCGCGCCCAGCAGCGCCCCGAAGCCCTGCCGCACCATCGCCTGGTCGTCCGCAATGAATACCGTGATCGCCACCGCCACAGCCTAGGCGAGCGGGGTGTTCGGGATGTGCGCCCTGACCTCGAATCCGCCGTCGTCGCGCACCAGGGTGTCGAGGGTGCCGCCCATCGCGGCCGCGCGCTCGCGCATGCCGGCGATGCCGCTCCCGCCCGACGACTCCGGTCGCGGCGAGGCCCCCGAGAAGGCGAGCGCGGGCCCGTTGACCACCAGCAGCGAGGTGACGGCCGGACCGTAGTCGAGGGACACCGTCACGTGCGCGCCGGGACAGTGCCGGGCCGCGTTGGAGAGCGACTCCTGCAGCACGCGGTACACCGTCAGTCCGGCCATCTCCGACAGCGCCGACCGATCACCGCTCACGTTCCACGACAGCGGGATACCTGCCCGGCGGGTGCCCTCGAGCAACTCCTGGACCTGTCCGACGCCGGGCTGCGGAGCCCGCTCGGTCGTCTCGGCGTCGCTGCGCAGCACGCCCAGCAGACCGCGGATCTCGTTGAGCGCCTCCCGCGCGGTGGCGCCGATGGACTCGAACTCCGCCCGCGCCTCGTCCGACACCGAGGAAATCCGGTACGGCGCGCTCTGCGCCTGCACGACGACCATCGACATGTGGTGTGCCACGACGTCGTGCAGGTCGCGAGCGATGCGCGCCTTCTCCTCGAGGATCGCCCGCCGTGCGCGTTCGAGTTCACCGGCCTCCTCCTCGGCGGCGAGCTGTCGGCGCGAGAGCACCAGCCAGCGGACGAGCAGACCGAAGACGACCAGCGCGCTCAGTCCCACCGCCCAGCCGATGCCGTCGTCGCCCGGCGCGTTCGCGAAGAACAGCAACGCCGTCGAGATCCACGCCACGACGACGGTCGGCGGCCCGGCGACCAGGCTCACCGCCAGCAGCAGCGTCATGATCACGATGATGTGCACGACCTGCCACGGGTAGACGTAGCCCGAGTCCGGGACGAGGTCGAACACCCACGGGATCACGAGCGCCGACACCGCCGAGACCGCCCATCCGAGAGCCGGATTGGCCCGGACGAGGATGAACGGCCACGCCGCGAGAGCCGCGATGATCGGCTGCATCGGATACGACACCTGATGCGTGAGGTGCAGCGTCGGCCACGCCACCGCGTAGAGGATCACGGTGACGAGACCGATGAGGATGTTCACCCCGTGCCCATGCATCCGATTCGTCGCGCCACGGACCACTCGCTTCCCACTCACGGCTCCGACTCTAGGAACTCGGGTCTCGTCCGGCGTCATACCTGAGAGTGAGATCGCCGTGGTTCCGCGGTATCAGGAAACCTCACCGGTCCCGCCGGGGACCCGGTCGCGATCCGCACTTCGGGGTGATGTCGCAGCGCAAGGCCGATTTCTAGCGTCGTTCGGTATGCGAACCAGAATGTGGGCCGGCGCGGTCCTGGCCGCCACCTCGATCGTGACCGCGACGTCGTACGCCCCGGCAGCCGACGCGGACACCCTGCGGGAGGACGCCGTCGCCGCGCGGGCGGTGACCGCGCTGACGGCCGACGTCCGGTCACCGGATGCCGTGCCGCACGACTTCGCGGCGGTCATGGGCTACCGGCCCTCCGTGGAGGAGGGGATGCTCGTCAATCCGGACGGAGCGTGCTCGTCACCGGTTCCGCTGCCGGCCGAGTTCGACACGGCGTGCAAGGCGCACGACTTCGGCTACGACCTGTTGCGGTACGCCCACGTCGGCGGCGGTGACCTGGGGCCGTGGGCGCGCAGCGGGATCGACGCCCAGCTGGACCGGCGCCTGCACGACGCGTGCGACGAGCGAACCCGGGACCGGGCACAGTGTTTCGTGATGGCCGACACCGCCGCGACCGCCGTCGGATGGAACTCGCGGCGACAGGGGTACGGCGCACCCGTCGACGAGCCCTGGATCCGCTACACGCTCGGTGGCGCGCTCGGTGTCGCCGGAGTGCTGCTCACCGCGTTCGTGATCCGCCGCGTCCGGATCGGGGGTGCGGCATGAGCGTCGTCAGCACCTCCCGCGCCGCCGTCACGAGCTCCCTCGCGCTCCCCCGCGTCGCCACGACGCTGGCCCTGACCGGTGGCGCCGTCACATCCCTCGCCCCGTCGCTGCTGCCCCGCGGGCCGGTCGTACAGGGCGTGCTGACCGGGATCCTGGTGGCCCTCTGCTGGGGCGTGGCGACGGTCGCGCGCCGACTGCGGTCCGGCGCGCCGACGCCGCACCGGGACGCCCGGGCCGTCGCACTCGTCCTGGCGGGCGTCGCGCTCGTCTGGTCGGTTGCGACCGCGAACCACTGGCAGAACGCGGTGCGGGCCGCGATGAGCGCACCGCCGATCGGGGCCGGGCACTGGGCCGAGGCGACGGCGTGGGCCGGCGCCACGTGCCTCGCACTGTACGCGATCGCCCGAGGAATCAGCAGTGCCGCGCGACGTCTCGGCCTGCTGCGCGTCGTCGCACTGACCATCGTGGCCGGTACCGTCCTGATCGCCGGTGCCGCTCCCGCGGCGGCCGACGTTGCGACGCAACACTTCCGGAGCACCAGCGCGCGGATCGACCCGACGCTGGGATCGGGCGATCCGCAGTCACTCGTCCCGTGGTCGACTCTGGGCGCAGAGGGCCGCCGATTCGTCGCCGGCGCGTCGGATCCGCGCGGTGTGCGGACGTACGTCGGCCTCGACTCGGCTCCGGACACGGCGGCGCGGGCGCGCCTGGCGGTCGCCGAACTGGATCGCGCGGGTGGCCTGCACCGTTCGCACGTGGTGATCGCCGTCCCCACCGGGTCCGGATGGATCGACGGCGAAGCCGCGCGGGGCCTCGAACGCCGCTTCGCCGGAGACGTCGCGATCGTCGGTATGCAGTACTCGTACGCGCCGAGCTGGGCCACGTTCGTCTTCGGCCGGGCCGACGCGGAAGCGTCCGCCCGGGCACTGTTCGCCGCGGTGTCGGACCGGATCGCCGAGTTGCCCGCCGCCGAGCGCCCGGCCCTTCACGTGTACGGCCAGAGCCTGGGCTCGGTCGGCGGCAGCGCGATCTTCGGCAGCACCGCCGATCAGCGCGCGCGGACGTGCAGCGTGGTGTGGGCCGGACCTCCGGCCGGCGCGGTCCGCAGCGACGGTGCGACCGTCCTCGCCAACAGTTCCGATCCCGTCGTGTGGTGGTCCCCCGCCCTGCTGACGCAGGCCCCCGACCTCTCCACCGCCCGCACCGACGCCCCTGTCCCGCAATGGCTTCCCGTGATCAGCTTCGTCCAGACCGGAGTCGATCTCCTGTTCGCCCTGAATGCCCCGTCCGGGCACGGGCACCGCTACGGCGACGACCAGGGCCTGTCGATGCGCGACTGCGGCTGACCCCGATCCCCGGACACATCAGCCTCACCCACCTACCGTGGAGGCATGAGTACAACGGACACGGAAGCAGCGCGGGCGATCCTGCGGGACAACTTCGAACGGATCCGCGAACTCGTCGTCGGCATCACCGACGGGCTGACCACCGAGATGTCCGACTATCGCCCCGGCCCACAGGCGAACTCGATCGCGTGGCTGATCTGGCACCTCACCCGCGTCCAGGACGACCACGTGAGCGACGCCGCGGACGTCGACCAGGCGTGGACGTCACGCGGCTGGCAGGAGCGGTTCGGCTTTCCGTTCCCGGCCTCCGACATCGGGTACGGCCACGACAGCGCCGACGTCGGGAAGGTCCACGCAGACGCGCAGCTACTCGCCGACTACCACGGCGACGTGCACCTGGCGACGCTCGAGTACCTCGACGAACTGACCACCGACGAACTCGACCGGGTCGTGGACCGGCGGTGGGATCCGCCCGTGACCGTGTCCGTGCGGCTGGTCAGCGTGATCGGGGACTGTCTGCAGCACCTGGGACAGGCCGCGTACGTGCGGGGGTTGTTCGAGGCGGGCTGATCTCGCGTTGCCGCCCCGAAAGCCCGTTCCGCCTCACACGCCGACAGCCCGGATCCGATGTGGATCCGGGCTGTCGTGGTGGAGCGGGTTACGCGACGGGCGACGCGATCGGCCCGCGGGCCGCCTCGTAGGCCGCGCCGACGCGGTACAGGCGCTCGTCGGCCAGGGCCGGCGCCATGATCTGCAGACCGACGGGCAGGCCGTCGTCCGCCGACACCCCCGACGGCACCGACATCGCGCAGTGGCCGGCCAGGTTGGTCGGCAGCGTGCACAGGTCGGACAGGTACATCGCCAGCGGATCGTCGACCTTCTCGCCGAGCTTCCACGGCGTGAACGGGCTCGTCGGCGACACCAGCACGTCGACCTTCTCGTACGCGGCGTCGAAGTCGCGGGCGATCAGCGTGCGGACCTTGAGCGCCGAACCGTAGTAGGCGTCGTAGTAGCCGGACGACAGCGCGTAGGTGCCGATCATGATGCGGCGCTTGACTTCCTTGCCGAAGCCGGCGGCGCGGGTGGCGGCCATGACCTGCTCCGCGCTCATGTTGCCGTCGTCGACGCGCAGGCCGTAGCGCATGGCGTCGAAGCGGGCGAGGTTCGAGGACACCTCACTCGGCAGAATCAGGTAGTACGCGGCCAGCGCGTGCAGGAAGTTGGGGCACGACACCTCGACGACCTCGGCACCGAGCGCCGTCAACTGCTCGACGGCGGCGTCGAACGACGCGATGACTCCGGACTGGTAGCTGTCGGAGTGCAGTTCCTTGACGACGCCGACCCGCACGCCCTTCAGGTCACCGGTGGCACCCTGACGGGCGGCCTCGACGACCGGACGGACCGGCTCGTTCACCGACGTCGAGTCGCGCGGGTCGTACCCGGCGACGACCTCGTGCAGCAGTGCGGTGTCGAGGACCGTGCGGCCACACGGGCCACCCTGGTCGAGCGACGACGCGCACGCGACCAGACCGAAGCGCGAGACGGTGCCGTACGTGGGCTTGGTGCCGACGGTCGCGGTGACCGCGGCCGGCTGGCGGATCGAGCCACCGGTGTCGGTGCCGATCGCCAGCGGTGCCTGGTACGACGCGAGCGCGGCCGCGGACCCGCCGCCCGAGCCGCCCGGGATGCGCGTGGTGTCCCACGGGTTCCGGGTGGGTCCGTACGCGGAGTTCTCGGTGGACGAGCCCATCGCGAACTCGTCCATGTTGGTCTTGCCGAGGATCGGGATGCCCGCCTCGCGCAGCTTGGTCGTCAGTGTCGCGTCGTACGGCGACACCCAGTTCTCGAGGATCTTCGACGCGCACGTGGTGGGCATGTCGGTGGTCGTGAAGACGTCCTTGAGCGCGATCGGCACACCCGCGAGGGCCGACACCGGCTTGTCGCCGGCGGCGATCGCGGAGTCGACCTCCTTGGCCGCGACGAGCGCCTGCTCGCCCGCGACGTGCAGAAACGCGTGCAGCTCGCCGTCGACCTGGGCGATCCGGTCCAGGTGGGCCTGCGTGGCCTCCACCGACGAGACCTCGCGCGAATGGATCTTCGACGCCAGCTCGGAGGCGTCGAGACGGATCAGATCGGTGCTCATTCGCCCTCTCCCAGGATCTGCGGAACGGCGAACCGGTCCTCTTCGACGGCCGGTGCGCCGGACAGCGCCTGCTCGGGCGTCAGGCCCGGAACGATGACGTCGGGCCGGGTCACGTTGACGACGGGGTTGGGGTTCGCCGTGGGCGGGACATCATCTGCCGCGACCTCGGACACCGCCTTCACATGGCTGAGAATCGAATCCAGCTGACCGGCGAACTCGTCGAGTTCCGCGTCGGTCAGGGCAAGCCGGGACAGCCGGGCGAGGTGGGCGACCTCGTCACGGGAGATGGCAGGCACCTTCGGTGACCCCTTTCAGGTCGGAGTGAACGTTCCCACCAGCCTAGAGCGTGACCGTCGCGGGCCGTGCAGCCCGTCACCCGAGCAGCAGCACGACCGGGGTGAAAGGATGGAGGAGGCGGGGGCTCACACCGTGTCCCTATCTCGGTGTCGAAGCCAGACTTCGATCGAATGGAAAGGCCGCACGTGTCGTACCTGCTGCGAGTCCAGCTGCCCGATCGTCCCGGCAGCCTCGGCGCTCTCGCCGTCGCGCTCGGCTCGGTCGGCGCGGACATCCTCTCCCTCGACGTCGTCGAGAGGGGCTCGGGATTCGCCGTCGACGATCTCGTGGTGGACGTCGCGAGCGGCTCGCTGCCCGACACACTCATCACCGCGGCCGAGCACCTTCCCGACGTCCGGGTCGACTCGATCCGCCCGTACGCCGGAATCCTCGACACGCATCGCGAACTCGAACTCATCGACAACGTCGCGGCGGCACATTCCGACCGGCTGCAGGTCCTCGTCGACGGCGCGCCGCGCGTGCTGCGGGTCGGCTGGTCGACGGTGATGGACCTCGGTCCGCACGGCGCGTTCCGCGTCGTCGGCAGCCCCGGTGCCCCCGAGACCCACGCCGGCGACGCCCCGTGGATGCCGCTCGCGAAGGCGACCGTCCTCGACGGCCAGGCCGACTGGGTTCCGCAGTCGTGGCGCGACATGGACACCACCCTCGCCGCGGCCCCACTCGGACACAGCGGGAAGGTTCTCGTGCTGGGCCGCCCCGGCGGACCCGAGTTCCGCCCGTCCGAGGTGGCCCGGCTGGGCTACCTCGCGGGCATCGTCGCGACGGTCCTGGGCTGAGGCTGCGCCGCTAGACCAGTTCGCGCACGAGTGCGGTGAGCTCCATACCGGGCACCGGCTCCCAGTTGCGCTCGGGCGCGGGCACGAAGCCGTTCCGGTCGTAGATCCGGCGGGCGTCGACCATGTCGGCCTGCGTCGAGATGACGACGGCGCGGTCGCCGCGGTCGTAGGCGACGTCCAGGACGTGCCGGACGAGGGCCGAGCCGACGCCCTTGCCCCGCGCGGACGGCGCCACCGCCAGCATGCGGAACTCGAGCTCGCCCTGCTCGGCGACATCCGCGAACTGCGATTCGGGTGCGGCGATCGTGACCGATCCGACGATCTCGTCGCCCACGACAGCGACGACGACGTCGGCGTGCTCGGCCCGGGCCGCGGTGTCGCGCAGACGTTCCGCGTACATGTCGGACCCCGATACGAAACCGCCGTCGATGTAGACATCGGCGGTCAGGGTGCCGACGGCGTCGTAGTCGGCGGGAGTAGCGCTCCGGATATCGATCATGGGCGTCACTATGTCAGCCACTCCCCTCCGTCAGAAAACCGATTCAGATGCCCCGAGCGGCGGAAATGAGACGCCCGCCACACTCGGACCACCCGGTCCGGAAAGGTGGCATCGCTGCTGCCGCCGCCTCCGCGAAGTGCGCCGTGCCACAACGGAACCGACTCCCACCAGGATCGATGGGCCGAGGCGAGCGGGGCCGACCGGCCCCCCGAACGTCCGTTCGCTCCGCCCGCCGGCAGCCCCACTCCAACGACACCACGTCGTAGAGTGGCATTCATCACGTAGACAACGTGCCCGATTCGGTGTGAATGTTCGTGTCGCGCTGCGCTTCTGCCACCGACGCGTCAGACGCCGTCGGGCCCGTGCTCGAGAAGACGACGGAAACCGGCCTCGTCCAGAATCGGCACGCCCAACTCCTCGGCCTTCGCGGCCTTGGATCCCGGAGCGTCCCCGATCACGACGAAGGCCGTCTTCTTCGACACCGATCCGGCCGCCTTGCCGCCACGGACCAGGATCGCTTCCTTCGCACCGTCGCGGGTGAAGCCCTCGAGCGAACCGGTGACCACGATCGACAGCCCCTCGAGGTTCCGCACGATCGATTCGTCGCGCTCGTCCTCCATCGTCACGCCCGCCGCACGCCACTTCTCGACGATGTCGCGGTGCCAGTCGACGGCGAACCAGGCCTCGACGGCGGCCGCGATGGTGCCACCGACGCCGTCGACCGCGGCGAGTTCGTCGACGCTCGCGCTCTCGATCCGCTCGAGGCTGCCGAACTCGCTCGCCAGCGCCCGGGCCGCGGTGGGTCCGACATGTCGGATCGACAGGGCGACCAGCACGCGCCACAGCGGCTGCTGCTTGGCCGACCCCAGATTGTCGAGCAGCCGTCGGCCGTTCGCGGACAGGTTACCGGCCTTGGTGCGGAACAGCGGCGCCTCGAGCAGATCGTCCTCGGTAAGTGAGAACAGGTCACCCTCGTCGCTGATCACACCCGCCTGCAGCAGCGCGGTGGCGGTCTCGTAGCCGAGCACCTCGATGTCGAACGCGCCGCGGCCCGCGACGTGGAACACCCTCTCCCGCAACTGCGCCGGGCACGAACGCTGGTTGGGGCAGCGGATGTCGGCATCGCCCTCCTTGGCGGGCGCGAGCGTGGTTCCGCACTCCGGGCACTCGGTCGGCATCACGAATTCGCGCTCGGTACCGTCGCGCACGTCGACGACCGGGCCGAGCACCTCGGGGATGACCTCGCCGGCCTTCCGGATCACCACGGTGTCGCCGATCAGCACACCCTTGCGCTTGACCTCGGACGCGTTGTGCAACGTCGCGAGCGACACCGTCGACCCCGCGACCAGCACCGGCTCCATGTACGCGAACGGGGTGACCCGTCCGGTGCGGCCGACGCTGACCTTGATGTCGAGCAGTTTGGTGGTGGCCTCCTCCGGCGGGTACTTGAACGCCACCGCCCAGCGGGGGGCGCGCGAGGTCGCACCGAGGCGGCGATGCAGCGCCATCTCGTCGACCTTCACGACCAGCCCGTCGATCTCGTGCTCGACGTCGTGCCGGTGCTCGTCCCAGTACTTCACCTTCTCGACGACGGCGTCGACGCCGACGACCCGCGAGGTGTGGGTGGAGACCGGCAGGCCCCACGCCGCGAGCGCGGTGTACGCCTCGTACTGTCCGGCGGGGTCGAAGCCTTCCGTGCGGCCCAGACCGTGACAGATCATGCCCAGCCGCCGGCGAGCGGTGACCGCCGGATTCTTCTGCCGCAGTGAACCCGCCGCCGAGTTCCGCGGATTCGCGAACGGCGCCTTGCCCTCCTCCACGAGGGACGCATTGAGGGCCGCGAAGTCCTCGAGCCGGAAGAACACCTCGCCGCGCACTTCCAGCAGCGCTGGAATGGGGTATTCGTCACTCGGCGTGAGGGTTTCGGGGATGTCCGAGATGGTGCGCGCGTTGAGCGTGACGTCCTCACCGGTGCGGCCGTCACCACGCGTCGCGGCGCGGACGAGTTTGCCGTTCTCGTAGACCAGATTCAGTGCGACGCCGTCGATCTTGACCTCGCACAGGTAGTGCAGGTCCGGTCCCGTCTCGCTCTCCACGCGGCCGGCCCAGGTGCGTAGTTCGTCGTAGTCGAAGACGTTGTCGAGGCTCAGCATTCGCTCGAGGTGGTCGGCGGCCTTGAACTCGGTGGCGAAGCCGCCGCCGACGAGTTGAGTCGGCGAATCGGGCGTCCGCAGATCCGGATGCCGTTCCTCGAGAGCGTTCAGTTCGCCGAACAACTGATCGAACTCGCCGTCGGAGACGATCGGCGAATCGAGCACGTAGTAGCGGAACTGGTGGTTGCGTACGACCTCGGCCAGCTCCTGCCAGCGCTCCCGATCCTCGGCGCTCGCGGGCACGACCTCCACGTCGGGCTGACTGGTCACGGAGGCGGGGGCTTCGTTCTGGTCCACCTGGGAAGGTTATCGCAGCCAGCCGACAAGTTTCGGCCGCCGAGAGCACCCCGTCAGCGGGTCTCGTCGGGGTCCGCCCCGTCCGCGAAAGCACGGGTCAGTTCGTTCGCCGACCGCAACGCGGAGCGCGCCCAGTCCAGGCTTGCGCCGGCCAGTCCGCACGCCGGGGTCACGGTGACGCGCGACGACAGCATCTCCCGCGAGAAGCCGAGGCGGTCGAACAGCCGGGTCGCCGGCTCGGCCAGCTCGCGCCAACCGGGCATGCGCTCGGGCGCGGCGGTGGGAACCAGACCCAGCGCGAGGTCGACGCCCGCGTCGAGCAGTTCGCCGATGCCGTCGAGATCGGGGGTCCGCACCGTGTCGACGTCGAACCCGACCATCGCGGCGCCGCTGCGGCGCAGCAGCCCCCACGGGACGTCGGACGCACAGCAGTGCACGAGGACGGGCGCGTCGATCCGCGCGATCGTCTGCTGCAGGACGTGGAGGGCCTCGGGCTCCGGCAGAGCGCGGGGGGTCTGCAGGATCGAGACGCCGGACAGCGAACCGGCGAGCACCGCGGCCAGGCCCGGCTCGTCGAGCTGGACCACGACCGGCGACCCGAGCCGTCGGGCGGCGTCGGCGGCGTGGTTCGCGATGCCCTCGGCGAGCGACTCGGCCATATCGCGCAGCGCGCCGGGATCGGTGAGGACGCGATGGCCGCCGTGCAGTTCGAGCTGCGACGCCAGGGTCAGCGGCCCGACGGCCTGCACCTTGACCGGCTGGTCGGTGCCGCGGCGTCCGGCCAGCTCCCAGGCCTCCTCGAGCGCGTCGAGGTCACGGGCCAGCAGGTCCCGGGCGGTGCGGGTGGCGGCGCCGACGCGCTGTGTGAGGCGGTACCCGGTGGTGGAGGTGTCGACCGGCATGTCGACGAGCAGTGCCCCGGCCCGGCCGATCATGTCGGCGCCGATGCCCCGCGCCGGCAACTCGACCAGATGCGGCAGCGCCGCGAGTTCACCGACGACGACCTCCGCCGCCGCACGCGGGTCGGTGCCGGGCCACGAGCCGACACCCGTCGCAACGCCGACGGGAACGCGGAGATCCGTCACGTCCGATCCGACGAGGTGCCGGCGATGGTGCCGCTGCCGATCACGATGTCGCCGGCGACGTCCGGCCGGTACAGCACCACGGCCTGTCCCTTCGCAACGCCCGTCAGCGGCTCGGACAACTGCACGACGATGCCGCCGTCGACTTCCTCGGCCACCGCCCGCGCTGTCCCGCCGTGCGCACGCACCTGCACGACGCACTCGACCGGACCGGCGGGTGCCTGCCCCGACGTCCAGATCGCGCGGTCGGCGGTGATGGTCCACACCTCGAGCCGCGCGGCCGAGCCGACCCGCACGGTGCCGGTCTCGGGCTCGATCGCCGTGACGTAACGGGGCTGACCGTCGGCGGCCGGACCCTGCACTCCGAGACCCTTGCGCTGGCCGATCGTGAACCCGTGAACGCCCTCGTGCTGCGCGAGCACCTCACCGGTGTCGGCGTCGACCACCGCGCCGGGACGGATCCCGATCTTCGCTCCGAGGAACGCCCGCGTGTCGCCGGACGGAATGAAGCAGATGTCGTGACTGTCGGGCTTGTTCGCGACTGCGAGCCCCCGCTCGGCCGCCTCGGCACGGATCCGGTCCTTGGGGGTATCGCCGACCGGGAACATCGCGCGCGACAGCTGCTCCTCGGTGAGCACCGCGAGCACGTACGACTGGTCCTTGTCGGCGTCCACCGCGCGGCGCAGCACGCCGTCCTCGAGACGCGCGTAGTGCCCGGTGGCGACGGCGTCGAAGCCCAGTGCGTACGCGCGGTCGGCGAGGGCCGCGAACTTGATCTTCTCGTTGCAGCGCAGGCACGGGTTGGGCGTCTCACCGGCGGCGTAGGACTCGACGAAGTCGTCGATCACGTCTTCCTTGAAACGATCCGCGAAATCCCAGACGTAGAACGGAATTCCGAGCACATCGGCGGCCCGCTTGGCATCGCCGGCGTCCTCTTTGGAGCAGCATCCGCGCGAACCCGTGCGCAGCGTGCCGGGTGCGGTCGACAGGGCGAGGTGCACGCCCACGACGTCGTGACCGGCCTCCACGGCGCGGGCCGCGGCCACCGCCGAGTCCACTCCGCCGCTCATCGCAGCCAGAACTCGCATCTAACGATTCCCTCCTCGAGCACCCGCACTCGCCAGTCCGGCGGCGCGGGCACGTTCGATCACCTGCGGCAGAGCGGACAGCAACGCCGCGACGTCCCGCTCGGTCGACGTGTGCCCCAACGAGAAACGGAGCGATCCGCGGGCGACGACGGGGTCGACGCCCATCGCGGTGAGCACGTGGCTGGCGCTCGCGACGCCGGCCGTGCAGGCCGACCCGGTGGAGCACTCGACGCCCGCGACGTCGAGCAGCATCAGCAGCGAATCACCTTCGCAGCCGGGAAAAGTGAAGTGGGCGTTCCCCGGGAGGCGGGCCGATCCGGTGGCGCCGTTGAGGATCGCGTCGGGCACGACACCGCGCACGCCCTCGATCAGACTGTCCCGCAACGCGATCAGCTCGGCGCTGCGCGACTCCATCTCGGACGTCGTGATTCGAACTGCGGAGGCGAGGCCCACGATCGACGCGGTGTCCTGAGTGCCGGAGCGCAGATCACGCTCGTGGCCGCCGCCGTGCGACAGCGGCACGCACGGCACCTGCCGGCCGAGCAGCAACGCGCCGACGCCCTGCGGACCGCCCAGCTTGTGACCGGCGATGCTGAGCGCCGAGAGTCCGCTGGCCGCGAAGTCGATCGGCAGATGCGCCGCGGCCTGGACGACGTCGGAGTGGATCGGGACGCCGTACTCGGACGCGATCGCGGCGATCTCGGCGACGGGGTTGATCGTGCCGATCTCGTTGTTGGCCCACATGACGGTGACGAGGGCCGTCTCCTCGGCGTGCAGCGCCAGTTCGGCCCGCACGACGTCGGGGTCGACAGCGCCGTCGGCATCGACGGGCAGCCACGTCACCTGAGCGCCCTCGTGCGCCACCAGCCATTCGACGGCGTCGAGCACGGCGTGATGCTCGACCGCGCTCGCGAGGATCCGGGTGCGCCGGGGATCGGCGTCCCGCCGCGCCCAGTAGATGCCCTTGACGGCGAGATTGTCGCTCTCGGTGCCGCCGGAGGTGAAGATCACCTCGGACGGACGGGCCCCGAGGCATGCCGCGATGGACTCGCGGGCCTCCTCGATGCGGCGTCGCGCCGACCGGCCCGATCCGTGTAACGACGAGGCATTACCCACCGTGGCGAAGACCTCGGTCATCGCCTCGATCGTGGCCGGATACATGGGTGTGGTCGCGGCGTGGTCGAGGTAGACCGCTGAGCTGGTGGCAGGCGAGATCATGACCCGACAAGGATAGCCCGTCGCCCGCAGTCACCGTCCGGCCGGAGACTGCAGTCACGCAGCGTGCGCGTGGTCCGGCTCGTCGAGCCGCGCCAGGAGCCGGTCGATCGTCGTCCGGGAGCCGTCCCGCACCTGTCGCGAGCAGCGGTCCGCGAGCTCGCGCCGATCGCTGCCGGGGTATTGCATCTCCCCCGCGGTCACCCGCACGCGCAGGCCCCGGGCCCGGAGGACGCGGCGCATCGACGCGCCGATCGTGTCGGCGCCGACGAACGCCGGCACCGTGGTGCCGTCGCCCGCGGCGTCGAGGTAGTCCACCGACAGCGGCAGTATCGGCCTCTGCGCGTCGATCGCCGACTGGAACAGTGCGGGACGGAAACGCCCGAACGCCCGACCACACCACGTGGTCCCCTCCGGAAAGGCGATCACCGTCTCCCCCGCGCGCAGGCGGTCCCGGACGGCGGCGACCGTGGCCGGCAGGCAGCGCAGTCGGTCGCGCTCGATCGTGATGACTCGCGCTCGCCTCGCGACCGCGCCGAGCAGCGGCCAGGACACCAGGTCGGCCCGGGCGACGAACCGGCCGGGCACGACCGCGGCGAGCACCAGCACGTCCAGCCACGACACGTGACCCGCCACCACCAATGTGCCGTGCGGGACCCGCAGGTCGGTATCTCCCTCGATTCGGATCCCGATGCCCCGCAGCGCGAACCGTGCCAGGCGCCGATGGCATCGTGCCCGGGTGGAGGCAGGGAGGGCGCGCAGCAGCGGGAACAGCACCATGCTCGACGCGGCGAGGACCAGCGCGGACCACCGAAGGCATGTCGTCGGCGCCGATACCCGACCGATCCCGCTCACGCAGAGCTCGCCGCACGGACTCGCCGGCGCCCAGGGGTGGCTCACGCCGCCGCCTCGAAGGTCGCGGCCGCTCGCTGCAACCGTTCGAGGTAGCGGGTGTCGGCGTCGTGCAGGCTCTGCAGCGCCACGAAATCCGCGACACCGAAGTCCGGGTCGTGTGCGGGCTCCCCGCAGATCTTTGCGCCCAGTCGTAGGTATCCACGCAGCAGCGGCGGCA
Source organism: Rhodococcus parequi (assembly GCF_046042785.1). NCBI lineage: Bacteria > Bacillati > Actinomycetota > Actinomycetes > Mycobacteriales > Nocardiaceae > Rhodococcus > Rhodococcus parequi. The sequence goes on along the minus strand of NZ_JBDLNV010000001.1, from coordinate 39,550 downwards.
CCGACGGCCGCAGGGGTGCGGCGATGTCGTCGAGCGGTCGGCCGTCCACCCGCACCGGTCGCAGCGGCCGCACCCACGACGACGGGTCGGCGGCGTGCCGGCCCAGCAGAAAGTCCCGGACGCCACGCACGTTCGCGCCGGCGACGGCGTCGGGCCGGTCCTGCATCGGCACCGACACGCAGCCCATGACCGTGTCGTGGCCGGTGAGCTGCAGGTAGTGCAGGATTCCGGCCCACATGAGCGCGAGCACCGAACCGGAACGGTGCTCGGCGTCGACGCAGGCCCGTCCCATCTCGACCACGCGGCGGCCCGCGGGATCCAGTGCGGCCACATCGAACTCGGTGGCCGTGTAGTAGCCCCCGGCCGCGATCGCCGCGTCGGGTGGGAGCATCCGGTAGCAGCCGACGAATTCGTCGGTCGTGTTGTCGCGGACCAGCAGGTGGTCGCAGAAGTCGTCGAAGCGGTCGGCGTCCAGACGGTCGTCGGACACGGGGATCACGAAGCCGGGTTCGGAGGCGAACACCCGATAGCGCAGGCCCTGCGCGGCCAGGCGGTGCTCGCGATCGGAGGACACCAGGAGGGAGTAGCGCGAGGTCTCTCGCGGGGAACAGACGGTCTCGACAGTCGACGAAGTTGTCATGCCAGAGGTCTATCGAGCCGGTACGGCGACCAGGCGTCGGCGATGTGTCGCGTCGATGCAGCTTCGGTGAACGCGGCGCGCGCGCATTGACGCCCCGCGCGCCCGATCGCGCGCGCGGGAGGCAAGTCCGCGCGCGGCACGCCTGTGGAGAACTCGGGTTGTCCACAGATCGGTCTCGCGGCATCCCACCGGTGCCGTCCGACCACCACGATCGGAGTCATGGCCGAACCCACACCACATGCGCTGCGGCGCCGCGACGCGCTCGCCCGCGGCTACACGGACTCCGAGATCCGCACACTCTGCCGCAACGGTGGACTGCGCCGACTGCGGCCAGGCACGTACCTCCGCGACCGGACCGAACTCGATCCTCTGCAACGCCACGGGGAACTGATCCGCGCGACCCTGCCCGGAGTCAGCTCCGACGCCGTCGTCAGCCACCAGTCGGCCGCCGTCCTGCACGGCCTTCCGGTGTGGGGAATCCCACTCGATCGCGTCCATGTCACACGGGACAAGACCGGCGGCGGACGCCGCACCCGTCACCTCCACTCGCACAGTGCACCGCTTCCGGCTCCGGAAGTGGTCGTTCGCAACGGGATCCGGTTGACATCTCTCGCCCGCACCGTCGCTGACCTGTGCCGCACCGTGTCGTTCGAGGCATCCGTCGCCGTCGGTGATGCGGCCCTCCACACGGCCCTCGTCAGCCCCGAAGAGGTCACTGATGCAGCGGCGTACGCAGCGGGGCGCCCCGGATACCCCGCCGCCCTTCGTGCACTGAGTTTCCTGGACGGACGCAGCGAGAGCGTCGGCGAGTCACGCAGCCGAGTCGTCGTCGCGTCGCTCAACCTGCCGACTCCGGATCTACAGGCGTCGCTGCTCGACGTGGACGGTCTCCTGATGGGACGCGTCGATTTCCTGTTCGTCGAGGCGGGCGTGGTCGGCGAGTTCGACGGAAAGGTCAAGTACGGCAAGTACCTACGCGACGGCCAGGATCCGGGCGACGCGGTGTTCGCGGAAAAGCAGCGTGAGGATCGGATCCGCGACACCGGATGGGAGGTCGCCCGATGGACCTGGCGTGACCTCGACACCCCGCACGCGATCGGTGCCCGACTCCGCCGGGCGATGCAGCGGCACGCTGGTCGTCCTCGACCGCTCGGCGCCGTGATGCGCGCACATTGACGCCCCGCGCGCCCGATCGCGCGCGCGGGAGAACAATTCGCGCGCGGCGTCAACCCGAACCGGCGTGAACCCCAGGCGCGCAACGCAACGCCCCCGCCACCGGAAACGGTGACGGGGGCGTTGCGAGCGTGGAGCCGGGTGTCAGCCCTTGTGAGCCTTCACGGCCTCGGTGAGCTGCGGGGCGACGTTGAACAGGTCGCCCACGACGCCGAAGTCCGCGATCTCGAAGATCGGGGCCTCTTCGTCCTTGTTGACCGCAACGATGGTCTTCGAGGTCTGCATGCCGGCGCGGTGCTGGATGGCACCGGAGATGCCGAGCGCGATGTACAGCTGCGGCGAGACCGTCTTACCGGTCTGACCGACCTGGAACTGTCCCGGGTAGTAGCCGGAGTCGACCGCGGCACGCGAGGCGCCGACGGCGGCACCGAGCGAGTCGGCGAGCTCCTCGACGACCGAGAACTTGTCGGCCGAGCCGACGCCACGACCACCGGAGACGACGACGGACGCCTCGGTGAGCTCCGGACGGTCGCCACCGACGATGGGCTCACGGGAGACGACCTTGACGGCGCCCTCGTCCTGAGCCGGAACCTCGACGGTGACCTGCTCGCCGGCAGCAGCCTGCGGCTGGGCCTCGACGGCACCCGGACGGACCGAGATGACCGGGACCTCGCCGTTGGCCTTGGCGTCGACGGTGTAGGCGCCACCGAAGATCGAGTGGACGGCGCTGCCGTCGGACTTGACCTCGACGACGTCGGACAGCAGGCCGGAGCCGATGCGGGCCGCCAGGCGACCGGCAACTTCCTTGCCCTCGGTGCTGGCGGCGAGGATCACGGCGGCCGGGCCGGCGGTCTCGACCAGGCCGGCGAGGACGTCGACCTTCGGGGTCACCAGGTAACCGTCGATGTCGTCCGACTCGGCGACGTAGATCTTGGCGGCACCGGCGGCGGCCAGGGCCTCGGCCAGCTTCGCGGCGGTGCCGGCGGGACCGGCGACGACGGCGGCCGGCTCACCGAGAGCGCGGGCGGCGGTGATGAGCTCGAGGCTGACCTTCTTGAGTGCACCCTCGGCGTGCTCGACGAGCACGAGTACTTCTGCCATTGCTTACTTCTCCCTGTCTTGTCTGCTGGTCTCGAGGGGGCCGAATCAGATGATCTTCTGGCCCACGAGGTACGAGGCGATCTTGGTGCCGCCGTCGCCCTCGTCGGAAACGCGCTCGCCAGCGGTACGCGGGGGCTTGGGGGTGGAGCCGGTGACCGTGGTGCCGGCGTTCGCCACACCGACGGTCTCGGGGTCGACACCCAGGTCGGCCAGGGTGAGGACCTGAACTTCCTTCTTCTTCGCGGCCATGATGCCCTTGAAGGAGGGGAAGCGCGGCTCGTTGATCTTCTCGGTGACCGAGACGATGGCCGGCAGGCCGGCCTCGAGGCCGAAGACGCCCTCGTCGGTCTCACGCTCGCCGGTGACCTTGCCGCCCTCGACCGTCAGCTTGCGCAGCTGGGTGAGCTGCGGCAGGCCGAGGTACTCGGCGATGATGGCCGGGACCGCGCCGATACGGCCGTCGGTGGCCTCGTTGCCGGCGATGACGAGATCGGCGGCCTCGCCGTTCTCGAAGCTGATCTGGCCCAGAGCGGCAGCGAGCGTCCAGCCGGTCTGGACGGCGTCGGAGCCGTGCAGCGCCGGGTCGTTCACGTGAACGGCCTTGTCGGCGCCCATGGACAGCGCCTTGCGGATGGCATCGGTGGCGCGGTCGGGACCGGCGCACAGGACGATGACCTCGCCGCCGTCGCGCTCCTTGATGAGGAGGGCTTCCTCGACGGCGCGCTCGTTGATCTCGTCGAGCACGGCGTCGGCGGCCTCACGGTCGAGCGTGAAGTCGCCGTCGGACAGCTTGCGCTCGGACCACGTATCAGGGACCTGCTTGATCAAAACGACGATGTTCGTCATGGGTCTTCGTCGACCTCCTGTGTGTAGCCGGCTGATAGTCGCGAGAAACTCCGCGACATGCCGAGCTCTCGTAAGTAATTTCGTCGCACGTTGGCTGTGCGACAGATTACCTCACGCTAAGTTACCGGCGGGTAACTTAGGCGAAATCCGGTCTCACCATAACCGCCGAAGCGACCATTCGCGGCTGTGATGTGGACCACCCCGACAACTGTCCCCCGCGGTGCCACTAACCTCGCTGGGGTGAGCGAATCCACAGTCGGTTCCACAGCCGGGTCCCTCGACGCCGGGACGACTCCCCCCGACGACACCTCGACGCTGCCGTTGACAGGCGAGCGGACGGTGCCCGGAATCCCCGAGGAGAACTACTGGTTCCGTCGGCACGAGGTGGTCTACCGCGACCTCCTCCCCCGCTGCGCCGCGCGCCGGGTCCTCGAGGCCGGATCCGGAGAAGGCTACGGCGCCAACATGATTGCCGACGTCGCCTCGAAGGTCACGGGTGTCGACTACGACGTCTCGGCAGTCGAGCACGTGCGCGCCCGCTACCCGCGGGTGGAGATGCTGCACGGCAATCTCGCCGAGTTGCCCCTCGCTGACGGCTCCGTCGACACGGTCGTCAACTTCCAGGTGATCGAACACCTGTGGGACCAGGCGCAGTTCCTGCGCGAGTGCCACCGGGTACTGGCGCCGGGCGGCGAACTGCTCGTGAGCACCCCCAACCGAATCACGTTCTCCCCCGGGCGCGACACCCCACTCAACCCGTTCCATACACGCGAGCTGAACGCCGCCGAACTCACCGAACTTCTCGTCGAGGCCGGCTTCCGCGTCGAGGTCATGACCGGCGTGCACCACGGCGAGCGCCTGCGTGCGCTCGACGCCAAGCACGGCGGCTCGTTCATCGACGCCCAGATCGAGCGTGCCCTGGCCGGCGAACCGTGGCCGGAGGACCTCACGCGCGACGTCGCGGACATCGGCGTCGCCGACTTCGAGCTGCGTGAGGCCGACATCGACGCGAGCCTCGACCTCGTGGCGATCGCCATCAAGGACCCCGTGACGTGACCGCGGCTCAGGGGGAAACCGTGACATCACGCGAGCCGGGCATGTTCTGCCTGGTCCTGCACTCGCACCTGCCGTGGCTCGCCAACCACGGCCGCTGGCCGGTGGGCGAGGAGTGGCTGTACCAGTCGTGGGCAGCCACCTATCTGCCCGTGACGGCGGTACTGCGCCGCCTCGCCGCCGACGGGTACTCACGGATGCTGACGCTCGGCATCACCCCGGTGCTCGCGGCCCAGCTCGACGACCCGCACTGCCTCGACGGGATGCACCACTGGCTCGGCAACTGGCAGATCCGCGCACACGAGGCCGCGGGGATGCCGTCGGCGTCGCACCGGGAACTCGGCGCACGCGAGCACCGCGCCTCCGCAGCCGCGCTCGAGGACTTCGAAACACGTTGGCGCCACGGCGGTTCCGCCGTCCTGCGGGAGCTGATCGACGCCGAGGCGATCGAACTGCTCGGAGGCCCGCTCGCGCACCCGTTCCAGCCGCTGCTCGACGAGCGACTGCGCGCGTTCTCCCTCACCGAGGGCCTCGCCGACGCACGCGCCCGCTGGGGCCACACCCCGGCCGGGATCTGGGCGCCCGAGTGCGGCTACACGCCGGGCATGGAACGCGGCTACGCCGCCGCGGGCGTGTCGCACTTCATGGTCGACGGTCCCGCGCTGCGCGGCGACACGTCCGCCGGACGGCCCGTGTGGGACTCCGACGTCGTCGCGTTCGGCCGCGACCTCGAGGTGAGTTACCGCGTGTGGTCACCGAAGACCGGGTATCCCGGTCACGCGGCCTACCGGGACTTCCACACCTACGACCACGACACCGGGCTCAAACCGGCCCGCGTCACCGGGCGCTCGGTGCCGTCGGAGAAGAAGGCGCCGTACGACCCCGACCTGGCGGCGGCCGCCCTCGACAAGCACGTCGACGACTTCGTCGAGACCGTGCGACGACGGCTGCGCAGCGAATCCGAGCGCGTGGGCCGCGACGCCCTCGTCGTCGCTGCCTTCGACACCGAACTGTTCGGGCACTGGTGGTACGAGGGCCCGCAGTGGCTCGAGAAGGTGCTGCGCGCCCTCCCCGAGGCAGGTATTCGCGTCGGCACCCTCGCCGACGCCCGCGCCGCCGGCTACGTCGGCGAACCGGTGGAACTGCAGGACTCGTCGTGGGGGTCGGGCAAGGACTGGCGGGTGTGGGCCGGCGACCAGGTGCAGGACCTGGTCCAGCTCAACGCGGAGGTGGTGCAGACCGCGCTGGACACCATCGACAAGTCCCGCGACGCCAATCCGGGCAGACCGGAACTTCGCAATCGGGTCCACGACCAGATGTTGCGTGAGACGCTGATGGCGGTCTCCAGCGACTGGGCCTTCATGGTCAGCAAGGACTCGGCGGCCGGGTACGCCCGCGACCGAGCCCACAAGCACGCCCACGCGCTGCGGGAGATCGCCGACGCCGTCGCGTCCGGCCGCGACGACCTCGCACGACGTCTCGCGGACGGATGGAACGCCGCCGACGGCCTGTTCCCCGCACTCGACGCGCGACGCCTGCCCGGTCGCCGGACCGAAACAGCCGCATTCGCTGGGAGCGTGTGATGAAGATCCTCATCGTGTCGTGGGAGTACCCGCCGGTCGTCGTCGGTGGGTTGGGACGGCACGTCCACCATCTGGCGACGGAACTCGCCGCGGCCGGCCACGAGGTGGTCGTGCTGTCGCGGCGTCCGTCGGGCACCGACCCGTCGACGCATCCCACGGTCAGCGAGATCGCCGACGGCGTGCTCGTGGTCGCGGTCGCCGAGGACCCGCCGCACTTCATCTTCGGCGAGGACATGTTGGCGTGGACGCTCGCGATGGGCCACGCGATGGTCCGAGCCGGCGTCGCCCTGTCGAAGGACGGCATCGGCGAGGGCTGGCAGCCCGATGTCGTGCACGCCCACGACTGGCTGGTGGCGCATCCGGCGATCGCGCTGGCCGAGTTCTACGACGTCCCGCTGGTCTCGACGCTGCACGCGTCGGAGGCCGGACGGCACAGCGGCTGGATCTCGGGGCGGATCAACCGTCAGGTGCACTCGGTGGAGTGGTGGCTGGCCAACGAGTCCGACTCGATCATCACGTGCTCGGCGTCGATGCAGGACGAGGTCACCGAGCTGTACGGCCCCGAACTGCCACCGATCGCGGTGATCCGCAACGGCATCGATGTCACGACCTGGAGTTTCCGGCCGCGCGCGCCGCGCTCCGGTCCCGCGACCCTGCTCTACGTGGGACGGCTCGAGTACGAGAAGGGCGTGCAGGACGCGATCGCGGCGCTGTCGAAGATCCGGCGCAGCCATCCCGGTACGACGCTGGCCGTCGCCGGGGAGGGCACCCAGTTCGAGTGGCTGCAGCAGCAGGCTCGCACGCACCGGGTCGCGCGTTCGGTGACGTTCCTCGGCAACCTCGACCACGAGGAGCTGCTGGGCTGGCTGCACGGCGCCGACGCGATCGTGCTGCCCAGCCGGTACGAGCCGTTCGGAATCATCGCCCTCGAGGCCGCCGCCGCGGGTACCCCGTTGATCGCGTCCACCGCGGGCGGGCTCGGCGAGGCCGTCGTGGACGGCGTCACCGGCCTGTCGTTCGAGCCGGGTGACGTCGACGGACTCACCCGCGCGGCACGAGAGGTGCTCGACGACCCGGCGGCCGCACAGCAGCACGCGAGGGCCGCACGGGAGCGTCTCACCGCGGACTTCGACTGGCACAAGGTCGCCGAGGAGACCGTGCAGGTGTACGCCGCCGCCAAGCGACGGGTCCGGCATCCGCTGGCCCGCCCGCAGATCCCGGAGCGCCCGCTGCCCGGCCGGTAGCGGACGCTCCGTTCACCGAGCGATCAGGACTGGGCGCCGTTCCCGTTCACCGCGGGGGCGGCGTCAGCGCCGTTCGAGGCGAGCTTCTTGCGCGCGATGTCCTCGAGCGCGGCGATGTACTTCGCGCGATCCGCCGCACCCGACTCCCAGTCGGCCCTGCGATTCTTGACGGCCTTGGCCGGCGAGCCCACGGCGATGCTGAAGTCGGGGATCTCGCCCTTGACCACCGCGTGGGCGCCGAGCACGCAGCCACGGCCCACGCGGGTGTTGCGCAACACCGTGACCTTCGCGGCGATCCAGGTGTCGGGGCCGATCCGGACCGGGCCCTTGACGATGCCCTGATCCTTGATCGGCACGTTCACGTCGTCCATGCGGTGGTCGAAGTCGCAGATGTAGCACCAGTCGGCGACGAGGGTGGACGCGCCGATCTCGATGTCTATGTAGGTGTTGACGACGTTGTCCTTACCGAAGACCACCTTGTCGCCGATCCGGAGGGACCCCTCGTGGCAGCGCAGCGCGTTGCCGTCACCGATGTGCACCCACTTGCCGATCTCCATGCGGGACAGGCCGGGAGTGGAGTGGATCTCGACATTCTTGCCGAGGAAGACCATGCCGCGGGTGATGATGTGCGGGTTGGCGAGCTTGAACTTCGCCAGGCGGTAGTAGCGGACCAGGTACCACGGTGTGTACGCCTTGTTCGCGATGACCCATTTCAGCGAGGCCACCGTCAGGAAACGGGCCTGCTCACTGTCCCGACGTCGAGATCCGCGCCACCTCGAGCGCAACGGTGCGCCCCACATGCTCGTCATGACACGTAAGCCTACGGACCACCACTGTGCGCCCGGTCACGTGCCCCGCAGGTCAGGTCGCCGCGTGCCGTCCCACGCCGTGCCCGGCCTCCCAGGAGTGCCGGGTCCACCGGGGTGCCACGAGCACCTGACGCCGGCGGGCGCGCCGTCGGCGCATCGACCGCACCCACTGGTCGTCGTGGGCGACGACGTAGGCGATGAGGGTGCCGACCAGTGCGGTGACCAGCATGGCGACCACCGAGACCATCACGATTCCGACGGCGGCGGCGATCCCCACGACGAGGCCGCCGGTCACCACGCGTCCCGCAGCGGGCGTGCCGAGGAGGTAGTCGTCGGGACCCGCGGTGCCGGCAGCGGCGGCGGTGTCGGCGGTGTCGAGATCCTCGCCTCTGGGATCGGAACAGCTTTCTGCGACAACGGAATCGGGTGTCGGAATCGAGTCCTCCCGGAGGTCCGATGCCGGCGGGTCGGCCTCGATCGTGATGGTGTGCCGCACGTCGACTTCGGATTCTGTCCGCGTTCCCGGCTGCATGAATCCATTAGACACAATTCCCCACCGCGTGTCGCGACCGAATTCGATAAACGATCTGCAACGATCGTCACCCGATCGAATTGCACGCATGATGTTTACCGCTATCGGGCATTTCAGCCGTTCAGGGCACTTTCCACAGTCACATACGGGAGGGCGTGCGCGGCCGCGACCGGGGCGTGCGCCACCTGCCCCGACCAGGTGTTCAACCCCGCAGCCAGGGAACTGTCGGCCCGCATCGCCGTCCGCCAGCCTTTTTCCGCGACAGCGGAGACAAACGGCAGCGTTACGTTTACCAAAGCCCGGGTGGACGTATGGGGAACAATGCTGGGCATATTGGGGACCGCATAGAAAATTGAATCGTGAACCACAAAAGTCGGGTCGTCGTGCGTAGTCGGGCGCGAATCCTCGAAGCAACCACCCTGATCGATCGCGATGTCGACCAGCACACTGCCCGGGAGCATCCGCCCCACCTGTTCGGACGTGACGAGGCGAGGCGCCCGCGCACCGTGCAGGAGGACCGCACCGATCACCAGATCCGCGTCCGCCAGGGTCTGTTCGAGTTCGGTCCGGGTCGACACGGCCGTCGAGATGCGAGATCCGAAGCGGGCGTGCATCGCTCGCAGCCGATCGACGTCCTTGTCGAGGACCGTCACCCGCGCACCCATCCCCACCGCGACGGCCGTCGCGTGGGTGCCGGCGCTACCCGCCCCGATCACGACCACCCGCCCCGGCGGCACCCCCGGCACCCCGCCGAGCAGGATTCCCCGTCCCGCGCCGGCCGATGTTGCCTGCAACGCATGTGCCCCCACCTGGGTGGCGAGGCGTCCGGCGACCTCGCTCATCGGGGCGAGCAGCGGCAACGAGCCGTCGGCCCGCTCCACGGTTTCGTACGCGATCGCGGTCACCCCGCTCGACAGCAGCGCCTCGGTGCACTCCAGCGAGGCTGCCAAGTGCAGATAGGTGAACAGCACCTGTCCGCGGCGCATCGATGCGAATTCCGGCGCCAACGGCTCCTTCACTTTCACGACCATGTCGGCCTCGGCCCACACGTCCTCGGCCCGGTCGAGGATGCGGGCGCCCGCCGCGACGAACTCGCCGTCGGGCATCGACGATCCGATTCCCGCGCCCCGCTCGACCAGGACGTCGTGACCCCTCGCGCGTAACTCGTTGACGGCCAGTGGGGTCAGAGCCACCCGCAGCTCACCGCTCTTGATCTCCTTCGGCACACCAATTCGCATGATGTCTCCTCCGCCGCGACGGATCCGTTCTTCGAGGGTCCCACGATTCGGCGTGGGGCGGTTGGCCGACGGCGAATCGGGGCCGGGATAGTCTCGCTCCGGACGGATTCCGATTCGAGGAGATGTGATGCGGCGTGCCCTTCGGTCGTCGGCGGCGGCGCTGACGGCGATCTCGGCTCTCCTTCTCGCAGGGTGCAGCGGGGACTCCGGCGCCGAGGACGTCTTCGGCGCGGGTGGGTGGCCCGGCATGCACTCCGACGCCCGCAACAGCGACACCGGTGCGGTGACGGGATCACGCTCCCTCGACTTCCAGTGGTCGCGCCCGCTCGGAGGCCCGACGACCACGCCTGCCTCCGTCGCGGCCAACGGGCAGATCTTCCTGACCGCTCGCACCGACTCGGGCTGCAACCTCTTCTCGTTCCAGAGCGATACCGGCCGCAAGCGCTGGTGCACCCGCGTCGGAGCGGGGTCGGCCCTGTCGACGCCCGTCGTGGACCGCGCCACCAACATCTACGTGGGCGAGGACGGCGCGATGCTCTCGTTCGACGAGCGCGGCCAATTGCGCTGGCGGACACCGGTCACCGGCACCCCGCTCTCCGCACAGTTCACCGGCGACGGAAACCTGCTGTTCGTGACGCAGCTCGGGCAGGTCAGCGTGCTCGATCCGCAGACCGGCCGCGGCGTCGCGGCACCGTACGACCTGATCCCGCCGGCGTCGTACACGCAGGGCGCGAACATCGATCCGCTCCCCAACGATCTGGGCATCGACGACTGCGTCGCAGGAGGGCCGTTGTGCCCCGTCGCGACCTCACCCGCGATCGACCTCGCGACCGGGCGCATCATCCTCACGTTCTGGCGCCGCGGCGCTCCACAGGCAGACCTGGTCGCCCTCCGGTACGACGGCGGCGAGAGCCCCCGGATCAGCGAGGAGTGGTCCACCGCCCTGCTCGCCGACGGCAGCGCGTCCGGCCCTGTGCTGTCGCGTGACGGAAAGAGCGTGTACGCCAACGACAATGCCGGTCACCTCTGGGCCCTGGACACCGAATCGGGCAGCCTGAACTGGACCTACGACCTCGGCTACGGGGCGCGCGGCGGGCCGTCCGTCTCCGACCGTGGGGTGATCATCCCGGCCGGCGCCGAGAACGGACGCCTGCTGGCACTGCGCGACCGCGGCGACCACGCCGAGGTGCTGTGGGAACGCGCCGACGTCGTCCAGCGCGGCGCGACCGCGCAGACGCCCGGATCGACCGCCTACACCGTCGTCCGGGACGGCGAGAAGGGCCTCGCGCTCCTCACGTTCGACTCCACGACCGGAGAGACGCTCGACCAGGACGGCCTGCCCGGTGCGTCCGGATCGACCGCCGGCACCTCCGTGGGGCCCGACGGCGAGATCCTCACCCCGACACTGATCGGCGAACTGTTCGTCCTGAAGTAGCGGTCAATCCCGCGCGGCGCACACGAACGCGACGGGCGTGCGTCCGATCCTGGTGAGCACCACCGACATCGGCGTGGTGCCGCGCAGCTTCAGGCGCGGTCGCAGCACGGCCGGATCGATGTCGAGTCCGCGGACCAGGATCTCGACCGACCCGCAGTCACGGGCCGCCAACTCCTGACGCAACGCCTTCTCGGTGTACTTGAGCCGGGCCAGCACCCGGAATCCGCGCACACCGTCCGGCACGCTGTCGCCCGTGAGGTACGCGATCCGCGGGTCCAACTGCCACAAACCGTGCCGCGCCGCGTAGTGACGCACCAGGCCCGCCCGCACGACGGCACCGTCCGGATCGACGATCCACTCCCCCGGCTCGCGCTCGGGGATGTCGTCGGGTTCGGCGTCGGTGAGCTCCCACGACGTCCCGTCCGACCGCAGGACACTCGCCCGGCGCCGCACACCCACGCCGGACAAGCCCGGTGACCACAGGCACGCCTCACGGACACCGCCGTCGAGCGAGACGATCTCCACCTCGCCGTCCCAGTCGAGCCGATCGAAGTCCAGGCCCGGCGCGCACTTCACCGCGAGATCTCGGCCGGCGTAGACGTCGAGCAGGTCGGGCAGCGGCGGCATGAGCGCCGCCGGGTCGTGGGTGCGTTTGCCGCCGGAACGTCGGGCCGGGTCGGCGATGACGACGGTGTCGCGGGTGCAGGGCTGCAGCGCGTCGGCCCGGACCAGCGACGCACCGGGAACGTTGTGCGCGGCCATCGCGAGCCGCACCGGATCGAGGTCGCTGCCGATCACGGTGTCCGCCACCGGCACCAGCGCCGACAGTTCGGCGCCGATCGAGCAGGTCACGTCGTGGACCCGACGTCCGGCCAGCCGCTCGCCGCGGTGCCGGGCGACCGTGATCGGGGTGGCCTGCTGCAGCGCGTCGTCGGTGAACAACCACGAGTCGGCGCCCGACAGTTTGGCCTCGGCCTTGCGCCGCAACAGGACGGTCTCGACGAGAAGGCCCACGCGGTCGCCGAAACGCGCACGCGCCCGGCCGATGTCGGCCAGGCGCGTCCGCGTGGACAGCTCCGACTCCGCCGTCTGCGTCAGCGCCGCAATGCCCTCGGTGCTGCGCAGGTAGTCGACGTCGTCGATAGTGAAGTCGTATCCCAAAGCTCGTTCGACTCGGCTCAGTCGGTGGTGCCCGGCTTCACGCCGGTGATCATCACGTTGTAGAAGAAGTTGCGCGGGACCACGTGCTGGAGCACCTTGTCGTCGACCCAGCTCAGCGTCTTGAAGCCGCCGAACGCGAACTTGGCCCAACCCCAGCCCAGCTTCTCCGGCGGCACGGCGGCCTCGAAGGTGCGGACCGGCCAGCCGAGCAGCGCCGCGGCGAACTCCTCCGTCTTGGCCTGGACCCCGACGGCACCGGCCGACTTCGCGATGTTCTCGAGGTCGGTGGGATCGAACGTGTGCAGGTCGACGACGGCCTCGAGCGCCGCAGCCCGCGACGACTCGTCGAGCTCGGCCTGCGGACGACGCCAATCGGACAGGAACGGCAGCTTGGTGACATTGGTGGTCGCCGCCCACGTCGCGCGTCCGAGCCAGCGGGCGTAGAAGTTGCCGATCGTGCTGGGCTCACCGGCGAAGACGAATCGGCCACCCGGCTTGAGCACGCGCAGCACCTCGCGCAGCGACTGCTCGACGTCCGGGATGTGGTGCAGCACCGCATGCCCGACGACGAGGTCGAACGTGTCGTCCTCGTACGGGATCGTCTCGGCGTCGGCGACGCGGCCGTCGACCGGCAGACCGAGGTGCTCGGCGTTGCGGAGCGCAACCTTCACCATGCCCGGCGACAGGTCGGTGACCGAACCGGTCTTCGCGACGCCGCCCTGCATCAGATTGAGGAGGAAGAAGCCCGTGCCGCAGCCCAGCTCGAGCGCCCGCTCGTACGGCAGCGGCTGATCACCCGCGACGGCGTCGAAACGCCCGCGCGCATAGTCGATGCAGCGCTCGTCGTACGAGATGGACCACTTGTCGTCGTAGGTCTCCGCTTCCCAGTCGTGGTACAGGACCTGGGCGAGCTTGGTGTCCTGCAGCGCAGCCTCGACCTCTTCGGCCGTGGCGTGCGGGTTGGGCGCTGGGTCTTGGGGGCTTGCGGTCATGCCGGGAATCCTACCGAATGGTAAGGAATGAACAAGTTCTAGTTTTGCGGTCCTTCCCTCCGCGTTTTGCGCACTTGTCGTCGTTTCCCGGGGCCGGGGAGCGCGACAAGTGCGCAAAACGCGAGAGGTGGGGGACGCGGCTACTTGCCGGTGAACTTCGCCTTGCCGGGACCGTTCTCGACGAACGACTCCATGCCGATGGTGCGGTCGGCGGTCGCGAACAGCGACGCGAACAGGTGCTGCTCGATCTTCAGGCCCGTCGCCAGATCGGTGTCGAGGCCCTGGTCGATCGCGGCCTTCGCGGCGGCGATGGCCCGACTCGCGGCACCGGTGAACTGCGACGCCCACGTGCGCGCGGCGTTGTAGACCTCGTCCGGCGCGACCATCTCGTCGATGAGACCGATCGCCAGAGCCTCCTCGGCACCGACGAAACGACCCGTGAAGACCATGTCCTTGGCCTTGGCCGGGCCCACCAGGCGGGCCAGGCGCTGCGTACCACCACCGCCGGGGATGATGCCCAGCAGGATCTCCGGCACACCGAGCTTGACGTTGTCGCCGGCGATGCGACGATCGGCGCCGAGCGCGACCTCGAGGCCGCCGCCGAGCGCGTAGCCGGTGATCGCGGCGACCGTCGGCTTCGGGATGTCGGCGATCGCGCCGAGCGCCGACTGCAGGTCGGCGATGATCTCGCTCATCTGGACGAAGTCGAGCTCCGCCATCTCCTTGATGTCGGCACCGGCAGCGAACACCTTCTCGCCGCCGTAGACGATGACGGCCTTGACCTCGGGGGCGACGGTCGCCTGACGGGCCGCCGCCCGGATCTCTTCCTGCACCTGGCGGTTCAGGGCATTCATCGGGGGACGCGCCAGACGGATCGTGCCGATACCTTCGGAAACCTCGAGGGTCACAAACTCAGCCATGTGACCAACTTACTTGTCGGTACCCCAGGGCAGCGCTCCGGTGTCGTAGTAGCCCCCGTCACCGGGGAAGGAGACGCGCGGATTGCCGTCCACGAAACTCAGCTCCGGCAGGATCGGCGAGATCTCCTGCTCGGCAGCGAGAATCGCGTCGACGCCGTCGAACTCGCCCAGCGTGGCGAGCTGACGCCACGTCGGCGGCAGCAGGACGCTGCGGCGCTCGCGCCAGTCGTCGACGGCTGCGGCCGGGGTGCGCCACGCGACCTCGGCGGCCTCGGACGTCTCGCCGTCGGCGTTCTGTCCCTCGGGCAGCACGGCGACGAAGAAGCGGGTGTCGTAGCGGCGCCCCTCCTGGACCGGGGTGATCCAGTTCGCCCAGGGGCGAAGAAGATCCGCACGCAGCACCAGGTTCTCGCGCGCCAGGAAGTCCGCGAAGGACAGCTCCCGTGACTCGAGCTGTCGACGGGCCTCGGCGTACCCGGCCGTGTCCGCGACGACGCTGTCCTCCGTCGGGCCGGCGAGCAGCACTCCGCACTCCTCGAACGTCTCCCGCACCGCCGCGCACACGAGCGCCTTGGCGCGGGCCTCGTCGACGCCGAACCGCTCCGCCCACCACGCCGGCGACGGGCCGGCCCAGCGGACGTCGGCGGTGCCGTCGGACGGATCGACGCCGCCGCCGGGGAACACCGTCATGCCACCGGCGAATGCCATGCCTGCCACCCGGCGCAGCAGGAAGACCTCGACGCCGTCGTCCCCGTCACGCACGAGCATGACCGTGGACGCGTCCTTCGGCTCGGGTGCGGTCGCCGGGGTCTGCGCCGAGTCGAACATTCCGGCCTGCTGCGGGGCACCCGCGGTGGGTGCGCCCGACTCTCGAGAAGTTCCCATACCGGGAACTTACGCCCCGAGTGACGGACGCCTCACCACCAGTCCCACCGGGCACGTCGGCCGCGCGTGTCGCGGGCGGCCGGGGCCGCCTCAGGCGCGGTGCCGCCCGGGATGCCGTGTCCGACGGGCGAAGTAGCGGCCGTCGACGCGGTCGAGCGTGATGGACTGGCTGAAGGCCTCGCTGAGGTTCTCGGCGGTGATGACGTCGTCGAGCAGTCCCTGCGACACGACCCGCCCCTCGGAGAGCAGCATCGCGTGCGTGAAGCCCGGCGGGATCTCCTCGACGTGGTGGGTGATCAGTACGGTCGCCGGCGAATCCGGGTCGGCCGCCAGATCACCGAGGCGTGCGACGAGTTCCTCACGGCCGCCGAGATCGAGTCCCGCGGCGGGCTCGTCGAGCAGCAGCAGCTCCGGATCGGTCATCAGCGCACGGGCGATGAGGACCCGCTTGCGCTCGCCCTCCGACAGGGTGCCGTACACGCGGTTCGACAGGTGCTCGGCGCCCAGGCTCTCGAGCATCTCGACCGCGCGCTCGGTGTCCATGTCCTCGTAGCGTTCCCGCCAGCGACCGAGCACCGAGTAGCCCGCCGACACCACCAGATCGCTCACGATCTCGTCCGCCGGGACGCGGTGTGCCAACGCCGACGACGACAGCCCGATCCGGGGTCGTAGTTCGGTGATGTCGACGCGGCCGAACGTCTCGCCGAACAGGCGCGCGACGCCGGCCGTCGGGTGGACCTCGGCGGCGGCCATGCGCAGCAGCGACGTCTTGCCCGCGCCGTTGGGGCCGAGCACGACCCACTTCTCGTCCAACTCCACTTTCCAGGAGACCGGGCCGACGAGGGTCGCTCCGCCACGGCGAATCAGGACGTCTTCGAAATCGATGAGGAGATCAGGATCTGGTTCCGACACAGCGACCATCTTCGCGTACTGCCCGTCGGGTGGTCCGATCGGACCGGACCTGCGTGTCGGCGGCCCGATCAGGGGATGGGCGCGATCACCGTCATCGAACCGGGCGCCACCTCGGTGAACCCGGCGTCGCGCACCGCAACCGCCGCCCCCCGAGCGACTTCGTCACACAACTGCGCCCACCGCTGCGGGTCGGCGTCGCGCACCGCGCAGCGGTAGCCGTCCGCGGCCCACTGTCTCACCCGGTCCACCGGCATCGCGCCGGCCAGGATCATCGACGCATGCCCCACCTGCGCGGCGGCCTTGCCGACGCTCATGCCGAGCGCCGCGTTCACCCACAGCGTCGGGACGCCCTCCGGGACAGGCCCGGGCTCGTCGTGCTCGAGGTCCGTGCCGCCGATCTGGAGTTTGCGGATGCGCGGGTCGAGTGCGCCCACCCGACCGGGCACCAGTGCCCGGGCCTGCGCACCGGAGACCTCGACGGTCACGCCGTCGACGTCCTGCGCCGCGAGCCACTGTGCACCGCGGGCCCGCCGAGCCACCTTGCGGATCCGCGCGTCGGTCCACTCCCGGAACGCGTCCTGCCACGGACCGGGCTCGCCGTCCTCATCTGGCCCGACCCGGTCGTCGAGGCACAGCGCGACGGTCGCCGACGCCGCCGCGGCCAGCAGGTCGCTGCGCGCGGGCGGATCGATCTTGGGGATGTGCAGGACCATCGGCATCGCGAGGACCTGCGCCGGATCGTCCGGGTCCGGACGGCTGCCGTACCCGGCGGCCAGGACGCCGTGCCGAGCCGCGAACCCGTCCCCGGTGAGGGTCATGCGATCGGCACGCGCCGCACGACGCCGTCGACCGCGTCGGCGGCCTCGACCTCGTTCCGGGTGACACCGAGCACGAACAGCACGGCGTCGAGGAACGGGTGCGACAGCGCGGTGTCGGCGACCTCGCGCAGCGCCGGCTTGGCGTTGAACGCGACGCCCAGGCCGGCGGCGTTGAGCATGTCGATGTCGTTGGCGCCGTCACCGACCGCGACGGTCTGCTCCATCGGCACGCCCACGTCGGCCGCGAACTTGCGCAGGGCGACGGCCTTGGCGGCACGGTCGACGATGTCCCCGACGACGCGTCCGGTGAGCTTGCCGTCGACGATCTCGAGTGTGTTGGCCTGGACGAAGTCCAGTTCGAGCTCGTGGGCGAGGCCCTCGATCACCTGACGGAATCCACCCGACACGACGCCGCAGTGGTAGCCCAGACGACGCAGCGTCCGGATCGTGGTGCGCGCGCCGGGGGTGAGCTGCAGGTCGGCGGCGACGTCGTCGATGACCGACGCGTCGAGCCCGGCGAGCGTCGCGACCCGCTGGTGCAGCGACTCGGTGAAGTCGATCTCGCCGCGCATCGCGGCCTCGGTGACGGCGCGGACCTCGTCCTCGACGCCGGCACGAGCGGCGAGCATCTCGATGACCTCGCCTTGGACGAGCGTCGAGTCGACGTCGAACACGATGAGACGCTTGGCGCGCCGCGCGAGACCGGCGTGCTCGACGGCGACGTCGACGTTCGCGCCGACCGCAACCTCCGCGAGCCCGGTGCGCAGCTGCTTGTCCGCCTCGGCGCCGGTGCTCGACGCGGTGACCATGAGCTCGAGACCGGTAACCGGGTAGTCGGCGACACCGCGGATCGAGTCGATGTTCGCGCCCTGTCGGGCCAGCTCACGCGACAGCGAGCGGAACGCCCGTGCGCTGACCGGGCTGCCGAGCACCACGACGGCGTGCGTGGAAACCTGCTGCCGACCGGCCGGGTCGGCACCGATCTCGACGTCGACATTCATGCCGACGGTGTCCATCGCCTCTTCGAGCTCCTCCTGGAGCGCCTCCGGGTCGGTGGGGCACGCCACGAGCACGCCCAGCGTGAGCCGACCGCGGATCACGACCTGCTCGACGTCGAGCAGGCTGACGTCGTGGCGCGACAGCGCCGCAAAGAGCACCGACGTCACGCCGGGCCTGTCCGGACCAGTAACCGTCACCAGAACCGTGGCGTCTGACGCACCCACCGAGAGAACTCCGTTCGTTCGGGCTCGAACAACTCGACAATGAAATACCGCTCCACATTCTGCCAAGTCGGCGTGGGAGCAACGGAAAGGCCCCGCCCGAGGTACGGGCGGGGCCTTCCGGTAGTGCAGGGACCCTCCGGTCCGCTAGGACTTGTTGTCCTCCAGAACGGCGGTGGCGTGCTTGCCGCCGTGTCCGATGCCGACATGGGCCTCGTCGCGCATGCGCTCGACCATGTGCGGGTAGTGCAGCTCGAACGCCGGACGCTCCGAACGGATGCGGGGCAGCTCGGTGAAGTTGTGGCGCGGCGGCGGGCAGGTGGTGGCCCACTCGAGCGAGTTGCCGTAACCCCACGGATCGTCGACCTTGACGACCTCGCCGTAGCGGTAGCTCTTGAAGACGTTCCACAGGAACGGCAGCGTCGAGGCACCGAGGATGAACGAGCCGACCGTGGAGATCGTGTTCAGCGTGGTGAAGCCGTCGGTGGGCAGGTAGTCGGCGTAGCGGCGCGGCATGCCCTCGGCACCGAGCCAGTGCTGGACCAGGAAGGTGGCGTGGAAGCCGACGAACGTGGTCCAGAAGTGCCACTTGCCGAGGCGCTCGTCCATCATCCGGCCGGTCATCTTCGGGAACCAGAAGTAGATGCCCGCGTAGGTGGCGAACACGATGGTGCCGAAGAGCACGTAGTGGAAGTGGGCGATGACGAAGTACGAGTCCGTGACGTGGAAGTCGATCGGCGGGCTCGCGAGCAGGACGCCCGACAGACCACCGAAGAGGAAGGTCACGAGGAAGCCGACCGAGAACAGCATCGGCGACTCGAACGTCAATTGGCCCTTCCACATCGTTCCGATCCAGTTGAAGAACTTCACACCGGTCGGGACCGCGATGAGGAACGTCATGAAGGAGAAGAACGGCAGGAGCACGGCGCCGGTGGCGTACATGTGGTGCGCCCACACGGCGATCGACAGGGCGGCGATGGCCATCGTGGCGTACACCAGGCCGCTGTAGCCGAAGATCGGCTTACGCGAGAAGACCGGGAAGATCTCCGAGACGATGCCGAAGAACGGCAGCGCGATGATGTAGACCTCGGGGTGACCGAAGAACCAGAACAGGTGCTGCCACAGCAGGACGCCGCCGGTTGCCGGGTCGAAGATGTGGCCACCCAGGTGGCGGTCGACGAACAGACCCATGAAGGCAGCGGTCAGCAGCGGGAAGGCCAGCAGCACGAGGATGCTGGTGATCAGGATGTTCCAGGTGAAGATCGGCATCCGGAACATGGTCATGCCCGGTGCGCGGAGGCAGACGATGGTGGTGATGAAGTTGACGCCACCGAGGATGGTGCCGAGACCCGCGACGGCGAGACCCAGGACCCAGAGGTCGGCGCCGACGCCCGGCGAGTGCAGCGCGCTCGTCAGCGGGGTGTAGGCGGTCCAACCGAAGTCGGCAGCACCACCCGGGGTGATGAAGCCGGCGGTGGTGATGATGGCACCGAACAGGTACAGCCAGTAGCTGAACGCGTTCAGGCGCGGGAACGCCACGTCGGGGGCACCGATCTGCAGCGGAACGATGTAGTTGGCGAAGCCGAACACGACCGGGGTCGCGTACAGCAGCAGCATGATCGTGCCGTGCATCGTGAACAGCTGGTTGAACTGCTCGTTCGAGAGGAACTGCAGACCCGGCACCGCGAGCTCGGTACGCATCAGCAGCGCCATGAGGCCACCGATGAGGAAGAACGCGAAAGAGGTGACCAGGTACATGATCCCGAGCACCTTGGGATCGGTGGTCGTCACCATCTTGTAGATGAACGAGCCCTTGGGTCCCTGCCGCGGCGGGTAAGGCCTCGCTGCTATCTCCGGGACTGGCTGGGGCGCTACGGCAGTCACTGATCCTCCTGAATGTGCCCTTGGTCGCTCCGCAGGCCGCGCTCTGAGCGCCTACCCCGGACTGGCGGATGAGGCGTTCGCTGGCTTGCGCTCATCGAATCGTAGACGGTGCTTTCGGGCACCGCGGACCGGGTCCTACTCCCTGTCGTACTCGGGCCTTACGACCTTGCGGCCTCGAGGCCACGAACAGGGCTTTAGTCCCCGATCGGACCTCTCGACCACCATGCCGCGGCGTGTCGGCACGATCCCGGGTCCGTCGCCGGGCGCCACCCGGCTGTCGAGAGCAACGACACATTCATGCTATGAAGGTTCCCCTTACCTAACCACCTCGGTCCTGCCGTTCCACCCGCTTGGAGTTCCATCTCGTGTACACACCGACTCGCCGCCGCACGCTCAGTTCGCTCGCTGCCGTAGGCGTGGCCGTGAGCCTCGCCCTCACCGGCTGTTCCTCCACCGAGAGCACCGCCGATACAACGGCCACCGAGTCGACGGGGTTCCCGCGCACCGTCGAACATTTTCGGGGCGTGACCAACATCGACTCCGAGCCGCAGCGCATCGTCACGTTGGACAACAGCTACGCCGACGCCGTGCTCCTGCTCGAGTCGCCACTCGTCGGCTTCGTCGACTACCGCGAGCAGGGACTGCCCGACTACCTCGGCGAGGCCCGCGACCGGTACGCCGCGGACGCCGTGTCGGTGGGCAAGGTGCAGGACGCGAGCCTCGAGAAGGTCGCCCAACTCGAGCCCGACCTGATCCTGTCCGCGGAGGTGCGTGACGGAAAGAACTACCAGGCCCTGTCGGCACTGGCGCCGACGGTGTTCTCGCAGTCGACCGGTCCGACGTGGAAGGACAACATCCGGCTCGTGGCGAAGGCCCTCGGCAAGGAGGACCTCGCCGAGCAGAAGATCGGCGACTACGAGGCCCGCGCCAAGGCGATCGGTGACGAGATCAACGCCAAGGCCGACAACCCGAAGGTGTCCGTCGTGCGCTTCGCCGGCGAGCCGACCGCCCGCCTGTACCGCACGACGTCCTTCAGCGGCATCGTCCTCGCCGACGCCGGGCTCGCCCGCCCCGACAGCCAGCAGGCCGATCCGGCCGATGCCGGCAGCATCATGAACTCGATCAGCCCGGAGCGGCTGGGCGACGCCGAGGCCGACCTCATCTTCGTCGCGACATACCAGGATCCCGAGGGCAAGTCGATCAAGGCCGCGGAGGCCTTCCGCCAGAACCCGCTGTGGGGAACGCTGAAGGGCCGCATCGTCGAGGTCGACGACGCGATGTGGATGACGCCGGTCAGCATCCAGGGCGCGCACAAGATCCTCGACGACCTCGCCGAGGCCTTCGGGGTGGACCCGCACAACGGCTAACCTGAGTCGGCCCGCACGCAGCGCTCGCCGAACAGGAAGTCGTCGCATTGCACAGTTCCCAGCCCGCAGGACCCGTCCGCCGGATCGCCGTCACCGCGCTCGCGGCGGGGGCGCTCGTCGGACTCGTCGGCTGCGGCAGCGCGACGGACGACGACGCGAGCACCGTCGTGCGGACGACGACCAAGATCGCCGGGGCCGGTGTCGTGAACGTCGAACGCGACACCGGCGCCGCGTGTGCCGAACCCTCCCCCGCCGACCCGGGTGCCGCCGACCCGCAGCGGATCGTCGTCCTCGACACGGCCGCGCTGGACGCCGTCTGCGCGCTGGGCCTGCAGGGTCGGGTCGTGGGCGCCGTCACCCCCGGGGGCACCGACCGGCAGCCGTCGTACCTGGGCCCCGGTATCGCGGCGCTGCCCGGCATCGGGGTCGCCGGCGCCCCGGAGGTCGATCTCGTCGCGCAGTCCGGCCCCGACCTGATCCTCGGGGCGGCACCCGCCGACCCGGCGCTGGCCGATCGGCTCCGGGCACTCGCGCCGACCGCGTTCGTCGGCGCGGATGCCGTCTTCTGGAAGGACCGTTTCCTCGCGACGGGCGAGGCGCTGGGACGCTCCGGCGCGGCCCGGCAGGCCCTCGACGCCTACACCGCGGACGCCGCACGGATCGGAAACGAACTGGGTGCCCGGCAGACGCAGGCGTCGGTGGTGCGGTTCGGTGCCGATTCGCTCGCGATCATGGGGCCGGGCAGCTTCTCGGGCCAGGTCCTCGCCGACGCCGGTGTCCAGCGGCCGCCCACCCAGCGACTCGAGGTGGCGTCCGAGGACGTCGACGATCTCGGCCGAGCCGAGGGCGACCTGATCTATGTCGGCTTCGACGGTCCCGCGGGTCTCGAGCACGGCAAGTCGGTGATGGATTCCGACGACTGGTACGCCCTCGGCGCCGTCCCCGACAAGCGCGTCTTCGCTGTCGACGACGAGATCTGGAACGGCGGCAACGGCGTCGTCGCGGCGCGGGCCGTCCTCGCCGATCTGCAGCCGAGCCTCAACGGCTACGCGTAGAAGTTCACCGTGCCGGTACCGGAATTCGTTGCGGCGCTCCGCGAACACGTGGGAAACGCGCCCCTGTGGCTGCCCGGCGTGAGCGCCGTCGTGGTGGACGACGCCGGACGGCTCCTGCTGACCCGGCGGGCCGACAACGGGAAGTGGGCCGTCGTCTCGGGCATCCTCGAGCCTGGTGAGGAACCCGGTCCGGCGGCGCTGCGGGAGATCCGTGAGGAGACGGGGATCGACGCCGAACTGGTCCGGGTGAGCAGCGTCGACACCGCAGGGCCGATCACGTACCCGAACGGCGACGTCGCCAGCTACCTGGACGTCTGTTTCGTCGCGCGCGCCGTTGCGGGCGAGGCGCGGGTCGCGGACGACGAGAACCTCGAGGTGCGCTGGTTCTCCCCCGACGCGCTGCCGGCGGATCTCACGGAGTCGTCGCGGCGGCGCCTCGACGCCGCGCTGCGCTGCGACGAACACGCCTGGTTCGCGCGCGACTGACCCCGGTCAGTCCTGAACCGAATCAGCCCTGCGCTGTCTCCCACAGACCCATGATGTTGCCTTCCGGGTCACGGAAGTATGCCGCGAATCCCATTGTGCCCACGGGCTGTTTCGCCGCGACGGTCGCGCCGCCGAGTGCCTCGATCTTCGCCAGTGCGGCGTCGATGTCGGCGACGTCGACCGTGATCACCGGACCGCGTGGAGCCTCGTCGGATCGCTGGAACATGCCGCCGCCGATGTAGCCGGGTTCGGCCGGCATCCCCGATTCCTCCACGGGCCCGGTGGACACGCCGGTGTACTCCAGCTCCGGCATCTCGGTGACGTTCCAGCCGAACGCCTGCCGGTAGAAGTTGCGGGCCCGGTCACCGTCGTCGAACGGGACCTCGAAGTGCACTACTCGACCGGTCATCGCCGTCTCCTCGATCGTCGTCGGGTGTGTCGGTCTACGGTCTCGACAGTAGGCCCGGCCCGTCCCGCATCACAACGGTTCGCTCGGAACCCCGTTCGAGGCAGGGCTTCCGGGATGCGATCCGCCGCACTTCTCCGGAAACGCCGACGGCCGAATGTCACACCCGTTCAGTCCTGAACGCGTGTGACATTCGGCCGCGGAGAGTGCGGTGGAACTAGAAGTCCCAGTCGTCGTCCTCGGTGTTGACGGCCTTACCGATGACGTAGCTCGAACCCGAGCCCGAGAAGAAGTCGTGGTTCTCGTCAGCGTTCGGCGACAGGGCCGAGAGGATCGCCGGGTTGACGTCCGTCTCGTCCTTCGGGAACAGGCCCTCGTAACCGAGGTTCATCAGCGCCTTGTTGGCGTTGTAGCGCAGGAACTTCTTGACGTCCTCGGTGAGCCCGACCTCGTCGTACAGGTCCTGCGTGTACTCGACCTCGTTGTCGTACAGCTCGAACAGCAGCTCGAACGTGTAGTTCTTGAGCTCCTCACGCTCGGCCTCGGTGACGCGCTCGAGTCCGCGCTGGTACTTGTAGCCGATGTAGTAGCCGTGCACGGCCTCGTCGCGGATGATGAGGCGGATCACGTCGGCCGTGTTGGTCAGCTTGGCCCGCGACGCCCAGTACATCGGCAGGTAGAAGCCCGAGTAGAACAGGAACGACTCGAGCAGCGTCGAGGCGACCTTGCGCTTGAGGGGGTCGTCGCCCTTGTAGTAGTCGAGGACGATCTGCGCCTTGCGCTGCAGGTTCGGGTTCTCCTCCGACCAGCGGAACGCGTCGTCGATCTCACGCGTGGTGCACAGCGTCGAGAAGATCTGCGAGTAACTCTTCGCGTGCACCGACTCCATGAACGCGATGTTGGTGAGCACGGCCTCCTCGTGCGGCGTGACCGCATCGGGGATGAGGCTCACGGCGCCGACGGTGCCCTGGATGGTGTCCAGCAGCGTCAGACCGGTGAACACCCGCATCGTGAGCTGCTGCTCGTTGGGCGTGAGGGTGGCCCACGACTGGATGTCGTTGGACACCGGCACCTTCTCGGGCAGCCAGAAGTTGCCGGTGAGACGGTCCCACACCTCCGAGTCCTTCTCGTCGGGGACGCGGTTCCAGTTGATCGCCGAGACGCGGTCGACCAGCTTGATGCGAGTGCCGTCGGCCGGAGAATGCGCGTTGGGAGCGGAGGTCATCGTTCTTCCCTGTTCGAGTTTCGTTGCGGGGTTCCGGAATTGGCGATCACAACATGCACGAGACGCAACCCTCCACCTCGGTCCCCTCGAGGGCCATCTGACGCAGGCGGATGTAGTACAGCGTCTTGATGCCCTTGCGCCACGCGTAGATCTGCGCACGGTTGACGTCGCGCGTGGTGGCGGTGTCCTTGAAGAACAGCGTCAGCGACAGGCCCTGATCGACGTGCTGCGTGGCAGCCGCGTAGGTGTCGATGATCTTCTCGTACCCGATCTCGTACGCGTCCTGGTAGTACTCCAGGTTGTCGTTGGTCAGGTAGGGCGCCGGGTAGTAGACGCGACCGATCTTGCCTTCCTTGCGGATCTCGATCTTCGCGGCCACCGGGTGGATCGAGCTGGTGGAGTTGTTGATGTACGAGATCGAGCCGGTCGGCGGGACCGCCTGCAGGTTCTGGTTGTAGATGCCGTACTGCTGCACGGACGCCTTCAGCTCGCGCCAGTCGTCCTGCGTGGGGATGTGGATGTCGGCGTCGGCGAACAGCTGCCGCACCTTCTCGGTCTTGGGCTCCCACACCTGATCGGTGTACTTGTCGAAGTACTTGCCCGACGCGTACTCGGACTGCGGGAAGCCCTTGAAGTGGGTGCCGCGTTCCTTCGCGATCAGGTTCGACGCCCGGATGGCGTGGTACACGACCGAGTAGAAGTAGATGTTGGTGAAGTCGATGCCCTCTTCGGAACCGTAGAAGATCCGCTCGCGCGCGAGGTAGCCGTGCAGGTTCATCTGCCCCAGACCGATCGCGTGAGAGTCGTTGTTGCCCTGCTCGATCGACGGCACCGAGTAGATGTGCGTCTGGTCCGAGACGGCGGTGAGCGCACGGATCGAGGTCTCGATGGTCTTCGCGAAGTCCGGCGAGTCCATCGTCAGCGCGATGTTGAGCGAGCCGAGATTGCACGAGATGTCCTTGCCGACATGGCTGTAGGACAGGTCGTCGTTGAACGTCGACGGCGTCGAGACCTGCAGGATCTCCGAGCACAGGTTCGAGTGCGTGATCTTGCCCTCGATCGGGTTCGCCCGATTCACCGTGTCCTCGAACATGATGTACGGGTAGCCCGACTCGAACTGCAGCTCGGCGAGGGTCTGGAAGAACTCGCGCGCCTTGATCTTCGACTTGCGGATCCGCTTGTCGTCGACCATCTCGTGGTACTTCTCGCTGACGTTGATGTCCGCGAACGGGACGCCGTAGATGCGCTCCACGTCGTACGGCGAGAACAGGTACATGTCCTCGTTCTTCTTCGCGAGCTCGAACGTGATGTCCGGGATCACGACGCCCAGCGACAGCGTCTTGATGCGGATCTTCTCGTCCGCGTTCTCGCGCTTGGTGTCGAGGAAGCGGTAGATGTCCGGGTGGTGCGCATGCAGGTACACCGCGCCGGCGCCCTGGCGCGCACCGAGCTGGTTGGCGTACGAGAAGGAGTCCTCGAGCAGCTTCATGATTGGGATGACGCCGGAGCTCTGGTTCTCGATCTTCTTGATCGGGGCGCCGTGCTCACGAACGTTGCTGAGCAGCAACGCAACTCCGCCGCCGCGCTTGGACAGCTGCAGGGCCGAGTTGATCGAACGGCCGATCGACTCCATGTTGTCCTCGATGCGCAGCAGGAAGCACGAGACGGGCTCGCCGCGCTGCTTCTTGCCGGAGTTGAGGAACGTCGGGGTGGCCGGCTGGAAGCGGCCGGCGATGATCTCGTCGACCAGCTCGGTCGCGAGCGTCTCGTCGCCTGCGGCGAGGGTGAGCGCCACCATGCAGACGCGGTCCTCGAAGCGCTCGAGGTAACGCTTTCCGTCGAACGTCTTGAGGGTGTACGAGGTGTAGTACTTGAAGGCGCCGAGGAACGTCGGGAACCGGAACTTCTTCGCGTACGCCCGGTCGATCAGCGACTTCACGAACTCGCGCGAGTACTGGTCGAGGACCTCGGCCTCGTAGTAGTTCTCCTCGACCAGGTAGTCGAGCTTCTCGTCCAGGTTGTGGAAGAAGACCGTGTTCTGGTTGACGTGCTGCAGGAAGTACTGCCGCGCCGCGGCGACGTCCTTGTCGAACTGGATCTCCCCGTTGGGACCGTACAGGTTCAGCATCGCGTTGAGCGCGTGGTAGTCGAGCTCGCCCGCCGACGCGTCGGGTCGTGCCGCAGCGCGCTCTACACTCCCAGCCGGGGCTGAATCTGTGATGGTCGGTGCCACTGTTCACTCTCCATGAATTGTGCGACGCCCTCGCGCACGGCGACGACGTCCTCGGCTGTTCCCATTAGTTCGAAGCGGTACAGGTACGGGACCCGGCACTTCTGTGAAATCACGTTCCCGGCGTAGCAGTACGACTCGCCGAAGTTCGTGTTACCGGCAGCAATCACGCCTCGGATGAGGTCACGATTGTGCTTGTTGTTGAGGAATCGGATGACCTGCTTGGGCACGTAGCTCGTGTCGCGTCCCGTCGACGTCGTACCGCCCCCGTAGGTGGGAAGGATCAGGACGTACGGTTCGTCGACCTCGAAGAGGCCTTCACGGTCATGTAGGGGGATGCGCGTCGCGGGGACACCGAGTCGTTCGACGAATCGGTGTGTGTTCTCCGACGCGCTGGAGAAGTACACCAGCGAAGCCATCGGCGTTCACCATTTCACTCGAGGTGGATCATCCCCGCGGCGCTGCCGCGATGGGTCAGGCAGCGTTTGCGGTGAGGTCCTTGATGCGGTCCGGACGGAAGCCCGACCAGTGCGCGTCGCCGGCCACCACGACGGGGGCCTGGAGGTATCCGAGGGCCATCACGAAGTCGCGCGCCTCGGGGTTCTCGGAGATGTCGACGATGTCGTATTCGAGACCGGCCTTGTCGAGGGCGCGGTAGGTGGCATTGCACTGAACGCAGGCGGGCTTGGTGTAGACGGTGATGCTCATGATGGTCCCTCTTTCCACGGCCTGGCGAGCTCTGGATGTGCACTCTGCTGCCGAGGATGGGGCCTGAATTTCAGCCCGGGATCCAGTTCGTTCCCGTTGTGCCCTCTCGGCTGTGTAGACACTACACCTTGTGGCCGACAGAAACCCACAACCCGATATCTTGCGAGTGACACGCTTGATATTCGCAGGTCGGCCCCTTCCGGCGGCCCCCACCGAACCCCGTTTCGGCGTGTCGCGGGTCACATTTTCGAGGGGTGGCCGGGGTGAGTTCGCTCACGTCCCCGGCCCGGGTCCACACAGTCGGGTAACCGGCGCCACAGTAGCGGCCCGACACCGGCTGCCGGCGCCCTCCCGTGGCAGCCCGCGACCGGATGGACGACCCACCGGAGACGCACCTCGGACGCCCGCGCGCGACACGCCGGGGAAGACACGCCGAACGCGGTCCCGACGCCTCGCCGGGCGGTCTGCCGACACCCCGACAGCCGCGTTAACTGATCGGTAACCGGCTGTCACGGGGTGCCCCACCGTCAGGCACCCTGTGCCAGGGTGAGAGCCGTGCCCGACACTCCGAGTCCGTACTACTTCGCGCCCGTGGCGAACGTCGCCCGCGTCACGCCCAACATGCAGAGGATCACCCTGCGCGGCGGCGACCTGCGGCACTTCACCTCGAGCGGGGATCCCGACGAGCGTCTGCTGGTCGTGTTCCCCGACGACGGGCAGGACGCTCCGCCGAGCCCGGTGCGGATGGGGTCGACTCTCGACTACCCGTCCGACGGGCCGCGTCCGGAAATGCGGAGTTACACGGTGCGGCGGTGGGACCCGACGGCGTGCGAGATGGACATCGACTTCGCCGTCCACGACGGCGGTGCGGCCGTCCGGTGGGCGCTGCAGGCCCGCCCGGGGCAGACGCTGGGCGTCACCACCGCCTCGGGTTGGTACCGCCCGCCCTCCGACACTGCGTGGCAACTGCTGCTCGCCGACATGACGGCGCTGCCCGCCGTGGGCCGAATCGTCGAAGGCCTGACTCCGGGCACCCGGGTGCACGTCGTCGCGGAGGTCACGACCGCCGACGACGAGCAGCGGTTCGAGACGTCCGGCGAGGTGACCTACACGTGGCTGCGCGGCAGCGGCAACGGCGTCGGCGCCAGTGCGCTCGCGTCGACCGCTCGACGATGGAGCCTCCCGGACGGCCCGGGCTACGTGTGGTTCGCAGGTGAGGCCGGGCTTTCTCGGACGGTGCGGCGGTGGGTGCGTCACGATCTCGGCTGGCCCACCGAGCGCTACGACGTCATCGGCTACTGGCGTGCCGACAAGGCGGCCTGGACCGCGCGCTACGAGCAGGTACGCGAGCGGATCGAGGCCGCCCAGCTCGGGGCACTCGAGGCGGGCGGCGACTTCGACTCGGTGCGGGACGCCGTCGACGCGGCCATGGACGACGCCGGACTCTAGCCCCCCGACACAGCTGAAGGGTCCCTTCAGACGCTCGGAGCGTGTGAAGGGACCCTTCAGCCGGGGGACCGCAGCGACGTCAGGCGCTGACGAGAGCCTGGGAAGCCTCGACCAGAGCGGCGACGACGCCACCGACCTGCTCGGCGACCTCGGCGTTCTCACGCGGGTGCAGCTCGCCGAACTTCTGGATGGTGCCGCCGATGGACAGCTCGGCCGCGAGGACGTTGCCGCCCGCGATGCCGAGGGCCTTGCGGGCGTCGTCGTGGGCCCACTTCGCGGCGTTGGGGCTCGGGGAGGCGCTGATCACGGCGACCGGCTTGTCCTTGACGGCACCGGCACCGTAGGGGCGCGAGAGCCAGTCGATGGCGTTCTTGAGGACGGCGGGGATGGTGCCGTTGTACTCCGGGGTGACCAGGAGCAGGGCGTCGGCCTGGGCGGCAGCGGCGCGCAGCTCGTCGACGCCGGCGATCGAGGCGCCCGGGACGTCGACGTCCTCGTTGTAGAAGGGCAGGTCTCCGAGGCCCTCGAAGATGGTCACCTCGACGCCCTCGGGGGCGACGGCGGCGGCGGTCTCGGCGACCTGACGGTTGACGGAGCCGGCACGGAGGCTGCCGACGAGGGAGAGAACGCGGGTCTCAGACATGACTGGGTGCTTCCTTCGGTGGTGCGATGGTTGACGCTGCAACAGGTATAGCAGCACAAACGGACCGTGGTCCACTTATGTTCCCGCTGGGCTACGATGCGTGACGTGAACAGCCCACTCATTCCGCTGGTGGACGCCGAGATCCCCGAGCGATGTGACGCTGCCCGCAATCGGAAACTGCTCCTCGATGCGGCGGCGGACCTCGTCGCGGAGCGGGGCGTGGACGCCGTGACGATGGAGGCCGTCGCCGCGAAGGCCGGTGTCGGCAAGGGCACGGTCTTCCGACGGTTCGGCAGCCGCTCCGGGCTGATGAACGCACTGCTCGACCACACCGAGCGCGAACTGCAGCACGCATTCATGTTCGGTCCGCCGCCGCTCGGGCCCGACGCTCCCCCGCTGGTCCGGCTGATCGCCTTCGGCCGCGCCCGCCTCGACATGGTGACCGTGCAGGGCGACGTGCTGCGCGCCGCCGAGGGCTCTCCCGAGTTCCGCTACTCGGGACCGGCCCGCGCGGTCAGTCTGCGGCACATCGTCACGCTGCTCCACGACGCGGGCGTCGACGGCGACGTGGATCTGCTCGCCGTCGTGCTCCTCGCCGCTCTCGAGGCGGGCCTCGTGCTGCATCAGATCCGCGCCCTCGGAATATCGCCCGAACGCATCGCCGACAACTGGGAAGACCTGGCCCACAGGATCACCCGAACCGGACCCGGTGTCCCCTAGGGTGTGGCCATGCGCACGCAGACCGTCCTTCTCGCACTCCTGGCCGCCTCGACCCTGAGTGCGTGCAGCAATGCCGACGGTGACACCGGCGAGCCCGCCACCACCTCCCCTTCTGCGACGGCGTCGGCGGCCGACGCCCTGTGGGGCCGGACGTTCCTGTCGACCGCGGTGGCGGGACCGGCGATCCCCGGCGGCGGACCGCTCGAGGTCGCCTTCCCGGAGCGGAACTCGATCGCGATGAGTGCGGGCTGCAATCGCGGCGTGAGCAGTGTCGAACTGACGGGCGGCATCGTGAAGACCGGCGCGATCGCAACCACGATGACGGCATGCGCCGGCGACGTCGCCGGCGCGGACAAGTGGATGACCGACCTGTTCGCGGCGCGGCCGGCCTGGGCACTGGACGACGGCGTCCTCACGCTCACGACGCCCGACACCACCGTCACGCTCGCCGACAAGAAGTCCGCGAACCCCGACCGTCCCGTCGTCGGCACCACGTGGGTGGTCGACACGCTGATCACGCCGCAGGCGGTGAGTACGTCGGCCGCACTCGAGACGTCGGCGCCGACGCTGACCATCGGCGACGGCGGCCAGGTCACCGGGACCACCGGATGCAACCGCTTCAACGGCCCCGCGACGGTCGACGGCGACACGATCACGTTCGGCCCGTTGGCGACGACGAGGATGGCCTGTCCCACCGACGTCGCCGAGGTGGAGCGCTCGGTCCTGCACGTGCTGGACGGTCAGGTGACGTACGAGGTGGACGGCGCCACGATGCGACTGATGCAGGCGGACGGCACGGGCCTCGGCCTGCGCGGTCACTGACGAGCAGGACAGCTACAGCGCGTCGCGCAGCCACCCGGCGAGCACCCGGGCACTGGCGTCCACCTGCGCGGGCCAGTCCATCGCGGAGTCGTCGGCGTGATCGCTCACGTGCTTGACCAGCCGACAGCGGGCGCCGATCCGATCGCACGCGAAGGCGATCGCGAAGCCCTCCATGTCGACGAGATCGGCCCGGGCCGCGAGCGCATCGCGAACCTCCGCGTCGGAGACGAAGGTGTCGCCGGTCGCGAGGACCGACCCGTCGCCGTCGGCGAGGTCGATCACGTCGCGCACGGGGTGTCCGAGCGAGCGCAGTACCTCGGCACTGATGTCGTGGTTGAGAACAGCCGACGGCACGTACAGGCCGGCATGGTGGCCGTGCAGCGCGCCGGCGGTGCCGATGTTGACGACGAGGGGCAGTCGCTCGGGGGCGAACCCGGCGAGGGCCTGCGTGACGGCGACCGCGGCCGCGACCTTGCCGATCCCCGTGACGACGACGTCGATGCCGTCGGGCACGTGGGCCGCTTCCTCCCGCGTGGCGCTCACCACGAGGATTCCGGTGCTACTCATCAACGTCTCCCGAGTTCCGTGACGCCGCCGATGACGCCCGGGCCACATCCTGCCGTGCCGGTTCGCCGTGCTGCGCACCCGACCCGCGCTCGCTACAGTTCTGCCATGGCAATTTCGCGTGCGCGCATCATCGCGGAACTCGGTGTGGAACCGACGATCGATCCGGCGGCTCAGATCCACAGTCGGGTGCAGTTCATCAAGGACTATCTGCTCTCGACGCCCGCGAAGGGTTTCGTCCTCGGGATCAGCGGCGGGCAGGACAGCACCCTCGCCGGGCGGCTGACGCAGTTGGCCTGTGAGGAACTGCGCGCCGACGACCACGCCGCCGAGTTCGTCGCGGTGCGGTTGCCCTACGGGACACAGGTCGACGAGGAGGATGCGCAGGTCGCCCTGAAGTTCATCGCACCCGACCGCTCCCTGGCCGTCAACGTCAAGCCCGGCACCGACGCGACCGCGGGCGAGGCATCCGGGGCGATGCGCGAGATCCTCGGCGACGGTGCGCAGCTGCGGGACTTCGTGCGCGGCAACATCAAGGCGCGCGAGCGGATGATGATCCAGTACGCGATCGCCGGCGAGCTCGGCTATCTCGTGGTGGGCACCGACCACGCCGCCGAGGCCGTCACCGGCTTCTTCACCAAGTTCGGTGACGGAGGGGCGGACCTCACCCCGCTCGGCGGGCTCACCAAGCGGCAGGGGGCCGCGCTGCTCGAGGAACTGGGCGCCCCCGACTCCACCTGGAGGAAGATCCCCACGGCCGACCTCGAGGACGACCGGCCGTCGCTGCCCGACGAGGTGGCGCTGGGCGTCACCTACCAGCAGATCGACGATTTCCTCGAGGGCAAGGACGTCGCCGACGACGTCGCTGCCAAGCTCGAACGGATGTATCTGAACACCCGCCACAAGCGCACGGTGCCCGTGAGCCCGGCCGACACGTGGTGGCGCGAGGACTGACGCGGGCGAGAGGACCAGGGGGGAACAACTGTGACGACGTATCTGGTCGCGGGCGGCACGGGAGTCGCGGGCCGGGCCGTGGTGGCCGAACTGGTGCGACGCGGGGAGACCGTGCGGGTGCTGAGCCGTCGCGGGGCAGCGCTGGGCGCCGGCGTCGAACACGTCGCCGGCGACCTGATCACCGGCGAGGGACTCGGGGACGTCCTCGAGGGCGTCGACATCGTGATCGACACGACCGACGGCAAGACGCGCCGGACACGTGCGGTGCTCACGACCGGAGCGGAGCATCTGCTGTCGGCGGCCCACGCTGCCGGCGTCTCCCGCGCGGTACTGCTGTCGATCGTCAACGTGGACCGCAGCACGTTCGGGTACTACCGGGCCAAGACCGAGCAGGAACGCCGCTACGCCGAGTCGCCGCTGCCGACGCAGGTGGTGCGGGCGACGCAGTTCCACGAGTTCGTCCCGATGCTCTGCGCGCCGACGTCGAAACTGGGACTGATCCCGGCGTTCACCGGTGCCCGCTTCCAATCGATCGACACGTCGGACGTCGCGCGCGCACTGGTCGACGCCGCGCAGCACGAGTCGGTGACGGCGGAGCCGGTCGTCGTCGCGGGTCCGCAGGTCCTCACGATGCGCGAGATGGCCGAGGCGTGGAAGGCCGCGACGGGCGCCCGCGGCCGGGTGACGAATCTGCCGATGCCCGGCGCTATGGGCGCGTTCTGGCGGAACGGCTGGAATTTGGTGCCCGACAACCGCTTCGGGACCGTCACGTTCGATCAGTGGCTGGCCGCGCAGTAGCCGCTGTCAGCCACCCGCGAACGGGGGCAGCACGTCCACCTGCGCCCCGATCGCGCTGTTCGGGTCGCGGGTGAGTTCGGAGTCGACGAGGTACGCGGCGACCCCGAGGATCTTCGCCATCCGCGCCCCGTAGCGCTCGGCCAGCAGCTCCCGCAGGTGTGCCAGATCTGCGGCGGCGGGCACCGTCAACGTCTCCTCGGTGCGGTCCGCAGCCTCGGCCGCCGCCGCGAAGTACCGCACCTGCACCGTGCGCACCGTCTCGAGAATGTCAGCCACCGATCGCTCCCATACTTCGCTGCGGCGGAACGAAACCCGCCGCATTGATCCCGTGTCCGGCCCACTTGTCCCACATCGCGGCCCGCCACGACTGCGCGAGTTCCTCGTCGTCGGCGCCGGAGCGCAGCGCGGCCCGCAGGTCCACCTCGCGGTCGCTGAACAGGCACGACCGGACGGTCCCCTCCGCGGTGAGGCGGGTGCGATCGCACTCCTCGCAGAACGATCTGGTGACCGACGCGATGATCCCGACCGTGGCCGGTCCACCGTCGACGAGCCACTCCTCGGCGGGCGCGGACGGGTCGTCGCGGCCGATCGCCCGCAGGTCGAAGCGTGCGCCGAGAACATCGAGCAGCGTCTGCGCGTCCACCATGTTCTCGCGCGCCCACTCGTGGTCGGCGTCGAGCGGCATCTGCTCGATGAACCGCAGTTCGCATCCCGCTTCGATGCACCACTGCAGCAGTTCGACTGCGCCGCTGAGCGTTTCCTGCATCAGCACCGCGTTGATCTTGAGCGGGGCGAGTCCGGCGTCCTGCGCGGCGCGGATTCCCGCCAGCACGGACCCGAGCCGGTCGCGGCGGGTCAGTTCGGCGAAGTGGGCGCGGTCGACGGTGTCGAGCGAGACGTTGATCCGGCCGAGTCCGGCGCGGGCGAGCGCCGCCGCCCGATGTTCGAGCCCCACGGCATTGGTCGTCATCGACAGTGGAACACCGGGCACATGTTCGGCACAGCCCGCGACGATGCCCTCGAGATCGCGCCGCATGAGCGGTTCGCCACCCGTGAACCGAACCTCCCGGACACCCAACCGATGCACCGCGATTCCGACCAGTCGGACGATCTCGTCGCCCGTGAGCAGCCGCGCGGACGGGATGGCGGGCAGGCCCTCGGCCGGCATGCAGTACGTGCACCGCAACGAGCACTTCTCGGTGATGGAGACCCGCAGGTCGCGGGCCGTGCGCCCGAAGGTGTCGATCAACTCCGGCACGTCGGGACGTCCGGCCGTCGACGGCGCGGTGCGCACGGTCGGGATACCGACGTCGATCGCCGTCCCGGTCCGTGTCGCGGCTGTCATGCCACCAGTATGCCGCCGCCGGGCCCTCCGAGTGCGGTGAAGAACGCCGTGGGGGTGCCTAGGATTGGCTGTCATGGCACAACGTCCGGGTGCGCGATCCGTCGAAGACCACGCCGCCGACGTGGCCCGACTGCTCGCGCCGATGCTCACGCGACCGTCCGAGACCGTCCGGCTGGGCGACGCGCTCGGCCGGGTGCTGTCCTACGACGTCGCCTCTCCGGTCGATCTGCCGCTGTTCCGGAACTCGCAGATGGACGGCTTCGCGGTGGACGCGGCGTCGGTGAGTTCGGTCCCCGCGACACTGCCGATCGTGGCGACTGTGCCCGCCGGACCGGCAGAACCCGCTCCGCACGTCCCGGCCACCGCGGTCCGGATCATGACCGGGGCGGTGCTGCCGGACGGTGCGGACGCCGTCGTCCCCGTCGAGGACACGGAGGTGTCGGACGGGAAGGTGACGGTTCTCCGCTCGCGCGGAGCCGGCGATTTCGTCCGCGAACGCGGGAGCGACGTCCGCACCGGAATGCAACTGCTCCCCGCCGGAACCCTGCTCGAGCCACGCCATCTCGGTGTGCTGGCCGCCGTCGGCCTGGCGTCGGTCGGGGTGCGGACCCGACCGCGGGTCGCGGTGATCACGACCGGCGCCGAACTGGTGGACGCCGGCGTCACCCCGCAGCCTGGGCAGATCTTCGACTCCAACGGGGCCGCGCTGTCGGCGAGCCTGCGCGCGAACGGCGCCGAGGTGTCGGTGGTGGACCGCAGCAGCGACGAACCGGACGCCTTCCGCGCCTGTCTGCGCCGCGCGGTCGCGCGCGCCGAACTGGTGATCACGTCGGGAGGCGTGTCGATGGGCGACTACGAGGTGGTCAAGGACGTCCTGACCGAACTCGGCGCCCGATTCGGGCCGGTCTCGATGCAGCCCGGCGGACCGCAAGGTCTCGCGCTGGTCGACGAGGTCCCGGTGCTGACGTTCCCGGGCAACCCGGTGAGCACGATGGTCTCGTTCGAGGTGTTCGTGCGCCCGCTGCTGCGCCGCGCCGTCGGCCTGCCCGGCATCCCGCACGAGGACGCGGTGCTCGACCACGCCGTGACGTCGGTCGCCGGGAAGCGGCAGTTCCTCCGTGGCCGCCGTACCGGCTCCGGCGTGGAGGTGGTGTCCGGTCCCGGCTCGCATCTCGTGGCGGCGCTCGCGTGGGCCGATGTGTTGATCGACGTTCCAGCCGACGCGGTGTCCCTCGCCGCGGGCGATCGAGTGAAGGTGTGGCCCCTGTAGTGAGCGAGCAGAACATGACCGAACTGAGCCATCTCGACGGCGAGGGCCGTGCTCGGATGGTGGACGTGAGTGCCAAGGCGGACACGACCCGGATCGCGGTCGCCGCCGGCGAACTCGTGACGACACCCGAGGTGGTGGCGCTGGTGCGCGCCGACGACATGCCGAAGGCCGACGTCCTGTCGACGGCACGGATCGCCGGCATCTCCGGCGCGAAGAAGACCTCGGAGCTGATTCCGCTGTGCCACCAGCTGGCGCTGTCGTCGGTGAAGGTCGAGTTCGGGTTCACCGAGTCGTCCATCACCATCGAGGCGACCGCAAAGACCAAGGGCCCCACCGGGGTCGAGATGGAAGCGTTGACCGCGGTCGCGGTGGCCGGTCTCACCCTGCACGACATGGTCAAGGCCGTGGACCCGGCCGCGACACTCGACGGCGTCCGTCTGCTGACGAAGGAAGGCGGCAAGCGCGGGCAGTGGCGGCGCGACGGAAGCCCGCGAGGAGCTTCCGAATCGACCGAGCCGCGCCGCGAGGTGCGCCCCGGTTCGGCGACGGTGCTCGTGGCGTCGACCGGTGGTGCGCGCGGCACCCGGCCCGACACGACCGGCCCGACGATCGCGGCGTGGCTCGAGTCGCGCGGCCACACGGTGCGGGGCCCCCTCGTCTACGCGGACGCCGACATCGCGGCCGGTCTGGCCGACGCGCTCGCCGACTCCCCCGCGCTGGTGATCACGACCGGCGGAACCGGCGCCTCCCCCACCGATGCCACCCCCGAGGCCACCCGTGCGGTGCTGGACCGGGAGTTGCCGGGCATCGCCGAGGAGATGCGCCGACTGGGCGCGCAGGTGACACCGCACGCGTCGCTGAGCCGAGGTCTCGTCGGACTGTCCGGCCGCACCCTGATCGTGAACCTGCCGGGTTCGCCGGGCGGGGTGAAGGACGGTCTGTCGGTGCTGGATCCGATCCTCGAGCACCTGCTGGCCCAGATCGCCGGAGGGGGTGCGCACGATGAGTGACGTGTTCGCCCACATCTCGTCCGATGCGCTCGATCCGGCCGTCGTCGACGCGGCCGTCGCCCGCCCCGAGCACGGTGCCGTCGTAGCGTTCACGGGTGTCGTCCGGGACCACGACGGCGGACGTTCGGTCTCCGCCCTCGAATACCAGGCCCACCCCGACGCCGAACGGTTCCTGCGTCGGTGCTGCGAGGAGGTCTCCGCGCGCACCGGTCTGCCGGTCGCCGCCGTGCATCGCGTGGGGTCGCTCGCGATCGGTGATCTGGCCCTGGTCGCCGCGGTGGCCGCACCGCATCGCGCGGAGGCCTTCGCGGCCTGCGCGGAACTGGTCGAGCGGATCAAGGCGGAGGTGCCGATCTGGAAGCGGCAGACCTTCGCCGCCGGCACGTCGGAATGGGTAGGCCTGTAGCCCCTGGGGTGATCGCCCCGACACTGCCGCCGATACCTCGAGCGGGTACGCTCACGTGTACTGGACGTTCGCTTGCGAGCCGTCCAGCGTCGTAGAACGCTTCATTTCGCGCCGGATCCGAGCATCTGCTCGAGGTGCACCAGCACAAGCATTTCTTGCGGCGATCGATCTTGCCTCCCGGCAATGTCGCCACCTTGTGCAGGCCGTGCACCGGGATCTTCCCGGCCGTAGGCGTGCATGACGAATGCCCGAAAGGCACCGACAAACTTGTCCACCAGCGTCACCACCTCGTCCGACGAATCCGCTACGGCCACCTTCGAATCGCTCGGCGTCCCTGCTCCGATCGTCTCCGCTCTCGCGGACGGCGGAATCACCGCGCCGTTCCCCATCCAGGTCGACACCCTTCCCGACACGCTCGCCGGGCGCGACGTTCTCGGGCGCGGCAAGACGGGTAGCGGCAAGACCCTCGCCTTCTCGATCCCACTCGCGACACGCCTGGCGGGCGGCAAGCGTCGTGCCGGTAAGCCGCGCGGCCTCGTGCTGGCTCCCACCCGCGAACTCGCGACGCAGATCACCGCGACGCTCGAGCCCCTCGCCGGCGCGCTCGGCCTGCGCGTCACCACGATCTTCGGCGGCGTCTCCCAGCACCGCCAGGTCAAGGCCCTCGAGAGCGGTGTCGACATCGTCGTCGCGTGCCCGGGGCGCCTCGAGGACCTCATGAAGCAGGGCTGCGTCACGCTCGACGCCGTCGAGATGACGATCCTCGACGAGGCCGACCACATGGCCGATCTCGGATTCCTGCCCGGCGTCACCCGCATCCTGACGGCGACGCCGAAGGGCGGGCAGCGCCTGCTGTTCTCGGCGACGCTCGACAACGGCGTCGACAAGCTGGTCAAGCGGTTCCTGCAGAACGAGGTGCTGCACTCGGTGGACGAGGCGAACTCGCCCGTCGCCGCGATGACCCACCACGTCTACGACGTCGCCGGGGTCGAGGCAAAGAAGGCCCTCGTCCACAAGCTGGCATCGGGCCAGGGCCGACGCATCCTGTTCATGCGCACCAAGCACCAGGCCCGCAAACTGGCGCGTCAGCTCACCGAGTCCGGCATCCCGTCGGTGGACCTGCACGGCAACCTGTCGCAGAACGCGCGTGACCGGAACCTGGCCGCATTTTCCGAGGGCACCGCACGCGTGCTGGTCGCGACCGACGTCGCGGCGCGCGGCGTGCACGTCGACGAGGTGGAACTGGTGGTCCACGTCGATCCGCCGGCCGAGCACAAGGCGTACCTGCACCGTTCGGGCCGCACCGCCCGCGCCGGCAGCGCCGGTGACGTCGTCACGATCGTGCTGCCCGAACAGCGCAAGGACCTCTCGGCCCTGATGCGCAAGGCCTCGATCAAGGTGACGCCGGTTCAGGTGACCGCGGACTCCGAGCATGTGGTGACGCTGGTGGGCGAGCCTGCACCGCACGTGGCGCCCTCCCCCAAGTCGGACAAGCCCGCGGGTGACGGTCGCCGTCAGGGACAGGGGCAGCGTCCGGGTCGCCGCGGCGGTCAGGGTGGTCAGGGCGGCCGCAGCCGTGGGCCGCGCACCGAGGGCGCCGGATCGGGCGGACAGGCCGGCGGCGGGCGGCGACGCTCGGGCGGACG
>NZ_JBDLNV010000016.1:0-516 GCF_046042785.1 Rhodococcus parequi | reverse complement strand
CGGACCGGTCGCCGCGGCACCCGGCGACGCGGTCCGCACCGACCCCGCGGCGGCCGCGACCCGGACCCCGGCGGCAGCGGGTGCCCCCGCGGCTACGCCGCGCGGCGCGGTGGACACCGACGACGCAGAGCACAGCACACCCGGCTACCTGCGGAAGTTCGAGCACTTCACCGACGGGCGCACGGTGATCCCGTCGGTGATCGGTGCCGACCCGGACGAGGACGGGCGGTGATCGACTTGGGCATCGACCCCGTGGGCACCGCGCTGCCGTCCGTCGCGCTCACCGTCGACGAACTCGACCTGCTGGTCCATCTCCTGGACGTCGACGTGCTGCCCGTGGTGCTCGACGCCGGCCCGCGCTTCGACTCGGTGCCCGCACGAGACGCCGCGTTCGACCGCGCCCACGCCACGCTCACCGCGGCCGGTCTGCTCGACGGCGGCGCCGTGCACCCCGACCTGGCGCGGTGGCTGCGCGTCCTGGCCCGGCCCCGCGGCGAGATCGCGGCGCGCCGGTTC
>NZ_JBDLNV010000015.1:0-3581 GCF_046042785.1 Rhodococcus parequi | reverse complement strand
GTGGGGGCCTTCGGCATTTCCGTATCCATCTGTTCCCGGAATGTCGTGGCGTGTGGCGCCCGACAATCCTGCGCCCGCATCTCTTCAATTCTTCGGATTTACCTACGGCATGCCGGGCGGTGTCTCGGTCGACTCGATGACCTCCAGTGCTCGATACAGTGGTCGAATGTTCGTATCCGCTGAGGTGATCGATGTCCTCGACCCGATGCCGAGGCTCGTTCATGCCGGCAAGACCGGCGGGCGTTCGACTTTCGCGTTCTGGCGAGACGGCGCGGCGCGTCTGCTCGACGACGGACTTGCCCAGCACTCGCACCGAAAACTGCCCCTGGCGGATGACGCCTGCGTCCTAGCGGCGTCCAACCTCGATCTGCTTGTACTCACCTCCGCCGGCGGGCTCGTCATCGCCGGAGTGGACGTTGTCACGGTGCCGGGATTGCCGGCGGACGCGGCTGCGCTTCTGGGTGGTCTACTGGTCGTCGCCGTCCCGGAAGGCGAGAGGCATCGGCTGCTCACGCTCGAGGCCGCGACCGGGGCGATCCGCGACGAGCCGACAATCGACGCTGAGGACGCTCACGCCTTCCTGCATCCCATCCGGCCGACGGCACAGCGATTCTCGAACTCGCCATGGGGCAGGATGGTGTTCTCGCATTCCGTGTCGATGTCGAGGAAACGCGCTTGCGTCTGACCGAGATCCTCGCAGGAGACGATCCTGTGATCGCAGGCTTCGATGCCTCGGGCTCGAGGCTGCTTGTCACTCCGTATCCGAGTGATCCGGAGGTCGTACGAATGCTGTCGTGGCCGGATCTGCGGGAGATCTCCCGACTGGACGCGAGTGCGATCGACGCCTCGTACGGTTTCGGGCTCGCCGGATGCTGGATCGGCGAGGCTCGAGCCGCCGTGTACGCGACCGAGGACGCATTGATCGTCACCGACGAGAACTTCGGCTCGTGTGACCGGATCACATTGCCGATCGACTTCGGCGACGAAGGAGAGGTCGAGAGCCTCACGCATCTCGGTGCTGGAAATGTGGCCGTCGGTGTGTGGACTCCCGCCGGTCGACTCACCCTCGTCGTACGGATCATCGAAGGACACGGCTGAACTGACACTGCCCCTGGCCGGGCGACGGCGGCGCCCAGTCCTGCGGTACATGACTGCACCGCGGGCTCGGCGTAACGCCCTATCACCGCTACTACCGCCGGCGCAGAGGTGACTGCGGATTGCTCGAGATTGAGGCGCCTTGTTGCCGTGCAGTGTGTCGTAGTGGCTTCGTGGGCCGCGCAGTTGCGCGATCAGTGGCGGGGAACATCGGCGAGTCGCGCGGCTGCCCAGACCTGGTCAGCCTGACCTGCGGTCTTACGTCGCCGGCGAGCGGTTGGTGAATCTTCATGGGCGAGACGCCGGGCAACTGCGGTGCCCTCATCACGCGGGCTTTCCGCGGCCTCATGCAAATAGATCCAGCCCTCGCGAGGAGGACTGGATCGATTCGTGGCGCGGTGGTGCGCGCGGACGATCGTGGAGTCCACCGACCACGACCCGTCGATCGCCCCGGGCGCTTGCTGCCGCAGTGACGCCGGAGCTCTTCGTCGTCTGTTCCCATACGGGGGTACCGCGGCGGCGCCCTTCCGTGGCCCGAACGCATCGGTCAGCTCACGCCGGTCGACCTCAGTGCGGTACCGAGGTGATCGCGTCGGCCATCAGCCACGCATGGGAAACCTCCTCAGGTCTTCGTGTCGGCGACGTGGATCAGGCAGGCGGACACCATTCGGAGCCTCATCGGTCCTTGGAATGGCGCCGGTTCCCCTTCTGCGGCGCAAGCCCAGCAATCCCCGGAATCGTCTGCGGCCGAGAGTGATTTGCGGCGTCCGCCGTATCGGGAGCGTCGCTCGCCCGGTAAGGCTCACGGCGGAAGTCCACGACGCAGCGCATGGGGCCGGCGCCGAGGAGTTCCAAGCGATGTGCCGATGCGCCCTCGGTCGGAGGCATTGCCGCGCCGACTCGCATCGGTGAGTTCGACCTGCTCGAGACGGCGTCCGCAGCTCGAACGGCGAGAGTGGAGAGATTCTCGATGTGAGACACCGTCCCGGAGCTAGGGATTGATGGACCGGAGTCACTGTCTCAGCCTGTCTCGCAAAGGAAGTGGCGGTTCCGCTTTGTGATAGTCGGGTGAGCGGCTCGCTGATCGTGACTCCGTGCCCGGTGGCCGAACCGCCTCGTGTCTTCGGCGTCCGACCGCAACATGGGCCGTAGCTCGTAGCCGGCAACGCGCCGGCGGGGAGGGTGCATCCGCGGGCAGCAGCGTCGTTCCGGACCACCAGCCGACAACACCGGACTCTGAGGGCCACTGCCTCCTGGCGGCGCTGTTTCCGATCTACGGTGAACGGGTGCCGCTGCGCCGAGGGTGGATCCCCTCGGTCTCGGGGCTCAGGCACGCAAAGGGCCAGTACAGGCGACCGGGTTGGGTGCGAGACCGGCCGTGTCCAGTCGCCGGGCATCACGCCAGAAGACGCACAGCGAAATGGCAGGACGCAGGCCCGGACCCCCTGATCCGAATCCGGATCGAGCGCGCTCGGCCGAGGGCTAAGGCGATGACCTGCCTAGTGCATCGTGCAACCGCACGGTGGGTGCACCTTCCGGATGGAGCGTTCAGTGTCGTCACTCTGCGTGCGTTCCGGCATATGCGGGGGTCTGTGCGCTGCCGCGCTTCAACCGTCCCGAGTGCAGTTGATATCGGTCCTGCACGCACCCGATGTGCAGTGTGGGTCAGGCCTCGGTCCTCGGATGTCGTAGTCGATGCACGATCCGAGTCGAACCAGCGAGAAGTGCCGAGCGACGGCGGAGTACCGGCGTAGTGGCACGAGTATTGCTGGGGTACGAATTTCGACGCCACCCGTACGGCGATGCTTGCCGAGTGCCGCGTGCGAAAGGTCCCTTCAGGTATCGGTGCACGGAATCCGGCCTGCTGGCTGGGCAGAACTTCTGGGGAGTGCGAGATCCGCGTCGGGCGTGATCCCTTCGCGTCGAGAGCGGTGGAGCTCCGACGTGGGCGATGGCGAAAGTGTGCAGTCGATCTCCTCCACCTCGGGGTGACGTGTCGAGCGCTGGCCCCCGGGGGAGAGTTCGCATCTCGATTCGTGCGGTTGGTTCCCAACCGGGATCCGAGCCGAGTAGTAGTGCTCAACTCCGAGCCGATTGTGCTGGCCTCCCCGAGGTCGAGTCCGACGAATGTCGGAGCGCACGGAGTTCATCGGTTCGCGTCGGTGATGAGACCCGAGCGTGCCGCGGCCGCTCGCCGGCGCGGGAGTGCACAGGTCGGCAGGCCCGGCACCCTGGCGACAACCGTCCCCGTGGATGAGATGCGGCGCGGCTCGGGCGCGCGACCGTCCTCACGGCACCAGGGCCAGACACCAGGCCTGACCCGAGCCGTAGTTTCTGCGTCGCGACCCGTGCACCATTCCGGAAGAGCCCGATTTGGTGTTCGCGCGAGGATCGCGTAACTTATTCCAAGTCAGAGCGACACGGACACCGACCCGGACGCGATCTTCACAGGTCAGCGAGGGAAAACGAGGTTGTACGGGGAGCGC
>NZ_JBDLNV010000014.1:0-5207 GCF_046042785.1 Rhodococcus parequi | reverse complement strand
GTGCCAATTTTGGTACTCCATCACATTTTTTGTGGTGGGTATTTGCTGATCGTCTCATTCTTCCGTCTGGGATGGTCAGTGCAAACAGCTAGTTTGAGTTTATTTTGCTAGTGATTTGACTCGATGTCTATGACTGATTGCCGGTTCGCCGGCCAATCTTGAGTCTTCAACGGAGAGTTTGATCCTGGCTCAGGACGAACGCTGGCGGCGTGCTTAACACATGCAAGTCGAACGGTAAGGCCCCTTCGGGGGTACACGAGTGGCGAACGGGTGAGTAACACGTGGGTGATCTGCCCTGCACTCTGGGATAAGCCTGGGAAACTGGGTCTAATACCGGATATGAGCTCCTGTCGCATGGCGGGGGTTGGAAAGGTTTACTGGTGCAGGATGGGCCCGCGGCCTATCAGCTTGTTGGTGGGGTAATGGCCTACCAAGGCGACGACGGGTAGCCGGCCTGAGAGGGCGACCGGCCACACTGGGACTGAGACACGGCCCAGACTCCTACGGGAGGCAGCAGTGGGGAATATTGCACAATGGGCGAAAGCCTGATGCAGCGACGCCGCGTGAGGGATGACGGCCTTCGGGTTGTAAACCTCTTTCAGCAGGGACGAAGCGAGAGTGACGGTACCTGCAGAAGAAGCACCGGCCAACTACGTGCCAGCAGCCGCGGTAATACGTAGGGTGCGAGCGTTGTCCGGAATTACTGGGCGTAAAGAGCTCGTAGGCGGTTTGTCGCGTCGTCCGTGAAAACTTGGGGCTCAACCCCAAGCTTGCGGGCGATACGGGCAGACTTGAGTACTGCAGGGGAGACTGGAATTCCTGGTGTAGCGGTGAAATGCGCAGATATCAGGAGGAACACCGGTGGCGAAGGCGGGTCTCTGGGCAGTAACTGACGCTGAGGAGCGAAAGCGTGGGTAGCGAACAGGATTAGATACCCTGGTAGTCCACGCCGTAAACGGTGGGCGCTAGGTGTGGGTTTCCTTCCACGGGATCCGTGCCGTAGCTAACGCATTAAGCGCCCCGCCTGGGGAGTACGGCCGCAAGGCTAAAACTCAAAGGAATTGACGGGGGCCCGCACAAGCGGCGGAGCATGTGGATTAATTCGATGCAACGCGAAGAACCTTACCTGGGTTTGACATATACCGGAAAGCCGTAGAGATACGGCCCCCCTTGTGGTCGGTATACAGGTGGTGCATGGCTGTCG
Organism: Rhodococcus parequi; assembly: GCF_046042785.1. Lineage (NCBI taxonomy): Bacteria > Bacillati > Actinomycetota > Actinomycetes > Mycobacteriales > Nocardiaceae > Rhodococcus > Rhodococcus parequi. The sequence goes on along the minus strand of NZ_JBDLNV010000014.1, from coordinate 4,003 downwards.
TCAGCTCGTGTCGTGAGATGTTGGGTTAAGTCCCGCAACGAGCGCAACCCTTGTCCTGTGTTGCCAGCGCGTAATGGCGGGGACTCGCAGGAGACTGCCGGGGTCAACTCGGAGGAAGGTGGGGACGACGTCAAGTCATCATGCCCCTTATGTCCAGGGCTTCACACATGCTACAATGGCCGGTACAGAGGGCTGCGATACCGTGAGGTGGAGCGAATCCCTTAAAGCCGGTCTCAGTTCGGATCGGGGTCTGCAACTCGACCCCGTGAAGTCGGAGTCGCTAGTAATCGCAGATCAGCAACGCTGCGGTGAATACGTTCCCGGGCCTTGTACACACCGCCCGTCACGTCATGAAAGTCGGTAACACCCGAAGCCGGTGGCCTAACCCTTGTGGAGGGAGCCGTCGAAGGTGGGATCGGCGATTGGGACGAAGTCGTAACAAGGTAGCCGTACCGGAAGGTGCGGCTGGATCACCTCCTTTCTAAGGAGCATTCTCCAGTCGAGGGGCAACAGAGGTTGTCTTCTTGCTGGCAGAGGCCGTTTAGTCCCCAATCGTGGGACTGCGGTTGCTCATGGGTGGAACACTGACTACCTCGTCCGCGTATCGGTTGGTCACATGATCGCCGGCGGACGATATATCGGCATACTGTTGGGTCCTGAGAGAACACGCAAGTGATCTTCTCGAAGGAAAGTGACGACAATGTCTGGGCGTGGTCATACCGCGGTGCTTTCGGGTGCCGGCTGGTGCCACATGGTCTGGGTGTTGTGTGTTGTTTGAGAACTGCACAGTGGACGCGAGCATCTTTGTTGTAAGTGTTTAAGAGCGTACGGTGGATGTCTTGGCACCAGGAGCCGATGAAGGACGTAGGAGGCTGCGATAAGCCTCGGGGAGCTGTCAACCGAGCTGAGATCCGAGGATGTCCGAATGGGGAAACCCAGCCACAGTGATGTGTGGTTACCCGCGCCTGAATATATAGGGCGTGTGGAGGGAACGTGGGGAAGTGAAACATCTCAGTACCCACAGGAAGAGAAAACAACATGTGATTCCGTGAGTAGTGGCGAGCGAAAGCGGAAGAGGCTAAACCATGGGTGTGTGATAGCCGGCGGGCGTTGCATTCGTGGGGTTGTGGGATCCGTCTTGTCAATTCTGCCGGATTGGCCGACAGTAAGAAATCATCGTGTTAGTCGAAGTGGTCTGGAACGGCCTGTCGTAGAGGGTGAGAGTCCCGTAGACGAAAACATGGTGACTGTCGTGACGGACACCCGAGTAGCAGCGGGCCCGTGAAATCTGCTGTGAATCTGTCGGGACCACCCGATAAGCCTGAATACTCCCTGGTGACCGATAGCGGACTAGTACCGTGAGGGAAAGATGAAAAGTACCCCGGGAGGGGAGTGAAATAGTACCTGAAACCGTGCGCTTACAATCCGTCAGAGCCTGCGCCATTTCGGTGGGTGGGTGATGGCGTGCCTTTTGAAGAATGAGCCTGCGAGTTAGCGGCATGTCGCGAGGTTAACCCGTGTGGGGTAGCCGTAGCGAAAGCGAGTCCGAATAGGGCGACTTTAGTGGCATGTTCTAGACCCGAAGCGGAGTGATCTACCCATGGCCAGGGTGAAGCGACGGTAAGACGTCGTGGAGGCCCGAACCCACTTAGGTTGAAAACTGAGGGGATGAGCTGTGGGTAGGGGTGAAAGGCCAATCAAACTCCGTGATAGCTGGTTCTCCCCGAAATGCATTTAGGTGCAGCGTCGCGTGTTTCACTCTGGAGGTAGAGCTACTGGATGGCCGATGGGCCCCACAAGGTTACTGACGTCAGCCAAACTCCGAATGCCAGAGTGTGAGAGCGCGGCAGTGAGACTGCGGGGGATAAGCTTCGTAGTCGAGAGGGAAACAGCCCAGATCGCCGGCTAAGGCCCCTAAGCGTGTACTAAGTGGAAAAGGATGTGGGGTCGCGAAGACAACCAGGAGGTTGGCTTAGAAGCAGCCACCCTTGAAAGAGTGCGTAATAGCTCACTGGTCAAGTGATCCTGCGCCGACAATGTAGCGGGGCTCAAGTACACCGCCGAAGCCGCGGCATTCACATAACACCTCGGATGGTTTACGGACTGTCCGGCAGTGGTGTGGATGGGTAGGGGAGCGTCGTGCAGCCATGGAAGCGCCGGAGTGATCCAGGTGTGGAGGCTGCACGAGTGAGAATGCAGGCATGAGTAGCGAAAGACGAGTGAGAAACTCGTCCGCCGAATGACCAAGGGTTCCTGGGCCAGGTTAATCCGCCCAGGGTGAGTCGGGACCTAAGGCGAGGCCGACAGGCGTAGTCGATGGACAACGGGTTGATATTCCCGTACCCGTGTGAACGCGCCCCTGGTGAATCAGTGATGCTAAGCGCCCTGAAGCCACTTTCGAACCTTCGGGTTCTCCGGTGTGTGGATGCGCGTGAACCGATCTGGTAGTAGCCAAGCGATGGGGTGACGCAGGAAGGTAGCTGAGCCAGTCAGTGGTAATACTGGTGTAAGCGTGTAGGGCGTGACCTAGGCAAATCCGGGTCGCATACAAGCCTGAGACGTGATGCGTAGCCGATTGAGGCGAATTCAGTGATCCTATGCTGCCGAGAAAAGCCTCTAGCGAGCTTTCACACGGCCCGTACCCCAAACCGACACAGGTGGTCAGGTAGAGAATACTAAGGCGATCGAGATAACTGTGGTTAAGGAACTCGGCAAAATGCCCCCGTAACTTCGGGAGAAGGGGGGCCTCGTCTGGTGACGGAACTTGCTTCCTGAGCTGGGTGGGGCCGCAGAGACCAGAGAGAAGCGACTGTTTACTAAAAACACAGGTCCGTGCGAAGTCGTAAGACGATGTATACGGACTGACGCCTGCCCGGTGCTGGAAGGTTAAGAGGACCGGTTAGCCAGTAATGGCGAAGCTGAGAATTTAAGCCCCAGTAAACGGCGGTGGTAACTATAACCATCCTAAGGTAGCGAAATTCCTTGTCGGGTAAGTTCCGACCTGCACGAATGGCGTAACGACTTCTCTGCTGTCTCAACCACAGACTCGGCGAAATTGCATTACGAGTAAAGATGCTCGTTACGCGCGGCAGGACGAAAAGACCCCGGGACCTTCACTATAGCTTGGTATTGGTGTTCGGTTCGGTTTGTGTAGGATAGGTGGGAGACTGTGAAGCGGGCACGCCAGTGTTCGTGGAGTCGTTGTTGAAATACCACTCTGATCGTATTGGACATCTAACCTCGGACCATGATCTGGTTCAGGGACAGTGCCTGGTGGGTAGTTTAACTGGGGCGGTTGCCTCCCAAAATGTAACGGAGGCGCCCAAAGGTTCCCTCAGCCTGGTTGGCAATCAGGTGTCGAGTGCAAGTGCACAAGGGAGCTTGACTGTGAGACTGACAGGTCGAGCAGGGACGAAAGTCGGGACTAGTGATCCGGCACCGGCAAGTGGAAGCGGTGTCGCTCAACGGATAAAAGGTACCCCGGGGATAACAGGCTGATCTTCCCCAAGAGTCCATATCGACGGGATGGTTTGGCACCTCGATGTCGGCTCGTCGCATCCTGGGGCTGGAGTAGGTCCCAAGGGTTGGGCTGTTCGCCCATTAAAGCGGCACGCGAGCTGGGTTTAGAACGTCGTGAGACAGTTCGGTCTCTATCCGCCGCGCGCGTTAGAAACTTGAGGAAGGCTGTCCCTAGTACGAGAGGACCGGGACGGACGAACCTCTGGTGTGCCAGTTGTTCCGCCAGGAGCACTGCTGGTTAGCTACGTTCGGAAGGGATAACCGCTGAAAGCATCTAAGCGGGAAGCCTGTTCCAAGATGAGGTTTCTCACCCCCTCGAGGGGGTAAGGCCCCCGGCAGACCACCGGGTTGATAGGCCAGAACTGGAAGTCCGGTAACGGATGGAGGTGACTGGTACTAATAGGCCGAGGACTTACCACAAAGAAGCTACGCGTCCACTGTGCGGTATCTGAAACAACACACAGATATCATTCACCCCCACCAT
>NZ_JBDLNV010000013.1:0-46154 GCF_046042785.1 Rhodococcus parequi | reverse complement strand
GGTTCGCGGCGGGCGCCGTGTCGCGGCTCTGTCTGGCCTGCGACGGCGACGGCGCCGTAGTGGCGCTGCGCAGCGGCGACGCCCTCACCGTCCGGTACGCGCGCCACGACCTCGCCGGGCCGGTCGCGCACGCACTGGGCGCGGTCGACCCGCTCGCGTTCGGCGTGGTCAATCGGCCCACTGAGGTGCTCGGCGCGGCACTCGACCGCCTCGCCGACCCGGCCCGGGCCGCGGGGGAACTGACCGGGATCGGGGTACCGGCGGCGGACGCCGCCGTCCTCGGACCGGCGTTCGTCGACTGTCCCGTCTTCACCGAGATCGTCGGCATCGCCGGTGAGGACGGGCGCCCCGACCTGATGCACGGGCCGGTCACGGTGTTCGACACCGCGGCCGGCCGGATCGTCGGCACCACCAGCGTCGCCGCCGACGGCACGCGCTGGACGTCGCTGAGCCCCGGTCACCCCGGACGGCTGCGTCAGGCCCTGCTCGGTCTGCTCGACCAGCTGGACTGAGACGTCAGCCCATCGGGTCGTCGGTGGCGCCGGCCGCCTCCGGCTCGAACCACGGCTGCTGCGGGGTCGCGTCGAACGGCGGATCGTAGGCGCCCCATCGTACGCACTGCCAGCCGATGTCCGTCGGCACCAGCTCCACCGTCGACGTGTTCTCGAGGTGACGGTCCGCCGCGAACGCGCCCGGCACACCGGACAGGTAGGCGGCGACGAGCCGGATGGCGGCCCCGTGGCTGACCACCACGACGTCGCCGCCCGCACCGCCGTCGAGGTACTCGCCGCGCAGCGCATCGATCACCGGCACATAGCGTTCGACGATGTCGTGCCCCGACTCGCCGCCGGGGATCCGCGCCGACAGATCGCCGGTGTGCCACGTGTGGAAGACCTTCGCGAACATCCGGTGCGATTCGAGGTCCGAGCGGTCCTCGAGCTCGCCGGCCTGTGCCTCGTGGAGGCCCTCCCGGACCTGCAGCGTGATGCCCGACTCCGTCTCGACGAATCCCGCGGTCTCCCGGGCGCGCAGCGCCTGCGACGACACCAGTGCCGTCGGCGGACGCAGCGCCAGCCGCGAGCCCAGCGACTGTGCCTGCGTCCGACCGAGTTCCGTCAGCCGCGCACCCGGCAGCCGGGTGTCGAGCCGGCGTTCGACGTTCGCTTCCGTCTGCCCGTGCCGGACGAGGATCAGCCGCCCGCTCATGCGCCCGCCTCCCCGCGGCGCAGACGCTCCAGCCAGGCGGTGTCGTCGGCGTCCGGCATCGGCGCGCCGCCCCCGGGCACCGCCGACGGCCACGATCCCAGGAACCGGACGTCGCTGAAGCGGTGCAATGCCTTGAGCGCCTCGGCGACCAGGCCGTCGTCGATGTGCCCGACGCAGTCGAGGTGGAACAGGTAGGTGCCGAATTCCTTACGGGTGGGCCGGGATTCGATCCGGGTGAGGTCGATGCCGCGGGTCGCGAACTCGGTCATCGCCCGCACGAGCGAACCGGGCACGTTGTCGAGGTGCAGCACGACGCTGGTGCGGTCGTTGCCGGTGCGGGCGGGGGCCGGACCGGGCTCGGTGACGAGCACGAAACGGGTGCGCGCACCCTCGTAGTCGGCGACACCGGACGCGAGCGCCGTCAGCCCCAGCCGCTCCCCCGCCAGCGCGGTGGACACGCCGGCGTCCGCGAGACCGGCCGCGACGTCCTCGGCGGCACCGGCATTCGACGCCGCGGGTTCGACCACCGCGTTCGGCAGGTTCCGGTCGAGCCAGCTCTGCACCTGTACGGTCGCGACCGGGTAGGCGCGCACGGTGCGGACGTCGTCGAGCGTGGCGCCGGGACGTCCGACGATCGTGAACGCGACGTCGAGTTCGGTCTCGGCCATGACCTGGAGCCGGTCGCCGAGCGCGAGCGCGTCCATCGTCGGGCGGATGGATCCCTCGACGGAACTCTCTATCGGGACGACGGCGCCGGCGACCTCGCCGCGGCGCACCATCTCCAGCGCCGCGGACTGGCTGACGGCGGCGATCCGCTCGACCTCACCGGTGAACGTCCCGGCCGCCTCGAGCTGGGCGAGGGCCATCTCGGTGAAGGTTCCGGTGGGTCCGAAGTAAGCGATACGTGGCACGCCTACGAGATTACGCACTCGGCCGGGGCGCACTCCCGCGATCGGTCCCGGTTCCGTTACAGCAGACCGGGGTTACAGCAGACCGGCCTGGGCGAGCACGCGGTCGACCTCGTCCGGGTCGGCCACCTCGATCCCGAGCAGCACACCGCGGACCGCCTCGGCCGCCTCCGGGACCAGCGCGGCCAGCGCCGCCGCATCCGGTGCGGCGAGGGCGGCCCGGACGTCGTCACCGCGCAGCGACGCGACCGTGCCGGCGAGCAACGCGAGGACCTCGGCGCCGTCGGCGGCGCGGGCGACGAACCCGACGGAGGTGTGGGTGAGGACCGCGAGGAAGTCGGCGACGACGTCGGCCGGCTGTCCGGCGACCAGTCCGGGGCTGTGCCCGGCGTCGGCGAGGAGCTGCGCCGACTCGGCGAGCGTCGGGCCGGACTCGTCGGGCGTGACGAAGACGGCGACCGGCGCGGACAGGCGGAGTTCGACGGCGTCCTCGACCTGCTCGGTCGTGCAGTCCACGTGGTAGCGGACGGCGCGATGGTCGATGGCACTCTCGAGAGCCCGCGGTTCGACGTCGAGTTCGACGACCATGGCCCCCGCGTCGGCGTCGGCGCCGACCGCGGCGGTGAGCACGGAGGCGGCCACGATCGGGTGGCCGGCGGTGACGGCGTCCCGGACGGCGGTCGGGACGGCGGCCTCGCGCCGCTGGTGGAGCAGCCCCGCGACGAGCGGCTGCGGCGCGCTGTTGCGGGACGGAAGAGTCGGCATCGACAGGGACACAGGGATCGACACACCACCACGTTAGCCCGGACCGGCGGAAACTCCCGCTTCCGAGCCGAGGGGTTGCCCCACCACCCCCGAGGAATTAGCTTAGGTTTACCTCACTTACTTCTGCTCGCGTCACACGAACCGAAGGATGCCGCCATGACCCGCACCACCGGACCGACCACCGCCGAACGGATGCGCAGCGCGAGCGCCCGCGCCACCGACGCCGTGCTCGCCGTCGCCGGCACCGACCCCGTCGTCACCTCCCTGCACCACCTGCGCGGCGACGGCACCGCGATCCTCGTGGCCCCGTCCGAATCGGCGGCCACGGCGCTGGCCTGGCAGTACGGACCGGGCGGGCTGCCCGCTGTCCTCGAACTCACCGACTACGCGCCGCTCACGCTGCGGGAACCGGTCCGCTCGCTCGTGTGGCTGCGCGGCAACCTCGTCGCGGTACCCGACGACCGGGCCCGCCGGCTCGCCGACGACCTCGGCGCCGCTGCTGTCGGCGACGACGGCCGACTCCAGCCGCAGCGTGAGCAGCGCGGCGCCGTGACCGAGGTCGAGCAGCGCCGGGTGCGGGTTCTCGGCGGCGACGGGCAGCCGACGAGGATCCGCAGCGCCTGGCTGAGCGCGAGCGCGTCGTCCACCGGTTCGGTGAAGTCGAGGCGCACGTCGTGGTTCGCAGAGTCGGCGGAAGGCGTCGGGCCAGCATCTCGACGAGGTCGGCGTGGTCCTCCTCGGGCAAAGGTGTCGCGAGCACGGTGCTGCACCGCCTCGCGCAGCGCGGACTCATCGACTACGACACCCCCGTCGCCGCCTACTGGCCCGAGTTCGGCGAGGCCGGCAAGGAAGCGATCACCGTCCGCGAGCTGCTCAGCCATCGCGCCGGACTGCACCGCATCCGCGGCCTCGTCCCGGGCCGGACCGCGCTGCTCGACCACGACCGGGTCACCTCGGCACTTGCCGCGGCCGTGCCGGATCCTCGGCGTACGCGGCTGCCCGGCTACCACGCCGTCACCTACGGAACGTTGATCGCGGAACTGACCGCGCGGGTGACGGGACAACCGTTCACGGAACTGGTGCGCACCGAGGTCGCCGAACCGCTCGGCATCCCCGAGTTCTGGTTCCAGGTGCCCGAGTCCGAGAGGGCCCGTATCGCGAAGGTGTTCCCACGCATCAACCCGTTCGGGGTGCCGTGGGGGCTGACCTCGATGACGCTCTCGCTCGTGCCGCACCTCAAGGACATCGCCGACGCCGGGATGCCCGAGGGCTTCGACCTGCTGGTGCGCGACCCGACGATCCACGACTTCGTGATGCCCGGCTGGAACGGGGTGTTCAGCGCCCGGGCGCTGGCCCGGATGTACGCGGCATTCGCGAACGACGGCGTCGTCGACGGCATCCGATTCCTCGAACCCGACACGATCGCCCAGCTCAGCGAGGTCCAGACCCGCGCCCGTGACTATGTTCTCGGCATCCGCATGAACTGGCGGCTCGGCTATCACGCGGCGCTCGTCGCGGCCCGCACCCAGCACTCGGGGGCGTTCGGCCACTACGGCATGGGCGGATCCGGCGCCTTCGCCGACCCGGAGACCGGGCTGTCGGTGGCGTTCGTGACGAACCGTCTCGGCAACGCGCTGACGCCGTTCGCGGACCTGCGGCTACCGAGCCTCGGCGCCCGCGCCGAATCCCTCGCTCACCACCTCTGACGCCGATTGCGGCTAGCGTCGGCGTGGTGATCACCCGCACCACCGTCGATTCGTGGCTCCGGCCCAGCTCACCGCCGCCGTCCGAACCGCCGCTCGACGCCCGGGAACGGCGGACGCTGTGGTTCGAGATCACCATCGTCCTGCTGGTCACGTTCGGGCTCAACGGCGTCTACAGCGCGCTGTCGCTGCTCGAGTCGGCGCTGCAACCGGGTGGGCTGTCCGAGCAGGCGGTCGCGCTCAACCCGTCCCGCTCGACACAGTCGTTCATCGACCTGGCCCGACAGCTGCTCGGCGTCGTCAAGCTGGCGGCGTGGGCCGCACTGGGGCTGTACCTGCTGTGGCGCAGCGGCCTCGGCCCGCGCCGGATCGGTCTCGGTCGGACGCAGGTGCGCGACGGGATCCTGCCCGGAGTCGGACTCGCAGCGCTGATCGGTCTGCCCGGCCTGGCGTTCTACCTGGCCGCGGTGGCGCTGGACATGAACCTCACGGTCATGGCCAGCACCATCGACGACCACTGGTGGCGGCTGCCGGTACTGGTGCTGTGGGCGATCGCCAATTCGGCCGCCGAGGAGATCCTCGTCGTCGCGTACCTGATCTCGCGGTTGCGCAGGCTGGGCTGGAGCGAGAACTCGTCGCTGCTGGCGTCGGCGCTGCTGCGCGGCAGTTATCACCTCTACCAGGGGCTGGGCGGGGGCATCGGCAACGTTCTGATGGGTCTGGTCTTCGGCCGCTACTGGCAGCGCACGGGCAAGTTGTGGCCTCTGGTGATCGCGCACGCGCTGATCGACACCGTCGCATTCGTGGGCTACGCGCTGCTGCGCGGGCACCTGTCGTGGCTGCCGTGACACCCATTCGCCGTTCTCGTGCGTATTCTCGGATGTCGTGAACGGCGAGACCCCCGACAGACGTCAGCCGGGCCCGCCGCAACGCGGTCGGCCCCAGCCGCCGCGCAACGTTCCTCCGCCACCCCGCCGCGGCGGTCCCCCACCGCAGCGTCCGCCGCACAATCCCGAGGGCACCCAGATCATTCGCCGGGACGGCCGCGCCGGTGGACCCACCCAGCGTCCGGCGCCGGCCCGCGCGTGGTCGCAGGCGCCGGAGCCGCAGCCGTACTCGCAGGGCCAGGGCGGACCCCGCGGCCCGGTGCACGCGCCCACGCAGACGCCGCGGCCCTACGCCGAGCCGCGTCGCATCCCGCCGCCTCCGCGTAATCCCCAACCGCCGCGGCCCCCGGCCGCACCCGCCGAGCCGCCCAGGCAGCGTCGGCCCCGCAAGCGCGGGACGTGGCTGCGACGCGTCGCGCTCACCCTCGTCGTCCTCCTGGTGGCGTCCGTCGGCGGTGTGGTCTTCCTCGACACGAAGCTCAACCGCGTCGACGCCCTCGCCGACTACCCGGACCGGGTCGCCGACACCCCGGGCACCAACTGGCTGCTCGTCGGCTCGGACAGCCGCGCGGGCCTGTCGGCCGAGGAGGACCGCCAGCTCGCCGCGGGTGGCGACATCGAGGGCAAGCGCACCGACACGATCATGCTGGTGCACATCCCGAAGAGCGGCGCCACCACGATGGTGTCGATCCCCCGCGACTCGTACGTGAACATCCCCGGCATGGGCCGCGGCAAGATCAACGCCGCGTTCTCGCAGGACGACGGCGAGCAGTTGCTGGTGCAGACCGTCGAGGAGGCCACCGGGCTGCGCATCGACCACTACGCGGAGATCGGCTTCGGCGGATTCTCGGGCATCGTCGACGCCCTCGGTGGAGTCGACATGTGTGTGCCCTACCCGATCGACGACCCGCTGGCGGGCATCGACCTGCAGGAGGGCTGCCAGGAACTGACCGGCCCCGAGGCCCTCGGCTTCGTCCGCAGCCGCGCCACCGCGATGGCCGATCTCGACCGGATGAACAATCAGCGCGCGTTCATGAGCGCGCTGCTGAAGAAGGCCACGTCACCGATGACGCTGATCAACCCGCTGCGGTTGTGGCCGATGATGACGAAGACCGCCGGTTCGCTGCAGGTCGCCGACGGCGATCATCTCTGGAATCTGGCCGGACTGGCGTGGGCGCTGCGCGGCAAGATGGTCACCACCACGGTGCCGGTCGGCGGCTTCGACGTGGTCTCGGGCTGGGGTGACGTCCTGCTGTGGGATCGGGAAAAGGCGTCGGAATTCTTCGATGCCCTGGCAAATGACCGACAGGTTCCGCCGAGCCTGCTCACCGGCGCACCGTGATGCTCGTCGCTGTCCCGACATCGACGCCACTACGGCGGCATTGCGGGCGGTAATGTTCCGCATATGACTGAAGCGGCGCACACGAGCGAGTTCCATCAACTGTTGCAGGCCCAGATCCGCAACGAATTCACCGCCTCACAGCAGTACACCGCGGTCGCCGTCTACTTCGATTCCCGCGATTTGCCGCAGCTGGCCGGCCGCTTCTACAGCCAGGCCGCCGAGGAACGCGATCACGCGATGATGATGATCCAGTACCTCATCGACAACGACCTGCCGGTGACCGTGCCCGGTGTCGACGACGTCGTCACCGAGTTCGCGTCCGTCCGCGAGCCGGTCGCCCTGGCCGTCGCGCAGGAGAAGACCGTCACCGAGCAGATCACGCGGCTGGCGCGCACCGCTCGCGACACCGGCGACTACCTCGGCGAGCAGTTCGTCCAGTGGTTCCTCAAGGAGCAGGTCGAGGAGGTCGCGAGTATGACGACCCTGTTGACCATCGTCGATCGCGCCGGCGACAACTACTTCAACATCGAGGATTTCGTGGCCCGCGAGATGAGCTCCGCGGTGACGGCGGACTCCACGGCCCCCAGGATCGCCGGCTCCGGCGCCTGATGCCCTTCGCTGCAATTGCCGACATCCTCGGCAATTGCAGCGAATCCGAATACCGGGACAACATGCCGAATTGAGGCAACACTAATTGAGGCAATACTAGGCTTAATTAGGTTCCACTTGGGTGACAGTTCGATCTGATCACCTATATCGTTGCTTCATGAGTGCTTCAGACGATTCGCATCGTACGAAATTCCACGCACTTCTCCATGACCAGATCCGCAACGAATTCAATGCGTCGCACCAGTACCTGGCGACCGCCGTGTATTTCGACAATGCGGATCTGCCGCAGTTGGCCCGCCACTTCTACAAGCAGGGCAACGAGGAACGCAATCACGCGATGATGATCATCCAGTACTTCCTGGATCGGGACATCGCGGTGGAGCTCACCGGGGTCGACCCTGCGCGGTGCCATTTCGACGGCGCCCGTGAACCCATCGCCCTCGCGCTCGCACAGGAGAAGGCCGTCACCGAGCAGATCGTGACCCTCGCGCGGACGGCCCGCGACGACGGGGACTACCTCGGCGAGCAGTTCATGCAGTGGTTCCTCAAGGAGCAGGTCGAGGAGGTCGCGCGCATGACGACGCTGCTGACCATCGCCGATCGCGCCGGCTCCAACCTCTTCGATCTCGAAGACTTCGTGGCCCGGGAGATGCGCAGCGTCGACGACGCGTCCGGGGCGCCGCCCGCCGCCGGCGGCACCATCTAGCGTTCCCTCTACAGCTGAAGGGTCCCTTCATGCGCTCGTAGCGCGTGAAGGGACCCTTCGGCTGTTTCGAGACTCGGCTGTTTCGAGACTCTGCTGTTTCGAGACTCTGCTGTTCGAGATTCAGCGCAGGGTGACCTGGCGGCTGCGCAGCCCGTCGCGCGCGCCGCGCTCCGCCACGGTGAGCGGCGCGTCGGTCGCGAGGGCCTCGGCGAGGCGCTCACCCAGCTCGGCGGTCGCAGCCGCCCATTCGTCGACGTGCTTCTCCGGATCGAGGTCGAAGACGGGGACCAGCAGGCCGTGCGTGCGGAACGACCCCGCGAAACGGGAGCCCTCCCCGAGGTGCAGCGCGCCGGCGGCGTGCACTCGGGCGAGCGCGAGCATCAGATCGTCCTCGTCCTCGGGACGCACCCAGCGCAGATGCGCCTTGTCACCGGCATCCACCCACCACGCGGCGACGACACCGTCGGCCTCGAGACGCGCGGACGGCATGATCGCCTGGTTCGCCTGCACGACGGTCGCGGCGACGTCGGGGGTCGGCTCCACGCCCTCGGGGATCCACCAGTCGAAGGTCTGGTGGACGGTGATCTTCGGGAGCACGTCGGCGACGAGGACGTCGGCCAGTCGCGGGCCGTCGGCCTGCGGGTCGGCGAACGTCAGCGAGGTGCCCGGCTCGGCGGTCTGCGCCCACGTCACCGCGGCACCGAGGTCGGCGCCCGGGTCGCCCGTGTGCGCCTGGACCTGCAGGCCCACGTAGCGGCCGGCAGTGCCGGATTCGTCGCGCACCAGCGCGGCGACGGCACCGGGCAGGACGGTGGCCGCGGTCACCGGGGTGGCGGCGTCACGGACCGGGAGTTCGACGAGCGCGGACGGCACGAACTCGCGCAGCGCGACGAGATCGCATTCGGCGGCAAGCCCCGCGAAGGGGCGAGTCGGCGCGGCGACCTCCGCCTCGCGTTCGAGGCGGCGCTGCTCGAGCTTCTCGGCGCGGTTGCTGCCCGGCTTGGGACCACTGTTTCTCTTGCTCTTCTTACCCACGAGGCCAAAACCTACACGGACACGCCGGTTCTCTCAGCTGCCCAGCCAATTCTTGGTGCGCCCCGGGTGATTGGTGGCCACCCAGCTGACGCCGAGTTCGCGGCACAGTGCGACGTCCTCGTGGGCGTCCACGGTCCAGCAGTAGGTGGCGCGGCCGGCTGCGGCCGCCTTGTCGACGATCTCGGGGTGCTCGCGCAGCGTCCTGATCGAGGGCCCCACCGCGGTTGCCCCGACGGTGGTCGCGGCGCCACCGCCGAGGTAGCGCGACGCGTCCCCCAGCAGCACCGTCGGAAGCAGGGGTGCCGACCGGCGGATTCGCCACACCGCGCTCGCCGCGAACGACATCACCACCGCCCGCGAGTGGTCGGCGGATGCGGGGGCGGCCAGGCCGAACCGGGCGAGTTCCGCGAGCAGCTTGCTCTCGACCAGTCCGCCGTAGCGGACGGGGTGCTTGGTCTCGATGAACAGCTTCGTGGGCCGCGACGTCCAGTCGAGGACCAGCGTGATCAGGTCCGCGAGGGTGAGCAGCCCGGCGGGTTCGTCGCCGTCGCCGTAGTCGAGTTCGCCGAGCGAGCTCAGGGTCATCTCGCTGACCACGCCGGTGCCGGACGACGTCCGGTCGATCCGACGGTCGTGAACGCACACGAGATGGCCGTCGCGGGTGAGCCGCACGTCGCATTCGAGGCCGTCGGCGCCCTCGGCGAGCGCGAGTTCATACGCGGCCAGGGTGTGTTCGGGACGAGCGGCGGAGGCGCCGCGATGCGCGACGACGAGCGGTCCACGGCGGTCCGGGCTCATCCGGCCGTCACCTCGTCGGATCGCGGAATGTTGATCCACCGTGTGACGGGGTGCGGCCGACCGAGGAGGTCGCGTCCGTCCAGGCGCCGGATCACCAGCAGCGCGAGCAGTGCAGTGGCGGCGCCGACGGCCGCGGTGACGGCCGCCAGCACGACGCCGTCGGCGTGCGCCTGCAACGAGTCCCGGTTACGCCACAGCACGTTCACCACCACGAGGACGCCACCGGTGATCCAGGCCGTCCACCAGAGTCGGATCGCGCGCCGGAGGCGGCGGTCGTCGTCCGCGATCTCCCGGAGGTACACGCCGGGCATCACGAGGTTCAGGCCGGGCACGAGCACGCCGACGAGCAGTTCGCGCAGCGGGCGCGGGTCGGCGAGGCCGCGCTGGGCGAACACGCGGGCGCGTTCGACGTGCAGCCGGCACGCGACCGCGACGGCGGCCGCCACGGCGACCAGCGGCGCGGACAGCTGGGTCGACCACACCATCGCGTCGGAGATCGCGAGGGTGAGCGGGTCGACGAGCCGGACACGGTTGAACACGAGCAGCCCGTACCGGAACGTCTCGGCCAGCGTCGCGAGCCCGAACACGAGCGCCGCGCACGCCAGCAGCGTGGGCGCGAGATCGGCGACCACCTCGGTGCGGCCGGCGGGCGCTTCGCGGTCCTCCGGCGGCGGGTCGAGCAGTCCCCAGCGCGGGATCTGGCGGTACCGCGGGGTGGGGCCGAGCGACGTGCGCGCCCGGCGGCGCACCGCGGGCGGGTAGGGGCTGCGGGCCACCCAGCGGAAGTTCCGGCCGGACGGCGGCGCCGGGCGCCGCGTGTCGACGGGAGAGAGGAGGACGCCCTGGCAGCGCGGGCACCACTGCGCGGGCGCACCGGCCACCGGCCACTGCGACGCGCACCGTGCGCACACCTGGACGACGGTCATCTAGAAGATCTTCGCCGTGTCGGGATGGTCGTCCGAGGTCAGCGGCAGGCCGGCGACCTGCCACGCGACCATGCCGCCGTCGACGTGGTAGGCGTCGAATCCCACGGAGTTCAGGAACTCGACGGCGACGATCGAGCGCCCGCCCTGCCGGCACACGACGTACACCTCGGCGTCGATGTCGATCTCGTCCATCCGGGCCGGGAGGTCGACGAGCGGGACATGCTGCGCGCCGGGCGCGTGGCCGAGGGACCATTCGTCGTCTTCACGCACGTCGAGCAGCACGACGGTGCCGTCGCGCTCCACCGGGAGGTCCGTCACGTGAACGGTCGGAACGTGTGGAGAGGTCACATCGTCGATTCTGGCACGATGCCCCGTCGCGGGAGGCGCGTCCGGCGTTACGTGACGGCCGGGTTCGTGACCGGACCGAGACTGTAGCGGAGATCACAGCCTACAAATGACCATTGAAATGTGACCTGTACCACTTGCACTGAGGAGTTATCCACAGTTTCCACAGGCTCATCCACAGTTCTGAACAACCTTCGGGGCGATCATCCACAGGTCAGCGCCGTGCTGTGAGTGCATTGCTGACAACTGTGCACCGTGGGACTCGCGGCAATCCACAGCCTGTGTGGATCACCCCCTCTGCGGATTGCCGCGAGCCGGCACGGACCGGAACTTCCCACCCGGGACGCGTGCCCACGTCCCGCCCCTTGATTCCGGCCCGGCCTCCCCCCTCCGCCGGGACGCTCCCATCCCGACATCTGCTCTGACGCGGTGGCACCCGAATCGGTTCCCTCCACCTTTCCGACACCGACGCACGTCACACTCCCCGGTGCGGCACAGTGGACTGCATGGACCTGAGAATCTTCACCGAGCCGCAGCAGGGCGCCACCTACGACGATCTCCTCGCGGTCGCGAAGACCGCCGAACAGTGCGGGTACGACGCGTTCTTCCGGTCCGATCACTACCTGGCGATGAACGTCGAGGGGCTGCCCGGCCCGACCGACGCGTGGATCACGCTCGCCGGACTCGCCCGGGACACGTCGACGATCCGCCTGGGCACCCTGGTCACCTCGGCCACGTTCCGCTACCCCGGCCCGCTCGCGATCTCGGTCGCCCAGGTCGACGCGATGAGCGGCGGGCGAATCGAGTTGGGCCTCGGCGCGGGCTGGTTCGAGGAGGAGCACCGGGCGTACGGCATTCCGTTCCCGTCCCTCGGGGAGCGCTTCGACCGTCTCGAGGAGTCGCTCACGATCATCACCGGACTGTGGGAGACGCCCGTGGGCCGGACGTTCACCCACGAGGGCAGGCATTTCCCGATCACCGACTCACCCGCGCTGCCGAAGCCGGCACAGTCCCCGCGCCCGCCGATCGTGATGGGCGGCATGGGCAAGAAGCGCACCCCCGCGATGACGGCCCGCTACGCCGACGAGTTCAACCTGCCGTTCGTGTCGATCGACGACACCGTGGCGCAGTTCGGACGCGTCCGGGCGGCGTGCACGGCGATCGACCGTGACCCCGATTCGCTCGTCTACTCCAATGCGCTGGTGCTGTGCTGCGGTCGTACCGACGAGGAGATCGCGCGTCGCGCCGCGAAGATCGGGCGCGAGGTGGACGAACTGCGGGAGAACGGACTGGCCGGCACCCCGGCCGAACTCGTCGACAAGATCGGCCGCTACCGCGAGGCCGGATCGCAGCGCATCTACCTGCAGACGCTCGACCTCGCCGATCTCGACCACCTCGAGTTGGTCGCGTCGGACGTCATGTCCCAGATCGGCTGATCCGACAAACAAACGTTCGACCGAAAACTGCATGAATCGGACATGACAACGGCCGCAGCATGTTTGCGGCGTCCACACCCCCAGCGAAGTGCACACCCGGCCGAAACCGGGTGTGCACTTCGCTGTTTCGGGCTTCCCCGAAAACAAGTGTTCCGTTGAACGAGACGGCTATCTGTGATCGCGCCCACGCCATCTGTAATGGGGCGTCACTCGTGTGACTCGGACCACACATCGCAGAAAGGCGTTACATGTCAGGAACTCTCGGCACCGCGGCCACCAACCCGCGCGCCGTCTTCGGAAGCGGCTGGACCCCGCGGCTCGTCCTGTCCCTGGTCTCGATCGCTCTCGTCCTCGAAATCGTCTCGCTCAGTTCGACGATGGCCGCGGTCGCGATGATGCCGATCGGTGAACACTTCCAGACCGATCAGGTCGCCTGGGTGACGACGGCATACCTGCTCGCTGCTGCCGTGGCGTGCCCGCTGGCCGGCAAGCTCGCCGACATCCACGGCAAACGCAAGGTGTTCCTGATCAGCATGGCCATCGCCGCGGCCGGTGCGCTGACGTCCGCGGTCGCCCCCAGCTTCCTGGTCCTCGTGATCGGCCGCGGCCTGTTCGGTGTCCTCATCGCCTGCATGTTCCTGGGCTTCTCACTCATGCGAGACGTCTTCCCGCCCAGAACCCTCGCGCTCGCGGTCAGCATCGCGGCCGGCGGCATGGGCCTGATGACAATCCCGTCGCCCTTCATCACCGGCCTGCTGGTCGACGCGTGGGGCTTCCGCTCGCTCTTCTGGTTCCTGCTCATCGCCCTCGTGGTGCTCGCGCCGCTGGTCCTGCTCACCACCCCCGAGTCGCCGGTCCGCAGCACTGCGCGCCTGGACTACCTCGGGGCCGCCCTCCTCGGTGGCGGCCTGGCCGCGATCCTGGCCGGCGTCAGCTTCGGCCCCTCGTGGGGGTGGACCGACGGCGGCACACTGCTGCTGATCCTGGGCGGTGTCGCCGTCATCGCGGCCTGGGTGCCGATCGCGCTGCGCACCACAGACCCGATCGTCGACCTGCGCTTCTTCCGCCGCGGCCCGATGCTGCGCATCTGCCTCTCGGCCGGTTTCGCCTACGGCACCATGTCGCTGTACGCGACGCTCATCCCGCTCATGTGCATGACGCCGGCCGTGCTCGGGCTGGGCTACGGCTTCGGCGTCGACGCCAAGAGCGTCGGCCTGCTCCAGATCCCGATGGGTCTCGGCAGCGTCATCGCCGGCATCACCGTCGGACGCATGCTGCGCACCACGTTCCCGACGCTGACGCTGGCCGGCGGTGCGGGCCTGATGATGCTCGCGTCCGTCGTCACCGCGTTCTGGCACGTCGGCAAGGTCGAGGTCCTCTTCGGCATCCTGCTGTTCGGTCTCGGCATGGGCGCCCTCACCGCCTCCGTCCCGAACCTCACGATCGCGTCGGTGCCGCCGTCGGTCCAGGCGTCGATGTCGAGCATGGTGCAGGCGTCGCAGACCCTGATCGCGTCGGTCATGCCGGTCATCGCGTTCACGGTGCTGAACTCGAACGTCGCCACCGTCGTCGACGGCTACGGCTTCTACACGGACGGCGCCATGAGCGTCGCGTACCTCATCTCCGCCGCGTCGGCGCTGGTCGCGATCGTCGTGGTGCTGACGCTGCACCGCCGCCGCAACGAGATCACCGAGCGGGTCGCGGCGCAGACCGCGGCCGAGACCGCCGAGCGGGAGCCGGTCGCGGTGGCCTGAGCACCGCCACACGTGGGGCCGGTGCCGATACGACGGCACCGGCCCCACGTGGCGCTGCGAGCGAGATTCTCAGGCGCCCAGTCCCACAGGACAACTCACGCCGGTCGCGTGGACGGGGCAGTACCCGCCGGGGTTCTTGGCGAGGTACTGCTGGTGGTAGTCCTCGGCATAGTAGAAGGCGCCGAGCGGCGCGATCTCCGTGGTGATCTCGCCGTAGCCCGCGGCTGCGAGGCGCTTGGCGAACGCCTCCGCGGTGGCCCGAGCCGTCGCCGCCTGCTCGTCCGATCCGGTGTAGATCACCGAGCGGTACTGCGTGCCGTGATCGTTGCCCTGACGCATGCCCTGCGTCGGGTCGTGGTTTTCCCAGAACTGCTTGAGAATGCCCTCGTACGAGATCTTCTCCGGGTCGAACACCACGAGCACCACCTCGGTGTGTCCGGTCCGGCCCGAGCAGACCTCCTCGTAGGTGGGGTTGGGCGTGTAACCGCCCGCGTAGCCGACGGCAGTGGAGTACACCCCGTCCAGCTCCCAGAATTCCTTCTCGGCACCCCAGAAACAGCCCATGCCGACGACGGCGGTCTGCATGCCGTCGGGGAACGGGGGCTGCAACGGGTGTCCGTTGACGTAGTGGGCGTCGGGCACAGGCATCGGGGCGTCGCGTCCCGGCAGCGCCTGATCCGGTGTGACCATCACGGATTTCGTACCGGCGCGGGCGACGAGGTCATCGAACCAAGACATAGGACGATGCTACGCGCGGTCGCGTGACGCCACCTGGTCGTCGACCTGTCCGCCTACGGGCTCGGAGCGCCTCGTGCGCTGGGCCAGCCACCGTGCGGCCGGCACCTCGACCCACCGGTACAGCGCCTCGGACACCAGTGCCGTGACCACCAGGAAGGCGACGACCGCGCCGGTGCGGCCGAGCGGGCCCACGGCGTTCTCGTACACGCGGTACAGGATCAGCGTGTGCACGAGGTAGATCGCGTAGCTGCGGGTCGCGGTCCAGCGGACGACCGTCCAGCGCGTCGGGCTCCCGCGCCACCGCCCGAGCGCCACCACCAGCACGGTCACCGCGGTGATCGTCCACAGGTAGCGGTCGCCGGCCCAGTACACCCGGATGTCGGTGGCGAGGCGAACCACCTCGATCTGCGCGAGGACGCCGACGATGATCCAGCGCCAGGTCGTCAGCCGCGCCCACCACAGGTACATCAGCTGTCCGAGGAAGACGGCCGGCAGCGTGGCGGCGACCTTCGACAGCATCGGCACGGTGTACGGGTGTGGCGCGTAGAGGTTGTAGAGCAGCACCAGCGCGCACACCGCGGCGCCGACGAGCGGGACGGCGACGGGCCGCGTCCGCAGCACCGGGCGCATCGCGACGCAGTACACGTAGAACAGCACCTGCACGACGAGCGTCCAGGTGACCCCGAGGACCGCGACCTCGGGTTTGAGGAAGAACCCGCCGAGCACGAAACTGAGTGCGGCCTCGACGTTCGAGACGCCCTGTTGCCCGCTGAACATCCCGTTGATACCGAAGCGGACCAGCAGGATCGCGGCCGCGATCGCTACCCAGAACGCGGGGAGCAGGCGGCCGATCCGGTCGACCAGGAATCGGCCGGGCGCGTGCCGGATCGCGGATCTGGTGATCACCGCACCGGTCAGCATCATGAAGATCGCAACGCCGACGAACGAGAGATGCTGATTGAGCCCGAGGCCCTCGACGAACACCGCGTAGACGCCGTCGATCAGCCACCAGCCGTCACCGAGATCGTCGATCAGATAGAAGGAGATGTGCGAATAGATGACGGCGAGCACCGCGATGGCGCGCAGGAGATTTGCCCCGGTCAATTCGACACGTGGCGCCCTCTCGACCCCCGGGGATGAAGCGGGCGTCACGGAAGGCACCGCTCGATATTAGTGTTCCGTTCACATCGCGTTCCAATTTCGCCCGCCGACCGTAATGTCCGCCACACGCAAAACAAGCCAAGTTAAGGGTCGCCGAACTTTTTTGTGAGGGATTCCCACCTGAGCGGTCTGGTTGCACAAGGTGTACCAATGAGATTGGGTTATCCCCGAGCACGATTCACGAATACACACGTCAGGGCGCCACGCCCGCAAAGAAGGGATTCTCGTGTCTGTCTACACGCTGCCCGATCTGCCGTACGACTACGCCGCCCTCGAGCCCCACATCTCCGGCAAGATCATGGAACTCCACCACGACAAGCACCACGCCGCCTACGTCGCCGGCGCCAACACCGCCCTCGACAAGCTCGCCGAGCTCCGCGAAGCCGACGCCCTCGCCCCCGTGGTCAACCTGCACGAGAAGAACCTCGCCTTCCACCTCGGCGGACACACCAACCACACCGTGTTCTGGAACAACCTCAGCCCCGAAGGCGGCGACAAGCCCGAAGGCGAACTCGCAGCCGCCATCGACGACCAGTTCGGCAGCTTCGACGCCTTCCGCAGCCACTTCTCCGCCAACGCCAACGCCATCCAGGGCTCCGGCTGGTCCATCCTCGCCTGGGACTCCATCGGCCAGCGCCTGATCATCGTCCAGCTCTACGACCAGCAGGGCAACATCAGCATCGGCCTCACCCCCCTGCTCATGCTCGACATGTGGGAACACGCCTTCTACCTCGACTACCAGAACGTCAAGGGCGACTACGTCAACGCCTTCTGGAACATCGTCAACTGGGCCGACGTCGCCGACCGCTTCGCCAAGGCACGCACCCAGACCGCCGGACTCATCGTCCCGGCCTGACCCGACGCGCGTCAGCGCTCCGGAACCTCCGACGGCGCCGCCCCCGACCACTCGGGGCGCGGCGCCGTCGCGCTTTGGACTCCACGCCTTCCCCCTCCCTTTCCCGCCCCTCCTTCCCGCCCCTCCCCCTCGCGTTTTTCGCACTTATCGCGAGTTTTCGGGGTCCGGGAGCGCGACAAGTGCGCAAAACGCGGGAGCCGGCCGGGGGGGACTAGCCGGAGGCGATGACCGCGTTGTCGGCGAGGGCATCGGTGCGGGCCTGCAGGCGCGCCCGCAGCGTCTCGACCTGCTCGGCGAGGGCATCGGCGGTGAGTCCGTCGCTCGTCGGCACGGACGCGGCGATGTCGTCGAGCAATTCGACGGCCCGGCCGCTGGCGAACAGCTGCTCGTACAACTCCCGGTAGGCGTTCTCGTAGATCCCGGTGAACGCGGCGGATGCGAGGAACCGTTCCTCGAGGGCGTTGCCCGTCCGCATACCACCGCCCATCGCAGGACCCTCCTGTGGCGCCGCACCACCCTGCGGCGCGGCTCCACGTTGCGCCGCCCCGCCCTGCGTCAGCCCCTGACGTTGCTGGGGCCGGCCGGTGGCGTCGCCCGCGGCGGTCGCGGCGCCGGGCGGTGGTCCGCCCATGCCGCCCATCCCGCCCATCCCGATCGAATCATGCGGACCTGCAGTCGAGTTCGACGACAGCGCCAGGTTGAGATCCCACGAGACCACCGTCAACTTCTTCGATCCGAGGTCGTACCAGAGGTAGTAGTTACGTCCGGGCCCTGCCATGTCGTCGCTGTTGACCAGCAGGTTCTGTGTCGCGACGTAGCGAGCGAACGACTCGACGTCCACGTGATCGCCCAGGTGTGCGGCGAACTCGTCGTCGCTCGCGCCGTCCATCCACTTCAGGAAACTGATGATCGGCTGCAGGTCCTGCGAGCCTTGCCCGTTCACCTGGGTGAACTGGTCGGCGTACGTCGTCTGGTCGTCGCCCTGGTACGTGAACGACGAGTTCGCGTCGGCCTTGTAGAGCACACCGGGGTCGTCGAACAGCGAGTTGGCGTAGCCGTCGTCGGGGTGCTCGAGCAGCAGACGTGTCTGCGTCGCACCACCGTTCACCGAGTACGTCGCGTAGCTGTAGCGCTGTGTCGCCTGCCCGGACTCTGCGGTGAGCGAGAGCGCCGTCGCCTCGTTGAGCACCGGTGATCCCGGACGAACCGACAGTTCGGTCATGCCCTGGTATGCCCGGCCCTCGACGTACTTGTCGAAGCGGACGAGCAGCGGGAGCGACGTCGGGTCGTCCGCCGACAGCGACACCATGCCGCCTGGGCCACCGCCGCCGGGCGGAGCGAACCCCTCCGGAAGTTCCATGCCGTCCGGAAGTTCCATGCCCTCCGGCAGTTCCGGCATCTGCATGCCTTCGGGACGGTCGCCGCCGGGCCCGCCGGTGGTGGCGCGCAGGCCCGTCAACGTGGAATTGCCCTTCAGTCGCACGCCGACGTCGGTGATCAGTGTGCCGTCGACGGTGATGTCGGCGGTGATCCACTCCTTCTCGCCCTCGTTCTGGTACGTGGCGATCATCCGGTCGTAGTCCGATTGAGAGAACTCGATATTCACCGAATGTTCCTCTTCGGTGTCGAAGAAGTCGACGGTGCCGGCGATGTTCTCGGTGATGTCCGACGCGATGACGCTCGCGTTCCCGGTGATGTAGGGGCGCACCCGGGTGGACCCGAAGACCGTGGTGGCGACCAGGACGAACGCGCAGAACACTGCGACGATCGGCCAGTGCTGCCGCAGCGAAACCGGAATCCGGTGGCGCAGCCGACGGGGCGGACCGCCTCTGCCCGAACCTGTTTCGGCGGTCATCAGATGTCGGTCTGGTCGTATCCGGTCAGGACCGTGACGCGCTGACCGGTGTTGACGTCACTGAGCGCGGCGATCAGCTCGGACGGCTTCTTCCCGGCCTTCAGTTGCGCGGTGTAGTACAGCTCGGTGAGGGCTCCGGCGCGCACCGATTCGGTGCTGACGAGCTCGAATTCCTTGGTGAACTGGACCAGGATGTCCTCGACCACCGCGGTGTAGCCGGGCTCCGGCGGCACCTGGACCTTGACGACCTGACGCTGGACGTCGAGCTTGAACCAGTTGAACCGGCTCATCAGCACCAACACGAGGCAGATCGCGACGGTGGCGGCGATCGCGAGTACGTAGAATCTCGTACCCGTCGTCATGCCGATCGCCATCACCAGGAAGATGAAGCCGACGTCACGAGTTTCCTTGATGGCGTTGCGGAATCGCACGACGGACAGCGCGCCGACGAGGGCGAAGGCCCGGGCGATGTTGGAGCCGACCACCAGCATGATGAGGCTGATGACCATGCCGACCATCACGAGGGTCTGGACGTAGGACTGGCTGTAGGAGACGTTCTTGTGGGTGAGCCGGTAGACCCAGCCGATGATCGCGGACAGCACGAACGACAACGACAGCGATACGACGATGTCGAGGGTCGAGAAGGTGCCGCTGAGGTCCTGGAGGTCGAAGTTCATCGTGTTCCCGTCGGTGCGAGCTGATCGTCGAACACGTCAGCTGGTGTGGTGGTGAGGTTTTCGGGGAGCCCGTGCATGCGCGCTCGCGGTGCCATACCGAAGGCCTCGACGCTCTGGCAGTACTTGGAGATCCGCGCCACCGACATGTCGAGTCGCGCGGTGAGGTCGGTGACCCAGTACGGCACGCGCTCGTTGGCCTTGATCTCGACGATGCACAGGTGCGGCGGAATGATGAAGCGGTTCTCGGATGTCGACGCGAAGCCGAAGTCCCGGTCGCGGCCGTGCACCCGATGATCGATCGTCACACGCAGACCCAGATCGGCCTCGGTTCCGACGAAGGCCTCCCGCAGGTATCCCGTGGTGACCGTCGGCACCAGGTCGAGATTGCCGACGAGGGTGGAAACTTCGCCCACGAAGGCACGCTGCCGGTCGTCGTGCTCGATCGGCCACCGCTCGTCGCAGAGGAGCCGGGCCTGTGCGTAGGGCACCCGGATTCGACGCTTCTGCGTCACCCGGTTGACCCGCTGTTTGATCTCGACGAACACCGGGGACTCGTCCGTCGCCTCGGACGGCGGGCCGTAGAGGCGCACGCGGAGCTTGCGCCGGAACCGCAGGCCCTCGATCTTCTCCCAGTAGAACCGCAGGTTCCGGGTGTCGTAGTAGAGGCTGGTGACGGGGTACCCGCCCACGGGGCTGAACTCGTCGGACGCCATGTGGGCGGCGAGCGCCTCCCGCAGCCGCGGCACGTCCCGCTCCGCCGCCAGATACTTGATCTCGTAGCGGTTGAACGCGTGCAGCGAGCTGGCGGTCCGGAGGTAGCCGGAGGGCGCGTCGGTTCCGCGCGACCCGGGTGATGACATGGTCGGTGCAGCCTTTCTGTCGGGGGCTGCACCAGTCCAACGGGTAAACCTCGAGTAAACCTGGGCTGAACCTGGGAGGTTGCTCCGCCTCGTCGAACAAGCGCTCACTGGGTAAGGTGGCCGCTATGGCGGACATCACACTCGATACCCTCGTCACCGGCCTGGCGTTTCCCGAGTGCCCGCGGTGGCGGGACGGGCGGCTGTGGTTCTCCGACATCTACCGGGGCGTGGTGTTGCGCCTGGATCCCGCCACCGGTGATGTCGAACGCGTCGTCGAGGTGCCCGGACAGCCCGCCGGTCTGGGGTTCCTGCCGGACGGCGACCTCGTGGTCGCGTCGGTGGAGGAGCGCAGGCTCTACCGCGTCGGCGGCGACGGAGCGCTGAGCCCGCACGCGGACCTGCACGGCATCGCTTCGTGGCACCTCAACGACATGGTGGTGGACGCCGGCGGACGCGCGTACGTCGGCAACTACGGCGACGCCAGCGCGCCTCCGGAGCCCCCTTTCCCGGCCGATCTGGCGATGGTCGAGGCCGACGGCACCGCTCACGTCGTGGCGACGGAGATGCTGTTCGCGAACGGTATGGCAATCACTCCAGACGGTTCCACGCTGATCGTGGCCGAGACCCGTGCGACTCCGGCCCGCCTGACCGCGTTCACGATCGAGGCCGACGGCAGTCTCGTGAACCGACGCGCGCTGATCGAATTCGACGATCCGCGGGTCATGCCGGACGGCATCGCGCTGGACGCCGAGGGGTCCGTGTGGGTGGCGTCGCCGTTCAGCGAGGAGGTGATCCGGGTCGGCGCGGAAGGCACGGTGCTCGATCGCGTCCCGGTGCCGCACCCGTACGCGGTTGCCCTCGGTGGCGCCGACGGGCGGGACCTCTTCGTCTGCACCGCGGACACGTGGGTTCCGGAGGACGCTCTGCGGATCGGTGGCGGCGCGATCCGGCGTCTGCGCGTCGCGGCGCCCGGCGCGGGCCTCTGACACTCCGGGTCGCCCGCTGCTGGCACTCGAGACCCCTTGTGTGCCAGCAGGACCGCGGCGCATGCTCGTAGGACCCAACGAGGTGTGACGATGCGCGCCGGGCGGGCCCGACCATCGGGCCCACCCGGCGCTCCCGTCGTCGACGGACACCGCGCGGGAGAATCGAGGCCGGGATGAACGAGAACGATTTCGTCGGGATCGCGCCGTTCCACGCCTCGGGAGACCTGCGCGGCTTCGTGATCTCCGGGCGCTGGCCGGACACCACGAGGGAATGGGCGCAGTTGCTGGCGCTCGCGGTCCGGATCGCGTCGCTCCCCGGCCTGCTGCCCACGTCGACGGTGTTCGGGGCGCGGGAGGAACTGCCC
The DNA here is from genome assembly GCF_046042785.1 of Rhodococcus parequi. Lineage (NCBI taxonomy): Bacteria > Bacillati > Actinomycetota > Actinomycetes > Mycobacteriales > Nocardiaceae > Rhodococcus > Rhodococcus parequi. The sequence goes on along the minus strand of NZ_JBDLNV010000013.1, from coordinate 24,236 downwards.
GACGATCCGGCACCGGGAACGGTCGGTTTGATCATTGCCGAGGGGCCGGTCCTCGGCGACTCCGCGTTGCCTCCCGGCCGCTTCGCCGCGCACCAGCCGCCCGCACTGATGATGTTGCATCCCCCGGGCGAGACGGTGCCGTCGCTGCCGGAGTGTGCCGGGGCGGCGTCGGGCTGCGTCCTCCTGCCGGGACTACCGCATCTGGGGCTCGAGCATCGGGCCGCGTGGGTCGAGGCGGAGGCGGACGGCACTGTCACATCGATGATTTCGCGGGTGGGAATCGATCCGATCAGCGATCCCGACACCGCGATTCTGGCGATGCTGCTCGCGGCGTGACTACCGCCGAAAGAGAAAAGTTCGGGGTTCCAAACTTACTGTCGCCTTTGCACTTTCACTGATTCGCGGCTATCGTTGCCTCAGCGAAGGGGAGTAGCCCCCAATCGTTGGGTCGACATACTGGCCGGCGCTGCGAAGTGCCCGCCCGGCTCAGCGAACCGGTTCTGTGCCGGTGGGCGAGACCTTCGGCCTGCGAACGCGCCGCGTTCGGGGCCGGAGGAAGGTTTCCCGACATCCTCCGAGAACGAGAAATCCGGAGGAGGTTCGACTTGCTGGCCGCGATCCTGTTGAGTTTCGGTGTCATCTTCGTCGCCGAACTGGGCGACAAGTCCCAGCTCATGGCGATGACGTTCGCCCTGCGCTACCGCTGGTGGGTGGTGATCGCGGGTATCACCGTCGCCACCACCGTCGTGCACCTGGTCTCGGTCGGCGTCGGCCACTTCCTGGGCGCCGCGCTGCCCACCACCGCCATCTCGATCGTCGGCGGCATCGCCTTCGTGATCTTCGGTTTGTGGACACTGCGTGGCGACAGCCTGTCCGACGAGGAGGAGAACAAGGCCCGCAAGGTCACCGGATCGGCGTTCCTCGCCGTCGCGTCGGCGTTCTTCCTCGCCGAGCTCGGCGACAAGACGATGCTCGCCACCGTCACTCTCGCGGCCGACAACGACTGGGTGGGCGTGTGGATCGGGTCGACCATCGGCATGGTGGCGGCCGACGCCCTCGCGATCGTCATCGGCGCACTGCTCGGCAAGCACCTGCCCGAAGCCTTCGTGCGGATCGGTGCGGCAGTGCTGTTCTTCGCGTTCGGCGCATGGCTCGTGCTCGAGGGCCTCTTCCCGGAGAGCCCCGCAGGCCCGATCACCGCGGGTGCGGTGGTCGCGGTCGCCGTCGCGGGTGCCGGCATCCGGCGCCTGACCAAGGGCCGCGCCACCGCCCCCGCCGAACAGGTCGATCCGTCGCGCACTTCCTAGACTGACGGCATGGATCAGACGAAGTCCGAACTGCTCGCGCCCCTCGGCGATCTCGCCGCCTTCGCCGGACGCTGGGTGGGCGCCGGCTCCGGCCACTACCCCACGATCGACGACTTCGCTTACGACGAGGAGATCGAACTCGCGCCCAGCGGAAAGCCGTTCCTGTTCTACCGGTCCCGCACCCGCAAGCCGGGCGGTGGCATGCCGATGCACACGGAAACCGGTTACCTGCGCCGCGCGGGCGACGCCGTCGAACTTCTGGTGGCGCAGCCCACCGGTTTCGTGGAGATCCACCGTGCCACCCCGTCCGACGGGGTCCTCGCCTTCGCGTCGCACGCGCTCGACGCGTCACCGGACGCCAAGCCGGTTCACGAGATCCGGCGCCGTTTCGAGCTTCGCGAGGACGGTTCGGTCCTCGCGTACGACATGTGGATAGCGTTCGACGACGTGCCGATGACGCATCACCTGCGTGCGGAACTGCGCCGCGCCGCCTGAGAATTCAGAAGTTCCAGTCCGCGTCCTCGGTGGGTTTCTGCTTGCCGATGACGTAGGCGCTGCCGGAGCCGGAGAAGAAGTCGTGGTTCTCTCCGGCCCCGGGATCCAATGCCGACAGGATCGCCGGATTCACCTCGCACTCGGATGCCGGGAACAACGGCTCGTAGCCGAGGTTGGCGAGTGCCTTGTTCGCGTTGAACCGCATGTAGCACAGGACCTCTGCCGTCCATCCCACTTCGTCGTACAGATCGGCGGCGTACGCGACCTCGTTGGCATAGAGCTTCTGCAGCAGCTCGTAGGTGTAGCGCCGATGCGCGTCACGCGCACCCCTGTCGAGCTGTTCGAGCGCTTTCCGGCACTTGTATCCGATGTAGTACCCGTGTACCGCCTCGTCCCGGATGATCAGGCGGATCAGGTCGGCGGTGTTGGTGAGCTTGCCGCGGCCGGCCCAATACATCGGTAGGTAGAAGCCGCTGTAGAACAGGAACGATTCGAGCATGACCGACGCCGCCTTGCGGGCGAGGGCGTCGTCGCCGCGGTAGTACTCGACGACGATCTGCGCCTTGCGTTGCAGGTGCGGGTTGCGCTCCGACCATTCGAACGCCGCGTCGATCTGCCGGGTCGAGCACAGCGTGGAGAAGATCGAGCTGTAGCTCTTGGCGTGCACCGACTCCATGAACGCCATATTCGTCAGGACGGCCTCCTCGTGCGGGGTGACGACGTCGGCGATCATCGCGACGGCTCCGACGGTGGCCTGCGCGGTGTCGAGCAACGTCAACCCGGTGAACACCCGGATGGTCATCTCGCGCTCGGTGTCGGTGAGCGTTTCCCACGACGCCAGGTCGTTGGACAGCGGAATCTTCTCGGGCAGCCAGAAATTGCCGGTGAGCCGGTCCCAGACCTCGGCATCCTTGGGGTCGGGCAGCCGGTTCCAGTTGATCGCGTGGACGCGATCGACCAGGCGTTCACTCACCGCCGATCGCCTCCCGGAGGTCGAACCCGCGTCCGGCCCGCGCCGCCTCGAACCTGCGTCCCACGTCCGACCAGTCGACGAGCGACCACAGTCGATCGATGTAGTCGGCCTTCACGTTCCGGTACTGCAGGTAGAAGGCGTGCTCCCAGGCGTCGAACACGAGCAACGGCGTACTGGTGACTGCGAAGTTCGTGTGGTGGTCGTGCAGTTGATGCACCACGAGACGGATGCCCACCGGATCCCAGGCCAGTACGCCCCAACCCGACCCCTGCACCGTGGCCGTCGCCGAGGACATCTCGGCCCGGAAACCGTCGAAGCTTCCGAAGAACTCGTCGATCGCGGCTGCCAGTTCGCCGTCCGGTCGGTCACCGCCCGTGGGCGACAGGTTGCGCCAGAAGATCGAGTGCAGCGCGTGTCCGGACAGGTTGAAGGCGAGGGCGCGCTCGAGCCCGGCGAGCGCCGAGTAGTCGCCGCACGCGCGAGCCTCGTGAAGCTGTTCCACAGCGGTGTTCGCTCCCCTCACATACGCGGCGTGGTGTGCGCCGTGATGCAACTCCATTATCTCGCCGGAGATGACGGGTTCGAGCGCCCCGTAGTCGTAGGCGAGGTCGGGAAGAACGTAACCGGGCATGTCTGATCACCTTTCGTCGATGGGCCGCCGCCAGACTAGCTCGAGTTTCGGATCACCGAATACTTGTCTTCGTATGCCCGAACATCCTACGTAGCGGAACATCGGCGAACCAATCTCACTCAATCGCTTGATTGATCTCCAGGGTGACCGTAGGCTCACGACCCAACATCAGGATTCGAACTGTCACCGAGATCGGTTCGCGCTCAAGGCTTCTTGCGCCGCCGATGAGAGCGCACGGAAGATGGGACCAGAATGGACACGCTCGACTACGCCGGCACCACCCGCGGCCCTTCCTCGACCGACAAGCTGCACTTCCACGAGGCCGGCGAGGGCCACCCCCTCGTGTTGCTGCACGGGTCCGGACCGGGCGTGTCCGGGTGGTCGAACTTCTCGAAGAACCTGCCGGTCTTCGCCCGCAACTTCCGCACCATCGTCGTGGACATGCCGGGATTCGGTGCGAGCCCGGACATGACGTACGACCGGCCGTACCCCGAGATCGCCGCGGAAACGATCGTCACGCTGCTCGACGACCTCGGCATCGAGAAGGCGCACCTGCTGGGCAACTCGATGGGCGGCTGGGTCGCGCTCGAGACGGCAGCGCTCGCCCCCGAACGGGTCGAGCGGATGGCACTGATGGGCCCGGGCGGCCTGTACGCACCGCTGCTCGGTCCGATGATGAGCGAGGGGGCGCGCCGCCTCAACGCCTTCCTGGTGGACCCGACCCGCGAGGCGCTCGAGGCGTGGGTCGACTCGATGGTGTACGACCCGGCGACGATCACGCCGCAGCTGCTCGACGAGCGCTGGGCCAATGCCACCGCGCCGCGGGCCATCGAACGCATGCGCGCGGTGATGGCATCGCTCGGGCTGCCCGGCAAGGCACCGCTGTGGGCGCGCACCGACGAGATCCCGCACAAGACGCTGGTGACGTGGGGACGCGACGATCGCATGCTGCCGCCGGACGGCGCCCTGTTCGCTCTGCGGCGGATGCCCAAGGCGGACCTGCACATCCTCGGCGAGTGCGGGCACTGGGCCCAGGTCGAGCGCAAGCACGACTTCGAGTCACTGGTCACGGACTTCCTCACCCGCTAGGTCTCCCGCTCCCCGCTGACGAAAGGTGCTCTTCACCATGCAGTTTCAGCACGAAGCCATCGATTCGGTCCTGGCCGCCGGCGACCGGATGCGCGACCTCGAAACCGACTGCGTCGAACAGCGTAGGCTCTCCGACGACTCCGCCAAGATCCTGCGCGACGCGGGCATCATGCGACTCCTCCAGCCCAAACGCTACGGCGGCTTCGAGTCCGGCCCCGGGGTCTTCAACGCCGCGATGCACGAGATCGCCCGGCTGTCGAGCTCGGCGGGTTGGGTGACCGGCGTCGTCGGCGTCCACTCGTGGCATCTGGGCCTGTACCCGGACCGGGCGCAGCACGACGTGTGGGGCGACAATCCCGACGCGTGGATCAGCTCGTCGTACAGCCCGGCCGGCACCGCCCGCATCGTGCCCGGTGGCTTCGAACTGACCGGGCGGTGGGGCTTCTCGTCGGGCAGCGACCACTGCGACTGGGTGTTCGTCGGCGCGATGGTCCTCGACGCGGAGGGGCGCCGCACCGGGCAGCAGGTGCATCTGTTGCTCCCCCGCGCCGACTACACGATCGACGACGTCTGGTTCACGTCCGGCCTGGCGGGCACCGGCAGCAACGACATCGTCGTCGACGGCGCCTTCGTACCGGACCACCGCGTGCTCGACGTCGCGGACCTCTACGCGGAGCGCTACCCCGGCAACGAGGTGAACCCCGCGGGCCTGTTCCGACTTCCCTGGTACACATTGTTCGTCAATGCCGTCGTGATGCCGCTGGTGGGCATGTCGCGCCGGGTGCTCGACGAGGCGGTGGGAATTCACAAGTCCCGCTTGGCAGTCGACACTTCCAAGTTGCCGCACCCGGCCACGCTGGCGCGCCTGACCGAAGCCGACTTCGAGGTCGACACCGCGTACCGGATCCTGCAGGCCAACCTCGCCGACGCCTACGCCGCCGTCGAACGCGGCGACCAGGTGTCCATGGGGGTCCGTCAGCGCACCCGGCGCGACCACATCGCCGCCGTGCGACTCGCCGTCTCCGCCGCCGACAAGGCCTACCAGGTGGGCGGGCCCCGTTCCATCGCGACGTCGAGCGCGCTGCAGGCGGTCTGGCGCGACGTCCACGCCGGTCAGCACCACGCGGTCAATCTGCCGGACCGCTCCGACCACGAGTACGGCGAATACCTGCTCACCGGGAACCCCGGCACCCTCTACTGATCCGAGGAGAATTCACAATGCCTGTTCTCTCGCTGGGATACCTGCGCCTGAACGTCGAGTCGGCGGCGAGGTGGAAGCCCTTCGCGGCCGATTTCCTCGGCATGATGCCCGTCGCGGGTCCCCTGCCGGGCTCGCAGCACTACCGGATGGACGACTACCCGCCGCGACTGGTGGTCACCGAATCCGCGACGCCCGGCCTGGAGTCGGTCGGGTTCGAGGTCCTCGACCGCACCGACCTGAAGGACCTGGTGGCCCGCGTCGAGGCGTCGGGCATCGAGACCCACGCCGGGACGCCGGAGGAGTGTGCGCTGCGCCAGGTCACGGGGTTCGCGGGGTTCGACGACCCGTCGGGCAACCGGGTGGAGTTGTTCTACGGGCCGGTGCTCGATCACCGACCGGTCGACCTGCCGCACGGATCCGGCTTCGTCACGGGCGATCAGGGCATGGGTCACGTCATCCTGAACGTCGTCGACACCGAGGCCGCCTACGAGTTCTACGTGGGTGTCCTGGGATTCGCCGAACGCAACTCGCTCGAGCTGCCCGGGGGCACCAGCTACTTCCTGGGCTGCAACCCCCGGCAGCACACGCTCGGGCTCAACCCGGCCGAGGGCCCGAACCTGCTGCACCTCATGGTGGAGACGGCGGACCTCGACGATGTCGGCAAGGCCCTCGACCGTGTCGACAGCCTCGGCATCCCCATGATGCAATCGCTCGGCAAGCACACCAACGACCGGATGCTGTCGTTCTACGTCTACTCCCCCGACGGCCATGCCACCGAGATCGGTTGGGGTGGTGAGCGGATCGAGGGCCCCGCGCCCACCTACCGGATCACCGAGGGCGCGGTGTGGGGGCACAAGTACACGCCCGCACCGGCCGGCGCGAAGGGGCTGCCGCGCTGACCACCACACCGAGCAAGCGCTTCGTCGATCAATCGTCCAGTTCACCGCTGCTAGCCTTCGGTGGTACTCGGTCGAACCGAATACCTGGACAATGAGGAGTGAGCGTGGCGTCAGCGGGTCGACGCGAAGTCATCCTGACCGAATCGGCGCGGTTGTTCTCCGATCGGGGCATCGCGGCCACGACGATCCGGGAGATCGGCGAGGCCGTGGGCCTGAACTCGGGGACGTTGTACCACTACTTCAAGTCCAAGGACGCGATCGTCTCGGAGATCCTGGTCAGCTTTCTGACCGATCTCGTGGAACGGTACCGCGCGGTCGTGGCCGAACCGGAGAGCGCGCGGACCCGACTCGTGCGCATCGTCCGCGCCTCGCTCGAGGTCGCCGACCTGCACCCGTACGCGACTGAGATCTACCAGAACGACTTCGCGAACCTCTCGGCCCTGCCCAGCTACGCGGACATCGCCGACGCGGTCGATGCCTCGCACGACGCCTGGTACAGCGTGGTCGAGGCCGGCGTCCGGGACGGCGAATTCAATTCGGGCATAGACATCTTCGAGTTCCAGCGGATGATGCGCGAATGTGTGTTCATGTCGGTGCGATGGCACCGCAACACCCTCGGTCAGGACATCGACGCCCTCACCGAGATGCTCACGACGGTGTTCCTCAACGGCTTCGTACCGCCGCCGTCGGGGGCTCCCACACCGCCGCCCGTGCGCCCGCGGAAACGGGCCGCCAAGCAGACCGCCGCGGCCGAACCGACACAGCCGGAGAAGGCTCCGGACGAGGTGCAGGACATCCGCTCCGAACTGGACTCGCTGCGCACCGAGATGCGGGCGATCCGCGCCGCCATGGCCGATCGCGTCGACACGCCCTGAGCATTCGCTTCGCGACGGTTCCCCGCGGAGGTCGTCTCGTCCTACACTCCGGACATGACGGCCACTCCGCGTGTGCATGCGTTTCGTGACGACGCCCTCGGCGATCTCGATGCCACCGGCGTCGCGGCCCGGATCGCGTCGGGTGAGGTGTCCGCGCGCGAAGTGGTCGAGGCTGCGATCGAGCGCGCCGAGCTGGTGCAGGGGCCGCTGAACGGCATCCAGTTCGCCGACTTCGAGCAGGCGGCGCGGCACGCCGACACCCCCCGCCCGGGCGTCTTCGCCGGCGTCCCCACGATCGTGAAGGACAACGTGGACGTCGCGGGTGTGCCGACCGGGCACGGCAGCGCGGCGTTCACCCCGACCCCGGCGGCGCGCAACAGCGACTTCGTCGACCAGTTCCTGTCCACCGGCGCCGTGTCGATCGGCAAGAGCAGGCTGCCCGAGTTCGGGTTCAGCGCATCCACCGAGTACGAGGACGCCGATCCGGTGCGCAATCCCTGGGATCCCGACTACTCGGCGGGGGCGTCGTCAGGAGGCTCCGCGGCGTTGGTGGCGTCCGGGGCGCTGCCGTTCGCGCACGCCAACGACGGCGGCGGTTCCATCCGGATTCCGGCTGCCGCTTGCGGACTCGTCGGTCTCAAACCGACACGTGGTCGCACCGTGGCCGACGCGACCGACAAGACGATGCCGATCCGCATCATCTCCCAGGGCGTGGTCACCCGGTCGGTGCGCGACTCCGCACGGTTCTACGCGGCCGCCGAACGCTACTTCCGCAACCCGAAGCAGCCGCCGATCCGGCTCGTCGAGGGCGCCGGCTCCGCGCGCCTGCGGATCGGAGTGATCGTCGACTCCGTGACGGGTGTGCCCACCGACGACGAGACGCGGAAGTCGGTGCAGGCCACCGCAGATCTGCTCGATTCGCTCGGCCACCACGTGGAGGAGGCGACGCTGCCGGTCGACGCCACGTTCATGAACGATTTCCGGCTCTACTGGGGATTCCTGTCGTTCGCCGTCCTCACCGGCGGCAAGCGCATGTTCGGGCCGTCGTTCGAGCGGACCGGCACCGACAACCTCAGCCGAGGACTCGACGCGTTGTACCGCAAGCACTTGGCGCAGACGCCCCGCATGCTCTATCGGCTCCGCCGCAGCGCGAACGCCTACTCGAGAATGTTCCGGAACTACGACGTGGTGCTGTCGCCGGTCCTGAGTCACACCACCCCGAAGATCGGTTACCTCTCGCCCGCACAGGATTTCGACACCCTTCTCGAGCGCCTGGTGAACTACGCGGCCTTCACGCCACTCAACAACGCCACCGGCGGGCCCGCCATCTCCCTGCCGCTGCACCAGACCTCGACCGGTCTGCCACTGGCGTCACACTTCTCCGCGAACCACGGCGACGAGCGCACCCTGCTCGAACTCGCCTACGAGCTCGAGGCGGCCAAGCCGTGGGCCCGGATCCAGGATCCCGCCTGAACGCCGAATCGTCTGATACGGAAAGCAATCCCGGGTGATCGACGACGCCGACATCACGGCGCACCTGACCGACGAGGTGTGCGCGCTCCCCTACCCGGGGCAGTGGTCGAATCCTCGGTTCGCGGGTGACGGCGCGGCGGTGATCGCCCGCGACGGCGACCTGACGGAGTTGCGCGTCGATCGGCGGGCCGGTCGCGTCGACTGGGTGGACCTGCATACCGGAGCCGAGCAGATGCTCGCCCCATCGCTGCCCGCCCTCGGGGCGCTCGCGGCAGCGTACGCGACAGCGCTACGGGACACCCGAGGAGCCGGCGACCCCGCGTTGCGGCGCATCGAGCAGACGTTCCTGGATTTCGTCCGCACGGTGTCCGCCGATCTGGTCGCCGACGGGACGTTCTGGGCCACCGCCGCGGAGGAACTCGGCGACGGTGTGCTCGGTGGTGACGACCTCCCCGAACCGCTCACCGTGGTACCGGCGGGCGGGTCCACCGTCGTCATCGCGATGCCGATGCTGCGGCTGCACCGGGCGCTCACCGACGAGGGACTCACCCTGTCCGGCTACCGCACCGCGGTGTCGTACGTGACGCTGTCCGGCGACCTGAGCACCACACTGGCGAACACAGCCCGCCCCGGTGCACAGGCGTCGGGACCAGCGCGGGTGCTCGTCGTCGACGGGCAGACCCCGCTCACCGCCGACGCCCTCGCGTTTCCGACGCTACGGACGCTGATCCTCGTCGAGCCCGCGACACTGCCGGAGAATCTCGCCGCAGCCGCCGCGGCCCTCGCGGTGGTGACCGTCGGCTCCCGCGAACCGTTCGCCCGGATCGCCGACCTCCTCGCCCACCGCGAAGTCTGACGACTCGTCAGTTCGCCTCGGCCGCGGTCAAGAGCGCGACGACGTCCTGCTGGCCGCGGGCCTGCGCATTCTGCAGCGCCGTCAGCCCGCGAGCGTCCCGGATCGACGGGTCGGCTCCGGCGTCCAGGAGTTGCCCCACGACGTCGACGTAGCGCGCCGAACCGTCGCCGTAGACGACGGCCTCGAGCAGCGCCGTCCAACCCGGGTCGTTGACGTGGTTCACCGGCACGCCGGCGTCGATGAGGATGCGGACCGTCTCGACATGGCCGTGCTCGGCCGCGGGAATGAGCGCAGTACCGCCGAACCGGTTGGTGGAATGCACGTCCGCACCGTGTTCGAGCGTCGCGACGAGAATGTCGTTCAAGCCTTCCGCACCGGCGTACAGGAATGCCGAATCCTCGATGGCGTCCTTGGCGTTCACGTCGGTCCCGGCCTCGATCAGCGCGATCGCTTCCGCGACCTCGTTCGCCTTGGTGGCCGCGACGAGGCGGCGTTCGAGGTCCGGGGTGGAGGACGGCACGGCTTCCGCGGTTGCCGAGGTGACGGCGGGAGGTGTGGGGGCGGCCGGCGTCTCGACGACATCGGCGGTGCCGCAGGCGGCCGCCGTCAGGGCGACGGCGGCCACCAGAACAGCCGCTCTCACTGCAGGCTGCCGGCGATCTCCGCGAGACCCGCTGCCGCGCAAGCCTGATCGGCGTTGCCGTCGGGTGCACCGCCCACACCGATCCCGGCGATCGACGCGTTGCCGACCTTGACGCTCACGCCGCCGGGGAGGAACAGCGTGCCGGGCAGGTCGGCGATCGTCGGGCCGTCGCCCTTCACGCGGCCGGCGAGGTCGCTGGTGTTCGCGCCGAACGCGGCGGCGGTGTAACCCTTCGCCCGCGCGGCCTCGACGGTGTGCTCGGCAGCATTGTCACCGCGCAGCATCGCCTGCACGCTGCCGAACCGGTCGACGACCGAGACGGTGACGAAGCCGAGACCGTCGGCCTGGCACTTGGCGAGTGCGGCCTGCGCGGCGCGGCCGGCGGTCGCCACCGACAGCCGATCGGCCGACACGGTGCCCTTCTCGGCGTCGCCGGGCTTCTGCGACGACATCGCGACCGGGGCGACCTCGGTGCCGGACGGCGTTGCGGTCGAGTCCTGGCTGGATCCGCAGGCGGTCGCGGCGAGCAGGGCGACGGCGGGAACGGTGATCGCGAGGGCGCGGGGGAGGCGGCGGGACAGGTTCATCGGTGGCCTTTCGAACGGGGGAAATCGAGTGATTCCACCCTCGCGCCGGTGCCGGGTTCGCGGCATCGGCCGCGCGGCCACCGTCGGATCATCCGAATGGCCGATCCCGGTTCGTCGCGGCGTCCGTAGGATCGGCCCGATGCAGGGCAACCGGGAAAACGCGGACACCGCCGCCTTTCGCGGACCGCTCGGTGCCGCGATCCACCTGTCGTTCTACGTGCTGCTCGCGGCGTCGACGGCCCGCTACCTGACCTATCACGGGGTGAGCGGACGGTGGCTCGTGGTCGCCGGGCTGATCGTCGCGCTGGCGGCGCTATACGCGGAGATCGTGGTGCTGTCGCGGCGCGGCGGTGCGTGGCAGCCGTGGGTGTGGCCGGTGCTGACGTCGTGGGTGGCGCTGGTGTGGCTGGCGCCGAGCTTCGCGTGGACGGCGTTCCCGATCTTCTTCCTGTGCACACGCGCGTTCCCGCGCTGGGCGGCGTACCTCATCGTCGCGGTGCTCGCGGTGTTCGCGGGCATCGAGTTCGCGTCGTTCAGCGGCCGCACCGAGTGGGCGGTGCTACTGGCCCCGCTGTGCACCGGGGCGCTGATCGTGCTCGCCTACGGGCAGGTGGAGCGGGACAGCGCCGAGCGCGAACGCCTCCTCGGCGAACTCGTCGACGCCAAGTCACGGCTCGCCGAGACCGAGCGGGAGGCCGGCGTGCTGTCCGAGCGCGAGCGTCTCGCGCGGGAGATCCACGACACCGTCACGCAGGGCCTCACCAGCGCGCTGCTGCACCTCGAGGCGGCCGACGAGGTGTGGGAGCGGTCCGGGCCACGGGCCCGCGACGAGGTGCGGGTGGCCACCCGCTCGCTGCGCGAGAACCTCGCCGAGACCCGCAACCTCGTCCACTACCTCAGCTCCCCCGACCTCGCGACGCAGACACTCGACGCCGCCCTGCTGGCCGCCGTCCGCGGGTACGTGCCGTCGGCGCAGTTGCGGGTGATCGGTGAGCCCGTCGCACTGCCGTCGGACGTCGAGCACGCGCTGCTGCGGATCACGCAGAGCGCGGCGTCGAACATTCGACGGCACGCGAACGCGCACACTGTGGGGGTGACCCTGACGTACCTGCCCGACGCCGTCGCCCTCGACGTGTTCGACGACGGCACCGGATTCGTGGTGGGCGAGACGAGTGGGTTCGGCCTCCCGGCGATGCGGCAGCGCGTCGAGGCCCTCGGCGGCACGTTCTCGGTGGAGAGCGCGCCCGGCGAGGGCACCGTGGTCGCGGCGCAGATCCCGGTCGGGGACGCGTCGTGATCTCGGTGCTGCTGGTCGACGACCATCTCGTGGTGCGTGCCGGCCTGCGGGCGCTACTCGATTCGCAGCCGGACGTCGAGGTGATCGGTGAGGCCGACACCGGCGAGGACGCCGTTGCGATGGCCGCGGACCGGTCCCCCGACGTGGTGATGATGGATCTGGCGCTCGGCGCGGGAATCGATGGTGTGGAGGCGATCCGGCGCATCCGCGCGGCTCGCCCCGAGCAGCCGGTGTTGGTGTTCACCACGTACGACACCGACGCCGACGTGGTGCGCGCGCTCGACGCCGGCGCGATCGGATATCTGCTCAAGGACTCTGCGCCGCAGGACATCTTCGGCGCGATCCGGGGCGCCGTGGCCGGCCGCAGCGTGTTGTCGCCGCCGGTGGCCTCGCGGGTGCTGGACCGGATGCGACGCCCCGACCAGGCCCTGACGGCACGGGAGGCGGAGTTGCTGAGCCTGCTCGCGGAGGGTCTGACAAACAAGGAACTCGGCAAACGGCTGTTCATCAGCGAGGCGACCGTGAAAACCCACCTGGCACACATCTACGCCAAGCTCGGTGTCGACTCGCGGGCCGCCGCGGTCTCGATCGCCTTGCGGCGGGACGGGATTCGCTGACGTATGTCCGAGTTCTCCTCGATCCGCGTGCAGGGCACGCCCACGGTGACGCACCTCGACCTCGACCTGCTGGAGTCGTACGCATTTCCCGACGGCAGCGGATTCCCGGCGTCGTATCGCGACTTCGTACGCGGTCTCGGCTGGGGCCGATTGTTCGGTCTGTGGCTCGTGTATCCGCCCGTGCTCGACGGCCACGCGGACGGCTGGCAGGCCCGGAGCCGCATTCTCACCGAACGGCTGCGGGAGGCCTACCGCGACGGCCGGGCAGAGGAGTTCGACTGGATGATCGAACCGGACGGCGACTGGTCGCTGATCGACTCGCTGCGTGTCTTCGCGATCAGCGAGAACGGGGACGTGCTGGTGTGGGACACCGCCGCTCGCGACGAGCACGGCGAGTTCCCGGTGTACTGCTCGCAGGGGATGAACTCGCTGCGGTTGCTCGGACGTTCACTGGATGCGGCGGTGACGGTGCTGCGCGCCGAAACGGCGGAGTTGTTCGGCGAGAACGAGTTCGACTTCGAACCGCTCGGCGCGCAGCGCCTTTCGTGACCGGGTGACCGGTCACGCCGGTATTCACGACTCCGTGGCGGTGTCGCCTGAGCCCGCGTCCTGGTCGTCGCCGGCCAGGATCAGGTAGAGCGCCCGTCGGGCGTCGGTGAGTACCTTCTCCGCCGCAGCGAGTTGCTCGGCGGTTCCGGACATCTGGACCTGACGGGCGGCGCCGTGCAGGTCGTGGAGCGGTCCGCGTAGATCGGGTCCCGATCCCGCGAAGGCGAAGGGGTCGCCCCAGGATTCGGCGTTCTGCTCGACGAACTCGCGTCCGGTATCGGTGAGGGTGACGAGCTTGCGGCCGCCCTCGGCGGTCGTCTGCACCAGGCCCTCGTCCTCCAACTGCTGGAGCTTCGGGTAGATCGCGCCGGCGCTCGGGCGCCAGGCACCGTTGGTGCGATCGGTGATGGTCTGCATCAGTTGGTAGCCGTACATCGAGTCCTCCTTCAGCAGGAGCAGGACGGCTGCGCGGACGTCGCCGCGACCTGCTCGACCCATGCCACCGCGTCCGCGGGGTCCACCGTGTCCGCGACCCCGGCCCCGACCACCGCGCATGCGGGGGTCCTCGCCGTCGAAGGGGCGGTGATGGCGGCGCTGACGGCCCGTCTCCTCACCCCACGCGGGGTGTCCGTGCATCTGTTCCGGCCCTCGCCGGTGATTCATGTTCCTCATCGGTTCTTCCTTTCATCGTTTCCGACACACTCACGATATATCGTGATCGTATCTTTGAAAAGGGTGGTGCGAGTCACTGGTCGTCGCGGCGGGTCATCCGATGGAACCGGGTGCCGGCGCGCTGCGTCTGATCCAATGAGCGAGTCGTCTGAGCGAATCGAGGGGGAAACGTGAGGTCAGTGGGTCGATATGGGGTCGCCGTTCTCGCGGCGGTCAGTGTCGTGGGCCTGGCCGGTTGCGGATCGACCAGCGTCGAGGGGCAGGCCGAGACTCCCAAGGCTGACGCCGGGGAGCCGGCATTCGATCCGTGCAGCATTCCGGACGAGGTGCTGCGCGCCCTGGGGATGGATCCGTCGTCGGAGGAGCGGGACATCCAAGACGTCAAGCAGCCGGGTTGGAGTCTGTGCAGTTGGAACGACCCGGACGTCTCCTTCTTCGTCACGATCTTTGCCACCGGCCGACCGCTCGACTCGATCCTCGCCAATGAGCGATTCACCGACGTGACACCCATCGAAATCAACGGACGCGAAGCATTCACAGTTCGTGAGACGTCGGACAAGCGCAACGAGCACTGCGACGTCGTCCTCGCCGCCGGGCCGGACACGTTGATGCTGCAGGCCGACTACGCGAAGGGCCTGCCACCGTCCGAAAGCCCATGCCCTCTTGCGGTCGAGAACGCACAGCTTCTCGAACCGGCCCTGCCTCGCTGACGAAAGGGCTCGATCATGTGGACGACCTCGTCATGGAGCGAACTCGGCGCGATGGTCGATGCCGGTGAACTCTTCCTCGAGGCCGGTGTCGCCGAAAGGTGCGCGGCCCGCTGCGCCGAACTGCACCGCGAACTGGTCACCCTCCAGCGAGACGCCAAACGCCTCGCCCGTATCGACGGCCTCGGCCACCTGCCGTCCGGCGTCGCGCTGGCCCGCAAGTTCGGGCAGAAGGCGTCGGGCGGTGAGTATCCGCTCGATCAGGCGCTCGCCGACCACATCACCGTCGTCGAGGAGATGCGGTCGGTGTTCGAGAAGATCGCGGCGAATTACGAGGCCGCCGAGGAGTCGAACGCGCAGCGGTTCTCCGAACTCGGAGGCTGACCCGCAGCCGTTCGCCGGCTCGATCTAGGACTCGGTGAGGTCCGCGAAGTTCTCCGTGTAGCCGAGCAGCAGCACCGACGAGCCACGCAGCACGGCGCGGAGTTCGTTCCAGGCGTCCGCATCTCGCTGCCCGTACAGCTCCCGCAGGTCCGCGATGAGCGCGTCGACGTCGCGCTGCTCGGGATCGAGGACACTCAGGAACCCGAGCGTGGACGCGCCGATCCCGGCCAGTTCGTACCCGTGCCGCTCCCGCATCCGGCGCGCCACCGTACAACTCTCGAACGGCGTCCAGTCGCCGCCGAAGTAGCCGTTGGGGAGGTCGGCGAGCAGGTCGATGTCGTCCTCGGTCGGCAGGCACTGCACCACGTGCACGTCGTCCACCACCAGACCGGGATCGCGATTGAGCGCGACCAGTGCATCGATGTCGCTCGGCGCGGTGACGAGCGAACCGCACACGTCCTCCCATCGCACCGCGTGGTCCGGGTCCGTGAGCACCGCCCGGGCCGACTCGAACACCGCGGTGTCGTAGGCGAGGACGGCCTCGTCGGTCTCGTCGTCCGGGTACTCCACGTCCCCGTCCAGATCGTGCTTACCGCGCGCGTGGCCGCTCGTGTAGAGGCACTGGTTCGGGTCGTCCAGCGTCAGGAAGCAGCGGCCGTCGTTGCGATGGGCCGCCTCGATTCCCCGGAATGCTGCGAGCAGCGCATCGAAGGACTGCGCCTCGGTGACGACTGCGACGCTCAGCCGGTTCACACCCCGGTGTCCCGCGTCGGGCAGGGCAGTGACGACCGCACCCGCCACGTCGCCGTAGTCCACCGGCTGCCGGGTATCGGACACTGTTCCTCCATCAGGGTTCGGCGCTACCGCATGCCGACCCATGATCCCCGAAGGTCGCAGCGGCTAGTCGCCCACCATCTCGCCGGACGGCGCCCAGCGCGGATTGCGTCCGGCGTATCCGAGGAGCCGATCCAGATCGGAGGCGTCGTCCGGGACCGGAACCACCGGCCCGTAGAGCCCCTGGCGGCCCGCCTCCTCCCCCGGCACCGACATCGAGGCCGCGAAGCTCAGGCTCGCCTCGACGCTGGCCGGATCGGATTCGAAGGGCTGACCGGTGGCGCGCGCGAGGTCCCAGCCGTGCAGCACCAGCTCGTCGATCGCTACCGTGCACATGACGGCGGCGGGCATGGTCACGCCGCCGGCCGCCGCTTCGCCCTCCCAGGCTCCGGGCTCACGCCACGCGGCGGGCAGTGCATCGAGTTGCCGTTCGAGCCGCGCCCGCCAGTCCGCCGGTAGTTCCGTCGGCCGCGCCGACCCGTCCCCGGGGAACGGGGTCTTGCGGGCCGCGGCCGTGAACGCGTCGGTCAGCTCGAGCAGGTGGCGCAACAGGTCGGCCACCGACCAGTCGGTGCAGGGCGTCGGGAGATCGAGGTGCTCGTCGCGTACCCCGTCGGCCACCCGCGCCACCTGCATCGACGCCGGCCCAAGGTCGTATTCGGTAGTCATGCGTGCCTCCGTCCGTCGAAATCCATCTCACAGATATCGACCGGGCGGGGACGCGGAACTCATCGCCCGCAGATCAGTGCGGAGACTTGAGCTGCATCCACGCGAGCACCGTGAGGATCCGCAGCGCAGGCACCGCGTCGTCCAGCCCGGCCTGTTCGCGCAGCGAGACGAGTCGCCGGTGCAATTCGCCGTCGTTCGCACGGAGCGCCCGGCGCACGGGATCGAGGTGCGCCTGCTTGGTGTCGAGGACCTCGCCGATCACTCGGTCGTAGATCGGGAACAGACGCGGGCGTTTCCGGGCGATCAGCTTGGACGCGACGGTGCGGCCGATGCTCGGGACCGTCCAGAGCGCCGTCTCGAGCCGGCACACCGGAGACTCGGGGGTCGGTTCGGCCGCCTCGTCGACGAGGTCGCGGTCGGGGCCGACGGCAGCCAGCAGCTCGGCGAACTCCGCACCGCGCTCGCGCAACAGGATCTGCGCGCCGTCCGGAGACACGTCGACCGACAGCATCGTGACCGCCACGAGGTCGTCCGCCGTGAAGACGTCGGCGTCTCGCCCGCGGGTGCCGGTCGAGTCCCAGGTGTCCCACCGTGCGCCACTGCGCAGGTACCCGGTCTTGACGAGCGGTTCGGTGAAGTACCTCTGCAGGACCTCGACAGCGGCGCCGTCATCGGCCCCGAGAACCTTCGGGAGCCGAATCGCCATGTCAGGCATCCTCGTTCATGACATCGAGAACGTGCTGCGCGAACGAGCGGTTGTGGTACTGCGCGAACGGGCCACGCCCCTTGCTCACCAGCAGCTCGGCCAGCGGACGGATCGTCGTCTCGTCCAGCGGCAGCTCGAAGAACTGCTCGTCGGCGCCCTCGTCGGAGAGGAACCAGTCGATGAGCACACCGTCACCGTCCGCGGAGGCGTGTTCGGTCTGCTTGAAGCGCAGCAGCGGGTTGGCCATCGCCAGCCCGTCGAGGCTGTACCCGGTGCTGCGCTGCAGCGCCGACAGCGACGTGAACAGCACGGTGCGGAAGTCGACGGTCTCGCCGTTCTCGGTGTAGCGCTCCACGTACAGCACTTCCATCGGACCGATGTTGAGCGCGAACAGGCGTTCCCGTTCGGCGGTCTTGTTCGTGTCCGGGAGGCAGCTCAGGGTCCACTGATCCACCTCCACCGCGGCCGGGTCGTCGAACGCCGAAGCGAGATAGCCGGCAATCAGATCGACCACCACGTCGAAGAACGGGTCGGTCTGCAGCAGTTTGAAGTTGGCGTCGGTCGCGGCGGGGTCGATGTCAGGCATGGGTGATCCTCGGGTTGTGGGGCGACCTCCGAGGATACTGCGCCGAGGGTCCTCGACTCGGCGCCAGAGGCGACCCCTCCGCTCACACGCTCGCCGACTCCATCCGATAGTCGCCCAGCGGGAAGCTCCGCGCCTCCGCGAAGGCGTTGGCCGTCGACGTCGGACGCAGCAGCGCTGCCTCGCCGTGCTGGTTGAAGTAGTAGGACCGGGCCGTGCCGCAGCTGCCGCCGTAGAAGACGGAGTCATCGAGGTTCGCGGTCATCCGGTCCAGGAACCGGGTGTTGGCGTCCTCGGTCACCTCGAAGACGTCGGCGCCTGTGCGCCGCATCTCGGTGAACAGCCGGGTCATGTGCGCCATCTGCGATTCGATGGTGGTGAAGTACGACAGCCCGCTGTACGAGTACGGGCTCGCCAGGGTGAGGAAGTTCGGGAACTTCGGCACCGCGACACCCTCGTACGCCTGGAAGCGATTGTCCCGCCACCACTTTCCGAGGTCGCGACCGCCCCGCCCGATCACCTCGATGGCCGGGAAGTTCACGTCCCACAGGTTGAAGCCGGTCGCCAGGATCAGGGTGTCGATCTCGGTACGCCGACCGTGGGTGGTGACGACGGCGTCCGGCTCGATACGCGCGATCGACGTGGTTTCCAGCTTCACGTTCTTCTTCGTGAACGTGCGGTAGTAGTGGTTGGAGAACGTCGGCCGCTTGCAGCCGAAGTCGTAGTCGGGCGTCAGTTTCCGGCGCAACCCACCGTCGCGCACCTGCGCGCGCAGGAACAGCTTCGACGCCGCCGCGGCACCCTTGTTGAGGATCTTCGCCTGCCGGTAGTGCAGCACCGCGCTGACCATGATGCCTTCGAGAATGGCGTCGCTGACCGCACGGGCCACGCGCTGCGTCGTCGGCACCCGCGAGAAGAGTCGTTGCACCACAGCAGGAATCGGCATGTCGAGCTTCGGCACCACCCAGATCGGGGTGCGCTGGTAGACGGTGAGCTCCCGCGCCTTCCGGGCCACCTCGGGGATCAGCTGGACGGCGGTGGCACCGGTGCCGATGATCGCGGCCCGCGACCCCGCCAGCTCGATGCCGTCTTCCCACGCGGTGGTGTGCAGGACGCGTCCGGCGAACGTGTCGATGCCGTCGATGGCCGGCAGCTGCGGCTGCGAGAGGAATCCGGTCGCGGTGAGCAGGTAGCGCCCGGTGACCTGGCCGCCGCCCTCGGTCGACACCACCCAGTGCCGGGCGTCCTCGTCCCAGCGGGCGCCGGTGACGACGGTGCCGAAGCGCATGTACCGGCGCAGGTCGTACTTGTCGGCGACGTGCTCGGCATATCGCTTGAGCTCGGCACCGGGCGCGAACAGCCGCGACCAGTGCGGATTCGGTTCGAACGAGTACGAATAGGTGACCGACGCGATGTCGACGGCCAACCCGGGGTAGCGGTTGACGTGCCACGTGCCGCCGAGGTCGTCTTCGCGTTCGAGGATCGCCAGGTTGGTCAGCCCGAGCCGACCCAGGGCGATCGCCGCGCCCATCCCGCCGAAGCCGGCACCGACGATCACGGCGTCGTACTGCGTGTTCCGATCCACGGCTCCACCCTCCCCAGATATGTGTCACTCCCAGTGTCACTCATCTGCGCGAGTGTGGCCAGGGTTTCGGTGCGATCCGGCCACCACCCCCGCACCGAGGCCGGGCTCAGCCGCGCGTGCCGGCCGTGGCCACCGCGTCGATCTCGACCGTCGCGCCGTACGGCAGTCCGCTCACCTCGACGAAGGTACGAGCCGGTCGCGGGGCGTCGAAGAGACGCTCGAACTGCCGGTTCGCCTCCTCGCGCAGGGACAGGTCGGTCACGAAGTAGGTGAGCTTCACGACGTCGCCCAGTTCTCCGCCTACGGTCGCGAGACGCTCGACCATCCGGTCGACGGCGGCGTCGAGCGCCTGCGTGCGACCCGGCACCGGAACGCAGTTCTCGTCGACGGACAGGGCGCCCGAGACGAAGACGAGGCCGGCGGCGACGAACGCCGGACTGTAGGGGTGGTCGGCGGACACCTCGGTCAACGACATCGAGTGCCTCCTCTGAGGTCGACAGCAACGGATCAGGCCGACCATAGCCCGCCCCGGGACACGTGCCGATGAACAGCACGCACACCCCAGCGACAGCCCCGACCGCACGTTATGGTGCAGGTCACACGGCCGACCGTGAGGGGTCGACCCGACGCGAAGGGGAAACCGCAGTGGAAATCCAGGGAACCGCGGCACTGATCACCGGCGCAGCCTCCGGCCTCGGAGCCGCAACCGCGAAGCGCTTCGCCGACGCGGGCGCCACCGTGTTCGGGCTCGACCTGGCGCAGTCGATCGAGCGAGCCGGCGACAACGTGCCCGCAGGCGTCACGTTCCTTCCCGCCGACGTCACCAGCGAGGCCGACGTCCAGGGCGCCGTCGACAAGATCGGCGAGTCGGGGGTTCCGCTGCGCACCGTCGTCAACTGCGCCGGCGTCGGCTGGGCGGGCCGGATCCTGTCGAAGAACGGCCCGCACGACCTCGAGTTGTTCCGCACCGTGATCACCGTCAACCTGCTCGGCACGTTCAACGTGATGCGACTGGCCGCCAACGCGATGCAGCACCTGCCGACGGTCGACGACTCGGGGCAGCGCGGCGTCATCATCAACACCGCGTCGGTCGCGGCGTTCGAGGGGCAGATCGGGCAGATCGCCTACACCGCGTCGAAGGGCGGCGTGCATGCCATGACGATCACCGCCGCGCGCGACCTCGCGCAGGTCGGCATCCGGGTCAACACCATCGCCCCCGGCACCATCGACACCCCGATGCTCGCGGGCGTCACCGACGAGTACCGCACCAACCTCGAGGCCGGCATCCCGTTCCCGTCGCGCCTCGGCAAGCCCGACGAGTACGCGCAGCTGGCGCAGTTCCTCGTCGAGCACGACTACCTCAACGGCGAGACCGTCCGCATGGACGGCGCGCTGCGCATGGCGCCGCGGTAGAAGCCCGCCGCCCCGGGGCGAGTGCCTCGGGGCGACGCCCCTCCGGGGACGCGCGGATCAGAAGCGCCAACGCGTCTGCGCGTACTCACCTTTCGCGAACGCGAGGACAGTGGACGGCTCGACGCGGAACACCGTGGCGGGTCCTCCGGCGGTGTTGACGAACCGCCCGTCCGTGACGTCGAAGCTCCAGTCCGACCCGTACTTCGCGCGGTAGGCGTCGGCGATGCCGGTCAGCGACTCGGGATCCGAGATCCGCACCGCCCGCCCCTCGATCACGACGTCCAGCCCGGATCCGAGGGCGTTCGACCCGGTCGTCAGCGCGCACGCACTGCTTTCGGCGAGGTTGCGCGCCTTCTGCTCGTCGGGCCCGGTGCAGAAGTGCATCCGGTCGTCGACCCGGACCGCGATCAGCGGCGTCACGTGCGGTCGGCCGTCGGCGCGGACCGTGGACAGCCAGAACACCTCGGCGCCGTCCAGTGCGGCCGTCACCTGCGGCCAGGTGGACGGCGGCGCGTTCTCCTCGCTGTATCGGCGGTCCAGTTCGGCGGCGGGCAACTGCGCGGTCATGGGGGTCTCCCGTCTCGTGGGGTGCTCTCCCAGGTACAGACCCGGACCCCGCCGAAAACTCATCGCGAGGCCGCCCGGATCTCCCGGATAGGACCGCGCGCCCTCGCGATAAGTGCGCAAAACGCGAGGGCGGGGCGGCCTGGCTACAGCTCCGACTCGTGCGGGATCTCGGCGACGGCGCGCTCGCTCATCCACTCGCGCAGCACCTTGGTGGCGATGACGTCGTCCTCGTTGTACTCGAGGAGGCGCTGACGCTGGGTGAGGTCGGGGTCGCCGTCGTAGCCGACGGCCTCGCGGTACCAGCTCATCGACGCCTCGCCGTTGGCTTCGGCGTCCCGCCAGTGGAACCCGGCGATGGGCGCGATCTTCTTGAGGCCCTTACCGTTCGGGCACACGAAGTTGTCGCCGACGGCCTGGTAGATGTCCACCCATTGCGGGCTGTCGATGAACTCGCGGATCTCGGCGACCGTGGGGATCCCCTCGATGCCCGCGAAGCGGCGTGCCGAGTCGAGTAGCCACTTGTCCTCGGCGGACCGCGAATAGCAGTACGCAGCAAAGGTTTTCCCGGCCGCCGCGGCGCCCGCCCGCTCGGCCATGAGCCATATCCAGAACTCGGCGAACGAGCGCGCCTCGTCGACGGTGGGCACCGGAT
Source organism: Rhodococcus parequi (assembly GCF_046042785.1). Taxonomy (NCBI): domain Bacteria; kingdom Bacillati; phylum Actinomycetota; class Actinomycetes; order Mycobacteriales; family Nocardiaceae; genus Rhodococcus; species Rhodococcus parequi. The sequence goes on along the minus strand of NZ_JBDLNV010000013.1, from coordinate 1,972 downwards.
CCCAGCTCACGAACGGCCGGTACACCGACGTGCCGGCGACGTTGAGCAGCGTGCCCCACAGGTAGGCGCCGTGCTCCTGGTAGCTCTCCATGTCGACGTCCACCTCGACGTCGGCGCGGGTCACCGTCACGGTGTCGTGGCGGCGCACCAGCGGCGCCTGCGCGATCCACGCCTTCGCGGTGACGACGGTGTCGTGGAACGAATTGTGCGGCCACTCCTCCGGGGCGTCGCCCTCCCACGCCGCCAACTGCTCGATGGTGCGTACGCCGCGCTCACGCAGCACGTCGGCCCGCGACCCGGACGCCACCAGCGACACGTCGTGGGTCTCCTCGAGCTTCTCGCGGCAGCCCGGCCACCACGGACACGAGCGGCACTCGCCGATCTGCGACGGCACCGTCGCGATCTCGCCGCGCGCGACGGCGATCCGGTCGGCGAAGCGTTCGTCGTAGTCGTCGAGCACGGTGGACAGGTCGTGCACCAGCACGCAGTCGGCGCCGTAACCGATGGCACCGCCCAGCAGCGCCGGGCTCGCCAGGTCGTGGCGTTCGAGCATCCGGTGCACCTGCGCGAGCCGCATCTGGTCGCGCAGCTGGGCGCGCACCTTGCGCTTCTCGTCGACGGCGGGCGCCCACTCGAACAGCCCCGTCGTGGTGGCGCCGGTGCCCGGGTCGGTGACCTTGTGGTTGACGACGATGACGGGGATGTAGCCGCCGCCGTCGACGTCGCGCAGCAGGATCTCGACGCGACCGCGCCGCCCGGTGTCCCGCTCGGTGGGCAGTACCGCACCCCAGATCTTGTCGGCCCCGTCCCGGCACGCCTCGAGAGTGGCGCGGGCGCGCTGCCCGGCCGGACCGTCCGGCGCGATCCGCACCCACGCGTCGGGGTCGGCATCCATGAGCCGGACGCGGACCGCCTCGCGCTGCGCGGCCGCCGCGTCCTGCCGCTGTTTGACTCCGGTGTTCTCGGGGGCCGCCGCCAGCAGGTCGGGGTAGGTGGCATCGAGATGGACACGGTGGCGGCACCGCGTCAGCGCACCGGGCTCGAGGAGCACGGGGGCGCCGTCCTGCGGGCCGTTGGGGGAACACACGATGTGGAAGATTATGTGCTCACCTAGGGTAAAGCCGAAAGCGGCGGAGCCCGATCAAACACAGATAGGCTGTGACGCAGTCCGCCGCCGCGCCGAAACACCAGATGGAGGGGCCTTTCCAGTGGGGTTGTTCAAGAAACGTAAGCGGCGCGCCACGCGCAAGGCCGAGGCGAAGGCGCTCAAGCACAAGGCGAAGATCGAGGCCAAGCTCGGCGCCAAGAACGACCGCAGGAAGAACCGGTCGGACGCGAAGGCCCAGAAGAAGGTCGACAAGGCCCAGATCTCGGCGCTGAAGGCGCAGGAGAAGGCCGCCGTGAAGGCGGCCGAGAAGGGTCTGACGGTCGCCCAGCTGCGCCGCTACATGGGCGTCGCCCGCCTGCTCGCCCCGGTCGTGGTGCCGCTCGCCTACCGCGGCGCGACCGCGCTGCGCGGCCAGCTCGACGCCCAGCGCGCGCAGCGCATGGGCATCGCCGTCGACCAGCTCGGCGAGTACACCGGCCACGGCGCCAAGCTCAGCGCGCGCATCGCCGGCGCCGAGAAGTCGGTCGCCGAGATCGTCGCCCGCCACCCCGGGGACGCGGAGACGCAGCAGTTCGCGACCGCGATCCGGGCCCGGCTCACCGACCTGGAGACCGCCGTCCACGCCTCCGAGCAGATGCCGCCCGCCCGCCGCAAGCAGGCGCACCACGCGATCTCCTCCGAGCTCGACGGCGTCGAGGCCGACATCCTGGCGCGCCTCGGCGTCCGCTGACCTCTTCGCCCCGACCGCCGTGTCCGCCCACCGACCCGCCCCGACCGCCGCGCTCCGCGGTGGTGCGGTGGGCGCGTTGGCGGCGGCACTGGCGGTCGCGGCGCACGGCGTCGCCGGGGGCGGGTTCCCCGGCT
>NZ_JBDLNV010000012.1:0-51063 GCF_046042785.1 Rhodococcus parequi | reverse complement strand
CCGGCCGCTCCGGCACCGGCCGCTCCGGCACCGGCTGCCGAGCCCGCCGCAGAGCCCGAGCAGCCCGCCGAGCCGCAGACCGAGGCCGCACCGGCCGAGGCTCCGGCGCCGAAGCAGGAGGCGTCGACGCCGCCTCCGCCGCAGGCCAAGCCCGGCGCGCTGGGCTTCAAGTCCGGCGCCAAGGCACCGGGCCGCAAGAAGTAGTTCCGGAAAACGCGGAAAGCGCCCCCACCGTCCGCGGTGGGGGCGCTTTCCCGTTCAGGTACCGCGCGACCGCGGCCTCCGTCAGGACGTCACGACGGAGGCGGCGGCGGTCGCGATCGTCACGACCGACAGCACGACCAGCACCGCCGCGCCGGCCGGGCGCAACTGCGTGAACCCGTGCCGGAGGCGACGTCCGCGCCGGTGTGCCAGCCCCAGGATGACGACCATCGTGACGAGACCGAAGGCTCCGGCGAGGGCCCCGACGGGCGATCCCGAGTCGGTGAGCTCGTGCACCATGAGGATCGCCACGGCGGACGCGGACAGCGCCGTTCGCCGCCACGCCAGCGCGGTGCGTTCGGGCTGCAGACCGGGGTCGCGATCGTGGACGGCCGCGGCGCTCCCGCTCACGTGAGGATCATCGCGACCGTGGACACCACCGCGATGATCGCCGTCCCGGCCGCGAGCAGCATCATCAGCGGTGACGACGGCAGCGCTCGTGACCGCACCATCGCCTGCTGCACGCCTCGCCAGCGCACGAATGCGCCGACGGCCAGGACGGCCGCGAGGACGAGACAGCCGAGCGCCACGATCTCGGTCGCGACGGCGGAACCGAACGGGGACACCAGATGTCCGACCGCGACGCCGCCGGCCAACAGGCCGAACGACGTGCGGATCCACGCCAGGAAGGTGCGCTCGTTGGCGAGGGTGAATCGATAGTCCGGCTCCGTCTCGGCGTCCTCGACGGTCTGCTCGGGTAGGTGGGTTGTCATGCGTAGTACCAACTTTCGTCGCGCAACAGTTTACGCGACGACACCGCGGCGACTACGGTCGCCACAGCTCCAGGCGCGGCACACCGGGCGTCTCGAAACCCATGACCTGCCCGTAGAACGACAGCTCCGCCTCCCGGGCACTGACGATGGTCTCGACGCGCCGGAAGCCGTGCGCCTCGCCCTCGTAGGCGAGGTAGGCGTGCGGGATCCCCTTGTCCAGCAGTGCGGTACGAAAGCGCTCGGCCTGCGACGGCGGGACGATCGGGTCGGACAGGCCCTGCAGCAGCAGGACCGGGCAGGAGAGGCCGTCGACGTTGTGGACCGGCGCGCGCCGGACGTACAGGTCGGCGGCCTCGGGCAGCGGGCCGATGAGGCCGTCGATGTACCGGGACTCGAAGTCGTGGGTCTCCTCGACGAACTGGACCAGTTCGGCGACGCCGTAGTACGAGACGCCGCACGCGAACACGTCCGACGTCGTGAGCGCCGACAGCACCGTCCATCCGCCGGCCGAACCGCCCTCGATCGCGAGCCGGTTCGGGTCGGCCAGGCCCGCGTCGGCGAGTCCGCGCACCGCGGCGACGGTGTCCTCGACGTCGACGATGCCCCACTGCCCGCGCAGCCGGTTCCGGTACTCGCGCCCGAAACCGCTCGAGCCGCCGTAGTTGACGTCGACGACACCGATGCCGCGGCTCGTGAAGTACGCGTACACCAGGTGCACCGCGGGCGCGACGTGCGCGGTGGGACCGCCGTGCACGAAGGCGACGTACGGCGGCAGTTCACCCTCGGGCGCAGTGAAATTCGGGTTGCGCGGTGCGTAGACGAGGGCGTGCACCTCACGTTCGGGGCCCTCGAACGTGAGCGACTGCGCCTCCGGCAGGTACTCGACGTCCGGCAGGTCGTCGACCGACAGCCGGATGTCCGTGAGCGTGCCGGTGTCGAGGTCGAGCAGCCGCAGTCCGGACGCGACACGGGCGCCGCCGCAGCGCAGCAGGATTCGACGCCCGGCGACGTCGGCGATCTGTACCGACGCGATGCCGTCGAGGACGACGTCGGACAGGGCACCGGTGGCGAGATCGAGCAGCGCGAGGGTGTCGGTGCCGACGGTCCGCGTGGTGAGCAGGTTGCCGTCGCCCAGCGCGACGTGCCAGACGGCACCGAGTTGCCACAGGGGCGCACCGAAGTCGGCGTCGATGGGACGAACCGGGGTGATCTCACCGAAAAGGTTGATCCGGTAGAGGTTCCACCACCCGCTCCGGTCGCTGACCACGTGGAGCGTCTCGTCGTCGGCCCACTCGGGCTGGAGCACCGATTCCTCGGTGCCGCCGAGCAGCACGTTCACTTTTCCCGTCGCGAGTGTGAGAACGCGAAGTTCGGTTCCGTCCCAGGGCATCTGCGGGTGGTTCCAGGCGATCCACGCGAGTCGTGTGCCGTCCGGGGACAACCGCGGGTAGGCGAGGAAGTCGGACCCGCCCACGATCGATCGCATCGCGGACTCGTCGTCCCCGGCCGACCCGTCGAGCGGCACCGCGCAGATGTCGCGGATCACCGATCCGCCGCTGTGCCGCTCACGGACACACCACACCTCGTCGCCGACGATCGCGAGGTCGCCGTAGCGGTCCGACGACGGGGTGGACGTGAGCGGCGTGATCGGCACCGGCGCGACGTCGATGCGGGGGTCGAATCGGTGCAGCCGCTGGTCGCTGAACTCGGCGAACACGAGCGCGCCGTCGTCGGTGACGGTCCAGGCGCCGCCGCCGTACTCGTGGACGCGGGTGCGCGCGTTCCACGGCGCGGGCAGAACGTCCACCGCCTCGCCGTCCGCGCCGCGCCGGCGGATCGCGGTGCGCCCGCCCTCCGTGGGACGCAGTTCGGACCACCACACCTCGTCGCCGACGAAGCGCCCCCCGTCCACCGGATGGCCGCTCGCGGCCAGGTCGGCAGCACTGATCGGTGAAATCCACGATCCGAAGGGGGCGGTGGTGGCTGCAGTCGTCATGTGGACAACCCTAGCCACGGACGCGCCCCCACGACGTAGCGTTTGCCCATGACTCCGCAGATGCCCCGGCACCTGCCCGCGCGGTTCGTCGAGGCACCGGTCGCGCGGTTGGCGACGGTATCCGCGGACGGGGCGCCGCACCTCGTCCCGGTCGTGTTCGCGGCGCTCGGCGACGTCGTGTACACCGCGGTGGACGACAAGCCGAAGACGACCCGACGTCTGCGCCGACTGTCGAACATCGCCGCCACCGGGCGGGTCAGCCTGCTCGTCGACCACTACGACGACGACTGGTCGCGCCTGTGGTGGATCCGCGTCGACGGCGCCGCCGAGGTGGTGGCACCGCATTCGGACGCCGGGACCGCTGGCGTCGACGCACTGGTGGCCAAGTACCACCAGTACGAGTCGATGCGCCCGACCGGCCCGGTGATCGCGGTGCGGGTGTCCGGTTGGCGTGAATGGTCGGCGTCCTAGCCGATTCGCGCGTCGTACACCCTTGTGACACAGGGCACATCGGGTTCACGATGAAATGACCCTGTCTGTATTTCGTCCTGGAAGGACGGTTTTCTCATGACACGCAGGATTGCCGGAACTCTCGCTGCCTTCGCGATGATGCTCTCGCTGGCGGCGTTCGCCGCACCGGCGGCATCGGCCGAGGAAGCGACACCCGCGCAGGGATCGGTGGGGCTGTGCCTCGTCATCCCGCTGGGATCGCTCGTGTATCCCATCTGCATCTGACGTCGACCCTGTCGCCCGCGCGACATTTGTGACGATTCCCGACCGACCCCGAGCGCACCCTCCGATATCCGTTTGCGCTCGAGTGGAAGTATGGAGGCCGTGAGCACTCCAGAAACCGCCCGTCCCCGTCGGCCGCACCGCGCTCTCGAGCAGTCCACCAAGCTGCAGAACGTGCTGTACGAAATCCGAGGGCCGGTACACGCGCACGCCGCGCGACTGGAGGCGGAGGGACATCGGATCCTCAAGCTCAACATCGGTAACCCGGCGCCGTTCGGCTTCGAGGCCCCCGATGTGATCATGCGCGACATGATCGCGGCTCTGCCTTACGCACAGGGCTATTCGGAGTCCAAGGGCATCCTCTCCGCGCGACGTGCGATCGTCACGCGCTACGAGCTGGTGCCCGGATTCCCGGAACTGGACGTCGACGACATCTACCTGGGCAACGGCGTCTCCGAGCTCATCACGATGACGATGCAGGCCCTGCTCGACGACGGCGACGAGGTACTCATCCCCGCGCCGGACTACCCGCTGTGGACCGCCATGACGAGCCTGTCCGGCGGCACTCCCGTGCACTACCTGTGCGACGAGCAGAACGACTGGAACCCGGACATCGCCGACATCGAGTCCAAGATCACCGACAAGACCAAGGCGCTGCTGGTCATCAATCCGAACAACCCGACGGGCGCGGTGTACTCGGCGGAGGTCCTCAGCCAGCTCGTCGACCTGGCCCGCAAGCATCAGCTCCTGCTGCTGTCGGACGAGATCTACGACAAGATCCTCTACGACGACGCCAAGCACATCTCGCTCGCGACGCTCGCGCCCGACATGCTCTGTCTGACGTTCAACGGTCTGTCGAAGGCGTACCGCGTCGCCGGCTACCGGTCGGGCTGGGTCGCGATCACCGGGCCGAAGGAGCACGCGGCGGGCTTCCTCGAGGGTCTGGATCTGCTGGCGTCCACCCGCCTGTGCCCCAACGTGCCCGGTCAGCACGCCATCCAGGTAGCGCTCGGCGGCCACCAGAGCATCGAGGATCTGATCCTCCCGGGCGGGCGTCTGCTCGAGCAGCGCGACGTCGCGTGGGAGCGGCTCAACATGATTCCCGGCGTCTCGTGCGTCAAGCCGCGCGGCGCGCTGTACGCGTTCCCGCGCCTGGACCCGAACGTGTACGAAATTCACGACGACGAGAAGCTCGTCCAGGACCTGCTGCTGCAGGAGAAGATCCTCATGGTCCAGGGCACCGGCTTCAACTGGCCCGACCACGACCACCTGCGCATCGTCACGCTGCCGTGGGCGCGCGACCTCGCGGTGGCGATCGAACGGTTCGGCAACTTCCTGTCGAGCTACAAGCAGTAGCGGTCACGACACGAAGAACGCGACCCCAATACTGCGAGATTGCTGCGCTATAGGTAGATTGACCGATTGGCACCATCGTGTGCCCGTAAGCGCCTCGTCTTGCCCCCTCCCCCCCTGGGCGACGAGGTATCGGTGGCGGGGACGACCCCCCCTGCTCCCCGCCACCGTCGCTTACCGCCGTCCTCGCTAGCCTGATCCGGTGCGGAGACGAATCCGATGACATCCGAACTGTTCTCCCGTCGTGAGCAGAGTCCCGGCCATGGGCACGGGCACGGCCACGGACACGGGCACGGCCACGGACACGGGCACTTCGACGGGCCGGCGCCCGTCGGGCCGACCGCTGCGCGTGTCGTCGTCGGCCTCCTCGTAGCCATCGCGATCGCAGTCCTCGCCGGGGCCGTCCTCCTCTGGCCGAACAAACAACAGATCGACATCCCGCTGCCGTTCCAGAACGCCGGCGGCGGCGCGGTGACGACCGAGGCCGGCACCGTCGTCGCCCAGGACATCGCGCCGTGCGGCAGCCCGTCCGCCGGACGGGCCTTCTCGGGCGCGCCCGCCCCGGCACCGGACTCGGGGGCGGGATTCGACTGCCACCGCAGCGTCGTGACGATCGACTCCGGTCCCCACGCCGGCACTCGCACTCTCCTCGAGATCGTGCCGGGGCCGGGACAGCCGAACCTGAGCGTGGGCGAGCACGTCCGTCTGGTGCGGCAGACGGATTCGTCCGGCGCCCCGATCTATTCGTTCAACGACTACTCACGCGGCTTCCCGCTGGCCCTCGTCGTCGCCGCGTTCGTCATCGCGATCGTCGCGGTCGCCCGGTGGCGCGGTGTTCGTGCGCTGCTCGGAATCGTCATCGCGTTCGGTGTCCTGGTGGTCTTCACGCTGCCGGCGCTGCTCGACGGCAAGCCCGCGATGCCGGTCGCCCTCGTCTCGGGGGCCGCGATCCTCTTCGCAGTGCTCTACCTGGCACACGGGGTGAACCTGCGCACGAGTTCCGCGCTCCTCGGCACCCTCGCGTCCATGCTGGTGGCCGCGGTGCTGTCGGTGATCGCGATCCGGATGACACACCTCACCGGGCTCTCCGAGGAGCAGAACACCGACGTCCAGGCCTACATCCAGCACGTGAGCATCACCGGCCTCCTGCTGGCGGGCTTCATCATCGGCTCGCTGGGCGTCCTCAACGACGTCACGATCACGCAGGCGTCGGCCGCGTTCGAGATCGCGTCGATGGACGAATCCGCCACGCGACGCACCATCTTCGCGTCGGCCATGCGGGTGGGCCGCGACCACATCGCGAGCACCGTCTACACGCTGGTGCTCGCGTACGCCGGTGGCGCGCTCCCCCTGCTGCTGCTCTTCAGCGTGGCCGGCGGTTCGATGGGCGACGTGCTCACGGGCGACGCCGTCGCGATCGAGATCGTGCGATCGTCGGTGGGCGGCATCGCCCTCGCGCTCTCGGTGCCGCTCACCACCGCGATCGCCGCTCTGCTCGCCCGCCCCCGCGGCGCTGTGACCCCGCCCGCGCGACGCCGCGGTGGACGCCACTCACGCTGACCGACGACGCGTCAGAGCCCCGGGATCTGCGGGATCGGCGGCAACGGCAACGAGTCGAGCGGTGGCAACGAGTCCAGCGGCGGCAGCGGTGGCAGGTTCGGCAGCCCGGTGAGGGCGTCGAGCACGGTCGTCAGTGGATCCGGAGCAGGTTGCGCGGGCGTGCCCTGCCGGGGCGTGCCGTTCGCGACCGGCCGGGTGTCGGCCGGCGGCGCGATCCGCGGTGCCTCCACCGGGGCGGATTCCGGAGTCGCCACCGGACTCGACGGGGGCGCCGACGGCGGTGCGCTCGCGACCGTCACCGACGACGTCACCGGCTTGCCCGCCGATTCGTCCGGTGCCGAACCGAAAAGAGTTCTGCCGTAGCCGAGTCCGAACCCGACGACCGCGAGGAGAGCGAGCATCACCCCGGCCGCGCCGGCGCTGCGGACCTGGCGGCGGGACACCGCGCGCCGGGATCCGCGACGCCGGGAGCCGCCGCGGTGTGCAGCCGGTCGATGCGCCGGCGGGGCCGCCGGCGGCGCGTCCGCGGCGAGCAGCGCCGCGCCCGACGCCGCCGACAGCTCGGGATCGTCCGGCACGACGACGGGCAGGCCCGCCAGGTCGGCTACTCGCTCACGCATCGACGCGGTGCGGGCTCCGCCCCCGACGAGTACCACCGCGTCGGCCCCACGGCCCGACTGCGTCAACAGTTCGTCGGCGAGGTCGACCACTCCCTCGATCCCCGCAGCGCACACGGCGACCCGCTCGGTGGCGTGCACGACGCCGGTCTCCGCGTCGACGACGCTCACGGTCGACCCCGAGTACCCCAGATCGAGCACCACGACGGTTCCGAGGCCGGTCGGCAACCCGGTGGCAGCCAGATGCGCGAGGACTGCGGACAGTTCCGGGATCAGGCGATAGTCGACGACCCCTTCCCGGCGCAGCGCGGCGTCCAGGGCAGCGGCGCGCGACTCGTCGGTGTAGGCGATGCCGACGCAGGCCGTCGATCCGGATTCGTCGTCGCCCGCCAGCAGCACGCCGATCGACTCCGCGGCCAGAGTCTCCGGGTCGTGGCCGTCCACCACGAGTGTCCGATGCTCGGGAAATCCGGGGTCGCCGTCTGCACCGGGCGCTCGGCGGCGCACGATCCGGACGAATCCGGACCCCACCGACACTCCCAGAACCCCACCCATGAGCCGCCTTCGATCGAGGGCGCGCCCCGTCGAGGTTCCGACCCGGCGCGAACTGAACGAGCCGAGTCTATACAGTCGGACCTACACTCAGCCTCATGCACTTGCTCTTCGTGTGTACCGGAAACATCTGCCGGTCACCCATCGCCGAAAGGCTCAGCGCGGCATGGTCCGCACGCACCGACACCGCCGACATCACGGCGTCGAGTGCAGGAACGCGCGCGGTTGTCGGGGCACCGATGGAACCCACCGCAGCACAAACCCTTTCCCGCCTGGGTGGATCGTCCGACGGTTTCGTCGCGCGTCAGATCAATCCGGTCATCGCATCGTCGGCGGATCTGGTCCTGACGATGACCGAAGAGCATCGCGACACCGTGCTCACACTGAGCCCGCGGCATCTCAAGCGCACGTTCACGCTCCTTGAGGCTGCGCACATCGCCCGGTCGATCGGCCGAGGGACGGTCGCCGAACTGTCGGCCGCGCGGGGATCGGTCGGCCGGCCCGAAAATGCCGACGTCCCCGATCCGATCGGCCGCAGCGCGATCGTGTTCGGGGACGTAGGCAACCGGATCGAGTCGGCGCTACTGGACCTGCTTCCCCGCCTGAACGGGTAGCGGAGCCGGACTGACCTGCGTGGCAGGGCTTTCGATCTTCTGAACCGGCGCGTCCGAGTCGTAGTAGTACGAGTACTCGTAGGCGCCCTTGCCCTTCGACGGAGTCATCGTCAGGATCGTGCCGAGTACGGTCGCACCCACACTGCGGAGGTTTCCGACCGCGCGGGTCACCTGTTCCTTCTTGGTCTGCCCGTGCTTGACCACCACGAGCGCGCCGTCGACCTTGACCGCGAGAACGGCAGCGTCGGTGACGGGCAGCAGCGGCGACGCATCGATCACGACGAAGTCGAAACGCTCACGCAGATCGGCGATCAGCTTCTCGGCGTGGGTCGAGCCGAGCAGTTCGCTCGGGTTCGGCGGCAACGGGCCGGACGCGAGGACCGAGACGTTCGGGTAGGAGGACGACTGCAGGACGTCGTCCAGATCCGCCTGCCCGGCGAGGACGGTGCTGAGCCCGACCGATCCGATGAGGTCGAGGTACTTCGCGACGCGCGGGCGACGCAGGTCGGCGTCGACCAGGGCCACCGAGTAGCCGGCCTCGGCGATGGCGAGCGACAGGTTGATCGCAGTGGTCGTCTTGCCCTCGCCCGGAAGCGAACTGGTGATCGCGAGCACCCGCGGCGGGTTGTCGACCTCGAGGAACTGCAGGTTCGTGCGCAGTTCGCGGAAGGCCTCGGCGCTGCCGGAGTAGCCGTCGTGGAAGGCGATGGCGGCCTTGGCCTCCCGGTCCTTGTCGAACGGAACCGTACCCACCAGGCCGACACCGGCCAGCTCGTCGAGCGTCTCGCGGGACTTGACGGTGTTGTCGAGGCGGTCACGCAGGATCGCCAACGCGATACCGGCGAGCAGACCCACCACGAAGCCCAGCGCGACGTTGCGCTTGGTGTTGGGGCTGACCGCGCTCGTCGGCGTCTTGGCGGCCTCGACGACCGTCGCTCGTGCGACCGGTTCGACGCCCGCCGCCGGTGCCTCGAGCCCCTCGATCTTCACGACCAGTTGTGCGGCGATCGCATCCGCCAGATCCCGGGCGAGTTCCGGCTTCGCGTCGAGCACCGAGATGTCGAACAGCACGGTGTCCGGCACCGGGGTGGCCTTCACTCGCCCATTGAGGTCCGACGGGGTCAGATCGAGACCGCGCGAGTCGATGGCGTCCTGCAGGACGTCCGCTCCCGTCGCGAGCTTGGTGTACGACGCGACGCGCTGCTGCGAGAAGAGGTTGCCCTGGTAGGCCTCGTTGACCGAGGCACCCGACGCGGTCGAGACGAACAGGCGGGAGGACGCCTGATACATCGGGGTCGCCACGAGCGAGGCCGCCAACGCCGCGAGTAGACCGACGATTGTCGCCAGCGCGATGATCCTCCACCGCGACTGCACGATGCGTAGGTAGTCCTGTACTTCCATGTGCCCGATTCCCCGTCCTATTTCCTTTGCCAAGCTTTCGATAACCTTATGCGCGAGTCGATATCACGGCTCGCCTCCCGTCGTACTCTCGAGAAGTCCCGCCACGCGGCCCAGTACGTCGGCAGAACCCATCTCCGCGTGGGTGCAGTCCACGAGATGCTCTGTGATCGAGCCCGCCACGTACGGCTCCCACAGCCCTCCCAGGGCGGGCCGACTGTCGGGCTCCTGCGCCGCGACGAACAGTGTCACGTCGCCGTCGAAGATCCGGGGCCGGTGGAGGTACGCGATCGCCTCGAGTGCCTCACCGGTCCGCAGTACCTTCTCGACGGTCCGCGCGTCCAGCCCGTCCGGCGTCTCCGCGATGGGCACGTCATCACGCGGTGCGGCATCGGGGACCGCGGTGGCCGGCATCGCGTCCAGAATCGACAGGCTCGCCACGTCCTCTCCCAGGTCTCGCAACCGAACGGCCATCTCGTGTGCGATGTTTCCGCCCAACGACCACCCCAGCAGGTGATAGGGGCCGTGCGGCTGGATCCTCCGCACGTGGTCCACGTAGCGAGCCGCGAGCTCCCCGATCCCGCCCGGAAGCCGGTCCTCACCGGTCGCCTGGAGTCCGTACAGCGGCCGGGCACCGACCGACTCCGCGAGGCCCGCGTAGCACCACGCGAGTCCGCTGACCGGGTGCACACAGAACAGCGGTGGCGCAGTCGTGTTCGCGGGATCGTTCAACGCCACCACGGTTCCCAGCGGATCCGTCTCGCCGCCCCCGGCAACGACACGGTCCGCGATGGCCGCGACGGTGGGGTCGGCGAGGAGTTCGCGCAGCGCCACGTCGTAGCCGTGGTCCTCGCGCAATCGCGCGGTCAATCGTACGACGCCGAGGGAGGTCCCGCCGAGTTCGAAGAAGCTCCGGTCCCGAGGAACGGAACTCCGACCGAGCACGTCGGCCATCGCGGCGGCCACCGCCCGCTCCACCGGCCCTTCGGGTTGCGTCTCGTCGTCGACGTCGCCGGGGTGGTCGAGATCGGGAGTCGGGAGGGCGGCTCGGTCCACCTTGCCGCCCGGCGTCGTCGGAATCTGCTCGACGTCCACCACTGCGATCGGAACGAGATGGCGCGGCAGCACTCTCGCGAGATCGGCGCGCACCCGCGCAGCGTCGACGGTGGCCCCGGCTCTCGCCACCACGTAGGAGACCAGCGTGCGTTCGCCGGCTGCCCGCCGGATCGGCACGGTGACGGAGGCCCGGATCGGCGCGAGTGCGGCGAGGACCGCGTCGATCTCGGACGGTTCGACGCGCACGCCGTTGATCTGTACCTGATCGTCCTCGCGCCCCACGTACTCGACGGCACCGTCCGCCCGCACCCGTGCCAGGTCGCCGGTCCGGAAGAGACGGGCGCCGGGATCGAACGGGTCGGCGACGAATCTTCCCGCTGTCGTGCCGGGTGCCCCGTGGTAGCCGCGCGCCAGCCCGGCGCCGCCCACGTACAACTCCCCGACCACCCCGGCGGGCACCGGCCGCAGTCGTGCGTCGAGTACACGAACGGTCTTGCCGGCCATCGGAAGTCCGATTCCCACCGCACTGTCACCCGCGACGGCGCCGAGCGTCGCACCGACGGTGCACTCGGTGGGCCCGTATCCGTTGTACAGGCGGTGGCCGGCCCACGCGGCGGCCACGCGCTGCGGGAGGGTCTCCCCCGCCGACACGACGGTCAGCGATCGGGTGAACGCGCCCGGGTCCAGCGTCGAGAGCACCGTCGGTGTCAGGTTCACGTGGGTGACGCCCTCGTGCTCGATCAGCTGCTGCAGATCGGATCCCGCGTAGGTCGACTCGGGAGCGCAGATCAGAGTGGCACCGTGCGCATGGGCCGCCAGTAGTTCGAACACGGATGCGTCGAACGTCGGCGTCGCCGCCTGCAGCACCACCGATTCGGGCGTCACGCCGAGTACACGTTCCTGCAGGTCCACCAGCGTCACGAGGCCGTCGTGGGTGACGGCGACGCCCTTCGGTACGCCCGTGCTGCCGGACGTGAACAGCAGATAGGCGAGGCCGTCGCCCGACCCGGTCGCTGCACCGTCCAGCAGCGCGCGGCGACGCTGCGGCGGGTACGCCGGATCGATCGGCACCCAGGCCGCCCCGAGCCGGGTCAACGCCCACACCTCGACGACCCAGCGCGGCCCGCGGACCGCGTCGACGGGGACGATGTCGCCCGCGCGCACCCCGAGGAGCCGTAGCTCCTCCGACCGGTCCTTCGCTGCGGCAGCCAGTTCGGCGTAGGTCCAGCGGTCGCCGTTGCCGCGGAGCGCCACTCGGTCCGGGTGCTGCCGCACGGTCTCCGCGAGAATCTCGTCCAGGCGGCGCGCGGGCGGCGCGGTGTCCGCGACCAGTGGCGGGTGCTCCGGCAACGCCAGGTCACCGACCGCCGTGGACACGTCCGCGACGGCCTGCTCGAGCAGACCGATCCACGCCGCTGCGAGTCCGTCGACGGTGGCGGGGTCGAACAGGTCGGCGGCGTAGACGACGCGGAGGTTGATACCGTGCCCGTCGCCGCGCTCGGTCGTGTCCCACACCAGGTCGAACTGGGCGGGCGGCGCGGCCGCCGCGAGGTCGTCGACGATGTCCACGCCCGGCAGGCCGGGCACCGCGGGCACGGCCGTCGAATGTGCCAGCAACACCTGGAACAACGGGTGGTGCGCGGGGTTTCGCTCGGGCGCGACCCGGGCCACGACGTCGTCGAACGGGACGTCGGCGTGCGCGAAGGCACCGAGGTCGATCTCACGCACCCGACGGAGGAATTCGCCGAAGGACTCGGCGGGGTCCACCGCCGTGCGCAGCGCGAGCGTGCCGACGAACATACCGACGACGGAGTCCAGGCGAGCGTCGGGCCGTCCGCTGACGACCGTCCCGACAGTGATGTCCTCCCGGCTCCCGTAGCGGGCGAGCAGGGCAGCGAGGGCTGCGTGCAGAACCATGAACACGGTGACGCCCTGGGCGCGCGCAACGTCGGCGAGCGCCGCGTGCAGCTCGGGGCCGACGACCGCGTGCACGACGCCGCCGCTGTGGGTCGGTACGGCCGGGCGCGGACGGTCCGCGGGCAACGCGAGGGGGCCGCGGGGCGCGCCGGCCAGCACCCGCGACCAGTACGCCAGCTGTCGGCCGCCGACACTGTCCGGGTCGTCGAGGGCACCGAGCAGGCGGACCTGCCAGTGCGCGAAGTCGCGGTACCGCAACGGCAGTGGATCCCACTCCGGTGCGACACCGGCAACTCGCGCCGAGTACGCGTGTGCGACGTCGCGCAGCAGCGGCGCGACGGACGCACCGTCCACGGCGATGTGGTGCGTCACGGCGACCAGAATCCACTCGTCCTCGTCGGTGCGCAGCAGCGCGGCGCGCATCGGCGCCTCCGCCGTCACGTCGGCCGGCCGCGCGGTCATCTCTCCGATTCGCCGATCGATCTCGTGGCGTGGCAGACGATTGCGGACGATCCGCACCGCGAATTCGCCGGGCTCGGTGACGATCTGTCGTGTCTCGTCCGGGTAGTACGTCCGCAACACCTCGTGACGATGCACCACGTCGCACACAGCCGCCGCGAGCGCGTCCGGGTCGAGAGAACGGCCGAGTCTCGTGACGATCGGCAGGACGTAGTCGACGCTGTCGGGATCGGCGCGATGAAGCAGCCACAGCCGACGCTGCGCGGGCGCGATCGGTACCGGTTCTGTCTCGGTCCGGACGAGTCCGGGCCGGTCGGTCCCTGCGGCGGTGTCGAGGATTCGGCAGAGTGCCGCGAGCGTGGGTGCCTCGAGGACGGCGCGTGGTGCGACGTCCCGGCCGAGCAACGCCGCCAGACGACCCGCGACCTCGACGGCGGCGAGCGAGTGTCCCCCGACCGCGAAGAAGCCCGCGTCGATGTCGACGGTGTGTCCGAGGACGTCGGCGACCGTCGCACCGACCACTGCCTCCGTCGCGGAGAGTGGACGACTGCTGGACGTGTCGGCGAGGCCGCGCGCAAGCGCGGTCAGGGACCGGTAGTCGGTCTTGCCGTTGCTCGTCGTCGGGATCTGCTCGAGCACGTGCACGCGCGACGGCACCGACGTCGGTGGCAGCGATCGGGCCGCCACGCGCAGCACGGCCACGGGATCGATCCCGGCGCCGCACACGAACGCGACGAGCGCACCGTCCACCGCCGTCACCGCGGCCCGACTGATCCTGCCGTCCTGCAGCAGCGCCGACTCGACCTGTGCGGGCTCGACGCGTGCCCCGCGGATCTTGAGCTGGCGGTCGACGCGGCCGAGGAAACGCAGCCGGCCGTCGGCGCGCACCTGCACCCGGTCGCCCGTTCGGTACATCCGGCCGGGTCCGCACACGGAGGCGACGAATCGGGCCGAGGTCGCCCCCGGTGCATCCAGGTAGCCGCGGGCGAGACCGGCTCCCGTCAGGTAGATCTCGCCGACGCCACCGACCGGAACCGGACGCAGCGCGGAGTCGAGCACCAGGACGCCGGTGCCGGGAATCGGCTCCCCCAGCCCGGCGTCGGCGCCGATCTCGGCGAGCAGTGCCACGACGGTCGATTCGGTGGGACCGTACGCGTCGAGCATGCGGCGACCATCGCACCAGACCCGCGCGGTCTCCGGGGCCAGGCTCTCGCCACCGCTGGCCACGACGCGCAGATCGTCGAGACCGCCGGGCTGCATCGTCGCGAGCACCGCAGGCGTGGAGAGGAAGTGGCTGATCCGCCGCCGTCGCAGGAGGTCGTGGAGAGGCGCCCCCGCGAACACGTCCGGCGGCGCGACGACCAGCGTCGCACCGGATGTGTGGGCGAGCAGGATCTCGAGCACCGCAGCGTCGAAGGCCGGGTCGTAACCGTGCAGCACACGGTCCCCGGGGCCGACGCGGTAGCGGTGCCGGGCCTCGGCCGCGAGCGCCGCCAGGCCACGGTGCGTCACGGCGACCCGCTTGGGGATGCCGGTCGAGCCGGACGTCGTGATGACGTACGCGAGTGTGTCGACCGCCGCCGCAGAGTCCAGCTCGGCGCGGAGCCCGGACCGGATGTCCTCCGGACCGAAGGCGGCCCCCGCCTTCGTCACCGCCCACAACTGCCGCAGGCGTTCGATCGACCGCGCCGACGTGATCGCCACGACGTCGTCGGGGCCGATCCCGTCGTCGACCATCCGGCGGGCCGACTCGTCGGACTGCTCGTCCAGCTCGCGGTACGTGAGACGGTTCTCGCCGTCGATCACGGCGACGCGGTCCGGATGGGTGGCCGCGGCGACCCGCAACATCGAGGCCAGCGTCACGGGCGCACAGGCGGGCTCCGCAACCTCCACCGGGGCGGTGAACAGCGGCAGGCCCCCGACGGTGCTCTCCGGCGAGGCGGCGACGGCATCGACGACGGCGGTGAACTGGCGCACGAGCAACTCCGCGTCCGGGCCGCCGAACCGCGAGACGTCGTGCAGGAGCCGGCCCGTCAGGCCGCCGGACTCGTTGCGCCACAGCGTGAAGCGGAGGTCGAAGTCGGCGTGGGCCGGATCGGTCTCGCGCGCCTCGATGCCGAGGTCACCCACGCGCAGCGCGGGGACCGTGAAGTCCTGGAAAGCCAGCGCCACTTGCGGAGTCGGCAGCCCGGCCGATCGGAGCACCTCCTCGATCGGGGCCGCGGTGCGGTCCAGTGCGGTGACGTCGAAGTCGCGCACCTGTCCCAGCAGGCCGGCGAACGACATGCCCGCTTCCACCCGGGCGCGCAGCACGACGGTGTCCACGAACGGCCCCACCACGGACGCCAGTTGCGGGTATCGGCGCCCCGACACCACTGCCGCGATGCCGACATCGGCGTGCCCCGAGAGTCGGGACACCGTCGCGGCGAGTGCCGCGTGCAGCACCATGAACTCGGTCGCCCCACGTGCCGTGGCCAGGTCCGACAGCCGCCCGGCGACGTCGGGGCCGATCGCGAACTCGATCGCACCGACGGATCCGGGCTCCGCCCCGGGCGCGGCGGCCGAGGGCAGCTCGGCCGGGTCGAATCCCGACAGTGCATGTCTCCAGAACTCGACGTCACGACTGCGTACGGCCGCGTCGCGTTCCCACAGCGCGTAGTCGATGTACTGCAGCGGCAACGGTTCCCACCGCGGAGCCGTACCGCCGAGTCGCGCCTCGTACGCGGTCGCGATGTCCCGCACCAGAATCGCGACCGAGGCGCCGTCGGCAGCGAGGTGGTCGATCTCCACGTCGAGTGTGTGGGACCGGGCACCGTCTGCGCGCAGCACCACACGCAGGGGAGCCGCGTCGCCGTGTCCGTGGGTGTCCTCGGCCGGTCGGATCACCGCGTACGGGCCGGCGGCATCGTCGGCGTACGACGTCCGCAGGATCTCGTGACGCTCGACGACGTCGGCGAGCGCCGCCTCCAACGCATCCCGGTCCAGCGGACCGTGAAGTTCTACCAGGGCCCCGAGGCGATACCGATCGGCGCCGCCCGTCCGACGCTGCGCCCACATCCGTCGCTGAGCCCCGCTGAGCGGTAGACGCTCCGGCCGGGATACCGCGACCGGTCCGCCGTCCGCGGTCGCGAACCGGCCGGCGTCGATCGCGGCAGCGAGCCCGGCGACGGTCGGCTCGTCGAACAGCAGGCGGAGTGGCACCTCGCGCTCGACCCGTGCCCGCAGCTGGGACACGACGGCCGTCGCGAGCAAGGAGTCGCCTCCGGCGGCGAAGAAGTCGTCATGACGCCCCACCTCGGTGCGGAGCGCTGCGGCGTAGGCGTCCGCGACCAGTGCCTCCGTGGGAGTCGTCGGCGCGCTCGTGCGCTCGAACGCCGGTGCCGGAAGCCGCGCTGCGTCGACCTTGCCGTTCGGGGTCAACGGAATCGAATCCGTCGTGAGAATGGCGGTGGGGACCATCGGAGCGGGCAACCGGTCGACGAGTCCCTCGCGCAGCCGCGCCGGGTCGCAACTCTCCGGCACGACATACGAGTACAACGCGTGGCCGGCACCGTGCTCGCGCACCACCGTCGCGGCGTTCTGGACACCCGGCAGGCCTCGCAGGACGGCGTCGATCTCGGCGGGTTCGACGCGGACACCGCGAATCTTGACCTGATCGTCGGTCCGTCCACGGAAGTCGAGCATCGGACCGGTCGGGGTCTCGATCCACCGCACCAGGTCTCCGGTCCGGTAGTGGCGGCGCCCTCCGTGGGTGGCGACGAACCGCTCAGCGGTCCGGGCACGGCCTCCGGCGTACCCGGCGGCGAGGCGGTCACCGGACAGGTACAACTCGCCGGTCACCCCGGGCGGCACGGGCCGCATGCGTCGATCGAGCACGACCGCGTCGATGCCACGGGCGGGTCGTCCGATGAGGGGTCGGTCGGCCGGCGCCAGCGGGCCTGCCCACGTCGCGAAGGCCGTGGCCTCGGCCGGCCCGTAACCGATGTAGAGCCTGCGTCCCTCGCCCCACCGCGTGACCAGATTCGGCGAGACCCGCTCCCCGCCGAGCATCAGCGCGGCCAGGTCCGGGAACGGACCCGTACCGATGCTCGACGCCACCGACGGGGTCAGGCACGCGTGGGTGACGCGTTCGCCGGTCATCAATGCTGCCAGTTCCGGACCCCCGTAGGCGTGTTCACCCGCCACCACCAGCCGGGCGCCGGACATGCCCGCCAGCAGGATCTCCAACAGCGCCATGTCGAACCCGGGGCCGGAGACGTGCAGGACTGACGATTCGGCATCGGCGCCGAAGACCTCGCCGAGGTCGTCGCCGAAGGCACCGAGACCGCGTGCCGTGAGCGCGACGGCCTTCGGGCGCCCGGTCGTGCCGGAGGTGAACACCACGTACGCGACGTCGTCGGGCCGGGTCACCGGGTCCACGAGGTCCGCCGTGCCCGAAGCCGCGACATCGATCCAGTCGATGCCCGACGGCAGGGTGTCGATCCGCTCGCCCGTGGCGACTCCGATGCGGGCGCCGGACACCGAGAGCATCTGCCGGATCCGTGCGTCGGGATGATCCGGGTCGATCATCACGGGAGCCGCGCCGGTGCGGGCGATCGCCCACACCGCCGCGACCGACTCGAGCGAACGCGCAACCGCGCACGTGACCGGCACTCCGGGGCCCGCACCCCGCGAGACGAGTTCACGGGCGAGGGATTCGCTGCGGTCGACGAGTTCGCGATAGGTGACGGTGTGCTCGCCTGCGACGACCGCGAC
This sequence comes from Rhodococcus parequi, assembly GCF_046042785.1. NCBI lineage: Bacteria > Bacillati > Actinomycetota > Actinomycetes > Mycobacteriales > Nocardiaceae > Rhodococcus > Rhodococcus parequi. Next base: position 33,080 of record NZ_JBDLNV010000012.1, on the reverse strand, counting down.
GCGGTCGAGATGGCCCACCGCACCGGTAGCAAGGAGCGACCACAGTCCCGCGACGCGTCCTCCGCCTCCGGACGCCGGAACCAGGGCGCTGTGTTCCGTGCCGGTCAGTAGGTCCACGTCACCGATCACCAGACCCGGATCGAGGGTCACGCGGTCGAGGAAGCGAACCAGGCGCGCCGCGAACGCCTCGACCGTTCCGCTCTCGTACAGGTCACTGCGATAAGCGAATTCGAAGTCGAGGCTGCCGGAGCCCTCGGTCACCGTGACGTGCAGGTCGAACTGCGTGCTCGCCGCTTCGATCGGTGCCGCGGACACGTCGAGGCCCGGGAGCGCGAACCGGGATTCCCCCGGGCGCCGGACCGTGAGCGCCACCTGGAAGATCGGGTGCCGCGACGAATGCCGTTCCGGGGCGATCCGCTCGACGATCCGTTCGAACGGGGTGTCGGCGTGTGCGAAGGCCTCGACGTCTCGCTCGCGCACGTGCTCGAGCAGGTCCGCGAAGGTACGGCCGGCCGCGATGTCGGTTCGCAGCGGCAGCGTCGAGGCGAACATGCCGACGAGTGAATCCAGTCGCGGATCCCCCCGTCCCGCCACGGCGGTGCCGATCACGATGTCCGTGGCGCCGTTGTGCCGGGCGAGGACCGCTGCCAGCGCGGCGTGAATGGTCATGAACACCGTGGAACGGTGGCGTCGACCGGTCGCGGCCACCCTCTCGGCCGGTTCACCGTCGAGGCGGACGGGGACGGTTCCGATCTCGGTGCTCACCATCTCCGATCGAATCCGGTCCTGTGGCAGTGACGATTCGGCGGGGGCGCCGTCGAGCACACCCATCCAGTGATCGAGATCCGCATCGGCGTGCGTGGACTGCCACCGCGCATGGTCCAGATAGTCGAGCGGCAACGGCGACCACCGCGGGCGCCGCCCCTCCACCCGCGCGCTGTAGGCCTCCGCGAGATCGGTCAGCAAGGGATCGAGCGACCATCCGTCGGCCGCGATGTGATGGACGACGATCGCCAGCACATGCTCGGTGTCCGCGGTGCGGTACAGCCGAAACCGCAGGGGCGGAGCCGCTTCGAGATCGAACGGCCGGCGGGCCAGAGACAGCACGAACCCTGTCAGGGCCCCGTCCGGAACGGCGACCGGGGCGAGATCGACGGCGGGAACACCGACAACGTGCTGGAGCGGCCCATCCGGACCCGTCGAGTACGTCGTGCGCAGGATCCGGTGCCGGCCCAGGACGTCGAGTACCGCCTCCTCCAAGGCGCCGACCACCAGATCACCCGTGAATCGCACCGTGAAGGCCAGGTTGTACACGTCGGATCCCGGATCGAGAAGGTGCTGGAACCACAGCCGGCGCTGGCCCGGGGAGAGCTGGCCGCTGTCGATCGACGTTGTGCTCGTGAGCAACTCGGGGCGACGGCGAGGACGTCCCACCCGATCCTCGAGCGTCCTCGCCAGGTCCGCGGCGGTGGCGGCCTCGAACACGTCGCGGACGCCGATCTCGACGCCGGTCGTCGACGTCAGTCGGCCCGCCACCTGGGTCGCGAGGAGGGAATTGCCACCGATGTCGAAGAAGTCGTCGTCGCGACCCGGCGCGGCGACGCCGAGCAGTCCGCTCCAGACGTCGAGCACGACGGCCTCGAACGGGGTGTGAGCTCCCGCCGTGACGAACGGAACCGTGGGAGTGTCCTCGGGGCCGGGCAGGCTCGCCGCATCGACCTTCCCGTTCGCGGTGAGCGGCAACGCATCCATCACCACGACAGCAGCCGGAATCATGTAGTCGGGCAGCACTCGGCGCAGGGACCGCACGATGGTCCGGGTGACGGGGCGGCGATCCGTGGGGGCCGCGCCGGGAACGACGTAGGCCACCAGCCGCCCGCCGCGCACCGCGACGGCGGCATCGACCACACCGGCGTCGCTGCGCAGGGCCCGGACGATCTCGCCGGGCTCGATCCGGTGCCCACGCACCTGCAGCTGATCGTCGGCCCGGCCTCGGAACTCGTACGTTCCGTCGTTGCGCAGACGTGCGAGATCCCCGGTGCGGTACCGGATCGCACCGTCCTCGGCGGCCACGAAACGCCCCGCGGTCAGGCCTGGGCGCGATCGATAGCCGCGGGCCACCTGTGGACCGCTCAGGTACATCTCACCGATGACGCCGGGCAGCACGGGACGCAGCGACCGGTCCAGCAGATCGATCCGCATCCCCGGCAGCGGGGCGCCGATGATGCTGCGGTCCACGGCAACGTCGGGCGCGACCTCGGTCCACGTCGTGTGCACGGTGGTCTCGGTGATGCCGAACATGTTGACGGCCCGGACCGCCGGATGTGCCCCCAGCCACGGCGCCACCCGGCGGACGTCGAGCGCCTCGCCCCCGAAGATCAGCAGCCGCAGGGCGAGATCGTCCGGGTCGCCCGCCACGTCGATCAGCTGACCGAACGCGGTCGGAGTCTGGTTGAGGACGGAGACCCGCTCCCGCACCAGCAGTTCACGTAGTTCGCGTGGATTCCTCGCCGCGAAGTGATCGACCACCACGATGCTGCCACCCGTGCCGAGCGGACCCCAGATCTCCCACACCGAGAAGTCGAACGCCGGCGAATGGAACATCGTCCACACGTCCGACGGCCCGAACCCGAATCCGGCGAACGTGTTCGCGAGCAGCGACAGGACGTTCGCGTGAGACACCGTCACGCCCTTCGGCGTTCCCGTCGACCCGCTCGTGTAGATGACGTATGCGGCCTGATCGCCCCGGACGTCGACGTCGACGGGTCCGCATCGATCAAGATCCGACCGTCCCGGTGTGGAACCGACCACGAGCGAGGGCCTGTCACCGGGGAAGCCGCCGTCGTGCAGAACCAACGTTGCCCCGGCCTGCTCGACCAGCATGTCCAGGCGTTCGCGCGGCTGGGCGAGATCGAGCGGCAGATAGGCCGCTCCCGACCGGACGACCGCGATCATCGCGACGATGAGGTCCACCGAGCGCGGTAGTGCCAGCGCCACCACGTCTTCGGCGACCACACCCGCGTCGCCGAGTCTGCGGGCGAGCGAGCGTGACCGGTCGTCGAGTTCGCGGTAGGTGACGCGCTCTTCTCCCGCCACCACCGCGACGGCGTCGGGGTTCTCGGCCGCTCTTTGCACGAACAACTCGGCCAGGGACGTCACGCCGACGCCCACGCCGCGCGGCAGATCGCCCGCCGCGGCGCCGGGGCGGGCGCCCAGGACGCCACCGCGCGCAGCCGGGTCGATCGCGTCGATCACCACGGCCGGGTCGTCGGTGACCGTCTCGAGCACCCGCACGAGCCACGCGGCCCACCTGCTGACCGTCTCGTGGTCGAACAGGTCGCGCGCGTACGTCAGCACACCGTCGATCCCGGCCGCCTCGCCCATCTCCGGGTCGCGCTCGCGGAGCGTGACCTCGAGATCGAAACGCGTCATGCCGCTGTGGAGTTCGCGAGCGCGGATGTCCAGTCCGGGCAGCGAGAGTTCGGCGGGCACGAAGTTCTCGTAGGCGAGCATCACCTGGAACAGCGGATGGTGCGCACGCGAGGTCCGCGGGGCCACGTGTGCGACGACGTCGTCGAACGGAGTCTCCGCATGGGAGAGCGCGTCGAGGTCGTCGCGGCGGATCCGTCCGAGCAGGTCCACGAACGACCGGGCGGGATCGACGGTGGCGCGCAGCACGACCGTGCCGACCAGCATCCCCACCAGTTGGTCCAGGCCGGGGCCGCTGCGCCCCGATACCGGTGTCCCGACACAGATGTCGTCGGTGCCGGAGAGCCGCGCGAGCAACACCACCAGCGCGGCGTGCACCACCATGAACGGGGTGGCGTCGTACTCCAGCGCCACCTTCTCCACCGCCGCGTGCAGCTCCGCCGGGATCGCGAAAGTGACGGCTCCCGCTGCGGCAGAGTCGGACTCCCCGTCCCGCGACCGGTCGGAGGGCAGCGCGAGCACCTGCGGTGCCGTCTCGAGCCGCTCGGTCCAGTACGCGAGATCGTCGTGGGCGCGACTCCCCGGATCCGACGGATCGCCGAGCAACTGCCGCTGCGCCCGCGCATAGTCGGTGTACCGAATCTCGACCGGCGCCCAGTCCGGCTCCGCTCCGCGGCGCCGAGCTCGGAACGCCTCCGCCAGATCGCGGTACAGCGGCACCACCGAAAGTCCGTCCAGCACCGCGTGGTGCGCGACGACGGCCAGGGTGTGGGACGTGTCCCCGGTCCGGTACAGCGCTGTGCGCACGGGTTGCGCGGTGGTGATGTCGATCGGGCGGGACGCCAACTCCTGCACACGGTCCGCACAGCCGTCGGGCGCCTCGACCACCTCGGGGACCGGCAACGCGTGCTCGACCATCTGTACCGGCCGGCCGTCGACGTCGCGGAGAACGGTGCGCAGCGCCTCGTGGCGGTCGAGCACGTCCGACACCGCGGTCCGCAGCGCGTCCGTGTCGAGGTCCCCCGTGATCTCGAGGACGAACGCGATGTTGTCCGCTGCGGACGGACTGCGACGGGCGACGACCCACATCCGCTGCTGCGCCGGCGACAGCGGGGCAGGTTCGTCGCTGCTGCTCGGTTGCCACGGAACCGGCGACTCCGTGACCCGGTCGAGGACCGCGGCCAGGCCCGCGACGGTCGGGTTCTCGAAGACGTCCCGTACCTCGATGCGGGTTCCCGTCGTGGCACCGACCCGGGACACCAATTGCGTCGCGAGCAGCGAATTGCCGCCGTAGACGAAGAAATCGGAGTCGCGCCCGAGCGCGTCGTCGCCACCGAGGATCTCGGACATCATCCGCGCGACGGCCCGCTCACCGGCGGTGTGGAACTCCCCGCTCTCCGGGCGCGGAGCGACCGGGACCGGCAGGGCGGCGCGGTCGATCTTGCCCGCCACCGTCAACGGGACGCGTTCCAGTACGGTCACCACGCCGGGAACCATGTGCCGCGGAAGCCGTCCCGCGGCGAAGCCTCGGAGCAGCCCGGCGTCCAGGTGCCCACGGCCGTGGACGAAGGCGGCGACCGCGCCGTCGTGCTCGACGGCGATGGCGGTGTCGACGTCCGGATGCGCGGTGAGCGCGGCCTCCACCTCGCCGAGTTCCACACGGAAGCCGCGGATCTGGATCTGGCGGTCGGAACGGGCGACGAACTCGTACTGCCCGTCGGTCCGCCGTCGCACCAGGTCACCCGTGCGATACATGCGTCCCGGACCGAGCACCGACGCGACGAACCGTTCGGCGGTCAGGGCGGGGCGGCCCAGATACCCCCGGGCGAGCCCCGGACCGGCGATATACAACTCCCCGACCGCTCCGACCGCGACCGGCCGCAGTTCGGCGTCGAGCACGGCGGCGACGGATCCGTCGACCGGCACGCCGATCGGCGGAGTCGACAGCCCGTCGATCGGTCGGCTGATCGTCGCGACGATGGACGACTCGGTGGGTCCGTAGAGATTGAGCAGCGTGCGCCCCGGCGCCCATCGGGCCGCGGTGTCCGACGACCACGCCTCGCCGCCCAGCCCCAGGACGCGCACGCCGTCGAGACCGTCCGGGGCGATCTGCGCGGGCACGGCAGGCGTGGAGAACCAGTGCGTGATCCGTTGTGCACGAACGATGTCGGCGATCCCATCGGGACCGTGCACGCCGTCCGGCACCACGACCAGGGTCGCGCCGGATCCGAGGACGAGCAGGTACTCGAGGATCGACGCGTCGAAGGCGGGTGACGCGGCGTGCAGCACGCGGGATCGTTCCGTGATGCCGAACGACCGCCGCAGGGCCGTCGTCAGCGGACCGAGACCACGGTGCGTCACGACCACGCCCTTGGGGAGGCCGGACGAGCCCGAGGTGTAGATCGCGTACGCCGGGGCGTCGGGGTGCGGCGTCGGGAAGTATCCGTGTGCGAGACGTCCTGTGGTGCGTCTCGTGTCGGGGTCGATCCTGTGCGCACCGTCGGGAAGACCGGCGTCTGCTCGTGCGATCACGAACCGTGCGCCGCTGTCGGCGAGGATCGTCGTGATGCGGTGCGCCGGCTGATGCGGGTCGATCGGCACGAAGGCTGCCCCGGACCGGGCAACCGCGAGGACCGCGGTCACGGCGTCGACGGAACGCGGCAGCAGGACCCCGACGAACTCCCCGCACTGCACGCCCAGAGCGAGCAGGTGCCGGGCCAACGACTCCGCCTCCGGCGTGATGTCGCGTGCGGCTCCCGTCGCGTCGACGACGCGGGTCGGTCCGTTCGCGATGTCGGACAGCGTGATCGGTGTCCGCGTCACGGCGAGACCGTGGTCGGGGGCCCCGCCGGTCACGAGATCCGCGATCCGCCGGTTCGGGTCCGCGGCAACCCTGCCGAGGATCGTCTCGAGCAGATTCGCCCAGCCCTGTACCGAGCGTCGGTCCAGGACGGCCGAGTCGTACACGAAACCGAGCTCGAGGCCGTCCGAGGTCTCGCGCGCGGCGATCTCGAGGTCGGAACGTGCGTCCGTTCCCGGCACGGGCCGCCCGCTGACCTCGAGGCCCGGCCACGCGAGGGCGGGATCGGCGAAGCTCTCGTACGCGAGCATCGCCTGCAGCGGGACGACGCCGCAGGCCTCCTGGACGAGGTCGAACGGTGTCGTGCCGTGGACGAACGCCTCGACGTCGAAGTGCCGTACGGCAGTGACGAGGTCGGTGAAGGCCGCGTCGCGATCCACCTGTGCTCGTAGCGCGACGGTGCCCACGAACATGCCGACCAGCGGTTCCAGGAGGGGATCGTTGCGGCCGGACTCAGGGGTTCCCACCAGGGTGTCCGACGTTCCGGTGACCGCCGACAGCAACACCGCGACCGCCGAGTGCAGCACCATGAACACCGTGGCGTCGATGTCTCGGGCGACACCGCCGAGCATCGCCCGTACCTCGGAGTCGAGGTGCACCGTGATGCGCTCGGCGCGACCGGGTGTTGCCGGCCGTGATCGATCCAGTGGCAGGCGCTGGACGGCGGCAGCGCCGTCGAGCGCCCGCTGCCAGTACGCGAGATCGCCGGCGCGGACCCCGGACTCGAGCAGGTCCCGCTGCCAGCGCGCGTAGTCCGCGTAGTCCACCGGCAACGGACTCCAGCCGGGCGCCTCGCCCGCGCACCGAGCGGTGTACGCGGCGGTGAGGTCGGTGATCAGCGGCGTGAAGGAGAGTCCGTCGAGGGCGATGTGATGAGCCACGACGAGGAGTTCGTGATGCCGGTCGTCGAACCGGTGCAGGGCGAATCGGATCGGAACGTCGTGCCCGAGATCGAAGGGTCGCGAGACGAATTCGTCGGTGAGTCCGTGGGATTCGGCATGGTTCCGGAACTCGACCGTCTCGAAGCTCACGGCATCGTCGGGCGCCACGAGCCGGGGCCGCGGTTCGCCGTCGGTGCCCTCGGCCAGCACCGTCCGCAGCTGCGTGTGCCGCCGCAGGACGTCACGTAGGGCGTCGCGCAACGCCTGTTCCGACAGCGTTCCCGCGAGATCGAGGACGAACGGGACGTGGTAGGCGGTGCTCGTGCGATCGATACGGTGCTGCAGCCACAGTCGCCGCTGAGCCGGGGCGGGGAGGGCGGAGCCGTCGCCGGCGGCGTAGAGCGCCGGGCGTTCCGCCGCGCCCGCCACGACGGCCGCCAACCCGGTGGCAGTCCTCCGGGCGAACACGTCCCGGACGGAGACGTCGCGCCCGGTGACAGCGGAGATCCGGGCCGCGAGGCGCGAGGCGCTGAGCGAGTTTCCGCCGTGGTCGAAGAAGTCCGCCGATGCGTCCACCTCGACACCGAGGATCCGATGCATCGCGTCAGCGACGAGTTCCTCCACCACACCGTGAGCCCTCCGGCCCTGCACGCCGTCCGGTGTGGGAGCCCGGTCGGCGAGGGCCGCGCGGTCGACCTTGCCACTCGCGGTCAACGGCAGGGCGTCGAGAAGCACGACCTCAGTGGGAACGGCGTGCGCCGGCAAACGCTCGGCGAGCCACTCGCGCAACCGATCGGGCCGGAGCCCCTCACCGCAGACGAAGGTCACCAGCCGTTCGTGGACCGCGACGGTGGCGGCCGCGCGGACACCGCGACGCGTGACGAGCACCGCGTCGACCTCGCCCGGTTCGACGCGAATTCCGCGCAACTGGATCTGATGGTCGACACGTCCGACGATGTCGAGGTCGCCGCTCGCGCTCCATCGGGCCAGGTCCCCGGTGCGATACATCCGGCCCTCACCGAAGGGCGAGGCCACGAACCGCGCCGCGGTCGATGCGGGCTCGCCGGCGTACCCACGGGCGAGCGACGACCCCAGCACGTAGACCTCGCCGACGACACCGGGCGGGCAGGCCCGCAGGCGCCCATCGAGGACGACGATCGACGAACCGTCCACCGGCCGGCCGACCGGAACCGACGGTGCTCCGGCGAGCATCGTGGGGTCGATGCGATCGCTGACCGCCGCGAGGATCGTGGTCTCGGTCGGGCCGTAGGCGTTGACCATGGTGCGGTGCTCGGCCCACCGCCGGGCGACGGGCACCGGCAATACCTCGCCGCCGGCATCCAACATGCGCAGCGCCGGTACCCCGTCCGACGGGGTCGCCGCCAGCACCGCGGGCGACGACAGGACGTGCGTCACGCCTTCCGCCGCGATCAGCTGGGCCAGTGGGTCACCCGCGACCACGTCGCTGTCCGCGATCACCAGGGTGGCACCCGCGTCGGCAGCCGTCAGGATCTCCTGGATCGAGGCGTCGAACGACAGCGATGCGATGTGCAGCACGCGCGAATCGGGAGTGGCGGTGTAGCCGGTACGGAGGGTCGCGAGCAGACCGGCGATGCCGCGGTGTGAAACCACCACCGCCTTGGGGCGTCCGGTCGACCCGGAAGTGTGGATGATCCACGCGGGGTTGTCGGCACGGAGTGGCCGTACCCGATCGGCGTCGGTGACCGGGGCCGTCGACAGGCCCGGCGCCTCCGGCTCGACAACCAGGACGTCCCCCGGCACCTCCACGTCGCGGCCGATGGCGACCCGGACGAGGCTCAGGTGTTGCGCCAGCCGCAGAGGCGGAAGAGTCGGGTCGACCGGGACGTAGGCGGCGCCGGACTTCGCGATCGCCCACAGCGCCACAACCGAATCGATCGATCGCGGCAGCAGCACCGCCACCGCCGCCTCCGGCCCACATCCGAGCGAGATGAGCCGACGGGCCAACGCCGAGGACCGCGCGTCGAGCTCCGCGTAGGTGATCTCCTCACCGGCCGCGCGCACCGCGACCCCGCCGGAGTGGGCGTGGCGGGCGAGGGCGTCCGGAAGCAGCACTTCACGGGTCGATACCGGCCGCCCCTCCGCGGGGGTGAGTCCAGTCGTCTCGCCGGGAAGGCCGAACGGCACGTCCGAGACGAGCTGCGCTCCGGACGCAGCGAAGGCCGCCAGGAAGGCGAGCAGCCGACGGTGATGCCGGAGAAGGGAATCGGCGGAGTACCGGGACGGGTTCGCTTCGAAATCCACGCGGGTGACCCGGTCCGCTCCGCCGGGGTACACCGTGAGCGACAGATCTTCGACCGGACCCGTCGACAGGACGAACAGTTCTCCCGTGACGGGACCGAACTCCACGGTCTGCGGGAACTGCAGGATGTTGACGATCGGCCCGAACACTCCGCCGAGTCCCGTTCGTCCCTCGCCGTCGGGCAGGTCCCGAAGCATCTCCTCGTAGCGGAAGCGCTGGTGGCGAAGCGCACCCGTCATCTCGACCTGTACCCGCCGCACGAGGTCCTCGACCGTGTCCGACGGAGCCACCCGCACCCTCAGCGGCACGACGTTCGACACCGATCCCGCTGATCGGCGCAGCAGCGCGGTCGTGCGCGCGGACACCGGAAGACTCAGCACGACGTCGTCCACACCGAGTACCCGGGAGAGATAGGCGGCGAAGCCGGCGACGATCGCCGGAACGTCGGGCATCGCCGCCCCGCTGCCGCCGGTGAGTGTGCCGGCGGGGAGTTCACCGGGCGAACGCAGCGCGGGGGTCGAGACCGGGCCCGGCCGATCGGCGATCGAAACGGATGGCGGCAGGTCGACCAGTCGTTGCTTCCAGTACTCCCGATCCGACGCTTCCCGGGTGGTTCCGTTGTAGGCGACGACGCTCCGCCACACCTCTTCGACGGGCGCCGTCGACGTCGGCGGAGGTTCGACGCCCTCGACCAGAGCGGCATACACCTCGGAGATGCGGTCCGTCAGGACCTGCGCCGCCGACCCGTCCATGACGATGTGGTGGGCGAAGTAGTGCAGGTAGTGCAGTCCGTCGCGGAGGCGGATCAGCGTCATCTCCGCGAGGCGGTCCGAAAACAGGTCGATCGGCCGGGTGGTGCGCTCGGTCATCCAGTCGAGAGCGGCCGCATGCGGATCGTCGGCGTCCGAGAGATCCAGGAAGTGCGGCCGATCATCGATATCGGGTACCGGAGTCTGCAGTACGTCCCCGTCGACCTCGACGAGAACGACGGTCCCCGAACCGATGTCGCGAGCGGCCTGATCACAGGCCTCGATGAACAGTGCGCTGTCGATGTCGCCGCGCACCTCGAGGTACTCCGCGACGGTCATGGCGATATCCGGCAACAGCTGCTGCGCGACCAGAAGCGCCTTCTGTGCCGGCGCCAGCGGGAACGGACGCACGCCGACCCCCTCGTTTCCGAACAGGCGTCCCGACAACCCCGTCCCCGAACTGCGTTGCCGCCCCGACGAAGCCCATCCGATCCCACCTGCCAGAATCGGACGGATCCAACTTACTGTGCGTGCGAACCGTTCACCACTTGAACGCTCGATCAGTCCGGATACGGGTTAGCCTGCCTGACAGAGCACGAGCGAAGGGGGCTCACCGCGTGGAGCAGACGAAGTCCGAGGATTCTCCGGTCGACATCGGGGAGGAAGCGCCGTCACGGCGTCGCACGAATCGACGCAGAACCGTTCAACCTGCAGCGACACAACGAAAACGCCGGCGCCGAATTGTCATCGGCACCGCCTCCGCAGCGGCCGTGGCGGTCGCCTGGGGCGGTTATGTCGCGTACGAGGCGAACCAGATCAAGTTGAATCTTGAACAGGCAGCCGGTTTTGCGACACAGACGAAAGATGCTCTACTGGCGGGTAACTCGGAGGAGGCGGCACGCTCCGCCGACGACGCGGACCGATACGCCGCCCGCGCGAAGGACGCCACCGATTCGGTCAGCTGGCGAGTCGCGTCAGCGATCCCGGGCATCGGTGGACCGTTCGACACCACCCGGCAAATCTCCGACGTCGTTCAGGGACTCACCTCCGACGTGCTCAGGCCCGCCGTCCAGGCCGGCGCGGCTCTGTCCCCGGACCAGCTACTGCTGGACGGCGCACGCATCAACCTCGCCGCACTCCGGGACGCTGCCCCGGTGCTCACCGAGACTGCCGCCGCTGCCGACGACCTCGCCACGCGGGCGTCGGGGATCGACAGCACGTTCGTGAGCCAGATCGATGTTCCTCGAGAAGAACTCGTGAATCAGACCGCCGAACTGTCGTCGCTTCTCGGCAACGTCTCGACAGCTGCGGACATCGCACCCGCGATGCTCGGGGCGGACGGACCCCGCAACTATTTCATCGGATTCCAGACCAACGCGGAGGCCCGCGGAACCGGTGGTCTTCTCGGCGGCTTCGGCGAGTTGCACGCGGTGGACGGCGGTGTTCGGGTCGACGAACTCGCGAGCAACCGGGAACTGTCACTCGCCGGCAAGCAGGGAATAGACCTGGGACCCGATTTCGAGCGTCAGTACGGTCAGAGTCGACCCACCACGGACTTCCGGAACAGCAACGCCAGTTCGCACTTCCCCTACGCCGCGCAGATCTGGCGGTCGCTGTGGGCCCAGGAATCCGGAATGCAGGTGGACGGCGTCATCGCGACCGATCCCGTCGCCCTCAGCTACGTACTGGACGTCGTCGGCCCGGTCGTCCTGCCCGACGGTGAGAAGGTGACGGCCGACAACGTGGTGGAGCTGACGGAATCGACTGCCTATACCCGGTTCGGCACCGACAACAACGCGCGAAAGCAGTACCTGCAGTTGATTGCAGGCAAGGTCGTCGAACGAATGACCGGCAAGATCTCCCACCCGCAGGCCCTGCTGGAGGCACTCGGAAAAGCGGCGAGCGAGGGCCGTCTCGCGGTGTGGAGCTCACACCCCGACGAACAGAGTGTACTGGCCGATACGGCACTGGGACATGTCGTTCCGGAGGACGACGCACCCTACGCCGGTGTGGTCGTGAACAATCTGGGCGGCAACAAGCTCGACTACTACCTGCACCGCGAGATCGAGTACACGGCAGACAGCTGCTCGGGCGACACCCGCGCCACCACGGTGAAGGTCCGGTTGACCAACACCTTGCCGCCAGGCGACTACACCAAGTATGTCGCCGGCATGTTCGACAACCCGATGGGCGCACCCGCCGGCACCAACCTGACCAACCTGTCCCTCGTCGCCACCCAGGGAGCGAAGCTCGGCAAGGTCACCGTCGACGGCAAACCTGCCTTCGCCTTCACCGGCGCCGAACTCGGGCACCCTGTCTACGATCTACAGTTCCCGATTCCGCAGGGCAAGACCGTCGAGGTCGTCTACGAACTGACCGAGCCGGCATCCTCGAAGGCACCGGTCGTGCCGGTTCAGCCCCTGGTAGATTCGGCCGTCGTCACAACGGATGTCGCTGTTTGCGCAGAATAGCCCCGTTGTCGGCGCCTCTCGTGGGCATCCGACCGCACGGCGCGCAGACTATCCAAACACCCAGAAACTTGCACCAACGGCGGCACACATAGCCAGCCAGAGGGCGGCGCCTGTTCGGAGAGAACGCCCGGGATAGGCGCCGCCCGAACTTGCGATAAGCAGCACCAGCAGTACAACTTCACGGACAACAACGAACGCGCCCGCCCACAGCAGTGAATGTGCCGCTACCACAGCGATCGGCACCGCCATCGGAATGCCCAAGAACTTGATCGGGGCGGCCCACTTCGTACGGCCCGCCGCGACCAGTACGACGGTCATACTCCACGAGAATAGGGTTGGGATGATTGTGAGACTAATAATTCTCGCCGTGGCGAGGGCATAATCCCACTGGGAGCTTAGTATCGGGCGCAACACGAGGTCGATTCCTAGGAGGGTGACCGCGGTCGCGCCGGCAGAAATTAGCACCGCCTTCGCCAGCACCCGATCAGCGCGTTCACCTATTTGCCTAGGAGTCAAGTCACGATTTGTGAGAAGTTCCGGGCGAAGCACATTCGCCGTCGATGTGGAGACGGCATCACCGCCGCTGCGAGCAACCGAATTCGCAACCGAAAAAAGACCCAGTGCAGTTGACCCCGCCACTGGCCCCATCAGCACCCGGTCCGTCTGACTCTGAAACCATGCGAGCACGGAGTACATCGCAAGATGCCCGAATTCCTTCCCGAGGGGTGGATGAGAACACTCTTCGCGAGTCTCCTGCGCAGCGGGAAGGGATCGCGCTGCCTTTACGGTGAGCAATGTGAAAGTGAGTTCAGTGATCACTATCTGCAGCGAAGAAGCGAGAAGGCTGCGGGTAAGCAAAAGAACCGGAACGCTGATCGCGAAGGACGCAGCAGTCCCGATCAGTTGGTAGGTCGCCAACTCCCTCCATTTGCCAGCCATCTGCATTCGAGCGATTGCCATCACGCGGGCCGCCATGAGCCCCGGAACTGTGACCAGAGGTATCAAGAAGACAACTTGGCCACTCACTTCCGTCGGCGTAAAAGCGAATATTGCGACGAGGCTTACCGAGAGAAACACCATTCCAGCGACGGTGGAAATCCAAGCATATCGGCGCAGGAACTTTTGACCACTCTCTGCAACGACCGCCGATACCGCAATTTGCCTGATCGCGGTGTCGCTGGCCGCCTGATAGAGCGTAGTGGCAAGAATTCCGAGCGCGTAAACGCCGACGATCTCCGGCGTCAAGAATGCTGCCAGACCCAGCATAATGACCGCTGAGGCGGCTCTCGGCAACACGCGTTCCAGAAAGGCCCAAACGAGAGATTTCACAACACACTGCTATCAAGCACTGATCTTGACTTTCATCGCAGCTTCAAAACTGTTGGCAAATGTCAGAGGCGGTTGAGCCGCGCCGAACCATGTTTCTGCGTACTTCGACAGCTTGCGGTTGTTGTTGTCTACAGCAACAACTGGACGGCCCATCTGCAACGCGATCAGCATGGCATGCAATCTGTCAGTGACGATGTACTCGCCTGCCGCCAGCAGGTCAACCCCTCGAGCCAGTCGCTGCGCAGCGATCGCCCGCCACTGGGCGACCGAAGGGTTGAGGAGTTGTCCGACTGGCCCCAAGTACTTCGTCTTCCAACGCAGGCTTGTCTGATAGCTGAGCGGGAAGGGGTCCCGCGGCCAGTCGAAGGAGCCGGAGATCGCAGCGCTTCCTGCGGATTCGCGGTCCCGGCGCGCCAGGACAGCAACCCTTCTCACGGGATCGGGTGCAGCGATCGAACCAAGATGATGGACCGCATCCGGCGCGAGCAGCACAGATTCGAGAACCCCGGACAGTGCGGTGATGCCTTCGCGATCCCTCACACTCATCCTGAGAGCACGCCGCGAGGCAAACTTGACGGCAAACTCACGTCGGGCCTGCTCTGTGTTGAAGTGGATCGATTGGGGTGCCTGGATTAGCAGCGTCGAGTCGCGCAGGCGCGTCGCCAAGCCGTTGCGATGCCTGTCGATCCCGTCAAAGAATCCTGCGATGTTTCCGCCACCATTGATGACGACCGGAATACGGGACTGATAAGCCGACCTTCCGAGCGTTCCGATGCAGTACGTTCGGCGGATCGAAATACCGGACCGAGCGAAGAACTCGTACTGCCCAAGGGCTATTGCAGAGTCTCCCACATTCGGATAGTCAGGAAAGTCCACATAGACGATTTCCTCCACACCCTCGTAAAGCTGCGCATACTTGTCCGCAGCGATAGATTTCATCTTCTCGATGTAGTCCACGTGGCCTCCTCGGTCCTACTGGCGCGCAACTGTCGAATACCGTCATCAGCTCTTGGTCAATGGCCGTGCCGGGTTCCCCGCGACCACGGTTGCTTCGTCGACATCCCTCACGACGACACTGCCGGCCCCTACAATCGCACCACTCCCGACCCGAATCGGACCTATCAAACATGAGTTCGGCCCAATACTGACGTTGTCACCGATGCGAGGCGGAAGACTTCCGTCCTTCGAACCGAGGGTGGTGCTTTGACGAAGCGTCACACTTGAGCCGATCACAGTCCTGTTGTGAACAACAAGCCCGATCCCATGATGAATCGACAAGTTGGGCCCGATCCGCGTAGAAACCGGAATATCAATACCACAGAACCCCAGAGCAGCCACCCGGTAGAGCGCACAAACTAGCAGACCGGACAACCGAGCCGATAAACCCTTTCTCATGCGGATCGCTTGACTCAACCGAAGCAGTGCCAGCACGATCTGAATATGCGGCCGGCCGCTGTTGGCATCCCAGTCCTGAAGAATGCCAGAGCGCATCATAGATATCATTTCGCACCTGCTACTAGAGTATTTCTATCGACATCTCGGCCTTGGAACGTGACTGCGCCAGACTCTGAACGCCGAGACGAACGCACCAGGAATGCTGTCGAAACCACGAGCAGGTAGACCGCAGCTGTGTATCCAATGAGGTTGCTCACTACTCCGTTCACGGCACAAAAAGCGACCAGCCCAGCCAGGACTGCGCCTTCCCATCGCCCGCGTTTGGCCAGCCGAATCGATTTGACAAACAAGAACACGATCAGCGTGACGAGGGCAGCAAGACCAATCAGCCCCATGTCGACGAGAGTCTGGACGTAGATACTGTGCGGTGGCCCCCCCAGGGGCATGATCATGTGACTCGATGCGCCGAGACCGAACCCGAAAACTGGACTGTCACTGGAAATTTCAATGAGTCTTCGCCAGTTTTCCAATCGCCATTGAAAGGAGTCCGGCTTGTCCATCACCGAGACGGAACGCCCCCAATCGAACTCCGACACCCGTGATGCAAGGTCGAAGATCTTGTAGAAGGCGTACATGCCAAGTGCCCCGATGCCGGTAGCAACCGCTCGGTAGCCGAAAGCCAGCCCGGGCTGCGCCCAGAGCACCACCAGCACGCCGGCCGTCGCGCCGACAATTCCACCGAGGCTACCGGTTAGCATCAATGCGGCTAGCGCACCTGCCAACATGATGATGGAGCAAAGATCTCTGCGAGCGAGGGCCATCGCTGCCAGCTGGACTACCAAGATGCCGAAGAAGGCGCCGGCGGTATTGGGGTGACTGAAAGTACCAGCCATCCGGCCCGCTGCATTGACAGCGCCAGGGAGAACTCCTGCCGCGCCGATCAGACCGATGACGACGGCGGGCATGCCCATGATCATCAGGGCCTTCGAACTGTCGACATCTGTGCGCCCAGAGACAGCGAGCAGGAAGAGGCTCAGAACAGAAAGCACTCGGATGCCCTCGGTCAGCAGAGTGTTGCTCGCACCGAAGTGGAACGTCGCGATCGTAACCCAGAGTACAACTGCACCCGAGCACACGAAGATTCGTCTTGAGTACTTTTGTAGGCCTACAGGGATATTCGTCTCACGCAGGAAGAACAGCGCCGCTGCGTAGATGGCCATCAGACTGCACGCAAACCCAATCGGCGACAGCGCAGCAATCCGCGCCCCGGTCGAGATTCCGAAGTCACACAGGGAACGTGTGACCACGAGCGCAATCACCACCACATGAGGAGGCACCACTGGGAGCAACAGCAACACCGACAATGCGACTACGGCAGCGACGATAGTCAACACAGCTGCGACCTCCCTGCCGACGACCGGCTCAACACTCAGCCGCCCTGTACCGGAGTTCGAGACTCTGCTTCGCAGACTTGCACGTCCGGCGGATTCGAGTGACCTCAGGACCGGGCTGAGCTTCCGAAAAGTGGCGTTCGACTGCATTCACGAGACACTCGGCGCGCGAGGCGAACTCTCGCGGCGCCTTACCTGTACGTAGGGCGGAAACGCTGTCTCCCGCCAACCCCAGTAGGGACTCGCTGAGAGCACTGTGCGATTCGACTAGCAGCTCTTCCGTCCTCGACCGCGCCTTCCAGTTTGCATCCTTCGTTACCTGCTGGGTGTGATGCCGGTACAGCAGGACCGGATACGCCGTGCGCTCGAGTCGATATCCGTGAGAGGCAGCTCTCAGCCAGAGGTCATAATCTTCGGCGCCCACATTGCGGTAAAGACCGAGATGTTCGATCGCCGTGCGTCTGAACATCGCCGTTGAGTGTGCAAATGGGTTCTCCAGCAGCAAGAGAAAGGGCGCGGAGTCGGATCCGATACTGCCTGGCCGCGTGGGCTTCAGCCGCAAACGCGAGGGGCCGAGGTGGACTACAGGCGAGAAGATGAAGTCGGTGCCGGCCGTCATGCGTCTCCGCTGCTCTGCGAATCGCCAAGGAAGAGAGATGTCGTCTGCATCCATGCGGGCGATCCACTCGCTGTCAGTCGATGCGATCAAACGGTTCAGACCAGCCGCGAGGCCGCTCGATTCTGCACCGGTGATCACCCTCAACCGCCGGTCCCGAAGGCTCGAGAGAAGCTCCGCGGTGCGGTCGGTGCTGGCGTCGTCGAGTACGACCAACTCGGAGTCTCGTGGCATTGCGATCAATGTTGAGCGGATTGCCGACTTGACGAACTGCTCGCCATTCTTGACCGGCAGTATGACTGAGATCCTCGGCATCGTTCTCAACCCCTCTCGTCGATAGGCACTGTCGCCCACAAACGAGCTAGCTCGGCAGCGATGCCTGCCGGCATCACCCCTCGCGAGCCTGACATGGAGATGACCCGTGCCGGCGCTCCCGCCACGACCCCGAATCTCGGAACATCCTTGTTGACAACGGAGTTAGCTCCGACTACAGCGCCCGAACCCAGATTGACCCCGCCATACAAGACTGCTCCGGGGCCCACGTATACGCCGTCCCCCAGTTGGGGCGCTTCGCCGTTCACCTCGCCCAGGTTGGTCGCCGAATGGATACGGCAGAAGCGGCCCGCACGGACCTTGTCATTCACAACGACACTGCCGTAGTGCGGCACAGAAAGCCCCCTTCCGAACACCCCGGCGGGGATCGAGAGCCCCATCCAGATCCCGAGAAGTTTCAAGTACGCTCGGCGCGCTTCAGCGATGACCCGACAGAGACGACCCTGGCTTTGCAGGAACTCCACATCGCGCATCACGCGCTGGTAGTAGAGGGTGGGGTGTTTCAGCCGATAGTGGAAACGCCAATTGGCCAGCCCGTAAGCGAGCAGATCGGCCCTCTTGAAATCTTTCAAATCGCCGTGGTCAGTGATGCGGTCATGCGCATGCGACTGTGATTGGCTCAGCACTTCAGTTGCCGGCATTGGTCGCACATGCCCATTCGTAATGACGCCGGAGCCCCTCAGCGATCCCGACTTGCGGTTCCCAGCCCAGATTTGCTCGGATCGCGTCGGTGGACCCGCCCGTCCTGAACACGTCTCCGCGAACGGTGCCTTCCCGGCGAACCTCCAGCGACGAACCATGCAGTTCCTCGATGATACTCAAAGCCTCATTGACCGAGACATTGCTACCGCCAGCAACATTCAGCACCGTTCCAGGCTTCACATCGGCAGCACCGGCCGCGATGTTTGCCCTCACGACGTCGTCGATGAATGTGAAGTCCCTCAACTGCTCGCCCGAGCCGAACACGGTGATCGGCTCGCCTCTCACTGCCGCAGTCGTAAATCGAGTGAACGCCATATCGGGTCGCTGTCCAGGTCCGTAGACCGTGAAGTAACGCAGCGACGTAGTCGGTAACCCGAAATTCTCCGCGTACAAGCTGCACAGATGTTCAGCAGCAAGCTTGGTCACACCGTAGGGGCTCATCGGCTGAGGCCGGTCCTGCTCGCTTGTAGGATACGTTTCTGCGTTTCCGTACACGGACGACGAGGACGCATACACCAAACGGGACAGCCCCCGGCAATGCACCGCTGCTTCAAGAAGCTTCTGAGTTGCCGAAATGTTCGCATGGACGTACTCGTCGAAGTCCGAGCCCCAAGACTTCCGAACGCCTGGTTGGCCGGCCTGGTGGTAGACGACATCGACAGAATCGTCCAGCACTTCGATCAGGTTCAGGTCGTTCAGGTCCGACTCGAGAAATGTGAAACCGGGGCGACTGAGCCGCGCCAGGTTCGCCCTCTTCAGTTCAGGCGAGTAGTAGTCGGTGATCGAATCGATCCCAACCACCTCGTGACCCTGGCTCAACAACTCTTCAGCAAGATTCGAACCGACGAATCCGGCCACACCGGTGATGACTGCGCGCATTACCCCTCTGTCCCAGCCGTCAAGCGGCTGACGCGTTGAAGATTCGTTCAATGACAACTGGCGCCTGCAACCCGGCTACCGTCTGGACCGCCGCACTGCTGTCGCATTCGAGCGAGTCCACAATCGCTGCTGCTAGAAGACGCGGATCCCGCTGTCTTACGGTGTAGCCGTTCGTCCCATCCACAATCAATCGCCCAGTGTCCGAACCCTCAGTGACAACCGCAGTCAGTCCGGAGGCGAGTGATTCGACCAACACGCGTGGATACCCCTCATAGCCCGCGTGAGAGGTCATGAGGAAGACGCCACACTCAGCCATTACCCGAGCGACGTCGGCCGGTGCCAGCCTTCCGTGAATCGTCACGCGACTCCGCAATTCTTCTGGCATCGAACGAATCTCCGCCTCGAGTGCGGGGAGGAGCGTACCTCCGCCGACGACATCCAACTTCCAGGCATCACCCAACGTTGCAAGTTCTGCGAACGCTGCGATGGCAAGCAGGGGATCCTTCGGTTCTTCCACTCGACCCACCCACAGCACCCTGTGTGGATCCCGGTCTTGGGCAACCTGCTGTATGACCCTCGGGTCGAACCATGTGGGTGAGAAGATCGTGTTCGGGTTGTGCAGCCCAAGTTGCTGTGCGTAGTCAGGGTTGAATACGACGACATCATCAGCCCGACGAACCACGTGGTGTTCCAGCGCGGCGTGGACCCTGCTCGCATACCGCCAGATCGAATCCGAGGTGGACCCCGTCAAACCGGAGTCCTGTGTGTGGACGAAGTAGGCAAGTGGGCGACGAAAAACCGTTTTGAGGGCCACCGCTGTATCCATTCGATGAGCCTGGAGCAGCCGAAACTTCGGAATACGTCGGCGGTACTTCATCGCGCCCAGCACCAAGCGCAACGAGTGAGGCACCCTTCGCTTCTGGTTCCCCGGGTCCAGGTGTGCGACGGGAAGAAACCAGAACTGTCGATCGCCCACGACGTGGCTCTCCCACCGTCCGAGAACCCGGTCGCGCTCGTTTTCGGTCGAGGCGGCGTCGATGCCGACGATCCCAATCTTCGTGCCCTCTGGGAAGTATCTGCAAATGCCGCGCAGGCAAGTGTCGATACCTCCCGGCGACGGATTTGCAGGGTCGAACTGGTGGACGATCAGGCGGTCAAGCTCTGGCGGAATGGGCTCGACCATCGCAATTCCTTGTTCAGCTTGCGCACGCCGCTGTGCGACTACGGTCCTCACAAAATGCGGGGCGGACTGCGCGTACCTCCGCGCGAGCTTCTTCGGCTCTGTGGCGAGCCGGTGAAGCCACTCGAGCTTCAGCCTCTGCATCGCCACAGGTGCCCGCTTGAGAGTGCCGGCAGCAAATTCGATCGATGCGCCCACACACAGGACGACGCCACGGTCGATCGTCTCCAGCAGCTCTAGGGCTAGAGATTCCTGCCGAGGAACCCCCAGACCGACGAAGATGATCTCCGGTCGTGCGTTCGCGATCCGCTCGAGCAATTCATTGCGGGCAGACCGATTCTCTAGTTCGCTCCGGGGAGCGCATTCGATCGAGACGACATCGAGGCTCGGGTTGGCCCGCGTCAGGTTCTTCGCTGCCAGGACAGCCGAGTCTCCTGCGCCGCCAACCAAGGCAACCGATACAGGCCGCCTACAAAGCTCGATTAACAGATCCGACCCTGGAACGCGCTCGGAATCGAGCTTCCCACGACTGAGGTGGCGGATAGCGCTCACCACCGGCCAGCCGTCGGGAGGAGAGAAGTCCGCGCGGTCGTATGCCTGCTGGAGGATCGGACAAGTCTCTACTTGTTTGACATGCGCGATA
Source organism: Rhodococcus parequi (assembly GCF_046042785.1). Classification (NCBI taxonomy): domain Bacteria; kingdom Bacillati; phylum Actinomycetota; class Actinomycetes; order Mycobacteriales; family Nocardiaceae; genus Rhodococcus; species Rhodococcus parequi. The sequence goes on along the minus strand of NZ_JBDLNV010000012.1, from coordinate 11,941 downwards.
TTCGGTGTGACCACAAGGTATGGCTTCTCCCCGCGGGCCATCTCGACAATCGTCGCGACGGCCGCTTGGAGACTCGAGGGCATGGTGTGGATACGCCCGAGAGGTTGACGCGGTATCGAATCGAGAAGCACAGCTACCGTCCCATGCCCCTGTAGTTCCAACCTGCGTCGCGCCAAACAGTCGGATCGAGACAATTGCGTCCGTCGACAATGCTGCGTTGACGAACCAGCTTGCCGAGCCTCGCCGGCTTCAGGTCGCAAAACTGCTTCCACTCAGTCAACACGAGTATTACGTCCGCACCCTCGACCGCTTCGTTCACATCCGCTGCGTAGCTGAGTGTGGGGAAGTTGCGGCGAGAATTCTCCATTGCTTTGGGGTCGTAGACCGTGACAGCCGCACCTTGAAGCTGAATCTGCCCCGCCACGTTAAGCGCCGGTGAATCACGCACATCATCAGACTCGGGTTTGAACGCCGCACCGAGAACTGCGACGCGGGTCCCGAGAAGGTTTCCTCCACAGGCCTCGCGTGCCATCTCGACCATCCGGGTACGTCGGCGCATGTTCACTGCGTCGACCTCACGAAGGAAAGTCAGCGCATGATCCGCGCCGAGCTCGCCTGCGCGAGCCATGAAGGCACGGATGTCCTTGGGAAGACATCCACCTCCGAAGCCCAGCCCTGCGTTGAGGAACCGGCGGCCGATACGAGCATCGTGGCCGATCGCGTCCGCGAGGACTGTGACATCGGCATCGACGGCTTCACAGACTTCCGCCATCGCATTGATGAAGGAGATCTTCGTGGCCAGGAAGGCGTTGGCAGATGTCTTGACCAGTTCTGCAGTCGCAAGGTCGGTCACCAGGAACGGGATTCGCTCATCGAGAAGCTGCGCATAGATCTCGCGGGCAACCTCCTCGGCGCGTCCCGGACGCTCACGATCGAGGCCCAGCACGAGGCGGTCCGGGTGGAGTGTGTCCTGCACTGCAAACCCCTCGCGGAGGAACTCAGGGTTCCACGCGACTTCCACCTCGACTCCGGCCGGCGCCAATGCGCGAGCACGCTGACCGAGACGAGCGGCCGTGCCGACGGGAACCGTCGACTTTCCGAAGATCACCGCAGGACGCTTCAAGAGGGGCGCCAAAGTGTCGATCACCGCGTCGACATACGTCAGGTCCGCCGCGAATTCGCCCTTCTTCTGAGGGGTTCCGACACCGATGAAATGCACATCGGCGAACTCCGCAGCTTCCTCGTAACTGGAGGTGAAGCGCAGTCGTCCCGCCTCGATGTTGCGCTTGAGAACCTCCTCGAGCCCCGGCTCGTAGAACGGGACCTCACCGGCCTCGAGTTTGGCCAACTTCGATTCATCGACGTCGACCCCCAGCACGTGATGCCCGAGTTCCGCCATACACGCAGCATGGGTCGCGCCAAGATAGCCGGTACCGAATACCGCCATGGGAGTGCTCATTTGATCTGCCTCAATCCTGGTGATGTGGGGGGTCGACGAAGTCCCGCTTCCGACGTGGAAAGCAGTTTCGTCATCGAGTGGTTTGCCCAGGCCGAGGCCGTCAATATGCTCCACTGCCCGCCGTGACGGCGCGGACGGTCTTGCCGACGATGAGGACATCCTGCATCATCGACCAGTTCTCGACGTACGAAAGATCCAGTCGTACAGTCTCATCCCACGACAGGTCACTGCGGCCGCTGACCTGCCACAGTCCGGTGAGGCCGGGCTTGACGAGCATGCGCCGGCGGACAGTTCCGTCGTAGGCCTCGACCTCGCGGCGAAGCGGCGGCCGCGGGCCGACGACGCTCATCTCGCGACGGAGCACGTTCACGAACTGCGGCAGCTCGTCGAGGCTGTACTTGCGCAGGAACTTTCCGACCGGGGTGATGCGGGGGTCGTCCTTCATCTTGAACAGGACACCGGCGCCTTCGTTCTGACCGAGTAGGGCGGCGACCTGCTTGTCGGCGCCGTCGACCATGGTGCGGAACTTCAGCATCGGGAACGGCTTGCCGTTGATCCCCATTCGCTCGGACTTGTAGAGCACGGGGCCCCTGCTGGTCGTCTTGACTGAGATCGCGGCGATCAGCATCACCGGAGACAAGGCAACCAGAGCCGCCAGAGAGAAGCACATGTCGAAGGCGGTCTTACCGAAGCGCTTCGCGCCGTGGTAGCGCGGCTTCTCGACGTGGATCAGCGGGAATCCGGCGACGGGGCGCATCACCAGGCGCGGGCCGGCGACATCCACGACGCCGGGCGCCACGACCAGATCGATGTTGAGCGGTTCGAGGTCCCAGACGAGCCCGCGAATTCCGTCGTGCCCCAGCTGCTCGGTGGCCGTCACCACGACCGTGTCTGCACCGCAGGCCTGCAGCGCATTCACGACGGTGTACTCGTCGCCGAGAACGGGGATCGCCCGGCCGTCGACGACGACGTGTTCCTCGTCGCGGTGGCCGTAACCCGGTACACAGACACCGACGACGCGGTATCCGGAGGCCGAATCGCGCTCGAAGTTGCGTGTCATCGTCAGCACCGACTCGCGGTTGCCGACAACGAGAACCGATGTGTGGCAGTCACCCTGACGGCGCTTGTGGGTGACGACCTTCCGCATCACCCAGCGCCCGAGCATCAGACCGGCCAGTCCCGCCGGAAACGCGATCGCCAGGTAGCCTCGCGCGATGTCGATGCGGAACAGCAGGCTGATCATGCCGATCAGCCCGAACAACTGGAAGGTGGCGACACCGATCCGCCGATACTCCTCGGCGCCGGCGCCGATGACCCGGGTCGACCGGGTGCGGTGGATCACCAACATCGCGATCCACAGGACTGCCAGGGCAACCGACATCATGGTGTAGCTGAAACCGGAGATGGTGTTCGTCGCGACCGACTGCGCCTCGGTTCCGAAGCGGACGACCTGCGCGGCCGCTACCGCACCGGCGACGATGACCGCATCGATGATCCGTAGGCGACTGACGTAGCAGTGCTCCCACTTGCTCCGCGAATTATGTTGGGGAGAAGATTCATCCACCAAGCGAAGCGGAGAGGACGACCCGTCCCCCGCCTCCAGCCCGGTCCCTGTTTCCAGGTAACGCGAAGCCGTCACGCCTTCACCTCCATCGACCATTCACACGAAATGACCCCCGACGGGTCGATACGTTGTCGAACCCGGGCCGGCACCCGACCGAAGTCGAACCACCAACCCGTCCCATCCGTTCCAGTCCCCCCGGCCCGGCGCCCGAAGGCGACGACACCGGTAGATGTCTCCACCGCCAGACCCCGAGCAAGGCTGGGAAGGCGATGGATTCATCCCCGAAACAGATGCGCTTCGGGTGCGAGTTCCGCTTTGCACCGTCCGCTGTACGCAAACGTTCTAACACGCCCCGGTGCCCGCCAAAAGTCGAACGAACCAGGTCCGAGAGTTGGGCGTTCGTCCGGTTCGGCGCCGACGCGGATTGGACAAACGTCCACAATGAAGGTCGGCGAGAGCACAAAGTCCCATCCGAAATTAACGGGGAGACTGACCCTTTAAGAAATCAGGTACGGCAGTACTACTACCGGGTAACCAAACCGACCTGCGGAGACCATCCGCACTCGGTGCCTGATCCTCTGCCACCTGGTACCGAGAACGCACTACCAGAACTGCCGAGCGCACACCCGGGGGGACCTTCGACTAGGGCGGCAGCCGTCTGAATCGATGCACAAGACTGCCGTATCCCAGCAGGCGGAGAACACTTCTGGACACCTGTCAATGTGATGGAAAACACAAGCGCCGACTTGGTCGCCCGACCGTCGACGCGGATCGGCAGTCGTTCCGCGTGATCGGTGCCTGAAACTTAAACTATGCCAATGGAGCTCGCGCGGCGCCGTCCACCGGAGCGGTCAGTTGGTGCGTCGGCCGGGATGGGTGGGGAAGTTCAGGTAGGCGCGTGACGGAGTGGGCCCACGCTGCCCCTGATACTTCGATCCGACGGCGGAACTCCCGTAAGGATTCTCGGCCGCACTGGTGAGCCGCAGCAGGCAGAGCTGACCGATCTTCATCCCCGGCCACAAGGTGATGGGGAGATTGGCGACGTTGGACAGCTCGAGCGTGATGTGCCCGCTGAATCCCGGGTCGATGAACCCGGCGGTGGAATGCGTGAGCAAGCCCAGGCGGCCGAGACTCGACTTACCTTCGAGCCGTCCCGCCAGGTCGTCGGGAAGCGTGCACACCTCGAGGGTCGAGCCGAGGACGAACTCTCCGGGATGGAGCACGAACGGCTCGCCCGCGACCGGTTCGACGAGCGACGTCAGCTCGTCCTGCTGCAGCGCCGGGTCGATGTGCGTGTACTTCGTGTTGTCGAAGACACGGAAGAGGCTGTCGAGGCGCACGTCCACGCTCGAGGGCTGCACCATCTCAGGCACGAACGGGTCGATCCCGAGTCGTCCGGATGAAACCTCGGCGCGGATGTCACGATCAGAGAGCAGCACAGCACGAGGCTACCGGGGCCCTGTGTGTGACCGGAGCGGACCTCGTTGTTTCGCCTGCAGGTGGACGCGCCTCGCGAGGGTCGGAGACCGGCCGACGAGCTTCTGCTACAGTTGCCGCTTGCAGGCTTCGAATCTCTGGATTTCAACAAAAGCCCTGCTCGCCGATGTAGTTCAATGGTAGAACATCAGCTTCCCAAGCTGAATACGCGGGTTCGATTCCCGTCATCGGCTCTCTTGATCGTCGGAGCTATCACGCAGCTCGCTGTACTTACCGAGGACGCGCTCCTTCTCTGCCCCGAAGGGGTAGCCGGCGCACATCGAAGAACCCATTCCCAGGCCGGCGTGATGCATGGCCCGCTGGATGTCCTCGTCGATCTCGCCGAGGTCGCCCTCCCCTCGAATACCCACCGACACGACCACATCGAAGCGTTGCGGCTGCGGCTCCCCGCGGTACCCATCTGAAGCTTCGACATCGAGTCGGACCGGGTCGAGGATCTGCCACCTCGCCCACCCGCCGACCTGATCCTCGAGCGTGGACGCGATGACCTCGATTGCCGCGGCGGCGTCGGCGTCGGTGGTGTCGAACTGGAACTCGACGATCTCTTGCTCTGTGATCGGCCACGAACTCGGTGGTGTGTCCCAGAGGCTTCCGGCTCCCACCGGTCTTCCGTCGACAGGACCGAGGTCGTCGGCGGTCGATTCGACGATGCACAACATCGGGTGCGAGAAGAGCGCCGCCAGGCGTGCATGGCTCGCGAAGATGGTCAGCAGCACATCTGCTGTGTGACGGTCGAGGTCCACCAGGGTGTCGTAGCCGGCGAGTGCGAGCACCGTGCCGGTGGTGCGCGGGTCGCTGCCGGATCGGAACTCCCCGACGTCGTTCATCAGATCGTTGAAGGCGTCGAGATTCTTGCCGTAGATGGCGGGGAACGACAGCACATCGGCCAACGCCGCGTGCACGTCGGCGACTGTATTGCACTGCTGCACATCGATCCGATGGATCAGGTAGCCGAGTTCGTCAAGGCGCCGCACAGCGCAATCGAGGCCGAATCGACCGTCGTACCTGAACACGGACCCGTTCCGCAACAAGCTCCAGTCGAAGCGCTGCCGTTGCCTGTTGAAGAGCTCTCGATCAAGCGGGTCGAAGACAGGACCGCGAGGCATACCCGAATCGTAGATCAGCGGCGGCTCCGGCTGAGGCGTGTCGTCGGTCCCTCATTTCCTCACACACGACAGTCCTGCGGTGTGCCGATCTCCACGACGCGCGCCCATTCCGGCGGCAGATTCGGGACGTAGTGATCGTCCGACCAGTAGTGGGGACTTACTCGGGGGAACAGACCGACCACCGTTCGGCAGCCCGCCGGCCGACTGCTCGGCCACGGGGTCTGGCCATCGGTGAGCACGACCACCACGTCGGGGCTCGGGCGGCCGCGCAATGCCTTCGCGAACCCGGCACGCAGATCGGTGCCCCCGCCGCCGAAGAGCGGGATGTTCTCGGCCCGGCACAACGGGTGCACGACCCGAGCGGCCGCGTCGCACGACAGCACCGTCACGAGATCGCGGCGCCCGCCCACGGCTCGCGTGATGGCTGCCACCTCGAGCAGTGCGCTGCCCAGGTCCGCGTCGCTGACCGATCCCGACGTGTCGACCACGACGCTGACCCGCGGTGGTGTGCGCCGCAGACTCGGCAGGATCGCGCCCGGCACCGCCGCCGAGCGGCGCGCCGGGCGCCGGTAGGTGTAGTTCTCCCCGGTGCCGGACGAGGAGGTGGCTGAGCGGATCGCCGCACCCAGCAGGGCCCGCCACGGCTGTGTCGGGTGCAGTGCCTCCTCCGCCCACCGCTGCCATCCGCGGGGCGCCTCGCCGCGGCGTCGGGCGATGTTGTGCGCCAACTGGAATCGGGCTGCATCACGCTGCTGATCGCTGAGCCCGTCCGCGCCGTCGGGGCCCAGTTCCCACTCCCGGCGAAGCCCGTCGGCGCCGCTGCCGCAGTCGAGCCACGTCAGACCGTCCGTGCGTGGACCGAGACGGAACTGGCCGAGGTAGTCCTCCATGAGCCGCCCGCCGGGCAGGCCCAGGGTCGACGGTAGAACGGCGTCGTCGGGCACCGGCAATCCTTCACCGAACGCGTCGTCGTTGATCTCCGCGTCGGCAGCGAGGTTCATCCGGAGCCGCTCCGCGCGTCCGGTGAGGTCGTGTGCACGGGCGTACCGGTCGCTGCGGCCGTGGTGATCGCGCAGCAGATGCGACACCCCGTGAACCAGGTGCGACGCCAGCTCCTCCACCGGCCGCCCGGCAACGAAGGCAGGAGAGGCGTAGCAGCGCCAGTATCGGTCCACGCTCATCGTCGGCACGCGCGGCGAAGCAACGATGTGCAGCGCATACAGGTCGGTCGCCAGGTACGGCCGGGTGCGGGCGGCGTGCAGCCGCGCAGCGTAGATCTTCTCGGAATCGAGCGCCGACTCCGTCGTCATCGTCATCGTCATCGTCGCCGTCATCGAATGTTCTGCGCAGCAGCCTGTTCCGCAGCCCGGTCGGCGGCCACGGACACCGATACGACGTCGGCGAGCTGGTCTATTCCCGTCGGCACCTCCCAGTCGTCCTGCCGCAGCGTGGCCAGGGTGGTCGCGGGGACCACCACGAGGTCCGGTGGTCCGGTCTGCACCGCGGTGACGAGCAGCGTCCACGCCGCGTCCCAGCGGGACCTCTCCGGTCGTCGGCGGACGGCCGCGACCACCGCGTCGAGCACGGCCTGACGCAGATCGCCGCGCTCGGGCAGAGCGGCCGCGGCCGGATCCGCGAGCAACGTCTCGGGATCCGGCAGGTCCATGCGTTCGAGGGCTGCCAGCAACTCGAAACCGGGACCGTCCCCGACGCTGCCGCGGACCAGCAGGGACAGCACGTCCGTCGACGACGACGCGGCGGTGGCGAACGCGATGAGCCGGACCGTCATGTCCCAGCTCCGCGGCGACGGCCAAGCACCGCCGCGGCGGGTCTGGCTGCCGGGAAGTTGATGCACGAGCGTGGGGCGGGCGTCGAGCAGATGGCAGACTGCGCGGCGTCCGAATGCCACTGCCTCCGAGAACTTCTCCACATCGAGTCGTGGCAACGTCGCGCGAGGCCAGGTGCCGCCGAGTCCGCGCACCACCACATCGTGGTCATGGGTCCAGTGCAGGTGCACGAAACGGTTGGCCAACGGCGGGCTCAGCTCCCACCCGTCCGCTGCCGACGACGGCGGGTTGGCCGCAGCCACGATGCGGACCCCCGGCGGCAGTTGCAGCGCACCGATTCGTCTCTCCAGAACCAGCCGCAGCAGGGCCGCCTGCACGGCGGGCGGCGCCGTCGACAGCTCGTCCAAGAACAGCAAACCCCGTCCGGCCTGTACGAGCCGAACGGCCCAGTCGGGTGGGGCCATCGGCACACCGTGTGTCGCCGGATCCTCACCGAGCACGGGCAGGCCCGAGAAGTCCGACGGCTCGTGCACGCTCGCGATGACGGTGGTCAGCGGCAAGTTCAGGGAATCCGCGAGCTGGGTCAGGGCGGCCGTCTTGCCGATTCCCGGCTCACCCCACAGCAGCACCGGTAGGTCCGCCGCCACCGCGAGGGCGAGGGCCTCGAGCTGATCGTCGGGTCGCGGTTCGGTGGTGACGGTGTCGAGCATCGCCGACAGCGCTGCGACACTGTCGAGTTCGGTGGTGGTGGACGGGTGAGAAGGCAGAACGGAAGACATGGATATCACCTGTGGAATCGAGAGCGGCTGCAGGCGCGGCAGTGCCGCCACACTGCGGGACAGAGGTTTTCGTGTGTAGCGTGGTTATGGCGGTCAACGCGGATGGGAACGCCGCGACCGCCGGCGGCGGCGGCGCCGAGGATCCGTCGAGGGCGGCGTTTCGGACGGCGCGGAACGGAACTGCTCGTACGCGTCGCGACGGTCCGCGGAGGCGCGGAGCTCGTCCAGGAGGGGCCCGTCCCGGAGAACGGCGTCCGGGCCGAGTAATCGCTCCACGACGGCCAACGCCCCGACGGTGTCGCCGTGGTCCAGCCGCTCACGAACACCGGGAAGACAGTCCGGGTGGCGATGGGCGCGGTCGATGGCCTGCAGACACGGTAGGGGCGTGCCGCCGAGCGCGGCGAGCAGTTCCTCGCGCCGAATCTCGGCGGGGTCGTGATCGAGAGCGGTCAGCGTACCCTCGGCCAGCCCGATCCTGTGCCGCTCGCCCCGGCAGTCGACCAGGTGAAAAGGACTTTCCCCCTTCACCTCCCGGGCCCGCCCCGGCGGCGACCACCCCGGCATCAGGGCGGCGGCGACCAGCGGGTGCAGCCGGTCGGCGGTGATCGCGCCCGAGCGGATCAGCTCGAGATCGGGCAGCGTCCTGACCGCGGCATCGGGCAGTACCGGTAGCGCGGCAACCCGACCGCTCGGATAGTCGTCCACGAGCCGCAGGGCGGCCGGCTCGACGCCGGACGCGATCGGCTCCACCACGAGATCGGCCCGCTTGCCGAACCGCACTCGCACGGCGCCGTCGCGGTGCCCGTCCGCGCGGAGGAGGATTCCGACTTCGGCCGCCCAACGATCGACGGCGCAGCCCTCCGGAACTCCCTCGGCCCAGACCGGATCCGGCGCAGGCTCGCGCAGGAATCGTTCTGCGCCAGAACGTAATCGCAACTCGCCCGACCGACGGACGTCCCACAGGTGTCGGTGAAGGTCCAACCGGTAGCGCCGGTTGGGACGGGGGTGTGGGTGGGAATGTCCGGCGAGAGTCGTGTCTTCGCACAGCGTCAGCACGATCCGCTGCCCGCCATCGGCCCAGGCGGGAGCGGTGCGTACCACGAGATTCACCGAAGCGGTTCCGCCATAAGGTTTTCGGCGGACGCGCGGCCCGTAGCGAGCCAGTGCGACGGTGAGACCGGGCCGTAGGAGCCCGTCCGGGGCCACCCGCGGCAGATGCCAGCGCAGTAGATCCGGCGCCAGATGCACCAGGTCGGCCAGAACCTGCGTCGCGATCTCACGGCCGTGGGTGCGCGCCAGCTCTCGCAGATCGATATCGGCGTCGAAACCTGCTGCGCTACAAGCGCCGAACCAGTCGCCGGCGAGACGTCGCCCGGTTGCGATCTCGATCATGGACGGCGGCACGGCGAACTCGCGCACGCGCAGCCAGAAGGACAGTCGGGGATCGATCCCGTTCACGGTCGGAGGGTGCATCAGCACTCACCGTGTGTGAACTGGGCCCCCAATCTTGCATCGGAGTAAGTTGTCATCGACGCAATCGTAGCGCGCCGCAGCGAAGTCGGCCAGCACGACGCTTCGTCGCCGCTCCGCCAGTGGGGTCGGACCAGGCGCCGGGGACCGGCCCTCGCCAGCCCCGAAGCAGCCGTTCCGCCCGAGCCAGGGACTCGCCCCGGCTGGGACGCCACGCTCACGCTCCCTGTCACGTCGACACCCCCACTGATTCCTCGGACGGACGGCGACTGTCCTCCCCCACGCCTGGGTAGAGTCGGCGCGTGACGCCACCACGCCCGCTTCGGAACTGTTGTCCGATCCGCTGCGGCACGGGGCCGCGATCAAGGGCTATTGAGATCGCCGTGGGTTCCGAAGCCCGACGTCTCCGGTCCGGGCGTAATGAATCCGTCGAACCGAGCGATGATCGGGACATGAAAACTTCACATCGACTTGCTTCAGTCGCAGCCGCCGGGACCCTCGGCGCTGCAATGTTCGTCGCGGCGCCGGGCGTGGCCAGCGCCGCCGATCCCTGCATGCTCGGGTGGTCGAATGTGGGACCGCGAACATGCGCCATGACCGACGTGGGCATGGCCCCGGTATGGACGCTGGGCAACGGGTTGTGTGCCGGCATGCTGACCGCTTCCGGGAATGCGTTCGACGGGCCGCTGTGGGAATACTCCTCCGCGCCGGGCGCCGTTCACTCCGTCGAACTCCGCATCGCGCAGGGCTTCTCGCCGCTGGGAGAGTGGGCGTCGACCACCCTCGCCTGTGACGTGACCGCGATCGTCGACTGGCAGAACTTCGACACCGGCCGGTCGGGCACCGTGAGTCGCTACGTGCCGGCGAGCAATACCGGCACCAGCCCGGCGTTCGTACACGTCGACACCGGTCCGGGCCGAGTGCGGCTCACCATGCGGACCGATCACCCGAGCATCCCGGCTTCGACGGACGTGGTCGTTCCCTGACCCGCCCCGAGGCGGCTGTCGCTCGATCTCACGACGACCAGAAGGGGCAGAGCGTGCGCGCTCTGCCCCTTCTCGTATCGGTTACCGATCCGATCCGTCAGCCCCTCGCCGACCGCACCGGAAGCAGCGGCCGCCACGGCCAGTGCTGAGCGAGCCGGCCCCGCGCCCGCAGGAAGCCGAGACCGAGCACGAGTCCGAAGATCAGGTGTCCGATCAGGGAGAGCGTGATCGTCGTCGGCGTCAGCGGAAACATGTCGTGCTGGCCGCGCGCCGACAGCGCCACCGTTGCGATGAGCCCGGCCCACACCGGGAACACCGCACCGGCGACGAACGCGAGGAGGACGGTGGCGCGGGACCGGTGCTGCAGTCCGAGCGCGAGGGCGATGAGGAAGAAGGCGATGCCGATTCCGCCGCCGTCGCCGAAGTAGCGCCACACGTAGCCGACGATCGCGCCGGTCTGGGTGTCGGTGCCCGAGTGGAGCCAGGTGCCCATCTTCGGGATGAAGTCGTTCCACAGACCGAGCAGGTACACGGTGTCGAGCCGGAAGACGTCGTAGACGAGGCACGCGAACATCCCCCAGCCGAGCCCGTAGCCGACGATGCGGTCGACCGGATGCGGGGCGATCACGCACAACACGACGACGACGGCCGCGAGCGGAATGATCAGCAGAGCGCCCGTGGCGGTCATCGACACCACGCCGAACACCTGCGCGGAGATCGCCAGGAGCGGCAGGGACGCGAGCAGCAGGTACATCCCGATGCGGGCGAGGGTCCAGTGATGGCGGACGGTCTTGCAGACGGGTTCCCCCGCCGGCAGTACGGTGCCCGACGGTCCGCGTTCGTACGCGTCGGAAACGATGGCGGGGACGGAGGTACCGAGAATTCGGGGCATGTAGGCGGGTCCCTTTCGGTCGAGGAGCCTCTCTCGACGAGTCGTCGAGTTCCGAGATCCAGCGTCCGTCGGGAGCCCTACCTGGGGATAGACACCCGAGGGGTGGGGAGAGCCCCCCATACGCCCGCGCCGGCCCGATCCGGCGTGCCGCGCTCAGCAGTCGAATACCGACCAGCAGATGTCGTTCCGTCGCCGCTGATCGTCGATGACGAGCTCGCGAATCGACTCCGGTAGCTGGTCACGTTGCCACCGGCATTCGAGCCGGCCCGCCGCCTCGGCCTCGCCGTCCGGCGCGGCAGCGCGGACTGCCTTGATCGCGTACGCGGCCGCGCCGAGGTCGTGCGCCGCCACGTGGGCCACGGCTCCCGCCTGGCCGGCGGCGTAGGCGGCGTGGTGCTTGT
>NZ_JBDLNV010000011.1:0-62215 GCF_046042785.1 Rhodococcus parequi | reverse complement strand
TGACATTCATCGACACACTGTTGAGTTCTCAAAGAACACGCGCACACCATCACTCGAAACCATCACAGCTTCTCGTTTTGGGGCAACCGTTCTAGCCTAACCCGATCAGAAACCGGAAGCAAATCCGGCACTTTCTCGGCCACCCGAAGGCGCTCCACAACCGTACAGGATGTTTCACACTCGGATTACCAGTGCGCTCTCCGTACAACCTCGTTTGCCCTCGCTGACCTGTGAAGGTCGCGGCCGGGTCGGTGTCCGTGTCGCTCTGACCTGGAATAAGTTACGCGAGCCGGCCGAGGATTGCCAAATCACCAGGTCAGAGCAGACGAACCACACAGAATCGCCGCCGTTCGGTGACCGGGAAGTCCGTTCAGGGCATCTCGATGGTCTCGGCTCGCGCGATCTCGCCGATGGCCGCGCGGATGTACGGGTCGGCGGCGACATCGGCGGCGCCGAGCAGATCGGCCATCACCAGCACCGCGCTCCGGAGATAGTCGAGTTGGCCGATCCGCTGGGCGTCGTCGTTCATCTCCGTCAGTCCTAGCGCCCCGGTGAGTACCGCGGCGAGTGCCGAGACGTCGAGGTCGGGCAGCCAGGTGATCGCCGAGCCGGCGACCCGCGTCAGCGCCGCCTGGATGTCGTCGCCGGAGAAGCCGTCCGGGTGCAGATCCTCCAACAGCGCCCGCACGACACCGGCGTGGACGATCGTCACCTGCTCGAACGGCAGCGCGACCAGGTCGTCGAGGACCTCGGCCAACTGCTCCCGGGAACCGGCGCGGGCTGCGGAGACGGCGTCGTCGGTGGCGACTGCGATCTGCCGAGCAGTGGTCGGCCAGCCGGTCGGCCAGTTGCTTCCGGTGTCCATCGGCGTCACACCGCCGCGCTCAGGGCGACGGACAGAGGAACGGCTGTCAGACACAACACCGCCACCACGAGCAGTCCGATCACCAGTCGCTTGTCCCACTGCCCCCGCGCACCGCTGGCCGCCAGGACGAACAGGACGAATCCGATACAGACGGAGACGATCGTGACGACGACCGGTGTGGAGAGCATGTCTGGATTGTGCCTCAGCCGCGTTTTCCCTGATCGGCCAGGAGTTGGGCCAGATGAGTGCCCTCTCCCCCGGCCAGATCCGAGATCTGGGTCCGGCACGAGTAGCCGTCGGCCAGGACGACGGTCCGGGCGTCGGCACGCGCGATCGCCGGCAGGAGTTGGTGCTCCGCGATCGCGACGGAGACGTCGTAGTGCCCCCTCTCGACCCCGAAGTTGCCGGCGAGCCCGCAGCACCCGCCGAGACGCTCCACCCGCGCGCCCGCTCGGCGCAGTAGTTCGTCGTCGGCGTTCCACGTCATCACCGCGTGGTGGTGACAGTGCGGTTGCGCGACGACGGTGGTGCCCGACAGGTCCGGGGGCTCCCAGCCGTCCCGGTCGCCGAGCAGTTCGGCGAGGGTGTGCGTGGACTCGGCGACGGCGCGAGCCTCGGTGGTGCCGAGCAGCTCGACGGCGTCGGCGCGCAGCACCGCCGTGCACGACGGCTCCATACCCACGATCGGTGCTCCCTCCTCCGCGAGTTCCGTCACGGTGCGGCCGAGAATCCGCCGCGCGGCGTCGAGCTGGCCGGTGGTGATCCATGTCAGACCACAGCACTGCCGCTTCGGGGTGAGTCGTGGCCGGAATCCGGCGTCCTCCAGCACCTGGACGGTCGCGATGCCGACCTCGGGCGTGAAGTGATCCGTGAAGGTGTCGACGAACAGCACCACCGGGTCGCCGGTGGTGCGGCGCCGGCCGGTCGTCGACGCGAACCAACTCCGGAACGACATGGGCGCGAACTGCGGGACGTGGCGTCGGCGATCCGCGCCTCCCAGCGTGAGCGCGGCCGGCGCGATACCTGGCAGCCGGGTCACCGCGTTGACCAGGCGCGGCGCCCGACCGGCGAGCGCCGCCCAGCGCGGCAGCCACCCCAACGAATAGTGGGAAGCGGGACGCAGCCGCCTCCGGAAGCTCTGGTGCAGGACCTCCGACTTGTACGAGGCCATGTCGACGCCGGTGGGGCAGTCCGACGCACAGCCCTTGCACGACAGGCACAGGTCGAGGGCGTCGTGCACCTCCGGTGACCGCCAGCCGTCACGCACGAGGCTGCCGTTCACCATCTCCTGCAGGACGCGGGCGCGTCCACGCGTCGAGTCCTTCTCCTCCCGCGTCGCGAGATAGGAGGGACACATGACGCCGCCGGCGCCCGTGGTGTCGGCGCGGCACTTGCCCACACCCGTGCAGCGGTGCACGGCCTGCGCGAAGTCGCCGTCGTCGTCGCGGAAGGCGAACGCGAGATTCCGGCGCAGCGGCGACGTCTGCGGGACGCGCAGGTCCGCGTCCACGGGCCGCGGATCGACGAGGACACCGGGATTGAGCAGGTCGTCGGGATCGAAGACTTGCTTGACGGCGCCGAAGAGTCGGAGCGCGGCGGGCGAGTACATCAGCGGCAGCAGTTCGCCGCGGGCACGGCCGTCGCCATGCTCCCCGGACAGCGACCCGTCGTAGCGCGCGACGAGCTCGGCGGCGGCGGTGAGGAAGCGCCGGAAGACGGCGGTGCCGCCGGGCCGATCCATCGGCAGATCGAGACGGATGTGCAGGCAGCCGTCGGCGAAGTGGCCGTACGGCAGACCGGTGATCCCGAAGTCGGTGAGTAGGGCGTCGAAGTCCCGCAGGTAGGGGCCCATCCGATCGGGCGGGACGGCGGCATCCTCCCAACCCGCGTAGGCCGGCCGGCCGGCGGGACTGCGTCCGGCCAACCCGGCGCCGTCCTCCCGGATCCGCCACAGCGCCGCGGCCCGCGCGGGATCGTCGACGACGAGGGCGTCGACCGCGCCGCAGCCGTCGACCAGGCCCTGCGCTCGGCCCAGCACCTCGTCACGGGACTCCCCCGCGATCTCGACGAACAGCCACGCCGCCCCGCGCGGCAGCGGGGGCACCGCCTGCGGACCCCGCCGTTCGCGGACGACGTCGACCAGACGCGAGTCGATGCCCTCGCACGCGGTGGGCCCGAACCCGAGGACCGCCTTGGCGTCGTCGCCGGCAGCCGCGATGTCGGGGTAGCCCAGCGCGACCAGCACGCGGTGCGCCGGATCCCGCACCAGGTCCACGGTGGCCTGTGTGACGATCCCGAGCGTGCCCTCGCTGCCGACGAGGAAACGCACGACGTCGAAACCGTTCTCCGGCAGCAGATGTTCGAGCGCGTATCCCGACGCCTGCCGACCGAAACGGCCGAATTCGGTTCGGATCGTGGCCAATCCGGAGCGGGTGACGTCACGGAGCCGGTCCAGGATTGGGACGTCGGTGACGTCGGGCAGCGACAGCGCCTCCCCCGCACCGGTGAGCAGCTCGAGCCCGACGACATTGTCGGACGTGCGGCCGTAGCCGAGAGTTCTTGCCCCGCAAGCGTTGTTGCCGATCATCCCGCCGATGGTGCAGCGATTGTGCGTGGACGGGTCGGGCCCGAACCTCAGCCCGTACGGGGCCGCCGCACGCTGGAGCGTCGCCTGCACGACGCCGGGTTCCACGACGGCGGTGCCGGCGCCGGGGTCGACCGCGAGTACCCGGCCCAGGTGCCTGCCGAAATCGAGCACCACGCCGCGGCCCACCGCGTTGCCCGCCACCGACGTCCCGGCGCCGCGCGCGGTGATCGGGACCCCCTCGGCACTGCACACGTCGAGCACCGTCGCGACCTCGTCGACCGCGCGCGGAAACACGACCGTCGTGGGCGGCACCCGGTACAGCGACGCGTCCGACGAGTACATCGCCCGGGTGGTGCCGTCGTCGCGGACGTCCCGCACCCCCGCGCGGCGCAGCGCGTCGGAGATCGGCGTCCAGTCCGGCATAGGTGCAGCCTAGTGCCGCGACGTGAGCACCACCGGGCCGTCGTCGGTGATCGCGACGGTGTGCTCGCTGTGCGCGGCGCGGGCACCCGTGACGGTCCGCAACGTCCAACCGTCGGCGTCGTGCCGGTAGTCGTCGGACCCGTCGGCGATGAGCATCGGTTCGATCGCGAGGACCAGACCGGCGCGCAGTCGCATGCCCCTGCCTGCACGGGCTTCGTTGGGCACGTCCGGGCTCTCGTGCATGACACGGCCGATGCCGTGCCCGCCGTGATCGGCGAGCAGTCCGTAGCCACGACCGCGGGCGTAGGAGCCGATCGCGGCTCCGATGTCGCCGAGACGATTCCCGACCCGCGCGGCCTCGATCCCGCGGCGGAGGGCCTCGTCCGTGGCCGCGACGAGCGCCTCGTCGGCAGGGTCCGCGACGCCGACGACGAAGCTGATCGCCGAATCGCCGCACCAGCCGTCCAGCCTCGCGCCGCCGTCGATGCTCACCAGGTCGCCGTCCCGCAACCGATAGTCCGACGGAATGCCATGCACGACAGCGTCGTTTACGGAAGCACAGACCACACCCGGGAACGGGGTCGCCGCCCAGTTCGGCCGGTAGTTCAGGAACAGCGGCTCCGCGCCGGCGTCGGCGATGACGCGGGCAGCCACGGCGTCGAGTTCGCGCAGGCTCACCCCCACCTGTGCGTGACCACGCGCCGCCGCGAGCGCGTCCGCGACCACGCGGCCCGCCGCCCGCATCCCCTGGATCTCCGATTCGGTCTTGAGTTCGACCACTGCACACCTCCGGTTTCGAATAACTATACCGGTATTACTATATGCATCATGGTGCGCGTGCCGTTGACGGCGGAGGAACTCGAACGTGGGCAGAGGCTCGGTGAGCTGCTGCGATCCGCGCGAGGCGAGACGAGCATGGTGGAGGTGGCGCAGAGCGCCGGGATCTCCGTGGAGACGCTGCGCAAGATCGAGACCGGACGCATCGCGACGCCGGCGTTCTTCACGATCACCGCCGTCGCGCGCGTCCTCGACATCTCCCTCGACGACATCGCCGCCGCCATCGACCCCGACGCGGTCAGTCTCGATCAGGCGCCTCGGCGCGCATCTTGATCCGCGCGAGGCGACGATCCCAACCGGACGCGATCCGCTCGAGCTGAGCGGCGGCCTCGCTCAGTCGCGCACCGACCGCGACGAACCGCACCTCCCGGCCGTCCCGCTCGGGACTGACCAGACCGACGTCCTGCAGCACCGCGAGATGCTTGGCGATCGCCTGCCTCGACACGGGCAACTCTCGGGCCAGCGCCGACGCCGACGCCGGGGATCGCCCAAGTCGCAGCAGGATGTCCCAGCGGGTGTCGTCGGCGAGCGCCGCGAACACCACGGGAGCGGTGGCGATCTCACCCGACGGCATCGACGGCCTCCAGATGCTCCTTCGCGAGCGCCATCTCGATCGCCCAGCCCGCCACGTTGCCGTCGTACTTCTCGCGGCGCTCCAGTTCGGAACCCGGCAGCGACGCGAACCCCGTCTCGACGACCGTCAGTAACACCCGACCGGGCGAGATCTCCGCAATGGTGAACTCCACCAACGTCGACGGGCCGTCCGCGGCCTCGGGATCCGCGAGCCAGCGGAACGCCGCGTAGCGGGGCTCGTCCAGCTGCACGGTCGCGAAGGCGAACTCCCCGTGCGCCGGGTCGTGCACGACGTCCAGCTCGCCGCGGCGTTCGATCCGGTGCTCCACGATCCTCTCCTCGTTGATGTACCAGCCGGGTTCGCTGATCAGCTTCCACACCCGCGACGCCGGGGCGTCGATCTCCGTCGTCCGTTCGATCCGGTCCAGCGCGTCCATCGGTCTCATCCCTCCGGTTCGGCGAATACCTGCAACTCCAGAGTTGCATCCACGGGGGTTTATTGCAACCCCTAGGTTGCATTTTTGCGATGCGCTCGCGGCCGTGACCTGCGCGTCCGCTATGCCCGGTACGTGCCCGCGCCCCACCGCTTCTCACAGGTAGGACCCAGCTAGCTGCGGTATTCTCGCGTCCGGCCACCCGACGGCTGCGCGGCGCCACGCCCCTCCGTCCAGCAACGCGGAAGGGGCGATGTGAGCGAGATTCTGCAACTGTCAGACGGGACCACGGCGTCCCCGGCAACGACCACGACGACGCAGCCGGTTGCCACCCGCGGCCGGCGACTCCGAGTCACCGCGGCGGACTTCGTCGCCGCAGGATCGTTCCTCGCGCTCGCGGTGTTCGTCCTCGGACGCCAGTGGAAGCACCTCGGCGACGGCTATCTGATCCGCAGCGGCCAGGACCAGACGATGTGGGAGTGGTTCTTCGCGGTCACCGCGCACTCTCTCGCGAACTTCGAGAATCCGCTGTCGAGCACGCTGCAGAACTATCCACTCGGCGTGAATCTGATGGCCAACACCGCGATGTTCGGTGTCAGCATCCCGCTCGCGCCGATCACCCTGATCTTCGGCCCCACCGTGACGTTCACGCTCGCTCTCACACTCGGCCTCGCCGGCACCGCGACCGCCTGGTACTGGGTGCTGTCGCGGCACGTCGTGCAGTCCAGGTTCGCGGCCGCGGTCGGCGGCGTCTTCTGCGGCTTCGCGCCGGCGATGATCTCCCACACCAACGGCCACCCGAACTTCGTCGCACTGTTCCTGCTGCCGTTCATCGCGCTACTGGTCATCCGCCTCGCCACTGGTGAACGCCCGATCCGCAACGGCGTGATGCTCGGCCTCGCGGTCGCGTACCAGATCTTCCTCGGCGAAGAGCCGCTGTTGATCTATTCGATCGCGTTCGTCGTCTTCGGGATCGCCTACGGCGCCGCTCGCCCCGGTGCGGCCCTCGCCGCGGCCAAGCGCGGCGTCAAGGGCATGTGTGTGGCCGGTGCCGTCGCGCTCGCGATCGTCGCGGTCCCGCTGTGGTGGCAGTTCCTGGGACCGCAGAGCTACCACTCGATCGAGCACGGCCCGGTCGGCAACGACGTCAACGCCTTCACCCGCTTCCCCACCCAGTCCCTCGCCGGCGATCCCGGCTCCGCAGCCGGACTGTCGATGAACGCGACCGAGGAGAACGCCTTCTTCGGCTGGCCGTTGCTGCTGCTCGTCGCGATGACGGCGGTGTGGCTGTGGCGGGTTCAGATGGCCCGTGCCGCCGCGGCGACCGTCGCGGTGATGGGCGTCCTGTCGCTCGGCGTGGAACTGACCATCGCGCACACCGACACCGGGATCACGCTGCCGTGGGCCTGGTTCGCGAAACTGCCGCTGCTCGAATCGGTGCTCGAGTCCCGCTTCGCGATGGGCTGCATCCCGGCGATCGCGATCCTCCTCGCGCTCGGCACCGACCGGGCCATCGCCGCGGGACGCGTCGGCCAACGCTCGACGACTCTGCTGTGGCTGGGTTGGCTCGCCGTCTCGCTGCTGCCACTCGCCCCGGCGCCGCTCGAGGTCGCGCACCGCGCGCCGGTGCCGGCGTTCTTCGCCGACGGCACCTGGCGCTCGTACGTGTCCGACGGCTCCGTCGTCACCGTCCCCCTCCCCCGCCCCGAGGACGCCAAGGCCCTGCAGTGGCAGGTCGGGCAGAAGCTCGGCTACCCCATCGCCGGCGGCTACTTCGTCGGCCCCGCCGGGCCCGAGGACAAGGGCAAGTACGGCCCCGACGACCGCCCCACCGCGCTACTCCTCGCCAAGGCGCAGGGCACCGGCGTGGTGCCCCCTATCGACGACACCACCCGCGCCGCCGCGCTCGCCGACCTCCGGTTCTGGAACGCGGACGTCGTGGTGCTGCCGCCGGGAAAGAGCCAGCAGGCTCTGCACACCACCATCGAACGACTCCTCGGCGTCGACGGCCGCTGGGTGGACGGCGTCTGGGTCTGGGACGTGCGGAATCTGACGTGACCGACTCGCTCACCTAGAGTCGAGTCTCGTGCCAGACGACGTGACAGCCCCCGCCCAGGTCGACTCGAGCGCCAAGGCGAGCGGGGTTCGAACCGCCCGTCTCGTCGCGATCGTCACCGGACTGCTCGGCGCGATCCTTGCGATCGCCACCCCGTTCCTGCCCGTCCAGCAGGACGCGGCGTCGATCAGCTGGCCCCAGAACGGCAGCCTCACCAGCGTCGAGGCGCCGCTCGTCTCGTACACCCCCCAGCAACTACACGTGAGCATCCCGTGCACCGCCGTCGGGCAGCTGCCCGCGACCGGCGGTGCGCTCGTCGCGACAGCCCCGACGTCCGCCGGACGCGCCGAGGCCGACGGCCTCGTCGTCAAGGTGGACGCCGCGTCGGGCAGCGAACCCGCCCGCCTGCGGGCGATCCTGCGCGACACCGCGCTGCTGTCGGTGCCCGTCGACGACCTGCAAGGCTGCACCGAGATCGTCGTCACGTCGGACCCGCAGGGCACCACCGCCGCGGTCGCCGGCCTCCCCGACCAGGAGGCGATCGTCGTCGACGGGGACGTCCGTCCGCAGATGGTGGGCATCTTCACCGACCTGCAGGGCACCCCGCCCGCCGGGCTGGACGTCCGCGCCGACCTCGACTCCCGGTTCTCGTCGAGCCCCACCCTGATCAAGCTGGTCGCGATGATCGGCGCGGTGCTCGCCACGATCGTCTCGCTGGGCGCGCTGCACCGCCTCGACAGCGTCGACGGGCGCCGCACCCGCCGCTTCCTGCCGGCCCGCTGGTGGCGGTTCACCGGCATCGACGCGGTCGTGATCGGCGGCCTGCTGGTGTGGCACGTCATCGGTGCCAACACGTCCGACGACGGCTACCTGCTCAACATGGCCCGCGTCTCCGAGCACGCCGGCTACATGGCCAACTACTTCCGCTGGTTCGGCGTCCCCGAGGCGCCGTTCGGCTGGTACTACGACGTGCTCGTGCTGTTCACGAAGGTGAGCACCTCCAGCATGTGGATGCGCCTGCCCGCGCTGATCGCCGGAATCCTCTGCTGGATGATCATCAGCCGCGAGGTGATCCCCCGCCTCGGCCGGGCGGTGCGCCGCAACACGATCGCACTGTGGACCGCCGGCCTGGTGTTCCTGGCGTTCTGGCTGCCGTTCAACAACGGCCTGCGGCCCGAACCGATCATCGCGCTCGGCGCGCTGCTCACCTGGTGCTCGATCGAACGCGCGATCGCGACCGGACGCATGCTGCCCGCCGCCGTTGCGGTGCTCACCGCCGCGTTCTCCCTCGCCGCCGGGCCGTCCGGGCTGATCGCGATCGCCGCGCTGATCGCCGGCGCCCGGTCGATCGTGCAGATCGCGGTCCGGCGGGCCCCGAAGGTCGGGGTGTTCGGCCAGATCGCGCCGATTCTCGCGTCCGGCACCGTCGTGCTGGTCGCCGTGTTCGCCGACCAGACCCTCGCCTCGGTACGCGAGGCGACGCGCGTCCGAACCGCCATCGGCCCCAACGTCGCCTGGTTCGACGAGCGGGTGCGCTGGGACGCCCTGCTCAACATCTCGCCCGACGGCTCGCTGGCCCGCCGCTTCGCGGTCTTCGCGATGCTGCTGTGCCTGATCGTGTGCATCCTGATGCTGCTGCGCCGCGGCGGAAAGATCCCCGGCACCGCGGGCGGACCGTCGCGCCGCATCCTCGGCATCATCTTCGCGTCGCTGCTGCTGATGAGCTTCACCCCGACCAAGTGGACCCACCACTTCGGCGTGTACGCGGGCCTGGCCGGGTCCGTCGCCGCCCTCGCGGCCGTCGCGGTCGCCGGCGCCAGCCTGCGTTCCAAGCGCAACCGCACACTGTTCGCCGCGGCCGTGCTGTTCGTCCTCACGATGTCGTTCGCCGGACCCAACGGCTGGTGGTACGTGTCCAGCTACGGCGTGCCGTGGTGGGACAAGCCGCCGTCCATCGGCGGCAAGGGCTTCTCCACCGCACTCCTCGGGCTGACGGTGCTCGCGCTGCTGCTCGCCGCCTGGTACCACATCCGCGAACCGTACGAGCGCGCCGAGGACGGCAGGGACGACACGGCCGCAGCGCCGAACGGCAACGGCCGGCTCGCTCGCATCCGCCGCTGGTCGCCCGCCCCGCTCACGCTGGCCGCGGCCGCCGTCGTGCTGTTCGAGGTGCTCTCGCTCCTCAAGGGCGCGGTCGCGCAGTACCCGTCGTATTCGATCGCCCACGCCAACCTGCGGTCGGCGGCCGGTAACTCGTGTGCGCTCGCCGACTACGTCCTCGTCGAGGACGACACCAACAACTCGGTGCTCCGACTGCTGGACCAGCCCACCGATCTCGCGGGCGCCGGCGCGTTCGGGGCCACCGAAGCGACCGGCTTCACCGCGGACGGTGTCGCCCGCGACCTGACCGCCGACAAGGAGACCGTCGCGACCGGCGGCGCCAACTCGGTCGACGCCGACTCCGACTCGGGCCAGAGCACCACCGGGACCGGTGCCGGCACGGGCGGCGGCACCGAGGCGTCCACCGGCATCAACGGCAGCACCGTGTCCCTGCCGTTCGGGCTGCAGTCGGCCACCACCCCGGTGCTCGGCAGCTACCAGTCCGGCGCCCAGGAGTCCGCCGAACTGGTCACCGGCTGGTACGGCCTCCCCGAGCGCAGCGACGACGCCCCGATCCTGACGATCGCAGCAGCCGGACGCATCCACTCCGTCGACCCCGACGGCATCGTCACCGACGGCCAGCTGCTGGACGTCGAGTACGGCACCCGGCAGGCCGACGGCAGCATCGAGGCCCTCGGCCGCATCGCGCCCATCGACATCGGGCCCGCACCGTCGTGGCGGAACCTGCGCGTGCCGCTCGACCAGCTGCCCGCCGGCGCGAACGCCGTCCGGCTCGTCGCGTCCGACACCGGCCTCGCCCCCGACCAGTGGCTGGCCGTCACCCCGCCGCGCGTGCCGCACATGAAGACGCTGCAGACCGTCGTCGGCAGCACCGCCCCGGTGCTGATCGACTGGTCGGTGGGCCTGGCCTTCCCGTGCCAGCGGCCCTTCGACCACCAGGACGGCGTCGCCGAGGCCCCCGAGTACCGCATCCTCCCCGACCGTGTCGGCGCCCAGGCGACCAATGCCTGGCAGGACGCGATCGGTGGCGGCCCGCTGGGCTGGACGTCGCTGCTGCTGACGGCCGAGACCATCCCGACCTACCTCGACGGCGACTGGCGCCGGGACTGGGGCTCCCTCGAACGGTTCACCCCGATCGTCGGATCGGCGCAGCCCGCGCAGGTGGACGTCGAGCAGGTCACGCGCTCCGGACTGTGGTCCCCCGGCCCCATCCGGGAGACGCCACCCGCTTGACCAGCCTGTGAAGTAACTGAGAGCCGGTGACCTCGTTCGGATAACGAAAACATCTCGCCTACGATCGACAAACGTGCCCGACGTTGTGACAGTCCCCGCTCCCGGACCCGAAGCCAGTGCTCCGCCACCGGCTCCCCGACCCCGAAAAGCGGACCTCCGCAACGCTCGGCTGATCGCCGTCGTCACCGGCCTGATCGGCCTGCTACTGGCGCTCGCGACACCGTTCCTGCCGGTCAGCCAGACCGCGGCGACCGTGTCGTGGCCCGAAAACGGCGTCGCCGCCAACACCGAGGCGCCGCTGATGTCGCAGGTGCCGGTCTCGCTGTCCGCGACGATCCCCTGCCGGGCCGTCGCCGACCTGCCCGAGGCCGGCGGCATCCTGCTCGCCACCGCGCCCGCCCAGGGTGAGGACGCGCCCGTCAACGCGATGTTCGTGCGCGTGTCCAGCGAGTCCGTCGACGTCCTCAACCGCAACGTCGTCATCGCGACCGCGTCGCGCGACGACGTCGAATCCGGCTGCACCGAGATCTCGATCGCATCCGACGTGAACGGCACCACCGCCGAGTTCGTCGGCCTCACCGACGACGACGGCAAGCCCCTCGTCGGCGAGATGCCGTTCGACTACCGGCCGCAGGTCGTCGGCATCTTCACCGACCTCGCCGGTAAGACCGTGCCCGGTCTGCAGTTCACGATGGACGTCGACTCCCGGTTCTCGTCCAGCCCGACGCCGGTCAAGCTGATCGCGATGATCGGCGCGATCCTCGCGACCCTGGTCTCGCTGGTCGCGCTGCACCGCCTCGACGGCGCGGACGGCCGTCGGGCCCGCCGCTTCCTGCCGGCCCGCTGGTGGAAGGTCACCGCGGTCGACGGCGTCGTCGTCGGCACCCTCGTCGGCTGGCATTTCTTCGGCGCCAACACCGCCGACGACGGTTACCTGCTCACGATGGCCCGCGCATCCGAGCACTCGGGCTACATGGCCAACTACTTCCGCTGGTTCGGTGTCCCCGAGGCCCCGTTCGGCTGGTACTACGACGTCCTCGCCCTCATGGCGAAGATCTCGACCGCGAGCCCGTGGATGCGCCTGCCCGCGCTGCTCGCCGCGATCCTGTGCTGGATGGTCATCAGCCGCGAGGTGCTGCCCCGCCTCGGCCGCGCGGTGCGCCACAACCGGGTGGCCCTGTGGACCGGCGGACTCGTCTTCCTCGCGTTCTGGCTGCCCTACAACAACGGCCTGCGCCCCGAGCCGATCGTCGCCGTCGGCGCGCTGCTGACGTGGTGCTCGATCGAACGCGCCATCGGCACCCGACGCCTGCTACCCGCCGCCGTCGCCGCCCTCATCGGCGCGTTCACGCTGGCCGCGGCACCGACCGGTCTGATGTGTATCGCCGCGCTGCTGGCCGGCCTGCGCCCGATCACCCGGCTCATCGTCCGGCGCCGCCACCAGGTCGGCACCTTCTCGCAGCTGCTGCCGCTCGCCGCGGCGGGAACACTGGTGCTGGTCGCCGTCTTCGCCGACCAGACGTACGCCACCGTCATGGAGGCCACCCGAGTCCGCACGATCATCGGCCCGAACCTCGAGTGGTTCCAGGACTACCAGCGCTACTACTTCCTGTTCGTCCAGACCACCGATGGCTCGCTCGCCCGCCGCTTCGCGTTCCTGACGATGCTGCTGTGCCTGTTCACGGTGCTGTTCGTGTTCCTGCGCCGCAAGCGGATCCCCGGTGTCGCCGCCGGTCCGTCGTGGCGACTGATGGGCATCGTCTTCGGAACGATGTTCTTCATGATGTTCAACCCCACGAAGTGGACCCACCACTTCGGGGCGTACGCGGGCATCGCCGGCTCCCTGGCCGCCCTGACCGCCGTCGTCGTGTCGGCGAGCGCACTCCGGTCGCGCCGCAACCGGAGCATGTTCCTCGCCGGACTGCTGTTCGTGCTGGCGCTGTCGTTCTCCGGCATCAACGGCTACTGGTACGTCTCCAGCTACGGCGTGCCGTGGTTCGACAAGACCGTCCAGCTCAGCGGACGCGAATCCAGCACCCTGTTCCTGGCACTGTTCGGCCTGTCCGTCGCGCTGGTCGCATGGCAGTACCTGCGCGAGGGCTACGCGCCGCCGCCGGAGAAGCCCGGCACCGCCAAGGGCCGACGGATCCGCAAGTTCGCGGCCGCACCGCTCACCGTCATCGCCGGCGCCATGGTGCTGTTCGAGGTGCTGTCGATGCTCAAGGGCGCCGTGTCGCAGTATCCGGCGTACTCGCTGGGCCGCTCCAACGTCGAAGCCCTCGCGGGCAAGACCTGCGGGCTCGCCGAGGACGTGCTGGTCGAATCGGATCCCAACGCCGGCGCCCTCACCCCGGTCGCCGACCCCGCCAAGCCGCTCGCCGACCCCGCCGATCCCCTGGCCGGCAACAAGCCCGTCGGCTTCACCCCCAACGGTGTGCCCGACGACCTGACCGCCGACTACGTCGAGGTCAAGGCCGGCATGGGCAACACCGACAGCCAGAGCATCGGCCCCAGCTTCGAGACCGGCTCCGGCTCCGGCACCACCGGCGGCGTCGGCGCACTCGGCGTCAACGGCAGCACCGTCAAACTGCCGTTCGGGCTCGACCCGGCCCGCACGCCCATCCTCGGCAGCTACCAGGACGGCATCCAGCAGTCGGCCTCGGTCGTCTCCAGCTGGTACCAGCTCCCCGAACGCAGCGACGACTCCCCGCTCGTGGTGCTGTCGGCCGCCGGCCGCATCTGGTCCGTCGACCAGATCAGCGGGCAGACCAACTACGGCCAGTCCCTCGTCGTCGAGTACGGCAAGCGTCGAGCCGACGGCAGCGTCGACGTCCAGGGCACCTACGTCCCCCGCGACATCGGCCCCGCGCCGTCGTGGCGCAACCTGCGGGTCCCGATCGACGAACTGCCCGCCGACACCGACGTCGTGCGGATCAACGCCAGCGACCCGAACCTCACCGGCGACCAGTGGCTCGCGTTCACGCCGCCGCGCGTGCCGAAGCTCGAGTCGCTCGGCACCGTCGTCGGCACCGAGAAGCCCGTCCTGCTGGACTGGGCCGTCGGACTGCAGTTCCCGTGCCAGCGCCCGTTCGACCACCTCTACGGCGTCGCCGAGATGCCCGAGTACCGGATCCTGCCGGACCGGCCCCTCGCGGTCAGCTCCACCGACACCTGGCAGTCCCTCGAGAACGGCGGCCCGCTCGGCTGGACCGAGATGCTCGCCAGCGCCACCACCGTCCCGACCTACCTGAACCACGACTGGGGACGTGACTGGGGATCGCTCGAACGGTACGACCGGCACTTCCCCGACGCCCCACCCGCCACCGTCGAGACCCAGCAGGTCACCCGATCCGGCTTCTGGTCGCCGGGCACCATGCGGGTGTACGAGCCGTAGGCTGGTTGGTTCTCAGCTGAAGGGTCCCTTCATGCGTTCCCAGCGTATGAAGGGACCCTTCAGCTTTATCCACAGCCGCACATTCATCCACAGGCGGGCGCATCCGCGTCGCTCGTCAGCTCTGCCCAACCGGACCGTCCGCCAAGCTGTGCGCATGGGACGACGACATTGGAGCGCGGACGCACTTCGCGAGCTCCGCCGCTTCGCGGTCAGCGGCATCGTGCGGGTGCGAGACCTTCTCGAAGCCGGGATGTCCGGTTCGGCGATCAGCTTTCGATGCAGGCCCGAGGGGCCGTGGCAACGAATTTTGCCCGGCCTCGTGCTCATGCACAACGGCGTACCGAGTCAGCGCGAGCGGCGCACCGCAGCGTTGCTCTACTGCGGAACCGGCTCGATGCTGACCGGGCGCGCGGCGCTGGCCGAACACGGATACCGATCATCCGAATCGTTCTCCGACGTGCATGTGCTCCTTGCCCATTCGCGGCGGATGCAGTCGACCGGCTTCCTCGTCGTGGAGCGGACGACCCGGCTGCCGACACCGGTGGATCGGAGTGGACTCGCCTGCAGCCCGCTACCCCGAGCGCTGCTCGACGCCTCCAGACGATGCACCACAACCTCTGCAGCACGGGCGCTACTTGCGGAGGCAGTGCAGCGGGGCGATGTCTCGCCCGCAACGCTCGCAGACGAACTCGAATCGGGCAGCAATCGTGGATCGGCACTACCCAGGAAGATTCTGCGCGAGGTCAGCGCCGACATCCATTCCGTGGCCGAGGCCGGCGCCCGACAGTTGTGGCTCCGAAGCGGGCTTCCGCCGATGCACTTCAACCGCGAGATCGAGACTACGACGGGCACATTCGTGGCACGACCCGACGGTTGGATCGACGACGTCGCCCTCGCGTGGGAAATCGACTCGCTCGACTGGCATCTGTCACCCGACGAGTACGACGCCACCGTCTCGCGGCGGGCGCGCATGCAGAGTGCGGGCATCATCGTGCTCGCCGTCATCCCACGGCAGTTGCGGGACTCCCCGGAACGCGCGCTGGCAGACCTGCGCGCGCACTACGAACTGGCGCGGTCCAGACCGCGGCCACCGCTCCGCATGCGGCCGAAGACGGCCCACTGAAGAGCTGAAGGGACCATTCATGCGCTGCGAGCGCACAAAGGGTCCCTTCAGCTTGGAGACGCGGGGGTCAGAACGGAAGCAGATGATGCTTGCGCGGGTTCTTGAAGACCTTCTTGTCACGGAGCAGGGTGAGCGCCTTGCGGATCTCGAGGCGGGTGGTCGACGGCTCGATGACGGCGTCGATGTAGCCGCGCTCGGCCGCGATGTACGGCGTCGCGACGTGCTCGTTGTAGAAGTTGATGAGCTGCGCACGGACGGCGGGGGCGTTGTCGCCGGCGGCCTCGATCTGCTTGCGGCCGATGAGGTTCACCGCGCCCTCGGCACCCATGACCGCGATGCGGGCGGTGGGCCAGGCGAGGTTGACGTCGGCGCCGAGCTGCTTGGAGCCCATCACCGCGTACGCGCCGCCGTACGCCTTGCGCACCACGACGGTGACCTTCGGCACGGTCGCCTCGACGTACGCGAACAGGAAACGCCCGCCGCGCTTGATGACGCCGACCTTCTCCTGCTCCACACCGACCAGGAAGCCGGGAGTGTCGACGACGAACACCAGCGGAATGTCGTACGCGTTGCACACCCGCACGAAGTGCGCGCCCTTGTCGGATGCCGCGGCGTCGAGCGCACCCGACAGCTGCATCGGCTGGTTCGCGACCACGCCGACCGGGCGGCCGTCGACACGCGCGAAGCCGGTGATGAGGTTCTGCGCGGACTGGCCCCGAACCTCGAGGAACTCACCGTCGTCGAAGATGTTGATGAGGATGTCGTGCATGTCGTAGCCGGCGTTGTCGGCATCGGGCATGAACGCATCGAGCGACCGGTCGTCCTCGGTGATCTCCGGTTCGAGGCCGGGGTTGATGATCGGAGGCTTCTCGGTGCAGCTCGACGGCATGTAGCTGAGGTACTGGCGCGCGTACTCGAACGCCGCCTTCTCGTCGGCCGCGACGTGGTGGATGTTGCCGTACTCGGCCTGGTGCCGGGCACCACCCAGCTCGTCGAGGCTCACGTCCTCGCCGGTGACGGACTTGATGACGTCCGGGCCGGTGACGAACATGTACGACTCTTCGGTCGCGATCACGATGTCGGTGTTGATCGGCGCGTACACGGCGCCGCCGGCGCACTTGCCGAGGATGATCGAGATCTGCGGGCACATGCCCGACAGCGGCTCCTGGCGTCGGCCCATCTCGGCGTACCACGCGAGCGAGGTCACGGCGTCCTGAATGCGGGCGCCGGCGGACTCGTTGATGCCGACGACCGGGCAGCCGATCTTGATGGCGAAGTCGTTGACGGCGGCGACCTTGCGGCCGAAGATCTCGCCGGCCGCGCCGCCGAAGACCGTCTGGTCGTGCGCGAACACCGCGACCGGACGCCCGTCGACCAGGCCGTGGCCGGTGACGACGCCGTCGCCGTACGGGTTGGAAGCCTCACCGGGCTGCCGCGCCAGCTGCCCCATCTCGACGAACGTGCCCGGGTCGAGCAGCATGTCGATCCGCTCACGCGGCGTCGGCAGGCCCTTGTCCTTGCGCTTCTGAATCGCCTTGGGGTTACCCGGGGCCTTCGACAGCTCGAGCTTTTCGTGCAGTTCCGCAAGCTTTTCTGCGGTGGTGGTGCTCACTCAGTTGCTCCGCTTCTCGATCTCGGCCAGCTTGTTCGACAGGTCCGCGCCGACCTTGGAGATATAGGGCTCGTCGACGATCTGGATGTGGTCGCCACCGATGTAGACGACCTCCAGGTTCTTCGCCACGTCACCCCAGCCGCCGTCGGGCTGACGAGTCCCGAACGAGGGCTCGAGGTTGATCGCGTCCTCGTGGTAGCTGTCCGCCATGTACAGCACGACGTCGCCGTCGTACTGCTGCGGATCCGCCGTCTGGATGGCGCGGTTGTCGAGCCACGACGTCCGCTGGTGCTCGATGATGCCGCCGGGGATCTTCGCGCCGCTGAGCTTGAGCAGGTCCATCAGGATCCCGATCTGCTCCTCGTCGCTGCCCGCCTCGGCGAGCCGATCGAACGGCAGGGGTGCATCGACACCGTACGTCTTCTTCGCGAACTTCGCGTACCGCTGCCAGCGGGCCCGGATCTCGTCCGGGGTGTCCTCGACCTTCTCACCGGCCATGACGGTGTCGATCAGGCCGACGACGCGGACGTCGGCGCCCTGCTCGCGCAACTGGCGGGCCACCGCGTAGGCGAGCACGCCGCCGAGCGACCACCCGGCCAGCACGTACGGGCCGTCGCCCTGGATCTCGCGCAGCAGCGGAACGTACGCGGCGGCACGCTCGTCGATCGGGCCCTCGACCCGCTCGAGACCGAACATCGGCGTGTGCGGCGGCAGACGCTTGAGCAGCGGCTCGTACGCCACCGTCGACCCACCCGCCGGATGGAACACGAACACCGGCACCGCGTTCGAGCCGTCGGTCCGCGGACGCAGCGTCCGGACCAGCCCGTCGATCTTCAGACCGTCCTCGAGATGCTGACGCACCGTCTCGGCGAGCTGCTCGATCGTCTCCGCGTCGAGGACGTCGTCGACGGTGATCTCGCCGCCGGACCGCTCGGTGAGACGCGCCGCCAGTTTCTCCGCGTTCTCGTCGTCGAGGATCGGCAGCGTGCCGAAGATGCCCGGCGCCGACTTGCCGGTCACCACGGCCCACGACGCGAACGTCAGACGCTCGGCCGCGTCACGCGGCGGCACGTCGACCTCGCCGGACCGGGCGGGGTCCTCTTCCACCGACGCGGCGGCCGGAGCCGCGACGGCCTCGACCGTCTCGCCGGCGTCCTTGTCCGCCTGCTGCTGCGCGGCCATGGCCGCGACCTCCTCGCGGTTCTCCACCGCGTAGCGCAGGTACTTCGCGACGTCGTGCAGGCTCGCATCCTTCACCGCGGCCAGCTGCAGCTGCGGGATGTCGAACTCGTACTCCACGCGGTTCTTGATCCGGACCGCCATCAGCGAATCCAGACCCAGCTCGATCAGCGGGATCTCGCCCGGCAGATCCTCCGGCGCGTAGCCCATCGACTCGGCGACGATGATCGTCAGCCGATCGTCGAGCGACTGCGAGCTCTCCGGATCCCACCGGTCCCCGAAGGTCTCCGCGGACTCGGTCGAAACCTCGTCCGACACCGCGGGCTTCGCTGCGACGGCGGCGGCCACCGGCTCGGGCAGCGCCTCACCGGACGACACGACGGCGTCGTACACGAGCGCGAACCCGGTGGCGGACTTGCCGTGCACCTGCACCGACGCACCACCGAGGTGCGGGACGAGCGTCGTGGTCAGCGTCCCGGCGGACGGCACGTCGCCGTGCGCGACGGCGCCGGTCAGCGCGACATCCGTGAACAGCTGCGACGCGGCAGCGGTGACGAGTGCACCGAGGTCGGTGACGGCGGACGCCTGCACCTCCCACGCGTGCCGGCCGTCGGGCAGCGCGACGTGCGCACCCGGAGCCCGGGTGTTGCCCGCCGACGACACCCGCGCGTCGATCCAGTGCCGCTTGCGCAGGAACGCGGTCCGCGGCAGGTCGGCGAAGGCGCCGGACGGCAGCAGCGACGGCAGGTCGACGGCATGCCCGTGGACGTACAGGTGCGCGAGGGCGGTGAGCACGCCGAGCGGCTCGTCCTCCTTGCGCTTGAGCGTCTGGATCAGCTGCGTGTCGGCGATTCCCGCCGCCCATGCGGTCGCGGCGACCGACATCAGCGTCACCGGGTTCGGCGCCAGCTCGACGAACGTGGTGTGTCCGGCGTCGACCGCGGCCTTGACGGCGTTGGTGAAGTAGACGCTGTGGCGCAGACCCTTGGTCCAGTACTCGACCGGGTGGATCGCGGCGTGGCCCGCCGGATAGAACGCGTCCTGATCGACGGACGAGTACTGCCCGACCTTCAGCGTGTACGGCTCGATGCCGGCCAGTTCGGCCGCCAGCTCACCGAGCAGCGGATCGACCTGCGACGTGTGGCTCGCGCCCTTGGTCTGCAGGACGCGGGCCAGCTTCTCCTCGGCCTCGGCGCGCGCGACGATCGCGTTCACCTCGGGCTCGGGCCCACCGATGACGGTGTGGGTGGGGGCCGCGTAGACGCACACCTCGAGGTTCGGGAAGTCCGGCAGGACACTCTCGATCTCCTCGGCGCTGTACTCGACGAGCGCCATGAGGCGGATGTCGTCGCCCTCGAGCATGCCCTCCGCTTCGCCCATCAGGCGCGATCGCGAGCAGATGACGCGGACGGCGTCCTCGAGCGACAGTCCACCCGAGACGTACGCGGCGGCGGCCTCACCCATCGAGTGCCCGACCAGCGCGGCGGGCTCGGCGCCGTGGTGGCGCAGGGTCTTGGCGAGCGCGACCTGGATGGTGAAGATGCCGACCTGCGACGTCTCGACGTCGTAGTCGAGCGAGTCGTCGAGGAACTTCTCCTTCATGGAGTAGCCGACCTCGTCCTCGATCAGCGCGTCGACCTCGTCGACGGCCGCGCGGAACACCGAGTTCTCGATGTACAGCTGCTTCGCCATCTTGCGGTGCTGCGAGCCGTAGCCCGAGAACACCCAGACCGGTCCCTTCGCAGCGGGCGCGTCCGCGGTCAGCACACCCGGGGCGGGCTTGCCGGCGGCGACGGCGCGAAGGCCGGTGACGGCCTCGGCGCGGTTCGTGGCGATCACGACGGCGCGGGAGCGGCCGTGGTTGCGCTTGGCGAGGGTGCGCGCGACGTCGGCGAGCGGCGTCCGGCTGCCCTCCTCGGTCTCGAGCCAGTTGGCGAGGTCCTCGGCCGCGCGACGGCGCCGCGACGGC
The DNA here is from genome assembly GCF_046042785.1 of Rhodococcus parequi. Taxonomy (NCBI): domain Bacteria; kingdom Bacillati; phylum Actinomycetota; class Actinomycetes; order Mycobacteriales; family Nocardiaceae; genus Rhodococcus; species Rhodococcus parequi. Next base: position 41,809 of record NZ_JBDLNV010000011.1, on the reverse strand, counting down.
ATCGACGCGGACACGGCCAGCAGAACCGCGGTCTCGGCGACCTCGACGGCGTCCGACGCCGCGTCGAGCCCGACCGACTCCGCGGCCTCGGCGAGCATCCGCTCGGCCTCGGCCTCGATGGTGGTGTTCTCGTTGTCGAGATCGACCGGCTCCGCGACGACCTCGTCGACCTTCGCGGGGCCCGTGTACTCACGGACCACGACGTGCGCGTTGGTGCCACCGAAGCCGAAACCGGACACGCCCGCGACAGCCTGCCCGGTGTAGCGCGGCCACGCCGTCGCCTCCGGGACGACCTGTAGGTGCGCCTTGTCGAACTGGATGTACGGGTTGGGGCCCGCGTAGTTGAGCGACGCCGGGATGACGTCCTCCTGCATCGCCAGCACGACCTTGATCAGGCCCGCGGCGCCCGCGGCGGCCTCGAGGTGACCGAAGTTCGTCTTGGCCGAGCCGAGGAGCGCCGGCTTGTCGTCGTCACGGCCGCGGCCGACGACGCGTCCGAGCGCGTCCGCCTCGATCGGGTCGCCGAGGATCGTGCCGGTGCCGTGCGCCTCGATGTAGTCGACGCCGGACGGTGCTATGCCCGCGTCGCGGTAGGCGTGGCGCAGGCAGTCGGCCTGCGCGTCCGGGTTGGGCGCGAGGAGGCCGTTGGAGCGGCCGTCCTGGTTGACGGCGGATCCGGCGACGACCGCGAGGATCGTGTCGCCGTCACGCTCGGCGTCCTCGAGACGCTTGAGTACGACGAGGCCGCCGCCCTCGGCGCGGACGATGCCGCTCGCGTCGGACGAGAAGGCCTTGATCTTGCCGTCCTCGGTGAGGACACCGCCCTCGTCGAAGCCGAGGGTCGCGGGCGGCGCGAGCAGCATGTTCACACCGCCGGCCAGCGCGATCTCGGACTCGCCCGAGCGGAGGCTGCGCACCGCCTGGTGCACCGCGACCAGCGACGACGAGCACGCCGTGTCGAGCGCGATCGACGGTCCACGGAAGTCGTAGAAGTACGAGACGCGGTTCGCGACGATCGCCGTCGACGTACCGGTCAGCGCGTACGGGTGCGCCGACGCCGGATCGCTCACCGCGAGCAGCTGGTAGTCGTTGGCCGACGAGCCGAGGAACACACCGACCTCGCGGCCCTTGAGCGCGCTCGCCGGAATGTGCGCGTGCTCGAGCGCCTCCCACGTCAGCTCCAGCGCCAGACGCTGCTGCGGGTCCACGTTCTGGACCTCGAGCGGCGACATCGCGAAGAACTCGGCGTCGAAGCCCTGCACGTCGTCGAGGTAACCACCCTTGGTGGCGGCCTTCTCGACGGCGGCCGCGACGTACGGGTCGGCGGTGAACTCCGCCCAGCGGCCCTCGGGAAGCTCGGTGACCGCGTCGCGGCCCTCGATCAGCAGCTTCCACATCTCCTGCGGCGTGTGCCCGGTGCCCGGGAACCGCGACGCCAGGCCGACGATCGCGATGTCGTGCGACTGCCCGGCGGAGAAGCCGCCGCGGTAGTAGGCGGCGTCGTCACCGTCCGCGGGCAGGTCAGGCTCACCCTCGATGATGCGGGTGGCCAACGAGGCGATGGTCGGATGCTGGTACACGACCGTGGCGGAGAGCGTGACGCCCACGAGATCCTCGATCTCCCCCGACAACGCGACCGCGTCGCGGGAGGAGAGTCCGAACTCCTCCAACGGTCGATCGTCGGATATCGCCGCCGCCGGTTGCCCGGTGGCCTCAGCGATCCAGTTGCGCATCCACTCGCGCAGCTGCGCGACCGTCATCTCGTGTTCAGCCATCAACTCACCAAGCTATCCGTCAGAAAAGGATCTAGTCGGAAACGGCGTCCGGGAACGCGGTCTGGATGTGGCCGCCACGCAGCGTCCCCTCGACGTACGCCGCCTTGCACGCGCGGCGGGCCAGCTTGCCGCTGGACGTGCGAGGAATCGATCCGGCCGGAACCAGCAGCACATCACGCGCGGTGACACCGTGCCGCGCCGAGATGGCGCCGCGAACGGCGTCCGCGATCGGCTGCGGATCGGCCTTGCCGGCGCCCGGCGCGCGCTCCGCGACGACGACCAGCTGCTCGGAGGCGTCGTCCTGGTCGAAGACCAGCCCGGAGTGCGAGTTCTCGAACACCTGCTGCGGCAGCTGGTTCGCCGGAACCGCGAACGCGGCGACGAAACCGGGACGGAGTGCCGAGCTGGCCTCCTGCGCCGAGTACTCGAGATCCTGCGGGTAGTGGTTGCGGCCGTCGACGATCACCAGGTCCTTGACGCGGCCGGTGATGTACAGCTCGCCGTCGACGAACACGCCGTAGTCGCCGGTGCGCAGCCAGTTGGCGTCGTCCGGTGCGCCCTCGGCGTGCGAGTTCGCGGGCAGGCGCTGGAGCAGCTTGTTGTGGAACGTCTCGGCGGTCTCCTGCTCGCGACCCCAGTAGCCCTGGCCGATGTTGTCGCCGTGCAGCCAGATCTCGCCGACGTAGCCGTCGGGACGCTCGGCGGCGGACTCGGTATCGACGATCGTGGCCCACTGGCTACGCGAGACGGCGCCACACGCCACCTGCGCGACCGCACCGGGGGCGTCCTGGTCGACCTGGACCATGCGGCCCGCGTTGAGCTCGTTGCGGTCGACGTACATGACCTTGGCCTCGTCCGACGGGTGCGTGGTCGAGACGAACAGCGTGGCCTCCGCCATGCCGTACGACGGCTTGATCGCCGTCTTGGGCAGGCCGTACGGCGCGAACGCGTCATTGAACTTGCGCATCGACGACACCGTGACCGGCTCGCTGCCGTTGATCAGGCCGATGACGTTGCTCAGGTCGAGGTGCTCGCCCTCCTTCGGCAGGCCGCGGATCGCAGCGTGCTCGAAGGCGAAGTTGGGGGCCGCGGCGTACGTTCCGGCGCCGTCGGCGATCGCGGCGAGTTCCTTGATCCAGCGGTACGGGCGCTGGACGAACGCGCGCGGGCTCATGATGGTGATGTACTGGCCGCCCAGCGCGGGCAGGATCACCGTCAGCAGGCCCATGTCGTGGTAGAGCGGCAGCCAGGTGACGCCGCGCGAGTGTTCGCTGAGGCCGAGCGAGTCGACCATCTGGAGCACGTTGGTGGCGACACCGCGGTGCGTGATCTCGACACCGGCCGGCGTGCGGGTGGAGCCCGACGTGTACTGCAGGTACGCGATGTCGTCGAGCTCGATCGCGGGACGGACCCACGTGTCGCCGACGCTGTCCGGGATCGCGTCGACCGCGATGATCCGGGGACGCTTCGCGGCGGGCAGCGAACGGAAGAACTGACGGACACCCGCCGCCGACGACGTCGCGGTGAGGATCGCGGTCGGCTCGCAGTCACCGAGGACCGCGTGCAGACGGTCGGTGTGACCGGGCTCGTCCGGATCGAACAGCGGAACCGCGATCCGACCGGCGTGGATGGCCGCGAAGAAGGAGGTGACGTAGTCGAGGCCCTGCGGTGCGAGGATCGCGACACGGTCGCCGTACTCGGTGACCTGCTGCAGGCGGGCCGCGACGGCACGAAGACGCAGACCGAACTGGCCCCAGGTCAACTCGTGCGCTTCGCCGTCACGCTCGCGCGAGTAGTCGACATAGCGGTACACCAGGTCGCCCGCGTTGTTACGCGTGTGCTCGTCGACGTAGTCGATCAGCGTGTGCCCCGGCGTGAGCCGGATGTGGCCGTGTTCGTCGAGGTAGTCGTCGAACATCGCGTTCATTCCTTCTCCTGTCGAAGCGATCACACAACCATCAACCGACATGGTTGCGCCCCAGACTTCCTTCGCCGCGCGGATTCATCGTTAGTTCTCTGTTTCGTCGGTCGTGGCCTGCTTCATGTCGTCGCTCATGGCTACCCTTTCCCGTTGTAGCCACTCGCAACCTTCGGGACGTAGACGACACGCCTACGAGTCGGTCCATCGACTCGAAACCAGCAACATGTTACAGATGCGCATCGCCTACTCGCCCCGGAGCAATGGGATCACCGGCGCGAATGCTTCCATCTGAGTCGGAAAGACGCCCACATATGACATCGACGTCTTCTCGCGCACGTTACGAATCTGGTCCGCGATCTCCTCGTGCGTACCGATCGCCAGGTACGGCGAGTTCAGGAGCTCCTCGACCGACAACGCGGTGTCGACCTCGATGTTCGGCGGGAATCCCTGGTCGAGAGCGGCCAGCGCCATCTCGGCGGCCTGCTCGCGATCGTCGGTGACCATGATCGTGGTCACGGTCCAGTTCAGTTCGATGTCGTCGAACCGCACACCGGCCGCGTCCCGGATCCGCTCGACCCGCTCGATGGTCTGCTCCATCGTGATGCCCGACAGCAGGAGTCGGCCGTCCTTGCTGGTCGGCGTGGCCACCGAGATGATGTCGGCGTACTTGGCCGCCAGGGCCAGCATCTTGGGGCCGCCGCCGCCGACCGCGATCGGCGGGCGCGGGCCCTGCCGGGGCCGGGGGCTGCCCTTGAGTCCGCTGATCCGGTAGTGCTCGCCCTCGAAGTTGCACTCCTGGCCACGCAGCAGCGTGTCCAGAATCTGCAGGGACTCCTCGAGTTTCGCAATTCGGACAGCCGGGCGCTCGTATTCGATGCCGCCCTTGTCGAACTCTTCCTTCATCCAACCCGCGCCGATGCCGAGTTCCAGACGGCCACCCGAGAGGACGTCGATCGTCGCGGCATCCTTCGCGAGCACCGCGGGGTGCCGGAAGCCGTTCGCGAGAACGGCGGTTCCCAGACGGATCTTGTCGGTCGCGACTGCGAGGGCCCCCAGCGCCGCGATCGGGCCCACCTGGTTGCCCAGGTGATCCGGGATCATGAAGCTGTCGTAGCCCAGCTCCTCGGCCTTCTGCGCGAGCTTGACGAATCGACGAGCACCACCCTCTTCGGCATTACCCTCGCCGCCGGCCGCGAAGCGGAACTTACGCGGTGCGCGGACGTCCGAGACGTCGGTGGAACCCATCAAAGCCTTCTTCCTCGTTCACGCATGCAGCCCCGGCCCGTCCAGGCACAACCAATCAAGCATAGGGATTCACCCCCGTTACCCGTGATCGGGTCGCGAGGACGGACATTACCGCTCGCGAGGTTACTGAGGAGTCGGTTCGGACTACTACGTTCGGCAGATCACTCGTGCGCAGGTGCGGGCGCCTCGTCGATCTTGTCGGCAGCCCAGTTCGCGATCCACTCCGTCGCGGTGGTTCCGTTGCCGTCGACCACGAATGTGTTGTACATCGCATGGATCGGGTTGTTGTAGTACTCGGTCAACCGAGACGCGCTGCTGAGCCAATTCCCGACCTTGAGCGCCTCCGCGGGGGCGTCGCAGATTCCGTCGCTGGGAGCACAGATCTGGACCGCGCGATCCGCCAGCGCGCCGAAGCCACCCGGTCGCACGCCCGTCATGGTGATGCCCGGCAGCTTCAGGCCCGCGAGCGACAGTTCCGCACCGACACCGGCGACCGGCGGACCGATCGTGGGTGCCGCGGCGGGGTCACGCCTGCCGTCGGCGATCACACCGACGCCCAGCACCAGGTCGGGCGACACCGGGCCGTCGCCGGCGCCGATCCGCGCCGCGACGTCTCCCGCGATCACCGCGCCCTGCGAGAAGCCGGTCAACAGATACGTCGTGAGCGGGCACTCCGCGTGCCGGCGCTCGATGAGGTCGATCGTCGCCGCTGTCCCGGCCGCACGCGAATTGTTGTACGACTCCTGGCCGTCCGGCGGCAGCGCGACCGGATTGGAGAACTGCGCGACGTACGGGACCGTGTAGACGTCGGCGCGCTGGGGCGAGAACCGCTCCTGCAGCGGCCTGGTCACGTTGAGCATGAGCGACGCGGGGTTGGCCGTCGGGTTGTGCGGGTCGTCGCCGACGTTGGACTCCCACGTTCCGGGCACCGAGATCACCTGGACGTCGGGACAGTCCGCCGGCTGCGCTGCCGGTGGTGTCGGACCCGGTGGCGTCGGCGGCGCCGGCTCGGGCACTCGCCCGGCCAGCAGGTACCAGCCCGCCACGATGACGAGCACCAGGATCGTCGCGAGTACTGCGACGAGCCCGAAGCGCTTCCGCCCCCGATTCTTCCCGTTCTTCCGCGTTCCGCGGCCGCTCACACTCACGCGCGGCTACCGGCAGTACTCGGCCTGGGCGACCTGGATGTAGATCCCCGCGTTCTTGCCGGCCTGCTCGGGCGTGATTTCCTGGCCCGACGCGATCGCCTCGCTGCCGACCGCGGCGGTCACGAACGTGGAGATCTCCTCGTTGGAGCTGCCCTGCTCCTTCGCGGCACAGATGTAGTCGGCGGTCGAGACAGCGATCTGACCGTCGCCGGCGGGCGTGATGCCCTCCTTCTCCAGACCGTCGAGGAACGCCTGACCGCGGGGATCGATCGGCACCTCGGTGGGACCGGGGAAGCCGCTCGGCACGGACTGCTGCTGCTCGACCGGCTCGCTCGTGGCCTGGCTGCCGCCCCCGGAGGGTGCGGGCGCGGCGGCGTCACCCGTCGTCTTGCTCGAGGTCGACTTGGTGGTGGACGCCGCCGCGGCGGACGTGGTCGACGGGTCCCCGGTAGCCGACGAGTCGTCGCCGCCGCAGGCAACCAGCAGTCCACCGGCGGCGACTACGAGCGCGCTCATCGCAACGGTGCGAGCGAGCGCGGAACGGGTACGGGAGAAGTGCGACATGTCAGTCCTCGAGTTTGCTGTGTCGAAACGATCTCTTGAAACAGGCTACATACGACGCGGGGCGGCGCCCGGATCCGCTGATCCGGTCACCGCCCCGCGCGTGGTCGGACCATCGTCAGGCGATGGTCGTCTTTCCGTCCTTGATGGTGATGACGCCGTGCTGGAACTTCTGCTGCACGCCACCCGGAACGTCGGACTGGTCACCGATCGGGAAACCCAGTCGACCGTTCTCGTAGTTCTCCTTCGCCCAGGCCTCGAAGATCGGGCCGTTCTTGACCGACCAGGCGCCGCTCGCGGGGCTCCAGTAGATGTTGCCGTTCTGGAAACGGTTGAAGGCACCGTTGTCCTTGACGGGCACCTCGCTGGTCAGCGGAAGGCCGAGCCAGCCGCCCTCCCAGCCCAGTTCGCCGTACTTCTTCATGATCAGGCCCCGGACCGCCTGCGCGCCGGTGGGCTGGGTCCAGTACATGGTGCCGATCTCGAAGCCCTGGACCAGGCCGTCCTTGCCCTGCAGCTTGGTCTGGTCGGCGTTCGGGTAGCCGAGCGGACCCGTCTCGTAGCCCTGCTTGACCCACTCGTCCTTGATCGGGCCGCTCACCGCGTGGGCGCCGGTCTGCGGCGTCCAGTAGATCGAGCCCTTCTGGAAGTGGTTGAACCGGCCACGGCCGTCGGGGGTGCCGTACTCCTGCGTGGTCGGGAACCCGAGCGCGCCGGACGGGCCGTTCGCGCCCTGGTAGGCGCCGCCGATACGTCCCGCGACGGGCTGCGCGCCGGTGCCGCCGGAGAAGAAGATGCGTCCGAAGCGGAAGTCCTGCGCGACACCGCCGGAGACCGGGTACTCACCGGTGAGGCAGTCGCCGATCCAGTTGTTGCCGTTCGCGACCGGGGCGATCGCACCGCCCACGCCGCAGCCCGGCTTGTCGGCCTCGACACCGAGCGCGGTGGCGAGCTGGGGCCACAGCTGGTGCAGCTCGAACTCCCAGTACGGCCACGAGTGCGTGCCCGACGGGCGGTAGTTGACCGTCGCGGGGATGTTCAGCTTGCGCAGCTTGGTGGTGAACGTCTGCGACGTCAGGCGCGACAGGATCTCGAGACCCATGCCCGCGTAGTTGGTGCTGATGCCCGGGATGCCGGAAGGCTGGTCGTACGGGCCGGTGGTGCCGCTACCGCTCGAGACGTAGAGGCTCATGCCCTTGAGCTTGTCGGCCAGCAGGTACGGATCGTGCGCGGCCCACGCGTCGTTGGTCGGGTTACCCCACATGGCGTCGGCGTCGTAGCCACCGGCGTCGCTCATCGCGTACGAGATGGCCTGCGGCATACCGAGCGTGGTGGTCGTGAGAATGCCCGACAGCGAACCGGCGAACTTGAAGAAGCCCGGGTTGCGTGCCGACAGCATCATCGCGGAGGTGCCGCCCATCGAGAGGCCGACGACGCCACGCGTCTGCGTGGTGCGCCACTGGCTCTCGAGGATCGGGGGAAGCTCCTTGGTGAGGAACGTCTCCCACTGGTAGTTGTGGCCGTTGTTCTGGTCGAGCCAGTCGGCGTAGAAGCTGGACTGACCGCCGATCGGGAGCACGACGTTGACGTTCTTGTCCGCGTAGAAGGCCTCGGCGTCGGTGTCGAGCGTCCAGCCGTTCTCGTCGTCCCGCGCACGCATGCCGTCGAGCATGTAGACGGCGGGGAACGTGGCGTTGGGCTTGGCGTTCCAGTCGCGGGCGAGCAGCAACTGCACCTGGATCGGGACACCCATCGACGGCGAGTTGACCCACACCGCGACGCGACGGTCGGTGAGCCAGTCGACCTTGCTGATGGCCCCCGGAGCACCCGCCTGCACGGTGGCGTCGCCACCCGGGGTGCCGAGGGACTGTGCACCGGCGGTACCGACCGAGGTGATGCCCGCCGCGATCGGCATGACAAGCGCGGCCGCGGCGACGCTGAGCGCCCTCCTTCGCCACCTACCCTCGGTGCCGGCGCGGTACGACGACCGCTCGAGACCTGATCGCATGGGGACAACTCTCCTTCGTCGTGGCGGGCGCCCCTCGGGGCCGAGAACGTCGCTTCCTTACTACACGGCGGAAGGGGCGATCCGGGGTTGCCTCGCTGGGGCGGTAAGTGAATTTTTCGTTCGGGGCCGGGCGCAGTCACCTGCGCCCGAACGCGGGACGCCTTCCCCCGCACGGATTGTGCGGGGGAAGGCGTCCCACGTCACGTCATGGGGTGTCACCACGCGTTCAGCGTGTTCAGGATCTGGCCGCGGGCCTTCCACAGTTCCTCGGACCAGTAGCTCCACGCATGGGTGCCGTGCGCCGGGAAGCTGTAGGTCGCGGGGATCTTCAGGGTGGCCAGCTTGAGCTGGAAGGCGCGGGTGTTGGCCAGCGACAGCGCCTCCAGGCCCATCGCGTTCGCGGCGTTGTAGTAGTCGATCGCCTTCTTCGGGTTGTCGTACTTACCCGGAAGGCCGCTCGCGGCCGAGATGTACATCGACAGGCCCTCGAGCTTGGGCGCGAAGACGAACGGGTCGTTGCGCAGCCAGTTCGGACTCCACGGCGGGCCCCACATGGAGTCGACGTTGTAGCGGCCGGCGTCGAGCATCGCGATACGGATGGCCTCACGCATGCCGGGCGCCGAGATGTGCAGGTAACCCGACAGCGATCCGGCGAACTTGAACTGGTCGCGGTGGTAGGCAGCGAGAGTCAGGGCTGCCGAGCCGCCCATCGACAGTCCGAGGACGCCGTTGTTGGTGCGCGAGACGCCACGGGTCTCGAGGTACGCGGGAAGCTCCTTGGTCAGGAAGGTCTCCCACTTGTAGGTGATCTTCTGACCGTTGAAGTTGCTGGGCGCGTACCAGTCCGTGTAGAAGCTCGACTGTCCGCCGACCGGCATCACGAGCGTGAGGTTGTCGAGACGGTACTGGTCGAGCGCATTGGTCTCGAAGGTCCAGGCGTTCGCGTCGTCGCGCGCCCGCAGGCCGTCGAGCAGGTAGAGGGCGGCGTCGCCGCCGCGTGCGGCCCACTGGATCTGGACCTTGATCGGACCCATGCTCGAGTCGACGAAGACTTCCTCGTAGCCGCCGGCCGGGGCACGGTGCGCGACAGGCGCCGCCGTCGCGACGGCCGTGCCGGCGATTCCGGCAACCACCGGCAGTACCAGCGCCGCGGCGGACACTCCGAGCAGGCGCTGCTTGAGGCGTCCGGTAAGCCTGTGTCGATCAAAACGCATGGATACTGCTCTCTCTTCGTCTTCGTCCGCGGCACCGCTCCAGGAGCGTGCCGACCCGATTCCGTCGGGGAAGCAGGGCCGCATCACCCCGTAGGGAGATAACGATCCTGTTTCAGGTCACACTGCGCTCGGAGGACTTTATGTCACGCGGTGCACATAGACAAATGCCCTCGAAACGACAACGGCGGCATCCGATGCCGCCGTCTCGCCGCTGGATGATCATCGACTCCGGTTGGGCCTGCGTTACACAAAAGAGACAAATCCGCAGGTCCGACACGACGGCCGGAGACGATCAGGGCTGCGGAACCTCGAGGCCGCACCGCTGGATCTCGTAGGCCGGAACCCGGTCGATCCGGTAGTCGGCGAACTCGAAGGATCGGCGCAGATTCTGCTTGAACCGCGGCCAGGTCAACTCCGACCGGTACGACGCGAGCAGGTCCTGCGTCGCCGGACAGGTCAGCGCCACCCGGGCGTCGGCCACCCATCGCTCGTCCATGAACGGCGGGATCCACGGGTGCAGTCCGACCATCCCGGCGTCGGCGACGATCCAGTCCGGCGCGAGGTCCTTGTCGTGGCCGATGCGCCCGTCCTCGATCCGATCGGTATGCGCGGCAATCGGATTCGCCAGCCCGATGTTGTCGAGGACCCGCACGTCCAGGGACGTGTTCATCGAGGCCATGCCGAGCATCGGGAAGAAGACGGTGTGCGGGGCGCCGCCCTCCGGCGGGACACCCGGCGGCGGAACGACGTACATGAAGTCGTGGTTGCCCGCGGAGATGACGACACCGCCGTTCGGGCTGGCCGCGATCGACTCGGCGATGGCCCGGACCCGCGGGAAGTCGAGGTAGTCCTCGGCGCGGATGGGATGCGCGTGACCGGTTTCGAGGGAGTAGAACGCACGCTCGTCGACGATTCCGTTGCGGCCGACGACGGTGCCGTTCGGCATGCCGTCCGAATTCGCCGCCCATGCCGCCCATCCGATGACGCCCACCCACGTCACCAGCGAGACGACGGCGGCGATCGTCGCGCGCCGGTCTCCACGGTCGCGGCGGCTCGGGAACCGGACCGGCACGACGGCGACGGGCAGCAGCAGGCAGAACAGCGCGGGCAGCAGCGTGCGGCCGTGCATGAAGTCGCCGCCGACGCGAATGGAGTACGCCGCCGACACGATCCCGCTACCGAGCATGAAGGCCACTGCCCCGCCGGGACTGCGGAGCCAGGTTCGGAATCGATGCACGCGGGAGGCGTCGGCCACGACGGGCACCTCGGCGGGGGGCGGGCGACGCAGGAGCCAGAGCACCAGTCCGGCGATACAGAGGAGGAGGATCGGGACCCACAGCTTGTAGGGGTCGACCAGATTCTGCAGGTAGTCGAAGCCCTTGCCCCACTTGGAGCCGCCGGCCTCCTTCGTCACCGCGGTGTTCGGGTAGGGCAGCCCGTAGTAGCCCATGCGGAAGATCTGGTACGCCACCGGCACCGCGCCCGCGACCGCGATCACGGCGACCCTGAGCCGCCAGTCGATTCCGGTGGCCAGCAGCATCATCCCGAGCGCGGCGGCACCGAGCAGCGCCATCTCCGGTCGGACCAACGGCGCCAGGCCGGCGACGAAAGCCAGCACCAGGACCGACGCCGTCGACGGCGTGGCCGCCTGCGCCCACCGCAACAGCAGCAGCGACAGCAGCGCGATCCAGAAGATGACCAGGCAGGTCTCCAGGCCGGACGTCGCGAAGTCGCGGGCCGGGACCAGCGCGATGTACACCAGCGCGCCGGCCGGCAGCAACACGGTGCCGCCCGAGATCCTGCCCGCGTAGAGGCGTTTCGCCGTGACCATCGCGAGTACGACGGCTGCGGTCGAGAGCACGAGTGCGATACCGAGCACCACGTACTCGAGGCGGATCCCGGTGATCCATCCGACCGCGTAGACGAGGTACGTCCACAGCGTGCTGGTGTTGGCCTCCACCCGCTCGCCCGCGTTGAACACGGGACCGTTGCCTGCGAGCAGGTTGCGGACCGTGCGCAGCACGATCAGCCCGTCGTCGGCAATCCACCGTCGCTGCCACGCTCCCCACACGAAGAGGAGCGCCGTCAGCGCGACACCGCCGACGAAGACCGCACGCGAGATCCGCTCCCCCAGGGGGCGCGGCTCGGTGTCGGTCTCGTCGGCGGCAGAAGTCGGCTCAGACGAGGTAGACAGCGACACCTACTACTCCGATCCAGGCAATCGCGAGGAACTGGAGCACCCGGTCGCCCAGTGCAATCTCTTCCGGTTCGCCCGCCTCGCCACCGTCGACGTCGACCGCGTACCGGAGGATCGCGATCGTGAAGGGCACCATCGAGATGGCGAACCAGTTGGTGTCGTTGGCGCGATCCTGCTCGAACGCCCACAGGCCGTAGCAGATGACGACCGCGGTCGCGGACAACGTCCACACGAACCGCAGGTAGGTGCCGGTGTAGTACTCCAGCGACTTGCGGATCTTCGCACCGGTGCGCTCCGCGAGCTGCAGCTCGGCGTACCGCTTGCCGGCCGCCATGAACAGCGAACCGAACGCCATGATCAGCAGGAACCACTGCGACAGCGGGATCTCCGCGGCGACGCCACCGGCGATCGCGCGCAGCAGGAAGCCCGACGAGACGATGCAGATGTCGAGCACGGCCTGGTGTTTGAGACCGAAGCAGTACGCCAGCTGGATCGCGATGTACACGGACATGACCACGGCCAGCTGCCAGTTCGCGACGAACGACAGCAGGATCGAGCCGGCGAGCAGCACGACCGCCATGGCGTAGGCCATGTTGACCGGCAGCACCCCGGCCGCGATGGGCCGGTAGCGCTTGGTCGGGTGCGCACGGTCGGCCTCGACATCCATCGCGTCGTTGACGAGGTAGATGCCGGACGCGGCCATGCAGAACACGACGAACGCGAGCGCGACCGGCAACAGCACGTCGGCTTCGGTGACGGACCCGGCCGCGAGGGGTGCGGCGAGGACGAGCACGTTCTTGACCCACTGACGCGGGCGGACGGCTTTGACGATGCCGCCGGCCAGGGTCTTCGGGGGCCCTGTGACGACTGCAGGCTCCTCGCTCATTTCACTCCAAACTTCTGCTCGGCCCGCAGCACGGCAGCCGCGGACACGGCGCCGAGTGCCGACCCCGCGAGCACGTCGGTCGGGTAGTGCACTCCGAGAACGAGGCGTGAGAGCAGCATCGGCGGGACCAGTACCGCAGGCAAGGGTAGCCCGGTGAGCCGGCCGAGCAGCACTGCCGCCGCCGTCGTGGAGGTGGCGTGCGACGACGGGAAGCTCAGCTTGCTCGGCGTCGACACGTTGACCTGGACGGACGGGTCGTTCGGGCGGGGGCGGCGGACGACGCGCTTGATGACGATCGATGCCGCGTGCGCACCGAGGGCGCCGACGGCGACACCGGCCCAGCGGCGGCGGCGCGGCTTGTCCAGCGCGGCGCCGACACCGGCGACGGCGACCCAGCCGAGGGCGTGCTCACCGAAGTGCGACAGGCCGCGGGCCGCCTTGACGACCGCGGGCTTGGCGCCGATGGTGCCCTGCACCGTCTGCAGGATCCGAACCTCAGATGCCGAAGACACGTTCCCACCTCTCCTTGCTGGTCAGCTCCGGCACGGCAGCCTTGTACTCGCGCTTGAGTTCGGGGAAACGCTCGGCGAGTTCGCGACGCAGGCGCAGGGACTCCTTGAACAGGCGGGCTGCGATCCGCGGGTCACGCTTGCGATAGACGACGCCGCGGCCGTCCGCGGTGGTGACGGTGACACCGTCGACCTGCGACAGCAGGAACCAGCGGGCGTCCAGCGTCGGCACGTTGAGCTGCGGGGTTTCGAGGTGCTCGGGCTTGGACTTCTTGAGGCTGTGGACCACACCCTTGGCCAGGCGGGTGGCGATGGCCACCTTGTTGGTCGGCAGGCTGACGTTGCCGACGTCCTCGCGGGACGGCAGCGGCAGGCTGGTCGACGACGGCAGCACGACCGCGTCCGGGTACTCCTTGCGCAGCGCGTGGACGGTGCCCAGCGCGGTCGGCAGCAGTTCGGCGACGTGCTCGGGTCCGGCCAGGAAGTCCGCGATCGCGAGGTTCTGGATCGCGACCGTCGAGTACTCGAGGCACAGCAGGTGCTTGACGGTGGCCTTGACCGTGTCGGCGATCAGGGAGGTGACGCCGTGCTTGTCGGGCTGGTGCAGCGCGGCCACGACGAGGCGGTTGCGCAGGTGGAAGTACGCCTGCCAGTCGATGGCGTCGTCCTTGTCGGTCCACGCCATGTGCCAGATCGCGGCACCCGGCATGGTCACCGTCGGGTAGCCGGCCGCCCGGGCGCGCAGGCCGTACTCCGCGTCGTCCCACTTGATGAACAGCGGCAGCGGCTGCCCGATCTCCTCGGCGACCTGCCGCGGGATCATGCACATCCACCAGCCGTTGTAGTCGACGTCGATGCGGCGGTGCAGCAGCTTGGACTTGCGCAGCGGCTTCTTGGAGAAGTCGTGGTCGTACTCGACGTTCGGGGCCGCGGTCCACATGAAGTTCTCGCGCTTGATCACCTCACCCATCACGTGGAGGTGACTGCGGTCCTGCAGGTTGAGCATCTGGCCGCCGACGAGCACCGGGCTCTTGGCGAACCGTGACATCGCGAGGGCGCGCAGGATCGAGTCCGGCTCGATCTCGATGTCGTCGTCCATGAACAGGATCTGCTCACAGTCCGTGTTCTTCAGCGCCTCGTACATGATGCGGCTGTAGCCACCGGAACCACCGAGGTTGCCCTGGTCGTGCATCGCGAGCTTGTCGCCGAGCGCGGCGGCGGCCTCGTCGAAGCCCGGCTCGTCGCGAACCTTGCGGGTGCCCTGGTCGGGGATGATGACGTGCTTGACGACGTCCATCACCAGCGGATCCGAGGCCAGTGCCGTCAGCGCCTTGACGCAGTCGGTGGGCCGGTTGAACGTCGGGATACCGACCGCGACGTTCGCCTCGCCGGGGGCGTCGATCGGCGCGTACCAGCCGGCGCTCAGCAGTTCCACGTCGGCGTCGGTGGTGATGTCGAACCAGATCCAGCCGCCGTCCTCGAACGGGCCGAGGTCGATCGAGAACTCGAGAGTTCCATCGTGGAACTCCTTGCCCTCCACATGGATTCGCGATCCGTCGGCCTTGGAGCGGTAGACGTCGACCCGGCAGTGCCCGGACAGCTCGAGCCGCAGCACGACCGACTCGAGGATGCTCCACCGCCGCCAGTAGCTGGCGGGGAAGGCGTTGAAGTAGCTGCAGAACGACACCTCGGACTCGGCGCCGATCGACACCGAGGTGCGCGAGGTGGCGTGCGCGCGATGGGGGTTGGTCACGGCCTCGTCGGTGTAGAGGCTGCGGACGTCGAGCGGCTCACCGGCGCGGGGCAGCAGCACCCGCTGGAGGAGCGCGCTCACGCGAGGTCTCCGGCCAGCGGGGCACCGGACTCGAGGTGCGGGCGCAGCGTGTTGTCGAACATCGACAGCGCGCTCGCGATCGCCATGTGCATGTCGAGGTACTGGTACGTGCCCAGACGCCCGCCGAAGAGCACCTTCGCGTCGGCGGCCTCGGCCTTGGCGCGCACCCGGTAGGCCTCGAGCTTGGCCCGGTCCTCGGGGGTGTTGATCGGGTAGTACGGCTCGTCGCCGGTCTCCGCGAACCGGGAGAACTCGCGCATGATGACCGTCTTGTCCTTGGGGTAGTCCCGCTCCGGGTGGAAGTGGCGGAACTCGTGGATCCGGGTGAACGGGACGTCGGCGTCGTTGTAGTTCATCACCGGGGTGCCCTGGTAGTCGCCGCAGTCGGTCAGGACCTCGGTCTCGAAGTCGAGGGTGCGCCAGCCCAGCTCGCCGTCGGCGTAGTCGAAGTAGCGATCCAGCGGGCCGGTGTACACGACGGGGGCGTCGGGGCTCGCGGCACGGATGTCGTCGCGGACGTCGAACCAGTCGGTGTCCAGCCGGACCTCGATCTTGTCGTCCTTCGCCATGTTCTCGAGCCACGCGGTGTAGCCCTCGACGGGCAGGCCCTCGTAGGTGTCGTTGAAGTAGCGGTTGTCGAAGGTGTACCGCACGGGCAGGCGGGTGATGTTGCCGGCGGGCAGGTTCTTGGGGTCGGTCTGCCACTGCTTGGCGGTGTAGTCGCGCACGAACGCCTCGTACAGCGGGCGGCCGATCAGCGAGATCGCCTTCTCCTCGAGGTTCGACGCGTCCTTGGTGTCGATCTCGGCGGACTGCTCGGCGATGAGCGCCCGTGCCTCGTTCGGCGAGTAGTAGCGGCCGAAGAACTGCGAGACCAGACCGAGGCCCATCGGGAACTGGTAGGCCTGCCCCTTGTGCATAGCGAAGACGCGGTGCTGGTAGCCGGTGAAGTCGGTGAACTGGTTCACGTAGTCCCACACGCGCTTGTTCGACGTGTGGAACAGGTGGGCACCGTACTTGTGGATCTCGATGCCGGTCTCGGGCTCGGCCTCCGAGTACGCGTTGCCACCGAGGTGGTGCCGGCGCTCGACGACGAGCACTCGCTTGCCGAGCTGCGTCGCGGCCCTTTCGGCGATCGTCAGTCCGAAGAATCCTGATCCGACGATGATGAGGTCGTACTGACCTGCGGACGGCTGGGGCGCGTTTTGGGCAGTCACGGAAAACAGGGTAGGCGACTCCGTTGCCCGTGCGCCTGTCCGGTGGTGCGAACCACCGAAAAGGCACACGGGGTCTGCAGCGCCTACAGGTCGTTCAGCGCGAACGCCAACATGGCGTCCCGCACGAACTCCGCGGTCCCCCGCCCGTGCCGGTCGTAGTGCTTCGCGAACCGCGGATCGGAGACGTACATCTCCCCCAGGCCCGCGAAGGCGTCGGCCGTGGGCCGGCGGCCCTGCCAGCCCGCCGCGACCCAGTCGTAGTGCCGGCGGGCGATGTCCTGCGCCTCGGGCGAGTCGGCCGCGAGTCCCGCGGCGTGCGCGCGCCCGAACTCGGCGGCGATGTCCAGTTGGTCCTGCTGGAAGCCGGCTTTGTCGGCGTCCGACAGCGATCTCCACCAGCTGTCGCTGCGGTCGTAGGCGTCCCTCCCCCACCGCTCGACCACTTCCTCCTCGTAGCGCGTGTGGTCGAATCCGTCGAACATCTCCTCGGCCATCAGTGACTCACCTCTCCTCATCTTGTCCAGCGTGGTGCGCACCGATGCGATCCGGCGCCGCAACCGCTCCTGCTCTTCCTCGAGCAGTTCGAGGTGCGTGGCGAGCGCGGACTCCGGGTCCGTGTCGCCGGCCAGCACCTCGGCGATCGCCGTCAGGCCCAACCCCAGCTCGCGGAGCAGCAGGATCCGCTGCAACCGCACGAGCGCCGCCTGGTCGTAGTGGCGGTCGCCCCCGGTCCCGATGCGGCTGGGCGTGAGCAGGCCGACACTGTCGTAGTGCCGCAGCGTCCGACTCGTGGTCCCGGCGATCCGCGCGAGCTGCTGGATCGACCACTCTCCGGTCGGGTTCACGTCGCCTCCTCGGTGCGTCGGTACACCCAGCCTGCAGGTTGACGCTGCGTCAAGGTCAAGAGGAATTCGCACGCGCGACGAAAAAAGGGGCAGGGCCACCGCACTGCGCGGTGGCCCTGCCCGATCCCGGGTCTTGCCGGTTCCTACCCGGCGGCGACGTCCGTTTCCACCGGCACCGGCTGCACGACGACGCTCGAGTCGACGACCTGGGTGCCGAGCGTGGGCGTCCACACGATGGTGCCGCCCGCGTAGGTCCGGAACTTGCCTGATTCGTCGACCAGCATCAGCTCGGGTCCGGTCGGTTCACCCAGCGTTCCGGCCGGGCCGCCGAGTTCCCGATACTTGGCGTCGATGGGCGACTCCTCCGCCACGGCGGCATTTTCCTCCGCGGGAGCGGCGATCGGTTCGGCGATCGCGTCACCCGCCGCAGCAGCGAAGGGAAGGGGTGCGGCCGAGCCCGGCGGCAGCGGTGGCAACGGGGGCAGCGGCGGCAGGAGCGACTCCACCGATCCCGGGGTGATCTCGGGCAGCGGCGGCAACTCCGGCAGCGGCAGCGACTCGAGCGAGCCCGGCGGGAGCGGCAGGCCCGGGATGGGCCCGGGTGCGCCGGGACCGCCGACGGTGAACCAGTCCGACTTGAGACCGAGCTTCCACCGGGCCTCGTCGCCCGACCCTTCGACGGTGCGCGCCGTCCCGACGACCTTGACGCGGGTGACGCGGCCGCCGTCGGCGCCGAGATTGTTGCGGCCGATGACGTCGAAGGAGATCAGCTCGCCGACGCCGTACGCGTTCGCGATGGCGCCGGCGGTGACCGTCTGCTGCCAGTTGCGGTTCGGCGAGACGGCGTCGCCCTCGTCGATCACGGCCGGGAAGACGCCACCGGCGGTGAAACCGCCCGACGACGACGAGAACTCGGCCGCCATGATCTGGTTGCCACGTTTGAGGACGGTGCCGGCCGTGGTGCGGACGGCCTCGGTGGTCCGCCAGTCCTCGTTGGACGATCCGCGGTACACCTGGCAGGACTGGGTGTCGCAGGTCTGTGCGTAGCCGTAGCGGCGCTCGGCTGCGGAGTACGAGCGGGCCGCGATGGCCTGCGCCCGCAGCGCCTCCTTGCCGCCGGAATCGGCCCACGACGGGATCGACTCGGCGGGAACGACACTGTAGAGATAGTCCTCCATCAGCACCCGGTTGACCGTCCGCCAGGCGCCGTTGCCGTCGCGGGTGGCATTCATCGCGCCGCGATACGGGACGTTGCCGTCGCACAGGCGCAGGTGTTCGTTGGCCGGGCGGTTCGCGCCGAGATTGACCGGGTCGACCCACGGGTGGTTGGTGGACCCGCGCCAGACCTCGCGGCCGGTGCAGCCGTCGGTGACGGTGACGTCCGCGCCGCCGCCCGTCGGGACGAGGTGCGCGGCCGAGTTCGGTCCGAAATAGCGGCCGGCCACGTTGAGTCCGGCCGGCGAGTAGACGTCGAGCCGCTTGTCGTCGCGTCCGATCAGACGCACCGCGACGAAGGGATCGGCCACCTGACCGAGCTGGGTGTTGCCGTAGTAGTGCCCGACGATGCGTTCCGCCGTCCACCCGAAGTTCTTCGCGTAGCCGTAGGCGCCGTACTGGCCCATGCCGCGCCCGTGCCCGTAGCCGTGCCCGTACAGCGTGATGGGCGTATCGGCCGCGACGACCGGGGCGATCTCCGAATCGGGACCGCGGTCGACGACGGTCAGCCCGACCGCGGCTCCGACGGCGAGGGCCGGCGCCAGTCCGAGGGCGGCGAGCCGTGCCAGGGAGCGCGACGGGCGCCCGCCGAGACGTCGGCGACGCAGGACTCGATCTGCGGAAATGCGAAGGCGGGGGGTCGCCATAGGCTCGCTCCTCATCACTGGGTTCTGGGGTCGTGCGGGCCTGTGCGGAGTCCGGAGCGGGCGATGGAACGGGAGCGAAGCAGCCCCGACCTGCACAGTCATCAAAAGGCTCAAGCTAAGGTTGAGCGTTAAGGATGTTGCGACTAGTGTGGCAACTGTGACTGCTGTTGGCAACATCCGCCACTGAAGTAACTGCAGTCACATCAGTAACATCTGCATCACAAGTTGCAGACATCCTCGGATGAACTGTGGACTTCGTCCCGGGGGAGCCCCCAGGATTCAGTCCGAAACCGAACCGCCCGGAATCGGCCGGCCGAGAGGTCGCTCGCAGCGCACGAAGACACCCCGCGCATTACCACGAGGAGATTCGCCTTGCCGCACCGTCGACCGAAGAACTCGATAGTCCTGGCCGCAGTCGCAGCAGTCGCCGTCGCCACCCCCTTCGCTGTTCAGGCGCTGAACAGCGAGCCTTCGGACGTCCTCTCGGCAAGCGATTCGGCCCCGACGATCGAGACGCAGATTGCGGAGGTCGTTCTCGCGTCCGTTCCGGACATCGTCATCCCGCTCAAGGAACTGACGGGCCTGGACCTGCCCGACCTCCGCCTCGGTGACCTTCCGCTCCCACACGAGATCCCCCTACCGGGCGGCGGGACGCTCACGCTTCCGTCGCTGACCCCGCTGGCACCGCCGGCGGCCCCGGGCGAGACCACCCCCGGCGACATCGCCGCCCCGGTTCCGGGCGAGGTCTCCCCGGAGACCCTCGGTGCGACGGTCAAGGAAGTCACGCAGGACACCCCGTTCTCGATGGTCGGCGTCACCGCCGCAGATCTCGAGTCGTCGGTGACCCAGTTGCGCGCGAAGCTCTCGGACGGCTCGTGGGGCGAGTGGATCACCCCCGACCTCGTCGACGGCAGCAGCGGCAAGCAGGGCACCGAACCGGTCTTCGTCGGCGAGACGAACGCCGTGCAGATCCTGGTGACGCCGAAGGAGGGCACGGCGGACGCTGCGGGCACCGCCGACGCGACCGATCCGGCGCACCGCGCTCCGGAGGTTCCGGCCGCCGAAACTCCTGCACCCCAGGCAGATTCCGACGCCACCCAGCCGCTCGGCTACACCCCGGCCGCCGTGTCGAAGCCGCTGCGGCAGGCGACGCTGACCGCGAACGACGTCGCGGCGGTGCTCATCAATCCCGGTAGCGGGCCGCAGGACGCCAACCTCGCCGACATCGCCACGCCGACCTCGGTGAACGGTGTCAAGATCATCTCGCGCAGCGCGTGGGGCGCGAACGAGGGCATCCGCTGCCAGAACCCGACCTACGACGACTCCACCGGTGGCGCGACCGTGCACCACACGGCCGAGACCAACAACTACACGCGTGAGCAGTCCGCGGGCATCGTGCGCGGCATCTACGCCTACCACGCGCAGTCGCTCGGCTGGTGCGACATCGGCTACAACGTACTGGTCGACCGCTTCGGTCAGATCTTCGAGGGTCGCTTCGGCGGACTCGACCGTCCCGTCCAGGGTGCGCACGCCGGTGGCTTCAACGAGAACACCGTCGGTATCGCCATGATGGGTAACTTCGTGAACGAGCCAGCGCCCGCGGCGACGATCGAGTCCGTCGGCAAGTACCTGGGCTGGCGTCTCAAGCTCGCGAACCTGAACCCCAAGGGCCAGGTCACGATGTACTCCGAGGGCACGCAGTACTCGAAGTACCCGCTGGGCCAGCGCGTCGTGTTGCCGACGATCTTCGCCCACCGCGATGTCGGCTACACCGAGTGCCCGGGTAGCGCCGCGTACGCCCAGATGGACCAGATCCGGAACATCGCCGCGGCGAACTACGGCGGCAACACCGGCGGTGGTGGCGGAACTCCTCCGACCAACCCCAGCAACGGTGGCGGCAACAACGGCGGCGCCAACCCGGCCGGGTCGCTCGATCTCAATGCCCAGATCCCCGCGGTGGTGAACGGCATCCTGTCGATCGCCGACTCCAACCCGATCGCGCGCCAGTGGCTGGCGATGGGCGGCAACCGCAGCATGGTGGGTGACGCGATCACCGGCCTGCTGACCACGGCGACCGGCCAGGTGTACGCGTTCTTCCAGAACGGCGGAATCTTCAGCTCACCCCTCGGTGGCGTGGTCACGATGATCGGCAAGATCTTCGAGCAGTGGACCGCGGCCGGCGGAGTGATGGGTGACATCGGCCTGCCGATCAGCGACGAGTACTCGGTGGACGGCGGCAAGCGTTCCGACTTCGAGCGCGGCTCGATGATCTTCGACGAGGCGACCGGCCAGGTCACCACGATCATGAACGACGTGGCCGCTCCCGCGGCCTCCGCTCCGGCCCCGGCCGGCGAGGTCTCCGAGGCTCCGGTCGCGATCAACTGACCGTCCGACGAAAAGGGCCTGCCCTCCACGGTTTCGTGGAGGGCAGGCCCATTTCCGTGCCTTCTCGGGGCCGGGAGCTCAGCTCTTCCAAAGCCTTTCGAGCACCCTTGCGACGCCGTCCTCCGAGTTGGTCGCGGTGACCTCGTCGGCCGCGGCCTTCGCCTCGGGGTGCGCGTTCTCGACCGCGACGCCGTGGCCTGCCATCGCGAGCATCGGAATGTCGTTGGGCATGTCGCCGAACGCGACGATGTGGTCGTCGGGAATGACGAGGTGCTGCGCCATGAGTCTGAGGCCGGACGCCTTCGTCACCCCCGGCGCCGACACCTCGATGAGCCCGTTGTTGGTCGAGTAGGTCAGATCGGCCCGCTCCCCCACCAGCGGGCGGAGCTTGGCAGCCATGTCGGCACTGCTCGCGCCGGGCTGCCGGATGAGCATCTTCACGGCGGGTGCGGACAGCAGATCCTCGGGCGCCATCTCCGTGTGCTCGGGATTGAGCCAGGCATGTTCGTAGCCGGGCGCGCTGACGAACTGGGCGGTGGCCGTGTCGTGCGCGGTGGCACCGATGCGTTCGGCCGCCAGCCCGGCCCGGGGAAGCTCGTAGTCGACGAGGTCGGCGAGCCATGCGAGGGTCTCCACCGACAGCGTCGACGCACTGATGACCCGGTCGGCAGCGGCGTCGTAGAGCACCGCGCCGTTCGCACACACCGCGAGGGGCGCGAACCCGAGGCCGTCGACGACAGGGGCGAGCCAGCGGGGCGGCCGTCCGGTGGCGAGGACGAAGGGCGTCCCGGATTCGACGACGGTCTGCACGGCCGCCCGGGTCCGGGCGGTCACGCGTTCTTCGTCGTCGATCAGGGTGCCGTCGACATCGCTGGCGACGAGGCTGGGCAGTTGGGTGGGCACCGGGCCATTCTGCCCCTAACGGGCGACAATCGGCCCCTCCCCGCATGCCGGTGAGCGCTAATTCACCGGCAGACTCCGGCGCTAGGCCCCGCCGGCGTCCTTGGCACGGCGCGCCGCGGCCTTGGCCTCGGCCTCCTCGGCGTCCATCTTGTTCGCTTCCTCGAGCGTCGGGGCGCCGCCGCCGAGCCGGGCCGGCACCCAGTACTCACCGGCCGGGTGCTCGTAGTTCGCCTGCACGCCGCGCAGCAGTTCCTCCATGCGGGTGTGCAACAGCGCCGTCATCTCCGACGCCGGTTCGAACGGCGCGACCGGCTCGCCGACGGCAATCGAGATGGGGGTGTTCGTCCGGCCCAGACGCTTCGGGAAGCCCTTCGTCCACACCCGCTGCGAACCCCAGATCACCATCGGCACGATGGGGGTACCGGACTCGAGTGCCATGCGTGCCGCGCCGGACTTGAACTCCTTGAGTTCGAAGCTGCGGCTGATCGTCGCCTCCGGGAACACACCGACGAGTTCGCCGTCCCGCAGTGCCTGCACGGCTGCGCGATACGAGTCGGCGCCGGCGGCCCGGTCGACGGGAATGTGCTTCATGGCCCGCATCATCGGGCCCGAGACCTTGTTGACGAAGACATCGTTCTTCGCCATGAAGCGGATGTACCGCTTGACGGCGCGGGCGGGCAGGCCCGCATAGGTGAAGTCCATGTAGCCGGTGTGGTTGATCGCCACCACCGCACCCCCGGCCGCGGGGATGTGCTCCTCGCCGGTGACGGTGAATTTCAGTCCCTGGCCTGCGAACACTGTGCGGGCGACGCCGATGATCGTTCGGTAGAAGGGTTCCACAGTGTGCAGCGTAGTCGGCTCGGTGTGGCCGGGCGTATTTCGAGTCCCCGGCCGGCGCGACACGGTCCCCCGCCCGTGGTGCGGCGAGGGACCGTGGTTCCGGTCAGCGAATCAGGACCCGAACATCGGTGCGCCGCCGCCGAGCGACCCGGCGCTGCCGGTACCGCCGTCGCCCCCGCCGGTGTCCGACCCGGTCACCTGGACCGTCTGGGGCGCCGACGCGGACCCGATCACTCCGGGGCCCCCGGAGTAGACGGCCTTGACGTCGCGCACCCCCGACGTCGGGAAGGCGTAGGTCAACACCGCAGTGCCTCCCGACACCGTCTGCGGCGTCCCGATCGGCGTCGCCCCGTCGTAGAACTGCACCGTGCCCGGCAGCGTCGCGGCCCCCGAGACCTGTGCCGACAGTTGCACCGGCAGACCGACCGTCGCCGACGTGGGTGCGGAAAGCGTCGTCGAGGTCGCGACGTCGTCGGGTGTCGGAGCGGTCACGACGACCGTGCTCGCTTGCGAGCTCGAACCGACGAAGCCGCTGCCGGCGGTGAACACCGCGACGACGCTGTGCGTGCCCACCGTCGGGAAGGTGTGCTGCAGGCTCGCGATGCCGCCGGACACCGGGACCGGGCCCCCGATGTCGGCGCCGTTGTCGCGGAACTGGACCGTGCCGGCAGCATTCGACGGCGTGACGGTGGCGGACAGCAGCACCGAGGTGTCGGTCTTGGCGTCGCTCGGCGCGGTGAGTGTCGTCGTGGTCTGGACGTTCGCCGCGGTCACCGAGACCGTCCGTGGCTGCGACGTGGAGGTCGCGAACGTCGGTGTGCCGGTGAACACCGCCGTGATATTGCGCGAGCCGGCGGCCGGGAAGCTGTACGTCAGGCCGGCCTGCCCGCCCGAAACCTGGACCGGGGCTCCGATGTTGGTTCCGTTGTCCTTGAACTGGACGGAACCGGTTGCGGTCGACGGCGTCACGTCGGCAGTCAGTGTCACCGGTGTTCCGGCGACCGCGGTGGCCGGGGCGGTCACGGTCGTCGACGTGACGACCGGCTCGACCGAGACGGCGAGGTTCGACATCGGGTTGAAGGCCTGATAGCTCGAGAACGCGTAGATGTCGAAGCCCATTCCGGTGGAGCGCGGTCCGGGTTGCGCGGCGTCCGCGACCTTGTAGGTGAACGTGAGCGTCGGGTTCTTGCTGCCGTTGCCCTGCCCGGGGATGAGCCCCAGCGCAAGCGTGGCGTCCGTCCACTTGATCGTCACGGAACCGTTGGTCGGATTCTGTACGGCCGAGCCGTCGTACAGGGACGGGCCGTTCAGGTTCGCCCCGGCGCCCCGCCACACGTTGCCACTGACGCCCTGCAACACATACCCGGCGGGCGGGTAGTCCGTGAGGTTCTCCAGATACCGGTCCACACTGAGGAACCCGGACGACGTCTTGAACGTGATGGTCGAGGTGACGATCTCACCGGGGTGCGCGACCGCGGGGCTCACCGTCTTGGTGGCGATGATGTTGTCGGTCGTGACGGTCTGTGACACCGGTGCGGCCGAGGCGCTTCCGGCTCCCCACAGGACCTGCCCGGCCGCCATCACGCTCGCGGCCATTGCCCCCGCCACGACCGTCGACACCAGCCGTCGAGTGATGGATCGGGTCACTAGCACTCCTCTCGTCGCAGGAGAGTGCAGCTCCGGGGGTTGACGCACGCCGGAACCGCGCTCAGGAGAACACGTTTGCCGAACTCGGCCGACGTCCTCCCGACTGCGAACGCCCGCCGCGCCTCACCCCGACGCCCCGACGAGTGATGTGCGCCCACACTGTATCGACGTGAGTCCAGACGAGGTGGGAAAACAGTTCGATCCGGCACAACACGCACGAGACCCCCGACCTGATGGTCGGGGGTCTCGTCGGCTATCGGCTCGGGTCGTCGTCGATCAGGACCCGAATCCCGAACGGCCCACGCCGCTCAGCGATCCGAAGATGTTGCCGAGCGAACCTGTACTGCCCGTCCCCTCACCGTCGCCGCCGTTGTCGGCCGGCGACACCTGGACGGACTGCGCCGGCGAAATCGACGTCTTCGCGCCCTCGCCACCGGAGTAGCGCGCCGTGATCGCGTGCGCACCCTCCGCGGTGAAGGTGTGCTGGACCGTCGCAACACCGTCGACGAGGTCGACGTTGCCACTGATCGGGGTGTCACCGTCGAAGAACTGCACGGTGCCCGGCAGATTCGTTCCGCCCGTCACCGACGCCGACAGCGTCACCGGCAGGCCCACCGTGGCCGTCGACGACACGGTCACGGCCGTCGTGGTGACGACGTCGTCGGGGGTCGGGACGGACACCTGGACCGTCTGCGGGGCCGACGACGTGTTCGTGAAGCCCGTGGCACCGGTGAACGTGGCACCAACGGTGTGCGGTCCAGCTGCCGCGAAGGTGTGCGGCCGGCTCGCCATCCCGTTCGAAACCGTCACGGGGCCACCGATGTTGTTGCCGTCGACCGTGAACTGCACAGTGCCGGCCGCGTTCGCCGGCGTCACCGCCGCGGTGAAGGTGATCGCGGACCCGGTCTGTGCGTCCGACGGCGCCGACAGCGTCAGCGACGTCTGGACCACCGGTGCGCTGACCGTCACCGTCTGCGCCGACGACGTCGAGCTCTTGAAGCCGGTGTTTCCGGTGAAGACCGCGGTGATGCTGTGGCTGCCCGCTGCCGTGAACGAGGTCTGCGCGGTCGCCGTACCGTTCGCGACGGCCACCGGTCCACCGATGTTGGTGGCGCCGTCCTTGAACTGCACCGAGCCGGCGGCGTTGGACGGATCCAGATTCGCCGTCAGCGTGATCTGCTGGCCGGTCTGCGCGGTCGGCGGGACGGTGAGCGTGGTGGTGGTCGTGACATCCTGGGGAACAGGCGCGCTCACGAAGATCGAACGAGGCTGGGATACCGAATTCGCGAAGCCCTTCCCGCCTACGAACTCGGCTGTGATGCTGCGACTTCCGAGCTGAGTGAACGTATACGACAGCTGTGCCGTGCCGCCACTGACCGTCGCCGGCGTACCGATCGGTGATCCATTCTCCTTGAACTGCACGGTTCCCGCCGCCTGCGCTGGATCGAGCCACGCCGTCAATGTGGTGGGGGCACCCTGTACTGCGGATGGCGGCGCCTGCAGAGTCGTAGCCGTGTCGAGCGTCGGGAGCTCGGTCACCTGAAGCGACGTCGTGCCTGACACGGAGCCGGCGTACTGTCCGGTGCCGGTGAAGACCGCCGAGATGTCATGGCTGCCGACTGCGTCGAAGGCGTGGGGTAACTGCGCCTGCCCGTTCGAGACCGGCACGGGCACACCGATATCCACACCGCCGTCGCGGAACTGAACGTTTCCCGTGGCGGACGCAGGCGTCACGGCGGCCTTCAGCGTCGCGGTGTCACCCTCGGTGACGGGCTCGATAGCCGGTACGGAGGTCGTCGTGGTGAACGGCGCTACCGAGAGGGCCAGGCTGTTGAGCGGCTTCCAGGACTGCTCAGTACTGAACGAATAGACGTTGAACGTCATTCCGGCCTGTCGAGCGCCGATCGACGCGTCTTCGCGAACCTTGTAGGTAAATGTGAGGTCCGCACCCTTGTCCAGCAGCACCAATTTGCAGGCGGCACCAGCACAGTCGCCCCCACTGAGCCATTTGAGCTTTACAGCACCCGACGCGTCCTGCGTGGGCGTGCCGTCGTACTGGCCGCCCTTGTTCCAGTCACCCAGCGTCGGACCGCTCCGCCAGACCCGCGCAGTCACCGACTGCAGCACGTAGTCCGCCGGGGCGTAGTCGGTGTAGTCCTGCATATACCGGTCGGTGCCGCTCGCATCGAGTCGAACCTTCACCTCGACGGTCTGGCCGGGCAACGCGGCGGCCGGCGTAACTGTCTTGGTGGCGGTGATGTTGCTGGTCGTCACGGTCTGCGAACTGGACGCAGCCGAGGCCATGCCCGACCCTAGGACCGCTTGGCCGACGCCGACAGCCGCGACGGCGACCACGCCGACCATCACTCGCGAGACGGCGGATCGCAACGACGATCGCGTCATATCTGTTTCCCTTCGGGGTCACGGGCGGCGAATCACCTACCGCTGGTGGAGGAACCGATAGAGCTGAAGACGGGCCACCAACTCTCACCCCGAGAAGAGTCGGTGGCCCGCGTCGAGATCAGGAGCCGAAGTTGAGGCTGCCGAGCGAGCCGGTGCCGCCGGGTCCGGGCACTGGATCCGTCACGTTCACGGTCTGCTCGGTCGCGACCGATCCGTTCACGCCGGAACCGCCGGAATAGACCGCGGCGATGTTGTGCGGACCTGCAACGGTGAACGTGTGGCTCAACACGGCCACGCCGGAGGTGTTCACAGTGACCGCGTCTCCGATCGGTGCGTTGTTGTCGAAGAACTGGACCGTTCCGGGGAACGCGGTCGCGCCGGAGACCTGTGCCGACAGGTTTACGGCAGCACCGGCCACAGCACTCGAGGAAGACGTCATGACCGTAGTGGTGTCCTGATCGTTCGGCCCGGGGACGGTGACTGCGACGTTCTTCGCGGCACCGCTCGAGTCCGCGTACGGGCCCGACCCGAGGAAGCGCGCACTGATCGAACGGGTTCCCTGGTTGTTGAAGATGTGATCGAGCGTGGCTACCCCGTTGGTTACCGTGACGGGAGAACCGATGTTGGCCCCGTTCTCCTTGAACTGGACCGTTCCGTTCGCGTCAGCTGGATTCACGGATGCGGTCAGCGGGACAGTTGCACCCACCTTGGCAACCGGCTGAACGGTGACGGTAGTGGTGGTCGCGACCGACGGTTGCGTCACCGTGAGATTCAGGCCCGTCATGGGGTTCCAGGTCTGGGTGCCGACGAATGCATAGATGTTCATCGACATGCCGGCTTGACGCGGGCCCACTGCTGCATCGTTTCGCACCTTGTAGACGAAGGTCAGATCGACCCCCTTGTCGACAAGGACCAACTTGCATGCAGCACCGACGCAGTCGCCGTGACCGAGCCATGACAACTTGACTGCACCGTTCGCGTCCTGAGTCGGCGTGTTGTCGAACTGCCCGCCCTGGTTCCAGTCACCCAATAGCGGACCACTGCGCCATGCCCGCGAAGTCACGGATCGCAACTCGTATCCGACCGGGGCGATGTCGGTGAACTCCCGGAGGTAGCGATCGGTGCCCTTTGCGTCGATTCGGATCTTGACGGTCACGTCGTCACCGCGGTATGCGGTCGCCGGGGTCACCGTCTTGGTAGCGGTGATGTTGTCGTTCGTCACCGTCTGCGTTGCGGTGTCACGCGGCGATGGGTCTGCCGACGCGATGGTCTGACCTACCGTTGCTTGGCCGAAGCCGACAGCAGCGAGAAGCACGGTACTTGCCGTAGCTCGCGTGACGATGCCACGAATCGATGATCGGGCCATCTCTTACTTCCTTCCGATGCACTGTGCGGTGTAGATCAGCGAATCTGCCGCATTGCCAGTGGTTTACAAGTCACAACCGCCGCCCCCGCGACACCCATCGAGTCTCCCTGTGCAGTGGTAGGGGATGAGCGCCAACAGGGTATCGGACGATCGTCCAGTTTCGGGGCGAAATCGGGCGATTCCGCCGCCGACAACGCCGAGCGAGAACCTATCGACGTCGCAACGAGCGACACGAGACAACCGGGTCCGCCTTCGAATTGAAGACTTGCTTTGCGCTGACCGAGCAGGCCTCGAGGGACATCCCGCTGGTACGTGCACTCGACATGCGGTTTCGGAAACCCACCGGACAATTCCATATCCGGATCGAATCTGGGTTATCCGTCATCGGAGCCGATCGTGACCCCCGTTCTGGATCGCCAGGGGTCACGATCAGCTCATTCGAGGCTCGTCAGAAAACGAACTCCAATCCGCTCAGGCTGCCCAAGGATCCGAGATCCAGCGACCCGGTACCACCCGTGCCTCCCCCGGACTGCGCGACATCGAGGGTCTGCGTCGCCGACGTCGAACCCGCCACACCCGTGCCACCCGAGTACACCGCATGGATCAGACGCGGCCCGCTCTGCGTGAACGTATGCGTGAGCTCAGCAACCCCGTCGACCACCGGAACCGGAGCACCGATCTCGACACCACCGTCGAAGAACTGCACCGTTCCCGGCAACGACGGCGCACCGATTACCTGCGCCCTCAACACATACGGCGCACCGGCCGTCGGCGACTGCGTCGACGCGATCACCACCGACGACACCACATCCGACGGATTCGGAGCCGACACCACCACCGGACGGTCGACCGACGTCGACCCCACGAAACCGGCATCAGCGGTGTACACCGCGGAGACCTGGCGCGTCCCCACCGACGTGAAAACGTGGTCGATCGAAGCGGACCCGTTCACCAGAACCACCGGCGACCCGATCGAGCTGCCGTTCTCACGGAACTGCACCGAACCCGTCGGCACCGCCGAACCCGACTGCGCCTGCACCGACACCGACAACGTCGTCTCCACACCCGTCGTCGCCGACGCCGGGACACCGACCAGTGTCGACGTCGCGACATCGACCGGAGCCGGATCCGTCACTGTCACGGTCTGTGCCGATGCCGTCGAACCAGCGAAACCGGTTGTGCCGGAATACCCGGCCGACACCGCGAACGAACCGGACGCAGCGAAGGTGTACGGGATACTCGCCTGGCCACTACCGTCCAGAGGGACTGGAGCACCCACATCGGTGCCGGCCACCGTGAACTGAACTGTGCCGCCCGTCGGAACCGGTGAGACCGCCACCGACAACGTCATCTGCTGACCCGTCACGGCAGTCGCGGGCGCGGTCACCGTCGTGGTGGTGTCCGTGTCGAGGGCCACCGGAGGGGTCACCGTGACGTTCTGCGCCTGCGCTGCAGAGTTCGTGAACCCGGCAGCGCCGGTGAACTCTGCAATCACCGCGAACGAACCGGCAGCATTGAACGTGTACGGCAACGACGCCGCGCCACCGGCCACCGTCACTGGCGCGCCGACAGCAGCGCCGTTTACCTTGAACTGCACCGAACCCTGCGCATCCGCCGGTGTCACCTGAGCCGACAGTGCCACAGCCTCGCCGGTCTCAGCCGTGGCCGGAATCGTCAGCGACAGCGACGTCGTCACGTCTGGGTCAGTAACCGTGATCGACCCCGGCGAAGTCGCCGACACATCAGCGAAACCAGGCCCACCCGTGAACGACGCCTCGATACTGTGTGCACCCAGCCCCGTGAACGTGTGCGGAAGCGTCGCAACACCATTCACCACCGGAACCGGAGAACCGATCGGGGCACCGTTGTCGGTGAACTGAACAGTGCCGACAGCACTCGACGGATTGACTGTCGCCGTCAGATCCACTGACGCACCCGCCGTCGCCGAGTCAGGGACCTGGACCGACAGCGACGTCGTCACATCCGAATCTGACACCGTCACGGACTGCGCACTAGCCGATGAGTTCGTGAAGCCGGCAGCACCGGCAAACTCAGCCGTCACCGCGAACGAACCAGCAGAATTGAACGTGTACGGCAACGAAGCCATACCACCGGACACAGGAACAGGGGAACCAACGGCGGCGCCGTTCACCTTGAACTGCACCGACCCCTGCGCCGCGACCGGGGCGACCGTTGCAGAGAGGCTCACCGGTTCACCCGTCTCCGCAGTGCCCGGCGCTGTCAGCGACAGCGAGGTCTCCACATCGGGATCAGTTACCGTCACACTCTGCGCAACAGCCGAAGAGTTGATGAAGCCCGCTCCGGCAATAAAATCGGCACCGACACTGTGTGCACCCGGCGTCGCGAACGTGTGCGACAGAGTTGCAACACCATTCACCACGGCAACCGGAGATCCGATCAGGGCACCGTTATCCGTGAACTGTACTGCGCCCTCCGCCCCGGAAGGTGACACTGTCGCCGTCAGATCCACCGACGAACCAGTCGTCGCCGCGCCCGATGCCTGGACCGTCAGCGACGTAGTCACATCCGGATCGGTCACCGTTACGGACTGCGCATTCGCAGTGGACGACGCGAACCCGGCGCCACCGACGAACTCCGCGGTGATGTTGTGCGCGCCCGTGGTCGTGAACGTGTGCGGCAGTGTCGCCTGGCCGCCCGCAACCGTTACCGGCGAACCGATGGCCGTGCCGTTGTCCTTGAATTGCACCGTGCCGGCAGCATTCGACGGGGCCACAGACGCCGACAGGGTCACCTCCGTACCCGTCACCGCCGTCCCCGGGACCGACACCGTCGTACCCGTCGTCACCGGGGCGTTCACCTGCACGTTCTGCGCCGGAGACTGCGACGAGTTCGCGATCGCCGTGCCCGGGAACTTCGCCGTCAGACTTCGCGCACCCGCTGTCGTCGGCGTCCATGCGTAGGTTCCCACGCCCGAGCCGTTGATCTGGCCCTCACCGAGCTTCGTCGCACCGTCGTAGAACTCGACAGTGTTGCCCTGCGCGGCGCCGGAGACCGTCGCGGTCAGCGTCACCGACTGCCCCGTCAGGATCGGCGTCGGCACCGCGGCCAGGGTTGTCGTGGTGGCGTCCTTCGACACCGTGATCGTCGGTCCCTTGTTCTGATAGGTGCCGTCTGCGCCCGAACTCCCCGACATATGGGCGGTCGTCATCAGTGCCGTATCACGCGCGCAATCTGCGCCGACAACGTAAGACACCTCTAGCGTCCACGACTTCGGATTGAGCAATCCGCCTTTTGCATACACCGGCCACTGCGTAACACTGCCCTCGATTCGAACGAAGTCCGGGCCGGTACTTTCCGGACTACGCGCCGAACCGTTGACCTTTGCAGATCCCGGAACGTACGTCAGACACGTCGGATGGACATCTTTAACCGCATACAGATACTCGAGACTCGAGCGCTGGAACACCGTCTTCGACGTGATCGTCTCCCCGACGGCCGGGGACACATTGCTGATCGTCCGCGTGAAATACCGGCCACTGGCATCCCACTCTGCGGTACCCGGCGCCGCAGTCGCGGATCCGACACCCACCGTCGCCGCAAATCCCGCAGCCATTGCGAATACACTCACTCCGCCGAGTATTCGGCGTAATCCCCTGCCAACCATGCACTTCCCTCTCGACGACGACGGTCGGTCGTCAGCTCAATGGATCAGGTTTCGACCTGGGACACTGCGCCGATGAGTACCGAGCCGGGGCGCGCTGCAGGGCCCACGCCACCCCCTGCAGCCAATCCGCAGCCCGACTCCGCGTCTGAAATGCGAGTCGAACTCTATCGGACAAACGTCCAAGTCGAGGACGATTGGCCAGAAACGACTGTGGCCCTCCGCACAGGAGCGCGCAGGGCCACACCCGATTTCACCTCAGGAGTCAGAACCCGAAGCGGAGTCCGCTCAGGCTGCCGAGGAGTCCGAGGTCCAGCGATTGATGTGGTGACGTCGCGGAACGACCACAAGCGGGGCCACGTCCGGATGGACGGAGCCCCGCCTGGGCCGTCAGTTACTGCTTACGAACCGAAATTCAGGTTGCCAAGCAGGCCGCCCAGAATTCCGCTCAGGCTGCCCAAGCTGCCGCTCGAGCTGCCACCGGAGACCTGGATCGTCTGCGAACCCGAGGTCGAGTCCGCGACGCCCTGGCCGCCACTGAACACAGCGTGGATGCTGTGGGCACCCGCCGTGGTGAAGGTGTGGTTCAGAACCGCGACGCCGTCGACAACCTGCACCGCGCCCCCGATCGGGGTGGCCCCGTCGAAGAACTGGACCGTACCGCTGACCGGAGCATTACCGGCGCCGGTCACCTGAACCGACAGCTGCACCGCTGCACCCTTGGCCGCGTTGGCCGGCACCGTCAGGACGGTGGCCGTCTCGACATCGGCCGGCGTCGGGACCGTAACCACGACCTGCTTGGCCGCGGCGGTGGAGCCCGTGAATCCGCTTGCGCCGCCGAACGTCGCGGTGATGTCGTGCGTGCCGACGGTGGTGAAGGTGTGCGACAGCGTGGCGACGCCATCGATCACCTCAGCAGTGCCGAGCGAGGTTGCGCCGTCGAAGAACTCGACGTTGCCGCCACTCGGAACGACCTCCGAGGTCGTGGAGTTGTACACGGTCGCGTACAGGTTCTCGACCTCACCGGTCTTGGCGTTGCCCGGCACGGCCAGCATCGTCGTGGTGACGACGTCGATCGGGGTCGGGTCCGAGACCGTCACGGTCTGCGCCGACGCCGTCGAGTTCGCGAAGCCGGTGGCACCGGTGAACGCGGCGGTCACCGACTTCGTGCCGGCCGAAGTGAATGCGTGCGACAGCGTCGCAGTGCCACCGGACACCGTGACCGGCGAACCGACGGGGTTGCCGTCGACCGAGAACTGCACCGCGCCCTGAGCATTGGCCGGAGTCACCGTCGCAGTGAGATCGACATCGTCACCGGTCTCGGCGGTAGCCGGAACCTGCAGTCCCAGAGTGGTCTCCACATCCGACGGAGTCGGATCCGACACCGTGACCGTCTGCGCTGAGGCGGTCGAAGTGGTGAACCCGGCAGTACCCGAGTACACAGCCGAAACATCGTATGCGCCGGAAGCATTGAACGTGTACGGCGCCGTTGCGCTACCCGATGCATCGACGTTCACCGGGGCACCGACATCGTTGCCGCCGACCTTGAACTGCACCGTACCGCCGGTCGGGACCGGAGCCACCGCGGCCGACAACGTCACCGAAGTCCCGGTCTCGGCCGTGGCGGGCACCGAGACCGTCGTCGTGGTCTGAGTGTCCGGAACAGCGGGGTCCGTGACCGTCACGGTCTGAGCCGAAGCGGTCGACCCGGCGAATCCTGCACCGCCACTGTAGGTCGCGGTGATGCTGTGCGAACCTGCCGTCGTGAAGGCATGCGACAGGGTCGCGGTACCGTTCGACACCGTCACGGCGTCACCGATATCCGTGCCGTTGTCCTGGAACTGCACCGTGCCGATCGCGCCGACCGGAAGCACGTTCGCCGTCAGATCCACGGCGGTGCCCGTCTCCACGTTCTGCGGAACCGTCAGCGAGGTCGAGGTGACGACGTTCGGATCCGTCACAGTGACGTTTTGCGTCTGCGTCGCGGTGGAGCCGGCGAATCCCGCGTCACCCGTGAACACGGCGCCGATCGCCTGAAGCCCGGCGGCCGAGAACGTGTGCTGCAGCGTCGCAACACCGTTCGACACAGTCACCGGCGAACCGATGTCGGCGCCGTTGGCGGTGAACTGGACCGTGCCGGTCGCGTTCGTGGGCGCGACGTCGGCCGTGAGGGTGATCGAGGAGCCCGTCGCGGCAGTGGCCGGAGCCGACACCGTCGTTGTCGTCTCCACATCAGGGACCACCGGATCGGTGACCGTCACGGTCTGGGCACCGGCGACCGAACCCGTGAAGCCGGGTGCGCCGGTGAACTCGGCGGTGATGCTGTGCGAACCGGCCGCCGCGAACGGGTGGGACAGCGTCGCTGCACCGGCCGCCACGGTCACGGGGGAACCGATGTTGTTGCCGTTGTCCTTGAACTGGACCGAACCCTGCGCGTTCGAGGGTGTCACGTTGGCAGTCAGGTCGACAGCCGTGCCGGTCTCGGCATTCTGCGGAACCGTCAGCCCCAGCGTGGTCTCGACGTCGACCGGAGTCGGATCGGAGACCGTCACGGTCGAGGCTGCCGACGTCGATCCGGTGAAGCTACCGGTCGCGGTGAACACCGCAGTCACCGAGTGCGAACCGGCCGCGGTGAAGGTGTGGTTCAAGCTGGCAGCGCCGCCGGACACCGTCACCGGAGAACCGAGGTCGGTGCCGTTGTCCTGGAACTGGACCGAGCCTGTCGCATTGCTGGGCGTGACGGTGGCCGTCAGCGTGACCGACTCACCGGTCTCCGCCGTGGCCGGAGCATTCAGGGTTGTGGTGGTCGACTCCTGCGCGGCAACGACATTGATCGTCGCCAGCGGGCCGGCGCCGGCGTTGAGGGCCGCGGACTTGTTGTCCCGCGGAGTGCATCGGGTGGGTGCCCACTGCGTCCCCAGGAAACTAGCCCTGGCCAGCGAGGTGCTGAAGGACTCTTGAGCACCGTGATTGGCTGCGTTGCCCTTGATGCGGACGCGAGGCGTGACGACGCCCGCGTTCAAGGCCTTGACCGTGACGTCGACGGCGGGCAGGCGGAACCACGTTTCGCCACTCCCGTTGGTCGAACCATCGAGATTCTTCTTGGACTTCGGTACTCGAATACCGCCCTCTGAGTTCTGACTGGTGCTGGGGCCATTGCCGATGGTCTGGTTATTTCCGGACAGTCGAATCACACGCCCGTTCGCATCAGGCTGACCGGAGTCGTTCACCAGCAGAACATTTGGGGCCACGTTGTCGAGACCGACCGCTGTGCCAGGCACCACCGCGCCGCTTACCCACTCGGTGTTGTCCGGGAGCTCGTAGTCGTACTTCAGTCGGGACAGGTTCGTCGTGGTCGCACCGGACTGCTTGTCCGGGTAGGACGATGCATTCGGCTGGATCCGGTAGGTGAAGGTTTCGCCGGGCGCTACCTGAGTGGGCGCGTCGACAGTCATCGACGCGCCGACGTTCTGATCCTGATCGCCGATGAGACTGCCGGCAACACACGCACTCGTGAAGTTTGTCGTGGTGGTCACCGCATTGGCCGGGGCACCGACCAACATCACACCTGCCACGAGCGCTGCGCCTGTTACAGGTGCGGCACAGCGCCTGATTATCGAATTCTGCATGCACACTTCCTTCTGAGAAGCTGCGGATGGGGGGAGGGAATCCGCATAGGTCGGTACACCATAACGACGCGGTTACGCCCTCGTATCCCTTTTTGAAATCAAACGTCCAAATGTTGCTGACAGTTAGCCATGGTCCGATGAAAGCTACTGTCCAGTAGGAAGCCGGGGCGCACCCGCGCCCCAGATTTATCGAGCTGTCGTTCCGACAAGCCTCTCACCTCCACCGATGTTGCTGGACAGGAGTCCAGTAACATGGAATCTTCGGGGTTTACATAGCGCGCCAGATCTTTCACCCCGGAATTAACCCTCCCCCGTCCGAAGCGGCCGATCCGGCCCGAAGTTCGATCCCGGCGGCCGAGCGTCAGCCCTTGCCACACTGTCGGCAGGCCTCGAGTTTCGCGCGAATGTGTAGAACAAACAGTTACTCGGTTCAGTTCGGGAATCCGCATTTCTGAATTTGATTTCAATTTCGGGCCGTCGTCGAATTCCTCGGGTCCACCGCTCCGCGAGCCGACCCGGTACCGTCCGGGGCGTGTCCACCGAACGTCAGCGCACCTATACCTGGAACGACCCGGCCCCGATCGCGGAGGCCAATCGGCACCTCAGCGGTCTCGAGTTCGTCCGCGGACTCGTCGACGGCACGGTCCCGCACCACCCGACGGCGTCGACGCTCGGGTTCCGCGTCACCGACGCGCGCGAGGGGTTCGTGGAGATCACGGCGGAACCGCAGGAGTGGCACTACAACGCGGTCGGCAGTGTGCACGGTGGCGTCATCGCCACGATGATCGACACCGCGATGGGATTCTCCGTGTCGAGCACGCTGCCCGCCGGCGTCGGCTACACCACCCTCGACATCACCGTCCGCTACATCCGCGGAATCAAGGGTGACGGCGGATCGATTCGGGTGCACGGCTTTTCGGAGCACACCGGCCGCACCACCGCAACCGCGCGCGCCGAGGTCCGCGACGACCGGGATCGGCTGCTGGCCACCGCTTCGACCACCTGCCTGATCCTGCGCTGACTACCCGCCTCCGAAAAGCTGAAGGGACCCTTCATGCGCTCGCAGCGCATGAAGGGACCCTTCATGCGCTCGCAGCGCATGAAGGGACCCTTCAGCTGTAGACGCTGAAGGGACCCTTCAGCTGTAGACGGAAAACTACGGCGCGGTCAGCACCTCACGCCCGACGAAGGGCACGAGCGCAGCCGGGACACGCACGGAACCGTCTGCCTGCTGGTGGTTTTCGAGGATCGCGACGAGCCAACGTGTGGTGGCGAGGGTGCCGTTGAGGGTCGCGGCGGTCTGCGGCTTGCCGTTCTCGTCGCGGTATCGAACGCTCAGGCGGCGCGCCTGGTACGTGGTGCAGTTCGACGTCGAGGTCAACTCGCGGTACGCCTGCTGCGTGGGAACCCATGCCTCGCAGTCGAACTTGCGGGCGGCCGACGAACCCAGGTCGCCGCCGGCGACGTCGATGACGCGGTACGGGAGCCCCATCGCGTCCAGCATGTCGCGCTCCCACGCGAGCAGACGCTGGTGCTCGGCGTCGGCATCCTCGGGCCTGCAGTAGGTGAACATCTCCACCTTGTCGAACTGGTGGACGCGGATGATGCCGCGGGTGTCCTTGCCGTAGCTGCCGGCCTCGCGGCGGAAGCACGACGACCAGCCGGCGTACCGCTTGGGGCCGTTCGACAGGTCCAGGATCTCGCCCGAGTGGTAGCCCGCGAGCGGTACCTCGGAGGTGCCGACGAGGTACAGGTCGTCGTCGGCGAGGTGGTAGACCTCGTCCGAGTGCTGACCGAGGAACCCGGTGCCCTGCATGACCTCGGGGCGCACCAGCACCGGCGGGATCATCATCGTGAACCCGTTGGCCATCGCCTTCTGTGCCGCGAGCTGCAGCATGCCCAGCTGGAGCATCGCACCGAAGCCGGTGAGGAAGTAGAACCGCGAGCCCGACACCTTGGCGCCGCGCTCCATGTCGATCAGCCCCAGCGACTCACCCAGCTCGAGGTGGTCCTTGGGCTCGAAGTCGAACGTCGGGATCTCGCCGACGGTCTCGAGCGTGACGAAGTCGTCCTCGCCGCCGGCCGGGGCGCCGTCCTGCACGATGTTGGAAATCGCGCGGTGCGCCGCGTCCAGCTCGGCCTGCGCCTCATGCTGCGCGACCTCGGCGTCCTTCACCTTCTGCGCCAGTTCCTTGGAACCCGCGAGCAGCGCCGGGCGCTCCTCGGGCGACGCCTGCCCCACCTTCTTGCCGAACGCCTTCTGCTCGGCGCGCAGCGTGTCGCCCGCCAGGATGGCGGCACGGCGGGATGCGTCGGCCTCGAGCAGCGCATCGACCAGACCGGGGTCTTCGCCGCGGGTGCGCTGCGAGGTGCGGACGGCGTCAGGATTCTCGCGAAGGAACTTGAGGTCAATCACGACCACAAACCCTACTTGGTTACGCCGCGCTCACTCCGGGTGCTTCCCCAATATCCGCAGATAATCCTCGCGTCCGAACATGCGTGCGGCATCGAGCGCCGACGGTTGCCCGGACTCCGCGTCCGCCCCGGCGGCGACCAGCGCGGCCACCACGTCGTCCTCGCCCTTGAACACCGCGCCGGCCAACGGCGTCTGCCCGCGGTCGTTGGGGCGGTTCACGTCGGCGCCGCGCTCGACGAGGGCACGCACCGCGGCGGCGTGCCCGTGGTAGGCCGCGAGCATCACCAGCGTGTCGCCGCTGCCGTTGGTGAGATTCACCGGGACACCGGCGTCGACGTACTGCGCCAGCGTGGCCGCGTCGCCGCTGCGGGCCATGTCGAACAGACGACCCGCCAACTCCTGCACGTCCGCGGGGTCCCCGCCGTCCTGCCGATCGGGAGATTCCTCACTCATGCCGCACGAACCTACGCGGAAACTTCGGCAACCGCGCCCGATGCGGGCATTATGTAGGCGATGTCCGACGAGCAGCCACAGCCGACTCCAGGCCCGGAGCGGGGCCGACACCTGTCCGCCCCCGTGACCAGGCGGGCTCTCGCGTTCGTCGCGATCGGCGCGATCCTGGCCGCGATCGCCACGATCTTCCTGGCCGGCGGGTTCGACCGCGGCGAGAATCTTCCGACGCACACCAGCACCGTGGGGCCGCAGCCCACCGGCGCCGTCGCCGGCGACGCGTTCGGCTCCGCCACCAAGGGTGACTGCCTCACATGGTCCGAGGCCGACGCGAGCGATCTCGAGCAGGTGGACTGCGCGCAGCCGCACCAGTTCGAGGTGGCCACCGACATCGACCTCAGCCTGTATCCCGGCGTCGAGTTCGGACCCGGCGCCAAGTTCCCCGGCGTCCTGCGCTTCTCCGAGCTCCGCGACGAGCAGTGTGCGCCGGCCGTCTCCACCTACCTGAACGGGCGGTTCGACCCCAAGGGCAAGTTCAGCGTCGGACTGATCAACCCCGGCGAGGCCGGATGGTCGGCGGGCGAACGGACCATCCGCTGCGGCCTGCAGTTCTCCGGGGTCACCGGGACGCTGCTGCCGTTCCAGGGGATGGTGGCGCAGCAGGATCAGTCGAAGGTGTGGGACGTGGGCACCTGCGTCGGCATCAACCAGAACGTGCCCTCCGATCCCGTCGGCTGCGCCCAGCCGCACGCGTTCGAGGTGGTCGGCGTCATCGACCTGGCCAGCCAGTTCCCCGGCGGCATGCCGTCCGTCGAGGATCAGGACCGGTTCCTCGAAAAGGCGTGTACCGACGCCAGCACCGGCTACCTGGGTTCGCCCGACGTGCTGCGCGACAAGACGCTGACGCTGTTCTGGGACAACCTGGACCTCGACAGCTGGCTCGTGGGCAGCCGCAAGATCAACTGCTCGATCGGCCAGGAGGTCGACGGCAGCGGTTTCGCCACCATAGTCGGCAGCGCCAAGGGCGAGATCCTGATCAACGGGCAGGCCCCCGTCCCGCCTCCGGCCGCCCCCGACGGCCGCTCGATGCCCACCCCGCTGCCCGGTGCGGCACCGCTGCCCTCGACCGGTGGCTGAGATGACCGTGACCATGACGGGCGCCCGATTCGAGGAGCTGGTCTCGGAGGCGCTCGACCTCATCCCGCCGGAGCTGGCCCGCGCGATCGACAACGTCGTCGTGCTGGTCGAGCCCCGCAACGACGAGGAGCCGTCCCTGCTCGGGCTCTACCAGGGCATCGCGCTCACCGAGCGGGACAGCCACTACGGCGGCGCGCTGCCCGACACGATCACGATCTACCGCGACGCGATCCTCGACGTGTGCGAGACGGACGACGACGTCGTGCACGAGGTCATGGTGACGGTGATCCACGAGGTGGCGCACTACTTCGGCATCGACGAGGACCGGCTCCACGAACTCGGCTGGGGCTGACCCGCCTCCCCGATCGGATTTTTCGTCGGTTTCACATGGAACCGACCGGCCTCCTCCGGCGTCCAACCAATCGAGGAACAAGCCTGCCGCTGGTTCCGGTTGCCGCCGCCCCGAGCCGAGGAGTGCACCGCCATGTCGGACCACGTGTATGTCGACCCCGATGTCCTTCTCGCCGCGGCCGGCGAGATCGAGGCGCTCGTCGCTCGTCTGCAGACCTCCCTGGCCGTCCACTCCCCCGCTCTCGATGTCGCGCCGTCGGGCGCCGAGGAGGTGTCGGTGCTGGCCGCCGGCTATTTCAACCGACTGTCGGGCAGCTTCGGTACCGCCGTCGGCCGCGGCATCGAGGAGCTGACCGCGGCCGCCGCGATGCTCCGCGCGCAGGCCGCCGCCTACCGGGAAGAGGACCGGACGCTCGGCACCTCGCTCATCGCCGGCATGTGACGCCGCGCATCAACCGACCGTCGATCTCGAGGAGAAACGCAGCATGACCATCGGTGTCACCGGCGTCGTCTGGATGCCGCGCGGGGCAACGGTCAACTCGACCGCACTCTCGGCCGGGGCCGGACCGGTGCCGCTCGGCGCGGCGAGTCCGGCCTGGGCGGCGCTGTCGGCGAGCCTCGCCGACGCGGGCGCCACCCTCAACCGGGTGATGACGGAACTGCGCGCGGGCTGGGAGGGAGTGGCGGCCGACGCCGCACTCGGCCGCCTCGCACCGTTCACGGCGTGGATCGAGCACACCACGGCGCTCGCCGCGGAGACGTCGACCAAGGCGTCCACGCAGGTCGGGTCGTACACCACCGCGGCACTGACCATGCCCAGCCTGCCCGAGATCACCGCGGTCAAGACCGCGAAGACGGCGGCGTACAGCACGGGCGGCGTGCTCAACGGATCCGCAGCCGCGACCGAGGCCGCCGACCGTGCGATGGACTTCCGGGCGGGGATGGTGATGGAGGCGTACGAGGCGGCGTCGAGCATCGTCGCGACGCCTGAGACGTTCACCCAGCCGCCACCGCTCACCAGCGGCGGTACCGCCGGGCTCGACGCCCGGGACGCGGGCGAGGTGGCTCGGCGCCGGCTCGAGGACGACTTCCGCACCGATCCGGTCGGCACGGTGGCGGCGGTCGCCACCGCGTTCGCGCAGAGCCCGGGCGCCGCGACGGCGGCCTCGCAGCTCGGCTCGGCCGCCGGCGCCGTCTCCTCTGCCACTTCGGCCGCCGCGAACATCGGAGGCGCGGTTCTCGGCGGTCTCGGTGGAGGCGCGCCCGCGTTGCTTGGCGCCGCCCCGAACGGCACCACCGGAGACGCGCGTCCGGCTGGACCCCGGCCCGGCGCATCCGGCGCCGTTTCCGGCGTGTCCGGCCCCGCCGCCTCCCGAGCCGCCGGAGTGGGAGGCGGGGCCGCCCTGCCCGACGGCTG
>NZ_JBDLNV010000010.1:0-151929 GCF_046042785.1 Rhodococcus parequi | reverse complement strand
TGGGAGAGTAGGACACCGCCGAACACCCGTTAACCGAAGGCCCCCACCAGTATTGGTGGGGGCCTTCGGCATTTCCGCATCCATCTGTTCCCAGCTGCAATGCCGACGCCGACATGCCGAATCCGAGACAACCGGCACGCCTCACCAGCGGCTCCGGATGCCTTCTAGACCGTGGTGCCCCCGGAAAGGGCGCCGCGAGAACCGCTCTGTGGCATGTGCTCGATGGGATGCGCCAGGCGTGTGGGCATCGATCGGCCACGCAGTCTGATCTCGTCACCCGGAGCCCACATCTGTGCTTCCTGCGTGCCTGCCCGTTCCACGGTGGTCAGTGACGCCAGGAGGAGGTCGGGGTGGTTCTTGGCGACTTCCGAGAGCCGTGCAGCTTCGTTCACGGGGTCACCGATGACGGTGTACTCGAACCGTTCCCGGGCTCCGACGTTGCCGGCGACCGCGGTACCGGCAGCGACCCCGATCGCGGCTCGGCATTCGGGAACCTCCGCCGCGAGGCGCCGTCGGATGGTGCGTGCGGCGGCCAGTGCGTGTCCGGGCGCGTCGTCGAGGTCGCGCGGTGCACCGAAGATCGCGAGCGCCGCGTCGCCCTCGAATTTATTGACGAAACCACCCTGCCGGTCGACCTCGTCGACGATGACCTCGAAGAATCTGTTGAGCAGGTCGACCACCTCACCCGGGGGACGCGTCGCAGCCAGCTCGGTGGAACCGACGAGGTCGACGAAGAAGATGGCGACCTCGCGCTC
This sequence comes from Rhodococcus parequi, assembly GCF_046042785.1. Lineage (NCBI taxonomy): Bacteria > Bacillati > Actinomycetota > Actinomycetes > Mycobacteriales > Nocardiaceae > Rhodococcus > Rhodococcus parequi. The sequence goes on along the minus strand of NZ_JBDLNV010000010.1, from coordinate 151,174 downwards.
CTCACCGCCGAGCCGTGGCGGCTCGACGAGCGCTGCCGCGGCGACGTCGTGCCCCACGTGTCGGCCGAACAGATCCCGGATCCGCTCGCGCTCACGGAGGCCGTCGGCCATCCGATTGAAGCCCGACTGCAGCGCGCCGAGTTCGGTGCCGTCGTAGACGACGACGGAGGTGTCGAGGTCGCCTGCCTCGATCCGGCCCATGCCGGCGTTGACGGCGCGGATCGGTGCGACGGTTGCGCGCGCGGACAGCAGGACGAGGAGGAGTCCGAACACCAGAGTGATGGCACCGAGGCCGACGATCGCGATCACCAGTTGGTCTCGCGTCGTGTCCCGGTTGAAGTAGCTGAAGACCGCGACGATCATCAGTCCAGTCATCGGCACGCCCGTTCCGAGGATCCACGCGAGCAGCGTCCGTCCGACGACGCCGCCGAGCCGGATGTCCGGACGGTTTCCTGCCTCGAGCGCCCGCGCCGACGCCGGTCGCAGCGCGAACTCGCTGAAGACGTGGCTGAACGCGCAGATCGTGAGGCCACCGAACGCGATCGTGAAGGCCACCTTGGGGATCGCTTCGGGATTCACCAGCCCGTAGCACGTGGTGAGGACTACCAGCGCGATCGTCCACTGGCCGATCTGCATCTTCGTCAGTCGCCAGGGCATCTTCAGTGCGGTCAGCTGTTCGCGGCGAGTCGGGCTGCGGTCCTGCATCATCCATTCGAGGCTGTGCAGCGCGCGTCTGGTGCCCCTGATGGTTCCGACGAGCAGTGCCACCGCGAGGTAGACCGGGACGACGACGAAATTGAGGAAACGGAACTCGTCGGTAAGCATCTCGGGACCGGGGACGACGTACGTGACGAGGATCGCCACCACCGCGGCGCCGACGATGTTCGCGCCGAGCAGGGAGGTCGTCAGGAGGGTCTGGACCCGGATGCGTCGGATCCGCGGCGTCTCGGTCGGCGTTCCGAGCAGGCGGGATCCGAGTGGCGTGGAGGCGGATCGGCGCGGGTCCATAGTCGTTCGAGAGTAGACCGATTCGATCCACTAGGGTGGGCCGAGTGCGTCTTGTCATTGCTCGTTGCCGTGTCGACTACGTCGGTCGTCTGACGTCCCATCTGCCGATGGCGCGTCGACTGCTCCTCATCAAGGCGGACGGGTCGGTGAGCATCCACGCCGACGACCGTGCGTACAAGCCGCTGAACTGGATGAGCCCGCCGTGCTGGCTCTCCGAAACCACCGACGGCGAGGGGCCGGACGGCGCCGAGCAGCACCTGTGGGTCGTCACCAACAAGGGCGGCGAGGAACTTCGGATCACGATCGAGGAGATCGAGCACGATTCGAGCCACGAACTGGGTATCGATCCGGGGCTGGTCAAGGACGGCGTGGAGGCGCACCTGCAGGAGTTGCTGGCCGAACATGTCGAGACGCTCGGCGACGGTTACAGCCTGATCCGTCGCGAGTACATGACGGCGATCGGGCCGGTGGATCTGCTGTGCCGTGATGCCGACGGCGCCACCGTGGCGGTGGAGATCAAGCGACGCGGTGAGATCGACGGCGTCGAACAGCTCACGCGCTACCTGGAGCTGCTGAACCGCGATCCCTTGCTGGCGCCGGTCAGCGGCGTGTTCGCGGCCCAGCAGATCAAGCCGCAGGCGAAGACGCTCGCCACCGACCGCGGGATTCGTTGTCTCGTCCTCGATTACGAAGCGCTGCGCGGGACCGAGAGCACCGAGTTCCGGCTGTTCTGAGCGACTGGCTGTTCTGAGCGACATCGGCTCGCGCGGACGGCGCCACCTAGACTGGTGGCGTGCCGCGTCGTAACCAGCCCCACAAGTCCCCGCGTCGACCCGGAGGGTCGTCCGGGGAGAGTCGCGGCGGCCTGTTCGGCGACGCGCTGGCCCGTGAGGAGTCGGGCCCCGCGGGCTACGACGACGAGCGCTTCATGGTGCGGCAGATCCCCGGTGCCCGGGCGACCAAGACCTACCGCTGTCCCGGGTGCGACCAGGAGGTCCGGCCGGGCGTGGCGCACGTCGTCGCGTGGCCGGCCGACGCCGGTGGCGCCGACGACCGGCGGCACTGGCACACGGGATGCTGGGCGGGGCGTCGGACACGCGGGCTGACCCGCCGCTGGTCCTAGGTGGTCGCCGGGGCGTTCTCGGATACCTCGTCGTCCGTCGGTTCGACGGCCGAATCGTCCTCGGCATCGACCTCGGTCGCGCCGACGTTGTCGAGCAGTTCGGCCTCGCGGTTGACCGATGCCAGCATCGCCGGCACCGAATCGAGCTGGCCACGGATGCCCAACAGCTGAGCGAGGATTCGGCCGCGAAGAACACGCAGTTCCTCGGCGAGCTCCTTGGCGTGCGCGATCTTGCGCTCCGACTGTTCGGCCGCGACCTGGACGCGTCGGGCTGCCTCCTGGCTCGCCTCGGTGAGACGGCGATGGGCCTCCTCCTTGCTCGATGCCTCGAGTTCCTCGATCGCGGCGATCGTCTTGGCGCGGCGCTCGGCCATCGTGATCTCGAAGTCCTGCTGGACCTGGACACGCTTGGCCTCGGACTCCGCGGTGAGTCGGTCGCTCTCCGCCTGCGCGGCCTGGACGATGCGAGTGGCCTCCGCGCGCGCCGCCTGCATCGTCTGCTCGTGCTCGCGTTCGAGCGCCTCGCGGCGCTTCTCGAGTTCCTCGGTCTTCGTTTCGTACAGCTTGCGAAGCCGTTCGCTCTCCTGCTCGGCGACCGAGAGCATCTCGGCGGCTTCGGCTTCGGCCTTGGCGCGCACCTCGGATGCTTCGTCGGACGCCAGGCGCAGCATCCGGGAGATGCGCTCGCTCATGCCCTCGGCGGTGGTGGGCGGGACCGACAGGCGATCGACGTCGCGGCGCAGCTCGTCGATCTCGTCCCGCGCGTCCTCGAGCTGGTTGGCCAGTTCACGAGCCTGCGCGGCCGCCGCGTCGCGGTCCGTCGCCATCAGGCGGAGTTCGGTGTCGAAACGGTCGAAGTATCGACGAACCTCGTCCTTGTCGTATCCCTTGCGGACGATGGTGAACGGCATGCCGCGGTCGTAGGCCATGCCTGCCAATCTACCGGGGGTAACCGGCGATGTGCCCGCGGAGTGGGACCGGCATCGTCACACCGGGCCCGCTCCGCGGACGTGTCGGGGAGGACCCGTCAGTGTCCGCCGTCGGCGGCAGGCTCGACGAGCTCGATGAGGACGCCGCCGCCGTCCTTCGGGTGGATGAAGTTGATGCGCGAGTTCGCGGTGCCGCGGCGCGGAGCGTCGTACAGCAGGCGGACGCCGTCGGCGCGCAGCTGGGTGCTGATTGCGTCGATGTCGGTGACGCGGAACGCGAGCTGCTGCAGGCCGGGGCCGCTGCGGTCGATGAACTTCGCGATCGTGGAGTTCTCGTTCAGCGGGGCCAGGAGCTGGATCGCGGGGGCGCCGGCAGCCTGGCCCGGGTAGCCGAGCATCGCCTCGCGGACGCCCTGCTCCTCGTTGACCTCCTCGTGGAGGGAGACCATGCCGAGGTGCTTGCCGTACCACGCGATGGCAGCGTCGAGATCCGGCACCGCGATACCGACGTGGTCGATCGCGGTCACGAGCTCGGAGGTCAGTCCGCTCGGGGCGGTGCTGGGGGAGGAAGATGTCATGTATCAGACGGTAGCGCTACCGTTTGAACTGTTCGCGCCGGGTCACGGCTGAGACCGCTGCCCGGAACAAGATCGACCGCTGGAGGAAATCTTGACCACTTCTGTCATCGTTGCCGGGGCACGTACCCCCGTCGGACGACTGCTCGGATCCCTGAAGGATCTTTCGGGATCCGACCTCGGCGGTGTAGCGATCAAGGGCGCGCTCGAGAAGGCCGGCGTGGCGCCCGAGCAGGTCGACTACGTGATCATGGGCCAGGTCCTCACCGCGGGCGCCGGGCAGATGCCGGCGCGCCAGGCGGCGGTCGCCGCGGGCATCCCGATGGACGTCCCCGCCCTCACGATCAACAAGGTGTGCCTGTCCGGTATCGACGCCATTGCACTCGCCGACCAGTTAATCCGTGCCGGTGAGTTCGAGATCGTTGTGGCCGGCGGCCAGGAGTCCATGTCGCGGGCCCCGCACATGCTCGAGAAGAGCCGCGAGGGCTTCAAGTACGGCGACGTCACGCTGCGTGACCACATGGCCTACGACGGCCTGCACGACATCTTCACCGACCAGCCGATGGGCAACCTCACCGAGCAGCGCAACCAGGACGACGATCAGCGCATCTCGCGCGAGGCGCAGGACGCGTTCGCGGCAGCCTCGCACCAGAACGCGGCCCGCGCCTGGAAGAACGGGCTGTTCGCCGACGAGGTCGTGCCGGTGACCATCCCGCAGCGTCGCGGTGAGCCGATCGTCGTCACCGAGGACGAGGGCATCCGTGCCGACACCACCGTCGAATCGCTGGCGAAGCTGCGCCCGGCGTTCGCGAAGGACGGCTCGATCACCGCCGGAACCGCATCGCAGATCTCCGACGGCGCGGCCGCCGTCGTCGTCATGAGCAAGGAGAAGGCCGAGGCGCTCGGGCTCGAGTGGATCGCGGAGATCGGCGCGCACGGCGTCGTCGCCGGACCGGACTCCACGCTGCAGTCGCAGCCCGCCCGCGCGATCGCCCGCGCCTGCGAGCGCGAGGGCATCGACCCCAAGGACCTCGACGTCGTCGAGATCAACGAGGCGTTCGCCGCTGTCGGCATCGCGTCGACCGGTGAACTCGGCATCGATCCGGCCAAGGTGAACGTCAACGGCGGTGCCATCGCGATCGGCCACCCGCTCGGGATGTCGGGTGCCCGCATCGCGCTGCATCTCGTGCTCGAACTGCAGCGCCGCGGCGGCGGCGTCGGTGCGGCCGCACTGTGCGGTGGCGGCGGACAGGGTGACGCCCTGATCGTCCGGGTGCCGAAGAAGTAGGGGCACCACTACTCCTCTACGACACCCCGTGGTCGAGACTGTGACGAGTCTCAACTACGGGGTGTCGTAGTTTCTCGGGCACAATGGCGGCCATGGCGAACTTCTTCGATCTCAGCTCGTGGCCCAAGCGCTTCCGTTTCGTGGCCGTTCTGGAGGCGATCAGCTGGGCCGGTCTGTTGATCGGCATGGCGTTCAAGTACCTGCCCGAGGAGGGCCCCGAGGTCGGCGTCAAGATCTTCGGCCCCATCCACGGTGCGATCTTCGTGATCTACATCATTGTCACGTTGTTTACGGCGCGTGCACTGCGTTGGCATCCTGCTACCACGCTCCTCGCTCTCTATCTGAGCATTCCGCCGTTTGGCACGCTCTTCTTCGAGTGGTCCGCGAAGGTGACGGGTCAGCTCGGCGAGCTGTCGGCGGACTCGACGAACGCCGTTCGGCGCGCACCGGCACCGGCTCGGTAGTCGCCTTCGAGTGACGGGCCGGGATGGATGCGCGCCCGTCACTCGTGCCACACTTGAACCGTGACTCGACCCGGTTCTCGTCCGTCCCCTGCAATCGCTGCGGCCATGTCCGGAGCCGTCGATCTGTCCGGTTTGAAGGACCGCGCGCCGGCACCGCCGAGCGCTCCCACCGGTCCGCCCTCCGACGGCGGCGCCCCCGTGAACACCACCGGGCTGCCCCCCGTCATCGACGTCACCGAGGCGACGTTCCAGACCGAGGTCCTCGACCGGTCCAACCAGGTGCTGGTGATCGTGGACCTGTGGGCGACGTGGTGTGGTCCGTGCAAGCAGCTGTCCCCGGTCCTCGAGAAGCTCGCGCACGAGGGCGGCGGCAGCTGGGTCCTCGCGAAGATCGACGTCGACGCGAACCCGGGCATCGCCCAGGCGTTCGGCGTGCAGTCGGTGCCGACGGTCGTCGCGATCGCGGCCGGTCGTCCGCTCGCCGACTTCGCGGGCGCTCAGCCCGAACCCCAGCTGCGGCAGTGGATCGCCGCGCTCCAGGAAGCGGTCGCCGGCAAGCTGGCCGGCCCGCCGTCGGGTGACGGCGAGCCCGAGCCCGAGCCCGAGGACCCCCGTTTCGTCGCCGCGGAGACTGCGCTCGACGAGGGTGATTTCGCCGGCGCCGAGGCCGCCTACAACCTCATCCTCAACTCGGAGCCGGGCAATCAGCAAGCCCAGGCCGCGCTGCGTCAGGTGCGTTTCCTCGCCCGCGTGCAGGATCTGCCGGACGACGTCATCGCCGTCGCCGACGCGCAGCCGGACTCGATCGACGCGCAGTTCGCGGCCGCCGACGCCGAGTTGTACTCGCAGCAGCCCGAAGCCGCCTTCGACCGTCTCGTCGCACTGGTGAAGCGCACGTTCGGTGACGATCGAACGACGGTCCGGACGCGCCTGCTCGAGCTGTTCGAGTTGTTCGATCCGGCCGAGCCGATCGTGGTCGCGGCGCGGCGGAAGCTGGCCTCGGCGCTCTACTGAGCCGGGGCCGGACGCAACCGGGTCAGCGGTAGCGCCCGTCGCACGCCTTCTGCCCACCGAGTACACCGGTGCGGAACGCGTCGACGCGCGAGAAGCCGCTGGGCACGGTGTCACCGTCGACGTCGCTGGCAGCCAGGCCGTCGGAGAGCAGCCCCGAGATTGCCTCGTCGAGATCGCCCGCCGACAACCAGATCCGGCGCTCGGCGCCGGTGGTGGAGCCGTCGGGACTGAGCGCGGCGGTCACCGACCCTGACAGGCAGGCGGCGCGCAGTGCGGCCTGGGGCCCGGTGATGGACTGTCCGGCGGCCTTCTGCACCGCGAGGGTGTACCGGGACGCGACCAGGACGTAGGCGCTGTAGTCGCCGACGACGTCGACGTTCAGCAACGGGTCCACGCCCGTCAACTCCGTTGTGGGGCGGCTACGGGCGGCGAGCTCGGCGACGTCCACGCCGATGGTGTTGGTGGACGGGCAATACGAGACGGGCCGGGTGGCGGCCGCGTCCGCGCACGTGGTGTCGATGCCGTCGAGGTCCAGTTTCGGCGGGTCGTCGAGCGCGAAGACCGCGGCGAACGAGTCGAACAGCACCGTGAGGCTCTCCTTCGTCACGGGAAGTTCACCGTCGTCGCTGCTGCCGTCGAATCCCTGTGGGAGATCGGCCCTCCGGGACATGATCTCGTCGGCGTCGATCCGGGTGCACGCGCCGGCGCCGTCGGTGAAGCCGATCTGGGCCGCGGTGACCCGTTCGAAGGCCGAGCCGTGGATCGAGTCCGGGTCGTTCGGGTCGGCGTCGCGGACCGACACCGTCGCCGCGAGTACGGAATTGAGGCCGTCCGAGGTGTTCAGGGTGAAATGGGGCGCCCCGTTCTCGGCGACGTGACGGATGAACGCGCCCGCGAAACAGTCCGCCTGTTGTTCCACCACGATGCCCGGGTCGTCGTCGCCGACGAGTCCGGCTTTGTGCTGGATCGCGTGACCGTATTCGTGGGCGAGGACCATCACCACGGACATGGGCCCGAACGCGTCGATGAGGCTCGGCAGGAGATACGCCCGATCCCAGCCGATCGAATCCTGCCTGATGCAGTATGCGGCGTTGACCAGGTCGTCGGTCTCGATCCCGCAGAACCGGGTGCCGTTCGGGGAGTCCGGGTCCCACGACAGCAACTCCGACACCGGGGCGAAGCTGCCCTTGAAGACGGTCGGATACTCGCTCGCCCAGTAGTCCTCGATGTCCGAGATCGCGTTGGCGGCGAGCGCGTCGACCTCACCGCCGTCGGTGCCCGCCACCGCGAGCGGGGCGTTCGGCACGCCCTCGCGAGGACCGCTCGGGCCGCCGCGCGCCGGCAGCCCTGCGACGGTGAACGGGTCGTCGTAGATGGACACGGCCTGACCCTCGGTGGTCGTCGTGCAGGCGGTGGCCGCGAACATCGCCGTCACCAGAACCGCGATCAACGTCCTGGCCGTCGTTGCCCGTCGCGATCGTGCCCTCACCGATCCAGCCCAGTCACCGAGTGTCCCCTCACCGTTGCAGTTCCAACCAGATCGCCGCGCTGGCCGGCAGCGTCAACACCACCGAGGCCGGGCGACCGTGCCACGGACGCACCGTGGCGGTCACCGCCCCCAGATTGCCCAGCCCCGATCCGCGGAAGTCCTGCGCGTCGGTGTTGAGGATCTCAGACCAGGTTCCGGGTTCGGGCAAGCCCACACGGTAGTCGGAGTGGGCCGAACCGGAAAAGTTGAACAGGCACGCGACGATCGAGCCGTCACTGCCGTATCGGAGGAAGCTGAGCACGTTGTTCTCGGTGTCGTTCGCGTCGATCCACGAATAGCCGCCGGGCGAGGTGTCGAGCGACCACAACGCGGGTGTGGCGCGGTAGGTGGCATTGAGCGCGCACACGAGCGCGTGGATGCCCCGATGCAGATCTCCGGTCGCGGGATCCTCGAGCTCGTGCCAGTCCAGGCCGTGTTCCTCGGACCACTCGCTGTTCTGGCCGAATTCCTGACCCATGAAGAGCAACTGTTTGCCCGGATGCGCCCACAGATAGGCGAGCAACGCGCGTACCCCGGCGGCTTTCGAGCGGTCGTCGCCGGGCATCCGGGACCAGAGCGTGCCCTTGCCGTGGACGACCTCGTCGTGGCTGATCGGCAGCAGGTAGTGCTCGCTCCACGCGTACATCAGCGAGAACGTGATCTCGTTGTGGTGGAAGCTGCGATGGATGGGGTCGCGCTGCAGATAGCCGAGCGTGTCGTGCATCCAGCCCATGTTCCATTTCATCGTGAACCCGAGGCCGCCGACGCTGGTGTTCCGGGTGACTCCGGGCCAGGACGTCGACTCCTCGGCGACCGTGACGACACCCGAATGGTGTTTGTGCACGGTCGCGTTCATCTCCTGGAGGAACGCGACGGCCTCGAGGTTCTCCCGGCCGCCGTGCACGTTGGGTGTCCACTGCCCGGCTGGCCGCGAGTAGTCGAGGTAGAGCATCGACGCGACGGCGTCGACGCGCAGGCCGTCGACGTGGAACTCGTCGAACCAGTACAGCGCGTTGGCGACGAGGAAGTTACGCACCTCGCGGCGGCCGAAGTCGAACACGTAGGTGCCCCAGTCGAGTTGCTCGCCGCGCTGCGGATCGGCGTGCTCGTACAGGGGCGTGCCGTCGAAGCGTGCCAGCGCCCACTCGTCCTTCGGGAAGTGCGCGGGCACCCAGTCGACGATGACGCCGATGCCGGCCAGGTGCAGACGGTCGACGAAGTACCTGAAGTCGTCCGGCGATCCGAAACGTGCGGTGGGGGCGTAGTACGACGTCACCTGATAGCCCCATGAGCCGCCGTACGGGTGTTCGGCGACGGGCAGCAGTTCGACGTGGGTGAAGCCGGCCTCGATGACGTACGTGCTCAACTCGTCGGCAAGCTCGGCGTAGCCGAGGCCGGGGCGCCACGATCCGAGATGAACCTCGTAGACGCTCAGCGGTTCCCGGGTGGGCTCGAGCCCGGACCGGGCGGCCATCCATTCGTGGTCGGTCCACCGGTGGGCCGACTCGGTGACGATCGACGCCGTCGCCGGGGGAACCTCGGTCGCGAACGCCATCGGATCGGCCTTGTCGCGGATGCTGCCGTCGTGGCCGTGGATGCGGAACTTGTACATCTCGCCCACGCCGACGTCGGGGACGAACAACTCCCACACCCCGGTGCTCCCGAGCACCCGGAGCGGGAAGGTGCGTCCACCCCACAGGTCGAACTGGCCCAGCACGCTCACGCCGCGGGCCGCGGGCGCCCACACCGCGAACGACGTCCCACGCACGACGCCGTCCGGCGTCTCGTACGTGCGAGGGTGCGCGCCGAGCACGTCCCAGAGGCGTTCGTGCCGGCCCTCGCCGAACAGGTGCAGGTCCAGCTCACCCAGGGTGGGCAGGAACCGGTAGCCGTCCGCGGTCACCACGACGTGGTCGCCGGGATACGTGACCACCAAGCGGTAGTCCGTGAGGTCCCGGATCGGCAGGAGGGCACTGAAGACGTCGTGTGCGACGCGGTGCAGGGGGTGGTCCCGGCCGCCGATCCGCACCGACACCGACTCGGCGCCCGGCCGCAGCGCACGGATCACGGTGCCGTCGGCGCGGGGGTGCGCGCCGAGAACCGAGTGCGGATCGTGGTGGGTGCCCTGCGCGAGCAGCGTCAGGTCGTGCGGGTCGGGAGGACACACCGGGTCCGGGGCGCTCACGGGTTGTGCTCCCGGTCGGCGAGGCGGCGGCGCGCGTCGAAGGGAATCGGTGGCAGCGCCAGCACGTGCGCGCACGCACGCCACGGCTCGAGTCGGACGAAGTTGTGCTGTCCCCAGTCGTAGTGCTCGCCGCTCACCTTGTCGTGCACGGCCAGGTGGTCGTGCCAGTCGCGGCCGATGGCGGGCAGATCGAGCGAGACGAATCCCTGCTGCGCGCCGAAGGGATCGAGGTTGACGACGACCAGCACGGCGTCGCCGGTGACCGGGTCGAACTTCGAGTACGCGAGGAGCGCGTCGTTGTCGACGTGGTGGAAGTGCACGTTCCGCAACTGCTGCAGCGCCGGGTGCGCGCGGCGGATCCGGTTGAGCGTCGTGATCCACGGCTCGAGCGACTCGCCACGCGCCCGGGCGCCGGCATAGTCGCGCGGGCGCAGCTGGTATTTCTCCGAATCGAGGTACTCCTCGCTGCCCGGGCGGACTGCGACGTGCTCGAACAGCTCGAACCCCGAATAGACGCCCCACGTGGGTGCGAGCGTCGCGGCCAGCGCGGCCCGGATCGCGAACATGCCGGGGCCGCCGTGCTGGAGGCTCTCGTGCAGGATGTCCGGCGTGTTCACAAACAGGTTTGGGCGGGCCTCGTCCGACTTGGCGGCGATCTCGTTACCGAACTCCGTGAGCTCCCACTTGTGCACCCGCCACGTGAAGTACGTGTACGACTGCGTGAACCCCCGCTTGGCCAACCCGTAGAGCCGGGCCGGTCGGGTGAACGCCTCCGACAGGAACAGCACGTCGGGATCGGTGCGCTTGACCTCCGCGATCAGCCATTCCCACAGGCTCGGCGGCTTGGTGTGTGGGTTGTCGACCCGGAAGATCTTCACGCCCAGGCGAACCCAGTGCCGGACGACGCGCAGCACCTCGGCCTGCAGACCGTCCGGGTCGTGGTCGAAGTCGAGCGGATAGATGTCCTGGTACTTCTTCGGCGGGTTCTCCGCGTACGCGATGGTGCCGTCGGGCAGCACGGTGAACCACTCGGGATGCGCAGCGGCCCACGGATGATCGGGCGCGCACTGCAGCGCGAAATCGAGCGCGACCTCGAGCCCGAGGCGCTCGGCCTCGGCCACGAATGCCTCGAAGTCGGCCTCGGTGCCGAGCCTCGGATGGATGGCGTCGTGGCCGCCGTCGGCCGAGCCGATCGCCCACGGGGATCCGACGTCGTCCGGCCCCGCGGTCAGGGAGTTGTTGGGGCCCTTGCGGTTCACCTCGCCGATCGGGTGGATCGGCGGCAGGTACACCACGTCGAAGCCCATCGCGGCGACCCGTGGCAGGTCTGCGGCGGCCGTCGCGAAGGTGCCGTGGCGTGGGGCACCGTGCTCGTCCCAGCCGCCGGTCGAGCGGGGGAAGAACTCGTACCAGGACCCGAACAAGGCACGTCGGCGATCGACGGTGACGTCGTAGGTGCGCGACGCCGTCACCAGTTCGCGCAGCGGCCGGATCCGCAGCGCCTCGGCCACCTCCGACGAGAACGCGGGGGCGACGCGGACCGGCAGCTGCCGCTCCGACCGCAGGGCGGACGCGACGGCGAGCAGCCGAGCGCGGTCCGAGTCCTGTGCGCCGTCGGCGGCGCGTTCGAAGAGGCGGGCGCCCGATTCGAGATCGTTCGCGAGGTCTGCGGGCCCCTGTCCGACGCCCAGCTTCGCCTCGACCGCGTTGCGCCACGTCTGGATCGGGTCGCCCCACGCCTCGATCCGGTACGTCCAGGTGCCGACCCCCGTCGGCGCGAACGACGCGTGGAAGGCATCGAGAACGTGGCCGGGATGCATGGGAATCCGCAGTGTTTCCGCAGAACCGCCCGGTCCCTCGACGACGAGCGTCGCGGCCACCGCGTCGTGGCCCTCGCGCCACACGGTCGCGGACACGGGGAAGACCTCACCGACCACGGCCTTGGCCGGGAACCGGCCGCCGTCGATCGAGGGCAGCACATCGTCGATGGCGAGGCGACCTGGCACACGTACTCCGTTCGGGCTCCGACTGTCCTGGGACAGGGTCGAGTGATGGATCAACGGTAGTTCAGCGGGTCGCGTGGCGTCGGGATCGTGGACGGGAAATCGGTGAGATCGACTTCACGGCTCGTCCACTCGAGGCGATCGCGGGGCAATTCGGCCCGAATACCGTTCACGGCGCCGACGGAACCGCAAGGCGGCCCGGTGCGCGCCGGTACCGTCGTTGCATGGGGGAGTCGCAGGGCGCTGCCGAGGCCACCGATGCGCACAGCAAGCCGCCGGGCCGCATTCTCGCCGCGATCGTGGGCGTCGCCGTCGGTGTGCTCGTGTGTATCCATTACGACTGGTGGCCGTCGAGATTCGGTGACGCGCGGTGGGCCGATCCGCTGCTCTTCGGTGGCGCAGCGATCCTCGCCCTCCTCGTCGCGGGCCTGGTGTGGGCGATCCGCACCTTGTACTTCGTGGGCCGGGACCGGAGCCGGTCCCGGTGGGTCCTGGTTGCGCCCGCGATCGTGATCGCAGCCGTCTTCGGTGCGCTCCTCTTCCCGCCGCCGAGCTTCGACGACCTGCGACCGGATTTCGAACGGGTCGCGCTCGAAGTCCTTGCCGGGCCCGAACGATCGCGTTCGGAGGTAGAGATCGGCCGCTTCGACTTCCACTACGTACGGAAGGACGCCGGTGGCGCGGTCTATTTCGTCGAAGCCGGTGGTCTGGGGATCACGGTCAGTTCCGGGTGGGCCTATTCACCGGCCGGACCGCCGGCAGGTTTCGACGACTTCACCGCGACGCACCTGGGTGGTCCCTGGTACGAATTCACCGCCGCCTGGCGGACGTGACCACGGTGCGGGAGGTGTCCCGACTCGGCGCGTCCTCGGGCCCGAAGATGGGTAGTGTTCGCGGCGTGAAAGCCCTGCGTCGTTTCACCGTCCGTGCCCATCTACCCGAGCGTCTCGCGGCGTTGGGGCCGTTGTCGACCAATCTGCGATGGTCGTGGCATCCGCCGACGCAGGACCTGTTCGCGTCGATCGATCCCGAGCTGTGGATCGCCGTCCGGAACGACCCGGTCCGCATGCTCGGTGAAGTGGATCCGTATCGGCTCGACGAACTGGCCGCCGACCCCGGGTTCCTCGCCGACCTCGACGGCGCGGCAGCGGACCTCGACGACTATCTGACGCGTCCGCGCTGGTATCAGGACCAGCTCGACAAGGGCGCCGAACTCGCCACCGGCATCGCCTACTTCTCGATGGAGTTCGGTGTCACCGAGGTGTTGCCGAATTACTCCGGCGGCCTCGGCATCCTCGCCGGCGATCACCTCAAGGCCGCGTCGGATCTGGGCCTGCCGCTGGTCGGCGTCGGGCTGCTGTACCGGTCCGGCTACTTCCGGCAGTCGCTCACCGCCGACGGTTGGCAGGCCGAGCACTACCCGGCACACGATCCACAGGGGCTGCCGCTGCGCCTGCTGACCGAGAGTGCGGGCGACGGCGGACAGGGCGCCCCGGTGCTCGTGCACGTCGCGATGCCGGGTGGCCGGGTGCTCCGGGCCCGGGTCTGGATCGCCCAGGTCGGGCGGGTGCCCTTGCTGCTGCTCGACTCGGACATCGCGGAGAACGACCCGGAGTTGCGGGCGGTGACGGACCGGCTCTACGGCGGCGACCAGGACCACCGGATCAAACAGGAGATCCTCGCCGGCATCGGCGGCGTCCGCGCGGTGCGCGCCTACACCCGCGCGCACGGCCTCGCCGACCCCGAGGTGTTCCACATGAACGAGGGGCACGCCGGGTTCCTCGGGCTCGAGCGCATCCGGGAACTCATCACCGGCCCCGGGCTGGACTTCGACGCCGCACTCGCCGCGGTCCGCGCCGGCACCGTGTTCACCACCCACACTCCGGTTCCGGCCGGCATCGACCGCTTCCCGGTGGACCTCGTGCGCCGCTACTTCGGCGGCAACGAGGGGGAGCGCGAGTCGACGCTACTGCCCGGCCTGGCCGTGGATCGAATCCTCGCGTTGGGCGGCGAGAACGACCCGGGCGTGTTCAACATGGCGCACATGGGACTGCGTCTCGGCGAGCGCGCGAACGGCGTGTCCCGGCTGCACGGCGAGGTGAGCCGGGAGATGTTCGAGTCGCTGTGGCCCGGCTTCGACGCCGCGGAGGTGCCGATCGGGTCGGTCACCAACGGCGTGCACGCCCCGACGTGGGCGGCGCGCGAATGGATGGACCTCGGGCGGCGCCTCGTCGGGCCCGACATGCTCGAGGAGGCTCGAGGCTGGGAGCGGCTGCGCGAGATCGCTCCGGCCGAGCTGTGGTCCACCCGGAACACGCTGCGCGCGCAGTTGGTGGACGAGGTGCGCCGACGCGTCCGGGCGTCGTGGCTCGAACGCGGCGCCACCGAGGCCGAACTGTCCTGGACCGCAGAGGTGTTCGACCCGAACGTGCTCACCGTCGGCTTCGCCCGCCGGGTGCCGACGTACAAGCGGTTGACGCTGATGCTGCGCGACCCGGAGCGGTTGAAGGCGCTGCTGCTCGACGACGAGCGTCCGGTGCAGTTGGTGGTGGCCGGCAAGAGTCACCCCGCCGACGAGGGCGGCAAGGCGCTGATCCAGCAGGTGGTGCGGTTCGCCGATCAACACGACGTGCGGCACCGCATCGTGTTCCTGCCCGACTACGACATCTCGATGGCGCGCTACCTGTACTGGGGCTGCGACGTGTGGCTCAACAACCCGCTGCGCCCGCTCGAGGCGTGCGGGACGTCGGGCATGAAGTCGGCGCTCAACGGCGGCCTCAACCTTTCCATCCGCGACGGGTGGTGGGACGAGATGTTCGACGGCGAGAACGGCTGGGCAATTCCGACCGCGGACGGCGTCGTTGACGAGGTTCGCCGCGACGACCTCGAGGCCACCGCGATGTACGAACTGTTGGAGCGCTCGGTGCTGCCGCGGTTCTACGACCGTGACGGGGACGTGCCGACCCGCTGGGTCGAGATGGTGCGGCACACCCTGCAGACCCTCGGGCCGAAGGTGTTGGCGTCGCGCATGGTGCGCGACTACGCCGTCGAGTACTACGCCCCGGCCGCGATCGCGTCTCGGAACGTGCTGCCCGACAACTTCTCCGGTGCCCGCGAGGTGGCCGAGTACCGGCGGCGTGTGGAGGCGGCGTGGCCGGGCGTGCAGGTGGCGCAGGTCGACAGCGCGGGACTGCCCGACGACCCGGAGATCGGCGCCGACCTGTCGCTGCGCGCGTTCGTCCGCCTCGGCGGCCTGTCACCGCAGGACGTCGTGGTGCAGGCGGTGCTCGGGCGCGTAGGGCCCGACGACGACCTCACCGACGTCACGACCGTGCCGATGGCGCACACCGGGACCGACGGGCTGGGTGACATGTTCGAGGCCATCACGCCGCTGCCGGTGTCCGGGTCGGTGGGGTACACGGTTCGGGTTCTGCCGCACCACCGGCTGCTGGCGACGGACGCGGAGCTGGCGCTGGTCGCGGCACCGTACGTGTAGAGCGGTCACAGCGTTCCTCGGCCCTCCGGTAGACGATCCACACGCTACGGGCCGGACCCGCCGTCAGCTTGCACGCACGGCGGCACCGAGAATGTTCAGTCCAGCGACGAGGAGATCATCCGGGATCACCAACGGCGGCAGGAGCCGGATGATGTTGCCGTAGGTGCCGCACGTGAGGACGACGACGCCGCGCGCGAGTGCCCGCGCCGCAATCTCCTTGGTGGCCTCCGGGTTCGGCTGGTGGGTGCCGGCGCGGACGAACTCGAGCGCCAGCATCGCGCCGCGGCCACGGACCTCGCCGACGATGTCGACGTCGTCGGCGAGCGCGTGCAGTCGCGGCCGGGCAAGCTCCTCGATGTGGCGCGCCCGCCCGCAGAGATCGAGGTCGCGCATCTGGTCGAGCGTCGCCAGCGCGGCGGCGCACGCCACCGGGTTCCCGCCGTACGTGCCGCCGAGTCCGCCGGTGTGCACCTCGTCGATCAGGTCGGCGCGCCCGACCACCGCGGACAGCGGCATGCCCGACGCGATGCCTTTCGCGAGGGTCATCAGATCCGGCACCACCTCCTCGTGCTCGCACGCGAACCAGGCGCCGGTCCGGGCGAATCCGGTCTGGACCTCGTCGGCCACGAACACGATTCCGCTCTCACGGGCCCACGCGACCAGCGTCGGGACGAAGCCCGACGCCGGCAGGATGAAACCGCCCTCACCCTGAATCGGCTCGAGGACGATCGCCGCGATCCGGCGCGCCCCGATCTGCTTGTCCATGAGGTCGATTGCGCGCCGCGCGGCCTGCTCACCGGTCATCGCGCTGCCGTCCGGATTCGGTGGCTCGCGGAACGGATACGACATCGGCATCCGGTACACCTCGGGGACGAACGGGCCGAAGCCGTCCTTGTACGGCACGTTCTTCGCCGTCAGCGCCATCGTCAGGTTGGTGCGGCCGTGATACGCATGGTCGAACGCGACGACGGCGTCGCGACCGGTCGCGTGCCGGGCGATCTTCACTGCGTTCTCCACGGCCTCGGCGCCACTGTTGAACAGCACCGCCCGCTTCTCGTGCTCGCCGGGAGCGAGCGCGATCAGGCGCTCGCAGACCTCCACGTACTCCTCGTAGGGCGTGACCATGAAGCACGTGTGCGTGAACCGCGCCGCCTGCTCCCGGACCGCCGCGGCGACCGCGGCGTTGGAGGCCCCGGCCCCGGTGACGGCGATGCCCGAGCCGAAGTCGATCAGCGAGTTGCCGTCCACATCGACGATGACGCCGCCGTCCGCGTCCGCCGCGTACACCGGGACGGACGATCCCACGCACGCACCGACCGCGGCACGGCGACGGGCCGCGAGGGCGAGTGACCGCGGCCCGGGAAGGTCGGTATGCAACCGGAGCTGCTGGGGGAGTCGGTACTCGATATCGGACACGGCGACCTCCCGGGCGAGTCAGGACTGGATGTCGCGGCGGCGGAAGCCGACCAGCGCCAGCGCGTACAGCGCGGCCGCGATCACAAGCAGCACCAGCAGCGGGACGATGTCGAAGTCGTCGGCCGGCAGGTTCGGGGTGAAGTGGAACGGCGACGCCCAGCCGGTCCAGTCGGGCAGCACCTCGAGGAACATCCCGATCACCAGCGCGTAGCCCAGGTACACCCACACCACCGCCAACAGTCGCGGGAACCACGCGTACACCGCCGCGGTCAGCGCGATCACCGTGAGCGTCGCCGGCAGGAAGTTCGCGGCCGAGCCGACGAGCCGACCGAACATCGAGCCGTCGTGCAGCGTCGCGGCCGCGGTGATCCCCATCGCGGCCCCGGCGGCCAGCACGATCAGGGAGGTGGCGACGCAGATCACCACGAGCTGCGCACCGAGCCAGCGCCACCGCGACACCGGGCTCGCGAGCACGTCCTCGGCGCGTCCGGACGTCTCCTCGCCCCGGGCCGACTGCACCGCGGTCATCGCGTACATGCAGGCCATGATCGCCAGGAACACCAGGTACAGCGCGAACGCGCCCTGCGCCGCATTACCCTCCCCGCCCGGTAGCAGGTCGGCCAGCCGAGGATCCTGGTTGACAAAGTCCGCCACCTGCTGGCCCAGCGCGCCGATGGGGAAGGCCAGCGCCGCGACCCCGATGGCCCACGCGGCGATCTGATTGCGCTGCATCCGCACCGTCAGTGCCGTGATTCCGGTCAGCGCGCCACTCGCGCGCGGCCGGCCGCCGCGGGGTGCGACCAGCCCCGCCCCGACGTCGCGTCGGCCCACCACCAGGTATGCGAGCACGACGCCGACGACCACCGCCGCGAGCCCGAGCAGCAGCGGCCACCATCGCTCGTCGACGTAGGCGCGCGTGGACTGCGCCCAGCCGATGGGCGACAGCCACGACCACACGCTGCCGTCTTCCTTGGCGCGGACGTCGCCGATCGCGCGCAGCAGGTAGGCGACGGCCACCGCCACGAGCCCCAATCCGCTTGCGGTGCGGGCATGCTCGGTGACCTGGGAGAACAACGCCGACGTCGCGCCGAACGCGAGCCCCACCATGAAGACGCCCACGGCGAGGTTCCACGACCCCAGCGCCGGCAGCCCGACGGCGGTGAGTCCGAGGCCCAGGACGAGTCCGATCGACAGGTTCGCCAGCAGTACCACCGCGAGACCCGACGTGATCGGTGCGAACCGCCCGACGACGCCCGAGCGCAGCATCTCGGCGCGTCCGGTCTCCTCCTCGGTGCGCAGGTGCAGCGTCACGAGCAGCACCGACATGATCGCGACGGCGATCATCGTCATGCCCGCGATCTCGTTGGCGACCATCGCGCCGAGCGTGTAGTCCGACAACCCGTAGCCCGGCCCGGCGAGCGCGGTCGCGGCGGGTGATTCGATCAGCGCCGCGCGCGCCTGGCGCGACTCGGCAGTGGGGTAAAGGTTCTGGTAGCTGGACGCCAACAGCACCGTGGATCCGCCGACCGCGATCACCCACGCCGGCAGCCGGATCCGGTCGACCCGCAGCGCCAGCCGGGTCAGTGTCCACGTGCCCGCGAGCGGATCGGAGGTGGACGCGTCGGCGGGCCGCACGGTCCGCTCGAGCGCCGGGGCCTGCGCCGTCATCGCCGCTCGATGCCCAGCGAATCGAACTCGTCGCTGTACTCGCGCAGGAACAGGTCCTCGAGCGTCGGCGGATTCGCGGTGATCGTGACGACCCCGAGGCCGGCGAGCGTCGACATCACCGCGTCGAGATGTTCGGAGTCCACGTCGAACGTGACACCGTTGTCCTGGTCGTCGACCGCCTTCACGTTGTGCACGCCGGGCACCGCGGCGAGTCCGTCGGGGGAGCGGCGGGTGCTGGCCGTGACCGTGGTGCGCGTGAGGTGCCGCAGTTCGGTGAGGGTTCCGCTCTGCACCGTCCGGCCCGCGCGGATGATCGTCACCACCTCGCACAGCGACTCCACCTCGGCGAGGATGTGACTCGACAGCAGGATCGTGCGCCCCTCCCGCGCCGCCTCGCCGATGCACTGCTGGAACACCGCCTCCATCAGCGGATCCAGGCCGGACGTCGGTTCGTCCAGGATCAGCAACTGGGCGTCCGCGGCCAGCGCCGCCACCAGCGCCACCTTCTGCCGGTTGCCCTTCGAGTACGTTCGGCCCTTGCGGGTGGGATCGAGTTCGAAGCGTTCCATCAACTCCTGACGACGTCTGTCGTCGAGGCCGCCGCGCAGCCGTCCGAACAGGTCGATCGCCTCACCACCGGTGAGATTGGGCCACAGATTCACGTCGCCGGGCACGTAGGTGAGGTGCCGGTGCAGGCTGACGGCGTCGCGCCACGGATCCGCGCCGAGAACCGAGACGTCGCCGCCGTCCGCGCGCAGCAGACCGAGCAGCACCCGGATGGTGGTGGACTTGCCGGAACCGTTGGGACCGAGGAACCCGTGGACCTCGCCGGGCGCGACCTCGAGATCGAGGCCGTCCAGGGCATGGACGTCACCGAAGCGCTTGGTGAGTCCGCGAACCGAGATCACCGGGTCCATCGCCCGAGCATAGGACGACGGGCGTCGGCCCGACCGGGTTTCGGGGACAGCCCGGCGTCAGCTCGACGGCCGGGACGCCGCGATCCGTGCGAGGGCCTGCCGCACCACCTTCGGATCGGCCGTCTCCCAGAACGGCGGCAGCGACGCGCGCAGGTAGCCGCCGTACCGGGCGGTGGCCAGACGCGAGTCGAGGATCGCGACCACACCCTTGTCGTCGGTGCTGCGCAGCAGACGACCGACGCCCTGCGCGAGCAGCAGCGCGGCATGATTCGCGGCCACGGACAGGAATCCGTTGCCGCCGCGCGATTCCACCGCCTGCTGACGGGCCACCAACAACGGGTCGTCGGGGCGGGGGAACGGGATGCGGTCGAGGATCACCAGACTCAGCGACGGCCCGGGCACGTCGACGCCCTGCCACAGCGACAGCGTGCCGAACAGTGTCGTCGGTTCGTCCTCGGAAAACTTCTTCACCAGCGTGCCGGTCGCGTCGTCACCCTGGCACAGGATCGGCACGTCGAGACGTCCGCGCATCTCCTCGGCGGCGGCCTTCGCGGCCCGCATCGACGAGAACAGGCCCAGCGTGCGGCCGCCGGCCGCGGTCACCAGTTCCTCGATCTCGTCCATGAACGCGGGGGACAGGCCGTCCCGTCCGGGCGGCGGCAGATGCCGGGCGACGTACAGGATGCCGGACTTGGCGTGGTCGAACGGTGACCCGACGTCGAGCGAATTCCAGCGCAGCGGACCGGCATCCGACGGCGCCTCCTTGCCGGTCGCGGTGGCAGTGTCGCTGCGTGCCGGCGACTCCGGCGGCAGACCCCAGTTGACCGCGAGGCCGTCGAACGAGCCGCCGACGGTCAGCGTGGCCGACGTGAGAACCACCGTCGACTCGGCGAACAGACTTGCCCGCAGCAACCCGCCCACCGACAGTGGCGCCATGCGCACCACTCGGCGGACGTTGCCGCGGTTCTCTTCGACCGACAGCCACACCACGTCCTTGCGCTTGGCCGGGTCGGGTTCGTCGAACGCGGTGAGAACCCGGACCGCGCTGTCGTGGATCTCGTCGATCGCCGACAGTGCGGCGTTGCGCGCCGCCGCGGCCTCCGGGTCGGCGGCAGCCATGCCCGGCTTGGCGGGACCGATCGCGGTGCGCACGTTCCACGCGGCGTCGCGGACGGCGGCCAACGCCATGCCGACGCCGTCGGGCAGCGCGTCCCAGCGGCCCGCCGGCAACTCCTCGAGCAGATCCGCCCAACCCTCCGAGGCGGCCTCGAGTCGGTCGACGTCCTGCTCCTCGACGAGCTTGACGGCGCGGCGGGCGGCGCCACTGATGGCCGAAGCCGCCAACTCCGCGGTCGCCACGCCGGTGACACGGTCGACGAGTTCGTGGGCCTCGTCGATGACGACGACATCGTGTTCGGGCAGCACCGCGATCCCGGAGATCGCGTCGATCGCCAGCATCGCGTGATTGGTGACCACGACATCCACCTGAGCGGCCTCCGCGCGGGCCCGTTCGGCGAAACAGTCCTCGCCGACGGGGCAGCGGGACTTGCCCAGACACTCGCGGGCGCTGACGCTGACCTGCCGCCAGGCATGGTCGCTCACGCCGGGCACGAGGTCGTCGCGATCGCCGGTCTCGGTGTCGGAGGACCACTTGGTGAGCCGCTGGACCTCGCGGCCGAGCCGGGAGACCGCGAAGGCGTCGAACAGCTCCGCGTCCGGTGGATCGTCCTGCGCCATCCCGGTGTGGATCTTGTTCATGCACAGGTAGTTCCCGCGGCCCTTGAGGATCGCGAACCGGGGAAGACGTCCCAGCGCGGGCTTCAACGCCTCCGCGAGCCGGGGCATGTCGCGATCCACCAACTGACGCTGCAGCGCGATGGTCGCGGTCGACACGACGACCGTGCGCCCGGACTCGACGGCGTGCCGGACGCTGGGGACGAGATATGCGAGCGACTTGCCGGTGCCGGTGCCGGCCTGCACGGCGAGGTGCTCGCCGGTGTCGATCGAGTGCGCGACGGCGGAGGCCATGGTGAGCTGGTTCTGGCGTTCCTTGCCGCCGAGGGAGCGCACCGCGAGCTTGAGGAGATCGGGCACGTTCGGCAGCTCACGGGACACCGCAACAGGGTACTGCCCGGCACCGTCAACTCCGGTCGGCGACCTGCCCCACGAGTTCGACGCCCGCCGCGTCCAGCTCGACCAGCGCCGCTTCGACGGTGACCGGCGACACGCCCGCGGTGAAGGGGAGCAGTACCCGGGTGCGGAAGCCTTCGGAGGCGGCGTCCAGCGCGGTCGCCCGGACACAGTGGTCGGTCGCGATCCCGACGACGTCGACGGCGTCGATGTCGTGGCGGCGCAGCCAGTCGGCGAGAAACTCACCCGACCGCGACACGCCCTCGAAGCCCGAGTACGCCGCGCTGTGCTCGCCCTTCGAGAACACCTCCTCGATCGGCGCCGTCCGGAGCGCCGGATGGAACTCGGCGCCCGGCGTCCCGGCGACGCAGTGCGGCGGCCAGGTGTCGACGAAGTCCGGCTCGTCCGAGAAATGCCCGCCGGGGTCGACGTGGTGATCACGGGTGGCGACGATCGCGGCGTACCCGTGCCCGACGAGGAGACCGTTGATGTCGGCGGCGACCGTCGCGCCGCCGGTGACGGCCAGCGAGCCGCCCTCGCAGAAGTCGTTCTGGACGTCGGTGACGATCAGGGCGCGTCCGGGCACTATCGCCACCCCTCTCCGGTCCCGATCGGCTCGACCGACCCCGCGAATCGGGTGGGCACGGCCGGTTCGCCGTGCGACAGCTTGAGCCCTTCCCACGGCAGGCTCACCAGGTTGCGGGCGAGAAGGGCCCGGGCGTCGTCGAGGGTCGGGAGGTCGTCGACGACGCTGCCCCCGCGCACCATCGGGATCAGCAACTCGCGCGCCTCGAGGTCGGCGGCGTCCGGGACCGGCGCACCCGCCCGGTACAGCACCTCCTCGACGACGGTGCCGGACGCGCGGCTCAGGCGCACGGCGCGTTTGGTCCCGCCGCGGGACTGCTTGTGGCTGCTGCGCTTCTCGACCGGGACGCCCTCGACCTCGACGAGTTTGTAGACCATCCCCGCTGTCGGTGCGCCGGATCCCGTCACCAGCGACGTCCCGACGCCGTACGAGTCGACGGGTTCGGCCCGCAGCGCGGCGATCGCGTACTCGTCCAGGTCGCCCGACACCACGATCCGGGTACCCGTCGCCCCGAGACCGTCCAGCTGCGCGCGGACCTGACGCGCGAGCACACCCAGGTCACCCGAATCGATCCGCACACCCCCGAGACCGGTACCGGCCGCCGCCACGGCATTCTCGACGCCGCACGTGATGTCGTAGGTGTCGACGAGCAGCGTCGTGCCGACGCCGAGCGCCGCCACCTGCGCTCGGAACGCGGCCACCTCGTCCGGCACACCGTCGCGGGTGTGCAGAAGTGTGAAGGCGTGCGCGCTGGTGCCGGCTCCGGGAACGCCGTGCCGGCGCACCGCCTCGAGATTGGACGTGGCGTCGAAACCCGCGAGATACGCGGCGCGGGCACACGCCACCGCGGACTCCTCGTGCGCGCGGCGCGAGCCCATCTCGATCATCCGGCGTCCGTCTGCCGCGCTGACCATGCGAGCGGCGGCCGACGCGATCGCGCTGTCGTGGTTGAGGATCGACAACACGAGCGTCTCGAGCAGGACACATTCGGCAAACGTTCCTCGGACCGAGAGGATCGGCGATCCGGGGAAGTACAGCTCGCCCTCGCGGTAGCCGTCGATGTCGCCCGAGAACCGGAAGTCCCGCAACCACTGCACCGTCGCATCGTCGAGGAAGCGCGCGACGACGGCGAGTTCCGGTTCGCCGAAGCTGAAGCGCGCCACGGCGTCCACGATGCGTCCCATGCCCGCGACCACGCCGTACCGGCGGCCGTCGGGGAGCCGGCGGGCGAACACCTCGAAGCTGCACTGCCGGTGCGCGGAACCGTCCGCGAGGGCCGCCTCGAGCATCGTCAGCTCGTACTGGTCTGTGAGAAGGGCCGTGCTGGACGCGTCGGAGCCGATGTCGGAGGCGCGAGGTGCGGGAACGGTTGCCACACGGCCAACTCTACGATTCGGGCCCCGGGCGCGGGTGTCGGGTTCGATGGCTACGCCGTACCCTGGACCCATGGCGCCGTGTTCCACAATGACGACTCTCCCGACCACGCTCCCGGTCGGCAAGATGCCCGCTGCAGCGCCCCAGGTCTCGCCCGCGGAGGCCGAGATCGAGGAGATGACCGAGGCGCAGGATCGTCCCTGGGTGACCGTCGTGTGGGACGACCCGGTCAACCTCATGCACTACGTGACCTACATCTTCCAGAAGCTCTTCGGCTACAGCAAAGCCAAGGCGACGGATCTGATGATGCAGGTTCACAAAGAAGGAAAAGCGGTCGTATCCAGCGGTTCCCGCGATAAAGTCGAGAACGACGTTCGGAAGCTTCACGCCGCCGGCCTGTGGGCGACGATGCAGCGCGACAGCAGCTAGACGCATCTCCATCCATCCCTCTCGACGGTAAGGATCCCGGGTACAGACGTGCGGACTTGGACCAGGAAGAACTCGCTCGGCGGACTGAAACTGCGTTCGGAGATGGACGCCCACGAGGCGGCGGTGCTGAGGTCTCTGGTGACCTCGGTGTCCGGGCTCCTCGAGGAACGTGCGGCCTCGGCGCCCACCGACGAACTGGCCGCGCTCACCGGGCTGCGCACCGGCAATTCCGAAACCCCGTCGGACGAGGTCTTGGCCCGGCTGCTGCCGGACTTCCAGCGCGGCGATCCGGACAAGCCCGACGACGACACGGAACGCGGCAACGTCAACAGCGCGCTGCGCAGCCTGCACGAGCCCGACATCATCGACGACAAGCTCGCCGCCGGATCGGTCATCCTGCAGACCGTGCCCGTCGAGGGCGGCAAGGTGGTCCTCACCCCCGAGCAGGCCGATGCGTGGCTGGCCGGCCTCAACGACGTCCGACTCGCGCTCGGCACCAATCTCGGCATCGATGCCGACAGCCCCGAAGAGGTGGACCCGGACGATCCGCGGGCCCCGCACTACGACGTCTACCACTGGTTGACGTGGATGCAGGACTCCCTCGTCCAGGCGCTGATCGCGTGACTGCCCCCGGCACGTCGGTCCGGACCGGGCCGACCGATTCGCTGTGCGACGTGGCGGGTGTCCTCGTCGGCCACGACTTCGTGCTCGACGCGGACGCGACCCTCGGGTCGGGCGGAGCCACCGGGTGCACCGTGGTCCTCGCGCCGTCGGGCGCGACGGCCGGCGTCGACGTCCGTGGCGGCGGCCCCGGCACCCGCGAGACGGATCTGCTCGATCCCAGCCACTCGGTGCAGCAGGTGCACGCGGTGCTGCTGTCCGGCGGCAGCGCGTACGGACTGGCCGCCGCCGACGGCGTCATGCGGTGGCTCGAGGAGCACGAGCACGGCATCCCGATGGGGGCGCCGGGGCAGGTCGTCCCGATCGTGCCCGGAGCGGTCGTCTTCGATCTGCCGGTCGGCGACTGGCGGATCCGGCCCACCGCCGAATTCGGTTACCGGGCCGCGGACCGCGCCGCCACGACCGTCGCGACCGGCTGCGTCGGCGCCGGAACCGGCGCCCGAGCCGGTGTGCTCAAGGGCGGCGTCGGCACCGCCAGCGCCGTCATCGAGGGCGGACCGGCCGACGGCATCACGGTGTCGGCCCTCCTGGTGGCCAACCCGGTGGGCTCGGTGTGGGATCCGGAGACGGGCCTGCCGTGGGGGTTGTCGCTCGCGGACGCCGAGCGGCGCGGCATGAGCCTGCCGTCGTCCGACGAACTCGCCGCCGCGAACGCGCTCGCCGAGAAGGCCACCGTGCTCAACACCACGATCGGCGTCGTCGCCACCGACGCGAAGCTGTCGAAGGCGTCGTGCCGCCGGGTTGCGGTCGCCGGCCACGACGGCATGGCCCGCGCGATCCGACCCGCGCACTCACCGCTCGACGGCGACACCATCTTCGCCCTCGCCACCGGAACTCACGAGACCCCGTTGCCGGACGGCGTGCCCGCGGCGTTCCCGGGTGAACTGCC
Source organism: Rhodococcus parequi (assembly GCF_046042785.1). Classification (NCBI taxonomy): domain Bacteria; kingdom Bacillati; phylum Actinomycetota; class Actinomycetes; order Mycobacteriales; family Nocardiaceae; genus Rhodococcus; species Rhodococcus parequi. The sequence continues at coordinate 125,471 of NZ_JBDLNV010000010.1, read as the reverse complement.
GATCCTGGACGCGGTGTGCACCGCGGCCGCGCAGTGCGTCGAGCGGGCGATCGTCGACGCGATCCTCGCGGCCACCACCGTCGCGGGCATCCCCGGCTACCGTGACGTGTTCCCGTCGGCGTTCGGGACCTCCGGCTAGCGGACGGGACCGTTCGACACCGGCCGTCGGTCGGTGGTCATCGGTACGCTCGATCCGTGACCACCGGATCCGAAGTGCGCGTGCGCCCACCCCGTGTCCCGCGCCCGCTCTGGCAGCGGGCCGCCACGACCATCGGCGGATTCGCGGTCGTCCTGTACGTGCTGGAGGCCTTCGACACGATCGCGCCCCGCAATCCGCTGGACCAGTGGGGGATCGAACCGCGCACGCTCGACGGGCTGTGGGGAATCCTGTTCGCGCCCGTGCTGCACTACGGCTGGGGACACCTGCTGGCCAACACGGTGCCGCTGCTGATCCTCGGATTCCTTGTGCTGATGTCCGGCATCGGCCGCGGCCTCGCCGCCACCGGGATCATCTGGGTGATCGGCGGTGTCGGTACGTGGCTCACCGGTGGTACCGGCTCCGCGCACCTCGGAGCGTCGGTGCTGGTGTTCGGCTGGCTCACGTTCCTTCTGGTGCGCGGCATCTTCACGCGGAGTTTCGGACAGATCGTGCTCGGTGTGGTGGTGCTGTTCGTGTACGGCGGGATGCTGTGGGGCGTGCTCCCCGGGCAGTACGGGATCTCGTGGCAGGGCCACCTGTTCGGTGCGATCGGTGGTGTCGTGGCCGCGTGGGTCCTGTCCGCGGATGCTCGGCGGAAGGGCGCGTCGTCGGCCGGGGCGATCGGTTCCCAGGGCGCCGTGCGACCACTGCGCTGACTCGACCGTCACACCCCCCGACCAGCGCATCGGCGCATCACAATCGGGCGACGGATGTGAGTTGACGCTGCCGAAAGTGCCCGAAGCTTTTTGAGATCCGGGTACGCGTGGCAGCATAGTTTGCATGCGCATTACGGTCCTGGGATGTTCGGGCAGCGTCTCCGGACCCGACTCGGCTGCTTCGGGCTACTTGTTGACCGCTCCCGGCACTCCTCCGGTCGTCATGGATTTCGGCCCCGGTGTCCTCGGTGCCCTGCAGAAGTACGCCGATCCCGGTGAGGCCACGATCCTGTTGTCGCACCTGCACGCCGACCATTGCCTCGACATGCCGGGTCTGCTGGTGTGGCGGCGCTACCATCCCACCCCGCCGAGCGGCAGGGCCGTCGTCTACGGCCCCACCGACAGCGCATGCCGCATCGGGGTCGCCTCCGCCGAGTGCGGCGGGGAACTCGACGACATATCCGACACCATCGACCTGCGCAGCTGGTCCGACGGGCACGTCGCGGAGATCGGCGAGATTTCCGTGCAGGCGTGGAGCGTGAACCATCCGCCCGAGTCGTACGGCTTCCGCGTCACCAGCAAGGCCGGCCGCGTCCTCGCGTACACCGGTGACACCGGCATGTGCGACGCCGTCGTCGATCTCGCCCGGGACGCGGACGTGCTGCTGTCCGAGGCGTCGTGGACGCACAGCCCGGACCGCCCCGAGGGCATCCACCTGTCCGGCACCGAGGCCGGCCAGGTCGCCGCCCGCGCGGGCGTCGGCGAACTGCTGCTCACCCACATCCCGCCGTGGACGTCTCGCGAGGACGTCATCGCCGAGGCGAAGGCCGAGTTCTCCGGACCGGTGCACGCGGTGTCGGCCGGGGACGTCTACACCATCTGACCCCGACTAGGCTCTCGGTCGTGACGACACGAGAAGACGGTAGGACGGACGACGAGCTCCGCGAGGTTCGGATCACCCGCGGTTTCACCAACCATCCCGCAGGGTCGGTGCTGGTCGAGTTCGGCAACACGCGGGTCATGTGCACCGCGAGTGTCGAGGAGGGTGTGCCGCGCTGGCGCAGGGGTTCGGGACTGGGCTGGCTCACCGCCGAGTACGCGATGCTGCCCGCGGCAACTCATACCCGCAGCGGCCGCGAATCGGTCAAGGGCAAGGTAGGCGGCCGCACGCAGGAGATCAGCCGGCTGGTCGGCCGCTCGCTCCGCGCATGCATCGACCTCGCCGCGATCGGTGAGAACACCATCGCGATCGATTGCGACGTGCTGCAGGCCGATGGCGGAACCCGCACCGCCGCCATCACCGGCGCGTACGTCGCGCTCGTCGACGCCGTGACGTATCTGCGCGCCGCGGGCCGCCTAGCGGACCCGCAGCCGATCTCGTGCGCCATCGCCGCGGTCAGCGTCGGCGTCGTCGACGGCCGGGTCCGGCTGGACCTGCCGTACGAGGAGGACTCCCGCGCCGAGGTCGACATGAACGTCGTCGCGACCGACACGGGCACCCTGGTCGAGATCCAGGGCACCGGCGAGGGCGCGACGTTCCCGCGCTCGACCCTCGACAAGCTGCTCGACTCGGCGCTCGCCGGCTGCGAGCAGCTGTTCGCGATCCAGCAGGCGGCGCTCGCCGAGCCGTACCCCGGCGTGCTGCCCGAAGCGACCGAGCCCAAGAAGAAGGCGTTCGGCAGTTGAGTGGGAAGATCCTCGTCGCCAGCCGCAACGCCAAGAAGCTCGGTGAGCTTCGTCGGGTGCTCGCGGCCGCCGGCATCGACGGTCTCGAGGTGATCGGCCTCGACGAGGTACCGGAATTTCCCGAGACCCCGGAGACCGGCGCGACGTTCGAGGCCAACGCGATCGTCAAGGCCGTCGACGGTGCGGCTGCCACCGGGCTGCCGTGCGTCGCCGACGACTCCGGACTCGAGGTCGACGCGTTGAACGGGATGCCGGGCGTGCTGTCGGCCCGCTGGAGCGGTCGTCACGGCGACGACGACGCCAACACCGCGCTGCTGCTCGGTCAGCTGGCGGACGTGCCCGACGAGCGGCGCGGCGCGGCATTCGTGTCCGCGTGCGCGCTCGCGATCCCCGGGCAGGACACCGTCGTCGTGCGCGGCGAGTGGCGCGGGCGGATCGTTCGCGAGCCGCGCGGAGACAACGGGTTCGGCTACGACCCCGTCTTCGAGCCCGAGGGCGAACAGCGGACGTCGGCGGAGCTGTCGCCGCAGGAGAAGGACGCCGCGTCGCACCGCGGCCGCGCGCTGGCCCAGTTGGTGCCCGCACTGGCGGAGCTGGCCCGCGGCTAGCCGCGCACGCTGCAGAACCGCGAAGGGCCCGTCCGAATCGCTCGGACGGGCCCTTCGCGTCGACAGGTGCGGCGGAACCGCTCAGACGCCGAAGTCCTTCTTGACCTGCTGGGTGCGCCAGTGCTCGACGAAGAACGACAGGAACGGGATGGTGCCGGCGAGCAGCGTGCCCACCGTGCGGCCTGCGGGCCAGCGCACCTTGACCGCGAGGTCGATGGTGAGGATCAGGTACACGAAGTACACCCAGCCGTGGACGATCGCGATCCACGTCGGGAGGTTGTCGACGCTGAAGATGTACTTCGCGACCATCTCGGCCGTGAGGACGAGCAGCCAGATACCGGTCGCGTAGGCGAGAACGCGGTAACGCAGCAGGGCCGACGCGATCTTCTTGTTGTCCTGCTGCGTGGGCGCCGCTGCGGTTGCGGTCTGCTGGGGGGTGGTCTCGTCGGCGGCGCCGCTCACTTGTCGCTCCTATCGGGCTCGCGAGCGGAGAGCTCGGCGAGGTAATCGTTGTACTCGAGCATCTGCCGGGCGTCGGAGTCGTCGAGATCCGTGTCGTCGGTGGCGGCCTTCGGGCGTTCCGGGAGCAGTCCCTCGGGGACCTCGGTCGGTTCGGCGGCCGTCGTACCCGATTCGGAGCCGTCGGCGTCGCCGTCCTCGAGCTGCACGAAGCGTCGGTAGGCGTACACGACGAACGCGGCGAAGAGTGGCCACTGGAACGCGTAACCGAGGTTCTGGCCGGTGCCGCCGACCGATTCGAATCGCATCCACTGCCACCAGCCCAGCGCCAGGCATCCGAGGGATGCGACGACGACCAGCACGATCAGTGCCGGCCGGCTCTTTCGACGAGTTCGGGCCACACTTCGACGGTACCCGAGGCGGCGTGCGGCGCCGTAGGGGTGCTGGGTGGTTCCGGTCACCTGAGCTGCAGCGCAGCGGTCGCGTGGCCTGCGTTTCCGTTCCCGGCGGGTCGTCTGGCAGAATGAACCGCTGTTCGTCGCATCCGGTTACGTACCGCGCGACGGTCACAGGAGAGAGGCAAAACCGGGCTCACCATTCTGGTGGGTCGCCGAATTGCACGTGACACGTGTGCACTGCTGTGCGCACTGAAGGAGAAACACAGCTCATGGCTGTCAAGATCAAGCTCACCCGCCTCGGCAAGATCCGCAACCCGCAGTACCGGATCATCGTCGCGGACTCTCGTACCCGCCGCAACGGCCGTGCGATCGAGACCATCGGCAAGTACCACCCGAAGGAAGAGCCGTCGCTGATCGAGATCGATTCGGAGCGCGCTCAGTACTGGCTGGGTGTCGGCGCGCAGCCGACCGAGCCGGTCGAGGCCCTGCTCAAGATCACGGGTGACTGGCAGAAGTTCAAGGGCCTGCCGGGCACCGAGGGCACCCTGAAGACCAAGGAAGCCAAGCCCAGCAAGCTGGAGCTGTTCCAGGCTGCGCTGGCGCAGGCCGAGAACGAGCCGGCCGCCGAGGCCATCACCCCCAAGAAGAAGAAGGCCGCCAAGGACGCAGAGGCTGAGGCTCCTGCCGCCGAGTCCACCGAGGCTGCCGAGTAATGAGCGCCGTTGTCGCCGATGCCGTCGATCATCTCGTCCGGGGAATCGTCGCCAACCCCGACGACGTTCGCGTCGAGCTGATCACGGGGCGTCGGGGACGCACCGTCGAGGTGCACGTGCACCCCGACGACCTCGGGAAGGTGATCGGTCGCGGTGGTCGTACCGCGACCGCCCTGCGGACCCTCGTCTCCGGCATCGGAGGCCGTGGGATCCGCGTCGACGTCGTCGACACCGACCTGTAGGACGCAGTGGAACTCGTCGTAGGCCGCGTCGCCAAGTCGCACGGCATCAAGGGAGAGCTGGTCGTCGAGGTTCGCACCGACGAACCCGAGGAGCGCTTCGCTGTCGGTGTCGAACTGCGTGGCCGCAAGCCGCGCGAGGACAAGCTGCACACATACACGGTGGAAGCCGCCCGGGAGCATTCCGGGCGGCTTCTGCTGCGCCTCGACGGCGTAGCCGATCGCACCGCCGCCGACAATCTGCGCGGCACGCTCTTCGTGATCGACACCGCTGATCTCACCCCGTCCGACGATCCGGACGAGTTCTACGACCACGAGCTCGCGGGCCTGACCGTGCGGATGGCCGCCGGCCGCCCCGACGCCGGTACGCCCGTCGGCACCGTGATCGAGGTATTGCATTCCGCGGCAGGCGAACTGCTCTCCATTCGGCGCGCGGGCGAGACGTCCGGTGAACTGCTGGTGCCGTTCGTCACCGCCATCGTGCCGACGATCTCGATCGCCGACGGCGTCATCGAGATCGACCCGCCGGAAGGCTTGCTGGACCCGGACTTCGGCGACAGCCGCAACGAGGAGTGACCGAACCGCCGTGCGTCTCGACGTAGTCACGATCTTTCCCGAGTACCTCGAGCCGCTGCGCGCCGCTCTGCTCGGCAAGGCGATCGACAAGGGACTCATCTCCGTCGGCGTCCACGATCTGCGGCGCTGGACCCACGACGTGCACAAGGCGGTCGACGACTCGCCGTACGGCGGCGGGCCGGGCATGGTGATGAAGCCGACCGTGTGGGGCGACGCGCTCGACGAGGTTCTCACCGACGAGGACGGCGAGCCCGACTCGGAGGCACTCCTCGTCGTTCCGACCCCGGCCGGCGTCCCGTTCACCCAGGCCACCGCCCAGCGTTGGGCGGAAGAGAAGCACCTGGTCTTCGCGTGCGGACGGTACGAGGGCATCGACCAACGAGTGTTCGACGACGCCGCCCGCCGGGTGCGGGTCGAGGAAGTCTCGATCGGCGACTACGTCCTCATCGGCGGCGAGGCCGCGGTACTCGTCATGGTCGAGGCCGTCGTCCGACTGCTTCCGGGCGTGCTCGGCAATCAGCAGTCCCATCAAGAGGATTCGTTCTCGGACGGGCTCCTCGAGGGACCCAGCTACACGCGTCCGGTCAGCTGGCGCGGACTCGACGTCCCGCCGATCCTCCTGTCGGGCGATCACGCGAAGGTCGCGGCCTGGCGCCGGGCACAATCGCTGCAGCGGACGGCCGAGCGTCGTCCCGATCTCCTTTCCTGATCGGTTCCCGATCGGTTTCGCCGGCCCTTTGACCCGGGGGAGGTCACGCGAGTAGGCAGGAACTCGAGGTGACCGGCAATGACAGACGTCGACTATTGCGTCGTAGGGGCCGGGTTCGCGGGACTGACCGCGGCCCTGCGCCTGAAACAGGCGGGCCGATCGGTGGTGCTGTTGGAGGCGCGGGACCGCATCGGTGGGCGCACCTTCACCGAAACGCGCGACGACGGGACCTGGATCGACCGCGGTGGAGCATGGATCGGGCCCGGCCAGGACCGCATCCGCGCGTTGATGACCGAATTCGGGGTGCCCGCCTACAAGCAGTACGTCGACGGCGACGCGATGATGATGGTCGACGGTAGGAAGTACCGTTACCAGGGCACGATTCCCATGACGATGAGTCCGTGGGCGGTCGCGAACCTCGGCACGGCGTTCCTCGAACTCGGGGAACTGTGCAAGACCATTCCGCTCGATGCGCCGTGGGAGGCGAAGCGGGCCGCCGAGTGGGACCGGATCAGCCTTGCGAAGTGGCTCGACGACAACGTGCTGTCGAAGCCTGCCCACCAGCTGCTCGAGATGGCGATCGCCGGGTGCTACACCTCGGCGGCATCCGAGGTGTCCTTCCTCTTCGTGCTGTATCAGATGGCGTCCGGCGGCGGTCCGGGGTTCGTCCTCGGAGTGGCGGACGCGGCGCAGGATTCCCGCCCGGTCGGTGGCATGGGCGCGATCTACCGGCCGATCGCCGCGGAGATCGGCCGGTCCCTGCACCTGTCGCAGCCCGTGCACACGATCACGCAGGACGATTCCGGAGTCACGCTGGCCACCGATCACGTATCGGTACGGGCCCGGCGGGCGATAGTCGCGGTGCCGCTCGCGGTGGCCGGACAGATCCGGTACGAGCCGATGCTGCCGGTGGACCGAACCTTCCTGCACCAGCGGATGCCGAGCGGCTCCATCCGCAAGATCTCGGTCGTCTACGACGAGCCGTTCTGGCGGGCCGACGGGCTGTCCGGCCAGTCCGCGGCCCCGGCGTCGTCCGCGATGGTGACGATCGACGCCGGCACCGACGCGCCGCGGCCCGGGGTGCTGTGCGTGATCGTGGAGGGTCCCCGGGCACGGGAGCTGGGCGGGCTCACCGCGTCGGAGCGCCGGACCGCCGTCGTCGAGGCCCTCGTCGAGCGGTTCGGAACCGACGCTGCCGCGCCGATCGACTACATCGAGCAGGACTGGAGCGCCGAACGCTATTCCGGCGGCGGCATGCTCAGCCACGCGCCCACCGGGGTGCTCACGGAGTTCGGTCGGGCACTGCGTCCGCCGTGCGGTCGAATCCACTGGGCGGGCACCGAGAGTTCCGCGGTCATGTGCGGGTGGGTCGACGGCGCGGTCCGCTCGGGGGAGCGTGCCGCGCGCGAGGTGGTCGCCGCCGACGACCTCGTCGGCGCCGACCGGCGCTAACCGATCCGCCCGAGCGGGAAGACCGTTCGCACGACGCTCGTGACGGTCTCCCGTGCGTGCGCCGCGCTGACGTCGTCGACCGCCGCCGTCAGCGACGTGTCGGGATAGTCGGCGTCGTCGCCGCCGTAGTCGAGGTCCTCGCGAGCGACGACCACCAACACGTAGCGGTCGTCCTCGCCGACGATGCCCGTCGACACGTGGGTCCAGCGATCGTCGATGCAGCACATCCAGCCCTGCTTGACGGCGAGCGCGGTCTCCCCGGACAGGCCGTCCGGCAGGCCGAAGCGTTGGTCGTAGCCCTCCGTCGAGGTGGCCTCCGACGCGTGGAGGTGCGCGAGGATCTCGGTGCGTCGGTCGTCGTCGAGTCCGCCGCGTCCGTCGAGCAGCCCCGCGTAGTAGTCGACGAGATCTGCGGGGGTGGTCTCGGTGTTCCACCAGTTGTCGTCGTACGGGGTGGTCGTCGCGGTGAGCCGGTAGCGGTCGACGACGTCGTCGACGATCTCGGGGCCGCCGTACTCGTTCCACAGCGTGTTCGCGGCGTCGTCGTCGGAGCGCTCGAGCATACGGCCGATCAGGTCGTGTTCCTCCGGCGTCAACACGTACTGGGCGAGCGACTCACGGAACAGCACGTCGTCGGCGATGAAGAGTTTCACGACCGAGGCGGTCGGGAACGAAGCGGCGTCCGCGACCGCGGAATACGTGCCGTCGCGGCGGTCCAGCAGCGCGATCGAGACGTCGGCGCCGCGGACCAGCGCGTCGTCGACAGCCCGGGTCATCCGCTCCTCGACAGAGGCCTCCGGCATCTCGGCAACCGCGCGAACGGTACCGGTGGACAGAGCTGCCGCCGGGTCGTTCGGGTCGTGGGTGAACATGCAGCCCCCGACCACCAGCGTGGTCGCGCAGGCCGCCGCGAGGCGCCACAGCACCCTCGCCATCGGGGTCCTCCAGGTAGATCACAGCGGGCGGCCTCGTTGCCGACGCTCACGACAGGCTAGCGGTAGGGTCGTTCGCCGTGACGACTGCTCTCAAATCTGTGAACCAGCGTATCGCCGAAGAGCTCGACGTACGGGAGGGTCAGGTCGCCGCGGCGGTTGACCTTCTCGACGGTGGGGCGACGGTTCCGTTCATCGCGCGGTACCGCAAGGAGGTCACCGGCGGTCTCGACGACGCCCAGCTGCGTCAACTCGAGGAACGCCTGCGCTATCTGCGCGAGCTCGACGAGCGCCGCGTCGCGATCCTCGAATCGATCCGGTCGCAGGACAAGCTCGACGCCCAGCTCGAGCAGCAGATCATGCTCGCCGACACCAAGGCGCGGCTCGAGGACATCTACCTGCCGTACAAGCCGAAGCGGCGCACCAAGGCTCAGATCGCGCGTGAGGCCGGCCACGAACCGGTCGCCGACGCGCTGATCGGTGATCCGACCACGGACCCCGTCGGATACACCGCCGAACAGCTCGACGGCGCCCGCGCGATCCTCGTCGAACGGTTCGCCGAGGACGCCGACCTGGTCGGTGAGCTGCGCGAGCTGATGTGGACCCGCGGGCAGATCGAGTCGACGGTCCGCAAGGGTAAGGAGACCGAGGGCGCCAAGTTCGCGGACTACTTCGAGTTCTCGGAGCCGTTCGAGAAGCTGCCCTCGCACCGGATCCTCGCGATGTTCCGCGGCGAGAAGGAGGAGATCCTCTCGCTGACCCTCGCGTCGGATCGGGAGCCGCTCGAGCCGGGGGAGACCAGCGTCTACGAGGGTCGGATCGCGTCGCGATTCGGGATCGCCGACCGCGGGCGTCCGGCCGACCGCTGGCTGCTCGACACCGTGCGGTGGGCGTGGAAGACGAAGATGCTCATCACACTGGGTATCGATACGCGCATGCGCCTGCGGCAGTCCGCCGAGAAGGACGCCGTCGACGTGTTCGCCGCCAACCTCAAGGACTTGCTGCTCGCGGCGCCGGCCGGTACCCGAGCGACGATGGGCCTGGACCCGGGCTTCCGCACCGGCACCAAGGTGGCGGTCGTCGACGCGACCGGCAAGGTCGTCGCGCACGACACGATCTACCCGCACCAGCCCCACAACAAGTGGGACCAGTCGCTCGCGACGCTCGCAGCCCTCGCCGCGAAGCACGGGGTCGACCTCGTCGCGATCGGCAACGGCACCGCATCGCGCGAGACGGATGCGCTTGCTGCCGAGCTCATCTCGAAGTTCCCCGACGCAGGGCTGACCAAGGTCATGGTGTCCGAGGCGGGAGCTTCGGTGTATTCGGCGTCGGCGTACGCGTCGCAGGAACTGCCCGATCTCGACGTCTCGATCCGCGGTGCGGTGTCGATCGCGCGGCGCCTGCAGGACCCGCTGGCCGAGCTGGTGAAGATCGACCCCAAGTCGATCGGTGTGGGCCAGTACCAGCACGACGTGTCCGAGACGATGCTGGCGCGCTCGCTGGGCGCGGTCGTCGAGGACGCCGTGAACGCGGTCGGCGTCGACGTGAACACGGCCTCGGTGCCGCTGCTGTCGCGTGTGTCGGGCATCGCCGGATCGCTTGCCGAGAGCATCGTCGCCTACCGCGACCAGAACGGCCCGTTCCGCAGCCGCAAGGGCCTCAAGGACGTGCCGCGCCTGGGCCCGAAGGCGTTCGAGCAGTGCGCCGGCTTCCTGCGGATCCCGAACGGCGACGACCCGCTCGACGCGTCCAGCGTGCATCCCGAGGCATACCCGGTGGTGCGCCGGATCGTGCAGTCATCCGGCTCGGCGGTGGGGGAGTTGATCGGCAACACGGCCGTCCTGCAGAAGCTGCGCCCGGCCGACTTCGTCGACGAGAAGTTCGGCCTCCCGACCGTCACCGACATCATCGCCGAGCTCGACAAGCCGGGCCGCGACCCGCGGCCGGAGTTCAAGACGGCCACGTTCGCTGCCGGCATCGAGAAGGTCGCGCACCTGAAGCCCGGCATGGTGCTCGAGGGTGTGGTCACGAATGTCGCCGCGTTCGGTGCCTTCGTGGACGTGGGCGTGCACCAGGACGGTTTGGTCCATGTGTCCGCGATGTCGCGCACGTTCGTCAGCGACCCGCGGGAAGTCGTCAAGTCCGGCGACGTCGTCAAGGTCAAGGTTCTCGAGGTCGACGTGGAGCGCCAGCGCATCGGTCTGACGCTGCGTCTGGACGACGAAGTCGGCGCGGCAGCCGGTCCGAAGGGTGGTCCGGGAAGCTCGGGCGGTCGGGGTCCGCGGCCGAACGGGCAGGACGGCGGCCGGCGCCGGGGCGGTCAGCGTCAGGGCGGGCAGGGCCGAGACCGTCGCGACGAGCGTCCGGCGAGCGGTTCGATGGCGGACGCGCTGCGCAAGGCCGGCTTCGGCAAGTGACACGGAGCGGCGGGCGCCCCGGCCGGACCGGGGCGCCCGCCGGCGTCAGTAGCCGCCGATGCCCTTGCCGATCAGGGACACACCGATCACGAGCAGGAGCACCGCCATCACCGCGGCGTTGTTGGCGGTGAGCCATACCTTGAGGCCCTGCAGCCACGACGTCGCCCGCTCGCGCATCGTGAAGTAGCCGATCACCGGAACGGCGACCGTGCTCGCGGCGAGGACCGTGAACACGATTCCCGTGACTGCCATCGTTCCCGCCCCGACGCCGAGCTGGGTGACCGCGACCGCGGCACCGACGATCATCAGCAGGTTCTTCGGATTGATCGCGGACAGCCCGATCCCGAGCGCGAGGGCCTTCGCGGGGGTGACCTTGTCCATCGCCGCCAGCCACGCGGGCATGGCGGGCTCGTCGCCCGGTGCCGGTCGCCCGCGCCACTGCTTGACCGCCAGCAACAGCAGGAGCACGCCGAGGACGAGACGGATCGTCGCGGTGACGGCGTTGCCGTCCGAACTCGACGACAGGTCGATCGCGCTGCCGATGAGCACGAGGACCGTGTACCCGACGGCGATCCCGAGAACCCATCCGGCGAGGAAGGCGGTAGCCGTGCTGCCGGCGCGCGGCGTGAGCAGCATCAGGATCGTTGCGATGATCGGGATCGGGCTGATCGCGACGCCGATCGCGAGGGGGAGCACGTCCCCGATGGCGGTACCCATGTTCGGATGGTGACAGAGCCGGCCGTCCGGGGACCCACCCGTGGTGGGTGAAACGCCGGATGGGACTCCGGCTTTCGCGGCGACCGCGCAGGTGGAATGCTCGTGAGCCATGCAGCCGATCGCGCCGACCCGGACCGAGTCGTTCCGTCCGCCGAAGGACATGGTGTGGATTCCCGGCGGGACGTTCTGGATGGGCTCCGAGGACTTCTATCCCGAGGAACGTCCCGTCCACGAGGTCGGAGTCGACGGATTCTGGATGGACACCCACCAGGTGACGGTCGCCGAGTTCCGGCGGTTCGTGAAGGCGACCGGTCATGTCACGACGGCCGAGGTCGCGCCCGATCCCGCCGACTATCCCGACGCGGATCCCGCTCTGCTCGTACCCGGATCGCTCGTGTTCACGCCGCCGGCGCACCCGGTGTCGCTCGACAACCATCAGCAGTGGTGGTCGTGGGTCCCCGGGGCCGACTGGCGGCACCCCGAAGGGCCGGGCAGCAACGTCGGAGGTCGGGAGCGGCATCCGGTCACCCACGTCTCCTACACGGACGCGCAGGCGTACGCCGCGTGGGCGGGCAAGGAACTGCCCACCGAGGCCGAGTGGGAATTCGCGGCGCGCGGCGGCCTCGATCGCAAGACGTTCTCGTGGGGCGACGAGTTCACCCCGAACGGCAGGCACCAGGCCAACACGTGGCAGGGACAGTTCCCGTGGGAGAACCTCGCGGAGGACGGCTTCGTCGGCACGTCGCCGGTCGGGACGTTTCGGCCCAACGGCTACGGCCTCGTCGACGTCGCGGGCAACGTGTGGGAGTGGACCACCGACTTCCACACCGCCGACCACAGCGCGTCCGGGAAGAACGTCGCCCCCGCGTCGTCGTGTTGCATTCCCCGCAACCCGAGGGTCGAGATCGGCGAGGTGCGGGACGGCGAGGCGTACCCGAGGCGGGTCATCAAGGGCGGGTCGCACCTCTGCGCCCCCAACTACTGCCTGCGCTATCGGCCCGCCGCCCGTCAGGGTGAGACCGAGGAGACGTCCACCTGCCACATCGGCTTCCGGTGCATCGTCCGCGGACCGGGACCGTCCTGATGCAGCACTGGCTGGATCGGGAGATCGTCGCCAACGGTCGCCTGCCCCTGCTCTTCTTCCTGATCGGTTTCCTGCTCGCCTTCCTCTTCATCCGGATCAGCGTCCGGATGATCCGGGCCGAGGTGAGCTGGTGGCCGGGCAACATCACGCCCGGTGGTCAGCACATCCACCATGTCGTGTTCGGGGTCGTGACGATGTTCGCGTCCGGGATCGCGCTGATCGCGGTGTACGAGGATGCGTCGCAGAGCAGTGGGGCGATCCTGGCGACGTTCTTCGGGATCGGTTCGGCGCTGGTGCTCGACGAGTTCGCGCTGATCTTCTATCTCAAGGACGTGTACTGGTCCGACCAGGGGCGGGCCTCGGTCGACGCCGTGTTCGTGGCGCTGGCCGTCACCGGGCTGCTGCTGCTCGGGTTCCAGCCGCTGGAACTGCTCGACATCACCGAGTGGCGCGAGAATCCGCACGTCGGCGTCCGGGCCGCGCTCGTGGGACTCGTGGTCGCGAACCTGGGCCTGGCCGCCATCGTCATCGCCAAGGGCAAGATCTGGACCGGGCTGGTGGGACTGTTCGTCTTCCCGATCCTGTTGGTCGGGGCGATCCGACTGAGCCGGCCCGGCGCGCCGTGGGCGCGGTGGCGATACGTCGCCCGGCCGCGCCGCATGCAGCGCGCGTTGGAACGGGAGAAACGATTCCGGCGGCCGATCATTCGCGCGAAGATCTACGTGCAGGACCTCGTCGCCGGTAAACCGAGCGTTGAACACGCCCTCACCGCGACCGAGGCGGAGCTGGAACGGATAGTCCAGGCCGCGCCGGCGCCGATTTCCGCGCACGGCGAGGCGTCTGGCACAATGGTCGGGTTGCCTGGCGAAGGCGACTCAACTTGATCTGAGCACGAACCAGTCGAGCTACCGCCGCTCGGTTCCTCTGCTCCTGCGAAAACGCAAGGATGGAACACCCATGAACACCTTGGATTTCCTCGACGCCAAGTCCCTCCGCAACGACATTCCGGAGTTCCGCGCCGGTGACACCCTGAACGTGCACGTCAAGGTTATCGAGGGCTCGAAGGAGCGCGTGCAGGTCTTCAAGGGCGTCGTGATCCGTCGCCAGGGTGGCGGCGTGCGCGAGACCTTCACGGTCCGCAAGGTCTCGTTCGGCGTCGGCGTCGAGCGCACCTTCCCGGTCCACAGCCCCAACCTCGCTCAGATCGAGGTCCTCACCCGCGGTGACGTCCGTCGCGCCAAGCTGTACTACCTGCGCGACCTCCGCGGCAAGGCTGCGAAGATCAAGGAAAAGCGCTGAGCTTCGACGCTCCGAGCTTCTTCGATTGGCCCGGCACCGTTTTCACGCGGTGTCGGGCTAATCTGTCTCAGTGGCAGATGCACCGCAGGACCCGGACGTGACGCCGGACGCGACCGAGCAGGAGCAGACCGGGGGGAAGTCCCGCAGGCGTAGGGGGAAAGACAAGAAACCCCGATCGTTCTGGCGCGAGATCCCGATCCTCATCGTCGTCGCGCTGCTGTTGAGTTTCCTTCTGCAGACGTTCATCGCCCGGGTCTATCTAATTCCGTCGGAGTCGATGGAGCCGACGCTGCACGGGTGCCCCGGATGTACCGGTGACCGCATCGTCGTCGAGAAGATCAGCTACCGCTTCGGTGACCCGGAGCCCGGCGACGTCGTCGTCTTCCGCGGACCGGAGTCGTGGTCGGAGGGGTACTCGTCGACGCGCTCGGACAATGTCGTGATTCGCGGCCTGCAGGAGGTGGGTTCGTTGGTCGGCCTGGTGCCTCCGGACGAGAACGATCTCGTCAAGCGCGTCATCGCGACGGGCGGGCAGACCGTCGAGTGCTGCGACGATCAGGGCCGCGTACTGGTCGACGGCAAGCCGCTCGACGAGCCGTACATCACGATGGATTTCCCGTTTATCCCCGGAGTCCAGACGTGCGACACCGCCGTGAAGTCCGGACGCTGCTTCGGCCCGGTCACCGTCCCCGAGGGACACCTGTGGGTGATGGGCGACAACCGCAGCAACTCCGCGGACTCTCGCTACCACGTCTCCGACGAGATGCAGGGCACCATTCCGGTGGACAATGTGATCGGTAAGGCGACATTCATCGTCCTGCCGCCGTCCCGCTGGGGATCGATCCCATCCCCCGACATCCAACAGCAGTGAGTACCTGGCCACCGAGAACCGTCATTCGCAGAGCATCCGGCTTGCGAACGATGGAGTCTGCGCTGGTCCGGAGCGGACTCGGGCCGGTCGCCGGCGTGGACGAGGCCGGTCGGGGCGCGTGCGCGGGACCACTGGTCGTCGCGGCATGCGTCCTGGGGCCCAAGCCCAACCCGGCGCTCGCGCGACTCGACGACTCGAAGAAGCTGACCGAGAAGGTGCGGGAAGAGCTGTTCCCGGCGATCACGCGCCTCGCTGTCGCATGGAGTGTCGTGGAGATCCCCGCGGCGGAGATCGACCGGATCGGTGTCCACGTCGCGAACATCGAGGGCATGCGCCGCGCGGTCGCGGGGTTGTCCGTCGCGCCGGGCTACGTGCTCACCGACGGCTTCCGGGTGCCCGGGCTGCCGGCGCCGTCGCTCCCGGTGATCGGCGGCGACGCGTCGGCCGCGTGTATCGCCGCGGCCAGCATCCTCGCCAAGGTCACCCGTGACCGGACGATGGTGGCGCTCGACGACGAACTGCCCGGATACGGCTTCGCCGGCCACAAGGGTTACAGCACCGCGGTGCATACGGCCGCTCTGAACGAGTTGGGTCCGTGCCGCGAGCACCGGATGTCCTATGCGAACGTAGCCGCGGCCGGGCGCGCGTTCGAGGCGGCGGAGGGCCGCGCGTTCGGTGCGACGGGGTAGGTACGAGATGATGAGTGTTCACAACAACGCAGGAGGACGTCGAGGCCGATGAGTGCCGAGGATCTCGAGAAGTACGAAACCGAGATGGAACTGTCGCTGTACCGCGAGTACCGGGACATCGTCGGGCAGTTCTCGTACGTCGTGGAGACCGAGCGCCGGTTCTATCTCGCGAACTCTGTGGAATTGCTGCCGCACAGCGCCGACGGCGAGATCTACTTCGAGGTGCGGATGTCCGACGCGTGGGTGTGGGACATGTACCGGCCGGCCCGGTTCGTGAAGTACGTGCGAGTCATCACGTTCAAGGACGTGAACATCGAGGAGTTGGAGAAGTCCGACCTCCGGTTGCCGGACAACGGACTGGGGTAGACCGAGAGCTGCCGGAGGCCGCGCACCCCGAACGGGGCGCGCGGCCTCCGCGTTCCCAGGGAACGCCGCTCGGTGCTTCCGTTCTTCCACAGCTCCTCGTCCATCCACAGGGCAATCGTGTTCGCCCAGTTCGGGCTTCGAGGGTGTGGGCGTGAGCGGGCACAGTCGGCGTCACCGGCGGGAGGTTCCGGCCGGGTGAGGGGGATGCCCGGATGGCACGCAATCTCGCGCTGGGCGCGATGGGGGAGGAGCTGGCGGCATCGGTCTTGACCGCGGCCGGCATGCAGATCCTCGACCGCAACTGGCGGTGCCGCCACGGCGAGCTGGACCTGGTGGCGGTGGACGGCGACACCGTCGTGTTCGTGGAGGTGAAGACGCGGTCGGGCCTGGGATACGGCAGCCCGGCGGAAGCGGTCACGTACGCCAAGCAGCGGCGCATCCGGATGCTCGCCCAGCGCTGGCTCGCCGCGTCGGACCGGCATTGGCCGCACGTGCGGTTCGACGTCGTCGCGATCCTCGTCGATCGGCGACGCGAACCCGAGATCACCCACCTGACGGCGGTGTTCTGATGGCACTCGGGCGCGCACACTCGGTCGCGGTCACCGGGGTCGACGGACAGATCGTGGAGATCGAGGCGGACATCGGACGCGGGCTGCCGGGCGTACACCTCGTGGGGCTGCCGGACACGGCGCTGCAGGAGTCGCGGGACCGGGTGCGGGCCGCGGTCACCAATTCGGGTGCGAAGTGGCCGGAATCGCGCGTGACTCTGGCACTGTCGCCCGCGACGTTGCCCAAGGTCGGGAGCGTGTACGACCTGGCCCTCGCGTGCGCCGTGCTCGACGCCGCGCGTCAGATCCCGCGCACGCGACTCGAGAACACCGTGTTGCTGGGCGAACTGGCGCTCGACGGACGACTCCGGACGGTGCGCGGGGTGTTGCCCGCGGTGCTCGCCGCGAAGAACGCGGGCTGGGCGGCGGTGGTGGTGCCGCTGCCGGCGCTGCCCGAGGCGGGACTGGTCGGCGGGATCGAGGTGTGGGGCGCGGATCACCTGACCGCGGTCACCGAGTGGCTGCAGGGCAAGGGGCAGTTGGCCGCCCCGGCACCGTTCGACGCGGGAACCAGCTCGCCGCGAGGCGACCTCAGCGAGGTGGTCGGCCAGCCGGAGGCCCGGTGGGCGATCGAGGTCGCGGCCGCCGGAGCGCACCATCTGATGTTGACCGGCCCACCCGGGATCGGGAAGACGATGCTTGCACAACGACTTCCGGGCATCCTGCCGCCGCTGTCGGATCCCGAAGCACTGGAGGTCACGGCGATCCACTCGCTCGCGGGTCTGCTGACGTCGGATCGTCCGCTCGTAACCGAGCCGCCGTTCATCGCGCCGCACCACACGTCGTCGGTGAGCGCGCTCGTCGGCGGCGGCAGCGGAATGGCCAAACCCGGCGCAGTCAGCCGGGCACACCGCGGAATCCTGTTCCTCGACGAGTGTGCCGAGATGGGGACCAAGGCGCTCGAGGCGCTGCGGACGCCGCTCGAGGACGGCGAGGTGCGGATCGCGCGGCGCGACGGTGTCGCCCGGTATCCCGCGCGGTTCCAGCTGGTGCTCGCCGCCAATCCGTGTCCGTGTGCGCCGGCACGGGAAGTCGACTGCGTCTGCGCGCCGACGGTCCGTCGCCGCTACCTGGGGCGTCTGTCGGGCCCCCTCCTCGACCGGGTGGACCTGCGGATCCGGATGAAGGCCGTGGCCACCGGAGCGCTGATGGACGGGGTGGGCGAGAGCACGGACGAGGTGCGCAGCCGAGTCTGCGACGCCCGAACCGCCGCCACCGAACGCTGGCGGCCCTACGGATGGCGCACCAACGCGGAGGTGCCGGGGCCGGCCCTGCGACAACGCTTCCGGCTGTCCCGCGAGGCCGTCGCGCCCCTCGAACGGTTGCTGCGCAAGGGCGTGATCACCGCCCGCGGCGCCGACCGTGCGCTCCGCGTGGCCTGGACACTCGCCGATCTTGCCGGTCTGGGGGCACCGGGGCCCGACCAGGTCACCACGGCCCTCGAGTTCCGCGACCGGGGTGCGGCATGACGGGGCACGACCCGCGGCTGCTGGCCTGGGCGTACCTGTCGAAGGTGGTGCAGGGATCGTGTCCGCCGCTGGCACAGCTGGTGACGGCGGTGGGGCCGGTGGACGCCGCGAGGGCGGTCCGGGAGCGCGACCTGTCGAGCTTCCTGGATCGGCGGACGTCGGCGCGGGCGCACCTCGACACCGCGGCGCGCGACCTGGACCTGCTGCGGTCGATGGGGGGTCGCCTCGTCACCCCGGACGACGACGAGTGGCCGCGATGGCGGCTGCTCGCCTTCGACACACTCGGGACAGGTCGTGACGACGGCGCACCGTTGGCGCTGTGGGTGCTCGGCGATCGGCCGGTGGACGAGTTGACGGCGCGGTCGGTGGCGGTGGTGGGAACGCGTGCGGCCAGTTCGTACGGGGAGCACGTGACCGCCGAACTGGCCGGTGACCTCGCGGCCGACGGGTGGACGATCGTGTCGGGCGCGGCTTTCGGGATCGATGCGGCGGCGCACCGGGCCGCGCTCGGATCGGGCGGGCTGACCGTTGCGGTGCTGGCGTGCGGCGTGGACCGCGCCTATCCGGCCGGACACGGACGGCTATTGCAGCAGATCGCCCGCGACGGTGCGGTGATCAGCGAGTACCCGCCCGGGACGACACCGGCCCGGTACCGGTTCCTGGCCCGAAACCGCTTGGTGGCCGGGCTGTCCGAGGCGGTCGTCGTCGTCGAGGCGGGCTGGCGCAGTGGGGCCCGGAACACGGCGACGTGGGGTCGGCGGCTGGGGCGTCCAGTGCTCGCGGTGCCGGGGCCGGTGACGTCGGCGGCGTCGACCGGGTGTCATCGGATGATCCGGGAGGGAGAGGCTCGGCTGATCGCCGGCGCCGCGGATGTCGTGGAGGAAGCCGGGCCGATCGGGGTGGACGGCGACGACAGCGGACCGGCCCGCGCCCTGGACGTTCTCGACGGTGACGCGGCGACGGTGTACGAGGCGCTGCCGGCGAGTGGAACGTGCGGCACGCGCGAGCTGTCGGAGGAGTCCGGCGTTCCAGTCGGCCGGGTGCGCGCGCTCCTGCCGGTACTCGAGTTGGACGGGTTCGTCGGTTCGGACGATTCGGGTTGGTTCCGGCGCGGATGAGTGCGGACCCGTCAGGCCTCGCGCATCATCACGTCCTTGATGCGCTGGATGCGATCGGGGTCGGATGTGTCGCCGGTGCGTCCCACGAGCGTCGTCAGCGTGGTCACGACCGGCGCCCCGGAATCGTCGAGAACCTCGTTCTTCGTCACGATGATGTCGCTGCCGGCGGTCTGGCGGAACGATTCCAGCGAGACGTCGACCGTCAGGCGGTCCCCGGCCCGGATCGGGCGGTGGAACACGAGTTTCTGGTCCGTCTGCAGAATCTGGCTGAGATCGAAGCCGGGAACGATCTGTTCGAAGAGGTACTTCTGGGCGATCATCCCGATCACCGACACGAATGTGAGCGGCGCGACGAGGGCAGCATGGCCGAGTTCCAGGGCGGCCACCTCGTCGTAGTGAGCGGGATGAGAGTTCTGCACCGCGATCGCGTACTCGCGAACCTTCTCCCGGCCGACCTCGTAGAAGTCCGGCATGCGGTAGCTGTAGCCGACCAGGCGCTCGGCGCGCGCTGCACGGTCTTCGGTCGACTCCGCTGGTCGGGTCACCCCATGAGTGTGACGGAAAATTGCTCGCGGTAGCCGATATCGGGCAGATACGTGTCGCCCCGACCGCATCGTTTCCCCTGGGAAACGGACATCCGGCTGCTGGGCGACGAGGCGTGCCGCGTCGGGTCCTGCGATCGCCTAAAGTCGCGTCATGGCTACCGTCTGGACCGTCCCCGATGACATCACCCGTGTGCTCCTGGCTGCGCCGGGAATCCGCGACTTCCTCACGAATGCCGAGGGAAGCGGAGTGGTGAGCGATCCCAAGGTCCGGCTCGCCGAGTTCGCCGCGGTGGTCGGCGCGCTCGGAAACAATGCGGGGCGGACGTTCAGCACGGTGCGCGACGCGGCCGGTGTCCTGTTCGAGGGCCCCGCAGTCGGGGGTGTCGTCGTCTCCGACGCCCTGCGTCTCGCGGTGATGCGGGTGCTCACCGCCGAGGCGCGGGAGCGGAAGCCGGCGCCGAACCCGCTCTCTCCCCGCGTCGTCGAGAACCTCGGGTTGTACGTGTACGCGTTGCGGGATCCTCGGAACCAGTCGATCTTCTATGTCGGTGTCGGGCGCGGCAACAAGATCTACTCGCACGACTGGGACGCGCTGGGGGAGGCCGGGACCCTCGATTCCGAGTCCGTCGGGGATCCGGATCGCGACGAGGCGCGCCGCGCCTGGATCCAGCGCATCCGCGACATCTACGCGGCCGGACACTCGGTGGACCACATCGTGTTGCGGCACCGGATCGAGAACGCCCACGATGCGACCGCGGAGGCGCGGGAGGCGGTTCACGTCGTCACCGATGCGCTCCGTCTGCTCGAACGGGGCACCGGCAATCCGATTCTCACGAACCTGGCGGGTGAGCCGGTCGACCTGGAACGTCGCGCGATGTCGGTGGAGGAACTGGCGGTGCAGTACTCGGCGTCGCCGGCGCCCCAGCTTCCGGTCCCGGGCGCGCTGGTGCGGGTGCCGGCCGCGGCCCATCGGTCACTGTCCGCCGAGGATCTGTACGAGGCGGCGCGTGGCCCCTGGCCCGCCGGTGCGGCGGCGCGCAACGTCCCGGACCTGCCCGTGATCGTGTTCGCCGACAACATCGTTCGTGCCGTGTACCGGGTGCGTTCCTGGAATCAGGTGGGAGCGAACGCGGATCAGCTGTTCCGATTCACGGGCGAGGCGGATCCCGAACTCGAGGCCGCGTTCGTGGGCACTCGGGTGACGCCGGATCGGGCCGGGCTCAAGGTGTGGCCCACGCACGGTTGGGTGCAGCGTCTCACGACGGCGCGTCCGCACGGGCGCTGAGTGCCCGACACTCCGCGACAGTCTATGGTTAGGTAACGCTAACCATAGACTGTTTGTGATTTCGAGGAGTGTGGCAGTGGCCAGGAAGACGTCGACGTTGACGGTGGTGCGAACCGAGCGGATCGCGCCGCACATGGTGCGGGTCGTGCTGGGAGATCCCGGCTTCGACACCTTCGAACCGTCCGAGTTCTCCGACTCCTACGTCAAGATCGAGTTCGGCACGGGCGAGGACACGGTGCTCCGCACCTACACGGTCCGGGCCGTCGACCCGGCCGCGCGGGAGATCGCGATCGACTTCGTCGTGCACGGCGACGAGGGTGTCGCCGGGCCGTGGGCCGCGTCGGTGCAGCCGGGCGCGACGGTCACCGTGCGCGGCCCGGGTGGGGCGTATGCGCCGCGCCCGGACGCCGACTGGCACCTCATCGCGGGCGACGAGTCTGCGCTGCCGGCAATCTCGACGGCCGTTGCGGCGCTCGCCCCCGACGCGGTTGCCAAGGTCTTCGTCGAGGTGGCCGACGCGGACGACGAGATCGAGTTGCCGGCCGGGGCGGGCGTCGACGTCACCTGGATCCACCGCGGCGCCCCGTCGGACTCGGCGGGGGACGACATCGCCGGGGTGAACGCGCCGCTCGTGTCGGCGGTCCGCGCGATGCCGTGGCTGCCCGGCGACGTCCATGTCTTCATCCATGGTGAGGCCGAGGCAGTCATGCACGGCCTGCGTCCCTACGTCCGCAAGGAGCGCGGGGTACCCGCGGCGTCGGCCTCGATCTCCGGGTACTGGCGACGCGGCCGCACCGAGGAGGGCTTCCGGGTCTGGAAGTCGGAGCTGGCGGCAGCGGAGGCGACCGCGAACTGAGTGCGCCCCGGTCCGCGCCTACGCGGTGCGGGCCAGGGTATTCAGGGCGGTCATCGCGACGGCGCCCGAGACGACGATCGCGATCGCCATCGGTGCTGCGGTGCCGCCGATCCCGACCAGTGGCGACACGATGGCGGCGAGCCCGAACTGGCAGGCGCCCATCAGTGCCGATCCGGTGCCGGCGGCGTCCGGGACCTGTCCCTGAGCCAGTGCGGTGGCATTGCCCATGATGAAGCCGATGCTCGTGACCACGCCGAACAGCAGCGGCAGGACCAGCCAGATCCGGGTGCCGCCGAGCGTGGTCGCGAGCAGGAGCAGCACGCCCGAGGTGAGCAGCAGACCGACGCCGAACGTCAGGAGCTGCCGGGCCTGGTACGTCCCGATGAGCTTGGTGTTGACGATGCTTCCCGTGACGATGCCCGCCGAGTTGATCGCGAAGACGATCGAGAACTGACCGGGGGACAGGCCCATCACCTCCTGGATGACGAACGACGACGCCGAGATGTACGAGAACAGCGCACCGAAGCCGAACGCGAAGGTCAGGAGGTAGCCCACGTAGACGCGGTTGCGCACCACATAGGTCATGTTCCGCGTCAGCGCCGTCAGGCCACCGCCGTGTCGGCGTTCCTTCGGCAGGGTCTCGGGGACCAGGAACAACACGCCCACGAACATGACGATCGACGCGCCGGCCAGGACCCAGAAGATGCCGCGCCACCCGATCGGGCCGAGCAGCGCGCCGCCCATCAAGGGGGCTACCACGGGGGCGACGCCGCCGATGATCATCATGATGCTGAACAACCGGGCCGCGACGTCGCCCTTCGCTCGGTCCGCGATCACGGCGCGCGCCAACACGATTCCGGCGCCGCCGCTGAAACCCTGGAGCAGGCGTGCCGCGATCAGGATCTCCACGGTGGGCGCGATCGCGCACAGCACTCCGCTGATCGCGCACAGCACGGTCCCGACGATGAGCAGCTTCCGTCTGCCGAGGCCGTCGGACAGCGGTCCGACGATCAACTGGCCCACACCGAGTCCGGCCATGAAGGTGGCGAGCGTCAGCTGCACGCTCGTGTCCGACGTGTCGAGCGCGCCGGTCATCGACGGCAGCGCCGGGAGATACATGTCGGTGGCCAGCGGAGCGATCGCCGACAGCAGGGCCAGAACGCACAACATGGGAAGGGGAATCGCTCGTTTCACGCGAGAACCCTACCGGCGCGGGGACTTGCGAAATCCGGTGGCCACGGCAACGGTTGACGGCATGGATTCCCGGTCGTCGGACGCACCACTGCCTCACCCGTTGCGGGCGCACCTCGACGACTACGACGAGTACCTGCGCCTCGAGCGGGGTCGCTCGGAACACACCGTCCGCGCCTACCGTGCCGACGTGGCGAGCCTGCTCGGATTCCTCTCGCGGGATCGGCCCGACGTCGTACTGGCGGACCTGGACCTGCGGGTACTGCGCGCCTGGCTCGCGGAACAGGCCACGGCGGGAACCGCGCGGACGACGCTCGCGCGGCGGACGTCGTCGGCGAAGGGTTTCACGGCGTGGGCCGAGCGCACCGGCCGGATGCCGGTCGACCCGGGGATCCGCCTCGTCGCCCCGAAGGCGCACCGCACGCTGCCTCCGGTACTGCGGCAGGAGCAGGCGGCGGAAGCGATGGTGGCGGCGGAATCCGGTGCTGCCCAAGAGGATCCCGTGGCGGTGCGGGATCGCCTGATCGTCGAACTGCTGTACTCGACCGGTATCCGAGTCGGGGAGCTGTGCGGGCTCGACCTCGGCGACATCGATCACGACCGGCGCGTGCTGCGGGTTCTCGGCAAGGGCGACAAGGAGCGGGTCGTCCCGTTCGGGCGGCCGGCGGAGGAGGCGATCGGGGCGTGGCTGCGGATCGGGCGACCGGAACTGGAGAACGAGCGTTCGTGTGAGGCACTGCTGCTCGGCCGCCGCGGGGGGCGGCTCGACCAGCGGCAGGCGCGGGAAGTGGTGCACGACGTCGTGCAGGCGGTCCCCGGCGCCCCGGATCTCGCCCCGCACGGACTGCGGCACTCGGCGGCCACCCACCTCCTGGAGGGCGGTGCGGACCTGCGCGTCGTGCAGGAGTTGCTGGGACACTCGAGCCTCGCGACCACCCAGCTCTACACCCACGTCTCCGTGGCGCGGCTGCGCTCGGTGCACGACCAGGCTCACCCGCGGGCGTGATCGGTATCGCCGGTCGGTAGCAGTCGCATGCGCACCGCGCGGACCAGCGGAAGCGGGTCGAGATAGTCACGGTCGCGGCGCAGCCCCCAGTGCAGGCATGCCGCCGCGGCGCACTCGGGATGGCCGGGCGCGACGGTGCCCAGGACGGTGCCGCGTTCGACGCGGCGGCCCGCCGTCACCGTGGCCTCGACCGGCTCGTAGGTGGTGCGCAGGCCGCCGGGGTGGTCGACCGAGACGACGGGTTTGCCGGCGACGATGCCCGCGAACACGACGGTTCCCGGTCCCGCCGCGAGGACGCGCTGTCCCGGCGCTGCGGCGAGGTCGACGCCGCGATGCCCGGGCAGCCAGTTGCGTTCGGGCAGGTCGAACGGTCGCGTGACCTGAGGGCGCGGGTGCAGGGGCCAGTCGAACCGTGGACGGTCCGGCTTCGGCCCGGACACCGCGGCCGCGTCCTGGGTGTGCCTCGGTGCGGCGGCGGCCGGGTGCGTCGCTATCGGCGACACCGTCGCGATCGGGGACACCGTGAGGAACAGCGCGACGCACAGCAGCACCCGCAGGGTCGTCGTCGAGATCATGGGATCGAGCCAAGCCGACGCGACCGCGGTTCGGGCCGGCGCGGAGAGAATTGTGGATGAAGGAAATGCTCATCCACAGATTTCGAGTGTGTGCGTCTCCGAGTGCGTGCGCAGACGGTCGATGCCGGTGGAACGGTCCCGGACCGGCCGGTTAGGACGGTGGCGGCGCACGCCGTACACTTGTCGGGCGGTCTGTGCACGCACAGTCCGACTTCGCGCGTCCGCGCACAAAACCGGCTGTCGGCTGGTCCTGCATTCGTGCGGGTCCGACACCGGGCGGGCGCCAGGGCAGAGGCCACCCCGGCCACTGCGACAACCGGCATACGAAAGAAGAGGTACACAGCCATGGCTGTTGTGACCATGAGGCAGCTGCTCGACAGCGGCGCACACTTCGGGCACCAGACCCGCCGTTGGAACCCGAAGATGAAGCGGTTCATCTTCACCGACCGCAACGGCATCTACATCATCGACCTGCAGCAGACGCTGACGTACATCGACAAGGCGTACGAGTTCGTCAAGGAGACCGTCGCTCACGGCGGCACCATCCTGTTCGTCGGTACCAAGAAGCAGGCGCAGGAGTCCATCGCCGGCGAGGCAACTCGCGTCGGGATGCCCTACGTCAACCAGCGTTGGCTCGGCGGCATGCTCACCAACTTCTCGACCGTCCACAAGCGCCTGCAGCGCCTGAAGGAGCTCGAGTCGATGGAGCAGACCGGTGGCTTCGAGGGTCGCACCAAGAAGGAAATCCTCATGCTCACGCGTGAGATGACCAAGCTCGACCGCACCCTCGGCGGCATCCGCGACATGGCCAAGGTTCCGTCGGCCATCTGGGTCGTCGACACCAACAAGGAGCACATCGCCGTCGGCGAGGCGCGCAAGCTGAACATCCCGGTCATCGCGATCCTGGACACCAACTGCGACCCCGACGTCGTCGACTACCCGATCCCGGGCAACGACGATGCGATCCGTAGCGCCGCGCTGCTGACCAAGGTCGTCGCTTCCGCCGTCGCCGAGGGCCTGCAGGCTCGCGCCGGTGCCAGCGCCGACAAGGACGCCAAGCCGGAGGCCGGCACGGGCGAGCCGCTCGCCGAGTGGGAGCAGGAGCTCCTCTCGCAGGCTGCCCCCGCCGCCGAGGCAGAGGCCCCCGCCGAGGCTCCTGCCGAGGCTCCCGCAGCGGACGCTCAGCAGTCCTAGTCGATTCGGCCCCGACCTTGCGGTCGGGGCCGTTTCGCTCACCTGCTTCGCCAGGTTCCCGCGCGATCCGCGGAGCCTGGCATCCGAAACTCATCCGAGGAGGATCGCCCCATGGCGAACTACACCGCCGCCGACGTCAAGCGGCTCCGTGAGCTCACCGGCTCCGGCATGATGGACTGCAAGAACGCGCTCACCGAGACCGACGGCGACTTCGACAAGGCTGTCGAGCTGCTGCGTATCAAGGGTGCCAAGGACGTGGGCAAGCGCGCAGAGCGCACCACGGCCGAGGGCCTGGTCGCGGCCCGCGACGGCGTGATGATCGAGATCAACGCCGAGACCGACTTCGTCGCGAAGAACGCGGAGTTCCAGGAGCTGGCCGACAAGGTCGTTGCCGCTGCTGCCGCCGCCAAGCCGGCCGACCTCGAGGCCCTCAAGGCCGTCGACGTCGACGGCAAGACCGTCGAGACCCTGGTCCAGGAGCTGTCCGCCAAGATCGGCGAAAAGCTCGAGCTGCGTCGTTACGTCGCGTTCGACGGCCCGGTCGCCACCTACCTGCACAAGCGTGCGTCGGACCTGCCCCCGGGCGTCGGCGTGCTCGTCGAGTACACCGGTGAGGGCGAGGCTGCTGCCGAGGCCGCTCGCGGTGCCGCGATGCAGGTTGCTGCGCTCAAGGCCAAGTACGTCACCCGCGACGAGGTCCCCGCGGACATCGTCGAGGGCGAGCGTCGTATCGCCGAGCAGACGGCCAAGGAGGAGGGCAAGCCCGAGGCTGCGCTCCCGAAGATCGTCGAGGGTCGCGTCAACGGTTACTACAAGGACGTCGTCCTGACCGAGCAGTCCTCGGTCACCGACTCCAAGAAGACCGTCAAGGCTCTCCTGGACGAGGCCGGCGCCACGATCACCCGCTTCGCGCGGTTCGAGGTCGGCGCCAGCTAGTCGCGCTCTCACACATCGGCCCCGCCGGCCGGTTGGAAGCGTTCGTGTGTTCGGAGATTTCCGAACACACGTTCCGCCCCTTCCGATCCGCGCGGGGCCGATCTGTGCGGTGGGTGGGTCGACTGGGTCGCCCACCGGTGAATGAGGCAGGATGATAGGGCCTGTTCCGGCGGCTTCGCCGGACGGTCCCGGGTGCTCGGTGTGCGCGGAGCAGCGCCTTCGTCCGCCGATGAACCGAAGTACTTTTAGAACCGAACGATCTGCAGGAACCGAGGGAGAATTATGACCGCAGCGGCCGACGAACGTCCAGGATTCCGACGAGTGCTTCTCAAGCTCGGCGGTGAAATGTTCGGCGGTGGTGAGGTCGGACTCGATCCCGACGTGGTGACGACCGTCGCGGAACAGATCGCCGAGGTCGTCCGTTCGGGCGTGCAGGTGGCCGTCGTCATCGGCGGTGGCAACTTCTTCCGTGGAGCCGAACTGCAGCAGCGCGGCCTCGATCGCGCGCGCTCGGACTACATGGGCATGCTCGGCACGGTCATGAACTGCCTTGCGCTGCAGGATTTCCTGGAGAAGCAGGGGATCGACACCCGAGTGCAGACTGCCATCACGATGGGGCAGGTGGCGGAGCCGTACCTGCCGCTCCGTGCACGCCGCCACCTCGAGAAGGGCCGTGTGGTCATCTTCGGTGCCGGTATGGGCATGCCGTACTTCTCGACCGACACCACAGCGGCGCAGCGCGCCCTCGAGATCGGCGCCGAGGTGGTCCTCATGGCGAAGGCCGTCGACGGCGTCTACACCGCCGATCCGCGGATCGATCCGAGTGCGACCATGTACACCGAGGTCACGCATCGTGAGGTCATCGAGAAGGGCCTCAAGGTCGCGGATGCGACCGCGTTCAGCCTGTGCATGGACAATCAGATGCCGATGATGGTCTTCAACCTGTTGACACGCGGCAATATCGCGCGCGCCGTGTCCGGTGAGAAGATCGGAACACTGGTCAAGTCATGACCGCCGGCAATGTGATCATGGATCGCACTGCACGCGACCGCGATGGATACGAGACGGAGGAACAGCCGTGATTGATGAAGCTCTCTTCGAGGCCGAGGAGAAGATGGAGAAGGCCATCACGGTTGCGAAGGACGACCTCGGTTCCATCCGCACCGGTCGCGCCAACCCGGGCATGTTCAACCGCATCGTCGTCGAGTACTACGGATCGATGACGCCCATCACGCAGCTCGCGAGCATCAATGTGCCCGAGGCGCGGATGGTCATCATCAAGCCGTACGAGGCCGCCCAGCTCGGCCCGATCGAGAACGCGATCCGCAACTCGGATCTGGGTGTCAATCCCAGCAACGACGGCAGCATCATCCGGATCTCGGTCCCGCAGCTCACCGAGGAGCGTCGTCGCGAGTTCGTGAAGCAGGCGAAGGGCAAGGGCGAGGACGCCAAGGTGTCGATCCGCAACGTCCGTCGCAAGACGATGGACGAGCTCTCGCGTATCCAGAAGGACGGCGAGGCCGGCGAGGACGAGGTCGGCCGCGCCGAGAAGGAACTCGACAAGACCACGTCGCGCTACGTCAGCCAGATCGACGAGCTGGTGAAGCACAAGGAAGCCGAATTGATGGAGGTCTAGCGGTGGGGAAAGCTGACGGCGCCTCCGTAGCGTCGCCGGGTTCAGCCGCTGCACCCTCCAAGGCCGGGCGTAACCTGCCCGCCGCGATCGCCGTCGGTGGAGGCCTCGGCGCAGCGTTGATCTTGATCCTGATCTACGCCCCGCTCGTGTGGATCGGGGTCGTGGCAGTCGCGATGGCCGTCGCGACCTGGGAGGTCGCCAAGCGCCTGCGCGAGGCCGACATCAATGTGCCGCTCATTCCGCTGTTGCTCGGCGGCCAGGCCGTCATCTGGCTGAGCTGGCCGTACGGCACGACGGGTGTGTTGGGGGCGTTCGGCGGCACGGTGCTGGTGACGATGGTGTGGCGCCTGTTCGACCACGGACTGGCGGCCACTCCGCGCAACTTCCTGCGGGACACCGCGGTCGCAGTGTTCGTCGCCGCCTGGATCCCGTTGCTGGCGTCGTTCGCGACGCTGATGGTGTTGCAGGACAACGGCGCGGCGAGGGTGTTCTGCCTCATGATCGTCGTGGTGTGCTCCGACGTCGGCGGGTATGCCGCCGGGGTGTTCTTCGGGAAGCATCCGATGGTGCCGGCGATCAGCCCCAAGAAGTCCTGGGAGGGCTTCGCCGGCTCGCTCGTGGGATGTGTCATCGGTGGCGTTCTGGCCGTGACGTTCATCCTCGATGCGAACCCGTTGATCGGTGTGCTCCTGGGCGCGGCCCTCGTGTTCACCGCGACGCTGGGTGATCTCATCGAGTCCCAGGTCAAGCGTGAACTGGGCATCAAGGACATGGGCACGCTGCTGCCCGGGCACGGCGGAATCATGGATCGCCTCGATTCGCTGCTGCCGTCGGCCTTCATCACCTGGCTCGTCCTCACCGTTCTGGTGTGAGCCGCTTGCGTGGGGGCCGTGGACGGGCTCGGGGACCGATCCCGAGCCCGAACATCTGGCATTGGCCCGCGATCTACGAGATCGAGAACCGCGCCCAGGACGCCGACGGCGTCGTCTTCTCGGCCCTCGCGGAACTGGCCGACTGGGGCGGACTCGACGTCGTGGACGTCGGCTGCGGCGCCGGGTTCCATCTGCCTGTCTTCGCCGAGCGTGCGCGGTCGGTCGTCGGGGTCGAACCGCATCCACCGCTCGTGGCCACGGCCTCTGCCCGGGTGGAGGGGCTCGCGTCGATTTCCGTGATGCAGGGTTCTGCGGAGGCGCTGCCGCTCCCGGATGCCTCGGTCGACGTGGTGCACGCGCGCACCGCGTACTTCTTCGGGCCGGGCTGCGGGCCGGGCATTCTCGAGGCGATGCGGGTGCTGCGTCCCGGGGGCGTCCTGGCGATCGTCGACCTCGACGCCACCGTCCCGCCGTACGGCGACTGGATGCGTTCCGACCTTCCGCACTACGACCCGGACGCGGTCGAGGGATTCTTTGCGGCACAGGGGTTCGCGATGCGACGTGTCCGGACGCGCTGGGAGTTCCCGGACCGTGACGCGATGCGGGCGGTGTTCGGGATCGAGTTCACCGAGCGCACGGCGGCACGCGCGTCGGCGGAGACCGCGGGGCTCGGTCTCGAGGTCGGCTACCGAATCCACACCCGGACCGCGCCGACCGGCCTGATCCTCTGACCGGGTAACCGTTACCCGATGTATTGACAACATCTGCTGTCATCGTGTGAGGTGAGCCACATGCTCACACCGCGAGGGGTTCGACGGACGGCAATGATCCTGGGCGCGTGCCTCGCGGCAGCCGTGCCCGGCGGTGTGGCCGGGGCAGCACCGAGGGACTTCTACGAGGTTCCGGCCGCAGATCTGGTGGGGGCACCGGGCACGGTTGTCGAGGCTGCTCCGTACGCCCCGCTGCTGTCGGTCTCGAACCAGCAGGGCCCGTGGCCGTCGGGCGCGAACCGAATCATGTACCGCACCAAGGATGCTCACGGTGACGCGACGGCGGCGTCCGCCACGTACTTCGATGCGAGCCTGCCCTGGACCGGCGCCGGTGCTCGTCCGCTGGTGGTCCTGGCGCCGGGAACGCAGGGACAGGGCGATCAGTGCGCGCCGTCCAAGCTCTTCGCGGACCTCGTCCATTACACCTACCCGCTTGATTTCGCGGTCGAGTACGAGGTGCTGCAGGTGCACGCGTTGCTGTCCCGCGGCATCGATGTCGTCGTCACCGATTATCAGGGGTTGGGGACCGCCGGTATGCACAGCTACGTCGACCGGCGCGCGCAGGGTCACGCCGTGCTCGACGCCGCGCGGGCCGTGAAGGCGCTGCCCGACAGTCGAGTCGGCGACGACAACCCGATCGGGTTCTGGGGCTATTCGCAGGGGGGAGGCGCGGCGGCGTCGGCTGCCGAGATGCAGCCGTCGTACGCGCCGGAGCTGAATGTCCGCGGCACGTATGCCGGGGGCCCGCCCGCGGATCTGCGCGCGGTCGCGGCGGCTCTCGACGGCGGACTCGCGGCGGGACTGCTGGGGTACGCGGTCAACAGCATCTATGCCGGTTACCCGGAGGCCCGCGCCGAGATCGACGAGGCCCTCAACCCCGCGGGCCGGCAGGCGCTCGACGAGATCGCGACCCAGTGTGTGCCGGAGACCATCGCGCGATACGGGCTGCACCGCACCGCGGAGTGGACCAAGGATGGGCGCTCGCTCGCCGAACTCATCGATGCGCTGCCGGCGGTCCGCGCGGTCGTCGACGAACAGCGCATCGGACGATCCACACCGGGTAGCCCGGTGCTGATCGTGCAGGGCCGCAACGACGACCTCATTCCTCACGCGCAGGCCACGCAGTTGGCCGCCGACTGGTGCGGTCGCGGAGCAACGGTGGACTTCCGCACCGAGGAGATCCCGCCGATCGCCCCGGGGTTCGTGATCGGCCACGGTCTGCCGATGGCGTCGGGCCTGCCGTCCGCGCTGGACTGGATGACGGACCGATTCAACGCGGTACCGGCGTCGTCGGCCTGCTCGGCCGTGACGGTCAGGTGAGGCCGAATTCCCCCGCCAGGTGGGTGAGCTTCTTGGCCTTGGCGAGGCGGGGCAGGTCGCTGCCGTCGCGCACATGCTCACCGTCCGTGCCGAGTTCGGCGATCACGTCCCGAGCCCAGGCGATGTCGTGGGCACTCGGACTCAATGCGCGATTGACGACCGGCGCCTGATCCGGATGCAGGCACAGCTTGCCGGTGAGCCCGAGCGAGACCGTCGCCTCGCAGTCGCGTTGCAGGATCGTGTCGTTCGCCGAGACCGTGGGCCCGTCGATCGGACCACCGGGCAGGCGTGCCGCGCGGCTCGCGATCACGAGCCGCGAGCGTGGATATGTCATCGCGAGCACATCGTCGCTCATCCCCGTGTCGCGCCGGAAGTCCCCGCTGCCGAACGCCAGCCGGAACGTGCCCTCGGCGCGAGCGATCTCCGGTGCGGCCTCGAGTCCCGTCGCGGATTCGATCAGCGTGATGATCCGGGTGTTCACCGGCAACCGGTCCCGCGTGGCCTCCACCTGGCCGCCGCTCTCGGTCTTCGCGAGCATCACGCCGGACAGTCCCGGCAGGCCGGCGAGCGCGTCGAGGTCCTCGGCCCAGTGCGATGTCGTCGCGTCGTTGATCCGAACCCACGCCTCGAGGTCGCCGCCCAGCCATCGGGCGACCGCCCGCCGTGCATCCGGCTTGTCGGCGGGGGCGACCGCATCCTCGAGGTCGAGGATCATTGCGTCGACGGCCCCGGGTCGGGGGAACGCGTCCGCTCGGGTCGCCGCGACGAGCAGCCACGACCGGGCGAGGTCGGCGCGGATGGTCGTGTGCGCAGGCCGGTGTGCGTGAGTCGTCACGGGGGCAGCTCCTCGTCCGGAAGGCGTAGTCGCGTTGTGCTCCCATCGTGCCCCGGGTGGGGGAGTGCGGCTACCGGGGCGTGGTGTCGTCGGACGCGGAGCCCGCGCGTTTGGCGACGCGTCGGATCTGGATGATCCGGACCCCACCGGCGAGCGCCATGATGAGCGCGCCCGCGATCGCCGCCAGCAGCAGGCTGATGCCGGCGGGCAGGCTGAACTCCCACGCGAACAGCTCGAAAGTCACCGAGTCGAGGTTCTGCAGGATGAAGATCAGCAGCAGGATCGCGACCACGATGCCCACGACCAGCCCGGTCCACGTGGTGGCGGCCCGGGTACGGCCCAGCTTGTGACGGTCGTGCGAAGTCAATCCGCCGACCTCTTCGTGGCGCCCGGGCGCGGGGCCACCCGGGAGCGGTTCCATCGGTGCCGCCGGGACGTTCTCGGGTTCCTCACGTCGATTCTCGGCCATGTGTCGATCATCACCCACTATGTGGTGTTTCGCACGCGCATCGGACACCCCGCCTCGACAGTGGGAGAATGGCAGACACTATGACTGTCTCCCTTCCCCTCGTCTTCAACGCGCCGCGTCGCGGAATGCCGCCGCGCCATCTCGCCGACCTCGACGCCGACGAGCGCAAGGAGGCCGTCAAGGAACTTGGTTTGCCCGGTTTCCGTGCGGATCAGCTGGCCCGGCAGTACTACGGCCGCCTCGAAGCAGATCCGGACAAGATGACCGATCTACCGGCGGGTATGCGCGAGCAGGTGGGCGCCGCGCTCTTCCCGCAGCTCCTGACCGCGGTCAAGCATGTCGCGTGCGACGCCGGCCAGACCCGCAAGACGCTGTGGAAGGCCAACGACGGCACGCTCCTCGAGAGCGTGCTCATGCGCTACCCGGATCGCGCCACACTGTGCATCTCCAGCCAGGCCGGCTGCGGCATGGCGTGCCCGTTCTGCGCCACCGGCCAGGGTGGACTGCAGCGCAACCTGTCCACCGCCGAGATCGTCGACCAGGTGCGCGCGGCCGCCGCGGCACTGCGCGACGGGGAGGTCGAGGGCGGTCCGGGACGCCTGTCGAACATCGTGTTCATGGGTATGGGTGAGCCGCTCGCGAACTACAAGCGTGTCGTCGCGGCAGTGCGGCGCATCACGTCGCCGGCCCCGAACGGTCTGGGCATCTCGCAGCGCGCGGTGACGGTCTCGACCGTCGGCCTGGCCCCGGCGATCCGCAAGCTGGCCGACGAGGACATGTCGGTCCGCCTCGCCGTCTCGCTGCACACGCCCGACGACGAACTGCGCGACACGCTCGTCCCGGTCAACAACCGCTGGTCCGTTGCCGAGGTCCTGGATGCGGCCCGCTACTACGCCGACAAGTCCGGCCGACGCGTGTCGATCGAGTACGCGCTCATCCGGGACGTCAACGACCAGCCGTGGCGCGCCGACATGCTCGGCAAGAAGCTGCACAAGGCCCTCGGTCCGTTGGTGCACGTCAACCTGATCCCGCTCAACCCCACGCCGGGCAGCGAATGGGACGCCAGCCCCAAGCCGGTGGAGCGTGAGTTCGTCCGTCGCGTGCAGGCCCAGGGCGTCTCCTGCACCGTCCGCGACACCCGCGGTCAGGAGATTGCCGCGGCATGCGGACAGTTGGCGGCGGAGAACTGACCTGACGAACGTCGAAGGCCCCGCACTCCTCGGAGTGCGGGGCCTTCGGCGTTGTCCGGGCGGTATCGACTACCGCGGCTTGCGACGCATGATGATGTCGCGAACCAGGACGAAGACGATGGCACCGGCGAAGCCGATGAGGAACAGGTCCTCGACCTTGCCGTGGTGGTTGCCGATCATCATCAGCAGCAGGAACACGGCGAAGAACCAGCCGGCGAAACGGAACAGTCGCGGAGCCTCGCCACTCCAGCCCCATGCGGCCGAGGGAACCTCGGCGGTGTCGACGTGCGCGGCGACGACGGGGTCGTTGGAAGTGGGGTCCAACTGGGTACCGACCACGGCTCGATCCTCCTGATCTTACGAATGCGCTATCACCGCATATCGTGGCATACGACCGTGCGTCGTACGAACCTGGGTCCCGGCGGTGTCGTGAACGCGCACGTCGGTACGAAGCCACTCCTGTGTGATTCTCTCAGCTTCGGTCAGGAACAATGGATCCGTGGCTGACACCCAACCGACTCGCGTACTGCTGCTCGGCAGCACCGGTTCCATCGGCACCCAGGCCCTCGAGGTCATCGCCGCCAACCCCGACAAGTTCGAGGTGGTGGGACTCGCGGCCGGTGGTGGCAACATCGATCTACTCGCCCGCCAGATCGCCGACACGCGGGTGACGCGTGTGGCGGTGGCGGACCCCGCTTCGGCGGCCCGATTGGACATGGCCGGCGTGCTCTCGGGTCCGGATGCGGTCACCGAACTGGTTCGGACGACCGAGGCGGACGTCGTCCTCAACGCGCTCGTCGGGTCGCTCGGACTCGAGCCGACGCTTGCGGCGTTGGAGTCGGGTGCGCGTCTGGCTCTCGCCAACAAGGAGTCGCTCGTCGCCGGTGGCCCGCTGGTGACGGCCGCGGCGGCGCCCGGCCAGATCGTGCCGGTGGACTCCGAGCACTCCGCGCTCGCGCAGTGCCTGCGCGGTGGCCGCGCCGACGAGGTGGACCGGTTGGTCCTCACCGCCTCGGGCGGCCCGTTCCGGGGCTGGACCGCGGCTGCTCTCGAGGCGGTCACCACTGAGCAGGCCGGCGCCCATCCCACGTGGTCGATGGGTCCGATGAACACGCTCAACTCCGCGTCGCTCGTGAACAAGGGCCTCGAGCTGATCGAGACGCACCTGCTGTTCGGGATCGACTACGACCGGATCGACGTCACCGTGCATCCGCAATCGATCGTGCACTCGATGGTGACGTTCACGGACGGGTCGACGCTCGCGCAGGCCAGCCCGCCGGACATGAAGCTGCCGATCGCGCTCGCGCTCGGCTGGCCGGACCGGGTCCCGGGCGCAGCGGCCGCGTGTGACTTCTCGACCGCCTCGACGTGGACGTTCGAGCCGGTGGACTCCGCCGTGTTCCCCGCGATCGATCTGGCCCGGCAGGCCGGCAAGGCAGGTGGCTGCATGACCGCGGTCTACAACGCCGCCAACGAGATCGCGGCGGAGGCATTCCTGAGCGGCTCACTACGTTTTCCGGAGATCGTGCGTACCGTCGAGCGGGTCCTCGCGGGAGGCGGCGAGTGGGCCGCGCCGCCCGCTACCGTGGACGACGTACTGGCCGCCGACGGGTGGGCCCGGGCTCGCGCGCGCGAGCTCGTGAAACAGGAGGGCTAGAACCGCATGGTCTTCGCTATCGGAGTAGTGCTCTTCGCCCTCGGTATCGGCGCCTCCATCGCGCTGCACGAGGCCGGGCACATGTGGACCGCCAAGGCCCTCGGTATGAAGGTCCGGCGTTACTACATCGGCTTCGGCCCCAAGATCTTCTCGTTCCGCCGCGGCGAGACCGAGTACGGCCTCAAGGCGATCCCGGCGGGCGGCTTCTGCGACATCGCCGGGATGACCGCGGTCGACGAACTCGCACCCGACGAGGTCGACCGCGCGATGTACAAGCAGAAGGCGTGGAAGCGGATCGTCGTGATGTCGGGCGGCATCGCGATGAACTTCCTGCTCGGCTTCGTGTTGATCATGGTGCTGGCGGTGGGCTGGGGGCTTCCCAGTTCCGACGACCGCGCGGTGGTCGGCAACACCGTCTGCGTGGCACCGTCGCAGGCCGGCAAGGACGGCAACTACGAACTGGCCGACTGCGCGGGTGACGGTCCCGCCGCACTGGCGGGGATCCGGGCCGGTGACGTGATCACGGCAGTGAACGGCGAGTCCACCCCGACGTTCACCGACCTGGTCCGCAAGACCCAGCCGCTCAGCGGCACCGCGGACTTCACCGTCGAGCGTGACGGGCAGACCCTCACGATCGCGGTCCCGATCCAGCAGGTCCAGCGTTACGTCAACGATCCCGCGTCGACCACGGAGAACCCCAAGCCGCCGACCTCCCGCGAGGTGGGCGCGATCGGCATCCAGGCGGCGCCCGGCATCGTGCAGTACTCCCTGCTGGGAGCCGTGCCGGCGTCGGCCGAGTACACCGGTCACCTGTTCACCCAGACGGTGCACGCGCTCACCCAGCTGCCGTCCAAGGTCGCCGACCTCTGGACCGCCGTCACCGGTGGTGAGCGCGACATCGACACCCCGATCAGCGTCGTCGGCGCGTCCGTCATCGGCGGCCAGGTCGCCGAGCAGGGCCTGTGGGAGGTTTTCGTCGGGCTGCTCGCGAGCCTGAACTTCTTCCTGGGTGTGTTCAACCTGCTGCCGCTGCTGCCGCTCGACGGCGGGCACATCGCCGTGACGGTCTACGAGAAGATCCGTAACTCGATCCGGAAGATGCGCGGGCTGGCGGCCGGTGGCCCGGTCGACTACATGAAGCTCATGCCGATCACCTACGTCGTGGTCGTGATCGGCGGCGCGTACATGTTGTTGACGCTCACGGCCGACATCGTCAACCCGATCCAGCTGTTCCCGTGACCCGGCGTTCGGATATGTCCGAACGATAGACTTGCCCCGTACCAACGAAAGAAGGCGAAACGTGACCAGCCCCGTCGGTTTGGGCATGCCCGATGTACCCGCGGTCCTCGCACCGCGACGCAAGACCCGTCAGCTGATGGTCGGCAATGTGGGGGTCGGCAGCGACTACCCGGTCTCGGTGCAGTCGATGTGCACCACCAAGACCCACGACATCAACGCGACCCTGCAGCAGATCGCCGAGCTCACGGCGTCGGGTTGCGACATGGTCCGTGTCGCGTGCCCGCGTCAGGAGGACGCCGACGCGCTCGCGGCGATCGCGAAGAAGAGCCAGATCCCGGTGATCGCGGACATTCACTTCCAGCCCCGCTACATCTTCGCGGCCATCGACGCCGGTTGTGCGGCCGTCCGTGTCAACCCGGGCAACATCAAGGAGTTCGACGGACGCGTCAAGGAGGTCGCGAAGGCGGCCGGTGACGCGGGCATCCCGATCCGGATCGGCGTCAACGCCGGTTCGCTCGATCCGCGGCTGATGCAGAAGTACGGCAAGGCCACCCCGGAGGCGCTCGTCGAGTCGGCGCTGTGGGAGGCGGGCCTGTTCGAGGAGCACGGCTTCGGCGACATCAAGATCTCGGTCAAGCACAACGACCCGGTGATCATGGTCGAGGCCTACCGCCAGCTCGCCGCGCAGTGCGACTACCCGCTGCACCTCGGGGTGACCGAGGCCGGCCCGGCGTTCCAGGGCACGATCAAGTCGGCGGTCGCGTTCGGTGCGCTGCTGTCCGAGGGCATCGGTGACACCATCCGGGTCTCGCTGTCCGCGCCGCCGGCGGAGGAGATCAAGGTCGGCGCGCAGATCCTGCAGTCGCTGAACCTGCGCCCGCGCAAGCTCGAGATCGTCTCGTGCCCGTCGTGTGGCCGCGCTCAGGTCGACGTCTACACGCTCGCGAACGAGGTGACCGCCGGGCTCGAGGGGATGGAGGTGCCGCTGCGCGTCGCCGTCATGGGTTGCGTCGTCAACGGTCCCGGCGAGGCACGTGAGGCCGATCTGGGTGTCGCGTCCGGCAACGGCAAGGGTCAGATCTTCGTCAAGGGCAAGGTCATCAAGACCGTTCCCGAGGCGCAGATCGTGGAGACGCTGATCGAGGAAGCGATGCGGATCGCGGAAGAGATGGAAGGCGGGGAGACCGGCGGCGCGCCGGTGGTCACCGTCGGCTGAAATCCTTCCACCCCGGCGCGTGTTCATGGCAATGTGGGTTCCAGATACGGCACTGACAGTTCGACGCTGACAGATCTCATGCCGAGCGGTCCCACTGCACAAGGGGGTGCGTCAGTGCTCAAGCTTCTCGGAGCGAGGCAGTTGGGTGGTCGAGACACCGCCCAGGTGTTGCGTGTCCTCGAAGCCGATCCGGTGGCGGCCTGCATGGTCGCGGCGCGGGTCCAGCAGTCCGGGCTCGACGCGCGGGCGCTCCAGGGCGAGATGTGGAGCCGGGGCGGTCCGGCCGAGTCGCTGTGTTTCGCGGGAGCCAATCTGGTGCCGTTGCTCGGCGACACCGACGACCTCAGGGCGTTCGCGGACCGGGCCACCCGGTTCCCCCGCATGTGCTCGTCGATCGTCGGGCGGGCGTCGCTGGCACTGCCGCTGTGGGAGATGCTGGAATCGGAGTGGGGTCCGGGCCGTGAGATCCGTTCGGATCAGCCTCTGCTCGCGCTCCACGGAGACCCGGGGGTGCGACCGGATCCACGGGTGCGGCAGGTGCGGATGGACGAGATCGACTCGTACCTGCCGGCTGCGATCGCGATGTTCATCGAGGAGGTGGGCATCGACCCTCGGGCCAACGACGGCGGCCGCAACTATCGCCGCCGTGTCGCGAACCTGATCGCGTCCGGACGGGCGTGGGCGCGGTTCGAGAACGGTGAGGTCGTGTACAAGGCGGAGGTGGGATCGATGTCCGCCTCCGTGGGCCAGATCCAGGGTGTGTGGGTCACTCCGGCTCGCCGCGGCGAGGGCATCGGCGCTTCGGGTACCGCAGCCGTGGCGGCCGCGGTGACCGCACTCGGGCGGGTGCCCAGCCTCTACGTCAACAGCTACAACGAGCGCGCCCGCCGCACGTACGCGACGGTCGGATTCACCCAGGTCGCGACATTCGCGACGATCCTGCTCGACTGATCCCGGTCAGGCCGCGCCGGCCCAGTCCAGATAAGCGCGGGCCAGCGGATCGGCGGCGAGGACCGCGATGAGGGCGGCCGCAATCATGTACGGCCCGAACGGAATCGTGGTTCCGATCCGGCCGCGCCGAGTCACCAGGATGACCGTGCCGACGAGCGCGGCCACCAGGAAGGCGAGAAACGCCCCGACGAGCAACGTGCCGTAGGACAGGTAGGCGAGGACGGCGCCGATGACACCCGCGAGCTTGACGTCGCCGAACCCCATACCGGCGGGATAGATCAGGGCGAGCAGGAAGTAGAAGCCGAACAGCACGACGGCACCGATCGCCGCGCGCAGCAGCGCCGGCCAGTCGCTCTGGATTGCGGAAGCCACTGTCAGGCAGGCGAATACGATCGGATACGACGGTACGACCAGGAAGTTCGGCAGGCGCTTGCAGTCGATGTCGATGACCGTGAGCGCGACGCCGACCGCAGTGAACCAGAGATATGCCGGGGCGGCGGGCATGATGTCGAGTGCGGTGAGACGGAGCGTGACCGCGACGAACAACAGGGCCGTGGAGACCTCGACGAGCACCCGGCGGGCGCTGGTGTGGTGTCGCCTTGTGATGGTGTCGATCACGGCGATCCGCGTCGATGTCGCGGCGGGCGCGGGGGAGAGGTCCGACGGGGTTGTGTCGGAGGGGGTCTCGTGCGGATCGGCCTGCGCGGTCTCGCGACGTACCCGGTCGATCGCCCTGTTCGCGAGCGCGCCGGCGCCGATGCCCAGTGCTGCGGCCGCGGCCCCCGTGGCGACGATCATCTTTGGTCACCTATGACTGTCAGTTTGTGCTCTCTTTCGATGATCTTGCTTGTGATCGTGGGGCTGGCGATCGGATCGATCGGCCTGCCGACCGAAAAACTATCGTTGGGGCGCAGTCGATCTCGCTGAAGACTTGTTGAATCGTAGACCAGTTCGGAGTGTTTCACTAGCCCCGATGATCGTGATGAAACCGTGATCTTGAAGGGTGTCCAGTTCACATTTCAGGCCCTACAGTTGCCGATCAGATTACCTGTAAAGGTGATCTGCTTCACATGGCTCGAACTCCAAACAGAGATCCTCTCCCCTACCAAATCAGGAGCTCTCATGAACCTCTTCTTCGCGAACCTGTACCTCATGGGCTTAGACGCCAAGAATCGTCTGACCCGTGAAGACCGCGGTGCCACCGCGGTGGAGTACGGGTTGATGGTGGCCGGCATCGCGATGGTGATCATTGTTGCCGTCTTCGCATTCGGCGACAAGATTACCGACCTCTTCGATGGCTTCAGCTTCGACGATCCCGGTGGTGAGTAAACCAGGACTCGATCGATCTGAACGATCTCGGCGGTCCCAGTCCTGGGGCCGCCGAGATCGTCGGACTTGTAAGGGGTGATCATGAAGCGCCTCACTTCCGATTCCGGTGTTGCCGCAGTTGAATTCGCTCTTGTCGTCCCGATCTTGCTCACGCTTGTCCTGGGCATCGTCGAGTTCGGGCGGGGGTACAACGTCCAGAATGCGGTGAGTGCTGCTGCCCGCGAGGGAGCGCGCACGATGGCGATCAAGAAGGATGCGACAGCCGCGCGTGCTGCCGTGAAGGGCGCGGGCGTGTTCAGTCCGGCGATCACC
This sequence comes from Rhodococcus parequi, assembly GCF_046042785.1. Lineage (NCBI taxonomy): Bacteria > Bacillati > Actinomycetota > Actinomycetes > Mycobacteriales > Nocardiaceae > Rhodococcus > Rhodococcus parequi. Next base: position 84,822 of record NZ_JBDLNV010000010.1, on the reverse strand, counting down.
GATGCGGAGATCTGCATCAGTACGTCTAACGCGCAGGGTTGTTCGGCCACGTCTTGTCCCAGTGGGAGCACCGTCACGCTCACGATCAGCTATCCACTCGAGTATATGACGGGGCTCTTCCCCGGTAAGCCGACGCTGACCGGCACGGGAGTCATGCGATGCGGAGGTTGACGGCGCGACTGTCCCGTGACGAGCGCGGGGTGGTCGCAGTGCTCGTCGCGATCCTCATGGTCGTACTCCTGGGCTGTGCTGCCATCTCGATCGACATCGGTGCAAACTATGTCGTCAAGCGTCAGCTGCAGAACGGGGCCGACGCGGCCGCGCTTGCTGTTGCTCAGGAATCAGGCTGTAAGGCAACGTCTTCGACGACTACGGTGACGAGCTTGGTCCAAGCGAACGTCAACAGTTCGTCGGCCGCCAGCGCAGCCCTGATCGATGGCGTGAAGCGAAAGGTCACCGTCACTGCATCGGCGGTGGGAGATGACGGGCTGACCGGTCGGCGGAACGTCTTCGCTCCCGTCCTCGGATTCGACCGGAGCGAGATCTCGGCGTCTGCGACGGCGAGCTGCGTGTTTCCCCTGGGTGGGACAGCTGAACTGCCACTCACGTTTCACAAGTGCCATTTCGATGAATCGCGAAGTCTGGACGTGAAGATTCTCGTTGCCTACAACGTCACGGCTCCACGCTGCAACGGAACCTCGGGAAATGCGGCACCCGGCAACTTCGGTTGGTTGCAGGGCTCCAACGGTCGCTGCCCGGCAAAGATCGACCCGGCGGTGTACGCGACCCCGGGAGACACCGGCAACAACATTCCAGGTCCGTGCAAGGACACGATCAAGCAGTTTCAGAATGCTGTTGTCCGGGTACCGATTTACGACATCGCAGGTGGAACCGGAAGTGGCGGCTGGTTTCACGTCGTCGGTCTGGCAGCGTTCAAGATTCAGGGTTACCGGCTGAGCGGGAATCCGGAGTTCAACTGGAACAACGATGTTCATGGTTCGCTGAGCTGCACCGGCAGCTGTCGGGGCATCATCGGCACCTTTGTGAAGATAGTCAGTCTCGATGCGGATCTGACGCCGGGAGGGATCGATTTCGGCGTGAGTACGATCAGCTTGCTCGATTAGGAGCCCTCTTTGAGAACCCGAATCATTGCTGCGATCTGTGCGGTCGTGCTCGCCGTCGTCGGGACGCTCGCCCTGATCTCGTACGTGCGCGGAGCTGATGCTCGCGCGCTCGAAGGTACGCGTACCGTGGACGTGCTCGTTGCGACCGAGACGATTCCCAGGAACACTCCCGCGACGTCTCTCGTGGGACTGGTTGCGGTCAAGAAACTTCCGGAGATGGCGGTGCTACCCGAGCGGGTGACCAGTCTCGACCAACTGTCCGGCAAGGTCGCGCTCACCGATCTGCTGCCGGGCGAACAATTGGTGTCGGCACGTTTTGCCGACCCGGCGACTGCCCGAAGTCAGGACCAGGGCGGGATCCCCGAGGGGATGCAGGAGGTGACGGTCCTTCTCGAACCGCAACGCGCGTTGGGCGGGCACATCGCGCCAGGCGATACCGTGGGCGTCTTCATGTCCTTCTCGCCGCCCGTGAAGAACTACGAGACGAATCTGCGGTTGCACAAGGTTCGAGTAACGCGGGTCCAGGGAACGTTCTCCAAGGCAGAGGAGGGAGATTCGAACGCAGTTGATGCGGCACCGAGTCCTGCCCCGAAGGAGGCCTTCCTCGTATCCCTGGCGGTCGACGTTCCGATGGCGGAGCGCGTTGTGTTCGCGGCGGAGCACGGGACCATCTGGCTTTCCAATGAGCCGCTCAGTTCGAACGAGGCAGGGGCCTCCGTGGTCTCCCCGGAAGGAGTGTTCCGATGAGCCGCATCGTCTTGTTGACCGACCGCGACGATTTCGCTCGCCGTGTCTATCACGCCGCGGATGGCAACCTGCGGGTCCTGCCGGCGCAACCGGTTCCTCGCGGTCCGGCGCAGCTGGTCGCGCTCGGTGTGACCGTTCAGCCCGAAGTGCTCATCCTGGGCCCGGACGTGCCCGACGTTGAGGGCCTTTCGCTGGCCGGGCGGATCGATCATTCGACGCCTGGTACGACTGTCGTACTGGCCAGCGATGCCGGCACCGACGTCTGGCTGAGGGCGATGCGCGCGGGCGTGCGGGACGTGATGTCGCCGGAGGCGGAGATCTCGGACGTTCGGGCGGTACTCGATCGAGCGGGACAGGCCGCGCTGGCGCGACGTCAGGGTGCGAGCACGCCGTCGGAGCAGCACGCGGTTCAGGGAAAGGTCATCGTGGTTGCGTCGCCGAAGGGCGGGACGGGAAAGACAACTGTTGCGACCAACCTGGCTGTCGGGCTCGCGGCGGCAGCACCCCACTCGACGGTCTTGGTAGACCTCGATGTTCAGTTCGGTGACGTCGCGAGCGCACTCCAGTTGGTTCCGGAACACTGCTTGACCGACGCGGTCTCGGGCGCTGCCAGTCAGGACATGATCGTCCTCAAGACCGTTCTGACGCCCCACTCGACCGGACTGCACGCCCTGTGCGGATCGGATTCGCCTGCGGCAGGGGACAGCATCACCGGCGAGCAGGTGACCACACTACTGACACAGTTGGCGGCCGAATTCCGATACGTGATCGTCGACACCGCGCCCGGTCTGCTCGAACACACCTTGGCGGCGCTCGATCTCGCCACCGACATAGTGTTGGTGTCGGGGATGGACGTGCCCAGCGTGCGCGGAATGCACAAGGAACTTCAGCTGCTGACGGAGCTGAATTTGGCTCCGGTCGCGCGGCACGTTGTGCTCAACTTTGCGGATCGACGCGAGGGGCTCACCGTTCAGGACATCCAGAACACGATCGGGATACCTGCCGATATCGTGCTCAAGCGGTCGAAAGCAGTTGCCTTGTCGACGAACCGGGGCGTTCCGCTACTTCAGAACCCGGGTAGGGACCGCACCGCAAAGGAACTGTGGCGGCTGGTCGGCCGCATCGATCCGGCGCCGGAGCCGGCCAACGGCAAGCGCGCGCGTCATCGTGCTGCGGAGGCGGTGGGCGCGAAGTGAGACTGTCTCAACGGCTGGAGGCCGCACGCGGCACCGATCCGGGTGATGTCGCCGCACCCGTACCGGCCGGAAAGCCGGCGAGGGCCAGGAGTGCACCGCCGCCGGCCGATGCGCTGGCCGAACTGAAGGATCGCGCCTCCGCGGCCCTGTACGCCCGCATCGGCACGCGCTTCAACGATTCGTCGCTGAGTGAGGAGCAGCTCCATACCCTGGTGCGTGAGGAACTGGGCATGATCGTCGAGCAGGAGGCGACGCCGCTCACCTCCGACGAGCGGCAGCGACTGCTGCGTGAGGTCGGCGACGAGGTACTCGGCCACGGACCGCTCCAGCGCCTACTCGAAGACCCGTCTGTCACGGAGATCATGGTCAACAGTCACGACATGGTCTATGTAGAACGTGACGGGACACTCACCCGCAGCTCTGCCAGGTTCGCAGACGAGGCACACCTGCGTCGGGTGATCGAGCGGATCGTTTCCGCGGTCGGCCGCCGCATCGACGAATCCTCGCCGCTGGTCGACGCGCGGCTGGCGGACGGTTCGCGCGTCAACGCCGTGATCCCGCCCCTCGCGTTCAACGGCTCTTCGCTCACGATCCGCAAGTTCTCCAAGGACCCGTTCCAGGTGAACGATCTCATCGCCTTCGGAACCCTGTCGCCGGAGATGGCCGAGCTGCTGGATGCGTGTGTGCAGGCGCGGCTGAACGTGATCGTCTCGGGTGGCACCGGTACCGGCAAGACCACGCTGCTGAACGTGCTGTCGTCGTTTATCCCGGAGGGCGAACGGATCGTCACGATCGAGGACGCCGTCGAGCTCCAACTCCAGCAGGACCACGTGGTGCGTCTCGAGAGCCGTCCGCCCAACATCGAAGGAAAGGGTGCGGTGACGATTCGTGACCTGGTGCGCAACTCACTGCGTATGCGTCCGGATCGAATCGTGGTCGGTGAGTGTCGCGGTGGCGAGAGCCTGGACATGCTGCAGGCCATGAACACCGGCCATGACGGCTCACTGTCGACGGTGCATGCGAACTCGCCCCGGGACGCGATTGCGCGGCTGGAGACGCTCGTCCTGATGGCCGGCATGGACCTGCCGCTGCGGGCGATCCGGGAGCAGATTGCTTCGGCGGTCGACGTGATCGTCCAGCTCACTCGCCTCCGGGACGGTACGCGTCGAGTCACTCACGTGACCGAGGTGCAGGGTATGGAGGGGGAGATCGTGACCCTGCAGGATGCCTTCTTGTTCGACTACAGCGCCGGCGTCGACGCACGCGGGCGATTCCTCGGCAAGCCGCAGCCGACGGGTGTGCGGCCGCGGTTCACCGACAAGTTCCGAGATCTCGGTATTGCACTGTCGCCGAGTGTGTTCGGGGTGGGAGAGCCCCTCCGGGGGCGGGCATGAGACGGTTCGTGGTGGCCGTTGTGCTCGCCCTCGGAGTGGGTGTGTCGGGAGTTCCGGCCGGTGCCGATGTCGCCGACCCGGATGCCGTCCAGGTTGCAGCCGTCGATGCTACTCAGCTGCCTGACGTCGAGGTCTCCATCTTGGCGCCGCCCGGTCTCGCTGGGCAGCCCGTCGAACCGGGTACCTTCGCGCTCACCGAGGGTGGCGTGCCGCGGGAGATCGAGGTCCGACAGCAGCCCGGATCCGAGCAGGACATCGTCCTCGCGATCGATGTCTCCGGTGGGATGTCCGGACCGGCGCTCGACGACGTCAAGCGGGCCGCATCGGAGTTCGTGCGGCAGGCGCCGACCGGGGCGCACATCGGTGTCGTCGCTATTTCTTCGACACCGCAGGTGGTTTCGGAGATGACATCGGACACAGACGACCTGCTTCGCAAGATCGACGGACTGAAAGCGGGGGGCAACAGCGCGATCGCCGATTCGGTGGTCGTGGCTGCCGAGATGCTCGACAAGGGGGAGGCACCGAACAATATTCTGCTGTTGTTGACGGATGGCGCCGACACGTCGAGTGTCCACCCGATGTCGGAGATACCGAGCGTCCTGAGCCGAGCACGCGCATCGCTGTACACCGTGCAGATGTCTACGCCGGAGACCAATGCGGCGATGTTGCAGCAGATCACCCGCGAATCGCGAGGCCAGCACGCCACCGCGGAGGACACCGCGGCACTCGGTGCGATCTACCAGTCGGCGGCCCGCGCGCTGGGGAATCTCTATGTCGTCCGGTATGACTCGGAATCGGGCGGTGAAACCCAGGTGGTGGTGAGTGTGCGCATCGGCACTGCGCACCGGGTGAGTGATCCGTTCCCGGTGACGCTGCCGGCGTCGGCGTCGGTACTACCCGCCCAGACGTCTACAGCTCACGGGTTCTTCGCGTCCTCGACCGGTATGGTGATCGGCCTGCTGGCCTGCTATCTGGCACTCGCGGGCGGCGCACTGGCCCTGGTGGGCAAGGCGCCCGCGAGGATCTCGGCGGAGCGTCGCGGGCGGCAGGAGAATCAAGACTCGGTTCTGTCCCGCTTCGCGGAGCGGTTGGTGCAGTGGATCGACCAGAACCTGCGGCGACGCGGGCGCATCGCAGCTCGGACCGAGGCACTCCACGAGGCGGGTCTGAAGTTTCGTCCAGGTGACTACATTGCGCTGGTCGGTGCCGCTGTGGTGACAGCGGCCGCATTAGGCCTACTCGTGTCGGGAGTCCTGTTGGCACTCTTGCTTGCGGGAGTCACGGTCGGATTGTCGAACGTCTATCTCCGGGTGATGGCCGGCCGCCGCCGAGCTGCCTTCGCCGATCAGCTCGACGATTCGTTGCAGCTGCTCGCCAGCAACCTGCGGGCCGGCCACAGCATGCTGCGCGCACTCGATGCAGTGTCGAGGGAAGCAGAGAGTCCCACGTCGGAGGAGTTCGCTCGAATCGTCAACGAGACGCGCGTGGGACGTGATCTCGGAGACTCTCTCGACGACGTCGCCCGGCGCATGCAGAGCGAGGACTTCAACTGGATCGCCCAGGCGATCGCGATCAACCGCGAGGTCGGGGGAGACCTTGCCGAAGTCCTCGACCAGGTAGGTCACACCATCCGCGAACGGAATCAGATACGCCGTCAAGTGAAAGCCCTTGCTGCAGAGGGAAAGATGTCGGCGTACGTGCTGATGGCACTGCCTTTCGGGCTCACGGCGTTCCTGATGGTCTCGAACCCTGAGTACCTGTCGAGGCTGACCGACAACGTCGTCGGTTACGTGATGATCGGCGTGGGTCTCGTCATGCTGACCGTCGGTGGACTGTGGATGAACAAGGTTGTCTCGGTCAAGTTCTAGTGCGGCTCTGTCTTTGGGAGGTGTTCGTGATTCCACCACTGGTGCTCGTGGCCGCTCTGTCGGTGGGCGCGGCGTTGGGCATGCTGGTGTGGTTGATGCTCGGCGCCCGGGACCCGGAGCGGGGACCGGCCTTGCAGAATCTGCAGTCGCAGCTGGCATTGCCGAGCCCCGGGGCGGGTAACGCACCGCCGATCTCGCCAGCACGCTTCGTCAAGGTGCTGTCCCCGCCAGGGACGATGACGAGGCTGGAACGCCTGCATGTTCTTGCCGGTCGCCCGGCGATGTGGGCTCCCGAGCGTGCCGCGATGATGAAGCTCGTCCTCGCGGCGGGTGTCGGCTTGCTGGCGCTCGTCGGCGTGAGTTCGTCACCGAGCGTCGGAAGGATCCTTTTTGCGGTCGCCGCAGTCACACTGGCGTACTTCGTTCCCGAACTACTCCTGCACAGCCGCGGTCAGGAACGTCAGGCGGCCATCGAACTCGCACTCGCGGACACTCTCGATCAGATGACCATCGCAGTGGAAGCGGGACTCGGATTCGAATCGGCCATGCAGCGTGCGGCCAAGAACGGCAAGGGTCCGTTGGCCGACGAATTCATCCGGACCTTGCAAGACATTCAGATGGGGCAGTCGAGACGCCTCGCGTACCTGGACCTCGCGGCCAGAACGAAAGCGCCGAACCTGCGAAGATTCCTTCGAGCCGTCATCCAAGCCGACGAGTACGGCGTCGCGATTGCCGACGTCCTACGCACCCAGGCTTCGGAAATGCGACTCAAGCGCCGTCAGAGCGCAGAGGAGAAGGCGATGAAGGTGCCGGTGAAGGTGCTCTTCCCGCTGATGACCTGCATTCTGCCCACCATCTTCATCGTCATCCTGGGCCCGGCGGTGATCAACATGATGGATGTGCTGGGCGGCATGTAGCGAAGACTGTCGCTATCGATGGACGACCGCCTTCACCACCTGCATCGTCTTCCGATTCAGGTAGCAGAACAGCACCGCATGCTCGCCGTCGACCGTGCAGGTCGAGGTAACGGTGTCGCCGGCCGCGATGACCTTGGTGACGTTGTCGACCACCTGTCCGCCGAGCAGCGCGAGCGCAGCAGTGTCGCCGCGCCGGGCGTCGGCGACCAGATGTCGGACCGACCGCTTGCCGCGTTCGCCGACGCTGCGGACCGCGAGCCCGAACACGAGCGAACCGCCGAGCCCCTGCAGTCGCAGCATGCGGGCGCTCATACCCGCTGCGACAGCGAGTTTCGCGCGATCGACGCCGGCTACCTGAGCGAACATCGGTGCGACTTCCCAATGCGCGGCGATCCGTCGGATGCGGGGCGCACCCTCGTCGAGCGTGGTCTCGTACACCAGGTGCATCGGCGCCTTCGCCACCACACCGCCGCCGAGTCGGGTCTCGATGGTGACGTCGCGGATCACGTCGAGTCCGTTGACGATGTCCTCGTTCTCGACGTGGAACCGGATGTCGTTCGGCGCGATGAACGTGTCCCAGAACCGGGCGAGAGGATCGCCGCCGCGGACGTGGCTGCGCCGGTCGTAGAGTCCGCCCAGGACGGGTCGACCGCCGACCGGATCCTCGACGACGTGACGGTCCGCGAACAGCTCCAGCCAGGCAGTCTTGTCGTGCGCCGCGACGGCGGCGGGGGACTGGCGCGCCAGATCGAGCAGCTCCTGCGCGGTGGTGGTGCGGGTGATCGTGGTCGTCTCGATCGGTGTCGCTGACATGGCCGCGAGTATGGCACAGCGGGTGGAACGTGTTCCAGAAGTTCGCGGCGAATGTCTCGGCTACGGCAGCAACCCCAGCCGCCGCGCCGAGACGACGGCCTCGCGGCGCGAATGGGCATCGAGTTTGCTCATGGCGCTGCGCAGGTAGCTCTTGACAGTTTCCGGCTTGACCGACAGACGTTCGGCGATAACCACATTCGAGCAGCCGAGTGCCGCGTGGCTCAGCACATCCACCTCGCGTGGCGACAGCGCCACCGACGGGGCGGGGCGATCTGTGCCGTCGGCCCCGACGCCGGCGAGACGATCGGACAGAGCTCGCAACTGTTCCTGGAGGGCCGGATCGTCGACGGTCTGCGCGAGGCTCCGAAGTTCTGCGTGCACATCGCGGATCTGCTCGGCGTCGGCCCCGCCCGGCGCCGGGGCCTCGGCCGCGGCGGCGTCGAGCAGCTCGACCCGGCGGTCCACCTCGTCGCGGATCGCGATCTCGTTCGCCAGGCGGCGGCCGGCCTGCATCATGACGTCCGCGATCCGATCGCCCAACCGGACACGTTCGCGGATCGCGGCGTACATCACGGCGCGGGAGTTCCCGCGGACGACGACCGGGACCGCGAGCACCGAGCACAGGCCCTCCGCCAGGACCGGACCGTCGTAGTGGTGGGTGATGGTGCGGGCGCGGCCGTAGTCGTGCACGGCCGCGGGATTGCGGCGCGCGACGACGTGCCCGCCGAGGCCCGAACTCTCCGACACTGCCAACCCACGCAGGCCGTCGGTGTAGGTGCCGACGAACTCGTCGAGATGCAGGGTGCCGTCGTGGACCTCGCCGCCGAACACGACCGGAACGATGCTGGTCGCGGCCACTTTCCGCAGCTCGGTGCGCAGTGCGTCGCGGTCACGCGGACGCAGCAGGGACGAGGTGTGGGTGGGCACCCTCATCACCCCTTTCCGGGGGTAGCCGGTCAATCCTGTGACACGCATCATAGGAGCAACGAAGGCCCGATGGTGAGCTGGGCCCCGACGACGAGGAGTGATCATGACCGTCGACACCACCGCCCGTGTGCGCGAACTCTTGGCGCTGTACGACACACCGCAGGCGTGCGCTGCGGAACTGTTGTGCGACCGGCACCCGGCGGACGCGGTGGCGTTCACCGTCGTCGAATCCGATCTGTCGTCGACGGACCTGACGTACGGCTGGCTGCGGGAGCAGTCCACCCGCTTCGCGGCTGCTCTCGCCGACCTCGGCGTCGAACCCGGCGACTGTGTCGCGACGCTGATGGGCAAGTCCGCCGACCTCGTCGTCGCGCTGCTGGGCATCTGGCGCCGTGGCGCCGTGCACGTCCCGCTCTTCACCGCGTTCGCGACGCCCGCGATCGCGTTCCGGCTCGAGGCCAGCGGCGCCAAGGTCGTGATCTCCGACGAGAACCAGCTCGACAAGCTCGCCCCGGGCGAGGACATGCCGGCGAATCCGTCGTGGCAGGTCGTGGTCGCGGGTGAGGGCGACGGCGTCCTGCGGTTCGCCGACCTGCTCGCACAGCATTCCGCCGACGACCCGCGGGGTGCGGCGGTGGCGCTGGGCGGCGACGCCCCGATCGTGCGTCTGTTCACCAGCGGCACCACCGGCACCCCCAAGGGCGTTCCGGTGCCGATCCGCGCGCTCGCCGCGTTCCGGTCGTACATCGAGTGGGGTCTCGACGTCCGCGAGGACGACGTGTTCTGGAACGCCGCCGACCCGGGCTGGGCGTACGGGCTGTACTACGCACTGCTCGGCCCGATGGCGTCCGGCATCCGCAGCATCCTGCTGCACGCGGGATTCTCGGCGCCGCTGACCTGGCAGGTGATGGAGCGTTTCGGTGTCACCAACTTCGCTGCCGCCCCCACCGTGTACCGCAGCCTGCGGGCGGACGAGACCCCCGTCCCGGCGTCGGTGACGCTGCGCCGGGCGTCGTCGGCCGGCGAGCCGCTCACGCCCGACGTCATCGCGTGGTCCGAGACCGAGCTGGGCGTGACGGTCCGCGACCAGTACGGGCAGACCGAGCACGGCATGTTCATCATCAACGCGTGGGCCGACGGGCTGCGCGAGGATGTGGTCCCCGGCTCGATGGGCCGTCCGCTGCCCGGCTGGAGCTGCGCGGTCCTCGCCGACGACGCCGACGAGATCGCCCCGCCGAACACCCCCGGCCGGGTCGCCATCGACACGCGGAACAGCCCGCTCATGTGGTTCACCGGCTACAGCGACGCCCCCGAGAAGACTGCCGCCCGCTTCACCGACGACGGTCGCTGGTACATCACCGGCGACGCCGGCCAGACGGACGAGCAGGGCCGGTTCTTCTTCTCGTCCCGCGACGACGACGTGATCATCATGGCCGGCTACCGCATCGGCCCGTTCGACGTCGAGAGCGTGCTGGTGATGCACGACGACGTCGTCGAGGCGGCCGTCGTCGGCATGCCCGACCAGTTGCGCGGCGAGGTGCTCGAGGCGTTCGTGGTGCTGCGGTCGGGTGTCGAGGGTGGCGACGAGTTGGAGAAGGACCTGCAGCAGTTGGTGAAGAAGAAGTTCGCCGCCCACGCCTACCCCCGCACGGTGCACTTCGTGCCGCACCTGCCGAAGACCCCCAGCGGTAAGGTCCAGCGGTACATCCTGCGTCAGGGTTCCTGACCCGGACGCCCCGCCCCTTCCCTCTCGCGTTTTGCGCACTTGTCGCGGATTCTCGGCCTAGAGAACCGCGACAAGTGCGCAAAACGCGGGGGTGGGGGTGCGGGAGGGGGCGGGCGCTCAGTCCAGGATCGAGCTCAGCGGGCTGCGCCCCGGCCGCGGATGCGCCCGAGCACGAGCAGTGCGACGAGGGTGACGAGCAGAAGCAGGGTGGTGTTCGCGGCCGCCTGGAACACCTGCCCGCGGTCGGTGAGCCCGAAGATGGCCACCGGCAACGTCTTCCATGTCGCGGGGTACACCATGATCGTGGCACCGAGCTCGCCCATCGACAGCGCGACGGAGAGTCCGGCGGCGGCGCCGAGGGCGGGCACCAGCAGCGGCAGCGTGATCCGCAGCAGCACCCGGACCGGGCCGGCGCCGAGTGATTCGGCGGCCTGGCGGTAGGCGGGGTCGAGACGATCGAGCGCCGCGGACACCGAGCTGAACGCGAAGGCCAGCACCAGGACCGCGTGCGCGAGGATCACGATCCACTTGGTGCCGCCGAGCAGCAGCGGCCGCTCGTTGAACGCGATGAGCAGTCCCAGGCCGATCGCCACCGACGGCAGCGCGACGGGCAGGTGGAAGACCGCGTCGGTGACCTTCCGCAGCCACGCCGGTGCCTCCCGCGCGGCCAGCGCCGCCCAGGTCCCGAGGATCAGCGCCAGGCCGCCGGCGATGATCGCGGTCTGCAGGCTGACGATCATGCTGGCCAGGTTGTCGTCGGACAGCGCCGCCGACAGGTTCTTCGTCCCGAGATCCGACGGCAGTGGCCCGTTCCAGGCTCCCGCGAGCGCGGCCGCGATCACCGTGGCGATCGGCGCGACGAACACGATCGCGACCACCGCGGCGAAGAACGTGAGCGTCAGATACCTAGCGCGTCGGGTCCACAGCAGCACGGCTGCCTCCCATCAGTCGGGCGAACAGGAATCGGTAGCCGCCGTACAGGGCGAGCGACAGCGCCACCTGGACGGTCGCGATCACGGCCGCACCGGGCAGGTCGAACGTGACGATGCCGTGCGTGTAGATCAGCACCGGCAGTGTCATGACGTCCTTGGCGCCGGTGAACAGCACGATGCCGAACTCGTTGAGGGTCAACAGCAGAACGAGTGAGCCGCCGGCCATCATCGCCGGCCACGCCTCGGGCAGCACCACCTGGCGCAGCACCAGCAGCGGCGACGCGCCCAGGCTCGCGGCGACGTCGAGCTGGTCGCGGGGGATCTGGGAGAACGCGGCCAGTAGTGGGCGCACCACGAACGGGGCGAAGAACGTGATCTCGGCGGCGATGACGCCGAGCGGGGTGTTGAGGAAGTTCAGCGGCCCCTGCTCGGCGCCGGTGATCCGCGTGATGAGTGCGTTGACCGCACCGGCGGTGCCGTACAGGAACGTGAACGCGAGCGTCACGAGGAACGAGGGGAGCGACAGGATCGTGTCGATCAGCCGTCCCACCACCTTCGATCCCGGGAACGGCACGAACGCGAGCACGAGGGCCAGGAAGGTACCGAGGACGAGACATCCGAGCGTGGAGGCGAGGGCGACCTGGACGGTGCGCCACAACGCGTTCCGGAACGACGCCGATCCCAGGACCTCGGTCCACGTCGACCAGCCGCGGCCGGTGTCGGTGACCGTCGACTCGGCCAGGACCCGCGCCATCGGGTACACCGCGAAGCCGACCACGAGCAGCAGTGGGGGTAGCACCCACAGTCCGGAGCGCCAGCGGGACGGCTGACGGCGCACCGGCAGATCGGCGGCGGGTGCCTCGAGAACCGCGGTCACGACGCTGCCCTCGGAACCGGCACCAGCACCGCGCCGCGTTCGGGGAACCGCATGCCGACCTCGGTGCCGACGGGCCGCTCGTCGTGGCCGGGAACGTCGACGTCGATCGGCTTCTCCGGCAGGCTCGGCAACGCGATGGTCACGCGGGTCGACGCCCCTCGCCACACACTGGTGACGATGCGCGCGGGCAACGCGCCCCGCTCCGCCGGGGAGGTGAGCGTGATCGCGTGTGGGCGCAGGCACAGCAGGGCGCCGGCGTCGGACTCCCACTCGGTGCGTCCGATCTCGGGCTGCGGGGCGTGCGCGGTGACGGGGGTGCCGCCCACCGACACCAGCGCCGACGTCCCGATCACGCGGGTCACCGTGCACGGCAGCAGGTTTGCGCCGCCGAGGAATGCGGCGGTGAAGCTGCTCGGTGGCCGCTTCCACAGGTTCTCGGTGGTGTCCACGTCCACCAGTCGGGCGTCGCGCATCACCGCGATCCGGTCGGCGAGCGCGAGGGCCTCCGACTGGTCGTGCGTGACGTACAGCATCGCGGTGTCGGGCAGCGCGGCGCGCAGTTCCTGCAGTTCGCTGAGCATGTTCTGGCGCAGCTGCGCGTCCAGGGCTGCGAGCGGCTCGTCGAGCAGCAGCACCTTGGGGCGGATCGCCAGCGCGCGGGCGATCGCCACGCGCTGCTGCTGGCCACCCGACAGCTCGCGCGGAAAGCGCTTGCCGTACGCGGACATTCCCACCATCGCGAGCGCGTCGGACACGCGTCCCGCGATCTCGGTGCGCGGAACCCGCTGTGCACGGAGACCGAAGGCGACGTTCTCGGCGACCCGCATGTGCGGGAAGAGCGCGTACGACTGCACGACCACGCCGATCCCGCGTCTGGCCGGCGGCAGCTCGGTCACGTCCCGGCCGCCGAGGCGGACCGTGCCCGACGCCGGCCGGGCGAAACCGGCCAGGGCCTTGAGGGCGGTGGACTTACCGGAGCCGCTGGGGCCGAGGAGGGCGACGGTCTCGCCGCGGGCGACGCGGAGATTGAAATCGATCAGGGCCCGGGTGGCCCCGCGTCCGTGTCCGTACGCGACGTTGACCCGGTCGAACGTGATGGCCGGAAGGGACGAGTCGGTCTCACCCGGCGCGACGCCGGGTGCCGTGCCGATCGTGGTGCGGAGGGACCGCCCGGGCTCGAATCGTGGCATGTCAGTTACCGGTTGCCTTCTGGTAGGCGGCGACGTCGGCGTCCAGCGACGCCAGGACGTCGTTCCAGTTCGGGGTCCACACCTCGACACCGTTCACCAGGCCGGTCGGCGTCGACGGATCGGTCGAGTCGCCCGCCGCCTGACGGACGTCGGTGCGGACCGAGACGCCGCGAGCGTCGGTGGCGACCGACTGTTGCGCCTTCTCCGACAGCAGGAACTCCATGAGCTTCTTGGCCTCGTCGGAGTGCGGGGCGCCCTTGGCCAGGCCCATCACGTACGGCAGTGCGATGGTGGTGCGCTTGCCGTCGGCTTCGGCCGGGAAGAAGATCTGGAACTTCGAACCGTCGTCTGCGATCGACGCGAGGTTCATCTGGACGTCGCCGTTGGCGACGAGGAGTTCGCCGTTGCTGACCTTGGGCTGCAGCTTGCCCGTCGACGACGACGGTCCGACGTTGTTGGCCTGCAACTTCGACAGGTAGTCGAGGGCGCCCTCCTTCCCCTTCAGGTGCTGGAGCAGCAGCAGGACGGCGGTGCCGTCGCCGGCCTGGCCGGGGGTGGAGTACTGCAGCTTGCCCTTGAACTGGTCGGTGAGCAGGTCGTCCCACGTCCTGGGGGCGGGGTTCGCGCCGGGGTTCGCGATGAACGACAGGTAGTTGTCGACGACGGGCACGTACTTGCCGGCCGGATCCTGGACGTCGGCGGGCACCGCGGAGGTGTCGATGCCGCTGGGCTGCAACAGGCCCTGGGCGTCGGCCTTCTGGATGAACGGTGGCAGCGTGACGACGACGTCGGCCTGCGGGTTCGACTGCTCCTTGTCGACGCGGGAGACGACCTCGCCCGAGCCCGCCTCGACGAGGTTGACGGCGATGCCGGTCTCCTCGGTGAAGGCGGCGAACTGGCTCTTGTACCAGCCGGCGAGGCCGTCGGCGCTGTAGACGGTGACGGTCTCGCCGCCGGTGCCGGCCGCCGCGCCGGTGCCGCCGCACGCGGTGAGGGTGAGGGCCGCGGTGCTCAGGGCGACGGCGGCGATGCCGGCGCGGAAACGCTTGGTGTTCCTGCTCATTCGGGAATTCCTGTCTGGGTGAGGGATTCGAACGGTGACGGAAGAACTCGAGAACAACTCAGTGGGAGAGGACGAGGTCGGTGAACTCGCGGACCGACGGCACGACATGGGTGGGCTCGGCGGCGCGCAACTGCTGCTCGTCGTGGGCGCCGGTCAGCGCCCCCGCGACGATGCTCGCGCCGGCGCGCCTGCCGCTGGTGATGTCGTTCGCGGTGTCGCCCAGGACGGCAACGTCTCGCACGTCGTCGACGCCGAGGCGCATGAGGGCGGTGAGGATCAGGTCCGGGAAGGGGCGGCCGCGTCCCGCTTCGGCGGGGGAGAGGGTCAGGTCGGCGAGGGACTGCCAGCCGAGCGCGGCCAGCAGCTTGTCCTGGGTGGTCCGGCTGAACCCGGTGGTCAGCGCCACCCGGACGCCGGCGTCGCGCAGCGCGGTGATCGACTCCGCCGCTCCGGGAATCGCGGTGGCGCCGCCCTCGTCGACCAGCCGGTCGTACTCGGACTCGAACGCGCGGTTGGCGGCCTGAGCGCGGTCCTCGTCGCCGAACAGCGCCCGGAACACGACGATCTTGGACTGGCCCATGGTGTCGAGTACGTACTGGCGGGCGGCGTCGGCCTCGGGGCCCGTCGCGGTGAGCCCGGCGGCGGCACCGGCGGCGTCGAACGCGCGGAGCACGAGGCCGTTGTCGGCGACGGTGGTGCCGGCCATGTCGAGGACGGCGAGCTTGATGGTGGTCACGGTCTCTCCTGAGATGTCGGGGTTACAGGGCCAGCTGATCGGCGGTCTGTTCGGCGAGGGCAGGTCCGAGCGTCATCCCGCGGCCGCCGGGACCGGCAACCACCCACACGCCGTCGGCTGGCTGGGCGCGGTGGACGAGTCGGGTGGGGTCGAGGCACTGGCTGTAGACGCCGGCCCAGCGCTTGACGACCGGCGGCAGATCGCGGCCGAGCAGTTCCTCGACGACGCTGGTCAGATGGCGGTACGGGGCCTCGTCGACGTCGAAGTCGAACGGCTCGTCGTACTCGTGGGTGTCCCCGATGGTGAGCCCGCCGTGCAGGCGCTGCACGCACAGCAACTGCATGCGGTGCTCGGCCGCGGTCGGCTCCTGTGGTTGGGCGGCGCGCAGGGCGTCCAGTGCCGATCCTGCGAAGGCCGGGTAGTAGCGCATGCTGTCGCCGTCGGCGATCGCCGTGGTGAGCGCCTCGCCGAGCGGCGCGGTCTGCATCATCTGCAGACGGACCCGGCGCAGCGGCAGGTCGCCGGCCAGGTCGCGGGCGAGACCACCCAGGGAGGCGCCCGGGCACACGATGACCAGGTCCGCCTCGAACGTGCGGTCGTGGTCGTCGCGAATCCGCACACCCGCTGCGCTGGTGGTGATCTCGCGGGCCTCGGTGCCGGCGTGGAAGGTGTAGCGGCCGGACGCCGCGAGGTGGCGACGGATCGCGGGTAGCGCGGTGCGGGACTCGACGGCCCCGTCGCGGGTGCAGTGCAGGCCGGCAAGGAACTTGCCGCGCAGGGCGGGGTTGACGGCGCGAACGTCGTCGGGCTCGAGCAGGCTGAAGCCTCGGACCTCGGCATCGTCGCGAGCCGCCATGTCCTCGGCGACCGCGACCTCCTCCGGGGTGCGCAGCAGCGTCATCGATCCGGCGGCGCGGAAGCCGATCTCCGGCACCCGCCGGGCGAGGTCGGCCCACAGTTCGCGGGAGCGCAGCGACGCGTCGAGTTCGTGCTCGGCCCGCCCGGAGACCCACACCAATCCGAAGTTGCGTACGGTGGCACCGCGGGCCTCCAGTTCGCGTTCGAGATGGACGACGTCGTGTCCGCGGCGGATGGCCTCGTCGGCGTGCGCCGTGCCGAGGATTCCTCCGCCCACAATTGCAATTCGCATGGGGCACAGCCTGACTATTGGTCTAGACCAACTGGGGGTCGTTCGGGAAACGCCAGATGAACAATTGGTATAGACCGGAATTTGTGTAGTCTGACAAGCGTGAACGACGATTCCGCGGTGCTCGAAGAGGCTGCTGCGCTGTTGAATTCGCTCCGGGGAGTGTTCGACGGCGAGGCGGTCGACGAACTCGACCACGCGCTCCAGTCGGCCGCGATCGCGATCGCGGACGGCGCCGACGACGAACTGGTTCTCGCGGCCGCATTGCACGACCTCGCGCGCAGTCCACTGCTGGGTGTCGCCGACGACGCGGCGCACGACCGCGTCGCGCAGACATGGCTGACCCCCCGTTTCGGGCAGCGGGTCGGCTGGCTGGCCGGCGCACACGTCGCTGCCAAACGCTATCTCGCGGCCACCGACCCGTCGTATGCCCGGACACTCTCCCCGGAATCGGTTGCGACGCTGCGGTGCCAGGGCGGCCCTGCTGTCGACGCCGCCCGCCTCACGCATCCGTGGTGGCCGGACGCCGTCCGGTTACGACGCTACGACGACCGCGCGAAAGTGCCCGGCGCGCAGTCATCCGCGATCGACGACGTCCTCGAGATCGCGCGCCGCGTGCGGGTGGCACGATGACCGCCGAGAGTCTTCCTAAGCACTACGTCGTGCGGACGCACGTGGAGGACCTGCTCGCGGACCTGTCCGAGGGCGACCCGGTGCCGGCCGAACGCGAACTCGCTGCCCGCTGCGGCGTGTCCCGGGAGACGGTCAGGCAGGCTCTGCACGAACTCCTCGTCGCCGGGCGCGTGGAGCGGCGGGGACGAGGTACCGTGGTCGCCCGCCCGAAGATGGTGCAGCCCCTCTCGCTCGGGTCGTATACCGAGGGTGCGCTCAGCCAGGGCCGGGAACCGGGACGAATCCTGGTGCGGTGGGAGGAGATCGACTCGCACGCGAAGCTGGCGGAGATCCTGGAGATCGCGGTCGGCGATCCGGTCATCCACCTCGAGCGTGTGCTGCTGGCCGACGGCGAACGGATCGGCCTCGAGAGCACCTACCTGCCGCTGCGCCGGTTCCCGGACCTCGTGACCACGTTCGATCCGGAGACGTCGCTGTACGCGGCAATCCGATCGAAGGGGATCGAGTTCACCACGGCGACCGAGCGGATCGAGACCGCGCTGCCCACTCCGCGCGAGGCCGGTCTGGTCGAGTCGAGCACGGCGATGCCGATGCTGAAGCTGCACCGCGTGTCCCGCGACGTGGACGGGGTGCCGATCGAGCGGGTGCGGTCGCTCTATCGCGGCGACCGAATGGCGTTCGTGACCGAGCTGCGCTGAGCCGCTCTATTGGCCGACGAGTTCGAGCGCGAGGCGCACGTAGAGGTTCACTTCCTCGACCGCGTACAGGACGACGATCTCCGCGCTGTCGCCGTGATCGCTTCCGGCGGTCAGTGTGATTCGCGGTGGTTCGGTGTCGTTGTGCAGGAACAGGCCACTCTTCCTGCCCTTGCTCATCCGATCGAACGCCCGAGCCCACTCGGGATGGATGTCGCCGTCGAGTTCGGCATCGACGTGGACGACGTCGCCCGAACGGGTCGTGACGACCTTGCTGACCTTGACCGGAGCCCACCGCTGTTCGGCGGCCCGCGACTGCTGGCCCATTGTCACCCTCACTTCTGATCAGGTTGATCGCTCACCATACCCACTTTCCGGCAAAGCGCATCTGTGCAGGTCGAAGAGCTGTACGGGTGACGGGCGAGGAACCCGCGAGGTGCTCGCCGGCCCTTCTCCCCTGACGGAGCCGCGCAGTGACGTGCCTCCGGCGCGCGATCCGGGCGGCGTCGCAACGCGGGACGCACGACGACTGTCCTGCGGGTGCGGTCTACCCTGAACACATGTCTGTTCGCACTGCGCTCGTTCCCGGAACCGTCTCGCCCGTCCTCGACGTGCCCAAGAGCATCGAGCGTCCCGAGTACGTGTGGAAGGCGACGGCCCGTGAGGGCAGCGAGCCGTGGGTGCAGACGCCCGAGACCATCGAGAAGATGCGGGTGGCGAGCAAGATCGCAGCGCGGGCGCTGCAGGAGGCCGGCAAGGCCGTCGCGCCGGGCGTCACCACCGACGAGCTGGACCGCATCGCGCACGAGTACATGTGCGATCACGGCGCCTACCCGTCGACGCTGGGCTACCGCGGCTTCCCGAAGTCGTGCTGCACGTCGCTCAACGAGGTCATCTGCCACGGCATCCCCGACTCGACCGTCATCCAGGACGGCGACATCGTCAACATCGACGTCACCGCCTACATCGACGGTGTGCACGGCGACACCAACGCGACGTTCCTCGCGGGCGACGTCTCGGAGGAGAACCGCCTGCTCGTCGAGCGCACCCATGAGGCGACGATGCGCGCCATCAAGGCCGTCAAGCCCGGCCGCGAACTCAACGTCATCGGCCGCGTCATCGAGTCGTACGCCAACCGCTTCGGTTACGGCGTCGTGCGCGACTTCACCGGCCACGGCATCGGCGAGACCTTCCACAACGGCCTGGTGATCCTGCACTACGACCAGCCGAACGTCGACACGATCATCGAGCCCGGCATGGTGTTCACGATCGAGCCGATGATCAACCTCGGCACCGTCGACTACGACATCTGGGAGGACGGCTGGACGGTCGTCACCAAGGACCGCAAGTGGACCGCCCAGTTCGAGCACACCATCGTCGTCACCGACGAGGGCAACGAGATCCTCACCCTGCCGTGACGGCCGCGCTGCGCGGCGCACTGCTGGTCGCCGGCACCACGTCCGACGCCGGTAAGAGCGTCCTCGTCGCCGGTCTGTGCCGAATGCTCGCGCGACGCGGAGTCCGGGTGGCGCCGTTCAAGGCGCAGAACATGTCGAACAACTCCGTCGTCACGCTCGACGGCGGGGAGATCGGACGCGCACAGGCGCTGCAGGCGCGGGCCTGCGGGCTCGAACCCAGCGTCCGGTTCAATCCGGTGCTGCTCAAGCCGGGCGGCGACCGGACCTCACAGCTGGTGGTCCGCGGCAAGGCCGTCACCACGGTCGGCGCCCGCGACTACATCACGCACCGGGAGTGGCTGCGCGAGATCGTCGCCGACGAACTCGCTTCGCTGCGAGC
Source organism: Rhodococcus parequi (assembly GCF_046042785.1). Taxonomy (NCBI): domain Bacteria; kingdom Bacillati; phylum Actinomycetota; class Actinomycetes; order Mycobacteriales; family Nocardiaceae; genus Rhodococcus; species Rhodococcus parequi. The sequence continues at coordinate 65,040 of NZ_JBDLNV010000010.1, read as the reverse complement.
CGAATTCGACGTCGTGATCTGTGAGGGTGCCGGCTCGCCCGCCGAGATCAATCTGCGGGCCACGGACCTGGCGAACATGGGGCTCGCACAGGGCGCGCAGCTACCGGTGATCGTGGTGGGCGACATCGACCGCGGGGGAGTGCTGGCGCACCTGTTCGGCACCGTCGCGGTGCTCTCGCCCGAGGACCAGGCGCTGATCGCCGGGTTCGTGGTCAACAAGTTCCGCGGCGACGTGAGCCTGCTCGCGCCCGGCCTCGACCAGCTGACGGCGCTCACCGGGCGTCCGACGCTGGGGGTGATCCCGTTCGCCGAGGGCTTGTGGCTCGATGCCGAGGACTCGCTCGGCGTGGTCGGTGATGCGCCCGTCGGACGCCCCGGTGCGCCGATCGGCGACGAGTGGCTGCGCGTCGCCGCGATCCGGCTGCCGCGCATCTCCAACTCCACCGACGTCGAGGCGCTCGCGTGCGAGCCAGGTGTCTCGGTGCACTGGGTCAGCGAGCCGTCGCGGCTGGCCGACGCAGACCTCGTCGTGGTACCGGGTAGCAAGTCCACCGTCATCGACCTGGAGTGGATGCGGCGCAGCGGAATCGGCGAGGCGTTGATCCGTCGCGCCCAGGCCGGCGGGGCGATCCTCGGCATCTGCGGCGGCTACCAGATGCTCGGCTCGGTGATCGACGACGGCATCGAATCCGGAGTGGGAACCGTGGCGGGCCTCGGCCTGCTGGACCTCGAGATCGAGTTCGCGTTCGACAAGGTGCTCGCGCAGGTCGAGGGCGATGGGGACGGAATCCCGGTGCGCGGCTACGAGATCCACCACGGCCGGGTGCGTCGAAACGGTGACGCCCCGCTGCTGACGGCGGCCGACGGGGCGAAGGAAGGTAGCGTGCGCGGCAGCGTCCGCGGCACCCACTGGCACGGGATCCTCGAGAACGACGAGTACCGGCGCCGATTTCTCGGCGAAGTGGCGGAAACGGCAGGACGGGCGGGCTTCGTCGCGGCGCCGGACACCGACGTCGCGCAGGTCCGGGAGGCGCAGCTGGATCTGCTCGCCGATCTCGTCGAGCAGCATCTCGACGTCGCCGCGCTCGACGCGCTGCTGGGAGGCGGCGTACCGAGCGGGCTGTCCACGATCAGGTCTTTCCTCGTCTGACGTTCGCCGTCTACACGCGTAGGTGTCGAGGTAGGAGCAGCGCCGCGACGACGGCGACGACACTGGCCACCAAAGCGGTCGACGTCGCCCAGATGTACCCTGACGCCGATGGCACGCTCAGCGTGGAGCCGGGAACGGGTGAGACGTTGTGCGCCAGAATCATTCCCACCACGGCGGCTGACGCGGCGAGGCCGATGATGCGCATCAGTGCGTTGAGGCCGTTGGCTTCTCCGGTTTGTTCGACCGGCGTGGCTTCCATGATGAGGGTGGGCAGAGTGGCGTAGGTGATTCCGACGGAGGCGCCGACGAGGCAGGTAATGCCCACCAAATACACCGTCGGGAAGTCCCATTCGACGGCAAGCGCGATCAACATCGCGGACAACGCGGTGAACAACAGGCTGCCGGCAGCGACGAGAGTGCGCCGCGCCCCCAACGATACGACCATCCGTGCCCCTATGTTCGACGACACGAATGCCGCCAGCCCGGAGGGCGCCATGAGCAGCCCTGCGGTCAGCATCGAGGCGCCCGATCCGTGCTGGGTGGACGTCGGCGCCATCAGCATCTGGATCGGGGCCAGTTCCATTCCGTAGAACGCGAAACCCGACATGAGACCGGCGACATTCGCCAGGACGACGACGCGACGCGACGCGATTCGCAGATCGAGGAGCGGATTGGCCCGTCGACGTTCGTAGACCACCCACCCGAGGAAAGTGAGGGCCGACAACCCGAACAGCAACAGGGTGGTCGGCCTCGTCCACCCCCAGTCGAGGCCCTTGCTCAGCGGAAGCAGCAGCAGTACCAGGACTGTGCCGAGGCCAACCGCACCGATCAGGTCGAAGCGGCCGCCCGTGCGGACTCGGCTGGGGGCGACGAGAGCGCAGATGCCGACGAAACAGGCCACCGACCCGGCCGCGGACACCCAGAACAACACACGCCAACCGAAGGCTTGCGCAAGGAAGGCGGCGAACGGAAGACCGAGGGCACCACCGACGGCCATGGAGGAACTCATCATTCCGACCGCGGCGCCGAGACGCGCCGACGGGACGAACTCGCGCATCACGCTGATCCCGACCGAGACGAAAGCGACGCCGAGACCCTGCAGTCCACGTCCTGTGAGGAAGAGGGGAAGGCTGGGCGAGAGTGCGCACACCAACGAGCCCACCGCGACCGAGGCGATGCACAACAGGAGAAGGCGCCGCTTCCCGTACATGTCACCGAGACGGCCCACGATCGGCGTGGCGACCGCTCCGACGGCCATCGTCACCGTCACCGCCCACGATGCGTTCCCCGCCGTCGTGTCGAGCATTCCCGGCAACATCGGGATCAGCGGAACGATGAGGGTGTGGGTCAGGGACATCGCTATCCCCGCCGCGCACAGCACGATTACTCCGATGCGCGCCTTCCGGACGGACTCGCCGCCATCCGCCGGAAATCCTGATTCCTTGTCTGCTGCGTCATGGAGTAACGACTTCGACTCCGGGGTTTCCACTGATCGTTGCATCTGTGCTCTTCCTCGACCCTGTTTCGGCTGGACTCTATGCAGTTCGACCGCGGTGAGCGCAGATTCAACTGCGTCACCGCGCCGATCGGACTGCCGAGAAGGAAGCGCACGTGGTGGTTCGACTGGGTTCTCCCTGATCACAGCGTCCAAGGGGAGCGATGTGTGTCGTTCGATCAGCGTGACATCGTTTTCCCGATCAGCGGGAAGATGGACCTGACATCGGGCTGACCACGATCAGGTCGTAGCTCGTCTGAGAACCGACCAGGTCGCAGCGATCGCCGCGACGGCGGCGGCCAGCGGCACCCCGACGAACACCAGCCAGCGGGGTGCGTCGACGAACCACGAACCGATGGCCGGCCACCAGCGTGCCCACGTCACGACGACTGCGGTGAGACCCAAGAGCCCGATCGTCCCGATTCCCGCGATGAGGAATCCGGGGGTCCGCCAGCGCTGGTACACCGCACCGAGCAACATCGCGATCGCGGTGGTGAGCAGCAGGCTCGCGAAGAGGGTGACGGATTGGAGTACAGCGGAATCAGTCACGTAGCGAAGGACGCCGAACATGCGCATATCGACGCCCCACCCGCCGGTGGCGGCTTCGATCACGGACAGCGCCTGAAGCACCGTTGCGAAGGCGATCGACTGGAGGACCGCGACCACGGTGGTGGCGGCGAAGAACTGGCGCCGCGTCACACTCAGTCCGAGCGCGAACGGATACGTCTGGGTCATCGCCTGCGTGTAGAAGGCGACGACGAAGCCGTACAGCGCCAGCACCGCGCCGGTGCCGTGGATCTCACCCTCGGAGTCGATCAGCGCGAAGATCGTCAGATTGATGGCGAAGGTGACGGCGAGGATCGCGGCGGGTGCGACCAACAGCAGTGGCCATGACACGGCGTGGAGACGGCAGACCGCCATGAGCCGCTGGAGGCCCACAGGGGAGCGGCGCTGGGGAGCCGCGGTGGGGGAGACGATGGCGACGGTCATGAGTGGTTCTCCTTGCCTGCGTCGGTGCGGCCGTCGAGGGCATCACGAATCGTGATCTGCTGCAGGGATATCGGTGACAGTTCGATGTCTGATCGCGCTACATCGGCGCGGTCCGACGGGGAGAGCTTCCCCTGCACAGTCGCGCGCGAGAAGCCGCCGAGGTTCTCGCGATGCAGAACCGTCCTGCCCGCTGTGAAGGCGTCGACCGCCGCGGTCCGTCCGCTGGCGAGCACGTATCGGCTGCGGAGGTCGTCGGTATCGGCGTCGATGGAGACGCGGCCGTCGTCGATCACAATGACGTGTTCGAGGAGGTCGGCGACCTCGTCGATGAGGTGGGTGGACAGCACGATCGTTCGCGGGTGGGCCGCGTAGTCGGCGAGGAGTCGGTCGTAGAACAGCTGGCGAGCGACCGCGTCGAGGCCCAGATACGGCTCGTCGAACAGCGTCAACGGTGCGCGGGACGCGAGCCCGATGACGACGCCGAGCGCGGACGTCATGCCTCGCGAGAGCTTCTTGACTCGGCGGCACTCGGGAAGTTGGAAGTCGTCCATGAGTCGGCTGGCGAACTCGTTGTCCCACCGGGGCAGCAAGAGTTCGGCCGCCGACAGGACGTGCTTGACCTTCAAATCGTCCGGATACTTCTGGCTCTCCTTGATGAAGCACAGGTTCTGCAGAACGTGCGCGTTCTCGAACGGCGTGCCGCCGAACATGTGCGCCTCGCCGCTGCTCGGAAGTTCCTGGCCCGTGAGGATCTTCATCAGCGTGGTCTTGCCTGCGCCGTTCCGGCCGAGGAGGCCGTAGATCGTCCCTGCTCTCAGATCGAACGAGACGTCGTCGAGAGCGGTGACGTCGCCGTACCGCTTCCCGATGGCACGTACCGAAACGATTGTGTCCCGGTCGATGTCCGTGATGGTCATGGACGTTCCTCCCATTGGTCCAGCATGGATTTGAGTTCGGCGATGCTCATTCCGAGCTTGTCGGCCTCGCGCACGAGCGGTGCCAGGTACTGATCCGCGAACTGTGTGCGCCTGCGAGCTGCGAGGGTGTCACGCGCGCCGGCGCTGACGAACATTCCGATTCCTCTTCTCTTGTAGAGGATTCCGTCGGCGACCAATTGATTCAGCCCCTTCGCTGCGGTCGCCGGGTTGATCCGGTGGAAGGCCGCCAGTTCGTTCGTCGACGGCGCCTGCGACTCCTCCGGAAGTGAACCGTCGATGATCGCGTTCTCGACGAGCCCCGCGATCTGCTGGAAAAGGGGCTTGCCCTCCTCGTTCAGCACCATGCCCCGCCGCCGGCCTGGCTACCTGGTTCATTACTCATGTAATGAACCATAGAAGTGTTGTCGAAGCTCCGTCAACCCGTCGATCGCGGCGTGTGCTGTTTCCGCTGTTCGCCCCGCGATGCGTGTTCGACGCGCCTAAGCTGCGGAGCGACGTCAGTAGCCACGACAGGCCCGATGGTGAGGAAGTGTCGACGTGCGCAGAAGCTTCTGTACCGGAATGAGTGCGCGCCTTGCCGGTGGATCGCTCGTCGTAGCGCTGGCGCTCACGGGATGCTCGTCGGACGAGTCCGACACCGGAAGCGCGACGTCGTCTGCGCCGACCACGGCTAGCGCGGCGTCGTCGACAGTGGCGCTCCAGAAGATCGACCTCGCAACGCTGGACGGGATCGTCAAGAGTGTCGCCGAGAATCTGCAGATTCCGGGTGCCGTGGCGATCCTCAAGACCCCCGACGGTGACCTGACGGTCAAGTACGGGACAGGCGCTCGGGGACAGGACAATTCGGTCGATCCCGCCGAGCACGTCCGGATCGGGTCCAATACCAAGACCATGACCGGCACCGTGATCCTGCAGCTGGTGCAGGAGGGCAAGATCAAGCTCGACGATCCGGTGTCGAAGTTCCGCCCGGACGTCCCGAACGGCGACAACATCACCATCGAGCAGCTGCTCGACATGCGCAGCGGACTGTTCAACTACACCGAGACCGCCGAACTCAACCAGACGCTGGACGACGACCCGCAGAAGCAGTGGAAGCCCGAGGACCTGCTGGAGCTCGGTTTCGCGAACCCCCCGTACTTCCCGCCGGGGCAGGGCTATCACTACTCGAACACCAACATCGTGTTGCTGGGACTCATCGCGGAGAGCCTCGACGGCAAGCCGTTGCCGCAGATCTTCCAGTCCAGGCTCTTCGGTCCGCTCGGGCTGACCGGCACGTCGTTCCCCGATACCGCCGACAACACGATCCCTGCGCCCTACTCGCACGGCTACGTGTTCGGAACCAACATGGACACGTTGACCGATCCGGCGCTACCCGAGCAGATCCAGGCCGCCGCCGAGGACGGATCGCTGCAGCCCAATGACGTCACGAACGTGAACCCGTCGTGGGCGTGGGCGGCCGGCGCGGGCATCTCCACCGCGAACGATCTCGTCACGTGGGTGCAGGCTCTCGTCGGCGGCAAGCTGCTGGGCGCCGATCTGCAGGCGCAACGCCTCGCCAGCGTGCAGCCCACGAGCCCCGACAGTGGTTCGGCCGAATACGGTTGGGGCATAGCGAAGATGGGACCGATGTTCGGCCACACCGGCGAGCTGCCCGGGTACAACTCGTTCATGGGCCACGATCCCGTGAACAAGGTGACGCTGGTGGTCTGGGCCAACCTCGCCCCGGCCGCGAACGGTCAGGACCCGGCGACCACCATGGCGAAGGAGATCATCGGCAAGGTGTATCCCGGATAGGTGTCCGATTTCGTGACGTCGATCGCGTACCGTTTTCGTTCATGGAGTCGACGAACGTTGCCGTGGGAAGTGGGACCGTGACGGTCCGTATCGGGGGACCGGAGAGTCGGCACACGGTACTGCTGTTGCCCGACGCCGGCGCCCCCGCCGACGTGTTCGACGCCGTCTGTGCCCGCCTGCACGACTCGGATCTGCGGACCGTGGTGCCCGAGACCGTCGACGGGCTCGACGAGCCGTCGGTGATCGCGATGCTCGACGAGCTCAAACTGCCCTGGGTCAACCTGGTGGGTGCCGGTGCCGGGGCGGAACTCGCCTGGCAGCTCGCGGCCAAGACCTTCGGGCGCTTCGCGAGTCTCATCGTCGCCGACCGCGGGCACCCGGCCGTTCCCGGCGTGGACGGCGCAGTGGTCGACGCAACGTGCCCCGCCGTCGAGCTGCCGACCACCGTCGTCGTCGGCACGTCGCTCGGACGCCCGTCCGCCGACGCGAGCGGCCGCTACGCCTACTCGGAGTTCCGGATCGTCCAGCTCGACGGCGTCGACGACATCCCCGCGAAGGCCGCCGCGGAGCTGGCGACGGAGATCGTCCTGCGCACCGGCTCGTGGTAGGCGCGTCCGCGACTACTTCGGCTCCGGGGCGAGCGGTCCGGTGAGCGGTCCCTAGACTCTCCCGGTGCACGACACCCTCTCCACTCCGGCCGACGCCACATCCGTCCGCGCCGCACTGCGTTCTCCTCGCCGACTGACCACGGAGGCGCTCGCCGGTCTCGTGACCGCGCTCGCGCTCATCCCCGAGGTGATCTCGTTCGCGGTCATCGCGGGTGTCGACCCCCGAGTAGCGCTGTACACCTCGTGCATCATGGCGATGACGATCGCGTTCGTCGGCGGACGGCCGGCGATGGTGTCGGCGGCGGCGGGGGCGACCGCGCTGGTGGTGGCGCCGCTCGTCGCCTCGCACGGCCTCGACTATCTGATCGCCGCGGTGTGGCTGGCCGGTGGGCTGCAGATCCTCTTCGCCGTCGGCGGCCTGGCGCGGCTCGTCCGCTTCATTCCGCGTTCGGTGATGATCGGGTTCGTCAACGCGCTCGCGATCCTCATCTTCAGTGCCCAGCTGCGGCACCTGTTCGACGTCCCGTGGCTCGTGTACCCGCTCGTGGCCGCCGGGCTCGTGATGATCGTGTTCGTGCCCAAGCTGACCACGGCGGTGCCCGCGCCGCTCATCGCGATCGTCGCGCTGACCGGCGTGGTCGCACTGTTCGGGATCGACGTCCCCGACGTCGGCGACCAGGGTGAGCTCCCCGCCGGTCTGCCCACCTGGATGATCCCGGACGTCCCCCTGACGTGGGAGACGCTGACGATCGTCGCGCCGTTCGCCCTGGGGCTCGCCCTGGTCGGGCTGCTCGAATCACTGCTCACCGCGAAGCTCGTCGACGACATCACCGATACCCCGTCCGACAAGACCCGGGAGGCCTGGGGGCAGGGCATCGCCAACGCAGCGGGCGCCCTGTTCGGAGGCATGGGCGGGTGCGCGATGATCGGCCAGACCATGATCAACGTGAAGGAGGGGCGGGCCCGCACCCGCATCTCCACGTTCCTCGCGGGCGCCTTCCTGCTGCTCATGTGTGTGACGATCGGCGACGTCGTCGGCGCGATCCCGATGGCGGCACTGGTCGCGGTGATGCTGGTGATCGCGGTGACAACCTTCGACTGGCACAGCATCGCGCCGCGGACGCTGCGGCTCATGCCGCGCAGCGAAACCCTCGTCATGGTGGTCACCGTCGTGGGCACGCTGGCGACGCACAATCTTGCCGTCGGCGTCATCCTCGGTGTGCTGACCGCGATGGTCGCGTTCGCGCGGCGCGTCGCGCATCTGACGCGGATCGAGGTCGCCGACGGTGTCCCTGCGGGGGTCGCGGAGCGGACCTACCGCGTCTCGGGTGAGTTGTTCTGGGCGTCGAGCAACGACCTGGTGCACCGGTTCGACTACGGGGGTGACCCCGATTCGGTGGTGATCGACCTGACCGGTGCCGAGGTGTGGGACGCGTCCACCGTCGCGACGCTCGACGCGGTGCAGGCCAAGTACGCGGCCCGGGGCAAAAGTGTGCACATCGTGGGCCTCGACGGGGCTAGTCTGCACCGGCTCGAGAGTCTGTCCGGGCGCCTCGGCTGAAGGGTGATCCGACCGCTCGTCTCACGGATGTCGCCGTTCGTCGCCGTGCGTATACGTTCGATTTGAAGTCGGTGCGTCGATCGCGTTAGCCTCCTCGCAGCGGCGTGCCGGTTCGGCTGCCGACCATGATCTCGTCCGGGAAGGACTCCGATGCGCGGCCCTGCAGCAACTGTCGCCTCCATGCTCATGCGTGGCGGCTGTTGTCGCATGTGCGAGCGCTGAGACGAGAAATCCTGCGCGACGGCACCTTTCGTACCGTCTCGCCTTCCCGCGCATTGTCCTCCCATCGGGCACCCACTCGTCGCAGCGCTGAACGAACGCAGGTGCCCGTGGGGAAAGGACCAGTTCCATGACCGCACAGTCGCTCCCGATCATCGATCTGGAGAATCTCGACATCGACGCACTGCGCGAGGTCACGCACGAGATCGGCTTCTTCTACCTCACCGGTCACGGCATCGACCAGCGGCTCACCGACGATCTGGTCGCCGCGGCCCGTGCGTTCTTCGCACTGCCCGAGGCCGACAAGCTCGAGATCGAGAACAGCAACTCGCCGCACTTCCGTGGCTACACCCGTGTCGGCGGCGAACGCACCCAGGGGTACATCGACTGGCGCGAGCAGCTCGACATCGGACCGGAGCGCGCTGCCGTCGACCCGATCGACGAGGCCCGCCCGTGGGATGTGCTGCACGGGCCGAACCTGTGGCCGACCGCAGTCCCGCGCCTGCGCGAGTTGGCGCTCGAATGGTCGGGTCAGGCCCAGGTCGCGGGGCTGCGCCTCATCCGCGGCTGGGCGCAGTCCCTCGGTGCGCCGGCCGACTTCTTCGACACCGCGTTCGCCGATCCGGACCCGCTGCTGAAGATCGCGCGCTATCCCGGCCACGACGGTTCGGTCACCGACCAGGGCGTGGGTAGCCACAAGGACGTCGGCGCCCTGACGCTGCTCTACCCGGAACCCGACAGCTCCGGTTTCCAGGTGGAAACAGTGGATCGGGGAGGCGAGACCGCCTGGCTCGACGTCGCGCCGCTGCCGGGGCATCTGCTGGTGAACATCGGCGAGCTGCTCGAAGTTGCCACCGGCGGCTACCTCAAGGCGACGGTGCACCGGGTGCTCCCGCCCCCCGCCGGGCGGGATCGGGTCTCGCTGCCCTTCTTCCTCAACCCCGGCTACGACCAGGCACTGCCCACCGTGCCGCTCCCGCCCGAACTCGCGGCCGAGGCGGCGGGCGTCGGCCCCGACCAGCACGGCGGCACCCTGCACGCCCGCTACGGGCTCAACGCCCTCAAATCGCGCCTGCGCGCACACCCCAACGTCACCGAGCGGTACCACCGCGACCTGCTCGACCTGCCCGCCCTGCGCGGCTGACCATCTCCACAAGCACCGGAAGGTTCCTCTCAATGTTCTTGCGCCGCACAGCTGTTCTCTCCGCTGCCGCCCTGCTCACGGCCGGCCTGGCCGCCTGCTCGTCGGGCAGCGACGGTGAGACCCTGGTGATCTCCGCCTCCAGCACTCCGCACGTCGAGATCCTCGAGCACATCGCCGATTCCGGCGCCCTCGGTGACGTCAAGCTCGACATCAAGCCGGTGACCGGCGAGATCGACCCCAACGAGCTGCTCGTCGCCGGCGACGTCCAGGCCAACTACTTCCAGCACGCCCCGTACCTCGCCGACTGGCAGAAGCAGAAGGGCGTGAGCGACCTCGTGTCGGTCGCCGACGTCCACCTCGAGCCGATGGGCCTGTACTCGGAGAAGATAACCGCCGTCGACCAGCTCGCCGACGGTTCCACGATCGCGCTGCCCAAGGACACCACCAACTACGCGCGCGGCCTCTACCTGCTCGAGTCGGCCGGGCTGATCCAGATGGACAAGCCCTTCGCCGACGCCGATCTGTCGATCGTCACGCAGGCGAACATCAAGGCCAACCCCAAGAACCTGAAGTTCGTCGAGATCGAGCGGTCGCAGCTCGCCCGCAACCTCGGCGACCCGCAGATCACCGCCGCGGTCATCAACTCCAACTACGCGATCGAGGCCGGCCTGGTGCCGTCCGAGGACGCGCTGCTGTCGGAGAAGGTCGAGAACAATCCGTTCGCGAACCTGCTCGTCGTCCGGGCCGCCGACGAGAACGATCCGGGTGTGCAGGCACTCGCCGAGGCGCTCGAGTCCCCGGCGACCGCCACCTGGATCCAGGAGAACTACTCCGGCTCCGTCGTCCCGGTTCACCCGGCCGGCTGATGATCACCGTCGAGAATCTGGTCAAGACCTTCCCCGCGGCCGGCGGCGCGGGGGAGGTCGCGGCCCTGCGCGGCATCGACCTCGAGATCGCCGAAGGCGAGGTCTTCGGGATCGTCGGGCCGTCGGGCGCCGGCAAGTCGACGCTCCTGCGGTGCCTGAACCTGCTCGAGCAGCCCACCAGCGGCCGCATCGTGCTCCGCGGCGACGACCTGTCGCAGCTGTCGGGCGCCGGACTGCGCCAGGCGCGCCGGCGCATCGGCACCGTGTTCCAGCAGTTCAACCTGCTGCATTCGCGGACCGTCCGGGCCAACGTCGAGTTCCCGCTCGAACTCGCCGGAATGGACCGCAAGCAGCGTCGCGCCCGCGCCGACGAGCTGATCGAGCTCGTCGGACTCGGCGGCAAGGAGAAGGCGTTCCCGTCGCAGCTGTCCGGCGGACAGCAGCAGCGCGTCGGCATCGCCCGCGCCCTCGCGTCGAACCCCGACGTGCTGCTGTGCGACGAGGCGACCAGCGCGCTCGACCCCGACACGACCGACCAGGTCCTCGACCTCCTGGCCGAACTCAACCGCTCGATCGGCGTCACCGTCATCCTGATCACCCACGAGCTCGGTGTGCTGCGCCGCATCTGCACGTCGGCGGCCCGGCTCGAGGACGGCCGCATCGCCGAGACCGGACGGATCCTCGACCTGGTCGGCACGCCCGGCTCCGTGCTGGGATCGGCGATCGTCCCGGTCGGCGACGACCCGTCCGCGGGAGACGGCGCCGACACCGCGCTCGTCACCACGATCGGCGACGAGGCGCACGGACCGTGGCTCGCGCAGCTCGTCCGCAAACTCGACGTCGACATCTCCGTGGTCGGCGGCAGCGTCGAACAGGTCGCCGGCGTCACCGTCGGACGACTGCGGCTGCGGTTCGGTCCCGACGTGAACCGGGCCGAGGTCGACGCGTTCGTGGCCGCCCAACCCGGCACCAGCCTCTCCTGGGGCGGCGAGCAGGAAGCGGCCCACGCACTGGTGCAGGGAGTAACCGCATGAACAAGTTGTCTTGGCAGGACTCGCTCCCCGAGGTGTGGGAGGCGACGCAGGAGACTCTCTACATGGTGGGAATCTCTTTCGTGCTCACCGTGATCGGCGGCGTGCTTCTCGGCGTGATCCTGCACGTGACCTCGCCCAGCGGATTGTGGCCCCAGCGTGCCGTCAACGCGGTGCTCGGCGCCGTCGTCAACGTGTTCCGCTCGTTGCCCTTCCTCATCCTGATGATCGCGCTGATCGGCACGACCCGGATGATCGTCGGCACCGCGATCGGCCCGACGGCGGCGATCGTCCCGCTGACGATCGGTGCCATCCCGTTCTATGCCCGCGTCGTCGAGTCGGCGCTGCGCGAGGTGCCCGTCGGCCGCGTCGAGGCGGCGCAGGCGATGGGCGCGAGCAACGGCCAGATCGTGCGCAAAGTGCTCTTGCCGGAATCGGTTTCGGCCCTGATCGCCGGCGCGACGCTCACCGTCGTGCTGCTGGTCGGGTACTCCGCGATGGCCGGCGTCATCGGCGGCGGCGGGCTGGGCGACTTCGCGATCGTCTACGGCTACCAGCGGTTCAACACGCCGGTGCTGCTCGTCGCGGTCGTCGTGCTCATCGTCCTCGTGCAGATCCTCCAGTCCATCGGCGACGGCGCCGTCCGGGCGCTGAGGCACCGCAAGTAGCCGCTCATCCTGATCGTGAAGGATTCCTCTCGCCTGGCGATGGAAATCCTGCAGAATCGGCTGTTCGGTGTGTCGGGATCGGTCGGGGGCTGCACCCTCGTAGCGTCGACGCCTTCGGTCGGGGGAGGGAGGGGGGGAAGTGGACATGCTGAACGCGATTCGGGCGGGATGGATCCTGCTGGCGTGGATCTGTGCAGGGTTGGCGGTCGTCGCCGCGACCAGTTCGATGATGCAGATCACCGCGTGTGAACTGGGATATCCGGACGACGGGATCATGCCGGGCGAGGAATGCGAAGAGTCGGTGGCGCGGACGTACGGGCCACCGATCGTCGCAGTGCTGGCGATCCCGGCACTGCTCTGTCTGCTGCCCGCGGCGTTCCCGGAGCGTTTACTCGCGGGACTGGTCTCAGGGACGCTGGCCGTGGGCGCGTTCGGGACGCTTTTCGCATCCGCACCGCTGAGCGTGTTCGGCTACTTCGTTCCCGCTGCGGTACTGGCAGTGGGCTTGGCGTTGTGGCACGCCTGGCTGCCCGACACTCGCGTTTCCCTCAGCTGAACTCGAAGGGGTTGAGCGAGTCGAGGGAGTCGCTGGATCCGTCGCATCCGCCACCGGACGCGAGCGCAGCGGCGACCGCCGGAACGGCCGCCGCTGTGGAAGCGAGGATCGCGGCGCGGCCTCAGATATCCAGACCGAGCAGGGCGTTCTCGACGACCTCGGGCAGCGCCGGGTGGATCCAGTACTGGCCGGTGGCCATGTCCTGCGCCGACAGCCCGAAGCTCATGGCCTGGATCAGCGGCTGGATCACCGTGGGGGCCTGTGCGCCGATGACGTGCGCGCCGAGAAGTCGTCCGGTGCCGCGTTCGGCGATCACCTTGCAGAAGCCCTCGTCGTCCTCCATGGCCCAGCCGTACGCGACGTCGCAGTAGTTCTGCATCTTGACGGTGATGTCGAGGCCGGCCTCACGGGCCTGCTCCTCGGTCATCCCGACGTCGGCGATCTGCGGGTCGGTGAACACCGCGGCGGGCACGAAACGGTGGTCGGTGCGACGCAGGTGTGCTGTGGACTTCCAGGCGTCGTGCAGCAGATTGTGCTGGACCACCCGCATCTCGTGGTTGGCCACATGCTTGAGCTGGTAGGGGGAGGAGACGTCGCCGAGCGCGAACACCCCCTCCGCGGTGGTGCGCTGGTACTCGTCGACGATCACCCGGCCCGATTCGTCGACCGCGACGCCGCCCAGCGCGGCGTCGAGGCGGTCACCGTTGGGGACGCGGCCCACCGCGACGAGCAGTTCGTCACCGGCGACGACGGTGCCGTCCGACAGTTCGATCTCGACACCTTTGCCCGCCGTTCGGGCCGCGACCATGGGGTTCCCCAGATGCACGTCCCATTTGCGCTGTGCCAGTTCGGTGAACCACGTGGAGACGTCCCGGTCGAGGTGTCGCAGGAGCCGCTCGCTGCGCCCGATGATCGACACCTGCACGCCCAGCGCGGAGAAGACGTGCGCGAATTCTGCTGCGATGAAGCCGGATCCGAGGATCACCAGGCGTTCGGGCAGCTCCGGCAGACGCATGATGTCGTCGTTGGTGTGGTAACGGACCCCGCTCTCGAGGATCTCGTTCGGGATCGTCGGCCGCGACCCCGCGGCGATCACGACCTGGTCGGCGGTGACGACCTCGCCGGTTCCGGTGTCGATGGTGCGCGGCCCGACGAACCGGGCGTGCCCGCGGAACACCGTCACGTTCTCGCAGTCCTCGGTGCGATAACGCTCGCCGCCGGCGGAGATCGGATCGATCCGACCGAACACCCGCTTGACGATGTCCGACCAGCGGACATCGTCGAGCGTCGCGTCGATGCCGAGCTTGGACGACTGGGTGATCGTGCGCGCTACTTCCGCGGCATAGACGTACATCTTGGTGGGGATGCAGCCGACGTTCAGGCACGTGCCGCCGAAGGTGCTCTCCTCGAAGATCGCGACCTTCTTGCCGTCATACCGCTCGTCGAGGATCGAATTGCCGGATCCCGTGCCGATGATCGCGATGTCGAAGTGGTTCACGCAGAAGCTCCCGTTTCTCGGTCGGCGGTGAGGTGGTGTGCGTCGAGCCAGGCCAACCACAGGTCGACCTCGTGGAACGCGTCCGCGAGTGGTTTCTCGGTGGACAGGAAGACGTCGTGGCGGGCGCCGTCGATCGGGACGATGGTGATGCGATCCCCGAGGCAGCCCGCCCACTTGGCGATCTGCTCGACGTCGAGAACGGCGTCGGCGGCGTCGACGGTGGGGTTGTAGCGCGACGCGAAGACCGTCCGCTTCGACCGCAGGATCAGCGACGGCACCCCGATGTCGAGGCCCTGGTGCAGTTGCGCGTGGCCGCGGCGGATCGCGCGGAGCCAGCCGAACCGCACCGGGAAGCCCATGAGCGGCTTCCAGTCGAGGTTGTATTCCCACGCACCGTTCGACCCGACGTGCAGGCTCGAGCCGTACGTGTCGAGCTTCTGCCCGGGAATCGGGGTCTTGCTCGACACCCGGCCGAGCGCGTCGATCGCCGCCGATGTGCCGGCGGTGCGCAGCAGGGCGGGTCCCTGCAGGTCGAACCACGGGCTGTTGAGGATGAGACCGGCCACACCGGCACCCGCCGATCCGCCCGGCTTCCGCTCGAGGCGGTCGAGCCACAGCGGCAGGATCAGACCGCCGGTCGAATGCGCGACGAGGAGGACCTGGCCGCCGCCGACCTGCTCCCGGACCAGTCGCAGTGCCTCGTTCAGTTCCTCGTCGTACAGCTTCAGGTCCGTCACGAAGTGCGGGGTCTGGCCCGCACGCCGGGAGCGGCCGCATTTGCGCAGGTCGAGGGCGAAGAAGGAGTAACCCTGCTCGGCGAAATGCTCGGCGACGTGCTGCTGGAAGAAGTAGTCGGTGAACCCGTGGACGTAGAGCACCGCGCGGTTCCCCGTCATGTCCCCGGGCTGGTAGCGGACGAGCGTGGCCTCGACGTCGCCCTCCCCATCCGGGTCGGGACCCAAAGGGATCGTCAGCTGCTGGTAGCCGTCGCCGAGGACGTCGGGAGCCCAAGTAGTCACGATCACACTCTATTGGGCGAACGAAGTCGTTTGCGAGGGGCACAATTGGGGAAGGTGACGCACAGGTAACCTAAGCGCCACAGGCGCGCGAAAAGCGGTCTGTCCACGCGATGTCTCCGAGCGGGCGATGCGTGCGAACCAGGTCGCGTGTGAACAGACAAGGAAGTCGATTCTCCAGTGTCAGAGCAGAACGTAGTGGCGAAGACCGATGTAGTGCTCGTGGGTGCGGGCATCATGAGCGCAACGCTCGGCGCGATCCTGCGTCAGCTGCAGCCTGACTGGTCGATCACCACCTTCGAGCGACTCGACGCCGCCGCGGCCGAGAGCAGCGACCCGTGGAACAACGCGGGCACCGGCCACTCGGCTCTCTGCGAGCTCAACTACACCCCGGCCAAGGGCGACGGCGTCGACATCAGCAAGGCCGTCAACGTCAACGAGCAGTTCCAGGTCTCCCGGCAGTTCTGGGCATACGCGGTCGACAACGGGATCCTCACCGATCCCAAGGAGTTCATCAACCCGATCCCGCACGTCAGCTTCGTGCACGGCGCGGACAACGTGAAGTACCTGCGTGCGCGCTACGACGCGCTGGCCGGCCACCCGCTGTTCGCCGGCATGGAGTACTCGGAGTCGGAGGACTTCTTCGCCGAGCGCCTGCCGCTCATGGCCAAGGGCCGCGACTACTCCGACCCGGTCGCCCTCAACTGGACCGAGTCCGGCACCGACGTCGACTTCGGTGCACTCACCAAGCAGCTCCTCGGCTACGTCGGCAAGTCCGGCGGCCAGGTGTTCTTCGGCCACGAGGTCCGCAACCTCACCAAGCAGTCGGACGGCAGCTGGCTCGTCAAGGTCGAGAACCTGCGCACCGGCGCCAAGAAGACCGTGAACGCCAAGTTCGTGTTCGTCGGCGCCGGCGGCGGTGCCCTGCACCTGCTGCAGAAGTCGGGCATCCAGGAGGCGAAGGGCTTCGGCGGCTTCCCCGTGAGCGGCCAGTTCCTGCGCTGTACCAACCCCGAGCTCATCGCACAGCACCGCGCCAAGGTCTACGGCAAGGCCGCCGTCGGTGCGCCCCCGATGTCGGTGCCGCACCTCGACACCCGTGTCATCAACGGCCGGCAGGGGCTCCTCTTCGGCCCGTACGCTGGCTGGTCGCCCAAGTTCCTCAAGAACGGCAAGGTCACGGACCTGCCCGGCTCGGTCAAGCCCAACAACCTGATGTCGATGCTGGGCGTCGGTGTCACGGAGCTGGGCCTGACCAAGTACCTCATCGGCGAGCTCATGCAGTCGCCCGCCGACCGCATCGGCACGCTGCGTGAGTTCGTGCCGCGCGCGACGGGCGGCGACTGGGAGCTCATCACCGCCGGCCAGCGCGTGCAGGTCATCCGCAAGAAGGGCAACGGCGGCGTGCTCGAGTTCGGCACCGCCGTCGTCAACGCCGAGGACGGCACCATCGCCGGTCTGCTCGGAGCGTCCCCGGGTGCCTCCACCGCGGTGCCCGCGATGCTCGACGTCCTGCAGCGTTGCTTCCCGCGCGAGTTCCAGGCGTGGACCCCGAAGCTGCAGCAGATGGTTCCGTCGCTGGGCCTCAAGCTCTCGGACAACCCGGACCTGTTCCAGCAGGTGTGGGACTGGAGCACCCGCTCGCTCGAGCTCGGTGACGTCCCCGCCCGGGTGCCCGCGCACGCGGCCCCCGAGGTCGAGTCCGCCACCGTCTGACATACCCCACCCGCCGCGGCCCGGAGTCCGAACTCCGGGCCGCGGCGGCGTGCTGTCGGGCCGTCGGCCTCGGCACGGTAGGGTGCTGCAACAGAGAAACGTCTGTGGGGAAGTCCTGTGAGAACCAGGCGCGGTCCCGCCACTGTGAGGGCGCACGAGGTGCGCCCGAAGCCAGAATGCCGCAACGTTTCGCACGGCCAAGCTCTCGGCGAGGAAACCGAGAAGTGAAGGGATTCGATCGTTGCGTCACAGTCACGAACCTGCCGGTTTTCCGTTCAGCGCCATCGTCGGACAGGACCGTCTGCGCCTGGCGCTCGTCCTGTGCGCAGTCCACCCCGGTATCGGCGGTGTGCTGGTGCGGGGCGAGAAGGGCACCGCCAAGTCCACCGTCGTGCGTGCGCTCACCGCGCTGCTGCCCGAGGTGGGGGAGGGCCGCCGGGCCCGGCTCGTGGAACTGCCGGTCGGGGCGACCGAGGACCGCGTCGTCGGGTCGATCGACCTCGAGAAGGTGCTGCGCGACGGGGAGCGCGCCTTTCAGCCCGGCCTGCTCGCCGACGCGCACCAGGGCGTGCTGTACGTCGACGAGGTGAACCTCCTGCACGACCACCTGGTGGACGTGCTGCTCGACGCCGCCGCGATGGGCCGTGTCCACGTCGAACGCGACGGCGTCTCGCACTCCCACCCCGCACGATTCGTCCTGGTCGGCACGATGAACCCCGAGGAGGGCGAGCTGCGCCCGCAGCTGCTCGACCGGTTCGGCCTGGCCGTCGACGTCGCTGCCTCCCGCGATGTGGACGTGCGTATGCAGGTGGTCCGTCGTCGTCTCGACTACGAGCGCGATCCCGACGGGTTCGCTGCCCGCTACGCCGGGCAGGACGCCGAGCTGGCGCGCCGGATCGCCGACGCTCGCGCCGCCGTCGACGGTGTCGAACTGTCCGACACCGAACTGCGCCGCATAGCGTCGGTGTGCGCGGCGTTCGACGTCGAGGGCATGCGCGCCGATCTGGTGCTTGCGCGCACCGCGACCGCGCACGCCGCGTGGCGTGGAGCCGACGCCGTCACCGAGGAGGACGTGCGGATCGCGGCGGAACTGACTCTGCCGCACCGGCGTCGACGCGACCCGTTCGACGAGCCCGGTCTCGACCCGCAGCAGCTCGACGACGCGATGGACCAGGCCGACGCCGACGCCCGTGCGCAGGACGAGCCCGACCCCGATCCCGACGGGCCCGGTAGCGGCGAGTCGTCGGCCGAAGCGGACGCTCCCGCGGCGAATTCGAAAAGTGAATCGAATGAACAGGATTCGCCCGCACCGGCAGGCGGACCGGGATCTGAGCGAAAGGCCGGCGCCCCCGGCCCGCAGTTCCGCGCGCGACTGCTCGAGATCCCCGGACTCGGTGACGGCGCCCCCGGTCGACGTTCCCGGTCCCGCTCGACCCGCGGCCGCACCGTGCGGTCGTCGACCGAGCCGGGCACCGGCCTGCACCTGGTGGGCACGCTGTTCGCCGCCGCCGAGCACCAGACCGCACGGGGACGCGTCGGTGGCCCGATGCGGTTGGCGCCCGGCGACATTCGCGGAGCCGTCCGCGAGGGTCGTGAGGGCAACCTGGTGGTGTTCGTCGTGGACGCGTCCGGTTCGATGGCCGCCCGGGACCGGCTGTCCGCGGTGACCGGTGCCGTCGTCTCACTGCTGCGCGACGCCTATCAACGCCGAGACAAGGTCGCGGTGATCACCGCCCGCGGCAAGGACGCCGAACTGGTGCTGCCGCCGACGTCGTCGGTGGACGTCGCGGTCCGGCGCCTGCGGGCGATGAGGACCGGTGGGCGCACTCCGCTCGCGGCGGGCTTCCTGAAGGCGCGCGACGTGGTCGTGCGCGAGCGGGTCCGTGATCCGCGTCGCCGTGCCCTCGTCGTCGCCCTCACGGACGGCCGCGCCACCGGCGCGAAGGACGCTGTCGCGCGGGCACGGCAGGCCGCCGGGATGCTGGCGGACACGCGGGCCGCGTCGATCGTCGTCGACTGCGAGACCGGCATGGTGCGGCTCGGCCTGGCGGCCGACCTCGCACGCGACCTGCGCGGCGGCTACGTCCGGCTCGCGGAACTGTCGGCGCAGCAGGTCGCCGGCGTCGTCCGTGCGGTCGCCTGATTCCGCCGACTGAAAAGACCAGCCCGAGAAAGGGACTGCACATGCCTCAGGGCGTACCCGAGAACGTGCCCGCCGACGGGCTCACCACCCGCCAGCGCCGGAACCAGCCGGTCCTCGCCGTCCACACCGGCCCCGGCAAGGGGAAGTCGACGGCCGCGTTCGGAATGGCGCTGCGCGCCTGGAACCAGGGCTTCGACGTCGGCGTCTTCCAATTCGTCAAGAGCGCGAAATGGAAGGTCGGCGAGGAGGCCGCATTCCGGGCGCTCGGCGAACTGCACACGACCGGCGGCGTCGGGGGCGCGGTGGAGTGGCACAAGATGGGCGAGGGCTGGTCCTGGACCCGCAAGCACGGCACCGAGGAGGACCACGCGGCCGCCGCGGCCGAGGGCTGGCAGGAGATCGCGCGCCGCCTGGCAGCCGAGACGCACCGGTTCTACGTCCTCGACGAGTTCACGTACCCGCTCAAGTGGGGCTGGGTCGACACCGAGGAAGTTGTCGAGGTCTTGAGGACGCGCCCCGGCAACCAGCACGTCGTCATCACCGGCCGGGATGCACCGCAGGCCTTGATCGACGCCGCCGATCTGGTGACCGAGATGACGAAGATCAAGCACCCGATGGACGCGGGCCGCAAGGGGCAGCGCGGAATCGAATGGTAGCGATTGTGATCCGCCCGAGCACTCCGGCCGTCGTGATCGCGGCACCCGCATCGGGCAGCGGCAAGACGACCGTCGCGACGGGACTGGTCGGCGCGCTCCGTGCTGCCGGTGACCGCGTCGCACCGTTCAAGGTCGGGCCCGACTACATCGACCCGGGCTATCACGCGCTCGCCGCAGGGCGACCGGGCCGCAACCTCGACACCGTGCTCGTCGGCGCCGACCGGATCGGTCCGCTGTTCCGGCACGGCAGCGACGACTGCGATATCGCGGTGGTCGAGGGCGTCATGGGGCTGTTCGACGGCAAGATCGACCCGAGTTCGTCGGAGCCGTCGGCGGAGGGGTCCACCGCACAGGTCGCCGCGGCCCTCGGAGCGCCCGTCGTGCTCGTGGTCGACGCCCGCGGCCACAGCCAGAGCCTCGCCGCTGTCCTGCACGGCTTCTCGACCTACGATGCCGCCGTGCGCATCGGCGGCGTGATCCTCAACCGGGTCGGTAGTGCCCGGCACGAGCAGGTGCTGCGGCAGGCATGCGAGCGGGTGGGGCTGCCGGTGCTCGGCGCAGTGCCGCGGCTGGCCGAACTCGAGGTCCCGTCCCGCCATCTGGGTCTGGTGCCGGCCGTCGAGCACGGCCGCGCCGCACTCGACGCCGTCGCCGCGATGACCGAGCTCGCGGCCGCGCACCTGGACCTGACCGCGATCCGGGCGCTCGCCCGCTCGTCCGTCGACGTCCGCGCCTGGGACCCGGCCGGCGAGGTCGGGCCGGTTCCCGACGGTCCGCGTCCGGTGATCGCGCTCGCCGGGGGTGTCGCGTTCACATTCGGGTACGCCGAGCACCGCGAACTGCTCGATGCCGCGGGCGCCGACGTCGTGACGTTCGACCCGCTGCACGACGAACTGCCCACCGGCACCGCCGGTCTGGTGCTTCCGGGCGGGTTCCCCGAAGAGCACGCGGTGGCACTGTCGTCGAATGCGGCTCTGCTGCAGCAGGTTCGGCAGTTCGCCGCCGACGGAGCTCCCATCCACGCCGAATGCGCGGGCCTGCTGTATCTCACCCGCAGCCTCGACGGTCACGCGATGGCCGGTGTGATCGACGTCGACGCCCGCTTCGGTTCGCGGCTGACCCTCGGTTACCGCGAGGCCGTGGCGGTGACAGGTTCGGTGCTCTTCGACGCCGGAACCCGCGTCACCGGGCACGAATTCCACCGCACCACGCTCGAGGTCGGATCCGCCGACGGCTTCGATCCGGCCTGGGGGTGGCGGGCGTGGGACGCCGGGGCCACCCGCGAAGGCTTCGCGGCCGGTGCGGTGCACGCGTCGTACCTGCACACCCACCCCGCCGGGAACCCGGACGCGATCCGTCGCTTCGTGGAGGCCGCGCGTGGGTGATCTGTGCGTGGGTGTGGGCGCGGGCAGCCGGGTGGGCGCCGCGGACATCGTCGGCGCCGTCGCCGAGGTGTGCGGCGCGGAGCCGGTACGCGTGCTCGCCACGCTGGACCGGAAGACGGCGCAGCCGCCGTTCCTCGACGCGGCCGAGGTGCTCGGCGCCGCGCTGGTCGGCTACTCCGCCGAACGGCTTGCAGCGGTGCCCGTGCCGAACTCCGCCGCGACCGTGGACGACGCCGTGGGGACGCCGAGCGTCGCCGAGGCGGCGGCCATCCTCGCCGCCGACGGCGGCCCGCTGATTGTGACGAAGCACGTGACGAATGGCGTGACCGTCGCGGTCGCCCGTAGTGTTTCGTGATCTGTCGAGATGACAACCGAACGATTCTGGAGAACGGGGAGACGAGTGTCTGCTTCCGCCGGTGACGAGACCAGCTACCTGGTCGGGCTCAACCTGACGGACCGTCGTGTCGTGGTGGTCGGCGGCGGCACCGTCGCGCAGCGCCGTCTCGGCCTGCTGGTGGCGTCCGGCGCCGACGTCCACCTCATCAGCCGCGAGGTCACCCCCGCGGTGGAGGGCATGGCGACGTCCGGGCAGATCGCGCTGGAACTGCGCGACTACCGGGACGGCGACCTCGACGGCGCCTGGTACGCGATCGCGTGCACCGACGAACCGGACACCAACGCCGCCATCGTTGCGGAGGCCGAGCGGGGTCGCATCTTCTGTGTCCGGGCGGACAGCGCCCGCGACGGCACCGCCGTCACTCCGGCCACCGGAACCTTCGACGGGCTCTCCCTCGGAGTGCTGGCGGGTGGCGCTCACCGGCGTTCGGCCGCGGTCCGCACCGCGCTGGTCGAGGCGCTGCAGTCGGGCGCGGTCACCGACACCGACGAGGCCCCGGCGCCCGGCGTCGCGCTGGTCGGTGGGGGACCGGGCGATCCCGACCTCATCACCGTGCGCGGGCGCCGCCTGTTGGCGCGCGCCGATGTCGTGGTCGCCGACCGGCTCGCGCCGCCGGAACTGCTGGCCGAACTCGGTCCGCACGTCGAGGTGGTCGACGCCGCCAAGATCCCGTACGGGCGTGCGATGACGCAGGAGGCGATCAACGCCGCGCTGATCGACAACGCGAAGGCCGGCAAGTTCGTGGTCCGGCTCAAGGGCGGCGACCCGTACGTCTTCGGCCGCGGCTACGAGGAACTCGAGGCGTGCGCGGCGGCCGGTGTCCCGGTCACCGTCGTCCCCGGCATCACGAGCGCGATCTCGGTACCGTCCGCGGCCGGCGTCCCGGTCACCCATCGCGGCGTCACCCACGAGTTCGTCGTCGTCAGCGGACACGTCGCCCCCGACCACCCGGACTCGCTCGTCGACTGGGCCGCGCTCGCGAAGCTGCGCGGCACCATCGTGCTGCTGATGGCCGTCGAGCGGATCGAGCAGTTCGCGACGGTCCTCGTCGCGGGCGGCCGCCCCGCCGACACGCCGGTGACGGTGATCCAGGAGGGCACGCTGCGCACCCAGCGGACGCTGCGGGCCGACCTGGCGACCGTCGCGGCGCGCGTGCGGGAGGAGAACATCCGCCCGCCCGCGATCGTGGTCATCGGCACGGTGGCGGGGTTCTCGGCAGACTCTCGGTAACGTGAACTCTCGTGTCTGACTCCATCGCCGTGAAGTACCCCGTGACCACCCGGGCGTTCGGGCTCGCGATCGTCGTCCTCAGCGGCATGCAGCTGATGATGGTGCTCGACGGCACGGTCGCCTCGCTCGCCCTCGCCAAGATCCAGGAAGACCTGGGGCTCAGCGATTCCGGGCGCAACTGGGTGATCACGTCGTACGCACTCACGTTCGGCGGTCTGATGCTGTTGGGCGGTCGGCTCGGTGATGCGTTCGGTCGCAAACGGGTCTTCATCGGCGGCGTGGCGTTGTTCACGGTCACCTCGCTGCTGTGCGGACTCGCCGTCAACGAGGCCACTCTGGTCGCCGCGCGGGCCCTGCAGGGGGTCGGCGCGGCGATCGCGTCGCCCACCGCGCTGGCGCTCGTCGCGACGACGTTCGCGCCCGGACCGGTACGCAACCAGGCCATCGCGATCTTCGCGGCGATGACCGGCATCGGCTCGGTGACGGGGCTCATCATCGGTGGCGCGCTCACCGAGGTGTCGTGGCGCTGGATCTTCCTCATCAACGTCCCGATCGGCCTGGTCATCCTGGTGTTCGCGTTCCGGGCACTGGAGGAGACCAATGCCGAGCGCCTCAAGCTCGACGTCCCGGGCGCGATCCTCGCGACCCTCGGCTGCACCGGGGTCGTGTTCGGCTTCACCGAGGGACCCGAGATGGGCTGGGGGAGTCCGCTCGTCCTGACCGGGCTGGTCGGCGGATTCGTTCTGCTGGGCGTGTTCCTCGCCGTCGAGCGTCGCGCCGAGAACCCGCTGCTGCCGTTCTCGCTGTTCCGCAATCGCAGCCGCGTCGCCACCTTCATCTCGCTGGCCCTGGTCGGCATGGTGATGTTCTCGCTCGCGCCGTTCGTGGCGCTGTTCGTCCAGGACGTCCTGAAGTACACGCCGCTGCACGCCGGCCTGGCGTTCGTGCCGTTCGCCTTCGGGCTCGGCGCGGCGGCGTTCGTCGCCTCCAAGATCGCGGTGAAGGTGCAGCCGCGCTGGCTCGTCGTGGCCGGAACCCTGATCACGTTCGTCGGCCTGTTGTACGGCTCCACGCTCGACGCGTCCGCGACGTACATCGGGAACCTGTTCGTGCTCGTCGTCGGGGTCGGCTTCGGTGTCGGCCTCGCGGTGGTGCCGCTGCCGCTGTGTGCGATCGCGGGCGTCGGCCCGGGTGAGATCGGCCCGCTCGCCGCGATCGCGCAGGTGGCGCAGACTCTGTTCGGCCCCGTCGGTCTCGCGATCGTCGGCGCCATGGCCACGTCGAAGACGCTGTCGGAAGGCGGCGTGTCCGGGCTGGCGGCCACCGAGATGAACCAGACCCAGCTCGACGCCCTCTCGAGCGGCTACACGTTCGCGTTGCTGGGCTGCGCGATCCTGGCCGCGCTGGCCGCGCTGGCCGCGCTGTTCATCCGGTTCACGCCCGAGCAGGTAGCGCAGGCCCAGGCCGCCGAGAAGGCCGCGCAGCAGGCCTGACCGACAGGCGCCGGACCGCGCCCGACCCTAGGATCTCCCCGGTGGCTGACACCCTGCTCTCCGTCCTGCTCGCGCTCGCCTCCGCACTGTGCATCGCGATCGGCAACGTCATGCGTCAGCGGGTGGCAGCGTCGACGTCCGTCGTGGATTCGCTGCGCGACGGTTCGTGGTGGGCCGGGGCGCTCGCGGGGGCGGGCGGCTACGGACTGCAGGCCGCAGCGTTGGGCGTCGGCTCACTCCTGGTGGTGCAACCGGTGCTGGTGCTGTCGCTGATGTTCGCGCTGCCGCTCGGCGCACGCCTCTCCGGTCGCACCGTGCGGCCGTCCGAGTGGGCGTGGGCGGCGACGCTGACCGTGGCCGTCGCGGTGCTGGTCGTCGTCGGCGATCCCCAACCGGGGGCCGAGCGTGCCGAGACCGTGCACTGGTTCGTCGTCGCGGCGATCGGGCTGCCTTCACTGGCGCTGTGCCTGTACGCCGCGCGGAGTGGATCCGCGGCGCGGCGGGCACTGCTGTTCGGGCTCGCCGGTGGCGCGCTGTTCGGGGTGGGCGCCGTGCTGACCAAGTCCGTCGTGCACCTGTTCGCTCGCGGTCCCGTCCCGTTGCTGACGTCGCTCGAGGTGTACGTCCTCGCGGCGGTGTTCGCGGCCGCCGTCGGCATTCAGCAACTCGCGTTCCGCACCGGGGAACTGCAGGCGTCGCTGCCGGCGACGACGGTGACGGAACCGGCCGTCGCTGCGGTCCTCGGCTTCGTGGTGCTGGGCGAATATCTCGACGTGGGCCGCGGCGTCGGCCTGCTGCTGATCGGTGCGCTGGTCGCGACCGCGGTGTCCGTCGTCGCGCTCGCGCGCGGCGCCGCCGAACACGAGAGCGGCGCCCGGGTCGGTGACGTCGTCACCGGCGTCAGGTCAGGATGATCAGTTCCGAGGCCGACGCGATCTCCACCCGCAGACCCGCCTTCGCCGCGACCCGGGCGACGCCCTTGATGTCCGACGGCTCTGCCCGCGTCACCGTCAGCGCCCGCGCGAGCAGACCCTTGTGATGCTTGTTGAAGTGGCTGACCACCTTGCGTGAGCCGTCCGGCTGCTCGGTGAGGACCGTCGCGATCATCGCGTCCGGCACCGGACCCAGCTGCTGGTAGGTGCCCGAGCGCAGGTCCACCACCAGACCGCCGTCGGCCTCCGCGACCAGCGCGTCCGTCAGTTCCGGCTTCCACAACGACTGCAGCGTGCCGAAACCCGGGAGCTTGGATCCCCCGGACAGCCGGTACGCCGGGATCGGGTCGCCCGCCCGGACGGCACCGAACAGCGCCGATCCCATCGCGAGCCGACGGAACGCCTTCTCCCGCTGCACTTTCGTGAACGACTTCGCGTCGAGAGCATCGAACAGCACGCCGGTGTAGCGCTCGAGCGCGGGGCGGGTGGGAGACACCCACAGCTTGGCGTTGCGTTCGATCTCGTCGGACTGCTTCGGCCCGAGCCCCAGCGCCAGATTCGACGCCTCGGTGTCGTCCGCGAGATCGACGAGTGCCGCGACGAGCGTCTCGCGGGTCTCCGTCAGCTGAGGCATCGACAGTTCGCCGAGGTCGAGCGGCGCACCCTTGCCGCCGTCGGACTTGGTTTCGGAAGGGGGAAGCAGCACCAGCACAGTAGGTAACCGTACCGGTGTTGCCCACAGGAAACAGGCCTGGCCTCCGCCCCGAAGGACGAAGGCCAGGCCTACGAGAGCTGTGTCAGCTCAGGCGCGACGACGCAGTGCCGTCACCGCCAGACCGGCAGCGATCGCGCCACCGATCGCGAGCGGAGCCACCGGCAGACCGCTGTCCGAGTCGGACTGGGTGATCGCGGCGTTCTCGATCTCCGGAGCATCGACGACCAGGTTCGCGGGGGCCACCGGAGCGAACGTGATCGGGGTCTTGGTGTCCTGGCTGCGGTCGGGAGAGCCGTGAGCCATGACGGTGTAGATCGAGCAGGCGTTCACATAGCAGTCCGAGGCGGCGCTGACCGCGGCCGCGGAAATGGTGGCGGTCCAGGCTCCGCCCACGATCTGACCCTTGGGGACGAATCCGGTGGTGATCCACGCGCCGGCGTCGGTGGTCGAGAACTGGTTGTCCTGGACGATGCCGTAGTAGATGCCGTTTCCGGCCGCGGCACCCTGGAACCCGGTGCCCGAGACGGTGATGGTGTCGCCCGCGACCAGATTCGTGGTCTTGGTCGCGGTCACGGCCGGCTTCGGCGCGAAGGCGACGGCAGTCATGGTGTCCTGGCTGCGATCACTGAGCGTGATGTGGTCGGCGAGCGTGTAGATCGCGCAGGCGTTCAGGTAGCAGTTCGCGTCGCCCTTGATCGCGGTGGCCTTCAGCGTGGTGGTGAAGCCGCCGTCGACGATCTGTGCGGCCTTGATCCACTTGGTGGAGTGGAAGACTGCGCTGTTGGTGTTGGAGTACTTGTCGACCTGCGCGAGCGCGACGTAGATGCCCTGGCCGTTGGCCGAGAAGTTGGTGCCGGTGACCGTGATCTCCTCGTCGTTCGTCAGACCGGTGGTCTTCGACACGGTCACGGCCGGGCTCACCGGCACGACGACCGGCGGCGCGAAGCTGATCGGGGTCTTGGTGTCCTGGCTACGGTCGGTGGAGCCGTGGGCCATGACGGTGTAGATCGAGCACGCGTTGGCGGCGCAGTCCGCGCCGCCCTGGATGGCCTTGATGTTGAGCGTGGTACTCCAGGCGCCCCCGACGATCGAGGTCGGAACGACGAAAGTCTGTGCACCCCAGGCGTCCGCGTCGGTGAAGGACCATTCGTTGTCCTGGATGACGCCGACGTAGAGGCCGTTGCCGGCGGCGGCGCCGTCGAAGCCGGTACCGGAGATGGTGATGTCCTCACCGGCGGCGGCGATGTCCGTGGTCTTCGATGCGGTCACCTGCGGCGCCGGGGTCTCGGGGCCGGGGTCGCTCGAGCCGAGGCTGCCGAGAGAGCCGAAGGGGCTGGTCTGTGCGGCGGCGACGCCCAGCGGCAGCGTGCAGGCGACCGTGGCGGCAACCGCCACGACCGCGGACTTTGTTAGCGCGCGCATCTTCCTACTTTCTGATGTGGTTCGCCGAGGGGGTGGCGAAACTTAGGTAAAGCTAGCCTTTGTTCTTGCAGGAGTAAAGAGTGTGGACCGATCACCCTGGGGTGAAATCGGTTGTGCACCAGAGATTTCGGGCATGACTCGCGTGGGGGCATCCGTTGCGGACGCCCCCACGCGAGGAAGTGATGCTAGGCCCGGCGGCGAAGTGCGACGGTGGTCGCGACCGCGAACCCGGCGCCGATGACGGCTCCGATGAGCAGCGGGATGATCCACGCGGTGCCGTCGGAAATCGCGTCCGAGAGATTGCGGATCGCGGAGTTGGACGTATTCGACTCGTCCGCCGTGGTCGTGCCGCCGTCGGTCGGGCCGCCGTCCGCGGTCAGTGCTGCGGCTGCGGCCTTCTCGGCGTTGGGGGCGTTGGGATCGTCGCCGAAGCTCACGGGCGTCTGGGTGTCCTGGCTGCGGTCACTCGAGCCGTGCGCGGCGATCGTGTAGATCGAGCAGGCGTTCTTGGTGCAGTCGGAATCGCCCTTGACCGCTTGCACCTTCATGCTGGTCGACCAGGCGCCGTCCTTGATCCGGCTGGGCGTGATGAACGCGGTGGTCATCCAGGCGCCCGCGTCCGTGGTGGAGAACTTGCTCTCCTGGATCAGGCCGACATAGATACCGGGCTGTTCGCCCGAGAATCCGGTGCCCGAGATGGTGATCTCGTCACCCTCGACCTTCAGGCCCTTGGCCTTCGACAGGGTCACGGCCGCGGTCTTCGCGGCGCCCGGAGCTCCGGCGGCATTCAGTACCGGGGGTGCGGTGACAGTGCCCGGGGCGACGCCGCCGACGAAGCTCACCGGCGTCTTGGTGTCCTGACTGCGGTCCGAGGATCCGTGTGCCATGACCGTGTAGATCGAGCATGCGTTCTTCATGCAGTCGAAGGCGCCCGACGTGGAGACAAGGTCCATCGGCAGCGACCAGTTGCCGCCCGAGATCTGTTCGGGCTTGACGAATGCCGAGGTCATCCACACCGACGCGTCGGCCGCGGAGAAGACGTTGTGCTGCACGAGGCCGACGTAGAGGCCGGGGGCCGCGCCGGAGAAGCCCGACCCGGAGATCGTGATGTTCTCGCCCGCAGGATTGATGTCGGACGACTTGGACAGCGACACCGACAGGTTGCCGTTCGCGGTGAAGGTGGTGCCGGGTGCGGCACCGGCTGCCCCGGGGCCACCGGTTGCTCCCGTTCCGGTGCCTCCGCCACCACCTCCGGTGACCGGCGGTGCGGTGCCGACGAAGCTGATCTTGGTCTTGGTGTCCTGGCTGCGGTCCGAGGATCCGTGCGCGGCGAGCGTGTAGAGGGCGCACTCGTTGTTGACGCAGTCCCCGTTCGGGAACGCGCCGATGACGTCGATCGTCGTCGAGAACGAGCCACCCGGCATGTCCGTGGCCTTGATGTACTTGGTGCCGTAGAACATGTCGGCGTTCGTCGACGAGTACTTGTTCGTCTGCGCGATGCCGACGTAGATGCCCATTCCCGTGGTCGCGAAGCCGCTGCCCCGGACGCTGATCTTGTCGCCGGCCGCGTTGAGTCCGCTGGTCTTGCCGACACTGACGCGCGGCCCGCTGCCTGTCACCGGCGGAGTGGCGGTGGTCGTGGGCGGCGTGGTCGTCGGGGCGGTGGTCGTCGGCTTGGTGGTGGTCGGCTTCGTCGTCGTGGGAGGCGTCACCGTCGTCGTTGGGGGCGTCGTCGGGGGCGTGGGCGTGGGCGGCACCGTGGTGGTTGTCGGGGGCGCGGTGGTGGTCGGGACAGTGACCGCGGCGAAGGACAGCGGAGTCACAGTGTCCTGGCTGCGGTCGCTCGAACCGTGAGCCATGACGGTGTAGATCGAGCACGAGTTCTCGATGCAGTCGTACGCGCCCTTGGCGGCGACGACCTTGATGCTCGTCGACCAGGAGCCGTTCCTGATGTCAGTCGACTTGATGAATGCCATGGTCATCCAGGCGTTGGCGTCGGTCGACGAGAACTTGTCGTCCTGAACGAGGCCCACGTAGATGCCGGGGGCCGCGCCGGAGAAGCCCGTGCCCGAGGCGGTGATCGTGTCGCCGTCCTTCAGTCCGGTCGACTTCGTGACGGTCGTGGTCGGGGTTCCGGCGGCCGCCCGGACGGCGGGAGCGCTCGCACTGGTGGTTACGGGAGTGCTCGACGTGGCTTGGACGGCCGTGCCGCTGTCGCCGGGGGTATCGGGGGCAGCAATTGCGATGCCCACCGGCGTCGTCAATGCCACGGCGACCGCCACGGTCGCGAACGCAGCTCTGCGGAACGCGTGCATCTTTCTTCTTCCTGGTCGCAGCCGTGGTTGCACACGTGGGGACGCGCGGAACCTCGGGGGAAAGCTAAGCCTATGTTTATGAAGGCGAGGCTAAGCTACCTCGAGTTACGGGGAATTTGGTACATAACGCGGATTTCCGTTCTTTCTCGGCTCGGGCACCCGCCGGTCTGCGGAGTGACGATGCGGGCGCGGACCCGTGCCCTCGGTCGGTCTCTGCAGTTCAACCGACTAGGCTGATGCCCCGTGATCACTCGCATGTCGCACCTGTTCCTCCGCACCCTCCGCGACGACCCGTCGGACGCCGAGGTCGCCAGTCACAAGCTGCTCGTTCGCGCCGGCTACGTGCGGCGTATCGCGCCCGGCGTCTACTCGTGGCTGCCACTGGGCCTGCGGGTGCTGCGCGAGGTGGAACGCGTGGTCCGCGAGGAGATGAACGCGATGGGCGCGCAGGAGATCCTGCTGCCCGCGCTGCTGCCGCGCGAGCCGTACGAGACGTCGAACCGCTGGACCGAGTACGGCGCCGGACTGTTCCGCCTCAAGGACCGCAAGGGCAACGACATGATGCTCGGTCCGACGCACGAGGAGCTGTTCGCGCTCACCGTGAAGGGTGAGTACAACTCGTATAAGGACTTCCCGGTCACCCTCTACCAGGTGCAGACCAAGTACCGCGACGAGGAGCGGCCCCGCGCCGGCATCCTGCGCGGTCGCGAGTTCGTCATGAAGGACTCTTACTCGTTCGACCTCACCGACGAGGGCCTGACGGCGTCGTACCAGGCGCACCGCGACACCTACGAGCGGATCCTCGCCCGGCTCGGCGTCAAGTACGTGATCGTGTCCGCCACCTCGGGCGCGATGGGCGGCAGCGCGTCGGAGGAGTTCCTGGCCGAGAGCGAGATCGGCGAGGACACCTACGTCCGTTGCCTCGAATCCGGCTACGCCGCCAACGTCGAGGCCGTCAAGACGCTCGCTCCCGCGCCCATCCCGTTCGACGGCCTGCCCGCCGCCGAGGTGCGCGACACCCCCGGAACCGAGACCATCGACACCCTCGTCGAGTGGGCCAACGGCGCCGATCTCGGCAAGACCGTGACCGCCGCGGACACCCTGAAGAACATCATGGTGAAGACCCGTGTCCCCGGCGGCGAGTGGGAGTTGCTCGCGATCGGCATCCCCGGTGACCGCGAGGTGGACGAGAAGCGCCTCGAGGCGTCGCTCGAGCCCGCCGAGTACGTACTCATCACCGAGACCGACTTCAAGAACAACCCGTTCCTCGTCAAGGGCTACATCGGCCCGAAGGCGCTGCAGGAGAACGGTGTCCGCTACCTCGTCGATCCGCGCGTGGTGGACGGCACCAGCTGGATCACCGGCGCCGACGAGGAGGGCAAGCACTACGTCGGCCTGGTCGCCGGCCGCGACTTCACCCCGGACGGCACCATCGAGGCCGCCGAGGTGCGCGACGGCGATCCGTCGCCCGACGGCGCCGGCGCACTGGTTGCCGCCCGCGGCATCGAGGTCGGCCACGTGTTCCAGCTGGGCCGCAAGTACACCGACGTCTTCGGCGTCGACGTGCTGGGCGAGAACGGCAAGCCGGTCCGCCCCACCATGGGCTCGTACGGCATCGGCGTCTCGCGGCTGGTCGCGGTGATCGCCGAGCAGCACCACGACGACAAGGGCCTGCGCTGGCCGGCCGAGGTCGCCCCGTTCGACGTGCACCTGGTGATCGCGAACAAGGACGACGCCGCCCGCGAGGGCGCCGAGGCCCTGGCCGCCGAGCTGGACAAGGCCCGCGTCGAGGTTCTGTTCGACGACCGCAAGGCGTCGCCGGGTGTGAAGTTCAAGGACTCCGAGCTGATCGGCATCCCGCTGGTCGTGGTCGTGGGCCGCGGCTTCGCAGAAGGCAACGTGGAGCTGCGCGACCGTTTCACCGGCGAATCTCGCGAGGTTCCGGTCGACG
Organism: Rhodococcus parequi; assembly: GCF_046042785.1. NCBI lineage: Bacteria > Bacillati > Actinomycetota > Actinomycetes > Mycobacteriales > Nocardiaceae > Rhodococcus > Rhodococcus parequi. Next base: position 33,151 of record NZ_JBDLNV010000010.1, on the reverse strand, counting down.
ACGCGCTCGCCGAGATCCTCGCCGCGGTCCGCAGCTGATACCGAGCTGACTCGATCCCGGGGCCGGGTCGTCGCACCGCGGCGACCCGGCCCCGGGACTCAGTCGATCGGTTCGGCCGGGCGCACGTCCCGGTCGATCCGGGCGTCGTACTCGGCCCGCCCGGAATCGATGTCGAGAAAGACGGTGTCCAGCCCGAGGGCTCGCCGCAGCGTTCGCGCTACCGGTCGCGGGAACAGTTGCCACACGGCACTTCCCGCCGACAGGCGACTCGGCACGACGGCCTGACGCCGGCCTCGCTGGACCACCGTGACGACAGCCGCGGCCACGTGCTCCGGCGGGACGGGCCGGGTCATCCGACCCGGTGTGGTGCCCGATACGAGCGCGGTGTTCGTGAAGGACGGCAGCACCGTCGAGACTCGGACGCCGTGATCGGCGAGTTCGGCGTCGAGCGCCTCGCCGAACCCGACCACCGCGAACTTGGTGCCGTTGTACACGGCCATGCCGGGGGCCGGGATCCGTCCGGCGATCGACGCGACGTTGACGATCCTCCCCTCGCCGCGCGGCGCCATCCGGCGTGCTGCTGCGCGCGCGCCGTTCATCACGCCCAGCACGTTGACGTCCACGGCCCAGCGGATCACCGCGTCCGACTGCTCGAGCACCGGGCCGATCGGCATGATCCCGGCGTTGTTGATCCAGATCGCGACCGGACCGAGGTGGGATTCGACGTCGTCGAGGAAGGACTCGACGGACGCGGTGTCGGTGACGTCCAGGTGCGCGCCGTGGACACCGAGTTCCTCCGCGGCGAGCGCGGTCCGGGCCCTGTCGAGGTCGCCGATCGCGACGTGTGCCCCGGCGTCCCGCAGGGCTGCGGCCGTGGCCCAGCCGATGCCCCGCGCGCCGCCGGTGACCACCGCGACGCGGCCTCTCGGATCGATACCCCTCATGCGTGATACTCCTTCAGGTCGTCCAGCGTGCGTCGCAGGACCTTCCCGGACGATCCACGGGGCAGCGTGTCGACGAAGACGACGTCCCGCGGCATCCGCGAGCGTGGCAGGCGGCCGGCCAGGTGGGCGCGGATCGCCGCCTCGTCCGGTGACCCCTCGCCGACGCCGACGACGTAGGCCCGCAGCCGCTGCCCGAAGTCGGCATCGTCGACCGGGGTGACGGCCGCGTCGATGATCTGGGGGTGGTCGAGGAGAGCGAGTTCGACCTCCTCGGGAAAGACGTTCTCGCCGCCGGACACGACCATCGAATCCGACCGCCCCGACACGTGCAGTCGGCCGACGTCGTCGAGATACCCACGATCGCCGGTGTCGAGGAATCCGTCGGCGCCCGAGCGTCGGGTGCCGTCGGTGTAGGCGTCGATCTGAGCGGGTGTGCGCACCAGGATCCGGCCCTCCGCCTCGGCGGGTAGGGCTCGTCCGGCGGCGTCGACGATCTGCAGGGCGGTGCCGAGTGTGGGGCGTCCGGCACAGTTCGGGGCGGCCGCCAGGTCCGACGGCGTCGCGATGCTGATGTACGCGGCCTCGGTGGAGCCGTACAGGTTGTGCAGCACCGGGCCGAAGCAGTTCGAGACCTCCCGGACGAGTCCGGGTTCCAGCCGGGCGCCGCCGCTGGCGACGATGCGCAGCGCGGTCAGCTCCGCGGTTCGGATGCTCTCTCCGAGGTCGATGATTCGCCGGAGCATCGTGGGCACGGCGATGAACGCACCGCACCGGAGCCGTTCGAGATCGTCCAATGCGCGTACCGCGTCGAAACGTCGACGCAGCACCAGCGTCCCGCCCAGCATGAGGGTGAGCACCGCCACCAGCAGGCCCCACCCGTGGAAGACGGGCGCCGACAACAGGACCCGCGTTCCGCCGCGAAGCGGGATGCGGTCGAGCAGCCCTGCGGTCAGCAGCAGCGTGCGGGGCTCGGCGCGCGGCGCGCCCTTCGGGATCCCGCTGGTGCCACTCGTGAGGATGACCAGCGATGCGGGACGAGGCGGACGGGGCGGGGGAGTCGGGTCGCCGCGGTCGACGAGGCGGTCCAGGGCGTCGGCGGGGCGCTCGTCGTCGTACCATGCGCACCAGCGTCGGCCGCCGAATCCCGCCGTGGCAGAGCGGAATTCCTCGTCGTACACGAGAGCGTCCAGGTGTTCGCGCTCGGCGACGACGGCTACCTGTCGCGCACCGAAATCGGCGCCGAGCAGCACCACCCGGGCGCCGACCGCGGCCGCCGCACACAGCGTGACGAGCGCATCCGCGTGGTTGCGGCACAGGATGCCGATGCTCGGCTGCCGACGGTGATCGGGGAACTCGGAGCGCAGCGCGTCGGCCAGGCGGTGGGTGCGGGCGGCGAAATCGTCGAACGTCAGGGCCCCGCGGTCGTCGATCACTGCCGGAGTGTCGCCGTGCACGGCCGCGCAGTACGCGGGCAACCCACCGAAGGGGCCCGACCGGGCGACGGCGCGGACCCCGGCGACCGCGCGGCGGGGGTCACGGGGGACCATCCCGGCGGCCCACAGGATGCGGGCCGCGGCGGCCTCGTCTCGGAGCCGGGTGGCCGGACCTCGAAGGTTCATCGTGCTCCTCGTCAGCGTCGCGGGAAGAAGAGTTTGGCTCGATTGCCGAGATTCAGGGCGTGCAGCAGCGTGGCCCGGAAGCGGTCCGGATACGCGATCGGGATGCGCTGCGACGTGATCGTCTGCGGTTCGGTGTACCGCACGATCCCCTCCCGACCGTGCCGGCGCCCGATCCCGCTGGTGCGCATCCCGCCCATCGGCGCGCCCAGGGCGGCGATCGCCGACAGATAGCCGTCGTTGACGTTGACGCTTCCGGCGACGATCCGCTGCGCGATCGCCCTGCCCCGCTTGGGATCTCGGGACCACACGCTCGCACTGAGCCCGTACTCGCCGGTGTTGGCGGCCCGGACGGCGGCATCGTCGTCGTCCACCCGGTATACCGACACGACGGGCCCGAAGGTCTCCTCGGCGAACACGAGCATGTCCTCGGTGACGTCGGCGAGGACGGTCGGATCGTGGAACAGCGGACCCAGATCCGGGCGCGGACGGCCCCCGGTGAGCACCGTCGCGCCCTTCGTGACCGCGTCCTCGACGTGGCCGACGGTGGTCTCGAGCTGCCGCTCCGAGGTGAGGGACCCCATGTCGACGTCGTACGTGTAGCCGGGGCCGATCCGCAGCCGACGGGTCCGTTCGACGAGTGCCGCGACGAAACGCGGATACGCGTCCTGGTGCACGTAGATCCGTTCGATGCCGATGCACATCTGTCCGGCGTTCGAGAAGCACGCCTGCACGGCTCCGGTCGCCGCGGCCTCGATGTCGGCGTCGGCACACACGATCATCGGGTTCTTGCCGCCGAGCTCGAGGGACGCGCCGATGAGACGGTCGGCGCACCGGCGGCCGATGTCGCGTCCGGTCGCGGTCGATCCGGTGAAGGACACGTAGTCGACGGCATCGATCACGGCCGGCCCGATCCGGCTGCCGGGGCCCGCAACCACCTGCCACAACGCCGCGGGCAGTCCGGCATCGACGGCGAGTTTCCGGGCCGACAGGAGGGTCAACGGCGTCTGCGAATCGGCTTTGCTCAGGACCGCATTCCCGGCCACGAGGGCGGGGATGACGTCGCCGACCGCGAGGAACAGCGGGTAGTTCCACGGTGCGATCACTCCGACGAGGCCCTTGGGGCGGTGGGTCACCCGGGCCGTGACGACGCCGGGGACCGCGCTCGCGGCGCGGCGTGGTTCCAGATGCCGGGCGCCGGTCCGGCCGTAGTAGGTGGCCACCTGGATCACGCCCTGTACCTCGATCGCGGCGTGGACCCGGGCCTTGCCGGTCTCCCACTGCATGAGGTCGCACAGTTCGCGCTCGTGAGCGATCAGGGCACGGGCGAAGCGCCGCACCACCCGCTCGCGATCACCGACGGGTGTCTCGGCCCACCGCGCCTGCGCGGCGCGGGCGGTGGTCGCGGCGGCTGCCACCGCGAGCGGATCGGATTGCGGCACAGCGGGGAGTCGGTCGCCGGTGAACGGGGCGCGTGCGGAGCGTCGATCCGCGGACGGGGGAAGTTGCCGGAGCAACGCGTCCAGCAGCGCCGGGCCGATGCCGGGTGGCGGAGTCGCCGAACGTTCACCGAAACCGGTTGGCGCGAGCGAAGTCACGAGGACCTCCTCGGCAGCGTGCGCTCGAAGCCGAGCGCAGCGATCACCAGACCAGGCGTACCAGGTAACGCTCGGCGTAGCGGCGGACCGCCGCCGGGTCCGAGAGATCCAACTGCCCCTGCGGGTTGAGCATCAACGAGACCGCGATGCGGACGAGGATCTCGGAGACCGCGCGCAGGTCGTCGTCGGACATCGTGACGCCGCTGCGCCGCAGCGCGACCGTGACCTGCGCGGCGGCCTGCGCGATGGGTGCCCCGTCCGTGCGGGTGCTGAGCCCGAGGATCATCTCCGGTTCGCTCTCGAGGATCCGGGCGATGAGCGGTATCTCCTGCGCCATGCGGACGCCGCGAGCGAAACACTCGATCACCGCGCCGTGTGGATCCCGGTCCGCGGCCACCCGGTCCAGTTCTCCGAAGAACAGCGCCGTCTCGCGCATCAGCAGGGTCTCGACGAGGACGTCCTTGTTGGGGAAGCGCCGGTAGAGGGTGCTGCGGGAGACGCCCGCCCGGCGCGCGATGTCGTCCATGTTGGTGCGCCGGATCCCGTAGCGCTCGAACTCCGCGCGAGCGGCGTCGAGCATCACCTGTTCCGGTGACACGGACGGGGCGGCGGACTCGGATGGTGTGGACATCAGGGGGAGCATATCGGCTGTCGGCGGTCGTCATCGTGCTCCCTGCAGCGGGCGCATCCGGACGGGCAGATGATCCTTGGGTACCGGCAGCGTCGAGTTGTCGAGCTTCCACTCGTAGTCGTCGGGCACCGACCACTCGTACCGCAGCAGGAGGTTGTGCATGATCGTCTTGATCTCCATCTGCCCGAAGTACAGTCCGATGCACTTGTGCACGCCGCCGCCGAACGGCATCCACGCGTAGCGGTGCACTCGGTCCTCGCCGCGCTCCGGCGAGAACCGGTCGGGATCGAACCGCTCGGGGTCGGTCCACAGCGCCGGATCGTGGTGGCTGACCATGCTGATGGCGCTGACGTAGGTGCCCTTCGGGATGAAGTGACCGCAGATCTCGGTGTCTTCGACGGCCCGGCGGGGGAGTCCGGGCACGGGAGCGTTCAGGCGCAGCGACTCCTTCATGATCGCGTCGAGCACGGTGAACCGGTCGAGGGTGTCGTACGAGATCTCGGGAGGAAGCGCGCGGGACTGCTCGCGAGCACGGGCCTGCCACTCGGGGTGCTTGGCCATGTAGTACGCCATCGTCGTGAGCGTGATGGTGGAGGTGTCGTGCGCGGCCATCAGAACGAAGATCATGTGATTGACCACGTCCTCGTCGCTGAAGGTGTGGCCGTCCTCGGACCGGGCGTGGCACAGCACCGAGAACAGGTCCGGGGTCGCGGTCGCGCGCTTCGCCGGCAGATGCCGGTAGAAGAACTCCTCGAGTGTCCGGCGTCCGGCCAGCCCGCGCGACCACTTGGTGCCCGGAACGTTCTTGCGGATGATCGACAACCCCGCGGCGACGCAGTCCACGAAAGCCTTGTTGATCCGGTCCGCCTCGGCACGAGGAAGATCGAGACCCAGGAAGATCTCGAGCGCCAGATCCAGCGTCAACTGTTTGAACTCGTCGAGCAGTCGGATGCCGTCACCTACCGGGAAGTGCGCCACGCGATCGGCGAGCATCGGCTGCATGTCCTGCAGGTACCCTTTGAGGTGCGTATTCGTGAACGCCTGCTGCATGATCCGCCGATGGTGGCGGTGCTCCTCGAAGTCCATCAGCATGATCCCGCGGCGGAAGAACGGCCCGATCAGGAAGCCCCAGGCGGGTTCGTTGGCGAACGCCTTCTGCCGGTTCATCGCGACCGCCTCGGAACCGTCGGCGGTGAGAGGGACGACGAACTTGATTCCGAACGCATTGAGATACGTGATGTCGCCGAACAACTCCCGTCGGCGGGCCACCATCGCGAGCGGATCGCGGACGAAACGCAACACCTCGATCACGCCCGGATCGCCCGTGCCGTGAATGGGTCTCAGATCGCTGCCCGCGGGAACCGGGGCCAACTGCTTGTTACGCATGAGCACTCCTGGGCGTTCGGTGTCGTGGGTCAAGCCGGTCGGTTGTGCAGGGGGCGGGGATCGACGCCCACGCGTCGCCACGCGTCGCGGGCCCAGGGCAGGTAGAGCGCGCCGAGCGGAAGCCGGTTGAACACCGGGTTCGATGCGCGCATCGCCCGCGCGAACCGTTGGAAGCGCTTCTCCTTCTTCGCGTTCCACTCCAGCCCGCAGACCTCACGCATCTGGGCCGGAAGCGTCCCGACGACGATGTTGCGGGTGAACGCGTCGATCGGCGCGGACAGGACGGCCCACACCGGGGCCGGGATGCGCCGCGGCCGTGGGACGCCTTTGCGGATGTAGCCGGTCGCGTACACGATCGTCTTCGTCGGTACGAAACGGTCGAGCATCGCGTCCCAGTACTCGACGAACTCCTCGTACGTCTGTGGCTCGTTCCGGGCGCTGACCCCGTAGAGCGCATACCAGCGCTTGCTTTCCTCGAAGATCCGGACCTTCTCGTCGTAGGAGAGGCGCCGGATGAACGTGTCGGTGACGAACAGGACCTGATCGACGAACGTCGCGTGTGCCCAGTAGAAGAGTTCCGGATTGAGCGCGTGGTATCGCGACCCGTCGGAGACCGTGCCCTTGATGGATCGGTGGAAGTCCCGGACGGTGCGACCCCAGTGATGAGGATCCTCGCTGTAGACCGTCTTCATGATCGGCGGTCCGCTGCGCCGCGCCCGGCCGAGGGTGTCCGAGAAGATCACCGAGTGGTCCTCCACGGCCTTCCCGAGTTGTTCGATGCAGTTCTCGGTGCCGGCCAGCCGCTGGAAGCCGAGGAGCCCGCGGACGTCGCCGTAGAACTTCCAGACCAGCGAATCGGGGCCGAGCGGAAGGGAGTGCTCGGTGGTGTCGTCGTCGACGAGCACGGGTTCGGCTTCGCGGATGAGGGCGTCGAATGCCGAGTCGGAACGAGGTGACGTCATGAGTGCCTTCTGCCGAGAGTGGGACAGTGGAACAAACATGTATCTCTGTGTCAGAACGTAGCAGTGGGTGATCGGCGGGACAAGATTTCCGGAGGATTCCCCGCAACGGCGGGCCGTCTGGCGCACAGTGGACGTGGAGGAACCCGACCGGGTGACCCATCCACACTGCGGAGGGCGAGGACATTGGGCGAACTGCTGCTGAACCCGCGTGACTACGACCCCGTGGACCTCGATCCGAACACGCGCAGGCTGCTGCGTGCGACCATCGCCTGGTTCGAGTCCCGGGGAAAGCGGCGCCTGCTCCAGGACGACCTCCATGCGGTGTGGACAGGCGATTTCCTGGACTTCGTGGGGCACGAGAAGCTGTTCGCGACCTTCCTCACACCCGCGGCCGATGCGCACGGCGACCCCAACAAGCGCTGGGACGCCGCCCGTAACGCGGCGCTGAGCGAGATCCTCGGCTTCTACGGACTCGCGTACTGGTACCTGTGGCAGGTGACGGTGCTCGGTCTCGGGCCGATCTGGATGAGCGCCAATGCCGCAGCCCGGCAGCGTGCCGCCGAGCAACTCGACGCCGGCGGTGTCATGGCATTCGGTCTGTCCGAACGCGATCACGGCGCCGACGTCTACTCCACCGACATGCTGCTCACCCCGGAGGCAGCTGCCGGCGCCGGCGACGCGGTCTTCCGCGCGAACGGCACCAAGTACTACATCGGCAACGGCAACGTCGCCGGCATGGTGTCGGTCTTCGGGCGGCGCACCGACGTCGAGGGCGCCGACGGTTACGTGTTCTTCGTCGTGGACAGTCGGCACCTGCACTACCGGCTGATCGACAACGTCGTGCACGGCCAGATGTACGTCAGCACCTTTGCGCTCCGCGACTATCCGGTACGTGAGCAGGACATACTGCACACCGGACCGGAGGCGTTCTCTGCGGCTCTCAACACCGTCAACGTCGGCAAGTTCAACCTGTGTACGGCGTCGATCGGGATGTGCGAACACGCGTTCTACGAGGCGATCACGCACGCGCACAACCGGATTCTGTACGGCAAGCGCGTCACCGACTTTCCGCACGTGCGGGCCAACTTCGTCGACGCCTACGCCCGGCTGATCGCGATGAAGCTGTTCAGTGCTCGCGCCGTCGACTACTTCCGCAGCGCGGGTCCCGAGGACCGGCGGTACCTGCTCTTCAACCCCATGACCAAGGCCAAGGTCACCTCCGAGGGCGAGACCGTGATGGCGCTGCTGCACGACGTCATCGCCGCGAAGGGCTACGAGAAGGACACGTACTTCCGGGAAGCCGCCGAACTGATCGGCACGCTGCCCAAACTCGAGGGCACCGTGCACGTCAACGTCGCACTCATCCTGAAGTTCATGCCGAACTACCTGTTCGCCCCCGCCGAGTATCCGGAGATCGGTACCCGCAGCGACGACGCGGACGACGAGTTCTTCTGGCAGCAGGGCCCGGCGCGGGGTTCGGGGAAAGTGCAGTTCCACGACTGGACCCGTGCGTACGTCGAACACGGCGACATCCCCAACGTCGCGCGGTTCTACGAGCAGGCGCTCGCGTTCCGTGAGCTTCTGGCGACTGCCGGGCCCGACGACGCCCAGCTCGCGGATCTCGACTTCCTGCTGACGCTCGGACATCTCTTCGAGTTGGTGGTCTACGGGCAGCTGATTCTCGAGCAGGGCGACATCGTCGGAGTCGACCGTGACCTCGTCGAGCAGATCTTCGACATCCTCATCCGCGACTTCTCCGGCCACGCAGTGGCGTTGCACGGCAAGCCGTCGTCGACGGAGGCGCAACAGGAGTGGGCGCTCGGCGTGATCCGCAAGCCCGTGGTGGATGCCGCCCGATTCGATCGGGTGTGGGAACAGGTCGCCGAGTACGACGGCGCCTACGAGATGCGCGGCTAGATCTGCGGTGGTCAGCGGTCGGTGTCGGGCGAACGGATGACGGGTGCCCGTTTCGCCCGTAGGGTGTGACCCGCGCAATCGATACAGACCGCCGAACCTGGGAGACGCAGGCGAATGCAGAAGTTGAGAACGATCGTCGTCGCGGCCGCTGTGGCCGCCCTGCCAGTCGTCGCCGCTGTGCCGGCACACGCGGCCTCGCTGAACATCCCGGGACTCATCACCCAGGGCATCGACACCCTGGAGTACACCGCGGCGTCCGGGATCTCGGACACCGTGTCGTCGCTCGGTCAGTACACCGCCGCACATTCCTACCTCACCACCGGCGACCCGGCCTCCCGGTACATCGTGGTGCTGGGCGCCCGCTTGAATGCTGACGGCCTGTTGCCGGCCGTCCTCAACTCCCGGCTGAACACGGCCGCCGCGATCGCCCGCCTGCATCCGGCCAACAAGGTGATCGTCTCCGGCGGGCCGACGCAGCCTCTGCCGTACACCGAGGCGCAGGCGATGCTCGCCGGTCTCGTGCTCCGGGGTGTCAATCCCGCGAACATCATCCTCGAGAACGATTCGTTCTCGACCGTCGACAACGCACGCAACACCGCCCAGATCCTGTCCGCGGCAGGGGCGGACGGTGCCGTGCTCGTCACCTCTGCATCGCACATCGACCGTGCCCTCGGGACGTTCCAGTCGGCGTCCGGTCAGTTCCGGTACGTACCGGTGGCGGCGCCCGGATTCTGACCCGCGCCCGGGCGACCGGAGGGCGCCGCGGCTGAAATCGGACTCGCCTCCCGGTGCGCCGGGGTCTGCGGTCGTAGCATCTGGATCGTGGACAATCCGACCGTGCGCTCCGATGACTCCGTGACGCTGCGCGTGCTCGTCTACAGCAGCGACGCCTCGACACGCGAGCGGGTGATCGGTGCGCTGGGTCCCCGGCCGCACCCGGACCTGCCCGAGTTCGCGTACCTCGAGGTCGCGACGGGGGCCGTGGTCGTTCGGGAACTGGATGCGGGCGGTATCGACCTGGTGGTGCTCGACGGCGAGGCGCAGCCGACGGGCGGAATGGGCATCGCCAAGCAACTCCGCGACGAACTCGATGTGTGCCCGCCGATCGTGGTGCTCACCGGACGCGCCGACGACCGATGGTTGGCGGATTGGTCGCGGGCGGACGGAGTGGTCCAGCACCCGATCGATCCGTTCGCCCTGGCCCAGACGGTGGTAGCGCTGCTCCGGCCCGCGTGACGCGGTCGCGTCCGGCCCGTGTCGATCCCGTTGCCGGAAGACTCGCGGGTAAAACCGAAGCCAAGCCGGGGGGCAATCTGGGTAGGCTGAGGCGTAGATCACATTCGGCGGGTGGGTTTTCCTGATTGCGTGATTGTGCGTCGTCCCTGGCTACCCGCCGTCCGTGATTGCCGTACGGGCTGGCGCACAGGCAGAAGGGGCCGACAAAGCTTGTCGGACACGCACTGCTCCTGAACCAGCTCGGTCGACCGTCCGGCACCGGACGGCCGAGGCTCGCGACCGGAGGAGCTGAGGCAGGTGAACGCCTACGTGCCGATTCTCGTGTTGGGTGCCATCGCGGTGGCCTTCGCGGTCTTCTCCGTGTTCGTCGCGTCCGCGGTCGGACCCCGGCGACGCAACCGGGCGAAGCTCGAGGCGTACGAGTGCGGCATCGAGCCGATGGAGCAACCCGGCGGGCAGGCAGGCGGGCAACGCATCCCGGTGAAGTACTACCTGACGGCGATGCTGTTCATCATCTTCGACATCGAGATCGTCTTCCTGTACCCGTGGGCCGTCCATTTCGACGCCCTGGGCATGTTCGGTCTGGCCGCGATGGCGGTGTTCGTCTTCAACGTGTCCGTCGCCTACGTCTACGAGTGGCGGCGTGGGGGGTTGAGCTGGGACTAGCGGAACTCGAGACGACCACGGAGCGGAGGCGAACGAAGGATGGGGCTCGAAGAGAAGGTACCGGGTGGCTTCCTGCTGAGCACGGTCGAGACCGTCGCCGGGTACGCCCGTAAGGGCTCGCTGTGGCCGGCGACGTTCGGCCTCGCGTGCTGTGCGATCGAGATGATGGCGACCACGTCCGGGCGCTTCGATCTCGCACGTTTCGGGATGGAGGCCTTCCGAGCCTCGCCCCGGCAGGCCGATCTGATGATCGTGGCGGGACGAGTGAGCCAGAAGATGGCCCCGGTGCTCCGGCAGGTCTACGACCAGATGGTCGAACCCAAGTGGGTTCTCGCGATGGGGGTGTGCGCGTCCTCGGGCGGCATGTTCAACAACTACGCGATCGTGCAGGGCGTCGACCATGTCGTTCCTGTCGACATCTATCTGCCGGGCTGTCCGCCGCGGCCCGAGATGCTCCTCAACGCGATTCTCGCCTTGCACGCGAAGATCCAGGACACCCCTCTCGGCGTCAACCGCGAGGTGGCCGTCCGGGCGGCGGAGACGGCAGCACTGGCGGCGAGGCCCGTCGTCGACCTCGGCCTCCCGAGCCACACAGCGGGGACGGTGAGGTGATGGCGACCGATCGCGGCAACGTGCAGGGCGGGCCGGACCCCGAGGCGACCGCCGGCCCGGAGGGCACCGTGCCGCCCGAACGCGTCGCCGGCGGCGAGATGATCGGCCTGCGGCAGGGGATGTTCGGTGTCGGCGGCACGGGCGACACCTCCGGGTACGGACGGCTGATCCGCCCGGTCACGTTGCCCGGTGGCACACCCCGCCCGTACGGCGGATGGTTCGACGAGTTCGTCGACACCCTCGCCGATGCGCTCGACGCCGTGGGTGTGTTGTTCGACGACGCGGTCGAGCGTGTCGTCGTCGTCCGCGGTGAACTGACGCTGCACGTGCGGCGCGAGCACCTGCCGGTCCTCGCGCGACGTCTGCGGGACCACCCGTCCCTGCGCTTCGAGTTGTGCCTCGGTGTGAGCGGCGTGCACTACCCGCAGGATCCGGGCCGCGAGCTGCACGCGGTGTACCCGCTGATGTCGGTCACCCACTGCCGCCGGGTCCGCATGGAAGTGGCTGTGCCCGATGCGGACCCGCACCTCCCGTCGTTGTACGCGGTGTATCCGACCACCGACTGGCACGAGCGTGAGACGTACGACTTCTTCGGGATCGTCTTCGACGGCCACCCCTCGCTCACCCGGATCGAGATGCCCGACGACTGGACGGGGCACCCGCAGCGCAAGGACTACCCCCTCGGCGGCATCCCCGTCGAGTACAAGGGGGCGAAGATCCCGCCGCCGGACGAGAGGAGGGCGTACCAGTGAACCGTCCTCGCGAGAGCACCGGTGAGACCGACAGCGGCGATGCAGTGTTCACCGTCGGCGGTCAGGACTGGGACGACCTGGTGGACGCGGCGCACGCCGCCCACGACGCGGGTGCCGAGCGCATCGTCGTCAACATGGGGCCTCAGCATCCGTCGACCCACGGCGTCCTGCGGCTGATCCTCGAGATCGAAGGCGAGACCGTCACCGAGGCGCGCTGCGGAATCGGCTATCTGCACACCGGGATCGAGAAGAACCTCGAGTACCGCAACTGGACCCAGGGCGTCACGTTCGTCACGCGAATGGACTACCTGTCGCCGTTCTTCAACGAGGTCGCGTACTGCCTGGGCGTCGAGAAGTTGCTCGACATCGCCGATCGGATCCCCGAGCGGGCGACCGTCGTGCGAGTGCTGTTGATGGAGCTCAACCGGATCTCCTCCCACCTGGTGGCGCTCGCGACCGGTGGCATGGAACTGGGCGCGATCACCCCGATGCTGTTCGGGTTCCGGGAACGCGAACTGGTGCTCGACATATTCGAGATGATCACCGGACTGCGCATGAACCACGCGTACGTGCGGCCCGGCGGGCTGGCGCAGGATCTGCCCGACGGCGCCGTGCCGAAGGTGCGTGAGTTGCTCGACCTGATGCCGCGGCGGCTGCGCGACCTCGAGGACCTGCTGAACGAGAACCCGATCTGGAAGGCCCGTACCGAGGGCGTCGGGTACCTGGACCTGACCGGCTGCATGGCGCTCGGCGTCACCGGCCCGGTGTTGCGGGCGACCGGGCTTCCGCTGGACGTGCGGAGGTCGGATCCCTACTGCGGCTACGAATCCTACGAATTCGACGTCGTCACCGACACCGGCAGCGACTGCTACGGCCGCTACCTCGTCCGGGTGAACGAGATGGCGCAGTCGCTGAGGATCGTCGAACAGTGCCTCGACCGGCTCCGGCCGGGTCCGGTGATGGTGGCGGACAGGAAGATCGCGTGGCCGGCCGATCTCGCCGTCGGCGCCGACGGACTCGGGAATTCGCTCGAACACATCCGGCGGATCATGGGCACCTCGATGGAGGAACTGATCCACCACTTCAAACTCGTCACCGAAGGGTTCCGGGTCCCGCCCGGCCAGGTGTACGTGCCGGTCGAGTCGCCGCGGGGCGAACTGGGTGTGCACATGGTCAGCGACGGCGGAACCCGTCCCTTCCGGGTGCACTACCGCGACCCGTCGTTCACGAACCTGCAGGCGGTGGCGGCGATGTGCGAGGGCGGGATGGTCGCCGACGTGATCGCGTCGGTCGCCAGCATCGACCCAGTCATGGGGGGAGTGGACCGATGACCGAACCGCGTGCCACGGGGCCGGTGTTCCTCGAGTTGGGTCCGCGTCCGCACGAGCGGGCCGCATACCCTCCCGACGTCGCGGCCCGTCTCGCGGCGGACGCGGAGGAGATCGTCGCCCGCTACCGGACCGACGGCGACGAGACGCGAGGCACCGCGCGCTCGGCGCTGCTGCCGCTGCTGCACCTCGTGCAGGCCGAGGACGGCTACGTCTCGCAGGCCGGAATCGAGTTCTGCGCAGTGCAACTCGGGCTCACCGCGGCCGAGGTGAGGGCGGTCGCCACGTTCTACACGATGTATCGGCGCGAGCCGACCGGCACCTACCACGTCGGGGTGTGCACCAACAGCCTCTGCGCGGTGATGGGCGGCGACGCGATCCACGCGGCGCTCCGCGACCATCTGGGCATCGGTGACGGCGAGACCACGGCGGACGGGGCGGTCACCCTCGAACACATCGAATGCAACGCGGCCTGCGATTTCGCGCCCGTCATGATGGTGAACTGGGAGTTCTTCGACAACCAGACGCCGGCGTCGGCGACGACGGTCGTCGACGCCCTGCGGGCGGGTGAGCAGGTGACGCCCACCCGCGGCGCTCCGCTGTGCTCGTTCCGGGACACCGCGCGAATCCTGGCAGGGTTCCCCGACCGTCGACAGGGTGCCGTGGACGCGGGCGGGGGAGCGGGACCGGCGTCTCTCGCAGGCCTGCGGCAGGCGCGCTCGGACGCGGCGACGCCGCTCGCCCCGGTGCTGAGCAGCCACTGGGACGAGGACCGGTCGTGGACCCTGGACGCCTACCACGGCCACGACGGATACACCGCGCTGCGCAAGGCGCTGCGGATGAATCCGGACGAGGTGATCCAGACCGTCAAGGACGCCGGACTGCGCGGTCGCGGCGGCGCCGGGTTCCCCACCGGCATGAAGTGGTCGTTCATCCCGCAGGACCCGGCGACCGACGGCACCGCCAAACCGCACTACCTGGTCGTCAACGCCGACGAGTCGGAACCGGGTACGTGCAAGGACATTCCGTTGATGTTCGCGACGCCCCATGCGCTGATCGAGGGTGTCGTCATCGCGGCGTATGCGATCCGCGCCGGGCAGGCCTTCATCTACCTGCGCGGCGAGGTGGTGCCGGTCCTGCGGCGACTGCAGGCGGCCGTCGCCGAGGCCTACGACGCGGGCTACCTCGGGCGCGACATCCTCGGTTCGGGCTACGACCTCGACATCGTCGTGCACGCCGGTGCCGGCGCCTACATCTGTGGGGAGGAGACCGCGCTGCTCGATTCGCTCGAGGGGCGGCGGGGGCAACCCCGACTGCGGCCGCCGTTCCCCGCCGTCGCCGGTCTCTACGCGTGTCCGACCGTGGTGAACAACGTCGAGTCGATCGCGAGTGTCCCGCCGATCATCCTGCGCGGGCCGGAATGGTTCCGGGGCATGGGCAGCGAGGCGTCGCCCGGATTCACGCTGTACTCGCTCTCGGGTCACGTGGCACAGCCCGGACAGTACGAGGCCCCGCTCGGGATCACGTTGCGGCAGTTGCTCGATCTCGCGGGAGGGGTGCGCGCCGGACATCGGCTGAAGTTCTGGACGCCGGGCGGGTCGTCGACCCCGATCCTCACCGGCGAGCACCTCGACGTGCCGCTCGACTACGAGGGCGTCGCCGCGGCCGGATCCATGCTCGGAACCAAGGCCCTGCAGATCTTCGACGAGACGACGTGCATCGTGCGGGTCGTGTTGCGCTGGACGCAGTTCTACGCGCACGAGTCCTGCGGCAAGTGCACGCCGTGCCGCGAGGGCACGTACTGGCTGGTGCAGATCCTCGAACGGCTCGAACGCGGCGAGGGCAGTGAAGAGGACCTCGAGAAGCTGCTCGACGTCTCGGACACGATCCTCGGCAAGTCGTTCTGCGCGCTCGGTGACGGTGCCGCCAGCCCGATCATGTCGTCGCTGAAGTACTTCCGCGACGAGTACGTCGCGCACATCGCGGGTGCGGGGTGCCCGTTCGACCCCGAGGCGTCGGCGCTCGTCGCCCGGGTCCCGTCCGGACCGGAAGGGGGAAAATCGTGACCGTCAACATGGGATCCGACGCGTCGGGGCAGCCGGTGCCGTCGGACCGCGTCACACTCACGATCGACGGCGTGGAGGTCACCGTTCCGAAGGGGACGCTCGTCATCCGGGCCGCCGAGGGCATCGGCATCCAGATCCCGCGGTTCTGCGACCATCCCCTGCTCGACCCGGTCGGTGCGTGCCGCCAGTGCCTCGTCGAGGTCGAGGGCCAGCGCAAGCCGCTCGCGTCGTGCACGACGGTCGCCACCGACGGCATGGTCGTCCGCACGCAGGTCACGTCGGAGTCCGCCGACCGCGCCCAGAAGGGCGTCATGGAACTGCTGCTGATCAACCACCCACTCGACTGCCCGGTGTGCGACAAGGGTGGCGAGTGCCCCCTGCAGAACCAGGCGATGTCCAGCGGGCGCGCGGCCTCCCGGTTCGGCGGCGTCAAACGCACCTTCCCCAAACCGATTCCGCTGTCGAGCGAGGTGCTGCTGGATCGGGAGCGGTGTGTGCTGTGCGCGCGGTGCACCCGGTTCTCGCGCCAGATCGCCGGCGACCCGATGATCGAACTGCTCGAGCGCGGTGCCCTGCAACAGGTGGGCATCGGCGAGGACGAGCCCTTCGACTCCTACTTCTCGGGGAACACGGTCCAGATATGCCCGGTCGGCGCCCTCACCGGCGCTGCCTACCGATTCCGGGCCCGGCCGTTCGATCTGGTGTCCACGCCGAGCGTGTGCGAGCACTGCGCGAGCGGGTGCGCGCAACGCACCGATCACCGCCGCGGCACGGTGCTGCGCCGTCTCGCCGGCGACGATCCCCAGGTCAACGAGGAATGGAACTGCGACAAGGGGCGGTGGGCGTTCACCTACGCGACGCAGCCGGACCGGTTGGAGACCCCGCTGGTGCGGGACGGCGCAGGGCAGTTGCGGCCGGCGTCGTGGCCGGAGGCGCTCACCCTCGCGGCCCGGGGCCTGATCGCGGCGGCCGGCCGCGCCGGGGTGCTGGTCGGCGGTCGTGCCACCTACGAGGACGCGTACGCGTACGCGAAATTCGCGCGTGTGGTGCTCGGCACCGACGACGTCGACTTCCGTGCGCGGCCGCACTCGGCGGAGGAAACCGCCTTCCTGACGGCGTACGTCGCCGGCCGTGGACTCGGTCCCGGTGCCGTCACGTACGAGGACCTCGAGAACGCGACCGCCGTCGTGCTCGTCGCGTTCGAACCCGAGGAGGAGTCGCCGATCGTCTTCCTGCGGCTGCGGAAGGCGGTGCGCACCAAGCGCGCGGTGATCCTCTCGATCGCGCCCTTCGCCACCCGCGGGCTCGAAAAGATGTCCGGGCGACTGCTCCGCGCCGTACCGGGCGACGAGCCGTCGATCCTCGACGAACTGGCCGGATCCGAATTCCTGCGTCGTCCCGGTGCGGTGATCGTCGTCGGGGAACGCGCCGCGGCGATTCCCGGCACCCTCACAGCCGTGGCTGCGCTGGCCGCGGAGACCGGGGCGCGGGTGGCATGGATTCCGCGGCGCGCGGGGGAGCGCGGCGCACTCGACGCGGGCGCACTCGCGGGTGTGCTGCCGGGTGGACGGCCCCTCGTCGATCCGGAGGCCCGGCGCCGGGTCGCGCAGATGTGGCAGGTCCCGGACCTGCCTGCCCGCGTCGGACGCGACACCGGCGGCATCCTCGCCGCCGCGACGTCCGGCGACATCGACGCCCTCGTCGTCGGTGGTGTCGACCCCGACGACCTCCCGGATCCGCGCGCAGCCCTCGCCGCGCTCGACGCCGCCGAATTCGTGGTGAGCCTCGAACTTCGGCACAGCGCCGTGACGGATCGCGCCGATGTCGTGTTCCCGGTCGCGCCGGTCGCCGAGAAGTCCGGCAGCTTCGTGGACTGGGAGGGGCGGGTGCGGCCGTTCGAGACGGCGTTGCCCCGAACCGGAGCCCTGCCCGATCTTCGTGTGCTCGACGCCATCGCCGCCGAGACGCGCAGGCCGCTGGGGGTGCCCGACGTCGCGGCGGCCCGGGCCGAACTCGACCACCTCGGCCTCTGGCAGGGGGCGCGTCCCCCGATGGTGGGGACGCCGCCGCCGACGACCCCCGAACCCGGCCCCGGGGAAGCGGTGCTGGCGGGCTGGCGGATGCTGCTCGACGCCGGCCGCATGCAGGACTGGGAGCCGTTCCTCGCGGGAACGGCGCGGCCGCCCGTCGTGCGACTGTCCGCCGACTGCGCCGCCGAACTGGGTGTGCAGGACGGTGATCCGGTGACCGTCGAGACCGACCTCGGATCGGTGACGCTGCCGCTCGCGATCACCGATCTGCCCTACCGGGTGGTGTGGCTGCCGATCTGCTCACCCGGATCGGCGGTGTACCGGCAACTCGGGGCTCAGGCCGGGGACGTCGTCCGAGTCGGGCCGGCCGAGGACGACGGCGTGACCGGACGTCCCGCGCACGGGGAGGTCGTGCGATGAGCACATTGGCTGCCACCGACCTGTCGATGTTCGGACACGACCCCTGGTGGCTCGTGGTGGCGAAGGCGCTCGGCATCTTCGTCTTCCTCGTGCTGACGGTGCTACTGGCGATCTACGGTGAACGAAAGGTGTTGGCGTGGATGCAGATGCGCGTCGGACCCGATCGGGTCGGTCCGCGCGGAATCCTGCAGTCGCTCGCCGACGGCGTCAAACTCGCGCTCAAGGAGGGCATCGTTCCCGCCGCGGTGGACAAACCCGTCTACCTGCTCGCTCCGGTCATCGCGGTCGTTCCCGCGTTCATGGCATTCGCGGTGATCCCGTTCGGGCCGGAGGTCTCGATCCTGGGGCACCGGACACCGTTGCAGCTCACCGACCTTCCGGTGGCGGTGCTCTACATCCTCGCCGTCACGTCCGTCGGCGTGTACGGCATCGTGCTCGCCGGCTGGGCGTCGGGTTCGACGTACCCCCTGCTCGGCGGGCTCCGGTCGACCGCGCAGGTCATCTCGTACGAGGTGGCGATGGGCCTGACCTTCGCGGCGGTGTTCCTCGATGCCGGGACGATGTCCACGTCGGGCATCGTGGCCGCGCAGGAGGGGAACTGGTACGTCTTCCTGCTGCTGCCCGCATTCCTGATCTACGTGACGTCGATGGTCGGCGAGACCAACCGCGCACCGTTCGACCTCCCCGAGGCCGAGGGCGAACTGGTCGGCGGCTTCCACACCGAGTACTCGTCGCTGCGGTTCGCGATGTTCATGCTGGCCGAGTACGTCAACATGGTCACGGTCTCGGCGCTCGCCGCCACGATGTTCCTCGGCGGCTGGCACGCGCCGTGGCCGCTGAACATGTGGGACGGCGCCAACTCCGGATGGTGGCCGCTGCTGTGGTTCACGATCAAGGTCTGGGGCTTCCTGTTCGTCTTCATGTGGTTGCGCGCCACACTCCCGCGTCTGCGGTACGACCAGTTCATGAACCTGGGCTGGAAGGTCCTCATCCCCGTCGCGCTCGCCTGGATCATGGTCGTCGCGACCGTCCGGGCGCTGCGTAACGAGGGCTACGAGGGCCGGTGGATCGTCCTGGTGGTGGGTGGCGCGGTCGTTGCCCTCGCCCTGCTGGTGGTGCTGTACCGGAGACTGCGCGCCCGCCGCGTGGGCGGGGCGGCGCCGGATACCGGCACACCCTTCGACCCGTTGGCGGGTGGATTCCCGGTGCCTCCGCTGCCGGGACAGGATCCCCGCCCCGACCGTCCGCTCGTGCGGTCGGGACACCCCGGAAGGGAGGATTTCGATGCCTGAGTTCCTCGACTCCGTCGCCGGCTTCGGTGTGACGTTCTCGACGATGTTCAAGAAGCCCGTCACGGAGTTCTACCCCGAGCAGAAGACCCCCACCGCGGAGCGCTATCACGGCCGCCACCAGCTCAACCGGCACCCGGACGGGTTGGAGAAGTGCATCGGCTGCGAGCTGTGCGCGTGGGCGTGCCCGGCCGACGCGATCTACGTCGAGGGCGCCGACAACACCGACGACGAACGCTACTCGCCGGGCGAACGGTACGGCCGCGTCTACCAGATCAACTACCTGCGCTGCATCGGCTGCGGACTGTGCGTCGAGGCGTGCCCGACGCGAGCTCTCACGATGACCAACGAGTACGAGATGGCCGACGACAACCGCACCGACCTGATCTACGGGAAGGACCGCCTGCTCGCGCCGCTGCAATCGGGGATGCAGGCCCCGCCGCATCCCATGGCACCGGGCACCACCGACGAGGACTACTACCGCGGCAACGTGATGGGCTCGGTCGGCGAACCGATTCCCGATACGACGCCCGATACGACGCCCGATACGACGCCCGATACGACGCCCGATCCGACGCCCGCGTCGGCGACCGAGCCGGAGGTGACGTAGTGGATGCCGCGACCGCACAGTCGACCGCGCTGCTGGCTACGGAGGTCTTCACCCGGACCTCCACCGGTGAGGCCGTCCAGTTCTGGATTCTCGGCACGGTCGCGGTACTCGGGGCGCTCGGCGTGGTGTGCGCACCCAAGGCCGTCTACTCGGCGATCTGCCTCGCGATGACCATGATCGTGCTCGCGGTGCTCTACATCGCGCAGGGCGCGCTGTTCCTCGGTGTCGTGCAGGTGGTCGTCTACACCGGGGCGGTGATGATGCTGTTCCTGTTCGTGCTCATGCTGGTCGGCGTCGACTCGTCGGACTCGCTGGTGGAAACGCTGCGCGGGCAACGCATCGCGGCCGTCGTGGCGGGTCTCGGGTTCGGGCTGCTGCTGATCGGTGGCCTCGGCAACGCCACCGTCGGGGTGGTCCGCTCCGGCCGGGTCGGCTTCGTCGGGCTCGACCAAGCGAACTCGGCGTCGGGCGGCAACGTCGAGGGCATCGCCGAACTCGTCTTCATCCGGTACGTGTGGGTGTTCGAAATGACCGGAGCGCTGCTGATCACCGCGACGATCGGCGCGATGGTGCTCGCGCACCGCGAACGCTTCGAACGTCGACTCGGCCAGCGGGAGATGTCGCAGCAACGGTTCCGCGAGTGGGGCGCCGGCGGCGCCGACGAATCCAGACGTGTCACACCGATGCCCAGCCCCGGCGTCTACGCGCGGCACAACGCCGTCGACCTGCCCGCGCGACTGCCCGACGGAACGTACGCGCGGGAATCCGTCAGCCGGATCCTCACCCCACGCAGCCTTCCGCCCGACCGGGGACGCGCCGACGGGGAGGAGCCCCGATGAACCCGGACAACTACCTCTACCTGGCCGCACTGCTCTTCACGATCGGCGCCGCGGGAGTGCTGCTGCGCCGCAACGCGATCGTGGTGTTCATGTGCATCGAACTGATGCTCAACGCCGCGAACCTCGCGTTCGTCACGTTCGCGCGGATGCACGGCAACCTCGACGGCCAGGTGTTCGCGTTCTTCACGATGGTGGTCGCCGCCGCCGAGGTCGTCATCGGCCTGGCGATCATCATGACCATCTTCCGCACCCGCCGGTCGGCCTCGGTCGACGGCGCCGACCTGCTGAGATACTGACATGAACGGGGGGACGGGCATTCAGTCGCTCATCTGGCTCCTGCCGGCGCTGCCGCTGTTCGGCGCCGCCGTCCTGCTACTCGCCGGCCACCGCAGCGATCGCTGGGGACACCTGCTCGGGTGCGTCACCGCGCTCGCGTCGTTCGTGGTCGCGGCCGCGCTGTTCGTCGACATGGTCGGCCGGGACGGCTCCGACCGGGTGATGGAGCAGCACCTGTTCTCGTGGCTCCCGGTGGCAGGACTGCAGGTGGACTTCGGGCTGCGCCTGGACCAACTGTCGATGTGCTTCGCACTGCTCATCACCGGTGTCGGATCGCTCATTCACATCTACTCCGTCGGCTACATGAAGACGGACCCCGGTCGACGACGGTTCTTCGCGTACCTCAATCTGTTCCTCGCCGCGATGCTGCTGCTCGTACTCGCCGACAACTACCTGGGCCTCTACGTCGGCTGGGAGGGCGTGGGCCTCGCGTCGTATCTGCTGATCGGGTTCTGGCAGTACAAGCCGACCGCGGCCACCGCCGCGAAGAAGGCATTCGTGGTCAACCGGGTCGGCGACATGGGCCTGATGGTCGGGCTCATGATCATGTTCGCGACCTTCGGCTCGGTGTCGTTCGCCGACGTTCTCGGTGGCGTCGACGACACGAGCGGGGGAGTGAGTGCCGCCCTCGGCCTGGTTCTGCTGCTCGCCGCGTGCGGCAAGTCGGCGCAGGTACCGCTGCAGTCGTGGTTGGGCGACGCGATGGAGGGCCCCACACCGGTGTCGGCGTTCATCCACGCCGCCACCATGGTCACGGCCGGCGTCTACCTGATCGTGCGGTCCGGGCCGATCTACGAGGCCTCGCCGGGGGCCCAGGTCGCCGTCGTCCTGGTCGGCGCGGTGACCCTGCTCTTCGGCGCGATCATCGGATGCGCGAAGGACGACATCAAGAAGGCGCTCGCCGCGTCGACGATGAGCCAGATCGGGTACATGGTGATGGCCGCCGGACTCGGCCCCGCCGGTTACGCGTTCGCGATCATGCTGCTGCTCGCGCACGGTTTCTTCAAGGCCGGTTTGTTCCTCGGCGCCGGATCGGTGATGCACGGCATGGGCGACGAGACGGACATGCGGCGCTACGGCGGCCTCCGGACAGTCATGCCGATCACGTTCGCGACCTTCGGCCTGGGCTACCTCGCGATCATCGGGATCCCGCCCTTCTCGGGGTTCTTCTCGAAGGACAAGATCATCGAGGCCGCGTTCGGGTCGGGCGGCCTCGGTGGGGCGGCGCTCGGCGCCGTCGCGCTGTCGGGTGCAGGGCTGACCGCGTTCTACATGACGCGCGTGATGCTGATGACGTTCTTCGGCGAACGCCGGTGGGCCACCCCAGACGTCCACCCGCACGAGGCGCCGGGTGTCATGACGGCGCCGATGATCGTGCTGGCCGTCGGATCCGTCGCCGCCGGTGGCCTGTTGGCGGTCGGCGGCACGCTCGAGCACTGGCTCGAGCCGGTGTGGACGGAGTTCGGGGCGGCCGCCGAGCACGGGGAACTCGCCGTCCCGGTGTGGGTGATCACCGCCGTCACGCTGGCGGTGGTGCTGGTCGGCGCCGCAATCGCATACCGGCAGTTCGGAACCCGGCCGGTGCCCGTGGTGGCGCCCGCCGACGTATCCGCTCTGACGACGGCCGCCCGCCGTGACCTGTACGGCGACGACGTCGACGAGGCCGTGTTCATGCGTCCCGGACAGCGCCTGGTGCGCGCGCTGACGGTGGTGGAGGACGAGGGGATCGACGGCGCCACCCGTGGCGTCGGCGCGCTGCTCGGACGGGCGTCGGTGGCGTTGCGACGCTTGCAGACCGGGTTCGTCCGCTCGTACGCCCTGTACATGTTCGTCGGCGCGGCCTTCGTCGTCGCGGCAGCACTGGTGGGGAGGGTGTGATGGACAGCTTTCCCTGGCTGACGACGCTGTGGCTGCTGCCGTTGGTGGGCGCGGTGGCCGCCGCGGCGCTACCGGCGCGGCGGGGGACGGCGGCCCGGTGGCTCGCGCTCGTGGTGGGCTTGGCGACGCTCGCGATCGCCGTCGTACTCGCGGTGCGGTTCGAACCGGCGGGCGAGCAGTACCAGTTCGTCGAATCCCATTCGTGGATACCGGCGTTCGGAACCCGGTACGAGCTGGGCCTGGACGGTATCGCGCTGGCGCTGGTGCTGCTCACCGCGGTGCTGGTACCGCTGCTGCTCCTCGCCGGCTGGCGGGACGTCTCCGCCGACGACACCAGGCCTCGTGCCGCGCACGCGTACGTCGCCCTGATCCTCGTGGTCGAGTCGATGGTCCTGATGTCGTTCCTGGCGCTCGACATCCTGCTGTTCTACGTGCTGTTCGAGGCGATGCTGATTCCGATGTACTTCCTCATCGGCGGGTTCGGGCAACCGGGGCCGGGCCGTTCGCGGGCGGCGGTGAAGTTCCTCCTGTACAACCTCCTCGGTGGACTGGTCATGCTCGCCGCGGTCATCGGCCTGTACGTCGTCACGGCCGGCGCGGACAGCCCGTTCGCATCGGGCACCTTCGACTTCCGGGCGATCGTCGCCGCGGTGTCGTCCGGTGAACTGGCGATGAGCGCCCCCGTGGCGAACGCGCTGTTCCTCGGATTCATGTTCGCGTTCGCCGTCAAGGCGCCGCTGTGGCCGCTGCACAGCTGGTTGCCCGACGCCGCGGTGCAGTCGACACCGGCGACGGCCGTGCTGATGATGGCCGTCGTCGACAAGGTCGGCACGTTCGCGATGCTGCGGTACTGCCTGCAGTTGTTCCCCGACGCCGCACAGTACTTCGCACCGCTGGTCGTGACGCTCGCGGTGATCAGCATCGTGTACGGGGCGTTGCTCGCGATCGGGCAAACCGACGTGATGCGGCTGATCGCGTACACCTCCATCTCGCACTTCGGGTTCATCGTGCTCGGGGTGTTCGCGATGACCAGCCAGGGCCAGAGCGGCTCGACGCTCTACATGGTCAACCACGGCTTCTCCACCGCCGCACTGATGCTGGTGGCCGGCTTCCTCGTCTCGCGTCGCGGCACGAGAGCGATCGCCGATTACGGCGGCGTGCAGAAGGCCGCGCCGGTACTGGCCGGCATGTTCCTGATCGCCGGGCTGGCGACGCTGTCGCTGCCGGGACTCGCACCGTTCGTCAGTGAGTTCCTCGTCCTGATCGGCACCTACACGCGCTACCCGGCGGCCGCGGTCGTCGCGACGATCGCACTCGTGCTGGCGGCGCTGTACATCCTGTGGCTCTACCAGCGGATGATGACGGGACCCGTCACCTCCGGCATCGATCGGATCCGGGACCTTCGTCGCCGCGAACTCGCGGTGGTGGCGCCGCTGATCGCGTTGCTGCTGGTCCTCGGGGTCTACCCGAAACCGATCCTCGACGTCGTCACCCCGGCGGTCACCAGCACGCTGACCACGATCGACCGCCAGGACCCGGCGCCCGTCGTCGCTGAGCACGACGGAGGTGAACCCCGATGAATCCCGCGGTTTTGCCCGCTCCCAGCATCGAGTACAGCCTGCTGTCGCCGATGCTCATCGTCTTCGGTGCGGCGGTCGTGGGCGTGCTGGTCGAGGCGTTCTGGCCGCGGCGAACGCGCTACGCGGCCCACCTCGTGCTCACGTTCGGCGCGCTGGCCGCGGCAGGCGTCGCGGTGATCGCGCTCGCGGGCACGAGGCAATCGGCGGCGGTCGGATCGGTCGCGATCGACGGACCCACGCTGTTCCTGCAGGGCACCATCCTGTGCGTCTCGCTCCTGTCGGTGCTGCTCATCGCCGATCGCGGACTCGACCGCGCCGCGGCCTCGGCGGAGTCCGTCGCGGCGGCGGCGCGGGGCGTGGACGCGTTCACCCCGCGCGCCTCGGCGGTGCCGGGCAGTGACGCCGAGCGGGAGGCCGCCCGGGCCGGCGTGACGCAGACCGAGGTCTTCCCGTTGGCGCTGTTCGCGATCGGCGGCATGCTGCTGTTCCCCGCAGCCGACGACCTGCTGACGATGTTCGTCGCGCTCGAGGTGCTGTCGCTGCCGCTGTATCTGCTGTGCGGGCTGGCCCGGCGCCGGCGACTGCTCTCGCAGGAGGCCGCGCTCAAGTACTTCCTGCTCGGCGCGTTCTCGTCGGCCTTCTTCGTGTTCGGCACGGCGTTGCTGTACGGCTACGCGGGCACCGTGGACCTGCCCGGAATCGGCCGAGCCATCGACGCGCAGGCCGGCGACCCGATTCTCGCGCAGATGGGCCTGGCGATGCTCTCGGTGGGGCTGCTGTTCAAAGTCGGTGCGGTGCCGTTCCATTCGTGGATCCCGGACGTCTACCAGGGCGCGCCGACGCCGATCACCGCGTTCATGGCGTCGGCCACCAAGATCGCTGCGTTCGGTGCGACGCTACGCGTCTTCTACGTCGCGGTACCTGGACTGAGCGTGGACTGGCGTCCCGTGCTGTGGGCGGTCGCGATCCTCACGATGGTGCTCGGCGCCCTCCTCGCGATCACGCAGTCCGACATCAAACGGATGCTGGCCTACTCGTCGGTGGCGCACGCCGGATTCATCCTCACCGGTGTGATCGCGGGAAACGACGCGGGCGTATCCGCGACGCTGTTCTACCTGCTCGCGTACGGCTTCAGCACTCTCGGCGCGTTCGCGGTCGTGACGCTGGTGCGGGACCCCTCGGGGGCCGAGGTGACCGACCTGGGGCGGTGGGCGGGCCTGGGCCGCACCTCGCCGCTCCTGGCGGCGACCTTCGCGCTGCTGCTGTTGTCGTTCGCCGGCATTCCCCTCGCCAGCGGATTCGTCAGCAAGTTCGCGGTGTTCCAGGCGGCCGCGTCCGGGGGAGCGGTGCCGCTGGTGATCGTCGGCGTGATCAGCAGCGCCATCGCCGCGGTGTTCTACGTCCGCGTCGTCGTGCTGATGTTCTTCGCGGATCCCTCCGAGGACGCGTCACCGGTCGTGGTGGTGCCGAGTGCGCCGACGGTGGCCGCGGTTGCTGTCGCGGCGGTGGTCACGCTGGTGCTCGGGATCGCGCCCCAACCCGTCCTCGACCTCGCCGAACAGGCAGCGCATTTCCTGGTCTGAGGTGAGCCACGAAGAACGAAGAGCGCCGGCGGACACCGTATCGATGTCCACCGGCGCCGGTCGGTGCGGTATCAGGATCCGAAGTTGAACCCGCCGCCGCCCTGGCCGCCGCCGTTCGCGCCACCCGTGGAACCGGCGGCACTGCCGTCGCCGCCTTCCGAGCCGAATCCGAAGTTGGCGCCGAACATCGCGGAGAGCAGGGCGTTGAAGATCGCGGAGATGGACATCGTGGCTCCTATGTGTCGCTCGATCCAAGGTCGACACCGGACGGTGTCGATTGCCATTGCATCCCGTGCGCGCCGTCCGTGGGAGCGATCAGTGGTGGGTTAGGGGGCAATTGGGGGGATCGGTAGGGGATCGACCCGGGGTGCCCGCATTCGCGACGAATCCCCTATCTGCAACCCCTGATCCGGGCAATCCGGATGCGACGTCAGTCGCTGTCGCCGACCGCGGCGGCGAGGCTGTTTCCGAACGCGCACACGGAGAGTTCGGCGAGCGCCGGATCACGGTCGGCGTGCTGCGGCGCCTCCATCGCGACGAGGGTGTTGAGCAGCATGCCGTTCGCGATGAACGTGCGCGCGTGCTCAGGGGTGCACCCGGTGCGGGAGCGGATCTGCGTGTAGATCTTGGACATCCAGTCCCGGGCCTGTGCGCCGATCTCGGGTGTCGATCCGGCCGCGAAGCCGTGCATCATCACGAGCAGCAGGTCCCGGTCGGCCAGTAGTTCGGTGTAGGTCGCGCCCATCCGGGCCCAGAGTTCCTCGTTCTCCGGGTCCTCGGCGACGCGGTCGAGGGCGGGCTCGAACGCATCCATGATCCGGCCGATGGCGTGCGCGAATACCTCGCGGAACAGGTTGGCCTTGGTGCCGAACATGCGGACCACGTACGGCTGCGACACCCCGGCTTCCTTCGCGACGGCGTCGGTGCTGGTGCCGTGGAAACCGCCGCGAGCGAAGGCACGGGTTGCGGCCGAGAGCACCAGCTCGCGCCGGGCCTCGGCGCTCATCCGCGTGGGCTTCTCCGATTTTTCTGCCGTCGACATGTTGACAGGTTATCACTCGATAACTAGCGTCGGTCGAGTTAAGTAATCATTCGATGCTTACAAGTGGGTACTTCCCGACAGATCCCGGTCTTTCCCGTCCGCAGGCCTCAGGAGCCGACATGACGACACTTTCCGATCAACTCGATCCGCGGCCTTCCGAGCCGGCCGCCGCGCCGCCGCCAGGGCGGTCTGTTCCCGTGTGGTTGGCCATCGTGGCCGCCTCCGTCCCGATGTTCATGGCGACGCTCGACAACCTCGTGATGACGAGCGCGCTGCCGGTCATCCGCGCGGACCTCGACGCGACGGTGGGCCAGCTGCAGTGGTTCATGAACGCGTACACCCTGGCCTTCGCGACGCTGATGCTGTCGCTGTCCACGCTCGGTGACCGGCTCGGCCGCCGCCGCATATTCCTTTGGGGCATAGCTGTATTCACGGCCGCTTCGATCGCCTCCGCGTTGTCGACCACCCCGGAGATGCTCATCGCGTCCCGCGCGATCCAGGGCATCGGCGCCGCCGCGATCATGCCGCTGTCGTTGACCCTGCTCGCGGGTGCCGTGCCAGTCGCGAAGCGTGCACTCGCCATCGGTGTGTGGGGCGGTGTGTCCGGGCTCGGTGTCGCACTCGGCCCGGTCGTCGGTGGCGCGGTGGTCGACGGGGTGTCGTGGCAGGCCGTCTTCTGGCTCAATGTTCCGGTCGCTGCGCTCGCAGTCCCGTTGGTGCTCTACGCGCTGCGGGAATCGACGGGCCGGCGGCAACCGCTCGACCCGATGGGAGTGCTCTTTGCGGGCGGCGCCGTGTTCCTCGGCGTGTGGGGCATCGTGCACGGCAACGACGACGGCTGGACCAGCATGTCGGTTCTCGGCTCACTGGTGGCCGCGGCCGTGCTGCTCGCGGCGTTCCTCGTGCGGGAATCGCGGGCCGAGTTCCCGGTGATGCCGCTGCGGCTGTTCCGGTCCCGGCAGTTCTCGCTCGCGAACGTCATCGCGCTGACGTTCACCCTCGGCATGATGGGCGCGGTGTTCCTGCTGTCGCAGTACCTGCAGATCGTGTCCGGGTACAGCCCGTTCGCGGCGGGCCTGCGGACGCTGCCGTGGACCGCAGCACCGATGGTCGTCGCGCCGATCGCGGGTCTGCTGGCGCCGCGCGTCGGGTTGCGGGCTCTGCTGGTGAGCGGGCTGGTCCTGCAGGGGCTGTCGCTGGTGTGGATGGCGGGTCTGATCGAGCCCGGGGTGCAGTACTCGAGTCTCGTTCCCGCGTTCGTCATGGCCGGTGTCGGAATGGGATTGACGTTCGCGCCCAATGCGACGGCGGTGCTCGCCGACATGAAGGAGGCCGATCACGCGACGGCCAGTTCGATCAATTCGACGTTGCGCGAGATCGGTGTCGCGCTCGGCATCGCGATTCTGACGGCGGTGTTCCTCGGTGCGGGTGGTGGTCTCACGCCGACCGGGTACACGGACGCGCTGGCGCCGGCGCTGTACGTGGGGGCGGGGTTCGTGGCGGTGGCGGTCGCCGCGGCAGCACTGATGCCACCGCGGCGAGCCGCGCAGGGTGAACCGCGGCGAGCCGCGCAGGGTGAACCGCAGGGGGCCGGGGAGTGGGGAGACGCCGATCAGCCTTCGGTGACGACGGTGCCCTCGGCGAGCGGTCGGGTCATCGACCACAGCGTGATCGACTGACACTTCGACATCTTCCATTCACCGTTCTCGACCACGTATTCGTCGACGTATTCGATGGATCGAACGGTCTCGGTGTCGTCGATGAGGTTGACCTGGCGGAAGGCGAGCGTCCACTTGCCTTCCGCCAGTTCGTTGCCGCGCAGGGTGATGTCGGGGTGGAAGGCGTGATGCATGTCGAGGATGACGTTCTTGCCGTCGACCTTCTGCAGTGCGATGGTGCGGAACACCTCGGCGATGGGGTCGGCGTCGTCGAACTTGCCGAGCGGGCCGTAGTCGATCTGCGCGCCGCGGTCGATGAAGCAGGCGCGGAAGGTATCGGCGTCCTTGGCATCGCACGCTCGCAGGTAGCGGTGCTTGAGTGCCTTGATGGCCTCGATTCGCTCGAGGTCGTCGAGGCGCTGTTCGATGGTGCGTTCCGTCACGGGAAATCCTCTCGGTTGCGATCTGTGTCACAGAACCTAGGTCCTGCAAGGCGATTCGCGAGAGGCTTTCCCGCTCAGTGGAGAACTCAGGGCCGGCCCGGAAACGCTGTCGTCGCGGGTGCCACCCCGAGGATGGCCTGCCAGTTCGCCCCGCGCACGGCCGCTTCGGTGAGGGCCGTGACACCCACTTCCCGGGTGTGCTCGGACTGGCTGCGTTCGATCACCGACAGCCAGGCGGCCGCGGTGTCCGCTTCGACCTGCGCGGCCAGTTGGGCGGCGGAGATCGGATCGGTGACCGCGAACGGGATCGTGTAGCCGGCTTCGGGTTCCGGCGCATCGATGTCGGCGGCGGCGAGGGCGTCGAGTGTCGCGTCGCGGCGGGCACGGTGCGCCGCGGTGTCGGATGCGACGAGGTCGGAGCGGGTGCTGTTGGAGAAGGCGGCGACGATGCCGTACGCGAACACTGCCGCGTACTCGGCCTGGAGCGCATCGATCAGCGCCTGCTGTTCGGGACCGGGGCTCTGGGAACTCATGGCAGCAACACCACCTGCTGTGCGGCGCACGACGCGCTGATCGAACCGAGGAGACCTGCGCGGTACCCCGACTGTGTCCGGGCGAGCTTGCCGGCGTCACGCTGCGAGCCCGCGAGATCGGCGCGCAACTGGTCGATGGGGACCGGTGCGGCGGCCGGTGTCGTGGCGGTGGTCGACGACGTCGGTGTGCTCGCGGCCCGCGCGATCTCCTCGTCCAGGGCGTCGGCGTGGGCTGTCCGCTCCGCCGCGATGACGCCGAGGGCGGCCGCGAGGTCGGGCCGGCCGGCGATGGTGGCCGTCGCGTTCGCGGCGTCGCGGCGAGCGGCACGCGCCTGTTCCGTGAGCGCGTCCACCTCCGCCGGGGTGTCGGCGTCACCGGAGGACGAACAGCCGGCGACGAGGGGGAGCGCGGTCGCTCCCAGCACGGCGCCGCCTGCGGCGCGCAGCGCGGCGCGTCGCGATACCGGGGTGGTGAGGAAGGTCGTTCGCACGTGACCATGGTGCCAGCCCGTCACGCGATCGGCGGCACCGAGCAGGTCGCGACGTGCAAACGCGGCCCGGGCGCGCGGGGCGGTCACGATCACTCCCGCGGCGCGATACCCTTGGGACTCCACAGTCCACACCGTGGTGTGTCTTGTCGTGCTTCGCCGAGGGCGAGGTGCGACGCGATCGCCGCACGTCAGCGATGACTACAACTGAAGCGAGGAGCGTCCCAGATGCCGGTGCCGTCGAGGGAGAGAGTGATCGAGCTTCTCGCCGATCCCATCGGGCGTGAGGGCTACGACCTCGAGGATGTCACCATCACGCTCGCAGGTCGGCACAGTTCCGTGCGCATCATGGTCGACAGTGATGCGGGACTCGAGCTCGACGAGGTCGCCCGCCTGAGCCACGTCGTCTCCGACGTGTTCGATGCCACCTCCGATTTCGGTGAGTCGCCGTACACGCTCGAGGTGACCTCGCCCGGGATCGATCGGCCGCTCACCGAGGAGCGGCACTGGCGACGCGCGCAGGGGCGCAAGGCGCTCGTCGAACTCGCGGAGGAGTCGGTGACCGGCCGGATCGGGCGGCTCGCCGACGGCGGTGTCGATCTCGTCGTCAAGGCCAAGGGTGGTCCGGTCGTGCGTCGAGTGGAACTTGGAGATGTCCGGAAAGCTGTTGTGCAGGTGGAGTTCTCGCGCCCGGACGCGAAGGAGCTCGAGCTCGCGGGAGGGATTCCCGAGGGTCGGGTCGCGCCTGCTGACGCGCAAGCGTCGAACGAAGAGAACGAAGAAGGGTCGGACAAGTGAATATCGACATCGCAGCGCTGCGCGCAATCGAGGCCGACAAGGGAATCTCCGCGGGCACCATCATCGCGGCGATCGAGACGGCCCTGCTGACGGCGTACCGCCACACCGAGGGGCATCAGCCGCACGCCCGCATCGACGTGGACACCAAGTCCGGTGTCGTCCGGGTCATGGCCCGTGACGTCGATGCCGACGGTAACCAGGTGGGCGAGGAGTGGGACGACACCCCGGAGGGGTTCGGGCGGATCGCGGCGACCACCGCTCGTCAGGTGATCCTGCAGCGGCTGCGCGATGCGGAGCACGAGCGCAGCTTCGGCGAATTCGCCACGCACGAGGGTGAGATCGTCGGCGGCGTGATCCAGCGCGACACCCGGGCCAATGCTCGCGGCATGGTCGTGGTCCGGATCGGTAGCGAGGCCAACGGCGCCGAGGGGCTCATTCCGCCGGCCGAGCAGGTGCCGGGGGAGACCTACGAGCACGGCGACCGGATCAAGTGCTACGTCGTGGGCGTCTCGCGCGGGCAGCGGGGTCCGCAGATCACGTTGTCGCGCACGCACCCGAACCTGGTGCGGAAGCTGTTCGCGCTCGAGGTGCCCGAGATCGCCGACGGCTCCGTCGAGATCGTCGCGGTCGCCCGCGAGTCGGGCCACCGGTCGAAGATCGCGGTCCATTCGCGCGTGCCGGGCCTGAACGCCAAGGGTGCCTGCATCGGACCGATGGGGCAGCGCGTCCGGAACGTGATGAGCGAGCTCGCCGGCGAGAAGATCGACATCATCGACTACGACGAGGACCCCGCGAAGTTCGTGGGCAACGCACTGTCGCCGTCGAAAGTGGTGTCCGTCACTGTCGTCGACCCCGAGGCACGCGCGGCGCGCGTCGTCGTCCCCGATTTCCAGCTGTCGCTGGCCATCGGCAAGGAAGGGCAAAACGCACGTCTGGCTGCGCGGTTGACCGGCTGGCGGATCGATATCCGCAGCGATGCCGCGCCCGGTCCCGAGTCACAGGTCGGTCGCGAAACGACAGGTGCTTAGAAACGGGATGCGCAATTCACGGCAATACAGCGGTAGAGTGGTCGATGGTTCAGCGTGAACTGTCTGTGTCGACGCGTGTCCGGGGTGAGATTCCGGAGCGCACGTGTGTCGGTTGTAGGCAGAAAGGGCTGGCCACCGACCTGCTCAGGGTCGTGGCACGTGAGGCCGAATCCGGTGGATTCGTTCTCACGTCCGATCCGAGGCGACGGCTTCCGGGACGCGGTGCATGGCTGCATCGCGATCCGAAATGCCTGAGCGAAGCGGGGCGGCGCCGAGCATTCGGCAGAGCACTGCGGGTGTCCGGAAGTCTGGACTCCTCGGAACTCGACCGGTTGGTCGAGGCCACCGAGTTGTCGTAGGCGACTCACTCGAACCTGTCCGACCCGGGCAGGGACAACGCGGGACGCAGTACCACTCGAGACCTCTCGAGCTGCAACAACACTCGAGAATGTCGAGCAGTACCTCAGAGAACAGGCACAAGCACTCATGAGCACACCGTGAAGCACCAGCGATGAACGTCCATCGGAGATAACCGAGGTCGTGCGGGCACCAGTCGCTCGCTCGACCTCTCAGTAGAGGAGAGCAGTGGCAGGCAAGGCCCGCGTGCACGAGTTGGCGAAAGAACTCGGTGTCACAAGCAAGGAACTACTCGCACGGCTCAAGGAGCAGGGCGAGTTCGTGAAGTCGGCGTCCTCGACCGTCGAGGCCCCGGTTGCGCGTCGTCTTCGGGAGTCCTTCCCGTCGGCGAATGCGAAGCCGGAGGGCGGCGAGTCGCCGCGTCCGTCGGCGAAGCCCGGTGCCCCCGGAGCTTCCGCCCCCAAGCCGGGTGCCCCGCGCCCCGGCCCCAAGCCGGCACCGGCCGCCCCCGCGGCGCCCGCTCCT